>CAWGOK010000010.1:0-28502 GCA_963824005.1 uncultured beta proteobacterium
ATCTCTTCCAGATCGGCCATGACGTTGCGAATGGTGGCCGGCGAAAGCTCCAGCCCCGAGGCGCGCGACAACGTGCGCGAACCTACCGGCTGGCCGTCGGCGATGTAGCGTTCGACCAGGGACTTGAGCAGGGTTTTCGCGCGCTCGTCCAACATGGATTTCATTGTACGGACATGGCCCGCGCCGGTCCGTGGCGTATGGACCCTATGGTGTAATGGTTCGCATGCCGACGCGCTTTCGTCACGCCGCCATCGTGGGCAAGTACCAGGCCCATGGGATCCGGCCGCTGCTGGAGGAAATTGCCCAGTTCCTGGTCCGGCTGGGGCTGGAGGTGTCGTTCGACGCGGCCACCGCGCTGAACACCGGCGTCACCGACTACGAAGGCCTGTCACCGTCGGAGATGGGACTGCGCTGCGACTTGGCGGTGGTGGTCGGCGGCGACGGCACCATGCTCGGTATCGCGCGCGAGCTGGCGCGCCACAACCTGCCGTTGGTGGGCATCAACCAGGGGCGGCTGGGTTTCATCACCGACGTGCCGGTGGCGAACTTCCGCGAGACCCTTGAAAGCATGGTCGCCGGCGACTACGAGGAGGAGCACCGCGCCATGATCGAAGGCGGTGTGTGGCGCGACGGCGAGAAGATCTTCGACGGCCTGTCGATGAACGAGGTGGTGGTCAGCCGCGGCGCCACCGCCAGCATGGTCGAGTTGCGCATCGACATCGGCGACGAGTTCGTCGCCAATCTGCGCGCCGACGGGCTGATCGTCGCGTCACCCACCGGCAGCACGGCCTATGCATTGTCGGCAGGCGGACCGATCATGCACCCAGGTATCAGCGGGCTGCTGCTGGTGCCGATCGCGTCGCACACGCTGTCGAACCGGCCGATCGTGCTGCCCGACCACGCCGAGATCCGCATCGAGGTGGTGGCTGCGCGCGATGCCTCGGCCAACTTCGACATGCAAAGCCTGGCCAGCCTGCTGCACGGCGACCAGGTGCGCGTGCGGCGTTCGGCACACAAGGTGCGCTTCCTGCACCCGCGCGGCTGGAGCTACTACGCCACCCTTCGCCGCAAATTGCGCTGGCACGAAGGCGTGGTCTAGCCCGTCATGCTGCGCCGCCTGACCCTTCGCGACGTGATCATCGTCAGCCGGCTCGAGGTGGAGCTGGATGCCGGCTTCTCAGTGCTCACCGGCGAAACCGGCGCGGGCAAGTCGATCCTCATCGACGCACTGCAACTGGCCCTCGGTGGGCGTGGGGATGCCGGCATGGTGCGCGAGAGCTGCGCACGCGCCGACGTCACGGCTGAGTTCGACACGCCGCCGGCACTGGTCGGCTGGCTGGATGAGGCAGGCTTCGACACCGCCGGTGACACGCTGCTGCTGCGCCGCAGCCTCGACGCCCAGGGCAAGAGCCGCGCCTGGGTCAACGGCAGCCCGGCCACCGTGGGCCAGTTGCGCGAGGCCGGCGAGCAACTGGTCGACATCCACGGTCAGCATGCCTGGCAGAGCCTGACCCGGCCGGCCGCGGTGCGTGCGCTGCTCGACGAGCAGGCTGGCGCCGACACCACGGCACTTGCCTCGCTCTGGCAGGCCTGGAAGGCGGCCGAAGCGGCGCTGGCCGATGCGCGCGCGCGTGGCGAGACGCTGGAACGCGAGCGCGAGCGCTTGGCTTGGCAGATCGGCGAGGTCGACAAGCTCGCGCCCGGCGGCGACGAGTGGGCGGAGCTGAACGCCGAGCACCAGCGCCTGGCGCATGCGCAGTCGCTTCTGGACGGCGTGCGCGCCGCGCTGGCGGCGCTGGCCGACGGCGAGCCGGCGGCCGAGGCGCTGGCCGGTCAGGCCATCGATGCGCTGGAGGAGCTGACACGCTACGACGCCAGCCTGGGCGCAGTGCTCGAGGAGCTGCAAGGCGCGCAGGCGCAGATGCAGGACGCGGCGCACAGCCTGCATGCCTACCTGGGCCGCAGCGAGCCCGACCCGGCGCGCCTGGCCGAGTTGGACGCGCGGCTGTCGAGCTGGTTGTCGCTGGCGCGGCGCTATCGGCGTCCGCCGGCCGAGCTGCCAGCGCTGCTGGCCGGCTGGAAGCAGGAACTGAAGGCCGTCGATGCCGCCAACGACCTGGCTGCGCTGCAGGCCGCGCAGGATCAAGCCCAGGCGACATGGCGCGCGGAGGCCCTTCGCGTGGGCAAGCTGCGCCGCACCGCGGCGCCCAGGCTGTCGGTTGCGGTGACGCAGGCGATGCAGCAGTTGGGCATGGACGGCGGACGCTTCGAGGTGGCGCTGACGCCCACCGAGGTGCCGCAGGCCTTCGGACTGGAGAGCGCCGAGTTCCTGGTCGCCGGCCATGCCGGCAGCAGCCCGCGGCCGCTGGCCAAGGTGGCGTCGGGAGGCGAACTTTCGCGGCTGGCGCTAGCCATCGCGGTGACCACTTGCCGCGCCGGCACGGCGCAGGGCGCGGCAACGCCGACGCTGATCTTCGACGAGATCGACGCCGGCGTCGGCGGCAGCGTGGCCTACCAGGTGGGCCGTTTGATGAAGCTGCTGGGCGGCAGCAGCCAGGTGCTGGCCGTCACGCACCTGGCGCAGGTGGCGGCTTGTGCCGACCACCACTTCGTGGTCTCGAAGGCATTGCAGGGCAAGGCCACCATCAGCGACGTACAGCCGGTGTCTGGCGAGGCCCGCGTCACCGAAGTGGCGCGCATGCTCGGCGGTGGGCGGCTGGCCGACACCAGCCGCGCCCATGCCGAGGCCATGCTCGGTGGCGCCGCCGACGCGGACTGGCCGGGCAACCGCAAGTCCGCGCGCGGTGCGCACAAGCAGCGATGAACGCCGAACAGCGGCCGGAAAGGCGCGCCGTGCCGCGCACCGCCGGCGACGGCACGCCAAGAGGCACACTGGAGGACCGGCGCGAGGTCGTGCTCATCACAGGCATTTCCGGTTCGGGCAAGTCCGTGGCGCTGCACGCGCTGGAGGACGCCGGCTTCTTCTGCGTGGACAACCTGCCGCCGGAGATGCTGCGCGAGTTCATCCGCCTGGAGCATGGGCGTTTCACGCACCGCGTGGCGGTGGCGGTGGACGTGCGCAATGCCACCTCGTTGCCACATCTGGTGCCGCTGATCCTGGAGCTGCAAAAGGAGGGCGTGCACATCCGCTCGCTGTTCCTCGATGCCAGCACCGACGCTCTGCTGCGGCGCTTCTCCGAGACGCGACGGCCGCACCCGCTGTCGGCCGCTGCCGCCGGTAGTGATGCCTCACGCGTGTTGACCGACGCCATCGAGCTGGAACGTGAGCTGCTCGCCGCGCTGCGCGAAGTGTCCACCGTCATCGACACCAGCCAGCTGCGCCCGGCGCAATTGCGCGTGTGGGTGCGCAACCTGGTGGACGCGCGCGGCACGGCACTGACGCTGGTATTCGAGTCCTTCGCCTTCAAGTACGGCGTGCCGTTGGATGCGGACTATGTGTTCGACGTGCGTGTGCTGCCCAACCCGCATTACATCCGCGAATTGCGGCCGCTGACCGGCCGCGACGCGCCGGTGGCCGCCTACCTGGAGGCGCAGCCCGACGCGCTGGAGATGCTGGCGCAGATCGAAGCCTTCCTGCGTCGCTGGATCGGCGCCTTCGAGGACGACCAGCGCAGCTACCTCACGGTGGCCATCGGCTGCACTGGCGGGCAGCACCGCTCGGTGTACTTCAGCGAAAGCCTGGCGCGCCGTTTTGCCGGCCGCGGCGCCACGCTGGTGCGCCACCGCGAGCTCGATGCGCACGAATGACGCGGCCGCTACCGCGGCGAACACGCCGATGATGACCGCCGCCGACCCTCTCGCCGCCTTGCCGCTGTTCCCGCTGCGCTCGGTGCTGTTCCCGGGAGGGCTGCTGGCGCTGAAGGTGTTCGAGGCGCGCTATCTGGACCTGGTGGCCGATTGCCTGCGCCGGCAGCAGCCTTTCGGCGTGGTGTGCCTGCTGCAGGGCGGCGAGGTGCGCTCCGGCAAGAGCACGGCAGTGCGCTTCGAGAGCGCCGGCGTGCTGGCCCGGCTGGACGATGTGGACAGCGAGCAGCCCGGCGTATTGCTTGCACGTTGCACCGGCACGCGGCGCTTCCGCCTGGCCGGCGCCGCCGCGCAACAGGCCGACGGGCTGTGGGTGGGCAATGCGGCGCTGCTGACCGACGACCCGACGCTGCCGCCCAGCGCGCAGCACCAGCCCACGGTGCAGGCGCTGGCCAATGCCATCGCCACGCTCAAGGCGCAGGGTGCCGAACCCTTCCATCAGCCGCATCGGCTGGACGATGCCGGCTGGGTTGCCAACCGCTGGTGCGAGATCCTGCCGATCTCGCTGGGCGCCAAGCAGAAACTGATGGAACTGGACGATCCGCAGGTTCGCTTGCAGCTGGTGCACGAATATTTGCGCGGCAAAGGCGTCGTGGCCGAGTAGGCCCGCTCAGCGCGCCAGCAGCTTGCGCACCGGCGCCGGCAGCCCCATCTGCAGCGCCTGGTCCACGCCGACCCAGCGCCCCGGTGGCAGCAGCGATGTCAGTTCGGCCAGGCGCTTGGCGGACAGGCGCACCGGCAGCTGCCAGTGCAGCGGCTGCAGCGTCCAGTCGAAATGCGTCAGCGCGTGTTCGATCGTCGGCAGCGTCTTGCCGTGGCCTGGCCAGCCCTGCAGCAGATGCTGCAGCCTGTCGAGCGCATCGAATTCCGGCAGGCTCCACAGCCCCGCCCACACTCCCTTTGGCGGGCGCTGCGCCAGCCACAGTCGATTGCCCTGCGCCAACCACAGCAGCGCGTGCGCGCGCGCGCCGCGTTGCAGCCGGCGCGTCTTCACCGGGTAGGCCTCGGGCCGGCCTTCGCGGTGGGCCACGCAAAGCGCGGCCAGCGGGCAGCGCTCGCAGGCCGGGTTGCGCGCGCTGCACAACGTGGCGCCCAGGTCCATCAGGCCCTGGGTGTATTGCTCGACGCCGCGCTCGGGCACCAGCTCCTGCGCCGCCTGCCACAGCTCGCGTTCGCGCGCTGCGAGCGACAGGTCGCCGGCGAAGCCGAGCGCACGGCCGAGCACGCGCTTGACGTTGCCGTCGAGGATGGCCACGCGCTCGCCGAAGCAGAAGGCGGCAATTGCCGCGGCGGTGGAGCGGCCGATGCCCGGCAGCTGCGCCAGCGCCTCGCTGTTGTCAGGGAAGGCGCCGGCATGTTCACGTTGCACCACCTGCGCGCAGCGGTGCAGGTTTCGTGCGCGGCTGTAGTAGCCCAGGCCGCTCCACAGGGCCAGCACGTCGTCCAGCGGTGCGGCCGCCAGCGAGCCCAAATCCGGGAAGCGTTCGAGGAAGCGCGCGTAGTAGTCCCGTACCGTGGCCACCTGCGTCTGCTGCAGCATGATCTCGGACAACCACACGCGGTAGGGATCGCGCGTGTCCTGCCAGGGCAGACCCTGGCGACCGAATCGCCGGCGCCAGCCGATCACGCGCTGCGCGATGCCCCTGCGACCGGGCATCAGCCGCTGCGCAATTGCGTGCCCGGTTCGTCGGCCGCCGCTGCACCGTCAGTGCCGCGGGCCGGCGCGTCCTGCGCCAGGACGCGGGCCTGCTCGACCATCGAGTCGAGGCGCCATTGCAGCCCGGCCAGGCGCTTGTCCTGCAACTCAACCTCGGCGATGCGCTGCTCCAACTCGCCCGAGGCCACCTGGATACGCTGCAAGGCCTCGTGCCTATGCGCGAAGGCACGCCGCCGTTCGCGCAGTTGCAGATCGATCTGCGACGAGGCGGCCTTGCTCCACAGCTCGATCTCGCCGGCCGCGCTTTCGAAGACCACGCGCAACTTGGACACCAGCATGCGCTGGAACTGTTCCATGAAACCGGCGCTCGACAGCCGCCAGGCCTGCGACGGCCCGAGGTAGCGCCCGTAGCTGCGTTCGATCAGGTTCAGGTCCTCGACGAAGCGATCGAGCTGCGGCGCACTGGCCAGCGTGAAGGCGAAACCGAACTCGGCGTTCAGCTGCTGGTAGCTGGCGCCGAGCATCTGTTCGATCTCTTCGGACTGGTTGCGCGCGCTCGTCAAAGCCGCACGCAGGCGTTCGCACAGCAGCGCGAAGGCCTTGCGTGCGCCCAGGTTCAGCGGCGTCGCGCCGAAGGCCGTGCGCATAGCCGCCACTTCCGCGCGCAACACATCGCTAGAAAGCGCGGTCATGGCCTTCTGCAACTGGCGCTGGTGCACCGCGCGCAGCGCCGACAGTCGCGCGGTGCAGCGCTCGAAATCGCCCATTTCCGCATCCAGGCGCTGCATCATCGAGCGCACCTTGGCACCGCTCTTGCCGCGCAAGCCGCGCAGTTCGAGCATCTGCTCGGCGTTGTGGCGCCGCCGCTCGCCCAGGCGCCGCGAGGCGCCATGGCGCAGACGCTGCAGCGCGAGCACGGTGGCGCGCGCCAGCAGTTCGCGCTGTCGCGGCAGCAGCTCTGTGGCCAGCGCCGATTCCAGTGCCGGCAGGCCGCTGCGCGCCAGCGCCGCGGCATCGCCGTTCACGCGCGCGGTCAGCGCATCACGCGCCGACAACGCAAACACGCGCCCGGCCGGCATCTCCAGCGTCTGCGCAATCTTGCGTCGATGTGTGTCGAGCTGCGCGTCCAGTGCAGCCGGCGTCGACAGCGGATCGATCAGGGTGTCGATCTTGTTCAACACGACAAAACGCTCGAGCGCATCGCCGGCCAGGTGATCGCACCAGATCGACAGGTCGGAGCGGGACACACCGGTGTCGGCCGCCAGCAGAAAGACGATGGCATGCGCCGCCGGCAGCAGACCGAGCGTCAGCTCCGGCTCGGCACCGATGGCGTTCAGGCCTGGCGTGTCGATCACCACCAGCCCACGCTCGAGCAGCGGATGCGGGTAGTTGATCAGCGCATGGCGCCACGCCGGCACCTCGACGCTGCCGTCGGCCAGCCGCGGTGGGTTGTCCTGCGGATGGCTGTCGCTCCAGAAGCCCAGCGACGCGGCGGTAACGGTGCTGACACGCCGCGTCTGCGTGACCAGGGTCAGCGCTTCGGCGAGGCCATCGGGGTTGCGTGCGTCCAGGCCGAGTCGTTGCCAGGCCTCGGGCTGCGTGCGCAACTCGGCCAGTGTCTGGGCGTCCAGGCGCGTGTCGATGGGCAGCAGCGCCAGTTCGGCGGGCTGCCCGGCGTGGTACTGCAGCTCGACCGGGCACATGGTGGTGCGCCCCGGCGTGGCCGGCAGTACACGCCGCCCGGTGTCGGCAAAGAAGATGGCATTCAGCAGCTCGGACTTGCCGCGCGAGACTTCGGCCACGCAGGCCAGCACCAGCTTGTCTGCGGCGAGCTTGCGGTTCAATGCACTTAGCGCCGACCGGTCCGACGCATCGAGCAACTCGTGTTCGGCCAGGTAGTCAGCGATGCCGCGCACCCGGCGCTCGAGCGTGCGCCGCCATGCCGAAAGCGCGTCGAGTTGGTGGGCCAGGGTGTTCGTCATGGTCAAGGGCGTTGGCCTGCGAGGCCGTTGCGGGCATGCTAGCGCAGGCCCTTGCGCGCAAATCGGCAGCGACACATCTGCTGACAAGAAGCTTCGTGCAGCTTTGCGCAGTCGGACAAGCGCAGACGTACTCGGCCTGCGGCGCATGTGCCGAGCCCCGCGCGGCGGGCTACCGGCGCTGGCAGTGCGGACAGAAGTAGGTGGAGCGCTGCGCCTGCGCGACGCGGCGCACCGTCGAACCGCAGCGCAGGCAGCGCTGGCCCTCGCGGCCGTACACCAGCGCCTCGGCCTGGAACTCGCCGGCCACGCCATGCGCGTCGCTGAAGTCTCGCAGCGTCGATCCGCCAAGCTCGAGCGCACGCGACAGGGTCTGGCGCAATGCCGCCAGCAGGCGTTCGCAACGCGGCCGGCTGAGCCGGTCGCAGCGCGTGCGCGGGTCGATGCCGGCGCGAAACAGCGCTTCGCACGCATAGATGTTGCCGGCGCCGACCACCACCTGCCCGCCGAGCAGCACGGACTTGACGGCCACTTTGCGCCGGTGGAGCGCAGCATGCAGTGCCTGCGGCGTCAATGCCGGATCGAAGGGCTCGGCACCCAGCCTGGACAGCAATGTCGCGGCAGGATCGACGTCGATGCCGGCCGACCAAAGCACCGCACCGAAGCGGCGCGGGTCGGTCAGGCGCAGGGTGCCCTGGGTGGTGCCGAGATCGAAATGCGCGTGCGGTCCCGGCGCGTCCGCGGCATCGTACAGCGCCAGCGAGCCGGACATGCCCAGGTGCAGCAGCAGCCCGCCGTCCTGTCCGGCTGGTGCGTGCGCGCCATCCCGTTGCATCGGCAGCCACAGGTACTTGCCGCGCCGACTGACCTCCCCCAGATGCGAGCCCACCAGCGCCTCCGGCGCGCAGCCCAGGGGCCAGCGCAAGGGTTTGCCGCAGCGTACCGAGAGCACGCGCGCACCGCGCAGCCGAGAGGCGATGCTGCGCCTCGTCACCTCAACCTCGGGCAGCTCCGGCATGAGGCCATTATGTGAGAATGAAGTTCAATCTCGTGGAGCCTTGATGACCGTGTCGAGCCTGCGGCACTGCGCCGCATGCCACTGGGCCGCCGCCGCGGCCCTTGTGCTTTTTCTTCAGGCCGCGCTTGCCCAAAGGACCCTGCCCGCCGACGTGGTGCAGGACAAGCCAGCGCCCGCGGTCAACAACTCCGGCATCGATGCACCTCTGTTCTACCAGTTGCTGATCGGCGAAATCGAACTCAGCAGCGGGCAGGCCGGCAATGCCTACCAGATCATGCTCGACGCCGCGCGGCGCACGCGCGACGAGCAATTGTTTCGCCGCGCCACCGAGATCGCGCTGGAGGCGCGGGCCGGCGAGCAGGCGCTGGCGGCCACGCGCGCCTGGCGCAGTGCACACCCCGAGTCGCTGGAGGCGATCCGCCTGCAACTGCAGATCCTGCTGTCGCTGAACCGACCGAACGATCTGCCGGAGCCGATGCGTGCGCTGATCGGCACCACGCCGCCGGCGCAACGTGCTGGCGTCATCGCCTCGTTGCCACGCTTCCTGCAACGGGCGCCGGACAAGCGCCAGACGGCGGTCTTGCTGGCCGAGGTGCTGGAACCCTACACCGCCGATGCCACGACGCGCACCGCTGCGCAGGTGGCGATGGGTCACGGCTGGCTGTCCGCGGGCGATGCCGATCGTGCGCTGAAGCTGTTGCGTCAGGCCCAAGCCGAAGACCCCATGGCCGCAGGGCCGGTGCTGCTGGCGCTGGAGCTGATGCCCAAGCGGCCCGAAGCAGAGGCCATCGTCACGGCCTACCTGAAGACACCGGGCGCCGACCTCGGCATACGGCGCGCCTATGCCGCCGCATTGGTCAATGCACAGCGTTATGCCGATGCGATGGCCCAGCTCGAAGCCGTCACCCGCCAACAGCCCGACCTGGCCCCGCCCTGGCTGACGCTGGGCGCGCTGCAGGTCGAGTTGCGGCAGCCGCAGGCGGCGGAGCAATCGCTGCAACGCTTCGTGCAGTTGGTCCAGGCCCAGGCGCATGCGGGGCAGCCCCAGGCCGCGCCGGCCAACGAAGACGATGACGAGACCAGCACCGGCGGCGCATCGGACCAGGGCTTGACGCAAGCCTGGTTGCTGCTGGCCCAGGCGGCCGAGCAGCGCGGCGACTTCGCCGCCGCCGAGGCCTGGCTGGAGCGCGTGGACAACCCGCAGCGGGCGTTGGAGGTGCAGACCCGGCGTGCCTCGCTTCTGGCGCGGCAAGGCAAGGTGCCGCAGGCACGGGAACTCGTGCGGCGCGCACCCGAACGCAACCCGGGCGACGCGCGTGCGAAGCTCATCGCCGAAGCCCAGGTACTGCGCGACGTGAAGCAGTGGCAGGAGGCGTATGACGTGCTCGCCGGCGCTGCCCAACGCTTCCCCGACGATGCCGACCTGCTCTACGAGCAGGCCATGATGGCCGAGAAGATCGCCCAGCTCGAGACGATGGAAAAGCTGCTGCGCCAGGTCATGGTGCTGAAGCCCGAGCATGCCCATGCCTACAACGCGCTGGGCTACTCGCTGGCTGAACGCAACCTGCGGCTTGCCGAGGCGAAGGAGCTGATCCAGCGCGCGCTACAGCTCTCGCCGGGTGACCCATTCATCACCGACAGCCTGGGCTGGGTCGAGTTCCGGCTTGGCAGCCACGAGGAAGCGCTGCGCCTGCTGCGCTCGGCCTACAGCACCCGGCCGGATGCGGAGATCGGCGCGCACCTGGGCGAAGTGCTGTGGTCCCTGGGCCGGCAGGACGAGGCGCGCCGCATCTGGGCCGAGGCGCGCAGTCGCGATACCGGCAATGACGTGCTGCGCGAGACCCTGATCCGGCTGAAGGCCGAGTAGTGCTGCGCCTGGCCACGCTGGCGGCAACGCTCGTGTTGATCGGCTGTGCCACGGCGCCGCCGGCGGCGCCGGGCGCGGACCAGCTGTCAGGCCGCCTGTGGCTGCTGGTCGAGGCCCACCTGGGCCGGCCGGCGCAATCGGTCAGTGCCGCTTTCGACCTGCGCGGCGGCGCCGAACGTGGCGAGTTGCGCCTGAGCACACCGTTCGGCACGACACTGGCCGCCGCTTCCTGGGGGCCGGACGAGGCACGCCTGGTGACGCCGCAGGGCGAATCGCAGTTTGCCGACCTGGACGGCTTGTCGCGCGCCGTCTTCGGCGAATCCTTGCCGCTGCGCGCCTTGCCCGACTGGCTGCATGGGCGCCCATGGCCCGGTGCGGGCGAGCCGGCCCGCCCGATGGTGCCCGGGACCGGCTTCGTGCAGCTGGGATGGTCCGTCGATCTGGCACGTTTCGACAGCGGACAACTGCTGGCCTGGCGCCCCGGTCCGCCCGCTGTGCGGCTGCGCGCGCAACTGGACAGCACACCATGACGCTGCGGGCGCTGTTCGACCTGCCGGCGCCGGCCAAGCTGAACCTGTTCCTGCATGTGGTGGCGCGGCGCCCCGACGGTTATCACCTGCTGCAATCGGTGTTCGTGCTCATCGATTGGTGCGACCGTCTGCATTTCGAGCGACGTGACGATGGCGTGCTGGTGCGCCACGACCTGGGCCTGCCATTGCCCGCGGAGGACCTTTGCCTGCGCGCCGCACGTGCCCTGAAAGAGCGGTCCGGTACCGGGCTTGGCGCAGAGATCTCGATCCTCAAGCGTGTGCCCTGGGGTGCTGGCCTGGGAGGCGGGAGCTCGGATGCGGCCACCACCCTGCTGGCGCTGAACCGGCTGTGGGGCCTGCACTGGCCACGCGGGCGATTGCTGGCGTTGGGCACGACGCTGGGTGCCGATGTGCCCTTTTTCATCGGCGGGCGCAACGCCTTCGTCGAAGGCGTCGGCGAGCAGCTGACGCCCCTGCAATTGCCGCCGCAGCACTATGCCGTTGTCAAGCCGGCCGTCTCCATCGCCACGGCGGAGATCTTCGCCAGCCCGGATCTCGTCCGCAATACCGAAGCTGTTATACTTTCGGGCTCTTTTGCGGGCACGGTGCAACCGTCCTGGCGTGACAGCGGATTCGGCATCGGGTTCGGCCGCAACGACTTGCAGCCGGTGGCGCAGAAGCGCTTTCCGGAAGTGCAGGCGGTGGCTCGGTGGCTGGAGGCACGCTTCGGCAACAGCCGCATGTCAGGCTCGGGAAGCGCGGTGTTTGCAAGGGTCGGCACGAACGAACAACATTTGGCGACATGGCCTGGGGACGATCTTCCCGCGGGCTGGGTTGCTCGGATGTGCCGCAGTCTGGATCAACACCCGTTGCTGGGTTGGGCCGACTGAGACCGGTTCCAAGGGGGTGGCGCGAGCCGCGTCCTGTGTAGGGGAGTCGCCAAGTTGGTCAAGGCATCGGATTTTGATTCCGACATGCGAGGGTTCGAGTCCTTCCTCCCCTGCCAAATCCATCCTCTGACATCCGGCCGTTGAGCGACGCCGGGCGCTGCCTACCGCGACGAAAGAGACCCCGTGCTGTTCAATACCGTGCTCTTCACCGGCAATGCCAACCCTGCGCTGGCACGCGAGATCGCCGCGCAGCTGGGTGTCGAACTGGGCAAGGCATTGGTCGGCCGCTTCTCCGACGGCGAAGTGCGCATCGAGGTGCAGCAGAACGTGCGTGCGCGTGACATTTTCGTGGTCCAGCCCACCTGTGCACCGACCAACGAGAACCTGATGGAGCTGTGCATCCTGGTGGATGCGCTCAAGCGTGCCAGCGCGCGACGCATCACCGCGGTGATGCCCTACTTCGGCTACGCGCGCCAGGATCGCCGGCCGCGCTCGACGCGGGTGCCGATCAGCGCCAAGGTGGTGGCCAACATGCTGCAGACCGTGGGTGTCGAGCGGCTGTTGACGATGGACCTGCACGCCGACCAGATCCAGGGCTTCTTCGACATTCCGGTGGACAACATCTACGCCTCGCCGGTGCTGCTGTCCGACCTGAAGAGCAAGAATTACTCCAATCTGGTGGTGATATCGCCCGATGTCGGCGGCGTGGTGCGTGCGCGTGCGTTGGCCAAGCAACTCGGTTGCGACCTGGCGATCATCGACAAGCGGCGCTCCAACCCCAATGAATCCGAAGTGATGCACGTCATCGGCGAGATCGATGGACGCCATTGCGTGATCATGGACGACATGATCGACACCGCCGGCACGCTGGTGGCCGCTGCCGATGTGCTCAAGCAGCGTGGCGCGCAACGGGTATTCGCCTACTGCACACACCCGGTGTTTTCCGGCCCGGCGATCGAACGTATCAAGGGCTCGCAGATCGACGAGGTGGTCATCAGCAACACCATTCCGCTGAGCGACGAGGCCAGGGCCTGCAAGAACATCCGCCAGTTGTCGGTGGCCTTCCTGTTTGCTGAGACCATCCGGCGCATCAGCGATGGCGAATCGGTGACCTCGTTGTTCGCCGAGCAGAACAGTAATTTCTGAGGCAGAGCGGGCCCCCCTTGCGGGAGCCCTTTTCGTTGGGGCCTTCGGCCCTTTTTCTAGGTCACCTGGTCGCGGGTGACTTCCATTTGGAGTGAAACATGAAATTCGTCGCATTCGAGCGCACGCAGCAGGGGACCGGAGCGAGCCGCCGCCTGCGCAGCGCGAACAAGGTACCCGGCATCGTCTATGGTGCCGGCACCCCGGCCATGATCGAGCTGGACCACAACGCGCTGTTCTTCGCACTGAAGAAGGAGGCCTTCCATTCCTCGATCCTCGAGATGGAACTGTCGGGCAACACACAGAAGGTGCTGCTGCGCGACTACCAGATGCATCCGTGGAAGCAGATCATCCTGCACATCGACTTCCAGCGCGTGGATGAAACCACCCGGCTGCACAAGAAGGTGCCGTTGCATTTCGTGAACGAAGAGAACTCGGTGGCGGTGAAGACTGACAAGTGCCTGGTCAATCACGTGATGACCGATATCGAGGTCGAATGCCTGGCCTCGCAGCTGCCCGAATTCATCACCATCGACCTCGGTCACTTGATCAAGGGACAGTCGATCCACGCCGGCGATCTGAAACTGCCCGAAGGCATCAAGGTCGTCAAACACGGCACCTTGAACCCGGTGATCGTCTCGGCCAACCCGCCGCGCATCGAAGAGGAAGTGGCTGCACCGACCGTGGTGGTGGCCGCGCCCGCCGCGCCGGTCAAGGCCAAGAAGACGGAAAAGCAGAACAAGAAATAGGCCTGCGCGACCGCTGCGCACCCAGCCCCGCTGCGGCGGGGCTTTTTCATGCAAGCCTGCCCCCGTGGAGTCGGGTGTCGGCCACATCGCCCGAACGTAGAATCCGCCCCCAGCATCCGCTCCGAATCCACATTGGACCGCGCATGATTCGCCTGCTGGTCGGCCTGGGCAACCCAGGCGCCGAATACGCGGCCACGCGGCACAACGCGGGTTTCTGGTGGATCGATGCGGCCGCGCGCAAGCTGGGCGTGACGCTATCGCCGCAGCGCAGCTACTTCGGCCTGGCGGCGCGCGCCAATACCCCGCAGGGCCCCGTGTGGCTGCTGCAGCCGATGACCTACATGAACCTGTCGGGCAAGTCGGTGGCGGCGCTGGCCCGCTTCTTCAAGATTGCGCCGGCGGAGATCCTGGTGGTGCACGACGAACTGGACCTGATGCCCGGGCAAGCGAAGCTCAAGCTGGGCGGAGGGCATGCGGGACACAATGGGCTGAAGGACATTCATGCCCAGCTGGGTTCGCCCGACTACTGGCGTCTGCGCCTGGGCATCGGGCACCCCGGTGTCAAGGCCGAGGTCATCGACTACGTGCTGCGCAAGCCTGCGCCGGAACAACGCGAACAAATCGAGCAGAGCATCACACGTTCGGTCGATGCGCTTGGCCTGTTGCTCGACGGCGAGATGGAACGCGCGATGATGGCCGTCCACGCCAAACCGCCACGCCCGAAACCGCCAAGGCCGATCGTCGCTGCGACTGCGATGCCCGCGGATGGAAAAGACCAATGAGCCTGCCCGCCCCATCAACCTGCCGCCTGGCCGCAGCCTGGCTTCTTGCGCTGACTGGTCATGTGGCGGCCGCTCCGCCGCAGACCGTCTACCGCTGCGGGCCGGACGGACGGGTCTATTCGCAGACGCCCTGCGCCGACGGCCGGGCAGTGACGACCGAAGACTCGCGCTCGGTCAGCCAGCAGAAGGCGGCCGGCGAGGTGGCGGCGCGCGACGCCCAGCAGGCGCAGAAGCTGGCCGACGAACGCCGGCAGCGCGAGGCCGCAGCGAAGAACCAGTCGGCCGCAGGCATCAAGATGTCGGCGCCCGCCGTCGAGGGGGCCTCGGCACCGGCGCGCAAGGCCAAGGGCAAGTTGCCGCCAGCCGACCCCAACATGAGCCCGCCGATGCGCGTGCCGGCACCACCCTCGGCGTCGAAGTAGCTCAGCGCTGCGGCAGGCCACCTGCCGACGCGGGCGCGGCTTGAGCGAGCTGTGTCAACCGGCGGTACTTGGCCCACAACTGCTCCTGACTCTCGGCAAACGCCGGGTTGAGCGGAATACAGTTCACCGGGCAGACCTGCACGCACTGCGGCTCAGCGAAATGCCCGACGCACTCGGTGCACTTGTGCGGGTCGATCTGGTAGATCTCCGGGCCCATCGAGATGGCCTCGTTGGGGCATTCGGGCTCGCACACATCGCAGTTGATGCATTCGTCCGTGATCAGCAGGGCCATGGGCCCTCCTGGTCCCGAACGAATACGGCCAGCGCCTGCATGCGCAGGCCGCGTTCGGCGGGGCGAGGCATGCCTCGCCTGCATCCACCTCGCGTGTCCGTGATCAGCAGGGCCATGGGTGCTCGCCTTGGATCGGGGTCGCGCCCTCCGTCAGGCTTCGGACTGGCTCACCCGCTCCTTCAGGCGCTTGAGCACCGAGGGTGCCACGAACTTGGAAACATCACCGCCCAAGGTGGCAATCTCGCGCACGAAGGTGCCGCTGATGAACTGGAACTGGTCAGAGGGCGTGAGGAAAAGGGTCTCCACATGGGGCATCAACTGGCGGTTCATGCCGGCCATCTGGAACTCGTAGTCGAAGTCGCTCATCGCGCGCAGGCCACGCACCACCACGTCGCCGTCGTGGCCGACGACAAAGTCGCGCAGCAGGCCGCGAAAAGGGAGAACCTCGACGTTCGGGTAGGGCGAGGCGATCTCGGCGGCCATGTCCAGCCGCTCGGCGATGGTGAACATGGTCCGCTTGTGGTGACCGACCGCCACCGCCAGGATCAAGCGGTCGAAAAGGTGTGCCGCACGACGCATCAGGTCCTCGTGGCCGAGCGTCATCGGGTCGAAGGTGCCGGGATAAACAGCAGTCAGCGGTGTGACGGTGGTCAAGGCTCGTTGCTCCTGGGCACGCTGGGGCCGCCTTGGCCGGGAGTGTAGCCGTCGCTCGCACGCCGAAGCAGATGAAAGTGAACCGCTCCGGCGCGACCCTGCCGGTGCAGCGCCCAGCCTTCAGGCGGTGCCGGCAATGCCAGGCGCGATTCGAGATAGATCAAACCGTGCGCAGGCAGCAGCCGCGTGGCCAACGGCAGAGCCTGTGCCACGAGCAGGCTGTCGAAGGGCGGGTCGATGAGTACCAGGTCGAAGCTTCCCGCCTGGGCGCGCGCCAACCAGGCGATGGCATCGGCACGCTCGACGCGCAGCGCATCGGCCTTCAGGCGCTGCTTCGTCGCCTGCAGGCTGGCCGCAAGTTCGGCGTCACGCTCCACCAGCACCACCTCGGCAGCGCCACGTGACGCGGCCTCGAAACCGAGTGCGCCGCTGCCGGCAAACGCGTCCAGGCAGCGCCAGCCCGACAGATCTTGTCCGAGCCAGTTGAACAGCGTCTCGCGCACGCGGTCGGGCGTGGGCCGCAGGCCAGGCTTGTCGGCCACCGGCAGCTTGCTGCGCTTCCACTGGCCGCCGATGATGCGCACCTCGTGCGGCGGCCCCTTCTTCACAGGCGCACCGGAATGCCGTCGTGCGCCATCAGCGCCTTGGCCTGGGCGACGGTGAACTCGCCGTAGTGGAAGATGCTGGCGGCCAGCACCGCGTCGGCGCCGCCAAGGCGGATGCCTTCGGACAGATGCTGCAGCGCGCCGACGCCGCCGGAGGCGATCACCGGTACAGGCACCGCGTCGCTGACTGCGCGCGTGAGTTCGAGGTCGAAGCCGATCTTCGTGCCGTCGCGGTCCATGCTGGTGAGCAGGATCTCGCCGGCACCCAGTTCGACCATCTTCGTGGCCCATTGCACCGCGTCCAGCCCGGTGTTCTGGCGCCCACCGTGCGTGTAGACATCCCAGCCGCCATGGCCGGCCAGGGGACGGCCTTCGCTGTCCGTGCGCTTCTTTGCGTCGATGGCCACGACGATGCATTGCGCGCCGTACTTGTCGGAGGCATCGCGAATGACCTGCGGGTCGGCCACCGCCGCCGAGTTGAAGCTCACCTTGTCGGCGCCGGCATTGAGCAACCGGCGCACGTCGGCCACGCTGCGCACGCCACCGCCCACGGTGAGCGGGATGAACACCTGCGCGGCCACCGCCTCGATGATGTGCAGGATCAGGTCGCGGCCGTCACTGGTGGCAGTGATGTCCAGAAAGGTCAGTTCGTCGGCACCCTGCTCGTTGTAGCGCGCGGCGATTTCCACCGGGTCGCCGGCGTCGCGCAGCTCGACGAAATTGACGCCTTTGACGACGCGGCCGCCGGTGACGTCCAGGCACGGGATGATGCGTTTGGCAAGCATGGGAATCGTCCGCAGCGGGAGCTTGCCGCCGTCGGTTGCGCTATTGGCCGAGCAGCTCGTCGGCGCGCGCCTGCGCCGAGCTGAAATCGAGCGCGCCGGTGTAGATCGAGCGGCCGCAGATGACGCCGCTGATGCCCTCGCCTTCCACGGCGCACAGGCGCTCCAGGTCGACCAGGTTCGACAGCCCGCCCGAGGCGATGACCGGGATGCTCAGCGCCTGCGCCAGCTTGACGGTCGCCTCGATGTTGATGCCGCTGAGCATGCCGTCGCGGCCGATGTCGGTGTAGATCACGCCTTCGACACCGTAGTCCTCGAACTTCTTCGCCAGGTCGATGACCTCGTGGCCGGTGAGCTTGCTCCAGCCGTCGGTGGCCACCTTGCCATCCTTGGCATCCAGGCCGACGATGATGTGGCCGCCGAAGGCCGTGCAAGCATCCCGAAGGAAACCCGGGCTCTTGACTGCCGCGGTGCCGATGATGACGTAGCTCAGGCCGTCGTCCAGGTAGCGCTCGATCGTGTCCAGGTCACGCAGGCCGCCTCCCAACTGCACGGGGATCTCGCCGTCCACCTCGGCCAGGATGGCCTTGACCGCCGCTTCGTTGACCGGCTTGCCGGCGAAGGCCCCGTTCAGGTCCACCAGATGCAGCCGCCGCGCCCCGGCGTCGAGCCAGCGCCGCGCCATGGCCGCCGGGTCTTCGCCGAAGGTGGTGGAAACGTTCATGTCGCCTTGTTGCAGGCGCACGCACTTGCCGTCTTTCAGGTCGATGGCCGGTATCAGCAGCATGGCTAGAGATGCGGATGGTGGGAGTGTGGGCCCTCAGGGCTTCCAGGCGAGGAAGTTGCGATACAGGGCCAAGCCGTGGTTAGCGCTCTTCTCGGGGTGGAACTGCGTGGCAAAAATGTTATCGCGGGCGATGGCGCTGGTAAAGCTGGCACCGTACTCGGTGCGCCCGGCCGTATGCCGCGGGTCGCTCGGGTGCACATAGTAACTGTGCACGAAGTAGAAGTACGCGCCGTCGGGCACGCCCTGCCACAGCGGGTGGACCCGGCCATCATGCGCCTGTTGGACGACCCGGTTCCAGCCCATCTGCGGCACCTTGTAACGGCTGCCGTCCGGCTGGCGCTGGCCCTCCAGGCGAAAGCGCAGCACCCGGCCGGGGATCAGGCTCAAGCCCGGCGTGTCCTGCTCCTCGCTGTGGTCCAGCAGCATCTGCATGCCCACGCACACGCCCATCAGCGGCTTGCGCCGGGCCGCGTCGAGCACGGCCTGCTTGAGGCCGGAATCCTGCAGTTCGCGCATGCAGTCGCGCATCGCACCCTGTCCCGGCAGCACCACGCGCTCGGCAGCCAGCACTTCGTCGGGCCGCTGCGTCACCACGACCCGGAACTCGCTGCCCTGGGCGACATGCAGCACCGCCTGCGACACCGAGCGCAGGTTGCCCATGCCGTAGTCGACGACTGCGATCGTGCGTGCCATCGCAAGGCGCTACAGGCTGCCCTTGGTGGACGGAACGACGCCAGCCGAGCGCGCATCGGGCGTCAGCGCCATGCGCAGCGCGCGCGCGAAGGCCTTGAACACGGTTTCGCACTGGTGGTGCGCGTTCTCGCCCTTCAGGTTGTCGATGTGCAGCGTCACCTGCGCGTGATTGGCAAAGCCCTGAAAGAATTCGAAGGCCAACTGTGTGTCGAAGCCACCCACCATGCCGGCTTTGAAGGGCACATTCATGTGCAGCCCCGGCCGACCGGAGAAGTCGACCACCACGCGTGACAGCGCCTCGTCCAGCGGCACATAGGCATGGCCGTATCGTGTGATGCCCTTCTTGTCGCCCACCGCCTGCGCCACCGCCATGCCGAGCGTGATGCCGACGTCCTCCACCGTGTGGTGACCGTCGATGTGCAGATCGCCCTTGGCATCGATCTCCAGGTCGATCAGGCCGTGGCGGGCAATCTGGTCGAGCATGTGGTCAAAGAAGCCGATGCCGGTGGCCAGCTGTGCCTGGCCAGTGCCGTCGAGATCGGCGCGAACGCGGATCTGCGTTTCCTTGGTGTCGCGGCGGACTTCCGCAATGCGGTTCATAGGCTTGCTTTCAATGCCTGGATCATGTCGTCGTTTTCGCCCGCGCTGCCCACCGTGAGGCGCAGGCATTGGGCCAGCAGCGGGTGCAATCCGGCGATGTGCTTGACCAGCACGCCGCGCGACTTCATGCCCTCGAAGCATTGCTTCGAATCGGGCACACGCACCAGGATCATGTTGGCCTCGCTCGGGAACACGCTTACGCCGCCCAGCGCCGCCAGCGCGACCGAAATGCGCGCGCGCTCGCCGCGCAGCAGCGCCGCCTGGCGCGCGTACTCGTCGGCATGCTCCAACGCAAACAGCGTGGCCTCGGCATTGAGCACACTGATGTTGTAGGGCGGGCGCACCTTGTCGACCTCGTCGATCAGCGCCGCCGGGCCGCACAGGTAGCCCAGGCGCACGCCGGCCAGGCCGAACTTGGACAGCGTGCGCATCACCAGCACATGCTCGTGACGGCCCAGGCGCGGCAGCCAAGTGCGCGACGAGAAGGGCTGGTAGGCCTCGTCGAACACCACCAGTCCATGTTGCGAACCCACCGCGGCGACGATGCGCTCGATGATGGCTTCGTCGAAAAGGTTGGCGGTCGGGTTGTTCGGATAGGCGATGTAGGTCAGCGCCGGACGATGCGCTTCGATGGCCGCCAGCATCGCCGCCTGGTCCAGCTCAAAGGCCGGCGTCAGCGGCACGCCGACGAAGCGCAGGCCGCGCAGTTGCGCCGACATCTGGTACATCACGAAACCGGGCAGCGGTGCCAGCAGCGTGGCGCCGGGCACGTCGCAGGCGACGCTGAGCATGTCGATCAGCTCGTCGGAGCCGTTGCCCAGGATCATCTTGCAGCCCGCCGGCAGCTCGACGAACTGCGACAGCGCGGCCACCACGTCGGCCGTGCTCTGCACCGGGTAGCGGTTGATGGCCACCCGGCCGAGGCGCTCGCCCAGCTCACGCTGCAGCGCCTCGGGCAGGCGGAAGGGGTTTTCCATGGCGTCCAGCTTGACCAGTCCACGACTGTCCTGGATGGCATAGGCGTGCATCGACTTCACGTCCTGTCGGATGCTGTGCCGGATGCGCTCGGCCAGCGTCGGCGCGGCCGGCGCCACTGCGTCGCCGAGCCGCAGCTCGGCGGCGCGGGCGTGGGCCTGCAGACCCTCGCCATAGGCCAGCTCGGCCGCGACCGGACCCAGCACCTGCGCGCCGCGCTGGCTGACCTCGATCAGGCTGCTGCGCTTGACGAAGTCGTACACGCCCAGCGGCGAGCTGAATCGCGCGGTACCCGAGGTGGGCAGCACATGGTTGGGTCCGGCGCAGTAGTCGCCCAGGCTCTCGCTGGTGAAGGCGCCGAGGAAGATGGCACCGGCATGGCGCAGCAGCGGCTCCCACTGTTGCGGCTGCTTCGAGCTGATCTCCAGGTGCTCCGGCGCGATGCGGTTGCTGATCGCGCAGGCTTCATCCATGCTGCGCGTGAGGATCAGCGCGCCGCGGCCTTCCAGCGAGGCGCGGATGACCTGCTGCCGCGGCATCCCGGGCAGCAACCGCTCGATGGCCTTGCGCACAGCATCGATGTAGGCAGCATCGGGGCATAGCAGGATGCTCTGCGCCAGCTCGTCGTGCTCGGCCTGACTGAACAGGTCCATCACCACCCAATCGGGCGGTGTGCTGCCGTCGGCCAGCACCAGAATCTCGCTGGGCCCGGCGATCATGTCGATGCCCACCTGGCCGAAGACATGCTTCTTGGCACTGGCCACATAGGCGTTGCCCGGGCCGGTGATCTTGTCGACGCGCGGAATAGTCGCGGTGCCGTAGGCCAGCGCTGCCACCGCTTGCGCGCCACCGATGGTGAAGACACGGTGGGCCCCGCCCACATAGGCGGCGGCCAGCACCAGCGCATTCTTCTGCCCCTGCGGCGTGGGCACGACCATGATGATCTCGTCGACACCCGCCACCTGCGCCGGAATCGCGTTCATCAGCACGCTGGACGGATAAGCGGCCTTGCCACCGGGCACGTAGATGCCCACGCGGTCCAGCGGCGTCACCTTCTGGCCCAGGCGGTTGCCATCGGCGTCGAAGTAGCTCCAGCTGCGGGCGCTGGCCTCGAGCTGACGCTCGTGATAGCGGCGCACGCGTCCTGCTGCCGCCTGCAGCGCGTCGCGCTGCGCGGTGGGCAGAGCCTCGAAGGCCTGGTGCAACTCGTCGCGGCCCAGTTCGAGCGCGGCCACCGAATTCGACATTACACCGTCGAAGCGCGCGGTGTACTCCAGCACCGCCGCGTCGCCGCGCGCCTTGACGTCGGCCAGGATCTGCGCCACGCGCTGCTCGATCTCAGAGTCGGTCTCGGCCGACCAGTGCCGCAGGCGCTGGAACTCGACCTCGAAGTCCGGGGCGTCGCTGCGCAGTTGGCGAAGCTTCAGTGTCATCGGCGGTCAGCCACGGCGGCCTCGAGGGCGTCGATCAACTGGCGCATGGGCTCGCGCTTCAACTTCAGCGCCGCCTGGTTGACCACCAGCCGCGCCGAGATGTCCATGATGCGCTCCACCTCCACCAGGTGGTTGGCCTTGAGCGTGGCGCCGGTGGAGACCATGTCGACGATGGCATCGGCCAGCCCGGTCAGCGGCGCCAGCTCCATCGAGCCGTAGAGCTTGATCAGGTCGACGTGCACGCCCTTGTCGGCAAAGTGCTGGCGCGCGGTGAGCGTGTACTTCGTCGCCACGCGAAGGCGCGAGCCTTGGCGAACAGCCGCCGCATAGTCGAAGTCGTCGCGCACCGCCACGCTCATGCGGCATTGAGCGATGCGCAGGTCCAGCGGCTGGTACAGGCCTTCGCCGCCGTGTTCGATGAGCACGTCCTTGCCGGCCACGCCCAGGTCGGCGCCGCCGTACTGCACGTAGGTGGGCACGTCGCTGGCGCGTACCAGCACCACGCGCAGGTCTTCGCGGCTGGTGCCGATGATCAGCTTGCGGCTCTTTTCCGGGTCCTCCGCCATGCGGATACCGGCGGCCTCGAGCAGCGGCAGCGTCTCGTCGAAGATGCGTCCTTTGGACAGCGCCAGCGTGATCATTTGATGCGCTCGATGTCGGCGCCCAGCTTGCGCAGCTTGGCTTCCATGCGGTCGTAGCCACGGTCCAGGTGGTAGATGCGGTCGACCACCGTGTCGCCTTCGGCCACCAGGCCGGCGATCACCAGGCTGGCCGAGGCACGCAGGTCGGTGGCCATCACCGTGGCGCCGGACAGCCGCTCCACGCCCTGGATCACGGCGGTGTGACCATCGACCTCGATGCGCGCGCCCAGGCGCAGCATCTCGTTGACGTGCATGAAGCGGTTCTCGAAGATCGTCTCGGTGACGCGCGCCGTGCCCTCGGCAATGCAGTTCACGGCCATGAACTGCGCCTGCATGTCGGTGGGGAACTGCGGGTACTCGCTGGTGCGGATGTTCACCGCCTTGGGCCGACCGCTGGCGCGCACGCGAATCCAGTCATCACCGTTTTCGATCGTGGCGCCGGCCTCGCGCAGCTTGTCGATGACCACCTCCAGGTGGTCGGCGCGCGCGTCCTTGACCAGCACCTCACCGCCGGCGGCCGCCACCGCGCACAGGAAGGTGCCGGCCTCGATGCGGTCGGGAATGATGCGGTGCCCGCCTTCCGGTGCATGCAGCTGCTCCACGCCCTCGATGCGGATTCGGCTGCCGCCGTGGCCTTCGATGCGTGCACCCATGCGGATCAGCATTTCCGCCAGGTCGCTAACCTCGGGCTCCTGCGCCGCGTTCTCCAGCACCGTTTCGCCGTCGGCCAGCGTCGCCGCCATCAGCAGGTTCTCGGTGCCGGTGACGGTGATCATGTCGGTGCTGATGCGTGCGCCCTTCAGCCGCGAGGCCCGCGCCACGATGTAGCCGTGCTCCACCACGATGTCGGCGCCCATCAGCTGCAGGCCCTTGATGTGCTGGTCCACCGGCCGCGAGCCGATGGCACAGCCGCCGGGCAGCGACACGCGCGTGGCGCCGCAGCGCGCCAGCAGCGGGCCGAGCACCATGATCGTGGCGCGCATGGTCTTGACCAGGTCGTACGGCGCCTCGGGCGTGCCGATGCGCGAGGCGTCGATCCGCACCTCGTCAGGCCGCTCGGCGCTGCGCTCGGCCGTCGCACCCATGTGGCGCAGCAGCTTCAGCATCGTCGCCACGTCCTGCAGCTGCGGCACGTTGTGCAGCGTCACCGGCTCGGCGCTGAGCAGCGCGGCGCACAGCTGCGGCAGCGCGGCGTTCTTGGCGCCGGAAATCTGCACCTCGCCCTTCAGGGGGCGGCCGCCGCGGATGAGGAGTTTGTCCATGGAACTGTGGCGTGGTCAGCGCAACGCACAGTGGGGGCTTTCGGCGTCGGCAGCGGGACGACGCGAACGCCACCCGCAGCGTGCCGCGGGCGGGTTGTCAGTGGGGGTGATGGGCCGGCGCGGAAGCCTCGGCCGCCTGCTGCGCGGCCCATTCGGCGGGGGTGAAGGTCTTCATCGACAGCGCGTGGATCTGCTCGCGCATTCTATCGCCCAGCGCGGTGTAGACCTGCTGGTGGCGGGCCACGCGCGACCTGCCCGAGAAGGCCTCCGACACGATGGTGGCGAAGAAGTGCCGGCCATCGCCCTCGACGGCGACGTGCTCGCAGGACAGGCCCGCGGCGATGAACTCGCTGACCTGCTGGGGTGTGGGCTCGGACATGGTGGACGGATTATCGCCGTGAACTCAGTGCCGCAGCTTGTAGCCCGTCTTCAGCAGGTGCAGCGCAACCGCCGACACCGCCACGAAGCTGGCACCGACAACGGCCAGGCTGAGCCATGGCGAGGCATCGCTGACGCCGAAGAAGCCGCGCCGGAAGCCGTCGATCATGTAGAAGAACGGGTTCAGGTGACTGACGCGGTTCCAGAATTCCGGCAGCGAGTGCACCGAATAGAACACGCCCGACAGGAAGGTCATCGGCATGATGATGAAGTTCTGGAAGGCCGCCATCTGGTCGAACTTGTCGGCCCACAAGCCGGCGATCAGCCCCAGCGCGCCGAGCATGCCGGCGCCCAGCAGCGCGAAGACCAGGATCCAGAGCGGCTGCGCCAGCCCGGGCGGCGAGAACCAGGCGGTCGCCGCGAACACACCCAGGCCGACGCTCAGGCCGCGCACCATCGATGCGCCGACATAGGCCACGAACCAGGCCCGGTGCGACAGCGGCGTGAGCAGCAGGAACACCAGATTGCCGGTGATCTTGCTCTGCACCAGCGAACTGCTGCTGTTGGCGAAGGCGTTCTGCAGCACGCTCATCATCACCAGCCCGGGGATGAGGAAGCGGGTGTAGCCGACGCTGTCGAAGACCTGCACCTTGTCGGACAGCACATGGCCGAAGATCAGCAGGTACATCACCGCGGTGAGCACCGGCGCGGCCACCGTCTGGAAGCCCACCTTCCAGAAGCGCAGCACCTCCTTGTAGAGCAGCGTGCGCACGCCGCGCAGCGAATGGCGCGGCGTCATGCCAGGTGCTCTCACCGGCTGGGTCCTGCGGACCGCACCAGCGCGAGACGCGCCGGTTCCTCGCCGGGCGCGATCCGGTCCGCAGGGACCGGATCGCGTCCGGGCTCGGCCTGCATGATTTCCAGGAACACGTCCTCCAGGTCGGCGCGGCCGATCTCCAGGTCCTCGATCCTGACGCCGCCGGCGCGCAGCGTGGCAAGTAGATGCTCGACTTCTGCGGCGTCATGCGCCTTGACCTGCACGATGCGCCCGGTGATCCGTGACGATGCCGCCACTGCCGCGGGCAGCGCCTGGTCGGTCTTGAAGCGCAGCATCGTGCTGGCCGTGCCCGCCAGCAGATTGGCGGTGCGGTCGAGCGCGACCACCCTGCCCTGCTTGAGCATGGCGATGCGCCCGCACAGGGCTTCGGCTTCCTCCAGATAGTGCGTGGTCAGCAGCACGGTGTGGCCCTGCTTGTTGAGCCGGGCGATGAACTGCCACAGCGTCTGCCGCAGTTCGACATCGACACCGGCTGTCGGCTCGTCGAGCACGATCACCGGCGGGCGGTGCACCAGCGCCTGCGCCACCAGCACGCGGCGCTTCATGCCTCCCGACAGTTGCCGCATGTTGGCCCCGGCCTTGTCGGCCAGTCCCAGGTTGTCGAGCAACTCGTCGATCCAGGCGTCGTTGTGATGCAGGCCAAAGTAGCCGCTCTGGATGCGCAGCGTCTCGCGCACACTGAAGAAGGGGTCGAACACCAGCTCCTGCGGCACGATGCCCAGCGCCATGCGCGCCGCCGCGTAGTCGGCGACCACGTCGTGGCCCATCACGATAGCCCGTCCCTCGCTGGCGCGCGTCAGCCCGGCCAGCACGCTGATCAGCGTGGTCTTGCCCGCGCCGTTGGGGCCGAGCAGGCCGAAGAACTCGCCTTGCTGGATATCGATGCTGACGCCGTCCAGCGCCCGCAGCGTGCCTCGGTCGCCGCGGTAGGTCTTCGACACGTTCTGGAACGACACGGCAGGCATGGGCGGGATTGTAGGCAGCGATGGCGCCATGCCCCGGGTTCCTCGTGATGGACCGCCACAGCGTTGGTGCTAGATTGCCGGCACGATGGCGACCAAGAAACCGCGGCGTACCGCCGAGCGCATCCTCGAAGTCACGCTCGAGCTGTTCAACCGCTTCGGCGAGCCGAACGTCAGCACCACGCTGATCTCGGCCGAGTTGAACATCAGCCCGGGCAACCTGTACTACCACTACCCGGCCAAGGACGAGCTGATCAACTCGCTCTTCGACCGCTACGAGAAGGCGCTGAACGAGTTGCTGCAGGCCGCCGAGGGCGTGCGCAACATCGAGGACGCATGGCTGTTCTTCCACATGCTCTTCGAGCTGATCTGGCAGTACCGTTTCCTGTACCGCGACCTGAACGACCTGCTGTCGAAGAACCGTCGGCTGGAAACGCACTTCCAGTTCGTGCTGAAGAACAAGTCCCGCGCGGTGCAGTCGGTGCTTGGCGCCCTGGCCGCCGAAAGCGCGATGCGGATCGACCCACGCCAGGCTGAACCGGCGGCCAACGCCATGGTCGTCGTGCTGACCTACTGGCTCAGCTACGAGTACGTGCGCGACCCACGCAAGGCGCTCGAACCCGAGAACGCCGGTGCGGCATTGGCCCGTGGTGCCTACCACGTGCTGTGCCTGTTGATGCCCTACCTGGAGCCGGCCTCGCAGGAGCATCTGCACACCCTGGTCGGCGACTACCTGAGCAAGCCCTGAAGCACACGAGCGCCGGGCCGGACGGCTGAAGCGGCCGCCTACGCGGCCCAGGGCAACATCAGCGTGACCCACATCAGCTGCTCGAACTCGGGCGCGAAGCGGTCGATGATGTGCTGCGGGTCGGGGCACAGCGCCTCGTCGGTGATGAGCGCGAACTGCACCTCGCCGCCATACGAGTAGATGCTGACGCCGACGCCGATGTCGCCCGACTGCGGCACCCAGAAGATGCTGCGCTTGAGGGTCGAGCCGCAGAACTTCAGCAGCTTCGTCGGGCCGGGCACATTGGTCATGACCGCGGTGGCCTTCTTCGCGAACAGGCCGAGCAATGCGTCCTGCGCCGGCTTGTTCAACAACCCCGCCACGGCCAACACGCCGAAGGCCAGCATCGGCTGGTAACTGCCCTTGAGCTCGTTCATGTTCGCGCGCACGTGGTACACGCGCTCGATCGGGTTGCGCACGCCGATCGGCAGCACCAACGGCGCCAGGCCGAAGCGGTTGCCGAGCTTGTAGGCCTCGTCCAGCGGGCGCAGGTTCACCGGCACCATCGCGCGGATCGACTTGCCCTTCGGGTCCTGGCCGCGCGCTCGCAGGTAGTCGCCGATTGCGCCGGCCACGCAGGCCAGCAGTACGTCGTTGATCGAGGCCTCGAGCGCCTTGCCAACGGCCCTGACCTGGTCGAGCGGGATGGTGTGGCCCCACGCGACGACCTTGCGGCCGACCGGTTTGCCCTTCAGCAGCGTCGGCGAATCGTTGTCCATCAGTGCCAGCGCGGCCACGTCGGCCGCCAGGCGCGTGCCCAGCCGGGCCAGCTGGCGCGCGCCCGACTGCGGGTGCGCGACCAGGTCCATCGACAGCGCCACGCCCTCGCCCGACAGGTCGATGGCCTTGACCGCCAACCCCGTCAGCGGCTGGAGCAGCGTGCGCGTCAGCCAGTCGGCGGCGTCGTGGCCATGTTCGTGGTCGGCGTCGAGCTCGGGCGGCGTGTCGCCACCGTCGGTCATCGACATCACCACCGAGGTCAGCGCGATGCCGTCGCCGATGCAGTGGTGCAGCCGCACGATGATCGCGCTGCCGCCGTCGAAGTGTTCGACCAGGTGGTATTGCCACAGCGGATGCGCCTTGTCCAGCGGCGTGGTCGCCAGCTCGCCGCAGCGCTGCTGCAGCGCCATCGTCTCCGTCTGGCCGCGGCGCCGGGTGAGCTTCTCGCGCACCACGTGGTGCTCGATGTCGAAGCCCTCGTCATCGACCCAATTGGCGCCGAGCGCGTCGCCCACGACCTTCTGGCGGAAACGCGGGTACTTCAGCAGGCGCTCGTCGATGCGTTCGCAAAGCGCCTCGTAGCCGATCGACGGCTCAAGCAGCCACACGCCGACGATCATCATCAGGTTGACGTCGCTGTCCATGCGTAACCAGGCGTTGTCGACGCGCGTCATGCGCTCTGCGGTTTCGGACATCGGGCGGCTCCTTGGTTGAATGCCGTGCGTGCAACCCACGATGCTGGGTAAGATCGCTGCAGTCAATGCCATTTTGACTTACAGGAGACGCACCATGGCCAGCCTAAATGCCAAGTTCGAGAAAGCCGTGACCGAGAGCAAGTCGCTGCCGGAAAAGCCGGACAACATGACGCTGCTGAAGATCTACGCGCTGTACAAGCAGGCCAGCGCCGGCGACGTCGAAGGCAAGCGCCCCGGCTTCACCGACTTGGTGGGCCGGGCCAAGTACGACGCCTGGGCCGGCGTCAAGGGCAAGTCGGCCAACCAGGCGATGCAGGAGTACATCGACCTGATCGAATCGCTGAAGTAGCCGCAGTGGCCCGCCTCAGAGCTGTTCCAGGCCCATCGGCGTGGGCGAGTCCAGGTCCTCGCGCACCCAGGCGGCACCATCGAAGTCAGCGTGGGCGAAGTAGGCGCCGCGCGTGATACCGCAGCGGATGCCGGCAGCGGTGGCCGCGCGCAGGCCGTTCGGTGAATCCTCGATCGCGAAGGCGTCG
>CAWGOK010000011.1:0-42624 GCA_963824005.1 uncultured beta proteobacterium
TGGTTCGAGGATGTTCAAAGGTGCAGCCGGCGCCGCACCGCGTGGGTTTGGCCGTTATCGCTTATCGCTCAGGGCGTGACAATGTTAAACAGCGGCTCGAAGGTCACGAGTCCGGGCCGCTGGAGCTGACCGCCACCGCACTGGGGCCGGTGCGCAGTTCCTGCGTACCCATCAGGTAGGCATTGCGCCAGGTCGCCGATTCGGCCTTGTAGCCCAGTTGCTCCAGCGCGTCGGCCTGAAGCGCACGCGCCTCGGCATTGGCGGGGTTCGTAAACACCACGTGGTTGACCGAGAGATCTCCTTGTTGTGTTGGCCTGGGCCGTGCTTCAGACGGCGATGCGTGGCTCGCGCCGTGTCGATGCGGGCTTGCGGGCGCGGGCCGCTTTCGTCGCGGCCGTCCGCGTGCGCAGCGGCGCGGCCGTTGCGGCCACCGGCGGCCCGAGCGCGGCCTTCATCTCGACGAAGGCGCTCTCGGTGGCTCGCGCCAGCTTGTCGATGTCGGGCACCGCCTCGGGCATCGCCAGGAAGCCGATCTGCAGTTGATCGTGCACGGTGACCGCGGTGATGTTGAGCTTGTAGCCGGCGGCCAGCACCGACAGCGGCAGCGCCAGTTCGACGGCGGCACCCATCAGGTATTGCTGGCCTTCGAAGCCGAAGGGGTTCGAGACCATCAGGTTGGCGATGCGCGGCGCGGCCTGGGTGGACACGCGTTCGATCAGCAGCGGCAACGCATGCACGAGCGTGGAATAGAGCATCAGTGCGCCGCTGCTGCGCTTCTTCATCGACGCCTTGACGCGGCCGGTCTCGGCTCTGATCGCCGCCAGGCGTTCGGCCGGGCTGGCATCGGCCCCGCCCAGTGGCACCTGCAGCACGGCGATCTGGTTGCCGCCCTTGGCACCGCCCGACAACGCCACCGGCATGTCGGCCAGCAGGGGCGACTGCGCTGCCGCGTGGCGCGGGCCCAGGTGTCGGTGCAGCGCCATGTCGAGCACGGTCAGCAGCAGGTCGTTGACGGTGGCGCCCTGCGCCTTGCCGATGGACTTGATCTCGGCCAGCGGCAGGCTGCAGTAGGCGTACGAGCGTTTGGCAGACAACGGTCCGTCGAAGTCGCTCGACACCTTCAGGTACGGCAGCGGCAGCCCGTCACCCAGGCCGCTCGAGCGCAGGCCCTGCTCGGCCAGCATGGCGTACAGGCCCGCAGTCGTGCGCAATGCGTCGGCGGCCTGCCCGGTGGCGGACAGCAGCCGCTGCACCAGGCCCGCGCGCTGCGCGTCGCGCGCACCGGGGCGGGCCACGCCGTCCCACATGGCGCGCACTGACCGGTCCTTCGGGTCGTCGGACATCCACTGCGTGATGGCCTTGACGAAGGTCTTGCCGTCGATGATGCCGTGGTGCACCTTGCCGTACAGCGCCACGCGGCCGTCGGCCAGACCGTCGATGACATAGAACTGCCACAGCAGGCCGGAGCGGTCGAGCAAGGTCTCATGCAGCGTGCAGACCTTCTTCAGCAGTTCCTTCTCCGTCGCGCCGCTCAGCGTTAGGCGATGCACATGCGCCTTGATGTCCACACCCGGCATCGGCTCGACCGAGGGCAGGCTGCCCAGCGACAGGTTCAGCCGGTAGTTGAAGGGCGCGCCGGGCGGGCGCTTCAGCAGCTTGGCGTGCAGCTTGTCGGCAAAGCTGCCCTTGAAGCCGGCCGGCGGGCGCAACAGCACGAGCGGGCCGATGTTCAGCGTGCGCGCTGGCGTTTCGAGCATGAACATCGCCAGGTCGATGGTGGACAGTGCGGGCATCGTGATCTCCGGTAAATGCTTGTGGTGGGCCGGCTCGGCTCAGCGCAGTGAGGCCGTGCTGCGTGCCAGCGACTCCGCGATGACTTCGAGCCCTTCGCGCCGCGCGATGGTATCGAAGCGGACCACCGGCGCCTGGGCCGACAACTCCATCGTGGCGATCAGCGACTTGCGTGCTTCGGACTGCAGATGACGGTCCAGCGCTGCCTGCGAAGACCACTCCTCGACCAGCGTCAGCGCGCCTACGTCGTCGGCATCCGCATACAGGCGGCAGCTTTCGCAGCCGGGCTCGACACGTGTGGGCGCCAGCAGCGGCTCGATCAGCGCCACCACGGCATGGCGCTGCGCCGGGGCGGTGGTCACACGCAACGAGAATACGATCATGCACAGGCCCTTGTCAGACGCTGACGGGAGTTGGCGACAGGGTGTTTCAGCGCAAGCCGTGTGCCAGCGCGTCGCTACATCACGCCGACGCGCAAATCCGTTGCCTGACAAGGGTTTGCGAGCAGCCATGCCGGCGCCGTGCGTGCGCCGTCGCACGGCGGACTCCGCGATTTCGGAGTTTCTACGGCGCGTCGGAGTCGGCGTGGGGCCGTTGCAGGCCGAGTTTCTTCATGCGCGACTCGAGCGACGTCGGCTTGATGCCCAGCCGCTCGGCGGCGCCGCCAACGCCGCGAATGCGCCAACCGCTGTGCGCCAGCGCCTGGCGCAGGTGTTCGCGTTCAGCGTCGTCCCGCGTTGCCGCGTGCGCGGCCTGTGCCGGCCGGGTCGCAGCCCGGGCACGGCCCGGCAGCAGCTCGACGCGCACGCTGGGCCCGCGACTCAAGATCATCGCGCGCTCGATCACGTTGCGCAGCTCGCGCACGTTGCCGGGCCAGGCATGGGCCACGAGCGCGGCCATCGATGGCTCGTCGATGCGCTCGACCGGCTTGCCGAAGGTGGCGGCGAACTCCTTGACGAATTCCCAGGCCAGCATCGGGATGTCCTCGCGCCGCTCGCGCAGGGGCGGCACGGCAATGGGGAAGACGTTCAGCCGGTAGTACAGGTCCTCGCGGAAGCGGCCGGCCTCGACTTCGCGCAACAGGTCGCGGTTGGTGGCGGCGACCAGGCGGATGTCGACGCTCAGTGTCTGCGTGCCGCCGACACGCTCGAAACGCCCGTCCTGCAGCACGCGCAGCAGACGGGTCTGCAGCTCGATCGGCATCTCGCCGATCTCGTCGAGGAACAGCGTGGAGCCGTCCGCCAGCTCGAAGCGGCCCGGCTGGCGTGCCAGCGCGCCGGTGTAGGCGCCTTTCTCGCGGCCGAACAACTCGGCCTCGATCAGCGCGGGCGGCAAGGCGGCGCAGTTGATCTTGATCATCGGCCTTGCCCGTCGCGGGCTGCCCAGGTGCAGCGCCTCGGCCAGCACCTCCTTGCCGGTGCCGGTCTCGCCGAGCAGCAACACCGTCGACGGTGTCGGCGCGACCTGGGCAATCTCGTCCAGCACACGCTGGAAGGTGGGTGAGCGGCTGGCCAGCGTCTGACCGGTCGGGCGCGATACGGCGGCACGCAGGTAGCTGTTCTCGGCCTCCAGCCGCTCTTTCAGCGCACCGATCTGCGCCAACGCATTGCGCAGTTCGCGGTCGACCCGCAGGCGCGCCAGGGTCTGCGCCAACACATGCCCGACCGTCGACAAGCGCGCCACGAGCGCATCGGGCCAGGCCCGCGCGTCATGGAAGGCCACCAGCGTGATGAAGCCGACCAGCTGGCCACCTTCGCGCAGTGGCACGACCAGCTGCGAGCGGATGCCCTGCGCCACCACGAATTCGCGCTCTTCCACCGCCTCGGGCGGCAGGCCGTCGGGCAACGATGACATGCGCGTCGCCTGCCCGGCGCGCAGCAGGCCCAGCAGCCAGCGCGCGTGGGTGTCCAGCGGGCCACGCGGCAGCGGCGCATGGCCGGCAGCGGCCACCGAACAGACCACCTCCAGGCGGCCGCTGTCGTCCGGCAGCGCCACGTAGGTGCTGCGGTCGAAGCCGAGGAAATCGAGCAGCCGCCGCATGGCCTGCTCGATGGCCGGCTCGATACCGTCGGCGGCGACGTTGGCGAACTGCGCCGCCAGGTCGGCCAGCAGCCGCTCGAAGGCGATCCATTCCAGCGGCGAGGCATTGCTCGCCGGCGCGGTGACGCGTGCCGGCTCCGGGCTCATCCAGCGGATCCTGGCGTGCTGGCGACGATAGCCGCCTCATGCCACGCGGGGGCAAGGGCCCTGCGCGTCATTGCACGGGCTCTCCGCTCCAGCGATCGTGCGTTGCCCAGTACGGGCACTGCGGGCATTTCTCGCCATCCGGGTAGTCGATGCCCTCCTCATGCGGGCAGCCGATGATGCGGTCCGTGGCGACGACCGACTTGGCGCCGTGCGCTTCGATGAAGCGCACCACCGCCTCCGTAATCTGCGGGTCGGCGCGGACGTCGGCGTCGTCGGAGAACCATTTCTCGAGCACATCGGCATCGAGCCCCTCGCTGGCGATGATGCCAACGACCAGCTTGCTTGCCCGGACGTTGTCCGGCCCGTAACAAGCCACGGTCGCGACCGGATAGCCACGAAACCCCTTGGCGCGCTTCTTGGCGAGCTTGTCCCGGTACCAACGAGCCTTGAGCGACATGGCGGGTCCTCCAGTCATCTGCAGATGTGCGTCGCCGGCGGCGACCGTCTGGGGCCGGCTGCCGGTGGCGTGCGCGACGCGTCAGCGCGCGTCGTGCCCACCGGAGCGATTATCCCGGCGCCGGGCCGGCACTTCACATTCCATCGGGTTGGCGAAGAACAGCCAACCCGCAACGAGCGCGACTGCGATGGCCAGGTACCAGCGGGCATCGCCGGTGAGTGCCTGGCCGACGGCGCCCACGAGTGCGCCCGCCGCCAGACACAGCAGCAACCAGACGATGCGCCAGCCCAGGCCGGGCCGCGCGACCGCGGGCCGCTCAAGTGCCATGCGTATTTCTCGGGTAGTGCAACCAGAGCCACGCGAAGATCAGCAGGTACATCAGGCGCTGAATGGCGCCCTGGACATCGGGGAAGGACAGCATGGCCAGCGGCAGCACAAGGCAGAGCGCGGCCAGCGTTGCAGCCACGGCACGCTGCACAAGTGAAGGCTGCCTGACGGCCTGCCAGACGAAGGCGACGGTGATGGTGACGCCCGCGGCCGTCGCCAGGGCCGAATGTGCGGTGTGCGCCCACTCGGCGTAGGGCACGCCGGGCGAGATCGGCCTGTGACCGAAGAGCCCCGCCAGCGCCATGAAGACCCCAAAACCGATGAACGGCGCCTGGGCCAGGGCGAAGGGGCGCCACCCATCCACCACGATGCCGACGCCCAGAGCAACGAATGCGCCGGACATGAGGACGTTGCGTGGCGTGTTCTGTGCCGCGAGTTCGCTGATCAGGTTTCCCACGGCAGAGTAGCCCGGCACGCTGTAGAGCGGCCCCGTTGCCACCGCCAGGACGAAGAGCACGATGCCGGCGCGGGTGCTGGTCATGTTCAGCTTTGTGCTGAAGTCGGCCACGCCGTGGCGCGAATGATCGAACGAAGGCCAAGCCATCACTGCGGCGGCGCGTCGTTCTTTTCCCTGTCGTAGTAGTCGACGGTGTTCTCGGTGCGGAACATCTTCCGTAGACCTCTTTCACCGCGATTTCCAGTCACGATGGAGACCTTCTGGGAGTCGGGGTACTCGCAGGCTTCCAGGTCGACGAGTGTCGACAGCGACAGGTATCGCATGGTTGTCGTTCCCGTGTTGATGATCTGGTGGGCGACTTCGGGCCCGCCTGGTGGACACGCGATCACGTCGTGTCTTCGGATGGGGTAGCGCTGGTCGCCAAAGCGGAGTTCGCCTTCTCCGTCGAGGATGAGGAACATCTCTTCTTCGCCGTGATGATTGTGAAACGGGCACTGAACTTTGCCTGGCGGCAGGACGGTCAGGTTGTAGCCCAGCTTCTTGGCGCCGATGTGGTCGCTGATCTGGCCCCGACTCGATGTGTAGATGCCGTTCTCTTCGACATCGTCAAACGCCACTTCGTCCAGGTTCATGATCGGCTTCATCACAGGGTCCTCCATCGAGCGGTTTCAGGGGGTGCCGTGGCGGGGTCAATCGAGCGATTCGAAGCCCGGATTGAAGGCGATCTCCCAGAGGTGGCCGTCCGGGTCCTGGAAGTAACCGGCATAGCCGCCATAGAAGGTCGTGCCCGCAGGCGTGACGATCCTGGCGCCGGCGCGCTCGGCGCGCTGCATGAACGAGCGCACCTCGTCTTCCGAGCCGAGGTTTTGTGCCAGCGAGAACTCGGTGCTGCTGGCCGCTTGAAGCGGCACACCGCTCTCGGCGGCGAGACTCTTGCGCGGCCACAGCGCCAGCTTCAGGCCGTGCTCGCAGTCGAAGAAGGCGACGGCACCGTGCTCGAACTCCGTGCCGACGATGCCCTGGGTGCTGAAGCCGAGCCCGTCGCGGTAGAACGTCACCGCGCGGTCGAGGTCGTCAACGCCCAGCGTGATGAAGGAAATGCGTGGTTTCATGTTGGCATAGGGCGGGATGCGATGCCTTTGCGCTCCAATTCGAAATGCCTCACTGTGGCCGACAGGACCATGGTGCGCTACTTGCACAGGCCGAGCGACATGAGGCCCATGGCTCCAGAGTAGTGACGGAAGGCGAAGTTTCCGTTCGCGAGGACGCGGATGTAGCCCTGGCCATGGCTTGGCTGGAGCAGCAGATAGGTCCCCTGGCTGTCCCAGTTGGCGGTCGGCCGCTCGTACAACGCCCGCAACGACTCGTCCGGCGCGAGGATCTGGATAGCGCCCGCGGATCGAGACGCGCGCAACTTGAACGGGATGGTGGGGATGTTTGTCTGGCCGGCACATGCGACATGCATGTTGGCGCAGAAGACAGGCAACGACGGCTGGCAGGTGACTTCGCCGTCGCTTCGGAGCTTCGAGAGGACGTCATGCGGCGCTTCCGCGGCGACGACCAGGCCTGCCAGAACGAGGCCGCTGAGGCCAACGAGGCTGCGGGAGTGCATGGGCGCTTGTCGCGTGGCGCAAAGCCGTCATGGGTGCCAGCGGCGAGTGCCTGCTCAATGAGGCGCCGGCGTACATCCCATCTTGAACCGGGACATTTCGCCGGCCTGCAGGAGGTACACGTAGCCAGAGCGGACGGTCATGAGTGCTGACGCCCAGCGTGAATGGCGGGAGACATGCGCCCGTATCCGGATCGTGGCGCAGTCAAGAGGCGTTCTCGGATCGGGCTCATGACTCGAGCGCCTCCCGCAACCCCGCCAACACCGCATCCGGCGCCTCGGCCATCAGATGGTGTCCGGTCGGCACCATGACCACTTTCGCCTTCAGCACCGTGGCCAGTTCCTTCGTCGCCTTCGGCGGCGTCATCTGGTCGCGCTCGCCGACGATCAGCGTCGTCGGGCAGTTCACCTTGGCCATCGCTGCCGTGCCGCCGGCATAGGCGTCGCACAGGCGGAAGTCGTGCTCGAACAGGTTCAGCTCCTTCTGCCCGTCCTGCGTGTTGCGCATCAGCGCACGGTTGCTGCCGTGCACCCACATGCCCGGGCCGGGGTAGCTCGGCTTGCTGGCCGGCGTGCTGATCGACAGCGCGTTCACCATGTCGATGGCGCGAAGCGGCGCCTCGCGTGCGGTGTTCAGCAGCGCGTCGCTCACCTTCATCGGGTAGGCGGCGCCCAGCAGCACCAGCCGCGTGATGCGTTCGGGCGCGCGCGCCGCGGCTTCCAGCGCGATCAGCGAGCCCATGCTGTGGCCGACCAGTGCGGCCTGCTTGACGCCGGCAGCATCCAGCAGCGCCAGCGTCCAGTCGGCTAGCGCTTCCACGCTGGGCAGCGGCGGCCCGGCGCTGCGGCCGTGGCCGGGCTGGCTGATCGCCAGCACGCCGTGGCCGTGGTGCGCGCACCAGCGCGCCAGCAGCGTCCAGCCGCTGTGGTCGTGCAGCGCGCCGTGGATGAACACCACGCAGGGCAGGGCGGGGTCGAAGGGCTTGCCGCCGGTGTAGGCATAGGCCTGGCGGCCATTGACGTCAAGGTTCATACGGCACGCTCCGCAGTTTTCAGGGCGCGCTTCAGGTCGTCGATCAGGTCGTCGGCATCCTCCAGCCCGATGCTCAGGCGGATGGTGCCGGCCGTGATGCCGGCCTGCGCCAGCGCGGCGTCGTCCATGCGAAAGTGGGTCGTGCTGGCCGGGTGGATGACGAGCGAGCGGCAGTCGCCCACGTTGGCCAGGTGCGAGAAGATCTTCAGCGCCTCGATCATGGCGATGCCCTGCTTGCGCGAGCCCTTCAGGTTGAAGCTGAAGACCGAGCCGCAGCCGCGCGGCAGCAGCGCCCTGGCCAGCGCCTGGCTGGGGTGGCCGTCCAGCTCGGGGTAGCCCACGCTCTGCACCATCGGGTGCGCGGCCAGGAAGGCGACGATCTTGCGCGTGTTTTCCACATGCCGCGCCATGCGCAGCGGCAGCGTCTCGATGCCCTGCAGGATCAGCCACGCCGTGTGCGGGCTCATGCAGGCGCCGAAGTCACGCAGCCCTTCGCGCCGCGCGCGCAGCAGGAAGGCGCCGACGCTGCTCTCTTCGCTGAACACCATGCCGTGGAAGCCCGCATAGGGCTCGCTCAGCTCGGGGAAGCGGCCGGACTTGTCCCAGTCAAAGCGGCCGCCGTCCACCAGCACGCCACCGATGACCGTGCCGTGGCCGGACAGGAACTTGGTCGCCGAATGGAAGATCAGGTCGGCGCCATGATCGAAGGGTTTCATCAACCACGGCGTCGTGAAGGTGCTGTCCACCAGCAGCGGCAGCCCGGCGTCGTGGGCGATGGCGGAGACCGTGGGGATGTCCAGCACGTCGAGGCCAGGGTTGCCCAGCGTCTCGCCAAACAGCAGCCGGGTCTCGGGCCGGATGGCGGCGCACCAGCCGTCGATGTCGCCCGGCTTGACGAAGGTGGTGGCGATGCCGAAGCGCGACAGCGTGTAGTGCAGCAGGTTGTGCGATCCGCCATACAGCGCCGAACTGGCGACGACGTGCGCACCCGCGCCGGCAAGGGTCGCAATGGCCAGATGCAATGCGGCCTGGCCGCTGGCGGTGGCAATGGCGCCGCTGCCGCCTTCCAGCGCGGCCACGCGTTCTTCCAGCACCGCATTGGTCGGGTTGCTGATGCGGCTGTAAACATGGCCCGAGCGTTCCATGTTGAACAGGCTGGCCGCGTGCTCGCTGCTTTCGAAGACGAAGCTGGTGGACAGCACGATGGGCACCGCGCGCGCGCCGGTGGCGGGGTCGGGTGCCGCGCCGGCATGCAGTGCCAAGGTGTCGAATCCGGGGTCGGCGTATCCGGGCATGGGCGTGTGTGGGGGTGAAGGGTGCGGGCATTGTGGTCCATTCACCCGCCTGGTCTTGCCGGCGCCGCTGCGCGCGCTCAAGTGCGCCGGCCACGATCCGATATGCCCGGGTACAGGCCCGCATCCGCACGGGCCCGATGGCGCCCGCGGGCCGAACTTCCCATGACGGATACCTCCTTCTCCTCCAACCCACCGGCGCCCGTGGTCGTGCCGCACGCCGCCTTCTCGGTCTGGGCGCCCGGACTGCGGCTGATGCGCCATCTGGACCTGCGTCGCAAAGCGCTGATCCTGCTGCTGTGCACATGGTTGCCGCTGCTGCTGTTGCTGCTGGTGAACGGGCCTGCGCCGCATGTCAACTTCCCGGCACTCGACACGCTGCGCGGTTTCGTGGACGGGCGGACCGGGCTGGAACCGGGCCCGCGCTGGGCCCCGCTGGGTCTTCTGGTGGCGGCATTTCTTGCGTCGCTCTATCTGGCGGCCTGCGCCTGGAGGGCCATATTCGCGAGCCTGGACCTGCTGCTTCGCGGTGCCCAGGACATGGCGAGCGGCAAGCCGCAATTGCGCGCGCACAGCTTCGGCACGGACGAGGTCGGCCAGGCGCTGGACGCGCTGAGCACGGCCGGTGAAAACATGACACGGCTGCGCGACACGGCGGTGCAGGGTGCAGCCATCGCGGCGCGCAGCGCGCGCGAGCTGGCTGACGCCCACCTGGCCATGCAGCTGGAGAATCTCGAGGTCCGCTCCGCAATCGGCGAAATCGCGCGCCGCACGGTCGCGCTGTGCGGCATGCTCGACTCGGACACGCAGGACGCCGAACGTGCCAGCGCCGACCTCGACGCGATCCAGGACGAGGAGAGGCATGCGCTGCAGCTGATGGCTGCCTTGCGCGCGCGCCTGCTGGTTTTGGCGCAGCGCTGCCACGCCCTCGGTGAAGCCGCCCGGGCAGCTGCCGAGCCGCAACGCGGCGATGCCGGCGGGTCGATTGGCGAACTCACCGACGCCGCCGGCGCCGAGATCACCCAGTGCCACCAGTTGAGCGAGCGCGTCGGCGGCGCCGAGCGCATGAACGAGCGGCGCATCGAATCGATGCGCCGAGCCACCGACAGCCTGGTGTGCCGGGCCGAGCGCGGCATGCGCGAGGCGCAGCAGTTGATGGTGCTGACGCGGCAGATCGAGGCGTCGCAGGCTGCCACGCTGCTGCGGCTCGAACAGATGGCGGCGTGCAGTGCAGCGCTGGCTGCGCTGGCTGAAGCGCCGGCTGAGGCGCATCGTCAGGCCCTGCCCCGGGCGTCGGACCCGTCGCTGGCCTGAAGCGACGCGTGTGTAGCGGCCGCTGCGCGACACGCTTGATACCATCGGTGCCCACCCAGCCTGACACTCCTGTCCATGCCCGGCAGCACCTTCGGCGAACTGTTCCGCGTCACCAATTTCGGCGAAAGCCATGGTCCGGCCATCGGCTGCGTCATCGACGGCTGCCCGCCCGGCATGGCATTGAGCGAAGCGGACATCCAGGCCGACCTGGACCGCCGCCGCCCCGGCACCAGCCGGCACGTGACGCAGCGCAACGAGCCCGACGCGGTGGAGATCCTGTCCGGCGTGTACGAGGGAGCGACCACCGGCACGCCGATCGCGCTGCTGATCCGCAACACCGACCAGCGCAGCAAGGACTACGGCAACATCCTCGACACCTTCCGCCCCGGCCATGCCGATTACAGCTACTGGCAGAAGTACGGCCTGCGCGACCCGCGCGGCGGCGGGCGCGCGTCGGCGCGGCTGACGGCGCCGACGGTGGCCGCCGGTGCGGTGGCGAAGAAGTGGCTCGATGAAAAGTACGGCACGCGTTTCGTCGGCTGGATGACGCAGATCGGCGACATCGCCATCCCCTTCGAGGACGAGTCGCAGATTCCACACAACCCCTTTTTCGCCCCCAACACCAGCGTCATCGCGCAGCTCGAGGCCTATATGGATGCGCTGCGCAAGGCGGGTGATTCGTGCGGCGCGCGGCTGACGGTGACCGCGCGGCACATGCCGGTGGGCCTGGGCGAGCCGCTGTACGACAAGCTCGACGCCGACATTGCCCACGCGATGATGGGCCTGAATGCCGTCAAGGGCGTGGAGATCGGTGCGGGCTTCGGCTGTGTCACGCAGAAGGGCAGCGAGCACGGCGACGAGCTGTCGCCGCAGGGTTTTCGCAGCAACCACGCGGGCGGCGTGCTCGGTGGCATTTCCACCGGGCAGGACCTGCTGGTGTCGATTGCCGTCAAGCCCACCAGCTCGATCCGCGTGCCGCGTGATTCGATCGACCGCGCCGGCCAGCCCACGCGGGTTGAAACCTTCGGCCGGCACGACCCGTGTGTGGGCATCCGCGCCACGCCCATCGCCGAGGCGCTGCTGGCGCTGGTGGTGATGGACCATGCGCTGCGCCACCGCGCGCAGTGCGGCGACGTGCGTCTGCCGCAGCCTCCGATCCCCGGCGCTGTCGCGCCCGAGTGAGCCCGCCGTCCGCGCGCTTCCGCGCGGCGCCGTTCGGTGCGCTGTGGTTGTGCTACTTCGGCGCGATCGGCCTGTTCAGCCCCTATTCGCCGCTGTGGTTGAGCCACTTGGGTTACTCCACGCTGGTCATCGGCGCCTTTGCGTCGTTGCAGAGCTGGACGCGCATCGTCGCACCCTATGGCTGGGGCTGGCTGGCCGACCACGGCGGCCGCCGCGTGTCGCTGCTGCGACTGGCGGCCGTGCTCAGTGCGCTCGCTGCCGCAGGCATGTGGTGGGTGCGCGATGCCGGCGTCTGGCCACTGGCGCTGGTGGTCGCGGCACTGTTCCTGGCCAACGGCGCGGTCACGCCCATCGCCGAGACGCTGCTGCTGAAGCATCTGCACGACGGCGATGGGCTCGACGCGCGGCGTTACGGCCAGGTGCGCATGTGGGGTTCGATCGGCTTCATCAGCTCGGTGCTGGCGTTCGGCTTCGTGCTGCAGCGCACCGGCATCGGCGCGCTGCCGCTGTTCACCTTTGCGCTGTTCGCACTGCTGGCGGCGGCGGCGTGGCGCCTGCCGCCGCAGCCCGAGGGCGCTGCGGACGGCGGCGAGCGCGCGGCGGTGTGGCCGGTGCTGCGCCAGCCGGCGGTGCTGTGGTTCTTCGCTGGCGTCATGCTCACCGTGCTGGCGCACTCCAGCCTGTATGCCTTCTTCTCGTTGTATCTCGACCAGCTGGGTTACGGCAAACCGGCGGTCGGGGCGATGTGGGCCGTGGCGGTGGCGGCGGAGATCGTGTTCTTTGCCTTTGCCGGGCGGCGTTTCGAGCAGCTCGGTGTCTATCGCTGGCTGGTGCTGGCCGCGCTGGTGAGCGCCGCGCGCTTTGCGCTGACCGCCGCCTTCGGCGACGTGCCGGCGCTGCTGGTGCTGGCGCAGCTGACGCATGCACTGACCTTCGCGGCGCAGCACATGGCCTGCACCAGCCTGATTGCACGGTTTTTTCCCGACCGCCTGCGCGCAAGGGGTTCGGCGCTGTACTCCACGCTGGGCTACGGCGTTCCCGGGGTGCTCGGCGGCTTGGCCGGCGGGCTGTTGAGCGAGCGCTTCGGCCTGGCCGCGGTGTTCTGGGCCGCATCGCTGGCGGCGCTGGCCAGTGCCGGCTGCTGCGCGCTTGCGGCGCGTGCCGATGCAAGGTCCGGCCCCTAATTCGCCGCCCGTGGTCAACAATTGCATCCAGCCTTCGGTGCCGTGAGAAGCTGGCGCCGAGGCCAAGCGCATGGGTGCGCAGCGTGTGCTGGCGCTGACCAACCGCCGCGCCTATGCCGACCTGACGCAGGGGCAGGGCACGCAGATCGACATCGCCATCACGCCGGCACAGACGGTCATCGGCGAGCTGCTGGCGCACGTGCGCCGCAGCGCTTCCGCCGCGAGCTGCAGCTGCGCGACGGCTTCGTGCTGGTGGTGCTGATCTGGCTGACTTCCAGACCTGGGTCTGCACCTTCGCGAGGGCGCTGGGCCGGCTGGAATCGCTGTCGCAGCTGGTGCCGTTCACGCCGCAGTTCTGGACAGCGTGATGTGACCCCCGAAGCACCTGCGGCCCGGCGAAGCCGGTTCCGCGGCGGCCGCTTGAGGCGGCTGCCGTCGCTACGCAGAACGGTGGCGCTATGCTTCGACCAGCGGACCGTTCCCGCTGTTGACGCCCCCGACCATCGAATACTTCACCGGCAATGCTCGTGCGCCGTAGAACCACCCTTTTGATCGGCTCCCTGCTGCTGTCTGCGCACGTGCTGGTGCTGGCGCAGCCGGCGCCACGCAAGGTCCGCATCGGCATCCTGTTTGGCGACGCGCCGATGCCGCACGAGGAGTTGGCATTGGCCGAGGGCATGCGCGAGCTGGGATACGTCGAAGGCCGCAATCTGATCATCGAACGCCGCTACGCCGAGGGCAAAGTGCAGCTCGTGCCGGGCTACGCGCGTGAGCTGGCGTCGTTGAACCTCGATGCTGTCATCTCCACCTGCACGCCCACCACGCGTGTCGCGCGCCAGGCCATCGGCTCGATGCCCGGCTCGACGCCCATCGTCATGGCGGCGGTCGCCGATCCCGTGGGGCAGCAACTCATTGCGAGCCTGGCCAAGCCGGGCGCCAACGTCACCGGCTTGGCCAGCCAGGCCGAGGACATCATGCCCAAGATGCTGGAGCTGTTCGCTAGCGTCCTGCCCAAGCCGGCCACGGTCGCAGTGCTGGTCGACAGCGGCAGTGCGGTGCATCCACGCATGTGGCAGCGGCTGGCCCCGATCGCGCAACGCCTGAATATCCAGCTGGTCAAGGTCGAGGCCGGTCGAAAGCCCGGTGATGTCACGCTGAGTGCCGCCTTCGACGCCGCCGTGCGCCAGCGTGCGAGCGGCATCCTGGTGCTGCCGGACGAGCCCTTCTTCGTCGCCAGGCGTGGCGAGATCGTGGCGCTGTCGGCTCAGCATCGCCTGCCCGCCTTCTACGGCCTGCGCGAGTACGTGGATGAAGGCGGCCTGATGAGCTACGGTGAAAGCATGCGCACGGCCTACCGAGGGCTGGCGGCCTACATCGGCAAGCTCGCCGCCGGCGCCAACCCCGGCGACATGCCGGTCAGCCAACCGACCCAGTTCGAACTGGTGGTCAACCTGAGGACCGCCAAGACCTTGGGCGTTGCGGTGCCGCAATCCATTCTGTTGAGCGCCGACGAAGTGATTCGATAGGCTGACTTCAGCCGCGGCGCTCCAGCGCGCCTTCGCGCGCCGCTTCGGCTTCGAAGTCGCCCTCCTGCGCGCGCTGCTCCAGCGGCATGTTCGGATAGTGCACGGCAAAGGCGCCCAGGATCTTCTGCAGCGGCACGTCGTCGAAGGCACCGTGCATCGCCACGTATTCCATGTGGCGGTTGCCCGCCTTGTCGAAGGGGTGGTAGATCGAATCGGCGCGGCCGTCGAATTCCAGCGGCAGCAACCCGAAGCGGTCGCACAACTCGATGTTGAAGGCCGGGGTGGCCTTGAGCCAGGCGCCATCGAGCCAGATGTCGGTGTAGCCGTGCCAGACGAACAGGTCGCTGCCCATGTTCCGGCGCAGCCGCTCGGTGCTGAGGTGGTTGCGCACGTCGGCATAGCCCACGCGCGCGGGGATGCCTGCGGCGCGACAGGCCGCCGCCAGCAGCGCGGCCTTGGGCACGCACCAGCCATAGCCATTGGCCAGCGCGGTGCTGCCCTTCATGCCGTGCACGCTCAGGTCGATGCGGTAGGGGTCGTAGCGCAGGCCGTCGCGCACCGCGTAGTACAGCGCCACCGCGCGCTCGCGTGCGTCGATTCCGTGCGCCTTGCTGCGCGCGAACTCGATCACCGCGGGATGGTCGCTGTCCACCATCGTGGTGGCCTCAAGGGCTCGTGAGTTCATGATCGGACGGTTGGGTGTGGGGACTCGATGCTAACCAAGCACCAACGCGGGCATTCCGCCGCGCCACGACGAAGCCGCCTGTGGGCGTGTGGGCCGAGCCCTTCACCAAGCTGCGGCTGCAGAAGATCTTCAACCTGTACCAGGACCCGTTCGAGCGCGCCGACATCACCTCCAACACCTTCTGGGACTGGCAGATGAACCACGTCGGGCAGGTGTACGGCGCGATGGACCAGGTGTTCCAGTTCGTCGAGACCTTCAAGGAGTTCCCGCCACGCTCGTTCCCGCCGAGCTTCGTGCCGTCGACGATCATGGAACAGACGCTGGATGACATCAAGGCCGGGCGCAAGCTGCGCGAGGCCTTCCCGATGCTCTCGCCGCCGGCAGCGCCGAAGTAGCCGGTCCTCGCCTCAGCTCGGAGCCAACAAGACCAGCGACAAGTCGTCCGCATAGTGCCCGTCGAATTCGGCACCTTCGCCATCGTCGAACATGTCCTCCGAGGCACAGATCTCGACCAGCAGGTAGGTCGTGCCCGCCGGCAGCGCGAGTTCGACACCGACCCTCTGCCATTGGTTGGCGCGGCTGAGCAGCGGGCCGGTGGCTTCGGCCAGCCAGGCGCTGGCGTCGTAGCGCGCCGGCAGCTCGGCCGGGCTGCCATCGAAGGCCATCACGCGCAGGTCGAAGCGCCGGTCGGTGAACTCGTCGCCGGCGACACGGTTGAACCAGGCGCTGGACTTCACGCGCACGCCGCCGCCGGCGATCGCCGCGGCATGTTCGTCCAGTTCGACCACCTGCCACTGCCGGCTGGTGAGCGCATGCACGCTCGACCCCGCCGCGGTGGCCTGGAACTTCAGCATGCTTTCGCCGTCGTGCGGTGCGATGCCCATCTCGGCAGCCAACGAGGATGCCAGGTTGCCGTGCCAATTGCCGCTGGCCGTGGGCAAGCTGCCCAGACCCGGCGGCTCCTCGAAGGATGGATTCAGCAGCAGGTTGCGGCCGCTTGACGCAGCGGGGAGGGCCAGCGCGTCGTTCCTTGGCGGCTCGGCCGGATCGCCGCCGCCGCAGGCCGACAGCAGCAGCGCGAGTCCGCCTGCCCGCGCGAGTTGCGGCAGGCACCTGTACAACGGCTGCGACGGCGTGCTTGTCATGGCCTACTCCCGCGAGCTGCGCGACAACATAGCACCGCCGCCCGGCCGGGGTTGGCAAGGCGTTGCTGCGCGAGGGGTCTTGCGGCCTCAGCCGCTGCGCGCAGCCTCGCCCTCGGCGTCGAGCATGCGCCGCAGCTCGGCCTTGGCGATCTTCTCCAGCGTCGAGCGCGGGAAGTCCTTGACGATGCGCATCTCGTGCGGGCGCTTGAAGTCGGCCAGCTGCGCGCTGCAGGCCGCGGCGATGCGCTCCAGCAGGTCGATGTCGGCATGCGCAGCGGGCAGCACGAACAGCACCGGCACCTCGTCCAGCATCGCATGCTTCTTCGCCACCACCGCGCACTCGTGCACGCCGGCCACCTGCAGCACGACGCGTTCGACCTCGCTGGCGGCGACGTTCTCGCCGCCGACCTTGAGCATGTCCTTGCTGCGGTCGCCGAACTGCAGGCTGCCGTCGTCGAGCATGTCGATCCTGTCGCCGGTGCGAAACCAGCCGTCGGCGTCGAAGCTGTCGGCGGTGGCACGTGGGTTGCCCAGGTATTCGTGGAACAGCGACAGCCCGCGCACGCCGCGGATCAGCAGCTGGCCGCTGCCGCCGGGTTCGATGTGGCGTGCCTCGCGCACCGGCACGCTGTCGTCCTCGACGATGGCGATGCCGTATTCCGGCGCCGGCCGGCCAATGGACAGCGGCCGGTTCGGCAAGTGCGGGCTGCCGACGATGCCGTGCGTGATGGTCTCGGTCATGCCCCACCAGCCGAGGGTCTTGACGCGGAAGTGCGCGTCGGTCGGCGGCTCGTTGATGGCGCTGCCCCACAGCCGGTAGTGGTGCGCCGGCACCTCCTGCTCCATCAGCGCCTTGACGCAGAAGGGCATCAGCGAGGTCCAGGTGCAGCGCTGCGCCAGCGATACGCCCCAGAAGCGGCTGGCCGAAAAGCGCGGCATCACCACCGCGGTGGCGCCGGCCCACAGGCAGGCCAGCACCGAATAGGCCTGCGCGTTGGTGTGGTACAGCGGCAGGTGCACCAGATGCACGTCCTCGGGCCGCAGGTCCTCGTGCAGCGCGTTGATGCGCGCGCCCCACAGCGCATTGGCATGGGTCCACAGCACGCCCTTGGGCCGCGAGGTGGTGCCCGAGGTGTACTGCACGCTGCACGGGGCCAGCGGCTCGGGCGCAGTGCGCGGCAGCGGCTCGGCATCGATGGCGTCGAACAGCGCGGTGCGTTCGGTCGACTGCGCCGGCGCCTCACCGTTGTCGGTGGCGGTCACAGCCAGCCACTGCAGGCCGGGACAATGCCGGGCCACCAGTTCGGCCAAGCGCGGCTGCGTGATGCCGGCCACCGCCTCGCTGTGCTGCGCAAAGTAGGCCAGTTCGTCGCCGGCAGCGCGCGCATTGGTCGTCACCGCCACCGCGCCGAGCCAGGTGCAGGCGTACCAGGCGATCAGCGCTTCGGGGCAGTTGTCCAGGTGGATCAGCAGCCGGTCGCCACGGCGGATGCCGCGCTGGCGCAGCCCGCCGGCGCAACGCTGCACGCGGTCGAGAAACTGGCCGTAGGTATGGCGCTGCTCGGGCGCGTCGAAGGGCACCCAGACGATGAACGGATGCTCGCGCCGCGTCAGTGCACGCTGCTCCAGCAGCCAGGCAACGTCCATGCCCAGGAACGGGTGCAGGTCGGTGCGGGTCAACAGCAGCGACATCGCGCTCTCCTCAGCTGGCAGTCGGCTTGTGCGTGCCGGCGCTGAACTTCGCCGCGCCGAAGTCGGCCGAATCGTCGAAGGGCGCGCCGATCTTGAAGATGCCGCTGGCGCGGGCGACGTTGTCGCCGTCGGCGGTGACCAGCCCCTGCAGGAACACCAGGCTGCGTGTGCTGCGCAGCAGTTGCGCCTGGCCCTGCACCCAGGCGCCGAGCTTGCTGGCGCCCAGGTAGTCCACCTGCAGCTGGATCGTCGGCAGGAAGCGCCGCGCCAGGTCGGCCGACAGGGTGTGCGCCGAGATCGGCAGCAGCATGTCGCAGAAGGTGGCCATCATGCCGCCGTGCAGGATGCCCATCGGGTTGCAGTGTCGAGGCTCGACGCGAAAGCCCAGCAGCAGGCCGCCGCCGTCGAGCTTCTTCAGGTACAGCGGCCCGTTGGCGCCGATGAAGCCGCCGCCGAAGCTGCGTGGCTTGAAGCCTTCGGGAATGTCCGGCGCGGCGGCAGCGGGGGCGGGCGTGTCGGCGCTCAAGGTGCGGTCCTGTTCGGGCATGGGCAGTGGACCCTATTCTGCGCGAAGCCGATCCACGCCAGACTGTGCCTGCCATCAACCGGGACCCTCATGCCGCCCACGCCCACGCCCACGCCCGCCGCCGACGCTCCGCCGTTCCGCAAGATCCACTGGCTGCCGCGTGACGTGGCGCTGGAGCGCCGTGCCGACGGCTGTCTGATCCTGCGCTCGCGCATCCCGCTGCAGGCCTACCCGACGCACATCCCGAGCCTGCTGCGCAAGTGGGCCGCGCAGCGGCCCGACCAGACCTGGCTGGCGCAGCGGCGCGGCCCGGCGGGCGATTGGCTGCGGCTGAGCTACGCCGAGGCCCGAGCCCAGGTCGATGCGCTGACGCAGGCGCTGCTCGACCTGAAGCTCGGAGCGGATCGGCCGGTGGCCATCCTCAGCGGCAACTCGATCGAACACGCGTTGATGACGATGGCGGCGATGCAGGCCGGCGCGCCCGCGGCGCCGGTGTCGCCGGCTTATTCGCTGATGAGCCAGGACCATGCCAAGCTGCGCTACATCTTCGAACTGATCCGCCCCGGCCTGGTACTGGTGCAGGACGGCGTGCTCTTCGCCAAGGCGCTGGCCGCGCTCGACCTGAGGGGCGTGACGCTGGTGCACGTGCAGCGTGCGCCCGAGGGCTTGGCCAGCCGCCCTTACGCCGAGCTGGCGGCCACCGCGCCGACGCCGGCCGTGGACGCCGCGCTCGACGCCATCACGCCCGACAGCGTGGGCAAGCTGCTCTTCACCTCGGGCTCCACCGGCATGCCCAAGGCGGTGATCAACACCCAGCGCATGATGTGCGCCAACCTGGTGATGGGCATGCAGACCCGCGAGCCCGAGCCTGACGAAGCGCCGCCGGTGATCCTGGACTGGCTGCCGTGGAACCACACCATGGGCGGCAACGCCACCTTCCACGCGCTGCTCGGCCACGGCGGCACGCTGTACATCGACGAAGGGCGGCCGCTGCCCGGCGCCTTCGACACCACGCTGCGCAATCTGCGCGAGGTCTCGCCCAGCACCTTCTCCAACGTGCCGGCCGGTTACGCGATGCTGGCCACCGCGCTGGAGCACGACGACGAATTGGCCCGGCGCTTCTTTGCGCAGCTCAAGCTGCTGAGCTATGGCGGCGCGACCCTCAGCGACGACCTCTATCGGCGCATGCAGGCGCTGGCCGTGCGCCACACCGGCCAGCGCATCGTGTTCTTCACCGGCTGGGGCTCGACCGAGACCGCGCCCACGGCGACCTCCACCTACTGGGACACCGAGCGTGTCGGCCTGATCGGCCTGCCGCACCCGGGCGTGGAACTCAAGCTGGTGCCGGCCGGCCCGAAGTTCGAGCTGCGGCTGCGCGGCGTGATCGTCACGCCCGGCTACCACCGCCAGCCCGAGTTGACACAGGCCGCGTTCGACGAAGAGGGTTTCTACAAGATCGGCGACGCCGCAACCTTCGTCGACCCGGACGATCCGGCGCAGGGGCTGGTGTTCGCCGGGCGCGTGGTCGAGGACTTCAAGCTCGCCTCGGGCACCTTCGTGCACGTCGGCCCGCTGCGCGTGGCGGCCATCGCCGCGGCCTCGCCGGCGGTCCAGGATGCGCTGGTCGCCGGGCAGGACAAGGCCTATGTCGCGCTGCTCGCCTGGCCGAACCTCGAAGCCTGCCGGCAACTGGCCGGCAAGCCGCAGGCCACGCCCGACGAACTGGTGCGCGACCCGGCGGTGCGGCAGCGCGTGCGCGATGGACTGCACGCACACAACGCCGGGGCTTCGGGCAGCAGCCAGCGCATCGAGCGCGTGCTGCTGATGACCGAGCCACCATCGATCGACGGCAACGAGCTTACCGACAAGGGCTACATCAACCAGCGTGCGGCGCTGCATCGGCGCGCGGCGCTGGTGCAGCGGCTGTATGCGGCGGTGCCCGATGGCGAGGTGATCGTCATCGAGGGCTGACGCCAGGCCGGGGCTCGGCGTCGACCGCCGCGCGGATGGCATCGAAGAGCGCGGCGCGCGCTTCGACCCATGCCGGGCTGAAGCTCGCCCCCGGCGTCGCGCTGTTCACCGCGATGACCAGGCCGCGCGCCGGGTCGATGTGGATGACCTGGCCGTGAATGCCGTAAGCGTTGAAGCTGCCGTTGTCGCGGGTCCACCACTGGTAGCCGTAACCAAAGCCAGGCCGCCCGATGTCGACCTGTTTGCGCGTGGCCGCCTGCAGCCAGCCGTCGGGCAGGATCGAACGGCCCTCCACGCGGCCACCGTCGAGCATGAACTGGCCCAGCCGCGCATAGTCGCGCGTGCTGGCCTGGATGCAGCATCCGCCATGTTCGTGCCCGGTGCGGTCGAGCATCCACGACGCATGGCTCTGCATGCCATAGGGTGCCCAGATCTTTTCGGATGCATAGGTGGCCAGGTCCTTGCGCGTGGCACGCGCCAGCACCACGCCGAGCAGGTTGGTCTCGCCGGTGTTGTAGTGCCAGCGCGCACCGGGCGTGGCGTCGCGCTTCAGCGTCTTCATGTAGCTGACGGTGGCGTCCATGCCCGGCTCGACGGGCATGACGTAGAACAGCGCCACGTCGGCCGCGGGGTCGCCGTAGTCCTCGTTCCACCTGGCGCCAGACGACATCGTCAGCAGCTGGCGCAGCGTGACCGCGTCGTAGGCACTGCCCTGCAGCTCGGGGACGTAGCGCGTGACGGCATCGTCGACGCTGCCGATGAAACCGTCCTGGATGGCCGCGCCGACCAAGGTGCTGGTCAGCGACTTGGCCAACGAGAAGGACACCCAGCGCTGGTCCGCACTGAAGCCATGGGCGTAATGCTCCAGTCGCAAGCGGCCCTGGTGCAGGACCACGATGCCCGCCAGCTGGAAGTCCTCGACGTTGCGCTGCAGTTGCTGCGTACCCGCGCCGCCGGGCGCAAACCCGGCCAACGGGGCGCCTTGGGGCAGGGCGCGCACCCGAGGGCCGCTTGCGACGACCCGTGCAGGGTACAGGCGGTCCCAGTTGGCGAAGCCGAACTCGCGCTCCGCCTGGTCCCATGCGGCGATGGGACGGCGGGCCAGGGCCTGCCGGTCGATTTCGCCGGCGGCCGCCCCATGCACGGCACAGGTCAACAGCAGGCCCGCCAGGGCAAGGCGGCTCAGGCGCAGCGTTCGCGCTGCATCAAGCCACGGGGGTGGCGACGCCACCGCATGCCGATCGCTTGCGCGCCATGACGGGCGCTCCTGGTCCACAGGTTCATCGAACATCGCGACACCCCTTCACGTGCGCAACGGGAGGGGCCAGCGTACTCCCGGGCGCCGACGCCGGCAACGCCGCGGACACGCCGCGGATCAGGCCGGCGGCTCGACGCCAGTGCTCCAGCGCGGCAGCCGCAGGCCACTGAGCATGGCCATCGCGCGCAAGCCGCTGCCCACGGCCGCGCCGGCCAACAGACTCCAGCCGTCGTGCAGGCCGGCCACCTGTGCGCCCACCACCACCCAGCCGCCGGCAAAGGCGCACACGGCATAGGGCTGGCGGTCCTTGAAGGCGCGCGGGATCTCGTTGACCACGATGTCGCGCAGCACGCCGCCGAAGGCCGCGGTGACCACGCCCATCAGCACCGCCACGATGGCCGGCATGTCCTGCGCCAGCGCCAGCTGTGTGCCGCTGGCGCTGAAAAGGCCCAGGCCAAGCGCATCGGGCCATTGCATGGCCCGTTCGGTAGGCTCGAAATGCCGCGCGCGCAGCACGAACATCGCGCCGATGCAAAGTGCCAGCAGCGCCCACAGCCAGGTGGCCTGCTCCACCCAGAAAAAGGGCCGCCGGTCGAGCAGCACGTCGCGCAGCGTGCCGCCACCGAAGGCGGTGAGCCCGCAGACCACGCACACGCCCACCATGTCGAGCCGCTTGCGTGCCGCCTCCAACAGGCCCGACAGCGCGAAGGCAAGCGTCGCGGCGGCCTCGACCGCGGTCAGCAGCAGCGAATACAGCGGCGTTTCGGGCATGGCGGCGATTGAACCATGGCGCCGCCACGCCCGACTCCCAGCCCGACAGGCTCCAAGCCTCAGAGCACGCGCCCGACCACGGCCAGCACGAACACCAAAGCGCCCAGCGCCAGGTTCAGCGCCACGCGCTGGCGGATGGCGTTCAACTGCGCGGCGGCGGTTGGCCAATCGCGCGCGGCCACCGCCTGCTGCAGCCGCGCATAGATGGCAAAGCGGATGTGGCTATACACCGCCATCATCGCCAGGCCGATGCCGAACATCGCGTGCACGCTCCAGTGCGCGGCGGCGAAGCCGCCCGACAGCAAGATCATCGCCAGGCCACTCAGCAGCAGCACGACCACGGCGACGCTGACCCATGCGAAAAAGCGGCCCAACGCCGCCGCCATGAACGGCAGCCGCAACGGCGGCTCCAGCAACTGGACGGCCGCCGGCCGCACGGCGAAGTGCATCACGACCATGCCGCCGACCCACAGCGTGGCGGCGAGCAGGTGCAGGCAGAGCAAGGTGGCATGCAGCAGCATCGGCATCGGCCGGCACACGGCCCAGGGTGAGGGTGCGTCTGCAGTGTCTCACCCCGGCGCTTCAGCCGGGGCAGCTGCCTTGCGGCGCCGAGCCGTGGCGCAGCTGCTGGTGCCGCTGCAGCCGGTGCGCCAGCCGTGTCGTGGCGCGCCGCGCGCTGGACAGCCGCGCCCACAGCGCGGCGTTGGCGCCGCGCCAGAACTCGTCGATCGCCGCGTCGCGCAGCGTGCGCGCCTGCAGCAACGCCTGGTCGTGCAGACGGTTCAACTCCTGGGCGCTGAGGCTGCCGGACAGTTCATGGGAGTTCATGGCGGGTTCCTCGGTGGGTGTCGGTGCTTGGCACTTTAGGCCGATGACAGGGCTTCCGAAACACCATGAACTGCCACTTGGAATTGCAGGAACTGCAAAACCGGAGCACAGTCGCCGGCATGGCGATCCAGCTCGACGACATGGCCCTGTTCACCCGCATCGTCGAGCTGGGCACGCTGTCCGCCGCGGCGCGCGAGCGCAACGTGCCGGTCAGCCAGGTGACGCGCGCGTTGGCGCGGCTGGAAGCGGCCTGCGGCGCGCGGCTGCTCCATCGCAGCACCCACGGCCTGAGCCTCACCGACGAAGGCGACGCGGTGCTGGCCCATGGGCGGCGTTTGCTGGACACTGCCGCCGAATTGAAAGGCGAGCTGAGCGGCAAGGTCAGCGGCCCGAGCGGCTGGGTGCGCTTGAGCGTCAGCCCGGTGCTGGCGCAGGCGGTGATCGCGCCCAGCCTGCCGACGCTGTACCGCAAGCATCCGCAGCTGCACGTGGACATTGCGGCCGACGACCGCATGGTCGACATGGCGCGCGAAGGCATCGACATCGCGCTGCGCACAGGCACCACGCACACCGACACCGTGGTGGCGCGGCAGATCGGCCAGCTCAAGCGCGCGTTGTATGCATCGCCCGCCTATGTGGCCGAATTCGGCCTGCCCGATCATCCGGGCGATCTCGAAGCGCATCGCCTGATCGCCAACAGTGGCAGCCCGGTGCTGAATCGCTGGACCACGGCGCCCGGCAAGGGTGAGCATGCGTTGCTGGTCAAGGGCCACACCCGCACCGACAACACCGCGGTCATGCTGTCGCTGGTGCTGCACGGAGTGGGTATTGCCAGGCTCGCCGAGCTGGCCGCGCGGCCGCTGGTGCGCCGGGGCGAGCTGGTGCCGGTGCTGCCGGAGCGTTTCGAGATGCCGGACGCTCCGTTGTACGCCGTGATGCTGCAGGAGCGGCACCGCCTGCCTAAAATTCGCGCCTGCATCGACCACCTGGCTTCCTGGGTGGAAGGGCAGCAGCGCGGACCCTGAGCATGCACCCCAGCGCGGCGCTGGCCGGCACTACGAGTGGATCCCGACGATGAAGCCGAAGGCCCGTGTGCCGAGCTGCGGGCCGGGCTGGCACCGCTCGACACGACGGGCCGCGATGAACGGCGTCGCCGCGCGTGGTGCTCCCTATACCTGGGGCGGCCGCATCGAACCCTGTCACACAACCAGGAAGAGCTAAGCGCATGGATTCACGGCTGAAAGACAAGATCGCATTCATCACCGGCGCCTGTTCGGGCATTGGCCTGGCCACCGCGCAGCGCTTCATCGACGAAGGTGCGCGTGTGTTGGCCGCCGACATTCAGGCCGAGGCCGGTGTGGCATTGGAACGGCGCTTCAAGGGTGCGTTGAAGTTCGCGCTTTGCGACGTCACCCAGCCAGCGCAAATCCAGGCGGCAGTGGAGCGTGCCGTGGCCGAGTTCGGCGGCCTGGACATCGTCTTCAACAACGCCGGCGCGGGCGGCCAGCGCGGCGGCATGGAGGAGATGACGATCGAAGGCTGGGACGCCACGATGAACCTGCTGCTGCGCTCGGTCATGGCCGGCACACTGTATGCGTTGCCGCACCTGAAGGCGCGCGGCGGCGGATCGATCATCAACACCGCGTCGATCTCGGCGCTGGCGGCCGGCTATGCGCCCGTAGCCTATTCCACCGCCAAGGCGGCGGTGCTGCACTTCAGCAAGATCACTGCGGCCGACCTGGCGCGCCACCGCATCCGCGTGAATGCCGTGCTGCCGGGTTTCATCGCCACCTCGATCTTCGGCAGCGGTTTCGGCCTGGACCGCGATGCGTCCATGCAGATGGCCGCGACGCTGGCCGAGCGCGGCGGCAGCCTGCAGCCGGCGGGCCGCACCGGCCGGCCGGAAGACATCGCCGAGGCGGTGCTCTACCTGGCCAGCGACGCCGCCGGTTTCGTCACCGGCACGCACTTGGTGGTGGATGGCGGCATGACGGTGGGCACGCGCGCCTCGTGGGACCCCAGCGCCGCGCGGCCGGTGCAGGAAGCGCTGGGCCTCACGCCCGAGGCGCTGGAGGCGATGGCCAAGGCCAATGCTGCCAAGGCAACTGCGACAACCCAGCCATTGCCGGACCCGGGCAGTCCACGTCGATGATGCCCGCGCACAGCGGTGCGAAGGCCGCGTGGAAATGATTCTTCGCTTTCACGCACAGCAGGCGTGTCTCTTGCAGCCGGATACCGTGGTGCGCGAAGAAGGCCGGGTCGTTGGCCGGCACCACCGTGCTGGTGATGATGACGCTGATGCCCGACACCTCGAGCACCGCAGCGCTCCCGGCATCGACCGTGTGGCCGCATTGCATCGGCCCGGTGTTGACGAAGCGGCCTTCGTGCAGCCGCAGCACGCGCGCCCGTTGCCGCAGCGGGGCGCCGAAGGCTGAGGCCAGGCGGCCGCCGAGCGACACCTCCAGTTCGCCGCCGGGACCGGCGGCGATGGCGCGTTGCACCAGTGCGGGGTCGAAAAAGTAGGCGAAGACCAGGCTCGAGTCCGATGCCGGTGCCGGCAGGCGATGCCGTTGCGCCAGCAGTTCGCGCAGCAGCGACGGCGTGTCCGCACCGCCGCCGGACAGCGGGTTGTCGGCCGGGTCGGTCAGCGCCACCATCTTCGGCGTCGCGGCAGCGGCTTCGCGGTGCATCAATTCGATGGCCTGCGTCAGGCCATCGGCCGGCGAGGGCAGCGTGACATCGAAATCACGCTGTCGTTCGCGCAGCTGCTCCAGCATCCTTCCCGCCAGGGCCTGCGCAGTCGCGGCATCGCCCGACCAGACCATCACGCCGGCATCGGCATGGGGCGTGTCGGCGTAGGGAAACCCGCCCAGCAACGAGATGTCGGTGCCGGGATGCGCGGCTTCGAGTGCACGTGCCTGGGCCAGCAACTCGGCCATCGGTGGCAGCGCACTGCGCATGCGATGGCTCGGCAGCAGCGCGCCGAGCTTGAGGACGCAGCCGTGCTTGCGCTCGCCGCGGCACAAGGCATCGAGCGGCGCCAGCACGCGCGCTGCGGTGGCGCGCAGGTCCACATGTGGATAGGTGCGGTAGGCGCTGGCAAAGTCGAGCAGCGCGCCCACGCGTGGGTCCAGGTTGGCATGCAGGTCGAAGCTGGCCAGCAGCAGCCGCGGCCCGAGCGCTGCGCGCGCGCGCTGCAGCAGCGCCGTTTCCGGCGCGTGCAGGGCCTGGGTGATGGCTGCTCCGTGCAGCGACAGGTACATCGCGTGCGGCTGCACATGCTGCAGGTCGTGCAGCAGTTCGTCGGCAAAGGTCTCGAAGACGTCATCGTCGATCGGCCCGCCCGGCCACGCGGCGGCGCAGCGCGACACGCTCACCGTCCAGTCGGGGCGGGCCGCGGCGAAGTCGGCGATCGCGGCGAGTTCGTGTTCGGCGCCTCGTGCCGCCGCCAGCGCGCCATCGCCGCGCGCCCATTCGACGCGCTGGAAGTCGGCCAGGCCGGTGCGGCCCGGCGCGAAGCGGTTGCCTTCGAACCACAGCCGCGCCACCAGCAGGCGGCGCGGGCTCAATCGCCTTGCAGGCCGCGCGCTCGCAGAGCTCACGCCTGGACTGCAGCACACGCCATGACGCGGGTCATGTCGTGTGTCCTCAGTCCACCTTGGCGCCCGAGCTCTTCACGACCTGCTGCCACTTGCGCGTCTCGGCGGCGATGAACTCGCCCAGCTGCTTGGGCGTGCCGCCCACCGGCGTGGCGCCGAGCTTGGCGAAGCGCTCGGCCACGTCCGGCTTCTTCAGGATGCGGTCGACCTCGGCCGAGAGCTTGTCGATGATCGCCGCCGGTGTGCCGGCAGGCGCCACCAGCACGAACCACGACTCGGCGACGTAGCCGGGCAGCACGCTGCCGATCGCCGGCACGCCGGGCAGTGCGGCCACCGGCTGCTCGGAGGTGACGCCGATGGCCACCAGCTTGCCCGACTGGATCAGCGGCAGCGCCGACGGCAGATTGTCGATCGACACCTGCACCTGCCCGGCCATCAGGTCCTGCAGCATCGGGCCGCTGCCGCGGTAGGGGATGTGGGTGATGAACACCCCTGCCTGCGTCTTGAACAGTTCGGTCGACAGGTGCCCGGTGGAGCCGTTGCCCGGCGTGCCGTAGGACATCCCGCCCGGCTTGGACTTGGCCAACGCGATGAAGTCCTTCAGGTTCTTTGCCGGCACGCCCGGGTTGAGCATCATCACGTTCGGCACGCGCACGACGAAGGACACCGGCACCAGGTCCTTGGCGGTGTCGTAGGGCATCTTCGGGTAGAGGAACTGGTTGATCGCCTGTGTGCCCGGCGTGCCCATCAGGAAGGTGTATCCGTCGGGTGCGGCTTTGGCGACCTCGTTGGCGCCGAGGTTGCCGCCGGCACCGGCCTTGTTCTCGACGACGAAGCTCTGCTTCAAGCTCTGCGTCAAGTGCTCGGCGACGATGCGTGCCGTCAGGTCGGTGGTGCCGCCGGGCGCGAAGGGCACGACGATGCGCACCGGCCGGCTCGGCCAGTCGGCCTGCGCCTGCACGGGCAGTGCGGCCAATGCCAGACCGGCCCACGCGAGCGGAACGAAGGCAGCGCGCAATACTCGGCGACGGCGCATGGGCATGGACTCCTGCTTCGATGGGATGCGACTCATCCGGCCACCTTGGCCTGTCGCGCCGCACGCGCGCGCGCCGGTGCCTTGGCCACCACGCGCAGCTTGGGCCGTGTCTTCACCGGCACCGGCGCGGCCTTCGGCAGCGCGCGTGCGCGGCGCCGCGCCGCGGCCTTGGCCGCGGGCTGCACCGCCGCAGCGGCCAACGCTTTCGCCGGGGCCTTGGCGGTGTCCGGCAGCGGCAGCTGCTTCAAGGTCTCGAAGGCGCGCTGCATCTGCAGCGCGACGTCGCGCACGTCGGGCAGTGCGCGGCGGCACGAGATCAGGCCGAAGCACAGCTGCCCCATGTAGCTCTGCACGGTGATGTTCAGCGCCACACCGTGGATGACGATCGACACCGGGTAGTAGTCGAGCATCTTCGCACCGGCCAGGTACAACGGCACCTGCGCGCCCGGCACGTTGGAGATGGCGACGTTGCTGATGCGGATGCGGTCGGCCAGCTTGGAGCGGCCGTACAGCGAGACCAGCCCGCTCAGCAGCCAGGGTGCGCCGAGCGACGGGAAGTCGGTGGGGATCAGCGCACTGAAGGTGCCCAGCTGGTTCTTCATCGACGCGGTCTCGGCCTGGATGGCGCGCAGCCGCTGCAGCGGGTCGTCCAGTTGCGTGCCCAGGTCGATCAGGCTCATCGTCACCTGGTTGTTCATGCGGGTATCGCCTTCGGCGCGCAGCGACACCGGCACGCCGGCGACGAGCGACTTGTCCGGCAATTCGCGCGACTCGGCCAGGTAGGCGCGCAGCGCCGTCGAGCACAGCCACAGCACCACATCGTTGATGGAGGCGCCATGCGCCTTGCCGATGCGCTTGGCTTCGTCCAGCGGCAGCGTCAGCCCGGCAAAGGCGCGCTGGTTGGTGATCGACACGTTGAACGGCGTCGGCGGCGCCAGCTTCCACAGGCTGCCCTTGGCCGTGGCCGACTGTTCGGCCGTGCGCGACCGGCGCTCGGCCCAGGACTCGCGGGCGCTGCTCACCAAGGTCTTGGCCAGCGGCCAAAGCAGGGCGCCGATCATGCGCACCTGGCGCACCGTGTTGGATGCGGCCGCGCCCAGCAGCTCGGCCACGCCCAGCTGGTACTGGTGGCTGCGGCGCACGCGCGGCGACTTGACGGCGCGCGGCGTCGGCGTGATGTCGAGCATGGCATTGCCCAGCGCCACGCCGGCCTGGCCGTCGATGGCCGCATGGTGCACCTTGGTGTAAAAGCCCATCGTGCCGTCGGCCAGGCCCTCGATGACGTAGAACTCCCACAGCGGGCGGCTACGGTCGAGCAGGCTGGAATGCAGCCGCGCGGCCAGCGCCTCCAGCTGCGCCTGCGTGCCCGGCCTGGGCAGCACGGTGTGGCGGATGTGGTAATCCAGGTCGATGTCGTCGTCCTCGATCCACACCGGATTGGCCAGGTCGAAGGGCATGTTCGCGAGCTTGCGCGTGAACACCGGCGCCAGGTGCAGGCGCTTGGCCAGGTGCGCCTTGACGTCCTCGTACCAGTTGCCCTTGTAGCCTTCGGGCAGCTGGTAGCGGTGCAACGAGCCGACATGCATCGGCATCTCGGCGGTTTCCAGGTGCAGGAAGGCGCTGTCGATGGCGCTCAGGTGTTGCATCTTGTCCATGGTTGGTTTCCTTGTCTTGGCCTCGGGCCGAGTGCCACCTTACACGAGAAAGCGCTGCGCCAGCAGGGCCCAGAACGCAGCACCGGTTTCCATCGCCGCGTCGTTGAAGTCGTAGCCCGGGTTGTGCACCATGCACGAGCCCTCGCCGTCGCCGTTGCCCAGGAACAGGTAGCAGCCCGGGCGATGCTCGAGCATGAAGGCGAAGTCCTCGCTGCCCATCACCGCCGGCGGGTCGATCCGCACCTGCCCGCTGCCCAGCAGCTCGGTGCCCACGCGCGCGGCGAAGGCGGTCTCCTCGGGGGTGTTCACCAGCACCGGATAGCCGTCCTGGTAGTCCACCTCGGCGCTGACGCCGAGGCTGGTGGCCTGCGCGGCCACCACTTCCTGGATGCGCCGGCGCAGCAGCACGCGCACCTCGCGGTTCAGCGCACGCACGCTCAGCTCGAGCCGCGCCGAGGCTGGAATCACGTTGTTGGCCACGCCGGACTGGAACATGCCCACGGTGACCACCGCCGACTGCAACGGGTCGATGTTGCGCGACACGATCGACTGCAGCGCCATGACGATGCTCGAGCCGGCGACGATCGGATCGGCGCTGAAGTGCGGCATCGCCGCATGCCCGCCCTTGCCCTGGAGGGTGATGACCACGCGGTCGGCCGAGGCCAGTGCCGCGCCGCTGCGAAAGGCCAGCGTGCCCACCGGCTGCCCGGGCGAGTTGTGCAGCGCGAACACGGCATCGCAGGGAAAGCGCTGGAACAGCCCTTCGTCGACCATGCGCTTGGCGCCGCCGCCGCCTTCTTCCGCCGGCTGGAAGATCAGGTTCAGCGTGCCATTGAAGCGGCGCGTGCGCGCCAGGTGGCGTGCCGCCGCCAGCAGCGTGGCGGTGTGGCCGTCATGGCCGCAGGCGTGCATCTTGCCGTGGTGCCGGCTGGCGTAGGCCAGGCCGGTGGCCTCGACGATGGGCAGCGCGTCCATGTCGGCGCGGATGCCGAGGCTCTTGCGGCCGTTGCCCTGACGCAGTTGCCCGATCACGCCGGTGCCGGCCAGCCCGCGATGCACCTCGTAACCCCACTGCGCCAGACGCTCGGCCACGAGCTCGCTGGTAGCGTGCTCCTCGAAGGCCAGTTCCGGGTGCTGGTGGATGTGGTGGCGCAGCTCGATCATCTCGGGCAGCACGACCGCGATCTCCTCGCGCAGGTTGGGGGTGGGCATGGGGCGCTTTCTGCGGCTGGAGCTCGGCGACAAACGCTAGCATGCCACGCGCGACCCACCGGGCGGCGCCGCCACAGGCAAAATGGCGACCTGCTGCGCCATTGTTGCCGCCGATGCGGCCCCGTCCATGAACTCCGATTGTGTGCCTGCCATGAGCCCGGGTGACCTGGGCACCGAGCGCCCCGAGGCGCCGGAGCCGTCGGCCTCGCTTCCCGAGCGCGAGGATGTGGTGCCGGTCGGATCGACGCTGTCCCCGGAGGCCTGCGCCCAGATGCTGAAGCAGCGATTTCCGGCGCTGTTCGGCGGCGCGCCCAAGCCGCTGAAGCTGCGCATCCAGGCCGACATCCGCGAACGTGCGCCAGGTGTGTTCAGCAAGGCCGTGCTCTCGGCCTTCCTGCGCCGCCACACCGGACGCACCGCGTACCTGATCGCGCTGACCCGTGCCACGCACCGTTTCGACCTGGACGGCGCGCCTGCCGACGAGATCAGCGACGAGCACCGCCAGGCGGCACGCGACGAACTGGCGCGACGGCGCGCACTGAGCGAATCGCGCGAGGCCCTGCTCGAGGCACAGCGGCGCAATCGCGCCGAATTGCTGCGTGCCTTCGAAGGCAGCTCGCTCAGCACGGCCAACTTCTGTGCGCTCAAGGGCGTGGCGGTGGACGAGCTCGACGGCCTGCTCGAGTTGGCGCGGCGCGAGGCCGACGCGCGCGCGCGCCAGCCGCCGGCAGACGAGCGCCGGCGCGGCGCCCGTCCCGCCCGCCAGGTCCGGCCGGAGCGGCCGCGTGGCTGAGTTGCTGCCGGCCCGCGCCGCGGCGGCACCACGGTCGGCGTAAGGGGCGCCCATCGATGGACCGCCTCGACGGCAGCCTGTTCGAACTGCTTCCCATTGGCGCTTATCGCTCCAGCGCCGAAGGGCGCCAGTTGCGCGCCAACTCGGCGCTGGTGCGCCTGAACGGCTACGACAACGAGGCCGAGCTGCTGGCCGCGGTGAACGACATCGGGCGCGAGTGGTATGTCGAGCCGGACCGCCGACGGGATTTCATGCGGCTGATGCAGCGCGACGGCCAGGTGCTGGACTTCGTTTCCGAGGTCCATCGGCACAAGACGCGCGAGCGCATCTGGGTCCGCGAGAATGCTCACGTCGTGCGTGGCGCCGACGGTGCCGAGCTTTACTACGAAGGCACGGTCGAGGACATCACCGGGCAGCGCCTCACCGAGCTGGCGCTGGGCGCCAGCGAAAGGCGCTTTCGCGCCTTCATCGAGAACTCCCAGGTGCTGACGCTGGTGTGCGATGCGCATGGCCAGGTGATCTATGCCAGCCCGGCATCGCAGCGCTTGCTGGGCCTGGTGCCGCACGAGGTGCTGCGCACGCGGGTCTTCGACTGGCTGCACCCCGACGAGGTGGCGCAGGCGCGCGAGGAGCTGCTGCGCGTGGTGGAGTCGCGCAACAACGCCGACGAAACGATCCACCGCGTGCGCCACGCCGACGGCAGCTGGCGCCACCTGGCGATGCTCGGCAGCAACTGCCTGGCCGACCCGGCGGTGGGCGGCGTGGTGCTCAACCTGCGCGACGTCAGCGGGCGTGCCCGCGCCGAAGAGGCCTTGCGCGCGCTGAATGCCGGGCTCGAGCAGCGCGTGCAGGAGCGCACGCTCGAGCTGGTGCATGCGCGCGACGAGGCCGAATCCGCGAACCGTGCGAAGTCGGAGTTCCTGTCGCGCATGAGCCATGAGTTGCGTACGCCGATGAACGCCATCCTCGGCTTTGGCCAACTGCTCGACAGCGACCCGAGCCTGATGCTGGCGGCGGCACAGCGCGGGCACCTGCGCGCCATCCTGCGTGCCGGCGAGCACCTGATGGCGTTGATCGACGAATTGCTCGACCTGGCACACCTCGAGGACGGCCAACTGCTGCTGAAGCCCGAGCCCGTGGACGCGGTGGCGCTGCTGCAGGAGTGCCTGCGCGCGATCGAACCCCTGGCGCAACAGCATGCGGTCCAGCTCGCACCGATGCAGCCTGCACCTGGCGACTGCACGGTGCTGGCCGACCGCGAGCGCCTGAAAGCAGTGCTGCTGAACCTGCTGTCCAACGCCATCGAGCACAACCACCGCAGCGGGCAGGTGCGTGTGCTCTGCGAGCACGATGGCGGCGCGCTGCGCATCGTCGTCTGCGACGCCGGGCCAGGCCTGGATGCACTGCAGAAGGAGCGGCTGTTCCGCGCCTTCGAACGCCCGGTCGCCGACAAGTCGGCGACCGAAGGCGCCGGCATCGGCCTGGCCCTGAGCAAGCGCCTGGTCGAACGCATGCATGGGCAGATCGGCCTGGACAGCCAGGTCGGCGTGGGCAGCGATTTCTGGGTGCGGCTGCCCCTGGCCTGCGCGATGCCCGTGGACCGCGCGGCGCCTGCCGGCGCCGTGCTCTACATCGAAGACAACCCGGTCAACGTACTGCTGGTCGAGGCCATGCTGCAGCAGCAGACCGGCCTGCGGCTGCTGAGCGCAGGCTTGCCCGAGGTTGGCATCGAGCTGGCATGTTCGGCGCGGCCGCAGCTGATCCTGCTCGACATCCAGTTGCCGGGTCTGGATGGCTACGAGGTGCTGCGCCGACTGCGTGCGCAAGCCGAAACGCGCGACATCCCGGTCATCGCGATCAGCGCCCACGCCATGCCGGCGGACATTGCACGCGGCCGCGCCGCAGGCTTCGACGACTACCTGACCAAGCCGATCGACCAGCGCCAACTGGTCGCGGCCCTGAACCGGGTGGTGCGGCGCACCTGATCAGGCGACGCAGGCCGCCAGCGCGGCGCGAATGCGATCGGCCTGCAGTTCGCCGCGCAGCGCGATGCACACCAGCCGGCCGCATCGTGGCTGCGCATGGGCCGACGGTGCCAGCGCGCAGCGAGCACCGACCAGCTGCAGCGAGCGCGACTGGTCGTCGCGGTCACGCATCAGGCCCTTGGCGCGCAGCAGGCGCAGCGGCGGCGTGGTCAGCATGGCGGCCAGCGCTGTCATGTCGACGGCAGGCTCGAAATTCAGGCTCAGGCTTTCGAACAAGCCGCTCGCGTCGACAGCGGCGGCGCGGCGTCGCGGCTCAACGGCCGCTGGTGCCACGCCCAACAGCAGTTCGGGCGGCAATTGCGCCTGCTGGCAGCGCAGCACCTGCGCGCGGGGTGCCACGCTGGCGAGCCAGTCACACAGCGGTGGCAGCGCCGCGTCGGCCAACAGGTCGGTCTTGTTCAGCAGCACCAGGTCGGCGTCGAGCAACTGCCGGCACACCAGCTCGCCGACGTAGCGGTCGGCGGCGCGCTCGCGCAGCGTCTCGGCATCGGCCAGCACCAGCACCGCGTCGAGCTGCAGGCCCTGCAGCAGGCCGAGCAAGCGGGCCACCGCGCCGGGCAGCGCGACGCCGCTGGTCTCGATGAGGATGTGATCGGGCCGCGGCCGCAGCGCCCGCATCTGCTGCAGCGCAACCATCAGATCGCGGCCGAAGCTGCAGTAGACGCAGCCGCCGGCCAGCCGCAGCAGCGTGCCGTCGCGCGATTCGATCAGCGCATCGTCGATCGGCAGCTCGCCGAAGTCGTTGACCAGCACCGCGATGCGCCGCTCGGCACACTCGCGCAGCAGGTGGCCACAGCTTGCCGTCGGGGTCGCTGCGCTCGAAGAAGCCGCAGTAGACGAAGCGCCAGAAACCACCTTCCATCAGATGGCTGGCTGTGGCCTTCGACCAGCCCCGGCATCAACACCTTGGCGGCGAGCCGGCTGTCGAGCTCGTAGGGGCCCCAGCCGGCCAGTTCCTCCAGCGCGCCGGTACCGAGGATGCGGTCGTCGCGCACCGCCACGTGCGTGGCCAGTGGACGCGACGGGTTCATCGTGATGATCTTTCGTGCCTGCAACAGGGTGGTTTTCATGCGGTTCCTCGACGACAGCCGGGTGCAGTATGGCCTGTGCTTCGACGCGGCCGTACACTGGCCTAGATGCCTGCCGTCGTCGACTTGTTCTGGTCCTTCCGCAGCCCATATTCGTACCTGGCCATGCCCGGCGCCTGCAAGTTGGAGCAGGACTTCGATGTCGAAGTACGTTTCCGCCCGGTGCTGCCGCTGGCCGTGCGCGACCCGGCCTTCTTCAGCCCCGACAACCTGAAGCGCGCGAAGTACATCCGCATCGACTGGCCGCGCCGCGCCGAGATGCTGGGCATGCCACACGCGTGGCCCTCGCCCGACCCGATCGTGCAGGACATGCAGAGCTACAAGATCGCCGCCGAGCAGCCCTACATCCATCGCCTGACACGGCTGGGCGTGGAGGCTGAACGCCGCGGCCACGGCATCGAGTTCGCGCGCGAGGTGTCGTTGCTGATCTTCGGTGGCACACGCGACTGGCACCTGGGCGAGCACCTGGCGCAGGCGGCACGCCGCGCCGGGCCCGACCTGGCTGCAATGGACGCGGCCATCGCCACATCGGCCGGCCATGACGCCGAGATCGAGGCCAACCAACAGGCGCTGGCGGCGGCCGGCCACTGGGGTGTGCCGACCTTCGTCTTCGGGGGCGAGCCCTTTTTCGGCGAGGACCGCATCGACACGCTGCGCTGGCGGCTGGGCAAGAGCGGCCTGCAGCGCAGATGAACCACATACGCGATGAGTGAACTGCATCACCGCTTGGCTGCGATCCTGGCCGCCGACGCGGCTGGTTATTCGCGGCTGATGGCCATCGACGACAAGGCCACGGTGGCGGCGCTGGACGCCGCGCGTGCCGTGTTCCGTGCACAGATCGAGGCGCAACAGGGCAGGGTCATCGACATGGCGGGCGACTCGGTGCTGGCAGTGTTCGGCACGGCGGCGGGGGCGGTGACGGCGTCGCTGGCGATCCAGGCCCAGGTCAACGCACTGGCCGATGCCGAGCCCGAAGAACGTCGGCATGCGCTTTCGCATCGGCGTGCACCTGGGCGACGTGATCGAGAAGGCCGATGGGACGGTGTACGGCGACGGCGTCAACATCGCCGCGCGGCTGCAGGCGTTGGCCGAGCCGGGAGGCATCACCCTGTCCGAATCGGTGCAGGTGGCGGTCCGGAGCCGCATCGCCGCGAGCTTCGAGGACCTGGGCGAGCAGCAGGTGAAGAACATTGCCGAGCCGATTCACGCCTATCGGATCGCGGGCATCGCTGCAAGCCAGCCGAGCACCGCCAAGCCGCCTGGCCACACGATCTACGACAAGCCGTCGGTGGCCGTCCTGCCCTTCACCAACATGGGCAGCGATCCCGAGCAGGAATACTTCAGCGACGGGCTGACCGAGGACATCATCACCGCGCTCGCCGCTTGGCGCTTGTTTCCGGTGATTGCGCGCAACTCCAGTTTTGCCTACAAGGGCACCTCTCCCGACGTGCGCAAGGTCGCGCAGGAGCTGGGCGTTCGCTACGTGCTTGAAGGCAGCGTGCGCAAGGCTGGGAACCGGGTTCGCATCACCGGCCAGCTGATCGACGGCATCAGTGGCAACCACCTGTGGGCCGAGCGCTTTGACCGCGACTTCAATGACCTGTTTGCCGTGCAGGATGAGATCACCACGCCGAGCCCGCGGGCCTTGGCGCGTCAATGCCAGCGCCGCGGCCAGCCCGCCGATGCCGCCGCCCGGCACCCGCACCGGGAGCGACTCTTTCGTTGCGGACATGCCGTTCTTCTTCGTGCCGCACGCATATAATCAGTATACGTATTATAAGTGTAGTGCTAAGATGGTCGCGTACGAAACGGGGTCAACCCCGCCGAGGAGTCAGGACGTGCCCCGCACGAAGAACCCGTCCGCCGTCGACATGGACGCCCTGCCGGGGTACTACATCCGTCGCCTGCAGCAGATTGCGGTGGCCATCTTCCTGCAGGAAACCGAGGCCCACGGCATCACGCCGGTGCAGTTCGCGGCGCTGCAGATGGTGAGCAACGCGCCAGGGACCGACCAGCGCACGCTGGCCCGTTCGATCGGGCTCGACACGTCGACGACCGCGGGTGTGGTCGACCGCCTGGAGGCCCGTGGGCTGTTGCAGCGCAACGCGTCGGCCAAGGACCGACGGGTCAAGTTGCTGTCACCGACGGGCGAAGGGCTGGCGCTGCTGCAGGCGCTGGTGCCGGCGATGCTGCATGCCCAGCAGCGCATGCTCGAACCGCTGCCGGCCAGGGAGCGCGCCGAATTCATGCGCATGCTGAAGGTGCTGGTGACGGCCAACAACGAGCTCAGCCGGGCGCCGAGCAACGCCTGATTCGACAGCGGCAGGCCTGCGGATCACCTCAAATTCATCCGGCGGATCGCGAGGTGTGGGCACCTGCCGGCGGCAGCCCGCCGGCCCGCCACGCGGCCCTCAGTTCAGCGCGGCCAGCTCGCGCTTGCCCGCCGGCAGTGGGTTGGCGAAGACCATCGCCCCGTCGTCCACCTTGCCGTAGCGCAGCGTCAGCAGGTCGTGGATGTAGTTCTGCTTCAGCTTCCACGGCGCCTTCGTGCCGCGCTTCGGGAACAGGTGCGCCGCACGCTGGATGTAGCCCGAGGAGAAGTCACTCCACTCCTCCAGCGGCATCGCGGGATCGGTCAGCGTGGGCGTGCACTGGCGCTGGCCATGCGCGCGCATGTGGTTCAGCAGTCGGCAGACATATTCGCAGGTCAGATCGCATTTCAGAGTCCACGAGGCGTTGGTGTAGCCCATCGATGCCGCCAGGTTGGGCACGCCGCTGTACATCATGGCTTTGTAGCTGACGGTCCGGGGCAGGTCGACCGGCTGGCCGTCGACACTGAGTTGCAGCCCGCCCAGCACCTTCAGCTCCAGTCCGGTGGCGGTGACCACCAGGTCGGCCTCGAGCTCCTCGCCCGACCGCAGTTTCAGGCCGGTCTCGGTGAAGCACTCGATCTGATCGGTCACGACCGAGGCCTTCTTCTTGCGGATGGCGAGGAAGAAGTCGCCATCGGGCACCAGGCAAAGCCGCTGGTCCCAGGGTTTGTAGCGCGGCGTGAAATGTTTGTCGATGTCGACATCGGGGCCCAGGTAGGCGCGCACGCCGCCGAGCAGCAGCGATTTCACCTTCTCCGGCTGGCGTTGGCACAGACCGTAGAAATACATGCCCAGCAGCACCCGCTTCCAGCGTGTCAGCGCATAGGCCCAAGACGCCGGCAGCCAGCGGCGCAGGCGGTTGGCCAGCGCATCTTCGGAAGGGCGCGCCACCACCCAGGTGGGCGAGCGCTGCAGCATCGTCACGTGCGCGGCGCGCTTGGCCAGTTCGGGCAGCAGCGTCACCGCGGTGGCGCCGCTGCCGATGATGACGACCCGCTGGCCGGCGTAGTCCAGCTTCTCGGGCCAGAACTGCGGGTGCACGATGCGCCCGGCGAAGCGTTCGGTGCCTTCGAAGTGCGGCAGGTAGCCGGCGTCGTAGCGGTAGTAGCCGCTGCACATGAAGAGGAAGTTGCAGGACAGGCGCACGACTTCGTTGGTGCCGCCGCGCTCGGCCTCCACGGTCCAGGCGGCATCGGGCGTGGACCAGGCGGCGCGCCTCACCTGCAGCCCGTAGCGGATGTGGCGGTCGAGGTCGTGCTCGCGCGCCGTGTCCTGCACGTACTTCAGGATCGACGGCCCGTCGGCGATGGCCTTGGGCTGCTCCCAGGGCTTGAACGAATAGCCCAGCGTGTACATGTCCGAATCGGAGCGGATGCCAGGGTAGCGGAACAGGTCCCAGGTGCCACCCAGGCGCTCGCGCCCTTCGAGGATGACGAAGCTGCGCTCGGGGCAATGTTTGCGCAGGTGCACGGCCGCGCCGATGCCGGACAGGCCGGCGCCGACCACCAACACGTCGAAATGCTCAAGCGCCATCCTGTCCAATCCAATCTGCCCTGTGGTATTCGCGTCTCGTGCGCTCCCGCGCTTGACGCCGCGTGCATGTTGCGGTCTGCCCGGAACCCGGCCAAGTCTAAGCCGGGCCGCTGCGCGGCGGGGCAGCGGGCCGATAATCGACGCCCAGGGCTGCACCAGGCCCCCACGCGCCCAGGGGCCCGTGGCTTGTGTCTCGCATGGGTCGTGACCTCATGAATGCAGCGGATCAGCTTTGGCTCCAGGCGCCTTGCGCGGCGTTGAAGCTCGCAGACCGCGCCAGCCTGACGCCCTGGCAGCTGAACGCCGCCGCCATCGACTGGTCTTTGGACGCGGGTGTGACCCATGCCGATTGGTGCGCAGCGATGGATCGACTCGCTGCCACGGCCGTGCTGTCGTCCGACGGGCAAGTCAGGGTCGGCAGCAGGGCCCTGAACTACCGCGTCATCGACCTTGCGGACGGCAGGCTGCTCTGGCTCACGCCGCTGCCGGCGTCTACCCCGCACCATGACGGCGCCTGGCACGATGCCGCCGAAAAGCTGGAGCTGATGCAAGGCTTCAACCGCATGGGTTTCTTCGAGCTCGATGTGCGCAGCGGCCAGTCGCGCTGGGACAAGCACATGTTCAGGCTGCTCGGTCTGGAGCCCACGCTGCGCTCGCCGGACTTCGTGCGGGCCGTGTCGCGCGTGCACCCCGAGGACCGGGCATCCGTCGTGGCGCACCGCCAGCACAGCATGCAGCAGGCCGGGCGTCACCAGCAGCGTTTTCGCTTGTTGTTGCCAGACGGCACGCAGCGCGACATACATTCGCTCAGCGAAGTGCGTACCGGCGCCGACGGCCTGCCCGCCACGGTGCTCGGCGTGCTGATCGACGACTCCGACAGTGCGGCTCGCGTGCGCGCTCAAGAGGCGATCAGCGCGAAGCTGTCCGAAGCGCTTGAACTGGCGATGATCTCGGTGTGGCGCATCGACCTGCAGGCTCGGCGCATCCACATGAACGACCAGGGCTTCGGCTTCAACGGCCTGGCGCCGCGTGCCGAGGGCCTGGGCCTGGACGAGATCCGCGCGCTGGTGCATCCCGATGACTTGCCGGCGGTGGTGCGCGCCGCCGAGCAGGCCATCGCCGGCACCGGCGTGGTCGACGTCGAGGCGCGCTACCTGCACAGCGATGGCAGCTACCGGTACCTGCTGACGCGGCGCGTGGCCGAGCGTGATGCGCAGGGCCGGGTGGTGGCATTGACCGGGGTGTCGCTGGACCAGACTGCGCAGATCGCCGAACGCGAGCGCGCGCAGGCCCTGGCGCGGCGCATCCAGCTTGTCGCTGACGCCACCGGAGTGGGTGTGTGGACGATCGAGAATCCGGGTGAAGGCGATGCCGAGCGCGTGGAATGGAACGCCCAGATGTTCCGCATCTATGGCCTGCCGGAAGACGCGCCCGCGCCGCCGGTGCGGGATTGGATGGGTGCGCGCGTACACGCACAGGACCGCCGGCGCGTGGCCGAAGAGCGGCGGCGCGCGCGCAAGTCCGGCAAGCCCGGCTTCGAGACGAGTTTCCGCGTCGTGCGACCCGACGGTTCGCTGCGCTGGGTGGTCTGCCGCAGCCACCGCGACGAGCGCGAGGGCCGCTCCGTGCTGCACGGCATCCATCTCGACGTGACGCGGCAGCGTGCGCTGGACGAGACGCTGCGCCTGCAGGAGCAGCGCCTGCAACTGGCGACACAGATCGCCGGCGTGGGTATCTGGGACCGCGATCTGGCCAGCGAGCAGGTCATCTGGGAAGAGCAGATGTACCGGCTGCGCGGCCTGCAACCCGACGACCCGCGCAGCCCGCGCGAAATCGACGAGCGGATCATGTTGCCGCAGGCCCTGGCCGAGCGCCGGCATCGCATCCAGCGCCATCTGCAGGATCGCGAGGCCTACGAATACGAGTTCGAGGTGCGCTGGCCCGATGGCTCGGTGCACTGGTTGGCCAGCACCGGCCGGGCGCTGCGCGATGAGCAAGGCGCAGCGTTGCGCATGGTCGGCCTGAACTGGGACGTCACCCAGCGTCGACGCGCCGACGCCGCGCTGCGCGACATGGAAGCGGCCGAACGTGCCAGCCGCGCCAAGTCGGAGTTCCTGGCGCGCATGAGCCACGAGCTGCGCACACCGCTGAACGCCATGCTCGGCTTTGCGCAGTTGCTGCAGCACGATGGTGCCGAGCGACTGGATGCACAGCAGCGCGGGCGCATCGAGCGCATCCGCTCGGCCGGTGCGCACCTGTTGTCGTTGATCGAGGACGTGCTCGACCTGGCCGCAGTCGAGGCCGGCGCGCTGCCCGTGGAGCTGCAGCCGACGCCGCTGGACGCGGTGGTGGACGAGGTGCGGCAATGGGTGGCACCCTTGGCTGCCGAGCGTGCGCTGACGCTGCACGTGCAATCCAGCGGCGCCAGCGTGCATGCCGACCGGCGGCATCTGCGCCAGGTGCTCAGCAACCTGATGACGAACGCGATCAAGTACAACCGGCAGGGCGGCCAGGTCTGGGTGGCGGCACAACGCCTCGCCGCGGACGGCGGTGACGGTGTGTTGGGCTGGGCGCTGAGCGTGCGCGACAACGGCCGTGGCTTGAGCGTCGAACAGCAGTCGCACCTGTTCGAACCCTTCAACCGACTTGGTGCCGAGCGCGACGGCATCGAAGGCCGCGGCATCGGGCTGGCCACCGCGCAGCATCTGGTGCGACGCATGGGCGGGCAGCTGCAGGTGCAAAGCCGTCTGGGCGAGGGCAGCGAGTTCGTGGTCTGGCTGCCCGAATCGGAGGCCGCAGGCGTCGCTGGCAACGCAGACGCCGACACGCGGGCGCTGGCGGCGGCGGTGCCGCTGTCGCTGCTGTACGTGGAGGACAACGCGGTGAATGCGCTTGTGGTGCAGGAGCTGGTGGCCATGCGTCCCAACGTCGTGCTGCGCATCGCCGCCGACGGTGCCAGCGGCGTGGCCCTGGCGCTGCGCGACCGGCCCGACCTGGTGCTGGTGGACATGCAGTTGCCTGACATCGACGGCTTCGAAGTCTTGCGCCGGCTGCGCGAGCAGGGCTCGCCGGCCCGGCTGGTGGCGCTGTCGGCGAACGCGATGCCCGATGCGGTGGCACGCGCACGCGCGCAGGGTTTCGACGACTACTGGACCAAGCCGATCGACTTCAAGCAGTTCCTCGACGGCCTGGACCGGCTGGCCGACGCTTGCGCAATGCGCATGCGCTGCGACACGAGTTCCATCACAGCAAAGGAGTGACCCCATGGACGAGCGGATCCGCGTGAGCCTGAACCAGGGCGTGGCCGATGTGCGACTGGTTCGCGGCGACAAGATGAATGCGCTCGACGACGCCATGTTCGAGGCCTTGCGCCGCACCGGCGAGCAGCTGAAGACGATGCCCGGCGTGCGCGCCGTGGTGCTGTCGGGCGAGGGCCGGGCCTTCTGCGCCGGGCTGGACACGGCCAACTTCGGCAAGATGGCCTCGGGCCAGCGCGGTGGCGAACGGCTGCTGCAGGGCGAGCGCACGCCGGGTGGCGCCAACCCGCCGCAGCACGCGGTGATGGTGTGGCGCGAGTTGCCGGTGCCGGTGATCGCCGCGGTGCATGGCGTGGCCTATGGCGGCGGTTTCCAGATCATGCTGGCGGCGGACATCCGCTACATCGCCGCCGACACCAAGCTGTCGATCATGGAGATCAACTGGGGCCTGGTGCCCGACATGGCCGGCATGGCGCTGCTGCGCCGGCTGGTGCGCGACGACGTGGCGCGCGAGCTGACCTACACCGGGCGAGTGTTCAGCGGCAGCGAAGCACATCTACTCGGCCTGGCCACGCGCGTCTGCGCCGACCCCTATGCCGAGGCACTGGCGCTGGCGCGGCAGATTGCCGAGCGTCCGCCCAAGGCCATGCGCGCGGCCAAGCGGCTGCTCGACTTGGCCATCGATGCCGATGCCAGGCAGATCCTGCTCGCCGAGAGCACCGAGCAGGCTGCGTTGATCGGCGCGGCCGAGCAGGTCGAGGCGGTCACGGCCAAGCTGGCGAAGCGGCCGGCGGTCTTC
>CAWGOK010000012.1:0-78397 GCA_963824005.1 uncultured beta proteobacterium
GGATGCGGGTAAAGGGTCAATGCGGCGCCAGGCCGCCGCGTTGCGATGGTCGCCAGCGCATGCGCTGGGCCAGTTCGTCGCTGTGTTTCTGCTCGCGCTGGCGGCCGGCCTGCAGTTGCTCGGCCACGCGCCGGTCGAGCAGCTTGCGCACCGAGGCCACGCGCCGCTCGCTTTCCAGCAGCACGGTACGCGCCTGGTCGCGCATGGCTGCGGCCAGCTCGGCCTGCCGCGCCTGCATCGCCACCGCCTGATCCAGGCGCTGCATGAAGCTGCGGTAGCACTTCAGGATATCCATCGTGCCGCCCTGGTTGAACTGCGCCGACCAGCGCTCTTCGTATTCGCCGCGGTAGGCCCGCAGCTGCTCGCACTGCTCGCTGGCGCGCCGTGCCGCGTCTTCGGCCTGGCGCAGCGCCGCCTGGGCGTGGTCGCGCTGCTGCTGTTCGCGCTGCATCAGCAAACGCAGGGATTGCATCTGGGGCATGGGGCTCGCTTAGCTTTCGACCAGTTCGCACAAACGCGCAAAGCTCGAGTCGAGCGCGGCCGGTTCGTGCATGTCCTGCTGCAACAGGGCGTTCAGGCGCGGGTGCAGGCGTACCGCGGTGTCGAGTTCGGTGTCGTGGCCGGGTACGTAGGCGCCCAGCTGGATCAGGTCGCGCGCCTTGCTGTAGCGCGCCAGCAGCTGGCGTGCGCGCCGCGCCGCGGCCACCTGCTCGCGGCCGACCACGCTGCCCATCACGCGCGAGATCGATCGCTCGACGTCGATGGCCGGGAAGTGACCGGCCTCGGCCAGCTCGCGCGACAGCACCACGTGGCCGTCGAGAATGCCTCGCGCCGCATCGGCGATCGGGTCCTGCGGGTCGTCGCCTTCGCTCAGCACGGTGTAGAAGGCGGTGATCGAACCCACGCCGTTCAGGCCGTTGCCGCTGCGCTCCACCAGTTGCGGCAGCTTGGCGAAGCAGCTTGGCGGATAGCCCTTGGTGGCCGGCGGCTCGCCGATGGCCAGCGCGATCTCGCGTTGTGCCATCGCATAGCGGGTCAGGCTGTCCATCAGCAGCAGCACATGCCGGCCCTGGTCGCGGAAGTGCTCGGCGATCGCGGTGGCGTAGTTGGCGCCCTGCATGCGCACCAGCGGCGCGGCATCGGCCGGCGCCGCCACCACCACCGAGCGGGCGCGGCCCTCGTCCTCGAGGATGTCCTCGATGAATTCCTTGACCTCGCGGCCGCGTTCGCCGATCAACCCGACGACGATGACATCGGCCGCGGTGTAACGCGCCATCATGCCCAGCAGCACGCTCTTGCCGACGCCGGTGCCCGCGAACAGGCCCGAGGCGCTGGCCCCGGCCGACGGTGAGCAGCGCATTGATGGCGCGCACGCCGGTGTCCAGCGGCAGGCGCACAGGATCGCGGTCCATGGCGTTGATGGCACGGCGCACCATCGGTTCGGTGCGGATGCGGCGCAGCGGGCCCAGCCGGTCGAGCGGCTTGCCATGCGCGTCGACCACGCGCCCGAGCAGGCCTTCGCCCACCGGAAGGTGCAGGCCGCGGTCCTCGCTGCGCCGCCACGGGTGGTTCTCGATGCCGAAGCTCGGCGCCGCGTGCGGGGCGGGGCGCGGCACCACCAGTGCGCCGCTGGTCAGGCCCTGCAGTTCGCCATTGGGCATGAGGAAGGCGCGGTCGCCGTTGAAACCCACCACTTCGGCCAGCACGCCGGGTTGGCCTTCGGCACGCACCTCGCACATCGAGCCCACCGGTACGCGCACGCCGGCGGCTTCGAGCACCAGGCCGGTGACGCGCACCAGCGTGCCGCTGCTGTCCAGCGGTTGCGGCAGCGCCGCGTAGTCCTGCAGGTCGGCCAGGTAGCGCTGCCAATGCGCAAGGCGCGTGTCCGCGCGCTGCGGCGCGGGTGGCGTCGAGTTCATGGCGGCGGCGGCACGGCGTTGTCGGCCCAGGACACTTCGCTACCGAGCACGGCCGCGGCCTGTTGCCAGCGACTGTGGATGCGCGCGTCGATCTGTCCCAGGTCGGATTCGATCAGGCAGCCGCCGCGCTCGATGTCGGGGTGCGGCAGCAGCCGCGCGCCGCGCGCCTGCAGCGCTTCGGCGGCCCCGGCGGCCACCAGCGCATGGTCGTCGGGGTGCACCATCACACGGATGTGTCGCGCACTCAGCAGCACGGCGTTGATCGCCTGCTGTGCGGTTTCGGCCACGTGCTCGGGATGGGTGTGCAGCTCGGCGCGCACCACGCGCCGCGCCAGCAGCACCGAGGCCTGCGCCACCGCCTGCGCCATCTGCTGCTCGAGCGCATCGATCTGCGTGCCGAAGCTGTGCAGCAGCTGCCCGAGCTGCGCCGTCATCTGCATGGCGAAGGATTGCTTGAAGCTGTCCAGCGCCACCAGGCCGTCGCGGTAGCCGTCCTGGTAGCCGGACTGGCGCGCTGCGGCCGCCAGCGCCTGTGTGGTTGCCAAGTCGGCCGGTGCCGGGGCTGCGGTCGACGGGTCCGCGTGGGCCCGCGCCGAGCCGCCCAGACCGCCGTTCAGGCTGTCGGGGCTCCAGGCGGCAAAGCTGCCCAGCTCTTCGCGCGGGATGAAACGCGAGTAGGCCGTGCCGGCCTTGGTGCCCTGCGGCGGCGGCACGTTGCGAAAGCCCGTGGGCTTAGACGAATTCGTCGTCACCGCCGCCTCCGATGACGATCACGCCTTCGTCCGACAGGCGGCGCACGACCTTGAGCAGTTCCTTCTGCTCGGCCTCGACCTCGGACACGCGCACCGGGCCGCGCGACTCCAGGTCTTCGCGCAGGGTCTCGGCAGCGCGCGTGGACATGTTCTTGAAGATCTTCTCGCGCAGCTCGGGCGTGGCACCCTTCAGCGCGATCACCAGCGACTCGGACTGCACTTCCTTCATCAGCGACTGGATGCCCTTGTCGTCCAGGCGCTCCAGGTCGTCGAAGGTGAACATGTTGTCCAGGATCTTCTGCGCCAGGTCGTTGTCGTTGGCGCGGATGTAGTCCAGCGCCGCGGTCTCGAACGATGTGCCGAGCATGTTGATGATCTCGGCCGCCGGCTTGACGCCGCCCAGGTGCGTCTTCTTCACGCGGTCCGCGCCGGCGAGCACCTGGTTCAGCACCTCGTTCAGGTCGCGCATCGCCGACGGCTGGATGCCGTCGAGCGTGGCCACGCGCACCAGCACCTCGTTGCGCTGGCGTTCGCCGAACAGCTTCAGCACCTCGGCCGCGTGGTCGGATTCCAGGTGCACCAGCACTGCAGCCACGATCTGCGGGTGCTCGTGGCGCATCAGTTCGGCCACCGCCGAGGCTTCCATCCACTTCAGGCTCTCGATGCCACTGACATCGTCGCCCTGCAGGATGCGGTCGAGCAGCAGGTTGGCCTTGTCCTCGCCGAGCGCGCGCTTGAGCACCGAGCGCACGTATTCGTCGTTGTCGTTGACCAGCATGCTGCGGTCGCCCGCCACCTGCCGGAACTTGTCCAGTACCTGGTCGAGCTTGTCGTGGCTGATGCTCTTCATGCGCGCGATGGTCTCGCCCATGCGCTGCACCTCCTTCGGCGCCAGGTGCTTGAAGACCTCGCTGGCATGCTCTTCGCCCAGCGACATCAGCAGGATGGCGGCGTTTTCGATGCCCTCGTCGTCCATGGTGTCGTGCCGTGGCTCAGGCTTCGCCGCCGACCCAGCCCTTGACGATCTGTGCCACCGCGGCCGGGTTCTGCTGCGCGAAGGCGCGGGCGCTGGCCAATTTTTCGTTCACCGGCGGTGCAGCCAGCGCGGGTGGCATGGCCGCACCCGGCAGCGCCGAGCTGGTGTCGTTGTCGGCCACCACGTCGAGCTTGCCGCCCACCGGCGCCTTGCCGGTGTCGAGGGCGGCCGTCAGCGCCGGGCGGATGAGCTTGAACACCACCAGCAGCGCCACCAGCGCCAGCGCCAGCGGTGCCGCGGCGGCGCGCAGCAGGTCGTGCAGCCAGGGCTGCTGGTGCAGCGCAATCGCTTCGACCTTCGGCGGCGCTTCGACGCGGAAGGGGGCGTTGATGACGCGCACCGAATCGCCGCGCTCCTGGCTGAAGCCCAGGCTCTGCTGCACCAGTGCGGTGATCTTCTCCAGTTCCTCGGCCGACAGCGGCGTGCTCGTGGTCTTGCCCTTGGCGTCGGTGCTGCTGCGGTGGTTGACCACCACCGCGGCATTGAGCCGGCGCAGCGTGCCGGTGGCATTGCGCGTCACGCGCACGGTCTTGTCCACCTCGTACTGCGTGACCGCGTCACGCCGCGCCGCGCCGCCGTAGACCCCACCCTGGGCAGCCTGCAACGGCGCTGCGCCATTGCTGATGCCTGCGGTGGCCGGCACCGGCGGCTGGTTGGTGGCAGCCCCCGGCACGCCGCTGGGCACGGTGGCGCCGGGCTGGCTGCTTTCGTTGCGCTGCAGCAGCTTGACGGCGGCCGGTGCGTCGCCCTGGTTGGGCTTGAACTCCTCCGAGGTCGACTCGGTCTGCGTGAAGTCGATGTCCGCGGTGACGTTGGCGCGCAGGTTGTCGCGCCCGAGCACCGGCTCGAGGATCTCGACCACGCGCTTCAGGTAGCCGGCTTCGACCTGCTGCACATACTGCAGTTGCTGCGCATCGAGCCCCTTGCCGCTGCTCTCGTCGGCGCCGGACAGCAGCGCGCCGCTGCCGTCGAGCACGCTCACCGCCTTGGGGTTGAGCTCGGGCACGCTGCTCGACACCAGGTGCACGATGCCGGCGATCTGCGCGCGCTCGAGCGTGCGGCCTGGGTGCAGTGCCAGCAGCACCGAGGCGCTGGGCTTCTGCTGCTCGCGAAAAAAGCCGTTCTGGTTGGGCAGCGCCAGATGCACGCGCGCCGACTGCACTGCGGCCAGCGAGCCGATCGAACGCTCCAGCTCGCCCTGCAGCCCGCGCTGGAAGGTCAGCCGTTCCTGGAACTGCGTCTGGCCGAAGCGCGCGTTGTCCATCAGTTCGAAGCCGCCGACCGAACCCTTGGGCAGGCCGGCGGAAGCCAGGCGCAGGCGCACGTCGTGCACCTGCGAGGCCGGCACCAGGATCGCCTGGCCGCCGTCGGCATGTCGGTAGGGCACGTTCATCTGCGACAACTGCGCCAGCACCGCACCGCCGTCCTTGTCGGACAGGCCGGCAAAGAGCACCTTGTAGTCGCCCTGCGCGTTCTGGATCGTCAACGCCACCGCCACCGCCACCAGCAGGGCCACGCCGACGCCCAGGCCGAGCAGCGAGCGGGCCGGCAGCGCAGCCAGGCGCGCGCCGAAACTTGCAGTCGCAGGTTGCAGGGGCACCAGGGTCCGGGGGGCGAGCGGCGCGACGGCGTTGTCCATGAATTGGGGGTCCGGGTGAGAGTGGCCTGCTTGTCCGATGCGCTCTGGCTGCAGGCTCTGGCGGCGATTGTTCGGCAGCGCTGCGCGGCGCTATAGCGCAAGAAGCCGCGCAAAGCGGCACCAGTTCCAACCATCGTGCGGCGCGGCGGCGCCTAGAGTGCGAGGCACGCGCTCAGGCCTTAGCGGCAGGCGTGCGGGAAAGGCCTTTCATGGACCTGAAACTCAAGCCCTTCGACTTTGCCCAGGCGGTGGCGCGGGCCGGCTTGCGGCCCGACGGCATGCCGCTGGCGCGCGCCCAGCCTGCGGCCGACGGCGCGAGCTTCCAATCGGTCATGACGCAGGCGCTGAAATCGGTGAGCCAGGCGCAGACCGATGCCACGACGCTGCAGCGCGAACTGCAACTCGACAACCCGGGCGTCAGCCTGGAGCAGACGATGGTGGCGATGCAGAAGGCGCAGATCGGCTTCCAGGCCACGCTGCAGGTGCGCAACCGCCTGGTGCAGGCCTACAGCGAAATCATGAACATGCAGGTCTGAAGGCGGGCGGACCGTCGGCCCTGCACGTCGTCAGCAGCCCGGATAACCCGGCACCTCCGCCCCCGGCGCGCACACCTTCGGCCGGCCCAGGCGCGTCAGGCCCACGCGCAATTGCGCGCCTTCGGTCGACCGCAGCAGGGCGCTGCCGCCATCCACGCCGGCGCCGGGCCGCGGCTCGAACAGCACCGGCTGCCCCTCGACCAGTTGCACGCCCGGGTGATCCTTGGCGCGCACCGTCTTCAGCTGGCAGCTTTGGGCCACGCGGCAATCGCAGCCGCTGGCCGTGGCCAGCGCGTAGCACCAGTCCGTCCCGGTGGCGAAGTGCATGTGCAGCGGCACGCCGCGCTGCGTGGCCTCGAAGCGCAGCTCGGCCAGGTCCATCGACAGGTTCTCGGCCGCGGCCTTGAGCCGGTGCCGCGCCATGATGCTGCCGAAGGAGGGCAGGGCGAGCGTCATCAGCACGGCGACGATGCCCAGTGCGACCGTCAGCTCCAGCAGCGTCAGCCCGCGTGGCGGACGGATCGAATGGGCGTGGCGGCGCGCCATCAGCGGTTCCAGCAGCGCGCCGAGGGCATGAACTCGGCGACGCCTTCGCGCACCTGCACGCTCATCACGGCGCATGCCGGATCGCCGGCCACCACGCTGCCGGCGCGCGCGACGGCGCGTGCCTCGTAGCGGTTGGGACCATCACCGACGAGCTCGATGTCGTACAGCCCTTCGCGGCTGCGCGTCGACGATGCGCCCTGCAGGGCGAGCAACTGCGGCGCATACAGGCCGTGGTGGGCGCGGTAGCTTTCCTGCGCCAATTGCACGCGCATCAGCGCGGCTACCGCGTCGGCACGCCGGCCGCGCTGCAGCTGGGCCTGCATCGAGGGCCAGGCGACGCTGGCCAGCACGCCGGCCACGGCCAGCACGACGCACAGTTCCACCAGGGTGAAGCCCTGATCCCGCCGGCGAGCAAGGCCGGGCATGGCGCTTATCGCAGCGCCAGCAGGCGACGACGCTGCTGCGTGTGGTCGATGTAGCGCTGCAGCGCACGCTGCGCCGGGCCGTCCAGTTCCAGGAACTCGCAGCCCAGGCGCACGCCGGCGGCGCCGCCATGCATCGCGCTCACGTGCTGCAGTCGCAGCGTGGCATTGAAGACGGTGTCGCTGTCGAGCTCGATGCGCACGCCACGCAGGTTGCTGCCCGGCTGCAATGCGGGCACGTCGCTGGGCAGGTTCAGTGCGCAGCCGCCGACACTGACGTCGACGATGCGCAGGTTCAACTGCATGTCGGGCAGCGATGGGTGGCGCAGTCGGGCCTCGGGCGCATGCCGCTCGAAGGTGCGCACGCGGTAGCTGCTGCGACGCTGGAAGCGGTAGATCACGCCCGGCATGCGTGCGCGCAGTGCGCTGGCATTGGCGCCGTGCACCAGCACCGTGTCGCTCAGGTCGAACTGCAGCTTCACGCTGTCCAGGTAGGCCACGGCCACGGTTTCGTCGCTCTGCGCCAGCCGCTGCATGCGCAGGTCGGCCGCGTCGGCGCCGAAGCTGAGCTGGCCATGGCCGGCGTCCAGCGACCACAACTGGCTGGTGACGCTGATGCCCTGCGGCGTGCTCAGCACCACCGGCACGCTGCCGTCGCACAACTGCTTGAGCAGGCGCAGGCGTTCGGCCGGGTCCTCGACGCGGAATTCGGCCCAGTCGTCGACACTGCCATCGGCGCCCAGCGCCGCAGGTCGGGTGTCCTGGAACATGTGCATGGCCGGCCGGTTTCGCCGCTCAGTGCAGTGTGCTGCTCTTGCCGTGCATCAGGCGGTGCAGGTCGGGCAACCAGGGTTCGGCCAGGTTGCGCACCTCGGCATCATTGACCAGGATGCGCTGCATGATGCGCGACTTGAGCTTGGCTTCGTCCTGGCCCAGTGGCACCTCGCGCGCCGCCTGCTTGAGCTGGCTGATGAGCAGCACGCAGGCCCCTTCGAGCTTGACCACCTGGTCCCAGTCACCCGAGCGCGCGGCGTGCAGCATGTCGGCGCTGGCCTTCTCGATGGCCTCGTAGTAGCTCAGGACGGATGTGCTCATCGTGGGGTGTTCCATCGGAAGTGAGGCAGTCATGGCGCTCAGGCGGCAGAGGAGGTGACGGGGGCGATCGATGCCCAGGCGTCGCGAATCGGGCGCATCAGGCGCCGGCATTCGTCGAGGACCGCGCCATCGTTGTTCAGGTTGGCCTGCAACAGGCGCAGGCTGACGTAGGCATACAGTTCGCGCAGGTCGGCGGCCAGCGTGCCGCCGCCGTCGAGGTCGAGGCTGGCCTTCAGGCCTTCGTCGACGATGCGCGCGGCGCGGCTGATGGCGCGGCACTTGGTTTCGATCGGGCCATCGCGCAGCGCGCCGAGCGCCTGGGCCAGCGCGTCGTCGAATCCGTCGAAGAGCATCAGCACCAACTGGTGCGGTGAGGCGGCGTCGACGCCGGTGACCACGCCCACCTGTCGGTAGGCGCCGGCAAAGGTGCTGGGTGCATGGGCTGAGGCAGTCGCGAACATGGGTGTCGGCTGGGTTGCGGGCTGCCTTGAATATCGGCCCGCCCCGATGCGACTTGAGCCGTCGGAACACTCCCCGTGGCGCCGGATTGGCGCGGCTTCTCGGCCCCTTTGCCAGACAGATTCGGACTTGCTGCGCGGCAGCGCCTCGTTCGATGGTCAGGCTGGGCAATAGCGGCTTGCGGCGCACAGCGGCCATTCCGGTGAGTCCGCTTTCCTTCCGTGTTCAGGGCATCGCGCCAGTCGGTACCCGCCAGGAGCTCATGCTGCGGCGGTCGCCGCTTCGCGACGACTGCACTGCGGTACTCGCCCCGGGGTCGTGCCGCATAACTCGCTACGCGCGCTTTGCGCGCTGCGCTCGAACAGATGCGGCAAGCATGAGGACGAAGCGCGCTGGCGCGCGCCGACCCCGGTGCTGCGTTCCTCGTCGCCGCAGAAATCGCCCCTGCCGGGTACCGCCCGTCGCGAGGTCGTGGTTGGGTCTGTTCGCAAACGAACACCACGAGCGCTGCCGCGAAGACGGGCCCGGGCAGGCTGCGATGCGCCTGTGAGGCGCCGAGGAGCGCAGGGCCCTGGCCAGCGCGCGCAGCGCGCCTCGTGGACTGACTTCGTCGCGACTGTCTGAACGGAGCGAACGCAGTTCGCGCAGTGAGTTGGCGACGAGGCCATGGGACCGAGCACCGCAGGGTAGTCGGCGCAGCCGACCGCCTCAGCGAAGCGTCGCGGCCTGCCCGTGCCCGGCTTTGCCACGCTGAACGCGACGCGGACAGCGGACTTTGAAGTTCAGCAATGCGCCGTACCCAGACAGCGGGAGCCGCCGCCACGGTGGCGCTCGCTCACCCGCGCTCGGCATCGCCGATGGCGCGCCGCGGGCCGGCCGTCAGTTCTGGTTGTTGTTCTGGCTCAGCGTGCTGAGCTGCTGCGTGACGTAGTTCGACAGGCTGTTGAGTGAGGCCATCTGCCTGTCGAGGGCGGTGTACTGCGCGCGCAGCCGCTTTTCGACCATCGCGATGCGGTCCTCGAGCATGTCCTGGCGGTCCTGGTTCATGTCGATGCGCTTGCGCAGGCCCTCGCTGCGGCTGCTGATGCTGCCGTCGATGCTCAGCACCTGGTCGGCCATGGCGCGCAGCATCGTGGCGATGCCGTTGTTGGCCGGTGTGATCAGGTCGCTGTTGGCGAAGAGCTTCTTCATCTCGCCCAGGTTGGCCAGGCCATTGTTGAGCTTGGTCTCGTCGAGCTTGATCGAGCCGTCGCTCTGCACGTCGAAGCCCACGTCGGCCAGCCGTGTGAACATGGCCGAGGCGCCGCTGCTGCTGCCCAGCAGGCTGCGCATCTGCGCGCGGATCGACACCGCCGCGCTGTCGCCCTGCAGCACGCCCGCGGTCTTGCTGGCGGCGTCGTACTTGGTCTGCTCGGCGACCAGCTTGTTCAGGTCGTTGTAGGCAGTGACGAAGCTGTCCAGCGCCTTGCGGATGGCGTCCTTGTCCGGCTTGGCTTCCACCAGCACCGGTGCGGTGGTCACCTTGCCCAGGGTGAGGGTGATGCCGTCGAGCACGTTCGACAGCGTGTTGCTCTCCGACGCGATGGGCAGGCCGTTCAGGCTGGCCGACGCATTCGCTGCCGCCAGCGCCTGGGCCATCGTCAGGATGCCGGCCGAGGGGTCGAAGGCCAGCGCCGACAGGCCGATGCCGTCGAGGTTGTTGCCGTCGTTGTCGGTGACGCCGACGCGAAAGCCGTTGGACTTCGCCGGTGGCGGCCGAGCGCAGCACCAGGCGTGCACCGCTGGCATCGGTGAGCACCGAGGCGACGACGCCCGAGTTCGAGGCGTTGATCTTGTCGCGCAGTTGCGCCAGCGATTCGGCGGGCGGCCCGACCGCGATGTCCACCGCAGTGGCGCCCGCCTTGGGCGTGAAGGCCGTCTGTCCGGCGTCCCAGGTGCCCAGTTCGATGTGCAGCGTGCCTTCGCCCACCAGCGCGTCGGCCGAGGCATATACGCCGGTGGCGTTGGACTGCACCGAGGCCAGGCGCTGCACCTCGATCGAATAGCTGCCGGGCAGGGTGCTGGCGCTCGTGCTCACGGCCACCGAGCTGGCGTCACTGCTGGCGCCGGTGGTGACGCCCCAGGTGCTGGTAGCGTGTCAATGCCGACGCGGCGTCGCGCAGCGCCGACATGCCGGACTGCAGCTTGCCGTAGGTCGACAGGCGCGTCTGCAGCGAGGTGGCTTCCTTCTGCAGCTGGGTGACGGGCGTGCGCTCGACCGCGACCAGCTGCGAGATCACGCTTTCGATGTCCAGCCCGCTGCCGATGCCGATGGAGGAAATGGAGGCCATGGGTCTTTCCTAGAACGCTATCGGGCTTTCGGCAGCTGGCGGCGGAACTTTAGGACGATCGAACGACGCATGCCCGCCCGGGCGCGCAACCGGGGCGGGGCCAGGGCGCGCCCAGCGGCGCTGTGCGGGGCGTCAGCTGCGCAGCAGCTGCAGCACCTGCTGCGGCAGCTGGTTGGCCTGCGCCACCATCGCCGTGCCGGCCTGCTGCAGGATCTGCGCGCGCGACATGTTCGAGGTCTCGGCCGCGAAGTCGGCATCCATGATGCGTCCGCGCGCCGCCGACTGGTTCTCCGAGGCGATCTGCAGGTTCTGGATGGCCATCGAGAAGCGGCTCATCGCCGCGCCGTAGCTGGCGCGGCTGGTGCTGATGACGTCGAGCTTGGCGTCGATGTCGGCCAGTGCGGTGGAGGCCAGCGCCGCGGTGGTGATGCCGCCGCCGATGGTCGTCACCTGGGTGGTGGTCACGGTCAGCGTGTCGCCGCCGTTGGCGCCCACCTGGAAGACCTGCGCGCCGGCGCTCGGGCCGACGATGGCGCTGCCGTTGAACTTGGTCTGCGTGGCGATGCGCCCGACTTCGAGCGCCAGCGCCTGGAATTCGGTGTCGAGGTTGGCGCGGTCGCCGGTGCCGTTGGAGCCGTTCTGCGCCTGCACCGCCAGTTCGCGCATGCGCTGCAGCGCGTCGGTCATCGTGGCCAGCGCGCCTTCGGCCGTCTGCGCCAGCGAGATGCCGTCGTTGGCATTGCGGATGGCCACGTTCATGCCGCGGATCTGCGCGTTCATGCGGTCGGCGATGGCCAGGCCGGCGGCGTCGTCCTTGGCGGAGTTGACGCGCAGCCCGGAGGACAGCCGCTCCATCGACGTCGCCAGCGAAGACTGCGAGGTGTTCAGGTTGCGCTGCGCATTCAGCGACGCGACGTTGGTGTTGATCGTTTGCGGCATGTCAGAACACTCCTTGAAGGACCCAGAGCCTTCCGGCGCTTTGCGCCGGGCATTTCAGGCCTCGCGAAGTGCGGCCTGCATGCTGCATTTTCGGCAGCGGCGCAGGCGCGGGTGCGCCGAAAAGACAGGCATTGACCTGCCAATCCGTGACACGTCCGGACACAAAAAAGCCGCCCCGAAGGGCGGCTCGTGTGCAGGCCGCGAGGGCCTGGCGTGTGGCGGTCAGCGCAGCAGCGCCAGCACCTGGTTGGGCAACTGGTTGGCCTGCGCCACCATCGCGCTGCCGGCCTGCTGCAGGATCTGCGCTCGCGACAGGTTCGCCGTCTCGGCCGCGAAGTCCGCGTCCATGATGCGCCCGCGCGCCGCCGACTGGTTCTCGCCGGAGATCTGCAGGTTCTGGATGGCCATCGAGAAGCGGCTCATCGCGGCACCGTAGCTGGCGCGGCTGGTGTTGACCGTGTCCAGCGCGGTATCGATCGCGCCCAGCGCCGTCGAGGCCGAGGCCGCGGTGGTCAGGCCGCCGGCGACGGTGGTCACCGTGGTGGTGGTGATGGTCAGCGTGTCGCCGTCGTTGGCCCCCACCTGGAAGACCTGCGCAGCCGGCGCTCGGGCCGACGATGGCCGTGCCGTTGAACTTGGTCTGCGCGGCGATGCGCGTGATTTCCGCCGACAGCGCCTGGTACTCGGTGTCGAGGTTGGCGCGGTCGCTGGTGCCGTTCGAGCCGTTCTGCGCCTGCACCGCCAGCTCACGCATGCGCTGCAGCGCATCGGTGATGGTGGCCAGCGCACCTTCGGCCGTCTGCGCCAGCGAGATGCCGTCGTTGGCATTGCGGATGGCGACGTTGATGCCGCGGATCTGTGCGTTCTGGCGTGTGGCAATGGCCAGGCCGGCGGCGTCGTCGCGGGCGGAGTTGACGCGCAGGCCCGAGGACAGGCGCTCCATCGAGGTCGCCAGCGAAGACTGGGACATGTTCAGGTTGCGCTGTGCATTCAGCGACACCACGTTGGTATTGATCGTCATCGGCATGAAAAGACTCCTAAGAATGGACAAGAATTCCCGGCCTAGCTGCCGGCGTTAAACGAAGGCACCTGCCAATCAGGTTGCCCGGTCCCCTCGTCTGCCGGTCGACAGGACTTGCGTCGCATCGACCGGCACCGCCCGCACCAGCAAACCGTTGTGTCCTGCGGCGATGACGCCACTCGACCTTCGGCCGGCTAACCGGACCACGTCCCAAAAAATCTCGGGTGCGTTGCTGGGGTTATCGGAGCGCTGTTTTGGAACTTGAGGAGAAGTTTTTGGCAGATTGCCGACGGGCAAGCGCAGCCCGGCGCGCTCCGGTCGGCCAAAAAGGAGGCGGGCAAGGGCGCATATCGAAGGACCGCGATGGGCGGGTGAGCGCAGACGCGCGGGGCGCGCCACTGCCGCGCGCCGGTAGCCGCCATGCGCGCGCAGGCAGCCGATAGGGCAGCGGCCACCCCGGCACTGCCGGCTTGATTAGTTGCCGGCGCATTGCGGCGAACAGCGCATCGCTGCGCCTGCTTATTGCCCGTTCACGCGGCTGCCGCTGCGCGTAGCCTAGACCCCGGCAAAACTCCCAGTCGCTCGTGCGCTGTCGCCGCGGGCGCGTCGCTCCCCATGACACTGGAATTCCCTGAACCTGCGCGCCCCGCGCCCACGGCCCGCCTGCATCTGCAGGCCTTCAAGCATTGGCAAGCGGGCCGGCGCATGCGCAGCGCGAACGCTGGCCGGCTGCCGCAATGGCGTTCGAGCAGGCCACGGATCTGCATGCCGACTCGGCCTACGGCCTGGCCACGGCACACGCGCTGATCAAGTGCGGTCGTGCCGCGGAGGCGGTGCAACGCGCACGGCGCATGCGTGACGCTGCACCCGCTTGCAGCTGCTCGGCTACACGCTCGAATCGCACGCGCTGCTGGCGCTGGGCCGGGCCGACGAGGCGCTGGCTTGCCTGCACGCGCTGGCCGGCGCGTTGCAGCCCGATCACCCCTATCTGATGTCGCTGGCGATGGCGCTGCAGCAGGCAACGCGCCATGCCGAGGCGGTGCCGGTGTTCCTGCAGGCGCTGGCGCTGAAGACTGGACGACGCCGTACCTGCACTACCACCTGGGCACCTCCTTCAAGCAATTGGGCATGAAGGCCGAGGCCGCCGAGTGCGTGCGCACCGCGGTCACGCTGGGCGTGGGCAGCAGCGACCTGGCGGCGCGCGGGCAACTGCTGTTCCTGGAGCGCGAAGCCTGCCGCTGGGTCGAAGCCCAGGCCGAACTGGACGCGGCTGCGCCCGGCGCTGCGCGCGTTGCCGCCCGATGCGGCGATGGAAACCAGTCCCTTCACGCATGCGGTGCTGGTGGACGACCCGTTGGAGCAACTGAAGGTGGCGCGCCACTATGCGCTGCACGTGGCCGGCAAGGTGCAGCCGCTGCCGCGCCTTCGCGCCCGCGACCATGGCGCTCGCCTGCGCCTGGGCTACCTGTCGGCCGACTTCCACACCCATGCCACCAGCCAGCTGCTGGTGCAGGTGCTGGAGCACCACGACCGGCAGGCCTTCGAGGTCTTCTGCCTGTCGACGGGGCCGGACGATGGCAGCGCGCTGCGCCGGCGTGTGATGGCTGCGGCCGAGCACTTCGAGAATCTGCGCGGGCAGGGTTACCAGCGCATTGCGCAGCGCGCGCGCGAGCTGCGCATCGACATCCTGGTCGACCTGAAGGGCGCCACCTACGACACGCTGCTGCCGGTGTTCGCGGCCCGGCCGGCGCCGCTGCAGGTCACCTGGCTGGGCTTTCCCGGCACCACCGGCGCGCCCTACATCGACTACCTGATCGGCGACCCGGTGGTCACGCCGCTGGCGAACGCCGCGCACTTCAGCGAGAAGATCGCCCAGCTGCCGCAGTGTTACCAGCCCAATGACGCGCGGCGCGAACGGCCGCTGCCGTCCAGCCGCGCCGACTGGGGCGTACCCGAGGACGCGCTGCTGCTGTGCGGCTTTCACCAGTCGTACAAGATCTCGGCCGAGGTCTTCGATGTCTGGTGCTCGATCCTGGAAGCACGCCCCGATGCACTGCTGTGGCTGCTGCAGTGGAACACCAACGTGCAGGACACGCTGCGTGCTGCGGCGCGCGCGCGCGGCATCGACGAGCGGCGCCTGGTGTTCGCGCCGCTGCTGCCGCTGCAACAGCACCTGAGCCGGCTGGCCTGCGCCGACGTCTATCTCGATGCCTGGCCGTGCAACGCCCACACCACCGCCGGCGAGGCGCTGTGGGTCGGCGTGCCGGTGGTCACGCTGCAGGGCCCGACCTTCGCGCAGCGTGTCGCCTCCAGCCTGCTGCACGCGGTGCAGCTGCCGGAGCTCGTGTGCCACGACCTCGACGACTATCGCGCCAAGGTGCTGGCGCTGGCCGCCGACCGATCGCGCCGAGAGGCGCTGAAGACCCATCTCGCAGCCCAGCAGCGCACGAGTCCGCTGTTCGACGGCGCGCGCTTTGCGCGCGAGCTCGAGGCGCTGCTGCAGCGCATGTGGCAGCAGGCGCTGCGCGGCCAGGCGCTCCAGCACCTGGGCGCGGCAGTCCCGCCCGTCGCGCTCGACGTGAGCGAACTTGCATGACCACCGAGGAGACATCCATGACCTTGCCCGACGTTCACATCTGTGTCATCCAGCCCATGGGCTACGTGCATTCACTGGGCTTCCTGGACCAGGCACGGTTCTTTCGACATCAGTTCCGGCGCATGGGCGCCACGCGTCAGCCTGGCGAAGAACCGATTGCGCCACGACGCGGTGAATTTCGTCTTCGGCGCGCACCTGGGCTTCGATGCGGCACTTCGTGCCCGCCATACCTGCGTGTTCGTCAATCTCGAGCAGCTCGGCACGGGCGGGGCCGCGGTCTCGCCGGCCTACCTGGCGTTGCTGGGCAACTCGGCGGTGGTCGACTACGACGCCGGCAACGTGAGCGCGTACACGGCACACCTCGACGACGTGCCCTTGATCTCGTTCGCGCATGCCCCCTACCTGGCGGGTGAGAGCCTGCCCATCGATGCGCGACCGATCGACATCCTGTTCTTCGGCAGCGTCAACGAGCGTCGCGAGCAGCTCATCGAGCAGGTCGAAACCAGCGGCCGCACGGTCACCCTGCTCAGCAGCCCGCTCTATGGGCCCGAGCGCGACGGGCTGATCAGGCAGGCCAAGGCGGTGTTGAACTGCCACTTCTACGAGAGTGCGCGTTTCGAGCAGGCGCGGGCGTTCCAATGCATGTCCCTGGGTACGCCGGTGATCAGCGAGCGCAGCGCGAGCACCTTGCCGCCGGCCCAGTTCGAAGACACGGTCTTCTGGGTCGACAGCAATCAACTCGGCAGCTTCTTTGCCGAGCGCTTCGGCACGGCGGAGTTCTCGGACCAGGCCCGAAGCAAGCTGAGCGCCTTCCGCAGCCACGACGTGATCGAGCAGTACGCCGACGCGCTGGCATTCGGCTGCGGATACCGCAAGGTGCAGGCGCAGCGCATGAACCCGGGTCCCTGGCGGCCCACGCAGTTGCACATCGGTTCGGGCAAGGACTACAAGCTCGGCTGGTTCAACGTGGACGTGCTCGAGCTTGCGCAGCCCGACGCGGTGCTCGACCTGGCCAAGCCGCAGGCCTGGCCGCAGGTCGTGGCCAGCGATTCGCTCGGCCCGGTGGAGTTGCAGCCCGGGAGCTTGAGCACGATCTACGCCAACAACGTGCTGGAGCACGTGCCCGACCTCACCCAGCTGATGAGCAACTGCCTCGCGCTGCTGCGCGAGGGTGGCGAGATGCTGATCGAGGTGCCCTTCGAGCGTGCCAACACCGCCTGGCAGGACCCGACCCACGTGCGGGCGATGAACTCCAACTCGTGGATCTACTACGCCGACTGGTTCTGGTACCTGGGCTGGTTCGACTGGCGCTTCCACGTCAAGCAACTGGTGTACCTGGATGGCACTTTGAAGGAGTGCGGCGAAGGCGCCGCGCATTTCATGCGCGTGTCGCTGATCAAGGTGGCCACCACGCTGAGCGAGAAGATGACGGCCCGCACCATGCAGGCTGGTTTTGGGGGTGTGCCCGACGACCTGCCGGCCGAGGTCGCGCCCGCGCAACTGGCTGCCGACTTGGCGGAACCCCGACGCTCGCAGGCCGAGCAAGCCGAACAGCTGGAGCTGCAATGAGCCACATCGAACGCCTGGCCGGGCTGTACCTCGACCTGATGGAGCGGGTGCTGCTCGGCGTGATCTACGAAGACCCGCCGATCGACCAATGGTCGGGTGGTGTCTTCAACCCCGCGCTGCGCGCGAAGGGCAGGGACTGGCCCGCCAAGGCGCACACCATGATCGGCTTCGAGCGCCTGCGAAACATCCGCGAGCTGATGAGCCATGTGATCGCCGAGCAGGTGCCGGGCGATTTCGTCGAGACCGGCGTCTGGCGCGGCGGCGCGTGCATCTACATGCGGGCGGTGCTGAAGGTGTTCGGCATCCAGGACCGGCGCATCTGGGTCGCGGATTCGTTCGCCGGCCTGCCCAAGCCCGACTTCGAGCGCTACCCCGCGCAGGACCAGGGCGACGTGCATCACACCTTCAAGGAACTGTCGGTGTCGCTGGAGACGGTGCAGGAGAACTTCAGGAAATACGACCTGCTCGACGATCAGGTGCGCTTCCTGAAGGGCTGGTTCAAGGACACCTTGCCGGGCGCACCCATCGAGCGCATCGCGGTGCTGCGGCTGGATGGCGACATGTACGCGTCGACCATGGACGCGCTGCAGGCGCTGGGCCACAAGGTCAGCCCGGGCGGATTCGTCATCGTCGACGACTTCGGCGCGGTCGAGGGCTGCCGCAGGGCCATCGCCGACTATCGGCAGGCCAGGGGCATCGATGCGCCGATCCACGACATCGATGGCATCGGCGCCTACTGGCGTGTGCCCGCCTGAGCACGGCCCGCACAGGTGGCGGTTTGTAGGAATTTGCCTGACAAGCGCATTGGACAAAGCGGGACTCAAGCCACGGAACTGGCCTGATGTCCCGGCCCATTTCTCGCGCCTACAGTCCGTATCAAGTTGCAACCGCAGCCTCATCCCACACCGCCTCAGGAGTAGCTCGATGACCGCCGACCAGATCCTTGCCGAAATCCGCGAAGCCAACCTGTCCTACCTGATGCTGGCGCAAAGCCTGATCCGCGTGGACCTCGACCAGGCGCTGTATCGCCTGGGCGTGAGCGAAGACACGGCCAAGCTGATCGGCGCGCTGACGCCGGCGCAGATGATGAAGATCGCCGCCAGCAACACGCTGCTGTGCCGCTTCCGCATGGACGACGACATCGTCTGGGGCCTGCTCACCAGCCACGGCAAGCAAGCCGCCAACGAGAGCGTGAACCGCCTGCACGCGTCGATCCTGATGGCCGGGCGCCACCAGGAAGCCGCCTGAGCAAGCCATGGCACGCAACAAGAGCATCCTCACCGAAGCGCGGCAGATCGAGCGCGCCGTGACCCTGATCAACCTCGGCGCGCGCCTGCAGGTGCTGGAATCGGAAACCGACCTGAGCTACGAGCGGCTGCTGCGCCTGTACAAGGAAGTGGCGGGCAAGAGCCCGAGCAAGGGCCAGCTGCCTTTTTCGACCGACTGGTTCATGACCTGGCAGCCCAACATCCACGCCAGCCTGTTCCTGAACATCCACGAATACCTGAACAAGGTGTCCGAGCTGGACGAGATCGACAGTGTCATCAAGGCCTACCAGCTGTACCTGGAGCAGACGCAGTCGCAGGGCCTGGAGCCGCTGCTGAGCGTGACGCGCGCCTGGCGCCTGGTGAAGTTCGTCGACAACGGCATGCTCACGCTGACCAAGTGCAGCAGCTGCGGCGGCCACTTCGTCACCCACCCGTACGAGATCGCCAAGCACTATGTGTGCGGCATGTGCAATCCGCCGGCTCGCGCCGGCAAGGGCAAGCTGGCCGGTGCGCTGCAGATCCCGTCCGCCCCGGCCAAGGCCGCAGGCGGCGCGATGCATGCGCATTGAGTCACGAAATCAGACTTCGTTTCGGCGTGGCCGTGGCCGATAAACACGGCAGATAGGTTTTGTTCATGCTTGTCTCCTCCTGGCACAGACCCCTGTGCTTTCAGCGGGCCCTTCGGGGCCCGCTATTTTCTTGTGCCGGTGCGCGCCTCAAGCGCGGCGTCCAGCCGCCGAAATCCAGCCAGACGCACCGCGGCGGACCGCGGCACGCTTACCGCCAAGACACTACTGCTTGAAGCTGATTCCCTTCTCTGCGGACCACCTGCGCCAGGACGCGACGCTGCCCTTCGGCGTGCGCGAGGCCAGCGGGCGGCTGCTGCTGGCCGCCGGTGCGCACATCACCAGCGCCGCGCAGCTGGCGCATCTGCGCTCGCAGGTGCTGTTTGCCGACGAGGACGAGTCCCTCGAATGGCGGCGCAAGCTCGGGGCCGCCATGGGCGTGATGCTGCGCCGCAATGCGCCACTGAAGGCCATCGCCGAGGCACGGCTGCCGGACAACGCACGCGCGCCGGTGACGGCGGCCGACGCCAGCGTGCCCGACCAGTGGGAAAGCCTGAGTGCGTTGCTCGACATGGCGTTGCGCGACGCCAATCCGGGCGCCGAATTCATCGCCCGCGTGCGTCTGCTGCACGAGCGGGCCGGCAAGCTGGGCCAGCGCCATGTGGATGCGTCGCTGTACCACCTGATCCATGCAGCCGGGCACTCGCTTGAGAAGTACAGCAGCCACCACGCGTTGCTGGTCATGCTGGTGTGCGAACAGGCCGCGACGACGCTTGGCTGGAAGAGCGAGTCGGTGCGAAGCCTGGGCTGTGCCGCGCTGACCATGAACCTGGCCATGGCGACGCTGCAGGACCAGCTGGCCGGCACCGACGTACCGCTCACCGCAGGCCATGCGCGAGCAGATCCAGCAACATGCGCCTCAGGGCGCGCAGATGCTGCGCGACGCTGGCGTCGACGATGGGTTGTGGTGCGAGACGGTGCGCCTGCACCACGAGCGCGGCGATGCCCAGCTGCCGCTGGCCGAGCTGCCCGAAGAACGCCAGCTGGCGCGCTTGCTGCGCCGCGCCGACATCTTCACCGCCAAGATCAGCCGCCGGCGCACGCGCGCGCCGATGTCGCCGGTGCAGGCCGCGCGCGAAGCCTGCCTCGGCGCGGGTGGCGTGCCCGACGAAGTGGGCGGTGCCTTGCTGCGCGCCACCGGCTTGTACCCGCCGGGCAGCTTCGTCGAACTGGCCAATGGCGAGCGTGGCATCGTCGTCTCGCGCGGGCGGCGCGCCAACCTGCCGTGGGTGGCCAGCCTGGTGGCGCCCAGCGGCATGCCGCTGGGCGAGCCGGCGCTGCGCGACACGCTCGACGCACGCTTCGCGGTGCGCTCGGCCGTGGCCAGCGCGCTGGTGAAGGTGCGGCCGGATCACGGGCGCATCCTGGCGTTGCGCTGAGCGCCGACGAGCGGGTACGCCGCCCGGAGCTGCGGCGCAAAGCCGGCGCTTTTCCGGCGGGTTGCAGGGCCTGCGCCCCGCCACACTGCGACGGATGATTTCGATTCCTTCCGCCTGGACGGCTGCCACGCTGGCCCGCCGCGGCCTGCCCTGGCCATTACCGGCGCTGGCCGCCTGGGCGCTGGGCTGGCTGACCTTCCGCGCGCTGAGCTCGCTGGGTGCTACGCCCTGGCTGGGCCTGCTGGCCGGCACCGCGGTCGGGCTGGCTTCGAGCCTGCGCGCACCTAGCCGTCTGCGTGCGCTGGTGGTGGCCGGTGGCTTCCCGGCCTCGCTGCTGGCCAGCGGCCTGGCCGGCGCGCTGCCCGCCTGGGCCTGGCTGCTGCCGCTGGCGCTGCTGCTGCTGCTGTACCCGCGCCATGCCTGGCGCGATGCGCCTCTGTTTCCGACGCCGGCCGGTGCGCTGGACGCGCTGACCCTGGCGCTGCCGCTGCCGCCGGGTGCGCGCGTGCTCGACGCCGGCTGCGGCCTGGGTCATGGGCTGCGTGCGCTGCGTCGCGCCTACCCGCGCGCCCAGCTCGAAGGTGTCGAATGGAGCTGGCCCCTGGCGCTGGCCGCCCGCGCCACCTGCCCGCGAGCCAAGGTGCGCCGTGCCGACCTTTGGGCCGACAGCTGGGCGGACTACGACCTGGTTTACCTGTTCCAGCGGCCCGAGAGCATGTCGCGCGCGCTGGACAAGGCGCGCCTGGACATGCGCCGCGGCACCTGGCTGGCCAGCTTGGAGTTCGAGGCCGCGGGCTGGCAGCCGCAGCGGCAGCTGCGCTGCCCCGACGGGCGACCACTGTGGCTTTACCGGTTGCCGCTGTGTCGCGCCAGTGACGCTGCCTCAAGTGGCGCGAGTGCGGGCCGATAAACAGGGCCTAGAACCTTCGGCCAGCGCCATCCGCGCGCCGGCCGCAGCCCGCAGCCGCCAAGAGCGCCTTCCCACATGTTCGTCATCATTGGCTGGATCGTCGCGCTGTCTGCCGTGTTCGGCGTGTTCATCGCCCACGGCGGCAACATCGCCGTGGTGCTGCATGCGCTGCCCTTCGAGATGGCTGCCATCGGCGGCGCGGCGCTGGGCGCCTTCGTGGCCAACAACCAGCCCAAGGTGCTGAAGGCCACGGCCAAGGGCCTGGGCCAGTGCTTCAAGGGCAGCAAGTACACCAAGGCGCGCTACATGGAGCTGATGGCGCTGATGTACGACATCCTGCAGAAGGCGCGCAAGGAAGGCCTGATGTCGATCGAGAAGGACGTGGAAGAGCCGCACAGTTCGCCGCTGTTCCAGAAATACCCGGTGGTGGGCAACGACCACCATGTGTCGGAGTTCATCACCGACTACCTGCGCATGATGGTCTCGGGCAACCTGAACTCGCACGAGATCGAAAGCCTGATGGACAGCGAGATCGAAACTCATCATCACGAGGCCCATTCGGCGGTGGCGGCGCTGCAGCGCCTGGCCGGTGCGCTGCCGGCCTTCGGCATCGTCGCGGCGGTGCTGGGTGTCGTCAACACCATGGGTTCGGTGGGCCAGCCGCCGGCGGTGCTGGGCGGCATGATCGGCTCGGCGCTGGTCGGCACCTTTCTGGGCATCCTGCTGGCCTATGCCTTCGCCGAGCCGCTGGCCGGCCTGCTGGAACAGAAGGTCGACGAGGCGGGCAAGGAACTGCAGTGCATCAAGACCACGCTGTTGGCATCGATGCAGGGTTATGCGCCTCAGGTGGCGGTGGAGTTCGGCCGCAAGGTGCTGTACTCGACCGAGCGGCCGACCTTTGCCGAGCTCGAGAAGCACGTCAAAGGCAAGAAGTGATCGGGGGGTGGCATGGCCGGTGACGCAAAGAAGCTCCAGCCGATCATCATCAAGCGCGTCCGGAAGGGTGGTCATGGCCACCATGGCGGCGCGTGGAAGATCGCCTATGCCGACTTCGTGACGGCGATGATGGCCTTCTTCCTGCTGATGTGGCTGCTGGGCAGCACCAGCGAGGGCGACAAGAAGGGCATTGCCGACTACTTCGCCTCGCCGCTGAAGATCGCACTGCTGGCCAGCGGCTCCGGCGCGGGTGACGCTTCGCATGTGGTCAAGGGCGGCGGCGAGGACATGACGCGCAGCACTGGCCAGGTCAAGCGCGGTGACATCGATTCCAAGCGCAAGACCGTCAACCTGCAGGCGCTGAAGGCCGAGCAGGTGCGCGCCGAGATCGCGCGGCTCGAGCAGTTGAAGCAGAAGGTCGAGCAGAAGATCGCCGAGAACCCGAAGCTGGCGGCCATGCGCTCGCAGATTCGGCTGGACATGACGGCCGACGGGCTGCGCATCCAGATCGTCGACGAGAACCAGCGGCCGATGTTCGCCAGCGGCAGCGCCATGGTGCAGCCCTACATGCGCGAGCTGTTGCACGAGATCGGCGCCGTGCTGGGCGAGGTGCCGAACCGGCTGACGCTAGAGGGCCACACCGATGCTGCGCCCTTCGTCGGCGGAGCCTCGAGCTACGGCAACTGGGAGCTGTCGGCCGACCGCGCCAATGCCTCGCGACGCGAGCTGATGTCCGGCGGTTTGCCAGATGACCGCATGCTGCGCGTACAGGGCCTGGCCGCGAGCCTGCCCTTCGATGCCAAGGACCTGCTGGGCGCGTCCAACCGGCGCATCAGCATCATCGTCATGAACCGAGAGGCCGAGGACCGGATCTTTCGCAGCGAGCTGCCCTCTGCCGGCGCCGACGAACAGCCCGGCGCGGTGGAGTCGATCGCGCCACAACTGCGCCGCTGAACACCGAGGCGACTCCAGCTTCGTTGATCGAAGGTGCATCGCCGGGCTCACGGGTCGCAATGGACGGCGAATTCAACCGGTCGACGCAGGTCTGGCTGAACTGAACCGCACCGGCTTTCGAGGAGGCCGATTGGATTGAGTCAGACCGTGATGGCCTGTTGATGTTGATTGCTTGGTTGTTCGGCGTGGCCAGCCCGTGACGCTTGTGCGCATTCGCGGATGCGACTCAACAGACAGACGTGCAAACGCTCGCTGTTCGTAACATGTCCGGCTTTTGGCCTCTTATCGGGCTCAAGTTTCCGGGTCGCCCGGGCACCATGGCAAGGCACGCGATTGAACGCGACCGAACCCCATGGCCGACGCCCAGGACCGCAGACTTCCCGCTACCGAACGCAAGATCCGCAAGGCGCGCGCCGAAGGACAGGTGGCGCGTTCGCGTGATCTGTCGCATCTTGCGGCGATCGGCGCCGGCGTTGCGCTGCTGGCGGTAGCGACCCCCGAACTGATGGCCTGGCTCGGGGCCAAGATGGCGGCCGGCCTGCGCTTCGATGCGCGGCAACTGGCCGATGCGCAGTTCATGCCGCAGCGGCTGGCCTCGCTCGGCCTGCCGGCGCTGCTGCTGATCTCGGGCGTGGGTGCGCTGTTGCTGGGCGCGGCGGTGGCATCGAGCGTGCTGTCGGGCGGCTGGAACTTCACGCTCAAGGCGCTGCAGCCCAAGTTCGACAAGGTCGACCCGCTGGCTGGCCTCGGGCGCATGTTCAGCGGCGAACAGTTGCTCAACACGCTGAAGTCTTGCCTGCTGGCGCTGATCCTGGGCGCCATCGGCGTGGCCTACCTCGCGAAGAATCTGCCGCGCTTCAGCGAGGCCATGACCTTGCCGTTGCCGGCGGCGCTCGGCCATGCCGGCAGCGTGGTGCTGGGCGGCGTGTTGCTGCTGGTGCTGGCGCTGGCGTTGTTCGCCATCGTCGATGTGCCCTTGCAGCGCTACCAGCTGGCCGAGCGGCTGAAGATGAGCACGCAGGAGATGAAGCAGGAGCGGCGCGAGGTCGAGGGCAGCGCCGAGATCAAATCGCGGCAACGCTCGCGCATGCGCGAGCTGGCCCACCGCCGCATGCTGGCGGCCGTGCCCACCGCCGACCTGGTGGTCATGAACCCGACGCACTTCGCGGTGGCGCTGAAGTACCAGGAAGGCCTGATGAGCGCGCCCAAGGTCGTGGCCAAGGGAAAGGACTTGATGGCGCTGCGCATCCGCGACGCGGCGCAAGGCGCCAAGGTGCCGGTGCTCCAGGCCGCGCCGCTGGCGCGCGCCCTGTACGCACATGCCGAGCTCGACGCCCCGGTGCCGGCTGCGCTGTTCGGCGCGGTGGCGCAGGTGCTGGCGCATGTGTACCAGCTGCGTGCGCACCTGCTCGGCAAGGGTGCGCTGCCACCGCCGCTGCCCGAACTGAAGGTGCCGCCGGAACTCGACCCGCTGCACGGCATGCCTGGGGCTGAAGCGTGAACGCCCTCATGCGCCAACTGCAAGGCCTGATGGGACCGGGTTCCGGTGTGCTCAAGGCGCTCGGCGTACCGGCCTTCGTGATCATGGTGCTGGCGATGATGGTGCTGCCGTTGCCGGCCTTCGCGCTGGACCTGCTGTTCACCTTCAACATCGCCATGGCGCTGATGGTGGTGATGATCTCGGCGCACATGGTCAAGCCGCTCGATTTCGCGGCCTTTCCGTCGGTGCTGCTGATCACCACGCTGATGCGCCTGAGCCTGAACGTGGCCTCGACGCGCGTCGTGCTGGTCGACGGCCACACCGGGCCGGCCGCGGCGGGCAAGGTGATCGAATCCTTCGGCCACTTCCTCATCGGCGGCAACTTCGCGGTGGGCCTGATCGTGTTCGCGATCCTGGTGGTCATCAACTTCATCGTCGTCACCAAGGGTGCCGAACGCATCGCCGAGGTCGGCGCGCGCTTCACGCTGGACGCGATGCCAGGCAAGCAGATGGCCATCGACGCCGAGCTCAATGCCGGCATGATCGACGAGGGTGAAGCACGCCGGCGCCGCGCCGAGGTGGGCGAGGAAGCCGATTTCTTCGGTTCGATGGACGGCGCCAGCAAGTTCGTGCGCGGCGATGCCATCGCCGGGATGTTGATCCTGTTCATCAACATCGTCGGCGGCTTCGTCATCGGCGTGGCCCAGCACGACTTGTCGGCGCAACAGGCGGCCAGCAGCTACATCCTGCTGGCGGTGGGCGACGCGCTGGTGGCGCAGGTGCCGGCGCTGCTGATCTCGGTGGCCGCGGCGATGGTGGTCTCGCGCGTCGGCAAGGAAACCGCCATCGGCGCGCAGATCGGGGCCCAGGTGTTCAACTCGCCCAAGGCGCTGATCATCACCGCAGGCATCGTCGGTGTGCTCGGCGTGGTGCCGGGCATGCCGCACTTCGTGTTCGTGCTCATTGCCGCGGGCATCGGCACACTGGCCTGGTGGGTGCGCCGGCGCGAGCAGCGCAACGAAGCGCTGTCGCGGCGGCCGAAGGAGGCCGAGATCGTGGCGCCGAACGCCGAGGCCAGCTGGGACGACCTGCTGCCGGTGGACACGCTCGGTCTGGAGGTCGGCTACCGGCTGATCGCGATGGTGGACAAGGCGCGTGCCGGCGATCTGCTGGGCCGCATCAAGGGCGTGCGCAAGAAGTTCGCGCAGGACGTGGGCTTCCTGCCGCCGGCGGTGCACATCCGCGACAACCTGGAGCTCAAGCCCAGCATGTACCGCGTCACGCTGCGCGGTGCGGTGGTGGGCGAGGGCGAGGCCTTCCCCGGCATGTGGATGGCCATCAACCCCGGCGGCGCGACGCAGGCGCTGCCCGGCACCAAGGCCGTCGATCCGGCCTTCGGGCTGCCCGCAGTGTGGATCGAGGAACGCCATCGGGAGATGGCCCAAATGGCCGGATATACGGTGGTTGATTGCGCGACCGTCGTCGCCACCCACCTTTCACACTTGATGCAGGTGAATGCCGCGCGCCTGCTGGGCCGCGTGGAGGCCCAGGCGCTGATCGACCATGTCACCAAGCTCGCACCCAAACTGATGGAAGACGTGGTTCCCAAGATGGTCGGCATCGCCACCGTGCAGAAGGTGCTGCAACTGCTGCTGGAAGAGGGCGTGCACATCCGCGACATGCGCTCCATCGTCGAGTGCCTGGCCGAAAATGCGCCTACCACCACCGACGCCGGCGAACTGGCGCGCCGCATCCGCGTGCACCTGGCGCCGGCGATCGTGCAGCAGATCTACGGTCCGGTGAAGGAACTGGACGTGATCGCGCTCGACCCCGAACTGGAGCGGCTGGTGACGCAGGCGCTGAACTCGCCGCACGGCGCCGCGCTCGACCCCGGCGTGGCCGAGACGCTGACCCGCCACGCGGCGCAGACCGCACGCTCGCAGGAAGACCTGGGCGTGCCGGCCTGCCTGCTGGTGCCCGACCTGATCCGCGCGCCCATCGCACGCCTGCTCAAGCGCGCCGCACCCCGACTGAAGGTGCTGTCGCACAGCGAAATTCCTGAAACGCATTCGATCCGTATCGGCTCGGTCATTGGAGCAAGCTCATGAACGTCAAACGCTTTTCCGCGCGCAGCTCGCGCGAGGCTTTGGGCCTGGTGCGCCAGGCCTTCGGCGAGGACGCCGTGGTGTTGTCCACGCGCCCCTGCGCCGAAGGTGTCGAGGTGCTGGCCATGGCCCCCGAAGGCGTGCAGCAGATCGAGCGTGTCTCGGTCGAAACCGCCGCGGCACAGGCCGCGCCGGCTGCGCCAACGCCGGCGCCGCTGCTGCCGGTGCTGCGCCGGCCGGTGCTGCCCTCGGCACGGGTGCGCGACGAGGCGGCCGAGTCCGCGCCGGCGCCGACCACGGTCGAACAGGACGTGGCCCAGCTGTCGATGAGCACGCTGTCCTTCCAGGACTATGTGCGCGAGCGCATGCTGCGCCGCCGCCGCACCGAACAGCAGGTGCAGCAGCAGGAACAGACCGACGCGGCACAGGCCGAGGCGCTTGCCGCACAACGCCAGGCGCGCCCGGCGCCGCCCGGGGGCAGCCTGCTGCGCGAACGGGCCGATGCCGGCCGCGCCGAGGCGCCGGGCCACGCGCCGGTGTTGCATGAGACCGCGGCCATGCCTGCCCCGGCGGTCGAGGCGCAGCCCATCGACAGGGCGCCGGCGCAAGCCGCTGCACGCCCAAGCTTCGAGCAGAAACAGATGCTCGACGAGCTGCGATCGATGAAGGGCCTGATCGAAGACCGCTTCGGCGCGCTCGCCTTCATGGAGAAGCTGCAGCGCCAGCCGCGCCAGGCACTGCTGACGCACAAGCTGCTGGACCAGGGCTTCTCGCCGGCGCTGATCCGCAAGCTGTCCGACAGCCTGCCCGACGATGTCGACGAAAGCAGCTGGGCCGCTGGCGTGCTCGAGCGCAACCTGCTCAGCGGCGATGGCGAAGCGCCGCTCGAGGACAGCGGCGGCGTCTTCGCACTGGTCGGTGCCACCGGCGTGGGCAAGACCACCAGCACCGCCAAGTTGGCGGCGGCCTTTGCCACGCGCCATGGCGCCGCCAACCTGGGGCTGATCACGCTGGACGCCTACCGCGTGGCGGCGCACGAGCAGCTGCGCGCCTATGGCCGCATCCTTGGCGTGCCGGTGCACACCGCGCACGACCGCGCCTCGCTCGACGATCTGCTCGAGCTGCTGTCGGCGAAGAAGATGGTGCTCATCGACACGGCGGGTATGGCGCAGCGCGATGCACGCACGCGCGAGTTGCTGGAGATGCTGTCGCACCGCAGCGTCAACCGCCTGTTGGTGGTCAACGCCGCCGCGCAGGGCGAAACCATCGAGGACGTGCTGCAGGCCTATCGCGCCAACACTTGCCGCGGCGTCATCCTGTCCAAGGTGGACGAAGCGGTGAAGCTGGGCCCGGCGCTGGACGCGATGATCCGCCACAAGCTCAAGGTGCTGGCGGTGGCCAATGGCCAGCGCGTGCCCGAGGACTGGCACCGCCTGTCGGCGAATTCATTGGTGCAGCAGGCGCTGCGCAGTGCGCCGTCGACCGCCTGGCGTCTGGACGCGGGCGACATGAACCTGGTGTTCGCCGGCCTGCGCGCGACGCCTGCCGCGACGCTGCACGCCTGACATCGACCGACACGCGCCCACCGCATGCACGACATTCTCTTTCCCACGGCGGCCTCGCCCGCCGACCAGGCGCACGGCCTGCGCCGGCTGTTTGCCGGTACCCTGGTGCGCCACATCGCCGTGGTTGCCAACCCGCACGTGGCCTTCTCCAGCGTGGTGCTGGAGCGGCTGACCACCGTGCTCGGCACGATGGGCCTGAACACCCTGGTGGTGGACGCGGCCGACAGCTCGCCGGCACCGCACGAGTTGGCCGCGCTCGACCTGCGCGCCTGCATCGAACCGCTGTCGGCGCAGGTCTCATACCTGGCTGCGCGCGGCTTGCCGCTGCGTCATGTCGACACGCGCGGGTCGTCGGCCCATTTCCTTGACCGACTGCAGGCCGCCGCGCCGCAGGCGAGCGTGTTGCTGGTGCATGCCGGCGCCAGCGACCTGGCGCGCCTGTTCACGCGGCGCGTGCTGCGTCCGGTGCTGCTGGCTGCCGACCAACCCGAAAGCCTGACCCATGCCTACGCGGCGATGAAGCTGCTGGTGATGCGCTGCGGGCTGATGAGCTTTGACCTGCTGCTGGCCGCGCCGCCGGCCGGCGCGCGCGTGCCGCTTGTTGCCGAGCGGCTGGCCAGTTGCGCGGAAAACTTCCTGGGTGCCGCGCTGTGCGACTGGGTGGCCATCGACCCGGCCTGCGACGTGCGTGATCTGCCCGGCGAGGCGCTGACGCAACTCGTCGCGACGCAGTTGCGGCTGGAAGCAAGCGGGCGCGCCGACGACGCCCCGGTGTTGCCCGGCTGGCCGATGCAAGCACCGTCTCGCAGCGCGATGAACCTGAACTGAACCGTCCGGAGCAAGAGCACCCATGTACACCGCCAAGGGGCGTCTAGACGCCAACGCGATGATCAAGCAGTACAGCCCGCTGGTGCGGCGCCTGGCGCACCAGATGATCGCCAAGCTGCCGGCCAACGTCGAACTCGACGACCTGATCCAGGTGGGCATGATCGGCCTGAGCGACGCGCTGTCGCGCTTCGACGCCGCACAGGGCGTGATGTTCGAGACCTTCGCCACGCAACGCATCCGCGGCGCGATGCTCGACGAATTGCGCGGCAACGACTGGATGAGCCGCGGCGACCGGCGCCACCAGCGCAGCATCGAAGCGGCGGTGCGCGCGCTCGAGCAGCGCCACGGCCGCGCCCCGAGCGAAGGCGAGATCGCTGCTGAAATGGGCCTGAAGCTGGCCGACTACCAGGAGTTGCTGGGCAAGGTGCGCGGCACGCAATTGGTGTGCCTGGAGGACATGAGCGGCGACGAAGGCGACGACGACTACCTCGACCGGCACGTCGCCAGCGACGAGCACAACCCGCTGGCGCTGCTGCAGGACCATCGCATGCGCCAGGCGCTGGTCGATGCCATCAAGAACCTGCCCGAACGCGAGCAGTACGTGATGAGCATGTACTACGAGCACGACATGAATCTGAAGGAAATCGCCGCGGTCATCGGCGTCACCGAAAGCCGGGTCTGCCAGCTGCACAGCCAGTCGATTGCGCGGCTTCGCGCCAAGCTGCGCGAGTGGTGATCGCTGCCGGGGCCGCCACACGGCGTCTGCTTCGTGTCCACTTGCGTTCGATCGCGTGAAAGGCAACGGCAGGTCGCATAGCAGCCTCTCGTTTGCGTTCGTTGGTACCCGTGCTCGGGCTTCGGCGATCGAAACCCATGCCACCGAATGCAATCGCGTTTCAGAGCATCAGCGCATGGTCGTTGCTTGACGTGGTCGGCGCCTTTGCGTCGGGCGCGCGCACCAGCGTGAACTCGAAGCAAGCGCCCTGTCCGGGCGAGGCACTGGCGGCCACCGTGCCGCCGTGGCGCTCGACGATGCGCTGCACGATGCTCAGGCCGATGCCGCTGCCGGCGTAGTCGTCGCGCCCATGCAGCCGGCTGAAGGGGCGGAACAGCTGCGGCGCGCGCTGCGGGTCGAAGCCCACGCCGTTGTCCTGCACGCTCACGCGCACGCGCTCGCCAGCCTCGGAGCGCAGGCCCAGCCTGGCGCGCGGCGTGGCGCCGTCACGCGTGAACTTCGCGGCGTTGCCCATTAGGTTGACGAGCACGATCTTCAGCGCCGCCGGGTTGGCCGTGACACGCATGTCGCACTGAATGTCCCAGCGCAGCGGCGCTTGGCGCGGCAACGAGGGCAGTTCGTCCACCACCTCGTGCGCGAGCGCGCTCAAGTCCAGCGCCTGCACCGGCATCGGTTGCAGCGTCGAGCGGGCCAAAGCCATCAGCGCGTCCACGGTGTCGCGCATGCGGTGCGCAGCCTGCACCTGCAGCTCGAGCAACTGCCGGTCCTCGGTGTTCAGGCGCTCGCCACCGCGTTCATCCAGCAGCTGTGCCAGCCCCTGCACGTGGGCGATGGGCGTGCGAAGCTCGTGCGCCAGTTGCCGCGCGAAGGCGTCCAGGTCCAGGTTCACCTGCTGCAGGTCGTGGGTGCGCTCCTGCACGGCACGCTGCAGTTCCTCGTTGTGGCGCAGCAGCAGCCGCTCGGCCTGCTTGCGCGTGGTGATGTCGCGGCCCACTCCGTGGTAGCCGATGAAGCGTTGCGCGGCATCGAAGCGCGGCAAGCCGCTGAGCGAGATCCACAGCCAGCGGCCTTCGCCGGCATCGATCTCGAATTGCAGCGAGCGGAAGGGCCGCCGCGCGTCGAGGTCGGCGCGGTGCTCGGCCCATTGCTGCGGTGGCAGCGCCATGCGGTGGGCGTCCCAGCGCGTGCGGCCCTCGACGCTTTCGGCCAGCTGCGCGCCCACGCGCCGGTGCTGCTCGGGGCTCAGCGGCAGCAGGCGGTGCTCGGCATCGGTCTGCCAGTACCAGTCGGCGGCCAGGCGGGCCATCATCGACCAGCGTTGTTCGCTGGCGATGAGTTGCTCGTGCGCGCTGCGGCGCTCGGTGACGTCGCGGCCCACACCCTCGTAGCCGCTCAGGCCGCCATGCATATCGAGCCGCGGCCGCCCACTGATCGACAGCCAGCGTGTCTGGCGCGGCGTTTGCACCTGGAACTCCAGGTCGCGGAAGGGCGCGCGCCGCGCCATGCGCTCGTGCATCGCGGCCCAGCCTTCGGCCGGCGGCCGAAACAGAGCAATCTGGTCGTGCCGGCGGCCCAGCAGGGCGGCGGCATCGCAGCCCGGCGCCATGGCCTGCGGCGCCGATCCCGACAACCAGCTCAGGCGGCACTGGCGATCGGTTTCCCAGTACCAGTCGGCCGACAGATCGGCCAGCGCCTGCCAGCGCCGGTCGGATTCCCCGAGCACGCGTTCCACGCCGCTGGCCAGCGCATCGAAGGCCGAGGGCGCCCCTTGCGGATCCTCGCGCAGGTGGTGCACCGCATCGCGCCAGGTGTCGCTGCCCAGCTCGTCGGAGAACTGGTGCAGCGAGCCGCGCATGCGCCGGCGCTGGCGCCACAGCGCTTGCATCGGCAGCAGCGGCGCCAACGCCAGCGCCGCGAGCAGGCCCTTCAATGCCAGCTCGAGCTCGGCACGGCGCTGGTCGAGCTGCCGGCGCACGGCCGGCAACAGTGCGGCCGCCTGTCGAGCCTGCGCCTGTGCGGCATGCAGCGTGGCCTCGAGTTCCGATGGCTCGCGCAGCTGGGCGCGCAGCGTGGCCCAGGCGCCGGCAAAGTCGGCCAGTTCCTGCGCCTCGATCGCCTCGTGTTGGAGTTGCGACAGCAGCGAGGCCAGTTGGGCGTCCAGTTCGTCGAGCGTCGGACCCAGGCCCGTCCGGGCCTCGGCCTGGCCGCGCTGCAGCGCGGCCAGCGTCTGCTCGACGCGCTGCGCCGAAGCCGCCAGTGCAGCAGCGGTTTCGATCGGCTGGCTGCCGGGAGTGCGGTACAGCAGCAGGCAGGCCAGGGCCACGACCAGTATGCAGACACACAGCGGCATGAGCCAACGCAGCGGCCCACCTTGACGGCGGGTCGTGGCTTGCGCCCAGGGGTCCACGCTGGCGTGGCCCGGGCGCTCGGTGCGCAGGCTCGTGTGCGATCCCAACGACAGTGCCTCTGGTCCGGCCTGTCTTGTGCAGGCCTGGTGTTGCCCTGCGGGCCGGCCGCTGCCGGCACCCGCGCCGCTCTTCGCGGCGAGCGCCAGTGTCGTGATTTCCGGGCCGCAGGCAGATTGGGGCTTAGCCCGATGTGTGGCGTGCGCGCATCGGTCGAACGGCGCGGCGCGCGGCGACCCGTATCCGGATCAGGCTTGCAGCCCACACGCCCGCTTGCAGGCGGGCGCCCCTTCGCAGGCATTCGACTCCGCGCAGGCGCAGTCTCGTGTCCGGCTCAGGCTTGCACCATGCCGCTGCGCGTCTGGCGCTCGGCCAGGCCGGCGGCCGAGTACGCGCCGCGCGGCGATGCCGCGGGCAGCAGCACGTCGATGGCACGGTCGAGCGCGGCGCTGGCGCGGGCCAGCGAATCGCGCTGCGCGGCCACGCGGCCGCTGGCCAGAGCCAGGCGCTGGCGCAAGGGTGGCGGCAGTTGGCCTGCCCGGGCGCTGCGCCGCAGCTGGTCCACCGCCGCGGCCAGCGCGCGTTGCAGTTCGCCGGCTTCGGCCTCGACGGCCTCGGCGTGGTGCACGCGCAGGGCCTCGCCCAGAGCGCCGAGGCGCTGCTCGACCTTCGAGACCGAATCTTCCAGTTCGATGTTCAGCGGCATGGGTGCGTCAGTGCGGCGCCTTGGGCAGCAGTTCCTGGGCGTTGGCGATCAGCTTGTCGGCAATGGCATCGGCGTTCACCTGGAACTTGCCGTCGCGGATCGCCTGCGCGATGCGCTGCACCTTGTCGCTGTCGAAGTCGCCCCGGCTGGCCTCGTTGCCGGCGCGTGTGGCCTGGCTCGACAACTCCACCCGCGCGCTGGGTTCACCGGCGGCGGTGGGTGCTGCCGTGCCCTTGCGTTCGGCCACCGTCGTGGACGGCGCGGGTTTGATGTCGAGAGGACCGATCTTCATGCTGAACTCCTTGTGTGCCCACCGCTCGCCGCGGGCGCCTGCACCCCGAGAGGCGGGGCGACCCGGCGACCCGTGCGGACGGCCGGGCGGGCCCTTGCCCGTGGTGCATGCACCGCATATCGGCCGCCGTGCGCGCCAACTTGAGCGTCGGGTGGCGCGATTTTCGCATCACCCCCGTGAATGCGGGGTTTGCCAGGCCTCACAGCTGAACCTCGACGCGGTTGTGCCCCACCGCCATCCCGCTGAGCACGCGCCCGCTTTCGGTGCGCACCTTCACCGTCCGGCCTTCGACGCCTGCGGAAAGCGCGTGGCCCTCGCCGGTGACGCTGAAGCCGCTGCCGCGCGCCACCAGGCGCACCGTGTCACCCGCGTCGAACCACTGGCGCTGCTTCAGGTCGCTGGACCTCACGGCGACGCCGGCCATCAGCGGCCGGCCGAGCGTGCGCCCGACCAGCAGCGACACGTCGGCCACGGCCGGCGCCGTAGTGGCGGCCCAGTCGACCTCGGCCTCGCGCAACTGTTCGGCCTGCAGTACGGTGCCCGCCGGCAGCGCACCGGCCGCAACCCAGGCTGGCGCAAACACCTTCACGGTCACGGGCAGATAGACGGTCCAGGGCGTCGGCCCCTGCGCGCAGCGCAGGCCCACGCGGGTGCGGCCCCAGGTGCGCGCACCTGGTGGCAGGAAAGCCTCGATGCGCTCGCACGGGGCCAGCCGCAGGCGGGGGTCGAGGCGGCCGGGTTCGATCTCCACCCGCACCGAGCCCGGCGCCAGGCCGGCGCCGGCCTGCTGGCCCAGTGCCTGGATCTGCTGCATCGTGGCCGGATCCAGTCCCCCTTCGGCGGGCGGTGGCGCGGCCTGCGCCAGCAGCAGCGTCGGCCAGGCCAGCAAACCGGCGGCCGCGGCACGGCGGGCACGGGTGCGCACGCGCGTGAGGGGGTCGGGCAGGGTGTTCTTCACGGCTTGCACTCTAGGTCCGCACGTCGCCTGCCGGCACGCTGAAATGGCCGGCCTTCGGCGCGTTATTCGCGCTCATGTCCGGCACAGCTGCTGCCCACAATGCCCCGGCATGAACCCCCTTGCCACGGAGCCGCGATGATCAACCGCCTCGGCGACAGCCTCGATTTCCAGAGCCAGGCCCTGGTGCTGCGCTCGGAGCGCCAGCGCCTGCTGGCCAGCAATATCGCCAATGCCGACACGCCCGGCTACGTGGCCCGCGACATGGATTTCGCGGCCGCACTGCGCGACGCCACCGGCCTGCTGCCCCCCGGCCTGGCCGCGGTGGCGTCGCTGGGCACGGCGTTGCTCGGCGGCTTCGGCGCGTCCACCGAGACACATCTGCGCTACGCCGCGCCGAGCCAGAGCAACCTGGACGGCAATTCGGTGGACATGGACCGCGAGCGTGCCTCCTTCGCCGACAACTCGGTGAAGTACGAAGCCACGCTGCGCTTTATCAATGGCCAGGTGCGCACCATGCTCGACGCAATGAAGTCGCCGCAGCAGGGCTGATGCCTACACCCGCCGCAGGCGCAAGGAGTCCGACATGAGCATGTTCCGCATCTTCGACGTCAGCGGCAGCGCGGTCAGCGCGCAGAGCCAGCGCCTCAACGTCGTGGCCTCCAACCTGGCCAACGCCGACACCGTGGCCGGGCCCGATGGCAAGGCCTACAAGGCGCGCAACGTGGTGTTCCAGACCGAGCTGATGGGCCAGCTGGGTGCTGCCGGCGTGCGCGTGTCCAGCGTCGGCGAGGACCAGACCCCCGGTCGGCGCGTGCACGACCCCAAGCACCCCGGCGCCGATGCCGAAGGCTACGTTACCTACAGCAACGTCAACACCGTGGAAGAGATGGTCAACATGATCTCGGCCTCGCGCTCCTACCAGAACAACCTGGAAGTGATGAATGCCGCCAAGAGCCTGCTGCTGAAGACCTTGCAGATGGGTCAATCATGAGCATGAGCAGCGTGACTGGTATCGCCGGCGGCACCGGCGACAGCGTCGCCACGCTGACCAAGAACGAAGCCGGCAGCGAGGACCGCTTCCTCAAGCTGCTGGTGGCGCAGATGAAGAACCAGGATCCGCTGAATCCGCTGGACAACGCGCAGGTCACCAGCCAGATGGCGCAGATCAACACCGTCAGTGGCATCGAGAGGCTCAATACCACGGTCGCCGGCCTGAACAGCCAGCTGGTGCAGTTGCAGGCGCTGCAGGGCGCCACGCTGGTCGGGCGCGAGGTCACGGTCAGCGGCGACCGGCTGTCCATCGCCGAAGGCGTGGGTGTCGGCGGCTTCGAGTTGAGCAGCGCGGCCGACAGCGTGAAGGTGGAGATCCTGAATGCCGCCGGTCGCGTGTCCGGCAGCCTGGACCTGGGCGCGATGAGTGGCGGCCGCCATGCCTTCGAATGGCCCGCCGGCACGGCGCTGGATGGCGATGCCATGCGTTTCCGCGTGCTGGCCACGGCTGGCAGCGCCAGCGTCGTCAGCGGCACGCTGATGCGTGACCATGTCGACGCCGTCAGCAGTGCCGGCAATGCACTGAACCTCGAATTGCGCCATTCGGGCGCGGTGTCCTACGACACCGTCAAGGCCTTCAACTGAACCGACTTCCCCCCACCAGGAACACCCCATGAGCTTCCAGCAAGGTCTGTCCGGACTGAATGCCTCGAGCAAGAACCTCGAGGTCATCGGCAACAACATCGCCAACGCCAATACCTTCGGTGCGAAGACGGCCCGGGCCGAATTCGCTGCGGTGTATGCCACGGCCCTGAACGGCTCGGGCACCAACACCGTGGGCATTGGCACCACGCTGTCGGCGGTGGCGCAGCAGTTCACACAAGGCAACGTGTCCACCACCGAGAACCCGATGGACCTGGCCATCAATGGCCCGGGCTTCTTCCAGGTCAGCGACGGGCGCAGCCCGGTGACCTTCACGCGCAACGGCCAGTTCAAGGTGGACCGCGAGGGATTCATCGTCAACAACAGCCTGGAAAGGCTGATGGGTTACGCGGCCGACGGCAACGGCGTGATCCAGCCCGGGCAGTCGGTGCCCCTGCAGCTGCCCACCGGCGGCATCGACCCGAATCCGACGACACGCGCCGAGATCGAGATGAACCTCGATTCGCGCAAGGCCGTGACGCTGCCAGCCGTGGCGCCGATGATCGACTTCGCCAATGCCAACACCTACAACAACGCCACCTCGCTGACCGTCTACGACGCCAAGGGCCAGGACGTGGCGATGAGCTTCTACTTCCAGAAGTCGGCCAACGACGAGTGGAACGTCTATGCCACGGCCAACGGCAGCACGGTGGGCGGCGTTGCCGCCGCGCCGCTGCCGATCACCACCATCACCTTCCAGAGCAACGGCAGCGCGCCGATCGCGCCCGCGGCCCCGGTGGTCCTGAACGTGCCCGCGTCCGTCAATGCGGTGGGCGCGCAGACCGAGCCGATTGCCGGGCTGCTGTTCGACCTGAGCGGCGCCACCCAGTTCGGCTCGGCCTACGGCGTGACCGACATCACCCAGGACGGCTACACCTCGGGGCTGCTGAGCTCGATCGCGGTGGAGCCGAATGGCGTGATCATGGCGCGCTACTCGAACGGCCAATCCAAGCCCTCGGGGCAGATCGAGATCGCCAACTTCCGCAATCCGCAGGGGCTGCAGCCGGTGGGCGACAACGCCTGGGCGCGCACCTTCGCTTCGGGCGACCCGATGTACGGCGTGCCCGGCGACGGCAACCTGGGCGTGCTGCAGGCCGGAGCGCTGGAGGAATCGAACGTCGACCTGACCGGCGAGCTGGTGAGCATGATCACCGCGCAGCGCATCTACCAGGCCAACGCGCAGACCATCAAGACCATGGACCAGGTGCTGCAGACGCTGGTCAACCTTCGCTGAGCCTGGCTGAGCACAACGATTCGGAAGGCCGCGCATGGACCGCATGATCTACCTGTCGATGTCGGGTGCGAAGGCCACGCTGCAGCGCCAGGACATCCTGGCGCACAACCTGGCCAACGTCTCGACCACGGGCTTTCGCGCCGAGATGGCGGCCTTCCGCGCCGTGCCGGTGCGCGGCGACGGCGCCAGCACGCGCGTGTACGCGCTGGAATCCACGCCCGGCTACAGCGACGCGCCCGGCGTGGTGCAGGGCACCGGACGTGCGCTCGACGTGGCCGTGGCCGGCAGGTCCTGGCTGGCCGTGCAGGCGCTGGACGGCACCGAGGCCTACACCCGCGGCGGCGCGCTGGACATCAGCCCCGAGGGCGAACTCATCACCCGCGGCGGCCTGCAGGTGCTGGGTGACGGCGGGCCGATCACCGTGCCGGCCAATGCGCAGATCGACATCGGTGCCGACGGCACCATCACCGGCAAGGTGGGCAGTGCCAAGGCCCAGGTGCTGGGCCGGCTGAAGCTGGTCACGCCCGAGAACCGACTGGCGCGCGGTGACGACGGCCTGTTTCGCGACATTGCCGGCGGTCTGGAGGCCGACCCCGCGGCGCGCGTCCAGCAAGGCGCACTCGAAGGCAGCAATGTCAGTGCCGTCGAGACCATGGTGGCGATGATCACCGCTGCGCGCCAGTTCGAGCAGCAGATGAAGATGCTGCAGACGGCGGAGCAGAAGGAACAGGCGGCGACGCGGTTGCTGTCGAACAGCGCGTTGTAGAGCGGCTGCATCAGCGCTTGCGCTGGCCCCCAGGAGGGTAACCGCGGCTGTCGACGTGCCGACGTCGTCGTGCCGGGCTAAGCTTCGGCATGTACCCAGGTCGCAGCGCGTGAGCCCGGAAGTGATGCTGCTCATCGGCGGTGCGGCGCTGGCCGGGCTGGTGCAGGGCATCTCCGGTTTTGCCTTTGCCATGGTCGCGATGTCGGTCTGGGTCTGGGGCATCGAGCCGCGCCTGGCCGCGGTGATGGCCGTTTCCGGCGGACTGGTCGGCCAGATCTTCGCGGTGTTCACGGTGAAACGCGGCCTGCGCCTGCCGGTGCTGCTGCCCTTTCTGGTGGGAGGGCTGCTCGGCGTGCCGCTGGGCACATGGGCGCTGCCCCACCTGGAACCGGCCGCGTTCAAGCTGACGCTGGGCCTGTTCCTGGTGGTCTGCTGCCCGGCCATGCTGCTGTCGCAGCGCCTGCCGCGTGTCAGCGTCGGCGGCCGGGCGGCCGATCTGCTGGTGGGCGCGCTCGGCGGCGTGATGGGCGGGATCGGCGGCTTTTCCGGCGTGCTGCCCTCGCTGTGGGTCACGCTGCGCGGCTGGGACAAGGACCTGCAGCGCAGCGTGATCCAGAACTTCAGCCTGGCCGCGCTGAGCGCCACGCTGGCGGCCTATGTCGCCGCCGGCACGGCGACGCTGGACATGCTGCCGAAGTTCGCGGTGGTCGCGCCGGCCCTGCTGCTGCCGTCCTATCTGGGCTCACGCATCTACCACGGCCTGAGCCCGCTGGCCTTTCGCCGCGTGGTCTTGCTGCTGCTGACGCTCGCCGGTCTGGCCATGGTGGCCGCCGCCTTGCCCGGGCTGCGCGGGGTGTAAGAAACGCCGCGAAGGCGGTGCTTTTCGCTTGGCCGGCGCGCTCAAGTTCGCCCGACACTGGCTGGCAACAGTCGGGAGCACGGTGCATGAATCGTTCGTTGTGGATCGCCAAGAGCGGCATGGAAGGCCAGCAGTTCAAGCTGGACACCATCTCCAACAACCTGGCCAACGTCGGCACCAACGGCTACAAGCGCGGTGGCGTGGTCTTCGAGGACCTGATGTACGACAGCCTGCGCCAGGCCGGCGCGGCCAGCAGCGATCAGTCGCAACTGCCCACCGGGCTGCAAGTGGGCCTGGGCACACGCGTGTCGGCTTCGACACGCAACTTCAGCCAGGGCAACCTGCAGCAGACCGGCAACAACCTGGACATCGCCATCAAGGGCCAGGGCTTCTTCCAGATCCAGTTGCCCGACGGCAGCACCGGCTACACCCGCGACGGCTCGTTCCAGCTCGACGCCACCGGCCAGATCGTGACCAGCAACGGCCATGTGCTGCAACCCGGCATCACCGTGCCGGCGAATGCGCAGAGCGTGAGCATCGCCGCCGATGGCACCGTCAACGTGACGCTGCCGACGCAGGCCACGCCGCAATCGGTGGGGCAGCTGCAGCTGGCCAGCTTCATCAACCCGGGTGGACTCGAGCCGCGCGGCCAGAACCTGTATGCCGAGACCGCGGCCTCCGGGGCACCGAGTGCCGGCGCGCCCGGCACCGACGGGCGCGGTGGCCTGCTGCAGGGCCATGTGGAAGGCAGCAACGTCAACGTGGTCGAGGAACTGGTGGCAATGATCGCCACGCAGCGCGCCTATGAACTGAACTCCAAGGCCATCCAGACCACCGACCAGATGCTGCAGCGGCTGGGGCAGCTGTGATCCGTCGCCTCGTGCAGGCTGGGATCGGCGCCGCGCTGTGCGCCGCCCTCGGCGGCTGCCTGACGATGAATCCGCGCGTCGAGGTGGCCGAGCCGACGAACGTCATCCCGTCCACGCCGCCGATGCCGGTGGCCCACAACGGTGCCATCTTCCAGCCGGCGCAGTACCGACCGCTGTTCGAGGACTACCGCGCGCGCCATCGCGGCGACACGCTCACCGTGCAGATCGTCGAGAAGATCGTTGCCAGCCAGAAGTCCACCAGTTCCGTCGACAAGAGCGGCAAGGTCGATGCCAAGGTCAGCGCATTGCCCGGCATAAACCCGACGCAGTTTGCGCGCGCCAGCGCCGAAGGCATCAGCAGCAACAGCTTCGCCGGCAAGGGCGCCACCGAGAACAGCAACGACTTCTTCGGCAGCATCACCGTGCTCGTCACCGAGGTGCTGCCCAACGGCCACCTGCTGATCGCCGGCGAGAAGCAGATCGGCGTGAACAGCAACGTCGACGTGCTGCGCTTCTCCGGCCAGGTCGACCCGCTGCTGATCCTGCCCGGCAACACCGTGCCGAGCGCAAAGATCGCCAACGTGCGCGTCGAGCACCGCGGCCGCGGCCAGCAGGCCGATGCGCAGACCATCGGCTGGCTGAGCCGCTTCTTCCTGAACATCTTGCCCATCTGATGCCGCCCGCCATGCGTCTTGACGTTCTCCGCGCCGACCCCGCAGCGCACGCCGCCGAGGCCGTCGAGCGGCTGGTGCGCCGCATCGTCTGGCTGGCCTTCGCTGTGGCCAGCGCGGCGCTGTGGTGGCCAGTGGATGCCCAGGCCACGCGCATCCGCGAGGTCTCGTCGGTGGCTGGCGTGCGCAGCAACCAGCTCACCGGCTACGGGCTGGTGGTGGGGCTGGACGGCAGCGGCGACCAGACCACGCAGGCGCCCTTCACCACGCAGAGCCTGATCTCGATGCTGCAGCAGCTGGGCGTGACCATTCCGCCGGGCACCCCGCTGCAGCTGCGCAACGTGGCCGCGGTGATGGTCACCGCGGTGCTGCCGCCCTATGCGATGCCGGGGCAGGCAGTGGACGTCAACGTCTCGTCCCTCGGCAATGCCAAGAGCCTGCGCGGCGGCACGCTGGTGTCCACGCCGCTGAAGGGCGTGGACGGACAGATCTATGCGCTGGCCCAGGGCAACCTGGTGATCGGCGGTGCCGGCGCCGCGGCCAACGGCTCCAAGGTGGTCATCAACCAGCTGTCCTCGGGCCGCGTGCCGGCCGGCGCGACCGTCGAGCGTGCCGTGCCGAGCACCGCGCTGCAGGGCGATACGCTGCAACTGGCGATGCACGCCACCGACTACCAGACCGCCAGCTCGGTGGCGCAGGCCATCAATCAGGCCAAGGGCCCCGGCACCGCCACCGCCGTCGACGGGCGCATGGTGCGCGTGACCATGCCGGCCGCACCCGACCAGCGCGTGGCGTTCATGGCCGACATCGAAAACCTGCCGGTGACGCTGGCAAAGCCGCCGGCCAAGGTGATCCTGAACGCGCGTACCGGCTCGGTGGTGCTGAACGAATCGGTCACGCTGGGCGCCTGCGCGGTGGCGCACGGCAACCTGGCGGTGACGATCTCGACCACGTCCAACGTCAGCCAGCCGGGCCCGTTCGCCAACGGCCGCACCGCGGTCACCCAGGATTCCGACATTTCGATCACCACCGGCAGCAAAGCGATGCTGGAGATGCCCGCCGGCGTGCGCCTGAGCGAGGTGGTCAAGGCGCTGAACGCGATGGGCGCGACGCCGCAGGACCTGCTGGTGATCCTGCAGGCCATGAAGAGCGCTGGCGCGCTGCATGCCGAAATCGAGGTGATCTGAAGGTGGCCGGCCTGACCACCCCCAGCCCGAGCACGGGCGCTGCGCTGGTCGGCGATGCGCAGTCGCTGGCCGCGCTGCGCGGCCGCGCTGCGAGCGACCCGAAAGCTGCTGTGCGCGAGGTGGCCAAGCAGTTCGAGGCGCTGTTCATGCAGGAGCTGATGAAGAGCATGCGCGCGGCCACGCTGTCCTCCGGCATGCTCGACAACGAAGGCAGCAAGCTCGGCACCGACCTGCTCGACCAGCAGTTCGCCACGCAGATGACCGGCCTGCCCGGCGGCCTGTCCGAGGCCATCACGCGCCAGCTGGAGCGGCAGATGGGGCTGGCGCCCGGCCCGATCCCGGCCGCGCCGGTCGCCGTGACGGGGCTGGAACCCAAGGCGGTGCGCATCCCCGACCAGAGTGCCGCGGCCTTCGTTCAGCAGCACACCCGTGCGGCGCAGGCCGCCGAAGCCGCCACCGGCATCACGGCGGCGTTCATGATCGGCCAGGCCGCGCACGAGACCGGCTGGGGCCGCAAGGAAATCCGCCAGGCCGACGGCAGCCCGTCGTACAACCTGTTCGGCATCAAGGCCGGCGCCGACTGGAAGGGCCCGGTCGCCGAAACCCTGACCACCGAGGTGGTGAACGGCCAGGCGGTCAAGGGCGTGGCGAAGTTCCGCGCCTACGCCAGCCATGCCGAGTCCTTTGCCGACTTCGCCCGGCTGATGAAGAACAGCCCGCGCTACCGGCAGGTGCTGGCACAGGGGCAGGACGCCGGCGGCTTTGCGGCCGGGCTGCAGCGTGCCGGCTACGCCACCGACCCGGCCTATGCCGACAAGCTGACGCGGGTCATCAACACGGCGCTGCGTCTGCAGCGCGCATCGACATGAGGGCTGCGACGTGAGCGCATCGGGTCTGATGTCCATCGGCATGAAGGCCATGTCGGCCAACTATGCCGCCCTGGCCACGACCGGCCACAACATCGCCAACGCCGACGTGGCCGGCTACTCGCGCCAGCAAGTCGAACTGGCCACCGCCAGCGGCCAGTTCACCGGCGCGGGCTTCTTCGGCAAAGGCGTGGACGTGGCCACCGTGACACGCGCGCACGATGAATTCCTCACGCGCGAGGCGGCCACGGCCGGCTCGCTGGCCGCCATGGACAGCACCCGGCTGGGCCTGCTGAACCAGTTGGAATCGGTCTTCCCCACCGGCGAGCAGGGTGTGGGGCATGCCGCGGGTCAGTTCCTGAATTCGATGGTCGACCTGGCGGCGCGGCCGGCCGACGCGGCCACGCGACAGGTGGTGCTGGCGCGCGCCGGCGAGGTGGCCGATCGTTTTGCGGCGGCGGGCGGGCAACTCGAAGTGCTGCAACTGGCCGTGCAGGAGGATCTGAAGGCCAACGTGGCCGAGATCAACCAGCTCGCGCGCAACGTCGCCGAGCTCAACCAGCGCATCGCCTCGGTGCTGGGCCTGGGTCACTCGCCGAACGACCTGCTCGACCAGCGCGACAGCGTCATCGCCAAGCTCAGCCAGAAGCTGCAGCTGAGCACGGTGGAGGCCGACGACGGCTCGCTCGCCATCTTCATTGCCGGTGGCCAACGCCTGGTGCTTGGCACGCAGGTGCAAGCGCTGTCGGTCGAGGTCGACCCGCGCGACGCGTCGCGCTCGGCGCTCGGCCTGTCGGACAGCGGCTTCGTGCGCATCCTGCAGGCGCAGGAACTGGGCGGCGGTGCGGTGGCCGGCCTGCTGCGCTTCCAGAACAGCGACCTGGTGGACGCGCGCACCCAGCTCGGCCAGATGGCTGCGGCGCTGGCGGGCAAGGTGAATGAACAGCAGGCCCTGGGTCTGGACCTGCGCGACCCGCCGGGCAGCGGCGCGCCGATCTTCGCCGTCGGCGCTGCGGTGGCGATGCCCGAGGCGACGAATGCGCTCGACGGCGCGGGCCTGTTCCTCGGCCGGGTGAACCTGAGCGTGACCGATGCGACGCAGCTGCGCGCCAGCGAGTACGGGCTGCGCGCTGACCCCGGCGGCGCGCCGGGGGTGTGGCAACTGACGCGTCTGTCCGACGGCCTGGTGCGCAGCATCGCCAGTGGCGACGTGGTCGATGGCATGCGCATCGACATCGGACCGCCCGCGCCGGCGCCGACCGATCGTTTCCTGCTGCAGCCGGTGACACGTGCTGCGAACGGCATGCGGCGCGTGCTCGACGACGTGCGCGGCCTGGCCGCCGCCTCGCCGGTGAGCGCCGCCACCGCCGCCGCCAACACCGGTACGGCCAGTGTGGCCGCGCTGCGCGTGGTCAGCGCTGGCCTGGACGCCAGCCTGAATGCCACCATCACCTTCACCACCGACAGCGGCGACTACGCCTGGGAGCTGCGCGACCGCGTGACGAATGCGCTGCAGTCCAGCGGCCTGGGCAGCTGGAGCCCGGGTGTCCCGCTGGCCTTGAACGGCTTCGAACTCGAGCTCAACGGCGTGCCGCGCAGCGGCGACGGGTTCAGCGTGGGCAAGACGCTCTACCCGGCGTCGAACAACGGCAATGCGCTGGCCTTCACCGCGCTGCGCGAGGCGGCCATCGTCGGCCGTGCGCCGCTGGCCGCAGGCGGCATCGGCGGTGGCAACTCGATCACCGACGCCTATGCCTCGGCCATGGCCAGCATCGGCGTGCGCGTGCAGAGTGCGAGTTCGGCCTCCGGCATCTCCTCGGCCGTGGCGGCGCAGGCCGAATCGGCGCGCAGTTCGAAGAGCGGCGTGAGCCTGGACGAAGAGGCCGCGCGGCTGATCCAGTACCAGCAAAGCTACCAGGCCGCGGCCAAGATCCTGCAGATCGCACAAAGTGTGTTCGAAACCTTGCTCGAAACCGCCGCCTGATTCGACCCGCCCCGACCATGCGCATCACCACCGCCAACGCCTTCGAGACCGCCGTCGACAACCTGCAGCGCCGGCAGCAGGAGCTGCAGTTGGCGCAGGACCGTCTCACCAGCGGCAAGCGCGTCGCGCGCGCCAGCGACGACCCGGCGGCGGCGGCGCGCATCGAGCGCGCGCTCGCCACCAGCGCGCGCGCCGACGCCAACCAGCGCGGCCTGGAAGCCAGCCGCAACGCCATGCAGCAGGCCGAGGGGGCACTGGGCAACGCCACCGAAGCCATGCAGCAGGTGCGCGAACTGCTGGTCGCCGCCGGCAACGGCAGCTACAGCGATGCCGAACGCGCCCACCTCGGCGCGCGCATCCGCGGCCTGCGCGAGCAACTGTTGTCCATCGCCAACCGTGGTGACGGCGCCGGTGGCTACCTGTTCGGCGGCCAGGGTTCGGCGCAGCCGCCCTTCGTCGATGGTGTCGGCGGCGTGGTCTTCCGCGGGGCCGGCGGCCAGACCGAGGTGGCGGCCGACGATCTGCTGCCGATGACGCTCGACGGCGCCGATGCCTGGCTTGGCGCGCGCAGCGGCAATGGCGTGTTCGTCACCACCCCAGTGGCCGGCAACGGCCCCGGCGCCTGGATCGACGGCGGGCGCGTGGTCGACCCCTCGGCGCTGACCGGGGCCGACTACCAAGTGGACTTCGCGGTGGCCGCCGGCGCGACCACCTATTCGGTGCTGATGAACGGCGCGCCTACCGCCGTGATGAACCAGCCGTACGTGTCGGGCCAGGCGATCCAGTTCGACGGCATGGCCGTCACCGTGAACGGCACGCCGGCCAACGGCGACCGCTTCGATCTGCAGCCGTCCACGCCGGACCTGTCGCTGTTCAGTGCGCTGGACAGCGTCGCCAGCGAGCTGCAGCTTGCCAACCGCAGCAGCGCGCAGGTGGCACAGACCGTGGCGCGCGGGCTGCGCGACGTCGACGCCGTCTTCGGCAACCTGCAGTTGCAGCGTGCCATGGCCGGCGAGAGCTTGAACCGGATCGATGCGGTGGAGAGCCGCCTGGCCGAAACCAAGCTCGGCGCGCAGACCGAACGCGCCCTGGCCGAAGACCTGGACATGGTGCAGGCGCTGTCGGACTTCCAGGCCAAGCAAAGCGGCTACGATGCGGCGCTCAAGACCTATTCGCTGGTGCAGCGCATGTCGTTGTTCCAGTACCTGAACGGCTGATCACCAGGCTGGCGCGGACAAGAGACGGGTAAGGTGGCGGGGCTTTCGAGGGTCGAGTGCCGGGCCGCTCGCAGGCACGAACAGTCCCCCGGGACTGTCCGTGACCGGATCACCCCCTCGGGGGATCGACCGATGTACCCGTCGGACGAGGGACAGACATGAACGAACACCAGATCCTGGGCCAGGTGGCGCTGGGCTACTGCCCGATGATCGACCGGCAGCGCTCGATCATGGCCACGCGGCTGACGGTGTTCCCGCTGCGGCCCGATGTCGCACCCGACGCAGCGGCGCTGCTGCACACCCTTGGCGAGGTCTGGCCGGCCGACGGCGCGCAGCGCGTGGCCCTGAACATTGCCGGCGAAGGCCTGCTGCGTGACAGCATGGCCGCGGAGCCGCCGCTGCACATGATGCTCGAGGTGCCGGCCTTCATGGCCGCCGACGCGCGCAACGAAGCGCTGCTGCAGGCGCTGCATGCACGCGGCAACACGCTGCTGGTGAAGGGCCGCCCGGCCGCGGAACTACCCGCTGCCGTGCTGGCCTGCTTCAAGTATGCGATCGTCGAGCTCGGCGAGGACCGCCGCGCCCCGGCCGATGCGCCGGGCGGGGGCGCGCGCGGCATCGGCTTCGTGCAATCGGGCGTGCACCGCGTGTCCGAGGTCGAGGATTGCTTCAAGCGCGGCGCGGTGGCCGTGCTCGGCTGGCCCATCGACGAGCCGGTGGGCAAGGGCAGCGGCAAGACCGTGGCCCCCGACCTGAAGGTCATCGTCGAGCTGATGAACCGCGTCGACCGGCAGGAATCGATCGACCGTCTCGAGGCGGTGCTGAAGAACGATCCGACGCTGGCCTTCAGGCTGGTGCGTTACATCAATTCGGCGGCTTTCGGGCTGCGCGTGGAGATCAGCTCCTTCCGCCACGCCATCATGATGCTCGGCTACCAGAAGCTCAAGCGTTGGCTGGCGCTGCTGCTGGCCTCGGCCAGCACCGACGTGAACATGAAGCCGGTGATGTTCGCCGCGGTGCGCCGCGGGCTGTTCATGGAGGAACTGGTGCGTTCGTCCGGCGACGAGCAGATGGGCAGCGAGATGTTCATCTGCGGCGTGTTCTCGCTGCTCGATTGCATGATGGGGCAGCCCTTCGACCAGTTGCTGAAGAGCATACCGGTGCCGCAGGACGTGTTCGACGCGCTGGTGCACGGCAGCGGCCGCTACCGGCCTTACTACGATGTGGTGCGCGCGGTAGAACGGGAGTCGCTGTTCGACATCCGCGACGCGGCCGAGGTGCTGATGCTCTCGGTGGCCGAGGTCAACCGCGCCCTGCTGCGTGCGCTGGTGGCGGTGCGCCAGCTGGATGAGGTCGCTTGAGCGATGATCGCCGGCGTCGCCCAATCCCAATCCCGCTCCCGCGCCCCATGTCGATGCACCCGCAATCCGTCGAACCGCCGTCCGCGCTGCTGCCCTCGCGCGCGGCACTGGCCACGCTGCTCGACGGCGTGGACGAGCCGCTGCTGCTGTTCGACGACATCGGCAGCCTGAGTTTCTGCAATCGCGCGGCGATGCGCCTGCTCGGCGCCGAGCCCGGCCTGTCGGCGGCGCAGCTGGATACGATGCTGGGCGAGCCCGGCGCGGCCTGGCTGCGCCTGCGGCTGCAAGACGCCACGCAGGCGCCACAGTCGACCCGCGTGGCGCTGGGCGATGCGCGCTCGGCGCAGCTGAGTTGCTGGCGCGTCGGGCGTGACCTGGCGCTGCGCGTGCAGCTGCAGGCGGCGAGCACGCCGCTTTCGCCGTCGTTGCCGGCGGTGGGGCCGGGCCCGACGCTGGAAATGCTGCGCATGCTCTGGGCCTCGCCCTTTCCGGCCACGTTGCAGGATGCCGGCTTCCGCCTGGTGGCGGTCAATGACGCCTATGTGGACTTTACCGGTCGCACGCGTGCGGCGCTGATCGGCACCGACCCGGTGCTGCTGCAGCCGCTGGAAGACCAGTCCACGCACATCGACTCGCGCCGCGAGCTGCCGGCACGCCTGGCGGCCCAGGCGGTGCCGCTGCTGCGCGAGCAACGGCTGATCGACACCTCGGGGCGTGAACGCTGGTGCCGTGTTTCGGCCTACCAGGTGTCGGCCGAGGGCGGCCAGCCGCTGCTGCTGTGTGTATTGCAGGATTCCACCGCCGAGCATGTGGCACGCGCCCAGGCCGACCGTTCGCTGAACGAGCTGGCGCAGTGGTTCGACCTGAGCCCGACCGGCATGCTGGTGTTCGACGAGGTCGGATTGATCGTGCGCTCCAACCCGGCCTTCGAGGCGCTGGTGGGCCAGGTGCCGGTGATGCTGACCGACGCCTCGCCTGAACTGCAGGCCTTGCTGGCCTGGGAAGGCCGTGCGCCTCGGCCGGCGCTGCAACCCGGTGCGACGCCGCTGGAGATCCATGTCTCGCTGCCCCTGCCCGACGGGCGGCGCCAGCGCCTGAGTGCGCGCGTGCGCGGCTTCGCCACCGATCAGGGCCAGCATCGCTTCATGGCGGTGGTCGAAGACCGCAGCGCGGAAGAGGAGCGTGACCTGGCGCAGCTGGAGATCGGCGCGCTGATGGACACGGCCGGCGTCGGCGTGGCCACCTTCGACAGCGCCCGCGGCTGGCTGCGCCCGCGTGCCGAGCGGCGCCGGACCGCGGCCAAGGCGGCGGGGCTGCAGTCGATCGCGCGTGACATCGTCGAAGCCGAATCGCTGCCCGAGTACGAACGGCTGCAGCAGGCGCTGCGCCGCGGCGAGCGCACCGAGGCGCGCTACGCGGTGATGCATGCCGAGCTGGGCAGGCGATGGTTGCTGACGCGGGTCGAGCCGGGCGGGCCGGAGTCGGGCCGGCTCACCGTGGTCACGGTGGACGTCACCGAGCAAGAAAGTGCGCAGCGCCAGAGCCAGCAACTGCTGCGCGAGCTGACGACCATCCTCGATGGCACCACCGCCGGCATTGCCTACCTGCGCGGCCCGATGCTGGTGCGCTGCAACCGCCGCTTCGAGCTGATGCTCGGCCTGGACGCCGGCGCGGCTGCGGGCGCCACCATCGGCGAGTTGTTCAGTCGCTTTCCGCAGGCGATGTCCGCGCTGCAAGCCGGGCAGAGCTTCGAGTCGGAGTTGGCGGTGCCCGGCGTCGCCGCTGCCGAAGGGGTGTCGGCGTGGTACTCGTTGTCGGTGCGGCGGGCTGAAGCCGCGCCCGGCGAGAACGAGGTGGTGGCGGTGCTGACCGACATCTCACGCCTGAAGTCGCAACAGTCCGAACTGGAGGCGCTGCTGCGTGACCGCGAATTGATGTTCAGCCTGTCCGATGTGGGCATCGTCTATCTGCGCGGCGCTCGCATCGAGCGTGCCAACCATGCGATGTTGACACTCACCGGCTACGCCGAGGCCGAGCTGTCGAAGCTGGATCCGGCCGAACTGGCTGCCACCGGCGCGGTGCACCGGCAGCAGGAGCGTGAGGAACACGCCGCGCTGCGCCAGACCGGCCGCTACCACGGCGAACGGCAGTTGCGCCGTCGCGACGGCAGCCTGCTCTGGGTGCAGGTGGCGCAGCGGCTGGTGGACGAAGCCGACGAACAGGCCGGGCGCATCTGTTCCTTCGTCGATGTCGACGAGCGGCATCGCGCACGCGAAGAGCAGCGGCTACAGGCCGAGCGCACGCGCGCCGTGCTCGACTCGGTGCTGGTGGGCATCGTTACCGTCGGCGACAGCGGCATCGAGTGGATGAACCGTTCAGCGCGGCGCATGTTCGCCGGCGATCTGGCCGACTTCGTCGGCGAGCCGATCAGCACCGTGGCCACGCCCGAGGCCGACCACCCGCTGCGCCGCACGCACTACCTGTACACGCTGAGCGAGGGCCGGGCCGAGACCTTCGAATGCCGCCTGAAGGCGCGCGACGGGCGCGAATTCTGGGTGGTGGGCAACGCCGTGGTCACCGGGCGCGATTCGGCACGTCGGCAGATCACGTTCGCGCTGCTCGACATCGAGCGGCGCCGCCAGGCCGAGGTGAGCATTGCGCAAGCACAGGCCTCGCTGCAACGCATCATCGAGACCGCGCCGCTGGCGATCGCGCTGTTCGACGCGCGCACGCACCGCGTGCTGCAACTCAACCAGATGGCGGCAGCCTTCTTCGGCCGGCCGCTGCCGCAGCTGATGGGGCACACGCCGGGCGAATGGTTCGAGCCTGCGGCGGCACGGGCGCTGCGTGCCGACCTGTCCGCGGCGATGGCCTCGAGCGAGGCGCTGCGCCGCGAAATGCGCCTGGATGGGCAGGCCGGTGCGCGCGTCTGGGACACGCGCTTCGTGTCGCTGCCCAGCAGTGGCGGCGCCGGCGAGCAGGTGCTGCTGGTGGCCAGCGACGTGACCGAGCAGCGGGCCGAGGCCGAGCGGCGTTTCGAGGCGGCGATCGCGCAGCGCGAGATGCTGGTCAAGGAAGTGCACCACCGCATCAAGAACAACCTGCAGGGCGTGGCCGGGCTGTTGCAGCAGAACGCCGCGCGCCACCCGGAGGTGGCTGCGATGCTCACCGAATCGGTGGGGCAGGTGCAGGCCATCGCGCAGGTCTACGGGCTTCAGGTCGGTTCCGGCGGGCCGTTGCGCGTGGCCAGTGTGGTCGAAGCCATCGCGGTGTCGGCGCAGCGTACCTTCGGGCGCGCGGTGCGCGTGGAAGTTGGCGGCGAGGAGCCAGGCCGGTTCCTGCTGCCCGAGGCGGAGTCGATCCCGATCGCGCTGACCATCAACGAACTGCTGACCAACGCCGTCAAGCACTGTGCGGGGGGCGAGGTGCACTGCGCGCTGGGCTGCACGGCAGACGGGGTGCAGCTGAGCATCCGCAACGCCGGGCGGCTGCGTGAGGGCTTCAGCCTGGCGCAGTTTCCCGGTGGCGTGTCCGGCCTGGGCCTGGTGCGCGCACTGCTGCCGCGTCGCAGCGCCACCTTCTCGCTCAGCCAGCAAGGCGACGACGTGCTCGCCGAAATGGTGCTGACGCCCCCCAGCGTGACGCGCGAAGTGATCTGACGCCGAGCAACGCTGAAAGCTGCCGACTTCAGCCGCAGGGCTGCGTTGTCGATAGGCACGTTTTCCACCACCGCCATGACGCGGACTGGGCGAGAATGCCTGCCCAGCCAATCGCAGATTCACAGAAGGCCGATTCATGACAGCCAAGGGCAAGATCCTCGTGGTCGATGACGACCGGCTCGTGCTCGCCACGGTCACGCATGGTTTGTCGCAGGCTGGCTACGAGGTCATCGATGCCGACAACGGCGACGACGCCATCCTGCTGGCGCGCAAGCACCGCCCTGAACTGGCCTTGCTCGACATCCGCATGGAAGGCAAGAGCGGCTTCGACGTGGCGGCCTACCTGCGCGAGTACTGCCATATCCCGTTCATGTTCCTGTCGGCCTTCTCCGACCCCGACACCGTGGCCCAGGTGGCGGCGCTCGGGGCGGTGGCCTACATGGTCAAGCCGCTGGACGTGGGACAGATCGTACCGACGGTCGAAGCCGCGTTCGAGCGGCTGCGCACCCAGCGCGCGGAGGCCGCGGCGCTGGCTCACGCACGTGCGCAGCAGCCGGCAGCCAACGCGCCTGCGCCCGACGTGGTGTCGATGGCTGCGGGGGTGCTGATGCACCGCTATTCACTGTCGCGCGGCGAAGCCCTCGGTCGGCTGCAGCGCATTGCCGCGGCGGCCAACGTGCCCTTGCACGAGCAGGCCGAGCGCCTGGTGCGAGCGGTGGAAGAACTGGCGCGACCCGGCGCGCCCTGATCGTCTGCGGCCGCGCCGCGGCGCGTCATGGTTTCAAGGTGAACTGAAAGCGCGCACCTTTGCCGGGTTCGGATTCCGCCCAGATGTCACCGCCATGGCGTCGCACGATGCGCTTCACCGACGCCAGCCCGACGCCGGTGCCCGGGAAGTCGTTGGCGCTGTGCAGGCGCTGGAACACGCCGAACAGCCGGTCGGCATTGCGCATGTCGAAGCCAGCCCCGTTGTCGCAGACGCTGAAGACCTGCCGGCCCTCGCGGGTGTCGCAGTTGAATTGCAGCTTGGCCAGCGGGTTGCGCGCACTGTATTTCCAGGCATTGCCGAGCAGGTTCTCCAGCACCAGGCGCAGCAGCGTGGGATCGCCGTCGGCGACCATGCCCGGTGCGACCTCCACTTCCACGTGGCGCTCGGCGGACGATCGGCGCAGGTCGTCGACCACGAAGCCGGCCAACTGCGACAGGTTCACCGGCTGGCGCGCCAGCGGCTGCGCCGACAGGTTGGCCAGCGTGAGCAGCGCATCGATCATGCTGTTCATGCGCGCGGCTGCGGCGAGCACGCGGTCGAGGTGGTCGTTGCCGATGCGGTCGAGCACGCGGCCGTAGTCCTCTTTCAGGATGCGCGCAAAACCCTCGACCACGCGGATCGGTGCGCGCAGGTCGTGCGTCACCGTGTAGCTGAAGGCGGCCTGCTCGCTGAGCAGTTCGCCGTGGTCGGTCTGCGGCACGCCCAGATGAGGGGTCGCGACCAGCGCTTCTGGCGCGGCGCCGCCTGCGCGGGCCGTGCCGATGTAGCCTTCGAACTGGCCCTCGGCGTCGAAGCGCGGCGTACCGCGAAGCAGCCAGTGCAGGTCCGGTGGCGCGCCGACGGGGTGCACGGCGACATCGCCCAGCAACACCATCGATTCGAGCTGCGCGCGCAGGGCGTTGGCCGCGTCGGCGCCGGCGCCGCCGTCGAAGCGCTCCCACAGCGGCTGCCCGCCCCATTCGCCGGGCGCCCAGGCGGAAGCCGATGCACCCGCAGGGGGCTGAAGGCGAAGCAACCGGTGATGCCGATCCGTCTGCCATTGCCACACGTCGAGCAGCTGGTTCAGCAACTGGCCCTGCGCGCGGGCCTCGCGCAGGGCGCGGGACTGGCGCGAGCGTTCGAGCAGGCGACCGGCGCCGAAGGCGGCCAGCGCCACCAGCATCAGCGCCACGCAGGCAAACAGCCACAAGGGCGCGCTCGGCGCTTCGCTGGAAAGGGGCATGCCGCGGATTGTAAGGAGCGCCGGCCCTGGCATGAGTTCGGCCGTCGGGCCGCGAAAGCCGTTGAGCAGCGTGTTTCGCCGTGTTTTACGTGACATTTGCGGCGATTGCGGGCGCGTGCGCTCCGTATCATCGACCTTAGCTTGCCCCTGACATGTCCGAACCGATCCCGCCCATGCCGCCCGCGGCCACCACCGTGCTCGACGAGGCGTCGCTGCAACGCTTGCACGAACTCGATCCCGACAACACCAACCAGGTCGTCGAGCGCGTGTTGCGGGCCTTCGAATCGTCGTTGCGGCGCCTGCTGCCGCAAAGCATGCAGGCACTGGCGCAGCGCGATCATGACGCGGTGAAGCATGTGGTGCATACGCTGAAATCCTCGTCGGCCAGTGTCGGCGCGCTGGACCTGTCGCGGCGCTGCGGTGACATCGAGAACCGCCTGCGCGCGCTGCAAAGCCACGACCTCGAAGCGTTGATGCACGGCCTGAACACCGAGGGCCAGCGCGTGCTGGCGGCGGTACAGGCCATGCTGGACGCGTGACGCGACGCCGCTCATGACCCCCGCCTACCCGCTGGCCGAAGACCCGGGCACCAGGCCGCCCGAGGTGCTGCTGGTCGACGACGACGAGGTCAACCTGCTGCTGACCGCGATCGCGCTGCGCGAGCGCGGATTTGCCATCACCGAGTCGAGCGGCGGCGAACACGCGCTGCAGTTGCTGGCCGACTGGGCGCCCGACATCATCGTGCTCGACGCGATGATGCCCGGTCTGGACGGTTTTGCCACCTGCCGGCGGCTGCGCGCCACCCCCGGTTTCGAAAACGTGCCGGTGCTGATGCTCACCGGGCTGGACGACGATGCGTCGATCACGCGCGCCTACCAGGTCGGCGCCACCGACTTCTTCGTCAAGTCCAACCAGTGGAGCCTGCTGGCTGGCCGACTGCAGTACTTGCTGCGTGCCTCGCGCACGCGCCTCGAACTCGAGCGCAGCCAGGCCAAGCTGGCGCGCGCACAGGACCTGGCGCGCATGGGCAGCTTCGATTGGCGGCGTCCGGGGCAGCCGGGCGGCGGCGCGCTGGTGCTCTCTTCCCAGGGGCTGCGCGTGCTGGGCCACGGGCCGGGCGAGACCCTCAGCCTGCGCGCCATCCTGCGCCGCGTGCCGACGAGCGAGCGGCGTTCGATGCTGCGCCTGTTGCAGGGCGTGATTCAGCACAGTTCGGTGTTGGCCACCGACGTGCCGGTGACACTGCGCGACGGACGCCAGCGCATCATCCACGTCGAGGCCGAGCCCGAGTTCAACGAGCATGGCCACAGCGTCGGCTATACCGGCATCGTGCAGGACGTGACCGACCGGCGCGTCGCCGAGGACCGCATCCGCCACCTCGCCAACTTCGACGCGCTCACCGGCTTGCCCAACCGCCGCCAGCTGGTCTGGCGCATGGAGCGCGCCATAGAACATGCGCGCCGGCTGGGCCACCAATGTGCCTTCCTGCTCATTGACCTGGACCGCTTCAAGATCATCAACGACACGCTCGGCCATGCCGCCGGCGACGAGTTGCTGATGGAGGTGGCGCTGCGCCTGCGCGCCTGCGTGCGCCACAGCGAGCAGGTCATGGAAGGTGCGCTCGAAGCGGTGGGCTCGCGCGCGCACCGCTCGCTCGAGGCGGTGGGCCGCCTGGGCGGCGACGAGTTCATCGCGCTGCTGCCGGAAGTCGGCGACGAGCAGGACGCGCAGCGCGTGGCGAATCGCATCCTCGAGGTCATGCGCGACCCGGTGCTGGTGGGCGGACAGGAGTGTTTCGTCACCGCCAGCGTAGGCATTGCAATATTCCCGCGCGATGGCACCTCGGTCGTCGACCTGATGCGAAATTCCGACGTGGCCATGTATTCGGTCAAGTCGCAAGGCAAGGACGCCGCGGCCATCTACAGCCCGCAGCTGGCCGGGCGCGGGCGCGAGAAGCTCGAGCTGGAAAGCGCACTGCACAAGGCCATCGAACGCGAGGAACTGGTGCTGCACTATCAGCCGAAGATCGACGTGCGCTCGGCGCGCATGGTCGGCGCCGAGGCGCTGATGCGCTGGCAGCGCGGCGGCGTGCTCGTGCCGCCGGGTGACTTCATTCCGCTGGCCGAGGAATCCGGGCTGATCACGCCGCTGTCCGAGTGGGCGCTGCGCGAAGCGGCGCGCCAGGCACGCATCTGGCAGGACAGCTTCGGCTTCGCCGACTCGATCGCCGTGAACCTGCCGAGCCGCCTGTTCGAGCGCTCCGACCTGGTGGACCTGATTCACCGGCACACCACCACCTATGGCGTGCCGCACCGCGCGATCCAGCTGGAGATCACCGAAACCGGACTGATGAAGGACCTGCAGACCGTCATCCCGTCGCTGCATGCGCTCAACGCCTTCGGTGTCGAGATCGCCATCGACGATTTCGGCACCGGCTATTCCTCGCTGGCCTACCTGACCACGCTGCCCATCTCGGAGCTGAAGATCGACCGCTCCTTCGTGCACGACCTCGGCGTCACGCCGCAGAGCTCGGCCGTGATCACCGCCATCATCGCGGTGGCGCGCTCGCTGGGCCTGCGCGTCATCGGCGAGGGCGTTGAAAACCTGCGCCAGATGGAGGTGCTGCATCGGCTGGGATGCAGCCTGATGCAGGGCTTCCTGTTCAGCCGAGCGATCCCGGCCGAGGATCTCGAGCGCTGGCTGAAGCAGACCGTGTTGCCGCGCAAGGCGCCATGGATCGGCCAGGCCGACGAACTCCAACTGGGTGGCGGGCCATCGCGTGCCGCCGGCGGCCGCCAATACTGACCGGGAAGGGTCGATCAGCCATGGACATGTCGCACGGTGCCTCGCAACTCGCTGCCGCGGCCCTCTCGCCGGTGCAACTGGCCAAGGCCGCGTTGCGCCACCTGGCGCTGGCCAAGGAGGAGCCGACGCCTGAGAACTATGCGCGCGCCTACGCGGCCGAAGGTGGCCAGGTCGCCTGCGGGCTGCCCGAGCGTGCGCGGCCCATGCTGCAACGCCTGGTGGCTCCACTGGGCGAGGCGGGCGGCGACGCTGATGCCCTGCTGCAAGCACTGATGGCTGGACATTGGGATGAGGCCGGCTTGGCCATCGACCAGGCTGCTTCGTCTGCCGGCGCACACGCGATGGACTGGGCCGATCTCCTAGGCCGGCTGGCCCACGGCCTCGAGCGGGGCAGCCGCCTGTGGACCGCCGCGCGCAAGAAGGACAGCCTGACGCGGCTGCTGAGCGGCAGCCGCAGTGATGCGCAGCGCCTGCGCGAGCGCGTGCACCATCTGCTGGCCGCCTGGGAAGCCGAAACCGACGAACCCGGTGTCGACAGCTTGCAGGGCGGGCTCGACGACAGCGCCGTCAGCGCGTCGGCGCCCGGCAAGCTGGAGGATGCGGCGCCGGCCGCGCAGGCCATGCCTGCCCTTGGCTACATCCCGGCGCGTGACTGGAACGCCGTGGTGCAAAGCCTCGAAGGTACGGTGCGCGCCGCGTTGCCCGAAGGCGAAGCGCGGGCGGGCGAACTGGCGCATGGCTTGCTGCAGCTGTCGCAGCAGGTGGCCGAGGCCGGTGCCACGCCCGAACTGGCGCACCGGGCCGACGAGTTGTGCCAGCGCGCGCGCCGCATGCTGGCGCACCGCCAGCACCTGCTCGATGAGTTGGGCAAGCTGTGCGTGGAACTGACACAGGGGCTGACCGAGCTGGCCGAGGACGACAGCTGGGCGCGCGGCCAGTGCGAGGTGCTGCAGGCGAGCCTGGCCGAAGGCTTGAACGTGCGCAGCGTGCGCGCCGCCAGCGAACTGCTGGCCAATGCGCGCAAGCGCCAGGCGGTGCTGCGCGGCGAGCGCAATCAGGCCCGCGATGCGCTGAAGGAGCTGATCCAGGGCATGCTGACCGAACTCGGCGAATTCAGCGAGCACACCGGTCGCTTCCACGACAACATCGGACGGCATGCCGATGCGATTGCCAAGGCCGACTCGATCGGCAGCCTGGCCGGCGTGGTGCGCGAGATGCTGCACGACAGCGCCGAGGTGCAGCACGTGGTCAGCCAGACGCAGGAGCGCCTGCGTTCGGAGCAGGCCCGTGCCGGCGAGATGCAATTGCGTGTGCGCGAGCTCGAAGGTGAGCTGCGCCGCCTGTCCGACGAAGTTTCCACCGACGCGCTGACGCAGGTGGCCAACCGGCGCGGCCTGGCGCTGGCCTTCGAGGCCGAGCGCGCACGTTTGCAGCGTGCGCGCAACGACGCCACGCCCTGTGGCCTGGCCGTCGGCCTGATCGACATCGACAACTTCAAGAGACTGAACGACACGCTCGGCCACTCCGCAGGCGATGTGGCACTGCAGAAGCTGGCGGCGCAGGTGCGCGACCAGTTGCGCCCGCTGGATACCGTGGCCCGCTTCGGCGGCGAGGAGTTCGTGGTGCTGCTGCCCGACACTGAACCCACCGAGGCACAGAAGGTGCTGACGCGGCTGCAACGCCTGCTGACGGCGAGCCTGTTCATGCACGACAACAAGGAGGTGTTCGTCACCTTCTCCGCCGGGGTGACCGCGCTGCGCGAGGCCGAAGCCCTGGAAGTCGCGCTTGAACGGGCCGACGAGGCGCTTTACGAGGCCAAGCGCACGGGCAAGAACCGCACCTGCATCGGCTGAGGCCGGACCGAGCAGGCGTCTGCGTGCTTGCGGGCAGGGCCTGAGGCAGTCGTCGCCGTGCAGGCTGTCGTCAGCTACGATGCGCGCTCATCAACCGTGAACCGCGACCGTGTAGTCTAGACAGTCCAAGCGGCTGTTTCACGCAGGAGAATGTGTTTGGACCGGGCATCCCCGTCCACTGTGCCAACTGTCAATGGATTTTCCTCGCAAGCGCCCGCCGTCCGGCGGGCGTTTTCAGTTTCGGCCTGCTTCGCATCAGCAGGTCCGGCGCGGGGATCTGTGCCGGAGCCCCGCCACCGCGGCGGCTTCGCCTAACATTGCAGCGTGAAACCAAGGCGATGCTCGGAGCAAATGCGGGCATGCAACATGCATAGCAGCCAATGATGGAACTTCCGTGCATCGTAGTGGCGGCGACGGTCTGGGTGTACTGGATCTGCGTCGGCGCCATGATCGTTCGGGTGCGGCGGCGTACCCGCAAACTTTCCGGCATCGTCCCGAGCCAGCGGGTGGAGCAACTCATGTGGATCGTCTGGGTGCCGCTGGTCGTGGCCTGGATGAGTTTCCCCTACCTGGCTGCCACTCACGCCGCACCGCCGTGGGGGTTGCCGGCGTTCGCCCAGGGATCCGCAGTCGTCGTGCCGCGTTGGGTAGCTGCCGGCGTGGGGCTCGTCTGCCTGGGGCTGAGCATCGAATGTTGGCTTCGCATGGGCAAGAACTGGCGCATGGCCGTCACGCCGGACCAGCAGACCGAGCTCGTGACCACCGGCCTCTACGGGCAGGTGCGGCACCCGATCTACGCGCTGAGCATCCTGCTGATGCTGTGCACGGTGGTCGTCGCGCCGACCATGCCGGTGGCGGTGATCGCGCTCATCCACATCGTGCTGATGATCACCAAGGCGCACAACGAGGAGAAGTTTCTGCTTGCTCTTCATGGCGCCCCCTATCGGCACTACCTCGATCGAACGGGACGCTTCTTCCCGCGCCTGCGGGCCGGCGGCCGCGATAGGAACGGATCGCCATGACGGTGCGCCGGTCGCGCCGCTTGGCGATGTGCGCGCTGGTGTGCATCGGCTCCTCGGGTTGGGCCGCAGCATCTTCGGCGCAGCCGTCGCGCGCGCCGAGCGCGGCAGTCGATCAAGCAAGCGCTCGACCCGGCGATCGAGGCGCGGCTGCTGGCGCTGGACGCACAAGCCATCTCCGAACAGGACGTGCGGGAGGTGCTGGCGCCATGTACCTGCGCCACGCATCATTGCGCTGCACGGCAGCGTGCCGATCACGACGATGGCGCCCTTTGCCGAGTTCCTGATCGCCATGGGCTATCCGGCCGAGCGCCTGCGCAACCCGCGCGATGGCCGGCTCAGCTACAGCAGCTTCGGCGACAGCCGGCGGCTGGCCGGCAGCATCGCGTGGCACTACGAGCGCGAAGGCCTGATGCCAATGATCATCGGCCACAGCCAGGGCGGCATGCTGGCGTGAAGGTGCTGCAGGACCTGGCCGGTGCGTCGGGCCAGGAGCTGCCGGTATGGGACCCGATTCGCGACAGCGCCGAGGCACGCAGCACGATCATCGACCCGCGCTCGGGACTGGAGCGTCCCGTGGTCGGCCTGCAGTTGCCCTTTGCCGCGGCGCTGGCCACCGGGAGCGTGATGCGCGTCCTGCTCGGTCAGTGGGACATGGTGTCGCGCCTGCGCAGCGTGCCCGACTCGGTGGAGGAGTTTGCCGGCTACTTCATCGCCTGGGATCCGATCGCAGGCACCGGCCCGGACGCGGCGCGCGACAACCCCTATCGGCCGACGGGCAGCGCGCGCGTGCGCAACGTGATGCTGCCGACCGAGTATGGCCATCTCACGCTGCCGCTGACCGTTGCACCTTGCCGCGAACCCGGCTACCCGACGCTGGATCAGCCAGTTCGATCCACGCTACGCAACCCGCCGTTCCGCCGGCCATCGCCGATGCCGACCTGCGCAACATCGTGCATGCGGCCGACATCTGGTTCAGTGTCAAGAAGAGCTGGTGCCTGCAGGCCCAGCAGCTGGCTCAAGCCAGGCGCCATCTGCATTAGCCGACCATGGATGCAGGCGTGCGACTCAATCTGTTCCAGCGCATGATGCTGCGCTGGCGCGAGCTGCATCCCTACAACCCGGTGCATGTGGTGCGCGTGCCGGCCGCGCTCGAAGCCGGGCGCTTGCGCGACACGATCGCGGCGCGGCTTGGCTCGCTCGGTTTGACCGGACTGGAGCTCGACGAGCGCCAATGGCGCTTCTACTATGGCGGCGGACCGGCCTCGCGTGGAGCTGGCCGTCGAGGCGGCCGGCAGCGACCCGCAGGCGACGCTTGCCCGGCTGATCGAACGCGAATTCAACCGGCCCTTTCCGACCGCGCAGCCCGCCCAGCCCTTTCGCTTCATGGCCGTCGACGAGGGAGGATCCTTCCAGCTCATGCTGGTCTATGACCACTACGTGGCAAGCGGCGATTCGATTGCCCGCCTGCTGACGGGCATTGCCTGTGGGTACATGCGGCCCGACGGCGCGCCCGACGCGGTGCCGATGGAGCGTTACTCGGCGACCTATCGCAGCCTGTTCCTGCGCCACCCATGGTGGGTGGTGCGTGCCGTCCTCGGCCTGCCGCGGATGGTCGCGAACGCGCGGCGAGCGTACCGGCCGCGTTATGCCCAGATTGCGGATGCCCACAATGCGTACACGTACCTGCGGCTCGGGCCACACCAGACGCGTGCGCTGCTGCGCACCGCCAAGGCCTGGGGTGTCACGCTCAACGAGCTGCTGATGGCCAGCCTGATGCTGGCGCTGTCGCCGCTGGCGGCGGGGCGGCGCCACGAGGTGCGCCGCAACGAGCTTGCGGTGGCGTCCATCCTGAGCATGCGCCAGGACTTCGGACCCGATGCGCACCAGGCGCTGAGCCCGTTCCTGGCCGCCTTTCGCGTGTCGCACACGGTGCCCGAGGGCATCGGCCTGCAGCAGCTTGCCCAGGAGGTGCACATCACCTCGGCGCACATCAGGCGCCGCCACCTGTACCTGCAGAGCATCATGGCGCTCGGCGTATCGGGGCTGTTGTGGCCGTGGCTTTCGCAGTCGCGGCGGCAGCGTCTGTACCCGAAGCACTTTCCGGTGTGGGCCGGCATCACCTCGCTCAACCTGGGCCCCATCTGGACGCGCGCGCAATGCGCCGACACGGCGCAACTCGACTACCAACGCGCCGTGCCGACCGGACCGCTGTGCCCGCTGGTGCTGGCGGTCACCACGGCACATGACGTGCTGCACCTCGGCATCGCGTTCCGCACGGCAGCATTCACCCGTGAGCAGGTGGACGCCGTGGTCGCCGATCTGAGGCACGGCAGCGATCGGTTGCAGACGGATCCGCCCGCATGAGATCACGCGCCGCGGTGCTGGCGCTGGCCTTCGCGCTGGCCGTTGTCGGCTGCGCGAGCGTGACGCCCGTCGACCCCGTGCCGGTCAAGGCCCGGACCAGCGCCCCCGAATCGGTGCTGCGTTCCACGGTGGTGGACCCGCAGATCGAGGCACGCATCTTGGCGCTGGACCCCGAGAACGTGTCCGACGACGACGTGCGCAAGGTGCTCGCCGCCGGGCCGACGCCGCGCGTCGTCGCGCTTCACGGCGGTGTCTATCCGGTGCACCTGCTGATGGATTCGTTCTCGCGCTTCCTCGCCGGCATGGGCTATCCGCAAGACAAGCTGCGGCATCCTGGCGACGGTCGACGATCACACAGTCCCTATGAGAGCAGCACGCAGATCGCCGGCCTGATCGCCTGGTACTACGAGCGCGAGGGCGTGATGCCGATGATGGTGGGCCACAGCCAGGGCGGCATCCAACTGGTGAAGGTGCTGCACGAGCTGGCAGGCAACGACAGCCCGCAGATCCCGGTGTGGAATGCGAAGACCGACACCGGCGAGGACCGGGTGACGATCGTCGACCCGTTCACCGGCGTCGACCGTCCCGTCGTCGGGCTGAAGATCGGCTACGCGTCGGTGGTCGGCGCCGGCGGGGCCGCCTTGCTGCTGCCCAACCAGTGGAGCATGGCCAGGCGGTTGCGCTCGATACCCGATTCGGTCGAGGACTTCACCGGCTACGCGCTGGCGCTCGATCTGGTGGCCTGGGACCTGCCGGGCAACGGCGCGAAGTACCGGGCCCAGGGTGCGGCGCGGGTGCGCAACGTCGAGTTGCCGATGAACTACTCGCACGTCTTTGTCGCCGCGACTTCGCACCTGGCGCATGACCCGGCCATGCGCGAATGGATCAATGCCTATGCACCGGGACGCGCGCCTGAACTGCCGGCCGATGCAAAATCGATCGACAACAGCCTGTGGGCAGCCGATGTCTGGTACAGCATCAAGAAGCATTGGGTGCTCGAGGCGCAAAAACTGCTTCGCGCCAGGCGGGACATGGCCGCTTCGAAGTAGGCGATGATGCATGCAATGGTGCTGAAGCGCCTTGGCGCTGCGCTCGAATGGACCGAGCTGCCCGAGCGCCTACCCGGGCCGGGCGAGATCCGCGTGCGCGTGGCGGCGTGCGGCGTGTGCCGCACCGACCTGCATGTCGTCGACGGCGAGTTGCCGCATCCGGTGCTGCCGATCATTCCGGGCCATGAGGTCGTGGGCCGGATCGATGCGTTGGGACCCGGTGTCACGGGCCTGCCGCTGGGTCAACGCGTCGGCCTGCCGTGGCTGGGCCACACCTGCGGCACTTGCGCGTTCTGCATGGGTCGACAGGAAAACCTGTGCGATCGGCCGCTGTTCACCGGCTACACGCGTGATGGCGGTTATGCCACGGCCACGATCGCGGACGCGCGCTATGCGTTCCCGCTCGGCGAGCAGGGCAGCGACGAGTCGCTGGCGCCGCTGCTGTGCGCCGGGCTGATCGGCTGGCGCTCGCTGGTCATTGCCGGCGCGGGGCGACGCCTGGGCCTGTATGGCTTCGGCGCCGCCGCGCACATCCTGGCGCAGGTGGCGGCGTGGCAGGGTCGTCAGGTATTTGCATTTACGCAGCCGGGCGATGCGTCGACGCAGGCCTTCGCGCGGCAGCTCGGTGCCGTGTGGGCCGGTGGCTCCGACGAAATGCCGCCACAGCCCCTGGACGCGGCAATCCTCTTCGCACCGGTGGGCGCACTGGTACCGCTGGCGCTGCAGGCGGTGCGCAAGGGCGGCCGCGTGGTCTGCGCGGGCATTCACATGAGCGACCTGCCGAGCATGCCTTACAGGCTGTTGTGGGAGGAGCGGCAGCTGGTCTCGGTGGCCAATCTCACGCGGCAGGATGGTCTGGACTTTCTGCAGCTGGCGCCGCAGGTCGGCATCGTGACGCAGACCCGGGCCTACCCGCTTGAGCAAGCCAACCAGGCTCTCGCCGACCTGCGCGCCGGCCGCTTCGACGGTGCGGCCGTGCTGCTGGCTTGAGCCTCGACTCGCCCGTGGCCACAGCGCAGCTCAGGGCCGGCGCAGCGTCGGTGGCCGCCAGGGCGAGGGTTCGACACTGCGGCTGCGCAGTACGCGCAACATGCGGATCGCGGATTCGCGGTTGCGGTAGTAGCCGGATACCAGCCCTGCGTCGGCGAAGCCCAGCGCCCGATAGAAGGCCCGTGCCGCCGCGTTGCCGGCGCGCAGTTCGAGGTTCAACTCGGCCATGCCGGCCACACGCGCCGACGCAAACAGCCACTGCATCAGGCGTCGTGCCACGCCCTGCCGCTGGCAGCGCGGGTGCACCGCCAGCAACAGCAGGTGTGCACGGTCGTCGCCGAACTGCATGACGGCGAAGCCGACCAGGCCCAGCCGGTCGCAGGCCACCAGTGACAGTACCTCGGGTTCGGCAATCAGCCCCACGATCTTCTGCGCATCGTATTTCCAGCCCAGGCCGGTTTCGATCAAGTCGCGCGACATTGCGGCAACGGCCGGTGCATCGTGCGCCCGGGCCAGTCGAATGCTGATTGCGGCGGCGCTCATGCCGGCCATTTTGCCCGCGCTCGCCCGCACGGCCTGGGGCTACATTCCCGGGGTCTGCAACCGAATCAAAGGGAACGCCCCATGAACGGCGCCGAGAGCCTGGTCCGCACCTTGATCGACAGCGGCATCGACCTTTGTGTCACGAACCCCGGTACCTCGGAGATGCACTTCGTCGCCGCGCTCGACAAGGTGCCTGGCATGCGCTGCGTGCTCGGCCTGTTCGAAGGCGTGGTCACCGGCGCCGCCGATGGCTTCTATCGCATGGCCGATCGCCCTGCGGCCACGCTGCTGCACCTCGGGCCGGGCCTGGCCAATGGCTTGGCCAACCTGCACAACGCGAAGAAAGCGCGCTCGGGCATCGTCAACATCGTCGGCGAGCATGCCACCTTCCACCTGGCGCACGATGCGCCGTTGAGCTCGGATGTCGCCGCCGTGGCGCGGCCGATGTCGGATTGGGTACGGACCTCGGTTTCGTCGGGCGAGGTCGCAACCGACGGCGCACTTGCCGTCGAGGCGGCGCGCACCGCCCCCGGCCGGATCGCCACGTTGATCCTGCCAGCCGATACCGCCTGGAACGAGGGTGGCGACGTGCAATGTGCGCGTGCCGCAGCGCCACCGTGTGGCAGTGGGCGGCGCATCGGTGCGCGCGGCGGCACAGGCGCTGCGCGCGCCCGGACCCAGCGCGCTGCTGCTGGGCGGCGCCGGCGTGCGCGAGGATGCGCTGCTGTGGGCCGGACGCATCGCCGCGAAGACCGGCTGCGCCGTGCTCAGCGAGTTCAACAGCCCGCGCCTGCAGCGCGGCGCCGGCAGGGTGGCGACGCAGCGCGTGCCCTATGTCGTCGACAGCGCGCTGGAGTTGTTGAAGGACCTGCGCCACATCGTGCTGGTGGGCGCAAAGCCCCCGGTCGGGTTTTTTGCCTATCCCGGCAAACCCAGCCTGCTGGCACCGCCGGACTGCAACTTCATCCCCTTGGCCGCCTTCGACGAAGACATCGTCGGCGCGCTGGGTGCGCTGGCCGACGAACTGGGGGCGCGCGCCGCTGCGCCGGCCTTCGTCGCCGATCTCGCGCCGGCTGCACTGCCTGAAGGCGCGATCACGCTCGGTGGCGTGGCGGCCGTGCTCGGCGCGCTGATGCCGCACGACGCGATCGTCGTCGACGAGGCCGTGTCGTCGGGCCGCGGACTGGGCGGCCCGACACAGCAGGCTCGGCCACATGACTGGCTTACCAGCATGGGTGGCTCGATCGGCTACGGCCTGCCGGTGGCGGTGGGTGCGGCGCTGGCGTGCCCGCAGCGCAAGGTCATCGCGCTCGAAGGTGACGGCAGCGCGATGTACACACTGCAGGCGCTGTGGACGATGGCGCGCGAGTCGCTGGACGTGACCATCATCGTCTTCGCCAACCGGGCCTACCAGATCCTGCGTGGCGAGTTCGCCAACGTCGGCGCTGGCGCGCCAGGGCAACGCGCCAACGACATGCTCACGCTCGACCGCCCGGCGCTCGACTGGCGTGCCTTGGCGCGAGGGCATGGTGTCGAGGCCGGCCAGGCTGCGGACCTGGGTGCCTTCGCGCGGGAACTGCGGCGCGGCCTGGCCTGCGAGGGGCCGTATCTGATCGAGTTGCTCCTGTAGCGCGCCGCCACCAGTGCCATCAGGGCTTGCGCGGGGTGTGGCCCCGCATCAGGTATACGCCGCCGCCGAGCACCGTCTGCACCTCGGGCTCGCCGATCAGGGCCGCCAGCTTGGCCCAGGGCTTGTGCAGGCCGGCAAACGAGGTCACCGATCGTGCGGCTGCCGGCCAGACGAACAGGTTGATCGCCATCGCCCGCGGCGGCGCCCATTTCAGGCCGGAGGCGACCACGCAGGCACCGGGGCGAAGATGGCGCACCACGTTGGCCAGCGCGTCGTCGCGCTGCAGGATGTCGTGCGTGAAATGCAGCAAGGCCGCATCGGCCATGACGTGGAGTTGCGCACTCTCGACCGGTGAGCACAGCAGCGTGACGTTGCGCCAGCCATGCAGGGCCAGCCGTCGCTGGGCATGCTCGATCATCTCCGGACTCTGTTCGATGCCAACGATGTGGCCGCCGGGGCCGACCGCGGATTGCAGCAGTTCGAAGCTCAAGCCAGTGCCGCAGCCCACGTCCAGCACGGTCGCGCCCGGACTCGGCGACAACCAGGACACGGCGCGCCTGCGCACCGGTTCGAACAGCGCCAGTTCGAGATCGTAGATGCGGGCGCGGCGCCGGTATTGCGCCAGCGCCGCCGCACGGTCGGGGCTTGATCTATCGCTGCGAAATGGTGGTTCCATGCGCGCCTCGGATGGCCGGATGCCGGGTCCATTGTCAGATGCCGCGGCCTGTCGGGCGCCGGATTCGTTGCCGTGCCAGGGCGATCGGCGCAAGCCAGCGAGGCGAAACCCGGGCGGCCGCGGGGCGAAGCGAGGCAGCCTCGGTACGCCTTTACGGCACCGCGCGGACCGAGACGCCTTCTGTCGCAAAATGGAAACGCTTTGCAACCGGAAGGGCCGCCGCAGCGGCCTATGTCAACCCGGGGCGCGGTGCCGCGTTATCATGTTGCGCCGTGACAACCTCAGCGCGCTTGGGGTCTGCCGATACAGCGATGGTGCTGTCGAGGCTCGCTCCATGTATTTGTGCATCCGCAAGCTGATCAAACCCCAGGAGAACCTGACCATGAAGAAGACCCTTAGCTCGCTCACCGTGGCTGTGATCGCCGCCTTCGCTGCGCAGGGCGCGATGGCCCAAGCCGCTTCGTCGCCCTCGCGCGCCGATGTGAAGAAGGAGACTGCCGAAGCCAACAAGGCCGGCCAGATTCCTGGCACCGGCAGCAGCAACGTGCCTGACGCCGCCACGGGCCAGCAATCGCCGAAGCAAAAGGCAGCCACGTCGACCACCACGCGCGACGACCGCAAGAAGACCACTGCCGAAGCCAACAAGGCCGGCCAGATTTCCGGCACCGGCACCAGCAACGTGCCTGACGCCGCCGCGGGCCAGCAATCGCCGAAGCAAAGTGCGGCCACGTCGACCACCACGCGCGATGACCGGAAGAAGACCACTGCCGAAGCCAACAAGGCCGGTACCATTCCGCAGACTGAAGCGCAGATGCAAAGCCCGAAGAAGTAGTTGCGGACAGGGGTGTCGGCTCTCGGGTCGGCGCATCATCGAACGGCGATGGTCCTGACGGTCCGTCGCCGTTTCGTTTTCACCGAGCGCGGGGATGTAGCGTGCTGGGCACCGACCTGCCTGTGGCCGCCGCTGGCCTGAGGCCGGGCGCGCTTGAGGTGTCAAGTTGCGGCGGCTATGCTATCCAACAAAGAACTCCAGGTAACAGGAGATTGTCGCAAGCTGATCAGATTCAGTGACTAGATTCAGGAGGACCTGAGTATGAAGAAGAGCCTTAGTTCGTTTGCCGTGGCTATGCTCGCACTCTTCGCTGCCCAAGCCACCGTCGCCCAGACAGCGTCGCGCGCTGACGTCAAGAAGGAAACCGCCGAAGCCAACAAGGGTGGCCAGATCCCAGGCACCGGTACGGGCCCGAACCAAAACCTCCCGCCTCCGATATCCGCCAAGTCGGAGGTGTCGCGCTCCGAGGTCAAGAAAGAGACCGCCGCGGCCAACAAGGCGGGGCAGATTCCCGGCACCGGCGCCAGCAACGTGCCTGACGCCGCCGCGGGCCAGCAATCACCGAAGGAAAAGGCCGCCACGTCGACCACCACGCGCGACGACCGGAAGAAGACCACTGCCGAGGCCAACAAGGCCGGTACGATCCCCGCCACCGAAGCGCAGATGCAAGCGCCGAAGAAGTAATTTTGGCGAGTTCGCCGCCGGCTGACGCCGGTGAGCAACACTGCGGCGACTTTCCTCGCGGATCGTCGCCGTTGTCGTTTCTGCCTTGTGGCTATCGGCCGCGCCGCCACCGTGTCGGCAATCGCAGCACGCCGGTGGCCAGGCCCGTGCCGAGCAGGATCGGCGCACACAACGCCAGCATGCCAGGCGTCACCGCTTCACCCAGGAAGACACTGGCCCAGAGCATGGCGAAAGCCGGCACCAGAAAGGTCACGGCAATCGCACGGGCCGGCCCGACGCGAACGATCAGCCTGAAATACAGCACGTAGGCGATGCCGGTGCAGAACAGTGCCAGCGCCAGCGCCGCCAGCCATTGCCTCAGCGGCGGGTTCACTGCGGGCCAGGCCCAGCAGGCCGGCAACGCCAGCACCAGCGCCGCCGACACTTGGCTGCCGGTGGCTACGGCCAACGGATCCGCGCCCGCCAGGTAGCGCCGGGCGAAGCAAGCGGAATAGCCGTACAGCGCCGACGCCGCAAGGCACAGTGCGATCGCCAGGCCCGCGCCCGCGCCGGTGCCGCCGGCGCCGAGACCGTCCGAATCCCAGGCCAGCAGCACCACGCCGACGAAGCCGACACACAGGCCCGCGACACGCGACGCGCTGCTGGGTTCGCGCAGCCAGGCCATCGCGATCAACGCGCCGAACATCGGGCTGGTGGCGTTGAGGATCGACGACAGCCAGGCCGGGATGTAGAGCGCCGCGAGGCTGAAGCCCATGAAGGGCAGCGCCGAGTTGCTGACGCCGACCAGTGCGATCGGCCGCCAATGTCGGCGCAGTCCACCCATGCCCGAACGCCCGACCAGCAGCGGCAGCAACAACAGCGCCGCACCGGTGACGCGCAACGCGGCCAGCGGCACCGGCCCGAAATGCGGCGCGGCCAAGCGCATGAACAGGAATGACGCGCCCCACAGCGCGGCCAGCAGTACCAGCTCAATTGTGTCGCGCGGCTTCACGCGCGCCGGGGCATAGCCGGCAGCGCGCCTTCCAGGCGCAGCAGCGCCTGCTTGCGGTCCAGCCCGCCCGCATAGCCGGTGAGCGAGCCATCGCGGCCGAGGACGCGGTGGCAGGGCACGATGATCGACAACGGGTTGCGGCCGATGGCCGCAGCCGGCCGCACGCACCGCGCGCGCCGAGCCGGCGCCGGCTGCCACTGCCGCATAGGTGCTGGTGCGCCCGGCGGGGATGTCGAGCAACGTGCGCCACACCGCCTGCTGGAACGGCGTGCCCTGGGCATCGAGCCGGACCTTGAAGCGGCCGCGCAGGCCGCCGCGCCAGTAGCGGTCGAGCTCCTCGCGGGCCTGCGCGATGAAGCGCTGCTGCGCATCCACCGGGGCCTGCAGCGGCCCGGGATGATGTGCCTGGCCGTCGAACCAGAGGCCGGCCAGGCCCTTGGCGGTGGCGGCCACGGTCATCGGGCCGAGCGGGGAATCGAGGCGCGCTTGCGCCACCAGGTTCTGAAGCTTCATGACTTGTCCTCCAAGGTCTGCCAAAGGCCCATCACGGCATAGGCCCGCCAAGGTCGCCAGGCCTCGGCCCGGGCCTGCACCTGGGCCACGTCGCGCGTGCCCAGCGCATTGAGCACGCCGATGTCGGTGGCCGCAAAGGCATCGGGCCAGGCAAGCACGCGCATGGCGATGAGCTGCACGGTCCATTCACCAATGCCGGGTAACGCGCGCAGCGCGTCCAGCGTGACCTGCAAGGGCGCGGCCGGCTGCAACTCGATGCGCCCGTCGGCCACCTCGCGGGCCAGCGCCTGCAGGGCCGCCACGCGCTGGCGCACGATGCCCAGCTGGCCAATGCGCTGCGGGTCGGCGCCGGCGATCTCGGTGGCGCTGGGGAACAGGCGGCCCATGTCGGGGAAGGGGGTCACTATGTCCTGGCCGAGCTCGGCCACCAGACGACGCGTCAGCGTGCGCGCCGCGGCCACGGTGACCTGCTGGCCGAGGATGATGCGCGTGGCCGTTTCGAAGCCGTCCATCGCCCCCGGTACGCGCAGCCCCGCGCGCGGCGGTACCGGCATCGTGGCCAGGCAGGGGTCGATCAGCGACGGGTCGGCGTCCAGGTCCAGCGCATGGCGCAGCCGCTGCATGATGGCGCCCACCGCGGGCAGCAGCGCCGGCGCGATGCCCAGATGCAGTTCGTTGCGCGTCGGCACGAAGCGGCACTGCAGCCAGCCCTGCAGCCACTGACCCTGGTGATGCCAGCGCAACGTGCGGCGCATCTCCAGGCCATCGACCACCTCCACGCCGGGCAGGGCGCGCTGCGCCAGGAAGCCCATGACGCCGTCGATGTCGTAGGGCGGCCGGTAGGCCAGGCGCAGGCTGGGCGCATTGTTTCGTGGCCGCGCCGCCGCCGCGGGCGCGTGCGAAGCCTGCTTGCGCAAGGCGCTGGGGTTCATGCGGTAGCGCTGCATGAAGGCCGCGTTGAAGCGGCGCAGACTGGCATGGCCGCTGGCCAGCGCCACCTGCGTCACCGGCATGTCGGTGTCGGTGAGCAGCTGTTTGGCCAGCAGCAGGCGCTGCGTGCTCAGGTAGTCGATCGGCGTCACGCCATGAGCCTGATGAAAGATGCGCCGCAGATGGCGGTCGGTCACGCCCAGCCGTGCGGCGATGTCCGGCAGGTACGGGTCGCTGCCGCTGCGCGCGGCCTGCTCGATCAGCCGCGCCGCATGCTGCGCCAGCACCTGCGATGAATCCACCAGCGACAGCCCCGGCGCCAGCTCAGGCCGGCAGCGCAGGCAGGGCCTGAAGCCGCCGCTTTCGGCGCTGGCGGCGTTGGCGAAGAACAGGCAGTTGCGGCGCAGCGGCGTACGCACCCGGCACACCGGCCGGCAATAGATGCCGGTCGAGGTGACGCCCACGAACAACCGGCCGTCGAAGCGGGCATCGTGGGTTTTCAGCGCCAGGTAGGCGGCATCGTCCTGCAAGGTCATGGCCGGGATCATAGGTGCGGCAGACCCTGAGACTCGCCGTTTTCGGACCTGTGCCTCGACGTGGGGCGCCACGCAGCGCTGCCTACAATCCGCGCATCACCCCTACGAGGCAGTGCTCCATGCAGGTTGACCCGTCCGTGTTCAAGGCCTACGACATCCGCGGCATCGTCGGTCGCAATATCGATGAGGCCTTTGCCGAGCACCTGGGCCGCGCCTTCGGCTCGGAGGCGGTGGCGGCCGGCGAGCGCGCGGTGGCGGTGGGCCGCGATGGGCGCCTGTCCGGCCCGTCGCTGGCCGCGGCGCTGATCCGCGGCCTGGTCTCGACCGGGCTGGACGTGGTCGACCTCGGTGCGGTGACCACGCCGATGCTGTACTACGTGGCGGCTACGCGCCAGGCCCATGGCTGCCGCAGCGGCATCCAGGTCACCGGCAGCCACAACCCGAAGGACTACAACGGCTTCAAGATGGTGCTGGCCGGGCGCGCGATCTATGGCGCCGATATCCAGGGCCTGCGCCGGCGCATCGAGGCCGAGGCCTATACGCAGGGCGCCGGGCGTAGCGCAACGATGGACATAGCCGCCGAGTACCGCGCGCGCATCGTCGGCGACATCCGCCAGCAGCGCCGCCTGAAGATCGTCGTCGATTGTGGCAACGGCATTCCTGGCGCCTCGGCACCGGGCATTCTGCGCGCACTGGGCAATCAGGTCATCGAGCTGTACAGCGAGGTCGATGGCGACTTCCCCAACCATCACCCCGATCCGAGCAAGCCCGAGAACCTGGCCGACCTGATCCGCACCGTTCAAGCCACGGGTGCCGAGCTCGGCCTGGCCTTCGACGGCGACGGCGACCGGCTCGGCGTGGTCACGCGCGACGGCCAGATCATCTACCCCGACCGGCAACTGATGCTCTTTGCCGGCGACGTGCTGTCGAGGCACCGTGGCGCGTCGATCCTCTTCGATGTCAAGTGTTCGATGCACCTCGCGCCGATGATCCGTCGCGCCGGCGGCGTGCCTGTCATGTGGATGACCGGCCATTCGCTGATGAAGGCCAAGCTCAAGGAGAGCGGCGCGCCGCTGGCCGGCGAGATGAGCGGCCACATCTTCTTCAGCGAGCGCTGGTACGGTTTCGACGACGCCACCTACACGGCGGCGCGGCTGCTGGAGATCCTGGCGCGCAGCAAGGACCCGAGCGCGGTGCTGAACGCACTGCCCACCAGCCACAGCACGCCGGAGCTGAATGTGCCCTGCGCCGAAGGCGAGCACCATCGCGTGGTGCAGCAGCTGCGCGAACAGGCCCAGTTCGATGGTGCCACCGAACTGATCACCATCGACGGGCTGCGGGCCGAATACGCCGACGGTTTCGGCCTGGTGCGAGCGTCGAACACCACGCCGGTGCTGGTGCTGCGTTTCGAGGGCGACAGCCCGGACGCTCTGCAGCGCATCCAGACGCAGTTCATGGCCGCGTTGCGCGCCGTCAAGCCCGACGCGATGATCGCCACGGCCGCGCATTGAGCACGACGCTGCGCGCGTCGGCTTGCGCTCGGGCGGACGGCCGATGAAGAGCTGGCTGGCGCGCGTTGCGTACTCGACGCTGCTGCGCGCGCTGACGCCGGCCTACCTGCTGCGTCTTTGGTGGCGCGGCCGGCGCGAGCCGCTATATCGGCATGCGCTGGCCGAGCGTCTGGGCTTCGGCTACCGCACCGCGCAAGCGGGCGCGCTGTGGCTGCATGCGGTGTCGCTGGGCGAAACGCGCGCTGCCACCGCGTTGGTCGACGCGCTGCGTGCACAGCGCCCCGGGCAGCGTCTGCTGCTGACGCATGGCACCGCCACCGGTCGCGAAGCCGGCATGGCGCTGCTGCGCGACGGCGATGCGCAATGCTGGCTGCCCTGGGACACGCCCGGCGCGGTGCGCCGCTTCCTGCGCCACCATCGCCCCGCGGTGGGCGTGCTGATGGAAACCGAAATCTGGCCGAACCTGCTGCGCGAGGCACATGCTGTGGGCGTGCCGATGGTGCTGGCCAATGCAAGGCTCAGCGACAAGAGCCAAGCCAAGGGCGAACGCATCGGTGCGCTGGTGCGGCCCGTGGCCGCCACGCTGGCGGCGGTGTTGGCGCAGACCGAGGCCGATGCACGGCGGCTGCGCAGCTTTGGCATCGAGCGGGTGCAGGTCTGCGGCAACCTGAAGTTCGACCTCAATCCCAACCCCGAGCTGCTGGCGCGCGGGCTGCAGTGGCGCCAGCTGCTGGCCCGGCCGGTGGTCCTGGCGGCGGTCACGCGCGAGGGCGAGGAGATGCCCTTGCTGCAATGCTGGGCCGCGCTGGATGCACCACGACCGCTGCTGCTGATGGTGCCGCGCCATCCGCAACGCTTCGACGCGGTGGCCGACATGGCGGCGGGCTGCGGCTTCATGCTGCAGCGACGCAGCAGCTGGACCGTGCTGCCACCGGTCGAGGCGCTGTCTGCCGATGTCTGGCTGGGCGATTCGATGGGCGAGATGCCGCTGTACTACGCCGTCTCCGATGTGGCGCTGCTCGGTGGTAGTTTCGCCCCGCTGGGCGGGCAGAACCTGATCGAGGCCGCGGCCTGCGGCTGCCCAGTGGTGATGGGCCCGCACACCTACAACTTCAACGAGGCGGCCGAACTGTCGCTGGCCGCGGGCGCGGCGCTGCGCGTGGCCGACATCGACGAAGGCGTGTCGCGGGCGGTGGCGCTGGCGCACGACCCGGCGCGGCACGACTGGGCGGCGCGTGCGTTCGGCTTCGCCGCCGCGCACCGTGGAGCGGCCGAATGCATGGCGCGCGAGGTGCTCGCGGTGGCGGCCGCGCCGCCGCCGCACTGAACCCGACTACTTGGCGAGCAGGCTGTTCACCGCGAGCAGGTCGTTCGGCGTCAACTGGCCCGAAGCCTGGCGCAGTCGCAGGCTGCCGACGAGCACGTCGTAGCGCGACTTGAACAGGTCGCGCTGCGTCTGGAACAGCTGCGTCTGCGCATTCAGCACGTCGATGTTCACGCGCACGCCGACCTTGTAGCCCAGCTGTGTGGCTTCCAGCGACAGCTTGCTCGACGATTCGGCGGCTTCCAGCGCCTTCACCAGGGCCTCGCCGGATTGCACGCCGAAGAAGGCCACGCGGGTGTTCTGCGCGACGGTGCGCAGCGCATTGTCGAGCTCCTCGCGCGAGCGCTGCTCCAGTGACACGGTTTCCTTGATGCGGTTCTGCACCGAGCCGCCGGTATACAGCGGCCAGTTCAGTTCCACCCCGACGGTGCCGGTGCGCGTGGTACCGGGAATGATCTGGTCCGACCCGCTGCTGGCGTAGTTCGCTCCAATTGAGGCGACCGCATCCACGGTAGGCAACTCGCCGGCGCGCGCCTTGTTGATTTCGAGCTGCGCCACCTCGAGCGCGGTGCGCGCACGGATCACCTGCGGATGCACGCTGTCCGCCACCGTGACCCATTCCTCGACGTTCTTCGGCACGATCGTCGGCAGCACCACCGGTGCGATCAGCGGCAACGGGTCGATGTTGCGCCGCCCGACCAGATAGGCCAGCGCAATGCGTCGATTGATCAGGTCGTTCTCTGCGGCAATTTCTTGCGCCGTGGCCAGGTCGGCGCGGGACTGTGCTTCGCGCGTGTCGGTGATGGTGGCGGTGCCGACCTCGAAATTGCGCTTGGCCGAGGCCAGTTGTTCCAGGATCGCGGCCTTGCTGGTCTTCGTCAGCGCCACCGTGTCCTTGGCCGCGAGTACGTCGAAATAGGCCTGCGCCAGGCGAATGATCAGGTCCTGCTCGGCAGATTCAAGTTCTGCCTTCGACGCAATCAGTGAACGCTCGGCCTGCTCCATCGTGGCCTGGTTGGCCTTGTTGAACAGGGGATAACGTCCGTTCAGATTGGTCTGCAGCGCGTTGTTGTCGCCCGAGCGGCCGCTTGGCAGGTCGATCTGTGAGGCCACGCCCCGGGCATTGGCCGTCAACGACGGCAGGCCCAGCGACTTCGCCTGCGCCGCGCGGTACTCGGCCGCCTCGGCCTGTGCGCGCGCCGCCAGGTAGGTGGCGTCATAGGCGCGTGCCGCTTCGTACAGCTCGGTCAGGCCCTGCGCACGCACCGCGCCTGACAGACTCAATGCGAGCATCAGCGGTGTCAGCAGCAGGCGGGCCATGGGCGCCAGGGTGCGCTTGCTTGTCATGGTATTGAACCTTGTGCGAGGGAACAGGAATCGATTCTTCGACGCGGGGCCGCAGTGTCGTCATGGGCTCAAAAACTGAAGCGGTCCGGCTCGGGAAAGCCGCGAAGGCGCGGCGCCACGGTATCGAAGAGGTCGAGCTGCGACCAGGACGTCGGCGACACGCGCGTGTGCAGGCGCGCACGCATCACCGGTTCATCGCCGACGATGGCCACCAGGCGGCCGCCGATCTTCAACTGCTCCAGCAGCATCGGCGGCACGGCGGCCACCGATCCGGACAGGACGATCGCGTCGAATGGTGCGTCGCCGCGCAGGCCTCGCGCGCCGTCGGCGCAGCGCACCGAGGCGTTCATCACCGCGGCGCCGCGCAGGTTTTCCTGGGCCATGCGTGCCAGCAGCGGCGATGTCTCCAGGCTGATGACCTGGCGCGAGCGGTGCGCCAGCAGCGCGGCCATGAAGCCGGAGCCGGCGCCGACTTCGAGCACGGTCTCGTGGCGTTGCAACTGCAACTCCTGCAGCAGCCGCGCCTCGACGCGCGGCGCCAGCATGCACTGCCCGTCGGGCAGCGGAATCTCGGTGTCCATGAATGCCATCGACCGATAGGCATAGGGCACGAATTCCTCGCGCTTGATCACTGCCAGCAGCGACAGCACCGCCGGGTCGAGCACGTCCCAGGGGCGGATCTGCTGTTCGATCATGTTGAAGCGGGCTTGTTCGATGTTCATGCGTCCATCCAAGGGGCTGATCAAGAGGCGCGCGAATTCTAGGTCGAGGTGCTGCGTTGCAGCACACCGGACCGGCCGGACCAGCGTCGCCGCGCCCAGATCGACAGGTCGTCGAGGTAGCAGTAAATCACCGGCACCACCACCAGCGTCAGCAGCGACGAGGTGATCACCCCGCCGATCACCGCCTGGCCCATCGGCGCGCGCTGCTCGGAGCCTTCACTCAGTGCCAGCGCCAGTGGCAGCATGCCGAAGATCATCGCCAGCGTGGTCATCAGGATCGGCCGCAGCCGCACATGGGCCGCCTGCAGCAGCGCCTGATGACGCTCCATGCCCTGCTGCTGCGCGCGGATGGCGAAGTCGATCAGCAGGATGGCATTCTTGGTCACCAGGCCCATCAGCATGACGATGCCGATGATCGAAAACATGTTCAGTGTCGAGCGGAAGAGCAACAGCGCCAGCACCACGCCGATCAAGGTCAGCGGCAGCGAGGCCATCAGCGCCAGCGGTTGCAGGAAGCTGCGGAACTGGCTGGCCAGGATCATGTAGATGAACACCACGCCCAGCGCCAGCGCCGACACGGCATAGGCAAAACTCTCCTGCATGTCCTTGGTCGAGCCGCCGAAACGGTAGGTGTAGCCGGGCGGGAAAGGCGTGTCGTCGAGCAGCGTGCGGATGTCGGCCGCCACCTGCCCGGCGGCACGGCCGGCGACGTTGGCGGTGATCTCCACTTCGCGGTTCATGTCGCGCCGGTTGATCTGGTTGGCGCCGCTGGACTCGCCCACCTCGGCCACCTGCGACAGGCGCACGATGCGCGGTGACCCGTCCGCATTGCTGCCCACCACCAGGCCCAGGCGTTCGATGTCGGCCTTGAGCACGCGCGACTGCGGTGACAACCGCACCTTGACATCGTAGTTCTGGTCGTCCTCGGCGCGCCAGTTGCCGAGCGTCGAGCCCGCCACCAGTGCACGCAGCGCGGCCGTGATCGCGCCCACGCCCAGGCCCGCGTCGCTGGCGGCGTCGCGCCTGACGGTGATCGAGATCTCGGGCTTGTTCGGCTTGGAACTGCTGTCCAGGTCGACCAGGCCGGGCACGGCGGCCAGACGCGGCATCAATTGCGCCGCCAGCCGCTCCAGCTCGCGCAGGTCCGAGCCCTGCAGCGACACCTGGATCGGCTTGCCCGAGCCCACCGCGTCGAGCAGGCCGACCTGCGTCACCGTGATGCCGGGCACGCGGGCCAGGCGCTCGCGCAGCGGCACCGACAGCTGGTCGGCGTTCAGGCGGCGCTGATTGCGGTCGACCAGGCGTACGTAGATCTGCACCGAGTTCCTGCCCAGCACCTGCCCGGTGTTGATGGTGGCCAGCGTGTACAGCACCTCGGGCTGTTCGCGGATGATCTGCTCCACCTGTCGCGTCTTCGCCTCCGTGACCTCGAGCGACGAGCCCACCGGCGTGTAGAAGTTGATGAAGGTTTCGGAGTAGTCGGCCTTGGGCACGAACTCGGTGCCGATCAGGGGCAGCAAGGCGAAGCTGGCGACGAAGGTCGAAGCCGCCACGGCCAGCGTGGCCAGCTTGTGGCGCAGCGACCAGGCAAGGATCGATTCATAGGCCCTGCCCAGCCAATGCGAAAACACATCCACGGCCCCCGTCAGGCGGCCGATGCTGCGGTCGTACAGGCTCCTGCGCGGGTTGGGCTCGCCGTCGGCGTGGATGGCCGGGTCGTGCCAGACGCTCGACAGCATCGGGTCGAGCGTGAAGCTGACGAACATGCTGATCAGCACCGCGGCGACGATGGTGATGCCGAACTCGTGGAAGAACTTGCCGACGATGCCGCCCATGAAGCCGATGGGCAGGAACACCGCGACGATCGACAGCGTGGTGGCCAGCACCGCCAGGCCGATCTCCTGCGTGCCCTCCAGCGCCGCGTCGTGCGCGTTCTTGCCCATCTGCACGTGGCGCACGATGTTCTCGCGCACGACGATGGCATCGTCGATGAGCAGGCCGACACACAGGCTCAGCGCCATCAGCGTGACCATGTTGATCGAAAAGCCGAACAGGTACATGAACAGGAAGGTGCCGATCAACGCAATCGGCAGCGTCAGCCCGGTGATGACCGTCGAACGCCAGGAGTTCAGGAACAGGAAGACGATGCCGATGGTCAACAGCGCGCCTTCGAGCAGCGTGCGCCGCACGTTGTTCACCGACACGCGGATCGGGCGCGAGTTGTCGCGCACCACCTCGACCGCCATGCCCTTGGGCAGCTGCGATTGCAGCGTCGCGACCACCGCGTTCAACGCGTCGACCACGTCGATGGTGTTCTCGCCCTGTGACTTGCGCACGTCCAGCACCAGCGTGCGCTCGCCGTTGAACAGTGCCAGGTTCTCGAGCTCCTCCGGGCCGTCGACCACGTCGGCCAGCTGTCCGAGCCGCACCGCGGCGCCGCCCTTGCGCGCCACGATGATCTGGCGGAAGTCCTCGGGCCGCTTGATGCGCGCGTCGATCTTCAGCACCTTCTCGGTCTCGGTGGCGCGCAGCGTGCCGGCGGGCAGTTCCTGGTTTTCGGCGCGCACCGCGGCCAGCACCTGTTCGACGCCGATGCCCATCGCGTCCATCGCCGCCGGACGCAGGTAGATGTTGATCTCGCGCTTGCGTCCGCCGACCAGCGTCACCGAGCCGACGCCGCGCACGTTCTCCAGCCGCTGACGCACCACCTGGTCGGCGAAGGTGGTCAGTTCCTGCTGGCTGCGCGAATGGTCGGGCGAGGTCAGTGCCAGCGTGTAGATCGGTCGGCTGGCCGGGTCGAAGCGCGAGACGCGTGCCTCCTTCACCTCGTCGCGCAGCAGCGGGCGCACGGCCGCCACCTTCTCGCGCACGTCGTCGGCCGCCTTGCGCCCGTCCATGTCCAGGTTGAACTGCGCGATCACCACCGAGCTGCCCTCGTAGGAGCGGGATGACAGCTGGTTGATGCCGGCGATGGTGTTGATCGCCTCCTCGACCTTGCGCGTGACCTCGTTCTCCACGATCTCGGGCGAGGCACCGGGGTAGTCGATCTGTACCACCACCGTCGGGAAGTCGATGTTCGGAAACTGGTCGACCTTCAGCCGCTGGTACGAAAACAGGCCCAGCACGACGAAGGCCAGCATGACCATCACCGCCATCACCGGGTTGCCGATCGCGACGCGGGTGAACCACATGGTGGCGGCCGGCTCAGCGCGCGGCGCTGGCGGCGGGCTGGGCCGACGCGGCGCCGGCCGGAGGCTTGGCGCCACCCAGGCGCACGCTCGTGCCGTCGCGCACCGGCCCGAGGCTGCCGGCCAGCACCCGGTCGCCGTCGGCCAGGCCCTGCAGCACCTCGACCACCTCGTCCTGCGCGACGCGGCCGCGCGCGCCGGTGCGCAGCGTGCGCTGCACGACCTGGTCGCCGTCGAGCTTGAGCACATAGGGCTGGGCCTGGTCGCTGCGCACGGCGCCTGGCGGCACGACCAGGGCCGTGCGCCGCTCCAGCTCGATCGTGCCGCGTGCGAACAGGCCCTGGCGCAGGGCGGGGTTGGGTTGCAGTTCCAGGTAGGCGATGACGCTGCGCGAGCCGGCCTGGGCGCTGGGGTTGATGCGCACCACGCGCGCCTGTACCTCGCCGTCGATGCCGTCCACCCCGAGCCGCGCCGTCGCGCCCACGCGCAACTGGCCGGCGTCTTCGGGCGCCACGCTGGCCTGC
>CAWGOK010000013.1:0-126844 GCA_963824005.1 uncultured beta proteobacterium
GTAGCGGGCACCCAGCGCCAGCCAGGTCCGATCGGCATCGGGCAGGCGCACCGTGCGGTAACCATCCTGCACCGGCGATTGGTCATAGGCCAAGCCACCGCGGAACAGCCATTGCCCATCATGGCGATCGTTGCCACCCACGGCAAAGCGCCAGGCGTCCTTGAAGTTCTGGTTGGTGCTCTGCAGCGGCTTGCCGTCGTCACGCGTGAAGGTCAGCTGCTGGATCGAGCCCCAACCGGTGTACTGCACGTCGGCCATCAGGTCCCATTGCTCGTTGATCCTGCCGAAGTACGACAGGTTGACGATCTCGGGCAGCTTGATCTGCGAGCTGATGCCGGAGTTGTAGAGCAACTGGGTGTTGATGCCCGTGGCCAGCTGTTCGACGACAGTGCCCAGTGGTGGCGCCAGCGCAGGCACGGCCGGGTTGGTGAAGGCGACGTCGCCCGACACGGTGTATTCAATCGCCGACCGGTATTGCGCACCGATGCGCTGGGACGCATCCAGATCGACCAGGATGCCCAGGTTCCAGCCCCAGCCATAGTCGCTGCCGGTGACATTGGCGTTGCTTTGCAGCCCGGCCGTGGATTGCGCAATGGCATTGAAGGTGGCCGACCCTGGCGCGATGCCGTTCGCCGCCGCTGCAGACAGCAGCGCTGCCGAGTAGTTGACATTGCTGGTGAACGTCGCCTCGAGGCGCTGGACGTTGAGGCCGAGTCCGAGCGCGACGCTGTCGCTGGCCTTCCACGACACGGCCGGGTTGAGGTTGATCGTCTTGATCTCGGACTTCAGCCCCTGGAAGCGCCCAATCCAGCCGTTCTCGTATTCGGTGACCAGGCCGAAGGGGGCGTTGAGGCCCAGGCCGATCGACCACTGTTTGTCGAGCGGCATCGTCAGGTACAGATTCGGCACGAAGTTCAAACTGCCGGCATCGCCGCCGTTGTTGCCCAGCGGCTGCTGGGCCGCAGCCTGCGACGCCCCATCGCTGAACTTCATCGAGGGCTGGATCAGGTTCAACGCTCCCGCCACTTGGCCCGTGCCCAGTCTGGCCATGCCCGCTGCATTGGTCCACACGGTCGCAGCATCCTCCGCGGCCGCGGCGCCGCCGGCATAGGCATTGCCCAAGCCGCTGGCGGAGTTTTCCTGCAACGCGAAACCGGCACCGAAGCCCGGGCCGGCGACCAGCGTGCCCACCACGGCGACCGCCGCAACGGCCACGCTGCTGAGTCTTGGAACAGGCGACTTGCGCATCATGCATCTCCTCTTGCCATTGCATCGACCGAAAACATCCGGCTGACTGGCATATTCGGTCGCAGATGCAGGGTCTGCATTGAGATTGCTCACTGCTGATGCGCACGCCCGCAGCTACCCCGCGCCGCGCACCGCGCTGCAAGGTGGAAGCGGCATGAGGTATTTGCCACAGCTTCGGTGCCGTGGCGCCGCGGCAGTGCACTAGCATTTGCCGACGACCCCGACCCGTCACCCGTCCTCGGGCATTCAGGAGATCCGGCATGCTGCTGCGTGGCTTGACAAGTGCACTTCGTTCGACCTGGCTCGTCGCCATTGCCGCGGCCAGCGCCTCGGCCGCATGGGCGCAGTCCGAAGGCGGCCTGTACATTGCCGGGGCCGGCTTTAGTTTCCAGGTGGCGGCCGAGAGGGCGTTGGCGCAGAACCGCGACGGGCGCCGTTTCTTCGTGCTTTCGCTGCCGCCAGAAACCGCCGCGCTCGAGGCCTCGGCCACCGGGTCGCGGGCCCGGCTGCGTGATCGTGTCGTGGCCGCCAACGGTGTGCTGCTGGTGTGCCAGCGTGACATCGACAATCGCAAGGTCAATCCGGCGCGCCTGGCGCCGGGCGTGGTGGCCGTTCGCGGCTGGCCGCCACAAGGCAGCAACGAGTTGCCGCACGGGCAACGCTATTTCGCCAACGAGAATCCGGCCGATCTTCCTGCGGCCAACGAGGCTTTGCGGCAGCTGCGCTCCACCTGCACCTGAGCGCAGCGGCGATCACCGCCATCGTCCGCGGCGCCATGGCGCCACGGACGTGGTGGTATCGCGCAGGCCTAGATGCCGAGTGGCGTGATGCGGTTTCCGTTCAGGCTCAGGTTCGCCATCAGGCCAGAATTCGTCAGCACGTATCCGACGATCGGTTGCTGCGCAGTCTGCGACGTGACCTGCGCGGTGGCGCCGACATTCAGCAGCGCGACCGAGCCATCCGCACCCACCGTCCAGCCATTGCTGGACTCGAAGCGCTTCAATGCGTCATCCGTCAGGAAGAGGATGAACACCGCCTGCGACTGTGCGCCCGCGAGCAGGCCGACCGAGGCCTCGGTCATGCGGTGGTAGCTGGTGGACTTGCCGCCCTTGCGCATGGCGCCTTGGCCAGAGCCTCCACCCACGATGAACCCGGCCGACACGAGCGATGGGAAGACCAGTACGCCCTTGGCTGACGCCACGAGCTGTTGAGAGCCCGGCGCTTGCGCATACAGGCGCGTCAGCGCGCTGTCGATTGCGGCATCGATGGCCGCGCGTTGCGCGGCGGGGTCGCCCGAACTGCCGCTGGTGGTAGTGCAGCCGGCTGTCACCAGGGCAAGTGCTGCCAGGGATGCACCCGCCGCGATGAAATTGCGCTTCTTCATGAATTCGCTCCTTGTGTGATTGCAGTTTTTGGGAAGGTGGATCCTAGCCGACTGGAACGCCGCCATGCCTGCTGATGTTCCGGGCGTCAATCCCCGGCCGAATGCGGTGGCAGCAATTCGGGAACCTCGAACGGGCTCAGCGGCTTCGAAGGCGCTTTCGGGGCCGTTGCCGGCATGATCTCGAAACTGGGCGCAAAGGTAACCAGGCGACAGCGCCACCGCGACACGTCGCGCCCAGCCTGCAAGCACCAGAGCGAGGCGCTAACCCCTGCGCATTCGGCCGATCGCGCAGTCGTCATGCAGAATGCGATGCGGCCAGCGAAGGCCCGCCATGCGCACCGCGCGCTGTCTCCATGCGACCCCTGTGGCGTCGAATCTTGTACGTGTTGGCCGCCTTGCTGATGTTGTTGGCAGGGCTGTCGGCATGGCTGCTGTTCAGCTTCGATGCCGGATACTTCAAACGCGCAGCCAGCACCTGGATGCAAACCCACCATGCGCGCGAACTGGCTTTCGACGGGCCCGTGACGCTGCAGCTGTGGCCGCAGCCTGCAGTGGCCGTGCTGCGCGTGCGCCTGTCCGAGCGCGGCCGGCCGCAGCAGATCTTTGCCGGCATCGATCACGCGGCGCTGTCGCTGCGCCTGCGGCCGTTGCTGCTCGAGCGCGAAATCGAGGTCGAAAGCGTATCGGCGCGCGGCGTGACGCTGCACTTTCAGCGCGACGCCGACGGCCAGCGCAACATCGATGACCTGCTCGACCGCGTGGCCAGCGGCGAGCCGCGGGCCGGCAAGCCGCTGACGCTGGACAGCCTGCAGCTGGCCGACGTGGCGTTGCAGGTCGACGACGCGCATGCCGGCGTGCACGGCCGGCTGGCCATCGCCCGCCTCGACCTGGGTGCCTTCGGCCCCGGCAAGGTGTCGCCACTGCATCTGCAGGCGCAGGCCGACTTGACGCAGCCAGCGCTGAACGCCGCGCTCGACCTGGATGCCGGCTTGTCGCTGCTGCCGCCGCCGCAGCCCGGCGCCTCGCCGGTCGTGCGCCTGGACAAGGCCGGCTTGCGGCTGCGCGGCCAGGGCTTCGAGGTGGAAGGCCTGGACGCGCGCCTGCAGGCCGAGACCGTCCGCCTGGAATACGGCAACGAGCTGGGCCTGGGCGACAGCCACGTGCAGATCGACGGTGCCAAGCTGCAGTTCGGCGGCAAGCGCCTGGGCTGGCAGATCGACAGCGGCCAGCTCGGCCTGGCACGGCTGCGCCTGGACATCCTGCAGCGCCGGCTGGAGCTGGATCAGCTGGCGCTGCAGCTCAAGGGCAAACGCCTGGCGACCACGCTGGCGGGGCAGCTGGCATGGGCGAAGCTCGAGGTGCAGGGCGATGCGCTGCAGGGCAGCGCACTCGACGGCCAGCTGACGCTGGGCGGCGACCAGCGGCTCGCCTTGAAGGTCAGCTCGCAGCCGCCCAGCGGCGCCTTCGAGCGCATCACGCTGCCCGGGCTGCAGCTCGACGTCGACGGCCAGCTGGGCTCGAGCGCGGTGCAGGGCCAGGCCGGTGCCACGCTGGTGCTGCAACCCAAGGCGCTGGCCGTGGCGCTGGAGGCGATGCGCCTGCGCCTGCGCCTCGACGACCCCAGCCTGCCGCCGCTGCAGCTGTCGCTGGACGGCCAGGCGCAGCTGAGCGCGAGCGCTGCCGCCGGCCGGGTCGAGGGCAGCATCAACGACCAGCGTGTCGATGCCCGCATCGACGCGCAACTGGACCGGGTGCGGCCCTTCGTCGACCTGCAGGCCAACTTCGGCACGCTCGATGTCAACCGCTTCGTCGCGCCGGCCCAGCGCGGCGCCGCTGCGGCCCCTGCGGCAGCGTCGATGCCGATCGACCTGCAGCCGCTGCGCGCCGCCGATGCGCGGCTGCAGATCAGTGTGGCACGGCTGCTGCGAGCGCCGTACCGCATCGACGGCCTGGACCTGCAGGCGCAGATCGACAACGGCGCGCTCGACCTGCGGCGCCTGGCCGGCCGTGCCTGGGGCGGCAGCTTCAACGCCAGCGGCAGCGCCGATGCCGCTTCGGGGCGCCTGGCGCTGCGCCTGCGCGCCGACGAGGTGGACCTGCGCGCGCTGCTGGCCGACACCACCGGCTACGACGGTCTGCGCGGCCGCGGCCGCATCGAGGCCGACCTGCGCAGCCAGGGCGCGACGATGGGCGCGGTGCGCGCCGGCTTGAACGGCCGGCTGACACTGGCGCTGCGGCCGGCCGCGATCCGCGGTGTGGACCTGGCACAGACACTGCGCGGCTGGCGCACCGCCACGCAGGACAGCGTGGCCTCGGACGCCGCGCGCCAGACCGATTTCAGCCAGCTCGACGGCAGCTTCGACATCCGCAACGGCGTCGGCCAAAGCAGCGACCTCGACGGCCGCAGCGACTTCCTGCGCGTCGGCGGCGAGGGCAGCGTCGACCTGGTGCAGGGCCGCATCGACTACCTGCTGCGCGCGCGCGTGGTCAACGCCGCCGGCGGCCGCGCCGGGCCGGAGATGGTGATGCTGAACAATGTGACCGTGCCGGTGGAACTGCATGGCCCCTTCGGCAACATCGAGTGGCAGGTGCGCTGGGGCACCGTGACTGCCGCGGTGGCGGCGCTGTCGGTGCCGAACGCGGCCATCGGCACCGTCAGCGGCGTCGCGCGCGGTGCCACCGGGGTGGTGCGCGGCGCGGCCGGCGTTCTGCGCAGCGTGCCGGGCGCGTTGACGCCGGGGCAACGCTGAGGGCCGGCTTGCCGATAATCGCCGCCATGGAACAACCCGTCGCCCTGTTCACCGCCGCCGGCAGCGGCATTGGCGCCGCCGCGGCGCGCAAGCTGGCCACCGAAGGCTGGCAGGTGGCGATCCTGTCGCCCTCGGGCCGCGGTGCCGCGCTTGCTGCCGAGCTGGGCGGCCTGGGCGTCACCGGTTCCAACCAGGATGCCGATGCCCTGCAGCAGCTGGTGGACGGCGCCCTGCAGCGCTGGGGTCGCATCGACGCGGTAGTCAACAGCGCCGGCCACGGGCCGAAAGGCGAGCTGCTGAAGATCAGCGATGCCGACTGGCAGTCGGGCATGGAGTTCTATCTGCTCAACGTGGTGCGCATCGCGCGCCTGGTGACACCGCAGATGCAGCGCCAGAAGCACGGCGCGATCGTCAACGTCAGCACCTATGCCACCTTCGAGCCGGAGGCCGCATTCCCGACCTCGGGCGTGTTTCGCGCCGGGCTGGCGGCATTTGCCAAGCTCTATGCCGACCAGTATGCCGCCGAGGGCCTGCGCATGAACAATGTGCTGCCAGGCTTCATCGACAGCCTGCCCGAAAAGGCCGAGCGCCGTGCGCGCATTCCGATGGGCCGCTACGGCAGCGCCGACGAGGTGGCCGAGCTGATCGCCTTCCTGGCGTCGCCGCGCTCGGCGTACATCACCGGGCAGAACATCCGCATCGATGGCGGGCTGACGCGCTCGGTATAGGGCGCCTGCAACAGCACGCGAGCGCTTGGCCCAAGCCCTTTCGATGACGCGGCGTGCCATGGTGCTGGGGCTGGTGGCGGCCGCATCGATTGCCGTGGGAGGCCCCACCTTGATGCAGGATCGACTGTTGTACTTTCCGGCCCGCGCCACGGTGGCCGAGCTCAGCGTCGGCGGCCTGCAGCCCTGGCCCGCGGCGGGCGAATTCCGCGGCCTGGTGGCCACGCCGCCGGGGGCCGTACGCGCCACGGCGATCGTCTTCCACGGCAACGCCGGGCATGCCGGGCAGCGCGGTTTCTATGCCGCGGCCCTGACGCGGCTGGGCCTGCGCGTGATCCTGGCCGAGTACCCGGGCTACGGCCCACGCGACGGTGAGCTCGGCGAAGCCTCGCTGGTGGCGGACGCGGCGCAGACCCTCGAGCGCGCGCACCGTATGCACGGCGTGCCACTGCTGGTGATCGGCGAATCGCTTGGCGCCGGTGTCGCTGCAGCTGCCGCCGCGCGCCAGCGCGAGCTCGTGGCGGGCCTGTGGTTGATCACGCCGTGGGACCGGCTGCACAGCGTGGCAGCGTTTCACTATCCCTGGCTGCCGGTGGGCTGGCTGCTGCGCGACCGCTACGACAGCGCCGCCCACCTGGCACGGTTCGGCCGCCCGGTCCTGGTGACGGTGGCCGAGCGCGACGACATCGTGCCGGCACGATTCGGCAAGGCGCTGTACGAGACGCTGGCCGAGCCGCGGCGGCTGATGGTATTGCCGCGCGCCGGACACAACGACTGGCCGGCAAGGGTGGATGCGGCCTGGTGGCAGCAGGGGGTGGGCTTCCTGCTGCACGCGACACCGTCACGCTGAGGCGGCTGCGCGTCGCCCGGGCCGAAGGGCTGGCCGCTGCTGGGCAACCTGGCGCAGATCAAGCCGGCCGAGTTCCACCTGCAGCTCGGCCAATGGGCGCGCGAGCATGGACAGCTGTTCCAGTTGCGCATGGGCAAGCGGCGCATCCTGGTGGTGGCCGACCACGAAACCGTGGCCGCGGTGCTGCGTGATCGCCCCGACGGTTTCCGGCGCACCGACCGGCGCGAGACGATGGGGCTGGTGATGGGCCTGAAGCCTGGCCTGTTCGGCGTCAACGGCGACCCCCGAAGCGCCAGCGCCGCATGGTCATGGCGGACTTCGACCCGGGCCGCGTGAAGGCGTAATACCCGTCGCTGGTGAAGCGCGGCGAGCGCCTGGCGGGCCGGTGGACGCGGGCGGCACGCGCCGGCACGGTCATCGACCTGCAGGCCGACCTGATGCGCTTCACGGTGGACGCCATCGCCGGGCCGGCCTTCGGCACCGACGTGAACACGCTGGAGTCCGACGACGACATCATCCAGCGGCACCTGGACAAGATCTTCCCCAGGCTGTCCACGCGCATCATCGTCGTGCCTTACTGGCGCTTCTTCAAGTTGCCATCGGACCGCAAGCTTGACCGCGCGTTGCAGACAGTGAATGCCGCCATCGACGGCTTCATCGCCAACGCGCCGCAGCAGCTGGCGGCCGACCCGGCGCGGCGCCGCGCGCCGCAGAATCTGCTGCAGGCCATGCTCGTCGCCGCCGACCAGCATGGCAGCGGCATCGACGATGCCCAGGTGGCGGGCAATGTGCTCACCATGCTGCTGGCCGGCTAGGACACCACGGCCAACACGCTGGCCTGGTGCATCTGGCTGCTGCGCCGCCACCCGCAGGCGCTGGCGCTTGCCGCTGCCGAAGCGCGCGGCGTGATGGGCGCGGACACGATGGTGACGCTGGACCACCTGTCCCGGCTGGACTACGTCGAGGGCTGCATGCACGAGACCATGCGCCAGAAGCCGGTAGCGCCGCAGCTGCCACTGCAGGCGCTGATGGACACGGTGGTGGGTGATATGGCCTTGCCCGCGGGCACGGTGGCAATGAGCCTGCTGCGCCACGACTGCATCGACGACGCCTTCGTTCCCGAAGGTCTGGCCTTCAAGCCCGAACGCTGGCTGGGCGAGGAGGGCAAGTCGCCTGGCTCGGCCAAGCGCATCTCCATGCCCTTCGGCGCCGGCCCGCGCATCTGCCCGCGACGCTACCTGGCGCTGCAGGAAATGAAGATGGTGCTGCTGACGCTGCTGACGCACTTCGACATCGACTTCGTCGCCACGGCAGACGGCAGCGAGCCGGCCGAGCGGCTGATGTTCGCGATGGCGCAGGTGGGCTTGCAGATGTGGCTGCGTGCGCGGTCGTGAGCCAGCCTTGCGCGGCTGGTTGTACGAGTAGAAGTCATCACGAGCTCAGGGTTGGGCATGAAGCGGCGAAATGTCTTCGAACGACTCACGGCGTTGCTGCCCTTGGGTCTCATCGCCTCGTGGCCGTGTCAATCGCCGGATCGCCATATGCATCACTTCTCAAACTTCACCAGTTCGCTCGGCACGACGCGCACCAGGGCCAGGCAACGGCCTTTCTCATCGTTGAACCTGTTCAACTCGCCAATTTCGCATCGGTCGCCGCCGAGCACCTGTACCTTGGCGATGTCCTGGCAAGCGATGCCCTCGAAGACCAATGGGCGGCTGGCGCGGTTGCCTGGCCTGACTGAACCGAAGCCCATGCGCTTGGACATATAGACGATGCCATTGGCGCGCTGGGCCGCGAACTCGAGTACCAGGCTTTCGATCTCATTCTGCAGATCATTGATCAGCATCAGCCCGAGCTGGCAGCCAGCGGGTGCGTCACGGCGCAAGAGCAACTGCAGCTCCGCCTGCGCCACGGGCGTTGCTGACAGGCTCTTGTCATTCGCGCCCTCCTTGGGGTCGACGTAGGTCCACGAGCCGTTGTCCCTGAGCAGGATCCGTCGACCCTGCGCGTCGGTTAGCTCGAAATCAGCCCTCGCCAAGTGAGGCCAAGCCAGTCCCAGCAGCGAAGCCACTAAGAAGGCCTTCAGCAGCAATGCTCGACGCATACGCGATCTCCGAATTGTTCGAATCTTGGGCAGGAAATATGGCCAGGGTCGCGCGGCGCCCGGTTCTCCGCAACTCCAGCAGATCTTCACACGCGCGTTTCGGAGGTATTCCGATCTGGATTGAACCAGGATAGTCGAAGGTTGCTGCTCTGGCATGCTACGCGGACTTCAGAACAACGCAGTTGTCGTTGTCGCGAGTTTGCATTGGCGAGTGTCGGCGACAGCTACCCATTCAACCTGGCCACGACCGCGAATGCCGCCGTCGCGCTGATTCCATCGCCCAATCTGCGGCTCACTGCCATTCATGAGCGCACATCGCTCACATTGGTCGGCCCCGCCGTGGCCGACGCCGGTCTTGCCTGCCCCTGCCTGAGCTGCCTCAGCGTCTCTCCAGCCGCTGCACCGCCTGCTCGGCCTGCTCCAGCGATCGCAGGATCTGCGCCTTCAGCGCCGGCAGATCGACGCCCACGGCGCTCTTCTTGCCTTCCAGGTAGCGCGCATAGACGCCGTGCACGATGGCGGCGCTCTTCCAGCGGTTGAAGCCGACGTAGTAGTCCAGCAGGTGCAGGTCGCGCCCGGTGCGCTCGGCATAGCGCTGCGCCAGCTCGCGGCGCAATGGGAAGCCGGGCAGCGTCGTCGGCGGCACGCCGCGCACCGATGGCGGGTCGGTGGATTCGGCCCACTGGTTCAGCGCATAGGCCAGGTCGGCCAGCGGGTCGCCCAGCGTCGAGATCTCCCAGTCCACCACCGCAGCGATGCGCCCGTCCGGGCCTACCAGCGTGTTGTGCAGCCCATAGTCGCCGTGCACGATGCGCGCCGGCCCCTGATCGGGGACATGGTCCAGAAAGTACTTCTGCAGCGCATGGGCGCGAGCATCGTCCATCTGCGCGCCCGCGATCGACGCGTTCCAAGAGCGGTACCAGGTCTTCAGCTGGCGGCCGATGTAGTCGTCCTTCTTGCCCAGATCGCCCAGGCCGACGCTGTCGGGGTCGATCGAGTGAAGTTCGGCCAGAACGTCGATGAAGGAATGGGCCAGTCGTTCGCGCAACGGCGGCGGGGCCCAGGCTTCAGCGTCTGCAGCGCTGTACAGCGGATGGCCGTCGATGCGGCCCATCACGTAGAACATCGCGCTGGTCACCGACATGTCTTCGCAGAAGCCCAATGCGCGCGGCACCGGCACGCGGGTGCCACCCAGCGCGCTGATCAGTGCCCATTCGCGTGCCATGTCGTGTGCCTTGGGCAACAGCTCGCCCATCGGCGGGCGGCGAATCACGGCCTGCCGGCCCTGCGCATCCTCGATCAGGTAGGTCAGGTTCGAATGGCCGCCCTCGAGCCGAGTCCAGCGCAGCGGCGGCGCCAGGCTGTCGATGTGGCGGGCGATCCAGGCCTCGACCGCGGCCGTGTCATAGCCGACCGGCGCCACGGTCTCAGGTGAGGGCGGCATAACGCTCGAGGTGATGATCGGCATCGCCGAAACGCTGCGCGATCATGGTCAGGCGGCGGAAGGTGTGCGAGATCTTCAGCTCCTCGGTCATGCCCATGCCGCCGTGCAATTGCACCGACTCCTGGCTCACCTGCCGCGCCGCGTCGGCGATCTTCACCTTGGCGGCCGATACCGCGCGCTGGCGTTCAGCGGCGTCGCGGGCCGTGTCCACCTTGCTGGCCGCCACAATGGCCATCGAGCGGGCCTGCTCGCAGCAGATGTACATCTCCACCATGCGGTGCTGCAGCACCTGGAACGACGCGATCGGCACGCCGAACTGCTTGCGCGTCTTCAAGTAGTCGAGCGTGGCGTCGTTGGCGAACTTCATCGCGCCGACGGCGTCGGCACACAGCAGCGCGGTGGCGAAGTCGACCGCCTCCTCGATCAGCGGCAACGCGCTGCCGGCTTGCCCCAGCAGCGCATCCGCGCCGAGCTTCACGCCTTCGATAGCGCAGGTCGGCAGCGCGTTGGCCATCGACGGTGCGGTTCGGGTTGAGCCGGACGCCGCCGGCCTGGGTTTCCATCACGAACAGGCTCACGCCTTGCGCGTCGCCGTCCGCACCAGCGGTGCGCGCCGACACCAGCAGACGCCCGGCCGAGGGCGCGCCGATGACCACGCATTTTTCGCCGTCGAGCACCCAGCCGTCGCCAACGGCGCGGGCACGCGTCTTGGTCGGTGCCAGCTCGTAGCGCCGGCCCGGCTCCAACGCGGCGAGGGCAAGCTTGTGCGAGCCGTCGATCAGCCCGGGCAGAAGCGCGGCGCGCTGCGCCGGCGACCCAGCGCGCGCCACCAAGCGGGTGGCCACGATGTGGTCGAGCAAGGGCTCGACCACCAGCGCTTCGCCGCAGGCCTCCATCGCCGCCATCAGATCGACGGCGCCACCGCCGAAGCCGCCGTCGGACTCGGGCACCGCGACGGCAGTCAGGCCCATCTCGGCAAAGTGGGCCCACACGGCATCGCTGCCGCCGCTGCTCGAGTTCAGGATCAGTTTGCGCTTGTCGAAGCTGTAGTCGTTGGCCAGCAGCTTGCGCAGCGAGTCGGCCAGTTGCTGTTGTTCGTCGCTGTATTCGAAGTTCATCGTGGGTGCCTCTTCACAGACCGAGTGTCATCTTGGCGATGATGTTGCGCTGGATCTCGTTCGATCCGGCATAGATGCTGGTCTTGCGATAGTTGAAGTAGCGCGGCGACAGGCGCGAGGTGTAGGGGTCGACCCGGCCGTCGTCGACCGCGGCAAAGGGCTGCGCCATCGGGCCCAGCGCCTGCATCATCAACTCGGTGATGCCCTGCTGGATCTCGGTGCCGCGGATCTTCAGCATCGACACGTCGGCGCCCGGCGGCTGGCCGGTGCGGCGCATCTTGTCCAGGAAGCGCATCGAGGTCAGCTCCAGCGCGTCGAGCTCGATCTCGACACGCGACAGCCGGTCGCGAAAGCGCGGGTCCTGCAATAGCGGTCGCCCGTTCTTCATTTCGCGTGCAGCCAACGCACGCAGCGCGGCCATCTCGCGCCTGGATGCGCCGACGGCGCCCGAACCCATGCGTTCGTGGCCGAGCAGGTACTTGGCCACCGTCCAGCCCTTGTTCTCTTCGAACACCAGGTTCTCCAGCGGCACCTTCACGTCGTCGAAGAAGACCTCGTTCACCTCGTGGCCGCCATCCATCAGGATCAGCGGGCGCACGGTGATGCCCGGCGTCTTCATGTCCATCAGCAGGAAGCTGATGCCTTCCTGGCGTTTTTCGGCCGACGGGTCGGTGCGCACCAGACAGAAGATCCAGTCGCCGTAGTGGCCCAGCGTGGTCCAGATCTTCTGGCCGTTGATCAGGTAGTGGTCGCCGCGGCGTTCGGCGCGGGTCTTCAGTGCCGCCAGGTCGGAGCCGGCACCCGGCTCGGAATAACCCTGCACCCAGAAGTCGTCGCCTTCGCGGATGCGCGGCAGGAAGCGGTTCTTCTGCTCGGCCGTGCCGAAGCGCAGCAGCACCGACGCGCACATGCTGGGCCCGAAGGGCGGCAGCCCGGGCGCGCCGGCCAGGCCGAACTCCTCGTCGTAGATGTAGCGCTGGGTGATGTCCCAGCCGGTGCCGCCCCATTCCACCGGCCAGTGCGGCACCGACCAGCCCTTGGCGGCCAGGATCTTGTGCCAGCGCAGGTACTCCTCCTTCGACAGGCCGCGATAGCTGGTGACCTTGTCGCGGATGTCGGCGGGCAGGTTGGCGGCCAGCCAGTCGCGCACCTCGTTGCGGAAGGCGGTTTCTTCGGGGGAATAGCTCAGGTCCATGGTGTGTCCTAGATCGGGTGTCGTCATTGTGACGGCCGAGGGCGCGGCACAGGTCGATGATGATGGCAGCTGCCGAACAGGCGGGGCGTGCAGGTTTTCCATGTCCGGCAGGTGACACCCTGGGCACGTTATGCTGGCCCGCAAACCCGACACTGGAGATACGCCATGGCACTGCCACCGCTGCAAACCCTGCTCTACGACGTGGCAGACGGCATCGCCACGATCACGCTTCACCGGCCCGAGAAGATGAACGCCTTCACCGCGTCGATGCGCGACGAGCTGGTGGCGGCCTTCGACGAGACCGATGCCGACGACAACGTGCGCGCCGTCATCGTCACCGGCTCGGGCAAGGCCTTCTGCGCCGGGGCCGACCTGTCTTCGGGCGGCAAGACCTTCGACTACGCGGCGCGCGGCGACGCAGCGCGCGAAGCCTACAAGGTGGGAGATGTCTATCGTGATGGCGGCGGCATCGCCACGCTGCGCATCTTCAAGAGCCTGAAGCCGGTGATCGGCGCGATCAACGGCGCGGCGGTGGGCATCGGCGTGACGCTGCAGTTGCCGATGGACATTCGAATGGCCAGCACCGACGCACGCTTCGGCTTCGTCTTCGCGCGCCGCGGCATCACGCCCGAGGCGGCGTCGAGCTGGTTCTTGTCGCGGCTGGTGGGCATGCAGACGGCGCTGGAATGGTGTTTCACGGGCAGGGTGTTCAACGCCCAGGAGGCACTGGAGCGCGGCCTGGTGCGATCGCTGCACGCGCCGGGCGAGTTGCTGCCGGCGGCCCGGACGCTGGCGCGCGAAATCGCGGATAACACTGCGCCGGTGTCGATCGCGCTGACGCGGCAGATGCTGTGGCGCATGGCCGGCGCCGCGCATCCGATGGCGGCGCACCGCGTCGACAGCCGCGCCATCCAGGCGCGCGGCCAATCGGCCGATGCCCGCGAAGGCGTCAGCTCCTTCCTGGAAAAGCGCACGCCGGCCTACGCGAACAAGGTGTCCAGCGACATGCCCGCGTTCTTCCCGTGGTGGGACGAACCCAGCTTCGAGTGAAACGATGACGACCCCCGCATCTACCCCGACGCAGGACTTCGACGTGCTGATCGTCGGCGCCGGCATCTCCGGCATCGGCGCGGCCTACCACTTGCAGCAGCAATGCCCCGACAAGCGTTTCGTGGTGCTGGAGTCGCAGCACGGCTTCGGCGGCACCTGGCGCACGCACCGCTACCCTGGCATCCGCTCGGACAGCGACCTGTTCACCTTCGGCTACGCTTTCAAACCCTGGATGGGTGCGCCCATTGCCGGCGCCGATGAGATCCTGAAGTACCTGGGCGAGGTGATCGACGAGAACCGGCTCGCGCCGCACATCCGCTACGGCCACGCCATCGAGTCGGCCGAATGGTCGAGCAGCGAGAAGCGCTGGTCGATCCGGGCCACGCACCTGCGTGAGGGCGAGGACGCGGGCGAGCCCGTTCTGCTGCGCGCGAAGTTCCTGTGGATGTGCCAGGGCTACTACCGGCACAGCGAGGGCTACACGCCGCATTGGCCCGGCGTGGCCTCGTTCATGGGCCGCATCGTGCACCCGCAGAGCTGGCCCGACGACCTGCTGCTGGACGGCAAGAGGGTGGTGGTCATCGGCTCGGGCGCAACCGCGGCCACGCTGATCCCGGCCATTGCCGATCGCTGCGCGCACGTGACCATGCTTCAGCGTTCGCCCACCTTCTTCATCACCGGGCGCAATGCCAACGAGCTGGCCGACATGCTGCGCCAGCTGGACATCCCGGCCGCATGGACGCACGAGATCGTGCGCCGCAAGGTGCTCTTCGACCAGGCCAATTTCACGAGGCGCTGCGTGGCCGAGCCCGAGGTGGTGCGCCAGGAACTGCTGGCCGGGGTGCGCGCCGCGCTCGGCCCCGGCTTCGAGGCCGAGGTGGAGAAACACTTCAACCCGCGCTACCGTCCCTGGCAGCAGCGCATCGCCTTCGTGCCCGACGCGGACCTCTTCAAGTGCGTGCGCGAGGGCAGGGCCTCGGTGCTGACCGACCGGATCGAGGCTTTCACCGAGCGCGGCATCCGGCTGCAGTCGGGCCAGGTGCTCGAAGCCGACGTCGTGGTCACGGCCACCGGCTTCAACCTGAGCGTGCTGGGCGACATCCGCTTTGCCATCGACGGCCGGCCGCTGCGATTCGAGCAGACCGTCGGCTATCGCGGGGCGATGTTCACCGGCGTACCCAACATGGCCTGGGTGTTCGGCTACTTCCGCGCCAGCTGGACGCTGCGCGCCGACCTGCTGGCCGACTTCGTGTGCCGTCTTCTCAAGCACATGGACGCAAAGGGCGCGATGGTGGCCACGCCGACGCTGCGCGCGGTCGATCAGGGCATGGCGCTCAAGCCCTGGGTGGAGCCGGAGAACTTCAATCCCGGGTATCTGGCTCGTGGCATCGACCGGCTGCCGAGGCAGGGCACGCACCAGCCCTGGCTGCACCTGCAGGACTATGCCGCCGACAAGGATGAGTTGCCGCGGGCTGATCTGGACGACGGGGCGCTGGCATTCGGTTGAGGCATGCTTGCGTTCAACGACCGGCGATTCACGGGCGCACTACGACGACCTGCGGGATGGCCCGCCTGATAGCAGCCCTTGGCCGCAACACGGGAAGGCTGCCAGCGGTGCGCGCGGCTGGCACCTGTCAGCGTCTGCCTCAAGGTCGCCAGCGGCAATGCTGCTGCAGTCCGTTGGCGCCTCATTGCCCTGCGCTTGCCAATCGCTATGGTTGCACTTGAACAGGGATGGAACAACAATTCCGGCTCATTGCGCTCAACACGGAACGGCATGCTCAGCGCTACCTGCCACTGCGGGGTCGTCAAAGTCGAAGTCCCCCGGCGGCCTCGGCAACTGACCAACTGCAACTGTTCAATTTGCCGGCGTTACGGCGTGCTGTGGGCCTACTACCGGGCGGCCGAGGTCAATGTCATCTGCAAGCCGGGTGCGACCGAAGTCTACGAGTGGGGACAGAAGACGCTTCGCTTCGTCCGCTGTTGCGGCTGCGGGTGCCTCACGCACGGGGAGTCTGTGAATCCCAGACCGGGCGACAAGATTGGCGTCAACGCGAGAATGTTCGCGCCATCGCAGCTTGGCGGTGTGCGCATTCGTCTGTTCGACGGTGCGGACTCCTGGAAGTACCTCAGCTAGCCCGCTAGCCCAAGAGCTCAAGGCGCCGCCCTCGCCCGAGCTGGCCGCTCGTCCGTGGCGGCGCGTCTGTGCGGGCCAACCATGGCGACACGGCTACGGAAATGTTCCGAGGTGTATTCGCCATTGAAGCCCTGCGAGACATGGCTGATGGGGCTCACGTCGCAGGCAGTTTGCCCGCCTGCGCAGCGGTGTTCATGCGCTTGTGCAGACGAACATCCTGTAACGCTGTTAATCAAGCCTCAAGCAATCCCAACCAGAATAGACCCCATACATCTCATGGTTACTTGGGATGCCCATTCGGGCATTCGGAATTGGGATCTTCAGGAGGTTTGCGATGCGTGCATGGGTTGGATGGGCAATGTTGGCAGGAAGCCTCTGGGCGCAAGCAGCCGCCGCTCAGGGGGTCAACGATGGGCGCTTGCTGGCATCGGGTTGCTTCCAGTGCCATGGCACGAGTGGCCTGAAGGGCGGGTTCGGAACGCTGGCGGGCGTCGGCAAGGAGGACATGCTGAACAAGCTCAACAACGACATGCGGAGCAAGGACGCCCGCAGCAGCATCATGAATCCGCATGCACGCGGCTACACGAGCTACCAGTTGTCGTTGATCGCCGACTACTTCTCCAAACTCCCGAAACCCTGAGCGCTGCACGACCCACTGGACAGGAAACCCAACATGATGAACAGACGCCATTTTCTCGACACCCTGGGTGTCGGCTCCCTGGTGGCCTTGGCCCCGATGGCAGCACGCGCGGCGACATCGAAGCGAGTGGTCGTGGTCGGCGGCGGTATGGCCGGCGCGACGGCGGCCAAGTATCTGCGGCTGTGGAGCAACAAGACCGTGGACGTGACGCTGGTCGATACCTCGACCAAGTACGTCTCGAACATCATGAGCAACCTGGTCGTGACGGGACAGTACGCGCCCACGATCCTCGACCATGGATGGTCGAACCTGGTGAAGAAGCACGGGGTCAAGCTGCTCAACGGCACCGTGACGCAGGTCGAGCCTGGCGGCAGCCTGGGGGCCTGGAAGGTCACCGTCGCCAAGGGCACCACGGTCACTGTGCTGTACTGCGAGCGCGTTGTGCTGGCGCCAGGCGTGAAGTTCGATGCGGTGCCCTCGACGGTCAACCCTGCAGAGGCGGCCTCGGTCCTGCATGCATGGGAGGCAGGTGCACAGACCACGCAGTTGCGCGACTTCCTCGCCGCGATGCCGCCAACAGGAACCTTCGTTCTGACGATCCCCAAGGCGCCTTACCGCTGTCCACCCGGGCCGTACGAGCGGGCCTGTGTGGTGGCCGACTACCTGAAGCGCAACAAGCCGGGCGCACAGATCGTCGTGCTGGATGCCAACCAGGACATCACGGCCGAGAAGGAGAACTTCTCCCATGCGTTCTCGGTGATGTACGGCTCCAACCTCACCTACCGAACAGGCCGCCTCGTGAAGAGTGTTAGCTCCGTCGCGGGTCAGCCGGGCGGCTCGGTGGTGGTGGACATCGTGGTGAAGGATGCGAGCGGCCACGACATGGCCATGGGCACGGAGACTTACGACGCACAGGTGCTGAATGTGATCCCGCCGCACCGCGCTGGAGTCATCGTGCAGCACCTCGGGCTGGCCGATGCCACGGGCTTCGCGCCGGTGGACGGACGCACCTTCGAAAGCACGGTTGCAGGTAAGTCCGGTATCCACGTCATTGGCGATGCCTCGAAGACGTCCCTGCCCAAGGCTGGCCATGTCGGCAACCAGGGTGCCAAGATCTGCGCCGACGCCATCCTGCGCGCTTTCGCCGGTCAGGCGCCCTATGGCAGTCCCACCGCCAATTCGGCTTGTTTCTCGCCGTTGAGCAACACGCTGGCGTCATGGCTGACGGCGGTCTACCAGTACCAGCAGGACCCGGCTTCAGGAGCCTGGAAGTACGTCGCCATCGACCAGGTCAGTGCCGCGACCGGAGCCACGGAAGCCCGCTCGCCGAGCGCCGGCAGTTTCTCGAAGATGGGCACCTGGTACAGGTCACTGATGACCGAAACCTTCTCCTGAGGTACTGGCACGGCGCGCAGGAACACACCTACGCGAAGCGGTATGAGACCGTGCTGCTGCCCTCAGCTCAGGCCTCGGCCGCACAGCCGGCCGTGATGTCCCGCACCCGCGCCAGGGTTTGGCGCCAGGCGGAGTCGATGTCAGCCGTCCAGTCGCTTCCCAAGGCCTGGCGCATCACCTGTACCACCGACTCGAAGAAGCTGTCGAACTGCCGCGCCGTGACACCGTTCATGCGGTGGTTGGACCATTCGGCAGCGATCATGCCGCTGGCATAGGGACGGTCGGCGGCCACGTCGATCAGCGTCTCGATGACGCGGTGGAACATCTCGCCGCGCACGCTGCCCAACGGGTCGCCGACGAACATCGCGCGCAGTTCGGGCGACTGCGCGAACAGCCGCTCGTACACCTGCGGCGCGGGGTCACCGATGCGCGCCACGACCTGTTCCAGGCTGTGCTCCAGCCACTCGACCGTATTCAGGGGCGGCTCCTTGTCGATGCCCGATGCGGCACGCGTCAAGCCCTGGAATCGATGACGGCGGCGTTGATCATCGTGCGCAGCTCGCGCCGGATCGGGTACAGGCTGGAGGGCATGAACTGCGTCAGGAAGACCACGCAGATGTCCTCCACCGGGTCGATCCAGAACGCGGTGGACGCGGCGCCGCCCCACCAGTACTCACCTACCGAGCCGGCGATCTGTGTCTTGGCCACGTCGGTGGTCATGGCGAAACCCAGACCGAAGCCCAGGCCCTTGAAGGTGGCTTCGGAGAACAGCGAGATCGACATGTCGGATAGCTCGCGCCCGCCCGGCAGGTGGTTGGCGCGCATCAGCGCCAGCGTCTTCGGGCCGATCAGGCGTGTCTCGCCCAGCGCGCCGCCGCGGCGCAGGCATTCGCAGAAGCGCATGTAGTCGGCTGCGGTGGACACCAGCCCGCCGCCGCCCGAGGGCGCGATCGGCGGCTCGCGGAAGCTGCGTCCGGGCAACGGCACCAGCTTGCCTTCGGCCGAATTGACGTAGCACTGGGCGAAGCGGCCGGCGCGCGAGTCGTCGACGTGGAAGGCCGTGTCCACCATGCCCAGCGGGCCGAAGATGCGCTGCAGCAGAAACTGCTCGAAGGGCATGCCGGAGATCTTGCCGACCAGATAACCCAGCACATCGGTCGACACCGAGTAGTTCCAGGCCGTGCCCGGCGAAAACTCCAGCGGCATGCTGGACAGGGCCTCGATGAAGCCGTCGATGCTCTCGGTCTGCTCGAAGGGATCGATCTTGTTCTGCCGGTAGGCGGCATCGACGTTGGTGCGCGCCTGGAAGCCGTAGGTCAGGCCCGAGGTGTGGCGCAGCAGATCGATCATGCGCATCGGCGCGTCCGTGGGCTTGGTCTGCCAGCCTGGCGGCGTGCCAGGCAGCCCGCCGCTGCCTGCGACATACACGCCCAGGTCGCGCCACGACGGGATGTAGCGGTGCACCGGGTCGTCCAGCGCCACCAGACCCTGCTCGACCAGCATCATGAAAGCCACGCTGGTGATCGGCTTGGTCATCGAGTAGATGCGCACGATGCTGTCTTCGGCCAGCGGCGCGCCGCTTTCCAGCGAGGCCTTGCCCAGCACCGATTGGTGCACCAACTGGCCGCCGCGCGCGACCTGCAGCAGCGCGCAAGGCAGGCGGCCACTGTCGATGTAGCGTTGCGCCAGGAAGCGGTCGACGCGCGCCAGACGCGCCGAGCACATGCCCACGGACTCGGGTTTCACGGACATCGATGGTTCTCCAGGGTCTTGATCGCGCGATGGGTCGGTGGCGATTCTCCACCAGGCTCAAGATGGCGATGGCGGAACGCGGCGGCTGGCGAAGGTGCCCAAGACCGCAGTCACAGTGCTGTGGCGGCAGCCCTCAGCGAATGAGTGTCGCTGCGGTGCAGGCCTGCAGCGCCGCGAAGTCCAGGCCCTCGGCCATCGCGGCCATCTGGTTCTTCGTCCACCTGCTCATCGCGCGAGTCCTCAGGCCGATGTCTTGCAGCCTCCCGCCGTGGTGGCGGCGCGCGCGACCTCAGGACGCGCTGCACGAACAGCCCTGGCGCCACCACGGACTCGGGGTCGAGCGCACCGAGCTCGACCCCCTCGTGAACGCTGGCCAGGGTGGTGCGGGCGGCCATGGCCATCATCGGGCCGAAGTTGCGCGCCGTCACGCGGTAGCTGAGCCTGCCCCAGCGGTCAACGCGCTCGGCCTTGATCAACACCAGGTCGGCGTGGATCGGGCTTTCCAGCACCATCCAGCGGCCGTCGATGAAGCGTGTCTCCTTGCCCTTTGGCGAGTTCAGTGCCGTACCCAGCGGGCGTGAAGAAGCTGCAGCGCCGAGGATTGAATAAGTGTTTTCCGCCGGGCGCGCAGATTCCTCCGGAGCGCCCCGGTTGCCACGCGCCCCGGGCGGGTGCCATCATCGGCCGATCCATCCACATGCCGACAACGCGAGCGAAGACACGATGCTATTCCCCACCACCATCGTAGGCAGCTTTCCGCAGCCCGACTGGCTGATCGATCGCGAAAAGCTCGCCGGCCGCTTCCCGCCGCGCGTGCGCGCGCAGGAGCTGTGGCGCGTGGCCGAGCCGTACCGGCAGCAGGCCTGGGAAGACGCCACGCTGCTGGCCATCCGCGCGCAGGAAGATGCGGGGCTGGACATCGTCAGCGACGGCGAAATCCGGCGCGAGAGCTACAGCAACCGCTTCGCCACCGCGCTCGAGGGCGTGGATCTCGACAACCCGGGCACCGCGCTCGACCGCTCGGGCCACCCGAATCCGGTGCCACGCATTGCCGGCAAGATCCGCCGCAAGCACGCGGTCGAAGTCGAGGACCTGCTGTTCCTGAAGGCGCACACCGATCGCAAGGTCAAGATCACCGTGCCCGGCCCGTTCACGATGAGCTGCCAGGCGCAGAACGATTTCTACGCCAGCGACGAGGCCGCGGCGATGGACTACGCGGCTGCCGTCAACGCCGAGATCCGCGACCTCTTTGCCGCCGGGGCCGATGTGGTGCAGATCGACGAGCCCTACATGCAGGCGCGGCCCGAGAAGGCGCGCCAGTACGGGCTGGCGGCGTTGAACCGCGCGCTCGACGGCATCACCGGCACGACTGCGGTGCACATCTGCTTCGGCTACGCGGCCATCATCCACGAGCGCCCGAGCGGCTACTCCTTCCTGCCGGAGCTGCGCGGCTGCGCCTGCAAGCAGGTGTCGATCGAGACCGCGCAATCGAAGCTCGATTGCTCGGTGCTGGCACAGCTCGACGACAAGCAGATCATGGTCGGCTGCATCGACCTGTCGGACATGAGGGTCGAGACGCCCGAGCAGGTGGCCGCGCGCATCCGCCGCGCGCTGCCCTACGTCGCCAAGGAGCGCGTCATCCTGGCGCCCGACTGCGGCATGAAGTACCTGCCGCGCGAGGTGGCCGTGGGCAAGCTGAAGGCGATGGTCGAAGCGGCGCGGATACTTCGAGCAGAGCACGCCACGGGGTAAGGGTGGGGCGCCCGGGAAAGCTGCCGCCTGAGCGCGAGGGACGGCAACTGGGGCTCTTGTCCGCCCCGGCTCCTGGTCACGCAAGGGACAGCGGACGACGCCGCGCACGGGCTTGCGCGCCAACGCTCGTAGCCTCTGTCGCTTGCGGGCGCATCTGCTGAACGCGTAGCTGTTCTGCCTGCGCGGCGAGTGCAGGAAAACCCGTGGCCCGCGAGCATGGCCACAACGAGCAGCCTGCCTACAATGATTCTGTAGCCGGCAACGCTCCTTCCACCGACGTGTTCCATTCGCTCAGCTTGCTTGTGTCCCTGTACCTCTTCTGGCTGCTGCTGTCGGGATTCTTCACGCCCTTCCTGCTTTCCGCCGGAATCGGCTCCGCACTGGCGGTCGTCTGGTTCGCGCGGCGCCTGGACGTCGTCGATGCCGAAGGGCATCCGATCCAGCTGGGCCCCAGGGCTCTGATCTATTGGGTCTGGCTGGGCAAGGAGATCCTCAAGTCGGGCTGGGACGTGAGCAAGATCATCCTGGATCCGAAACTGCCGATCAGCCCGACGCTGGTTCGTTTCAAGCCGAGCCAGAAGAGCGATGTGGGTCTGGTGCTGCACGCCAACTCGATCACCTTGACGCCCGGCACCCTCACGATCGAGGCCCGTCCCGGAGAGTTTCTCGTGCACGGGCTCACGCGCGGTGGCGCCCAGGGTTGCATCGACAGCGAGATGGATCGCCGCGTCAGCGCCTGCGAAGGTTCTGGATGATGTTTGCCGCGGCCGCCCTTGCGCTACTTGCCACGCTGGCGCTTGTGTTGGTGCGTGCCGCACTCGGCCCGACGGTCTTCGACCGCGTGCAGGCGGCCAACACGATCGGTACCGTGGCCATGCTGTTGCTCGCCGTGATGGGCTTCCTGGACGGCCGGCCGGAGTTCCTCGACCTGGCGATCGTGTACGGCCTGCTCAACGTCATCGGCACGATCGCCGTGCTCAAGTATTTCCGCCGCGGCGACCTCGGCGATCCGGGCTTGCCGGATGCCGGTGAGGAGCGCGGACGATGAACCTGTGGGTCGACGCACTCAGCTGGGCGTGCCTGGTGGCGGGTGGTGTGTTCTGCGTGATCGGCGCGATCGGGCTGCTGCGCATGCCCGATTTCTACACCCGCATGCACGCCGCCAGCGTGACCGACACACTCGGCGCCGGCTTCATCCTGTTGGGTCTGATGTTGCAGTCGGGTTTGACGCTGGTGGCGGCAAAGCTGCTGATGGTCGGCTTGCTGATCTTCTTCGCCAGCCCGACCGCGACGCATGCACTCGCGCGCGCCGCCATGGCGCGCGGACTGCAGCCCTTGTTGCACCGCGACGAGGAGCCGTCATCGAAGCGCTGATCATCAATGTGCTGCTGGTGCTGATGGCGGTCACGGTGTGGGTGATCGCGCGCAGTCGCAACCTGTTCGGCGTGGTCATTCTCGGCGGCATCTACAGCTTCCTGATGGCCACCGTGCTGGTGGCCATGGATGCGGTGGATGTCGCCATGACCGAGGCATCGGTCGGCGCAGGCATCTCGACCGTGCTCTTCCTGGGCGCGCTGTACCTGTGCAAGAGCGAGGAAGCCCGGCCGCTGCACAAACCCTGGCTGCCGCTTTCGGTGTCGGCCGCGGTCGCCGCGCTGCTGGTCTACGGCACGCTCGGCCTGCCCGAGTTCTCCGACCCGCAGGCGCCTATCCACACGCATGTCGTGCCGCGCTATCTGAACGAACTCAAGACCGAGGTCGACGTACCCAACGTGGTGACGGCGGTGCTGGCCAGCTATCGCGGCTACGACACGCTGGGCGAGACCACGGTGGTGTTCACCGCAGGCGCGGGTGTGATCGCGCTGTTGCGCCGCCGGCGCAAGGACCGCAAGCCATGAGCGTTTGGGGGTCGCAGCGAGTGCGCGCCCGACAGGTGGGGGCATGAGATACGACCTCGTGCTGCGCGTGGTGGCGAAGCTGCTGCTGCCGTTCATCCTGCTGTTCGCGCTGTACGTGCAGTTCCACGGGGATTTCGGGCCCGGCGGTGGTTTCCAGGCGGGTGTGATCCTGGCCGCGGCGGTGATCTTCTATGCCCTCATCTACGGTCTGGACGATGCGCGCAAGGCCGTGCCCGAGCCGCTGGTGGAATCAATGATGGCCATCGGCGTGCTCATCTACGCCGGCGTCGGCGTTGCCGGACTGCTGCTGGGGGGCAACTACCTCGACTACTTCGTGCTCGACCCCAATTCGGTGCTCGGGCAGCACCGCGGCATCTTCTGGGTCGAGGTGGGCGTGGCCACCACCGTCTCTGGCGTGATGCTGAAGATCTTCTACATGTTCGCGGACCGGGGCAGGCCGGACGAATGACGCAAGCCGCGACTTCGGTGACGCTCGGGGGTCACTTCACCTATTTCATCACCGTGTTCCTGATGATCGCCGGCCTGTTCATCGTGATCGCGCGACACAACCTGATCAAGAAGCTGATTGGCCTGGGCATTTTCCAGACGTCGGTCTACCTGCTGTACATCGTGCCGGGCAAGCTGGTCGGCGGTACCGCGCCGATCCTGAGCGACGCCTTCACGGTCTATTCCAACCCCTTGCCCCATGTACTGATCCTCACGGCCATCGTGGTGGGAGTGGCCACACTGGCGCTTGGCCTGGCGCTGGTGGTGCGCATCCAGGAGGCCTACGGAAGCATCGAGGAAGACGAGATCCTTGGCCAGGACGCAGCGCCGGGGCCGGCTGAAGAACAACCATGAGCCTGGCACTGCATCTGCCTGCGCTGCAGGTTGTCGTGCCTTTGATGGCCGCCCCATTGACGGTACTGCTGCGCCGGCGCAGCCTCGCGTTTGCGGTGGCCGTGGGCGCCAGCTGGGTGGCGCTGGCCATTTCAGTGCTGCTTTGGCTGCAGGTGGCTCACGCAGGCAGCATCTCCTATGCCATCGGCAACTGGCCTGCACCTTGGGGCATCGAGTACCGGGTCGACCGATTGAGTTCGTTCGTGCTGGTACTGGTGTCGGGCGTGGCGGCGCTGGTCCTGCCCTACAGCCGCGCCAGCATCGAAGCCGAAGTGCCGCCGCAGCAGCACTACCTCTTCTACACGATGTTCGTGCTGTGCCTGACCGGCCTGCTCGGCATCACCATCACGGGCGATGCGTTCAACATCTTCGTCTTCCTGGAGATCTCGTCGCTGTCCACCTATGTGCTGATTGCACTGGGCCGTGACCGCCGCGCGCTGGTGGCCTCATACCAGTACCTGATCATGGGCACCATCGGTGCCACTTTCATCGTCATCGGTATCGGCCTGCTCTACCTGATGACGGGCACCTTGAACCTGGCCGACATGGGCCGGCGCATCACCGCTGTCCAGGGCACGCGTCCCGTGCTGGTGGCGTTGGCCTTCCTGACCGTCGGCATCTCGCTCAAGCTAGCGCTGTTCCCCTTGCACCAATGGCTGCCCAACGCCTATGCGTATGCCCCGTCGGCCGTGTCGGCCTTCCTGGCGGCCACGGCCACCAAAGTGGCCATCTACGTGCTGCTGCGCTTTTACTTCTCGGTGTTCGGCGAGTCGGCGGTGTTCGCCAAGCTGCCGATGCAGCAAATGCTGTTGCTGCTGGCGTTGGCAGGCATGTTCGCCGCCTCCACCATCGCCATCTTCCAGAGCGACCTCAAGCGGCTGTTCGCCTATTCGAGCGTTGGCCAGATCGGCTACATCATCCTGGGTGTGTCCTTCAGTTCGGCGACCGGGCTGACCGGGGCCATCGTGCACCTGTTCAATCACGGCGTCACGAAGGGCGCGATCTTCATGCTGCTGGGCGGCGTGGCGCTGGTGATGGGCGGTACCAGCCTGGCGCGGGTGCAAGGCCTGGGCCAGCGCATGCCCCTGACCAGCGCCGGCATCGTGATCTGCGGCTTGTCCCTGATTGGTGTCCCGGGCACGGCCGGTTTCGTGAGCAAGTGGTACCTGCTGCTCGCCGCCCTGGAGAAGGGCCAATGGTGGCTCGTCTTCCTGGTCGTGCTTTCGTCGCTGCTTGCCGCGGCCTATGTGTGGCGCTTCGTCGAGGCCGCCTACTTCCGCGAGCCGCGGCGCGACATCGGTGACGCGCGCTTGCCCTGGTCGATGGGCCTGCCCGCGCTCTGCCTGGTGGCGGCCACGGTCTGGTTCGGACTCGACACGTCCTTCACGGTCGGTTCGGCCGCCCAGGCCGCGGCGGCGCTGATCGGGGACTTGCGCTGATGCTCACCCCGGAGCAGGCCATGCTCGCGGCGCTGGTCGTGCCGCTGAGCGGCGCCATGCTGATCGCGCTTGCGGGAAGGGCGCCAAACCTGCGCGAAGGCGTCACGCTGCTCACGGCCAGCGCGATGCTGTCTTGCGTGATGCTGCTGCTGCCGACGGTGCTGGCCGGCGGGCGGCCCGAGGCCCGGCTGTTCTCGGTGTTGCCCGGCCTGGAGATGGCGTTCAAGGTCGAGCCGCTGGGCATGCTGTTCTCGTTGATCGCCGCCGGCCTGTGGATCGTCAACTCGCTGTACTCGATCGGCTACATGCGCGCCAACCACGAGGCCCACCAGACGCGCTTCTATGTCTGCTTCGCGCTGGCGCTCTCGGCCACGATGGGCATCGCCTTCGCGGGCAACCTGTTCACGCTGTTCGTCTTCTACGAAGTCCTGACGCTGGTGACCTATCCGCTCGTCACCCACCACGGCACCGATGCGGCGCGCCGAGGCGGACGGGTGTATCTGGCGCTGTTGATGGGCACGTCGATCGTGTTCCTGCTGCCGGCGCTGGTGTTCATCTGGCATCTGACCGGCACGACGGACTTCAACTCCGGCGGCATCCTCGCCGGCAAGCTCGGTCATGCCGGCCTGGCCGCGCTGCTGGCGCTGTGCATGTTCGGCATTGGCAAGGCCGCGCTGATGCCGTTCCACCGCTGGTTGCCGGCGGCCATGGTGGCGCCCACGCCGGTGTCGGCGCTGCTGCATGCGGTGGCGGTGGTCAAGGCGGGTGTGTTCAGCGTGGTCAAGGTCATCGTCTATATCTTCGGCGTCGACAACCTGGCCCAGGCGGGCCTCGGCGGCGCGGCCGACTGGCTGGTGGCGGTGGCGGGTTTCACCATCCTTGCCGCGTCGGTGGTCGCGCTGCGCGCCGACAACCTGAAGCGCCGGCTGGCCTATTCGACCATCAGCCAGCTGTCGTACGTGGTGATGGCTGCGGCGCTGCTGGCGCCGCTGTCGCTGATCGGCGCGGTGCTGCACATTGCAGCCCACGCGGTGGGCAAGATCACGCTGTTCTTCGCTGCCGGCGCGATCTACACCGCCGCGCACAAGACCGAGGTCAGCCAACTCGATGGCATCGGCAGGCGCATGCCCTGGACCATGGGTGCCTTTGCGATATCGGCGCTGTCGATGATCGGCCTGCCGCCGACCGTGGGCTTCGTCAGCAAGTGGTACATGCTGTCGGGCGCGATGGTGGCTCAGCACTGGCTGGCGGTAGGCGTGATCGCGGTGAGCACGCTGCTCAATGCCGGCTATTTCCTGCCCATCGTCTACCGGGCCTTCTTCGTGTCACCGGCTGGCGTCGAACAAGGCCAGGATCGGCACCCCCCTGCGCACGGCGAAGCCCCGCTGCCGATGGTGCTGGCACTTTGCGCCACCGCTGCGCTCACGCTGGTCCTTTTCTTCCTGCCCGAGGTGCCGCTGGCGCTGGCCCGCCAGACGATCGGCCGTTGATCGACTTCACGGACACTGAGCATGGACCCTAAATTCGACGACGCCTCCCGCCATTGGCTCGACGATCCACGCAACCTCAAGCGTCTGTGGCGAGGCTTCCTCGCCGTGCTGGTCGCCGTGGTGGCGGCGCAGTGGCTGGTGCCGATGCAGCCACACTTCGACATCGAGTCGGTGTTTGGCTTCAACGCCTGGTTCGGCTTCGCTGCCTGTGCCGCGATGATCGTCGTCGCCAAGGCGCTGGCCGTGTTGCTCAAGCGTCCTGACAGCTACTACGGCAAACGCGATGACTGAAGCCGCGACCCATCCCGCGCTGGTACTGATCGCCGGCGCCCTGCTGCTGCCCTGGCTGCGCGGGGCGCTTCGATCGCTGGCCATCGTGGTTCTGCCCTTGCTCGTGCTGGCCCTCGTTTGGCAGGTGCCTGACGGGCCCGCGTGGCAGATGCGCTTTCTCGACTACACGATCACACCGCTGCAAGGCGACAAGTTGTCGCGCCTGTTCGCCACCATCTTCGCACTGATGGCCGCCGGCGGTGGGTTGTTTGCGCTGGGCCAGAAGAGTCGCGTCGAAGTGCCCGCTGCCTTCGTCTATGCCGGCTCCGCCATCGGCGTGGCGATGGCCGGCGACCTGCTGACCGTGTTTGCCTTCTGGGAGCTGATGGCCGTGGGTTCGACGCTGGTGCTCTGGAGCCAGGGCCAAGGCAGTTCCTACCGCGCCGCGCGCCGCTATCTGATGATCCACCTGCTTGGCGGCGTGCTGCTCTTTGCCGGCGTCACCGGTCACATCGCGCAGACCGGCAGCGTCGCGTTCACGCGCATGGCACCCGACTCCATCGCGCACTGGCTCATCCTGATCGGCTTCCTGGTCAACGCCGGCGCGCCGCCGCTGTCCGCCTGGTTGCCCGATGCCTACCCCGAGGCTTCGTGGAGCGGCACGGTGTTCCTGTCGGCCTTTACCACCAAGAGCGCGGTCTACGTGCTGATTCGCGGCTTCCCGGGCACCGAGTTGCTGATCTGGGTGGGGCTGTTCATGGTGTTCTACGGCATCGTCTACGCGCTGCTGGAAAACGACATGCGCCGCATCCTGGCCTATTCGATCGTCAACCAGGTCGGCTTCATGGTCGCGGGTATCGGCATCGGCACCGAGATGGCGCTCAATGGCGCGGCGGCGCATGCGTTCACGCACATCATCTACAAGGCGCTGCTGCTGATGTCGGCCGGCTCGGTGCTGCTGATGACCAACCGGCGCAAGTGCTCCGAACTCGGTGGGCTCTTCCACACCATGCCGCTGACCACGGTGTGCGGCACGATCGGCGCGCTGGCGATCTCGTCGTTCCCGCTCACCTCGGGATTCGTCTCGAAGTCGATGGTCTCCCAGGCCGCGGCCGACGGGCACCTGTTGACGGTGTGGTTGCTGCTCACGGCGGCATCGGCCGGGGTTTTCTTGCACGCCGGCATCAAGTTTCCGTGGTTCGTCTTCTTTCAGAAAGATTCAGGCCTGCGGCCTTCGGAGCCCCCGGCGAGCATGCGCTGGGCGATGCTCGTCTTCGCCTTCCTGTGCATCGCGCTCGGTGTCTGGGTCGAGCCGCTGTACGCGCTGCTGCCCTATGCGGTGAAGTACGAGCCCTACACCTGGGCGCACGTCCTGACCCAGCTGCAATTGCTGCTGTTCTCGGGCCTGGCGTTCTTCGTCATGCTGCCGTACCTCAAGCGCACGCTCACGATCACGCTCGACACCGACTGGCTGTGGCGGCGCTTGCTGCCTGCAGCGGTGGCTCGAACGGAGGGCGCCTTCGGCATGACCCGGCAGGCACTATCGGCCCTTGTCAGTCCTGCGGGAGACGGGCTCGTCGGCACGGTGATCCGACAGGCGGCGCAAGATGCCCGTCGGGCCCGCGCCCTGTCCACGCGCAGCATGGCGCTTTGGGTTCTGGTGGTGCTGCTGGGGTATCTGCTGCTGTACTACGCCTGACTCGGGTGCTGATTGAGGTCCGCGTCGTAAGACCCATGCGAAGGCCTGCTCCGGGAGCCTATTGCCGGCTCACGCCGTCCAGCGTCTCTCGAAGTCGTGTGCCGCGAACTGCTCGACCAGGAAGTCGACGAAGCAGCGCACCTTGGCCGGCAGGTGGCGCCGCGTCGGGTAGGCGATGTTGATCGTCAGGCGCTGCAGTTCCCACTCCTGCAGCACCGGCACCAGGCGGCCGGCGACCACGTCCTCGTGGATGATGTACATCGGCTGCAGCAGGATGCCCAGGTGCTTGAGCGCCGCGGCGCGGATGCACCTGGCCGTCGTTGGCCTCGAGCACGCCTTGCACCGGCAGCGAGGTCACGGCGCCGTGGCGCGTGAAGCGCAGCTGGTTGCGGCTGGTTGGCCAGGTTGTAGATCAGCAGCCGGTGCTGCGCCAGCTCGTCGGGCGTGCGCGGCGTGCCGTGGCGCTGCAGGTACAGCGGCGACGCCGCCAGCACGCGCTTGGTCTCGGCCAGGCGGCGCACGGTGATCGCCGAGTCGTTCTCGAACTCGCGGTTGCGGATCGCCACGTCGATGCCGCTCTCCAGCAGGTCGTGGTAGCGGTTCGACGCGACGACCTCGATGCGCAGGTCGGGGTAGCGTGCGTTGAACTCGGTCAGCAGCGGCGCGATGACGATCATCGAGAACGACAGCGAGGCCTGCACGCGCAGCAGGCCGGCCGGCTTGAGCACCGCCTCGTTGACCGCGGTCTCGGCTTCGCGCAGTTCGCCCAGCAGCGGCTTGCAGCGTCGATAGAAGGCTTCGCCGACGTCGGTGAGGAACAGGCGCCGCGTGTTGCGTTGCACCAGGCGCGCCGCCAGGCGCGTCTCGAGTGCGGCCAGGTGCCGGCTCGCGGCCGCGTTGCTCAGGCCCAGCGCTGCGGCCGCGCGCGACAGGCTGCCCAGCTCGGCCACCTGCACGAAGAGCTCGATTTCCGTCCAGCGATCCATGTTTACCCGGAGTTTTCCAGCGGGTGGAAGAAAGCTTTGCCACAAGCCACTATGACTTCCAGGAATGGAAGTCTAGAGTCTGCTTCCTGTCTTGTCGCACGGAACAACCCGGCATCAGGCGGCCGCGAGCGCATGCGCAACATCGACGAGGACAACATCACCCAGGCGGTGATCGCGCGCCACGCCGCGGCCGGCGACGCGCGCTCGCGCGAGGTGATGACGAGCCTGGTGCAGCATCTGCATGCCTTCGCCCGCGAGGTCAAGCTCAGCGAGGCCGAGTGGGCCGAAGGCATGCGCTTCCTCGGCGAGTGCGGCCGGATGTGCAGCGAGCGGCGACAGGAATTCGTGCTGCTGTCCGACACGCTCGGCCTGTCGACGCTGGTCACGGCGCTGAACCGGCGCAAGCCCAAGGGCTGCACCGAGTCGACGGTGTGCGGGCCGTTCTACGTCGAAGATGCGCCGCATTTCGAGCAGGGTGCCGACATCGGCCAAGGCGCGAGCGGCGAACCCTGCTTCGTGCGCGGCAGCGTGCGTGCGCTCGACGGCAAGCCGATCGCCGGCGCCGAGGTGCAGGTCTGGCAGTCCGATGCCGACGGTGGCGACGACGTGCAGCGTCCCGAACTCGCCGAGCGCCGCGCGTGCGGCATCCTGGCAAGCGCGGCCGACGGCAGCTTCCACTTCAAGTCCGTCGTTGCCGAGCCCCATCCGATCGCGCACGACGGGCCCGTGGAGCGCATGCTGCGCAACTTGGGACGTCACCCCTGGCGCCCGGCGCACTTTCACTTCATGATCAGCGCGCCGGGCTACGAGCGGCTGGTCACGCATGTCTTCCGCGCCGACGACCCCTACCTCGACTCCGATGCCGTGTTCGGCGTGCGCAGCTCGCTGGTGGCCGACTGGGTACGCCATGCGCCGGGCCTCGCGCCCGACGGTCAGACCAGTGCCGTGCCCTTCACCACACTGGATTTCGCGTTCGTCCTCAATGCCACCACAGGAGCCAAGCCATGAAGGCAAATTCGCTGAATCGCCGCACCGTTCTCGCCGCCGTCCTCGCCGGCCTCGTTGCCGCGTCGGGCCTGGTGCAGGCCCAGGGGCAGCAGCCGATCCGCATCGGCAGCACGCTCGCACTGACCGGGCCGCTGTCGGCCACGGCGCAGATCCACAAGATCGTCGGCGACATCTACATCGAGCAGGCCAACAAGCGCGGCGGCTGGCTCGGCCGGCCGCTGGAGTGGATCGTCAAGGACGACCAGTCCAAGCCCGACCTGGCGCGCACGCTGTACGAGCAGCTGGTCACCGTCGACAAGGTGGACCTGCTGATGGGCCCCTATGCCACGCCGCGGCATCCTGTCGGCGATGGGTGTGGCGCAGCGCTACGACAAGGTGCTGGTGCACCACACCTTCGGCATCCCGTCGCTGGCCAAGTACGAGAACTCGTTCCCGGCCTGGTCGCTGGGCGCCGACCCGGGCAACACGGTGCCGGCGACGGTGTTCGACGCGCTCGCCGCCGGCCCCAAGCCGCCGAAGACGGTGGCGGTGGTGACGAGCAAGTTCCCGCCGATCCAGTTCATGAGCGCCGGCGCGCGCGAGGCGATCAAGAAGCGCGGCCTGACCGAGGTGCTGTTCCTCGAATGGGACTTCGGCAACCGCGACTTCGGCCCGATCGCCAACCGCATCAAGGACGCCAAGCCCGACTTCGTCTGGGTCGGCGCCATCGGCCTGGAGGGCAACATGCTGCTCGACGCGATGAAGAAGATCGACTACGTGCCGCCGCAGCACTTCTACCTGTACCCGGCGCCGGGCCCGCTGGTGACGCTGCCGGAGGCGAAGAACGCGTTGTCGGTGACGATCTTCGAGGAGCACGCGCCGTTCATCAACAACACCGGCGCGGCCGGCCTTCATCCCGCTGTACCACGAGCGCGCCAAGGCGGCGAAGCTGCCCGACATCTCGGTCGAGGTGCAGGCCGCGGCCTCGTACACCGCCTGGCAGATCCTGGACGCGGGCGTTGCCGGCGCCAAGAGCCTGGACGACAAGGCGATCGCGCAGTGGCTCAAGACGCACAAGGTCGACACCATCCAGGGCCAGCTGCGCTTCGACGGCCCCGGCCAGTACGGCGACGACCTGATGCGCGTCAAGCAGGTGCAGAACGGCCAGTGGAAGGTGGTCTCGCCCAAGGCCTACGCGGCGCCGGGCGCCACGCTGCAGACGAACTGATGGCGCAGCGCCGCCGCGTCTGCGGCGCTGCCACCGCTGGCAGACCGGCACAGCCGGATCTGCGGCGGCGGCTGGATGCGCCGCCGCCTGGCCTGGCACCTGCTCACGATTGCTTCAGCCCCGGGAACCTCTGACATGTCGGGCTTCACGCTGCCGAGCGCCAACTTGCTGGCGCAGAGCGTCCTGTCGGGCGTCTTCGTCGGCGCCCTCTACGGCCTGCTCGGTCTCGGCCTGAGCCTGTCGTGGGGGCTGCTGCAGCTGATCAACCTGGCGCACTTCGGCTTCGCCTTCCTCGCCGCCTACCTGTGCTACCAGATGGCGTCGATGGGCATCGACCCGCTGCTGACCTTGTTGGTCATCGTGCCGTTGTTCTTCGCACTCGGCGCCGCGCTGCACGCGGCGATGGCGCGCTTCGAGATCACGCCCTTCAATTCGCTGCTGCTGACCTTCGGCCTGACCGGCATCGTCGAGGCGCTGATCCAGTCGATCTGGACGGCGGATTTCCGCAAGCTCGAGTCGAGCTACGGCGACCACCGCTGGAAAGTGGCCGGCCTGTACCTGCCCTTGCCTGAGGTCATCACGCTCGCGCTGGCGGCGGGCTTGTCGATCGCGGTGTGGGGGGTGCTGCGCTACACCGACCTCGGCAAGGCGTTGCGCGCCTCGGCCGAGGATGCGCCGATCGCCGCCGCCTTCGGCATCCACCAGCGGCGCAACGCGCTGCTGCTGGCCGGCACCTGCTCGGCGCTGGCCAGCGTGGCCGGGGTGTGCCTGGCGCTGGGCTTCACGCTCGCGCCGTCACAGATCTACGCCTGGGTCGGCGTCGTCTTCGCCGCGGTGATGCTGGGCGGTCTGGGTCGCCCGCTGGCGCCACTGATCGCCGGCATCGTCATCGGCGTCAGCGAGGCGGTGACGATGGCGGTGACCGCGCCGTCGTGGGCGCCGCTGGTGTCGTTCACGCTGCTGATCGCGATCCTGCTGTTGCGCCCCGGGAGGGTGGCGTGACCCCCGCTGCGTCGACCGTGCTTGCCGCCGAGGCAGGGCAGGCCGCCGCTGCTGTGGACGGGCCGTCCGCGGCCTGGCGCGTGCCGCTGGCGATCGTCGCCGCCGCCGTGGCGCTGGCGTTCATGCCCTGGCTCGGCCTGCCCGCGTTCTACGACTCGCTGCTGTACCTGATCCTGCACTGGATCGTGCTCGCGACCTCATGGAACATCCTGTCGGGCTATACCGGCTACTTCTCCTTCGGCCACGGCGCGTTCTTCGGCGGCGGCCTGTACACCAGCGCGACGCTGATGGACAAGGCCGGCTGGCCCTTCCTGTGGACGCTGCCGGCGGCTGCGCTGGTGGCCTGCGTGCTCGGCCTGGTCGTCGGCGCGATCGTGTTCCGCGTCAAGGGCGTGCGCGGCGAGGTCTTCGCGCTGCTGACGCTGGCCGTGACCTTCGTGCTCGGCACGGTGATCGTCAACACGCCGATCGACGGCGGCAACGGCGTGTCGCTCGCCGGCGTCGCGGTGCCGAAGATCGGGCCAACGCCGTCCGCCACCTTCTATCTGCTGGCGCTGGCCGCGGCGGCGGTGACGATGCTCGTCGCCTGGGGCATCTCGGTGTCGAAGCTGGGCGCGGGGCTGTTCGCGATCCACGACGACGAGGACGCCGCCGAGGTGATGGGCGTGCCGACCTACCGCTACAAGCTGATCGCGCTGGGCATCTCGTGCGCGCTGGCCGGCGTGGCCGGCGGCATCCACGCGCTGTTCCTCAATTACGTCACCGTCGGCGAGGTGTTCACGATCGCGGTGCCGCTGACGGTGGTGTTGATGAGCATCCTGGGCGGCACGCGGCACTGGGCCGGCCCGGCCGTCGGCGCCGTGGCGATCACGCTGCTGCTGTACAGCTTCACCGCGGCCGACTACGCCATCGCCGGCAAGGCGATGGTCGGCGTGATCCTGATCGCCGCGATCCTGTTCATGCCCGACGGCATTCTGCCGCGGCTGCAGCGGGTATGGGCGCGGCGCCGGCCCGCGCCAGCCGCTCCGGCAGCCGCGCCTTTGCCCGATGCAGCGTCCGCCGCGCACCGGGCGGCAATGGCGAACGCAGGCGAAGGGCCGGTGCTGCTTCGCACCCAGGCCTTGGCCAAGTCCTTCCGCGGCGTTCGGGCGCTGGCCGGGGTCGACGTCGAGGTGCGCTGCGGCGAGATCCTCGGCCTGATCGGGCCCAACGGCTCGGGCAAGTCGACCTTCATCAACGTCGTCAGCGGGCACTACCTGCCCAGCGCCGGCAGCGTGGTCTTCGAAGGGCGCGAGCTGGCTGGCCGTGCCGCGCACCGCATCGCACAAAGCGGCATTTCCCGTACCTATCAGATCCCGCGGCCGTTTGCGCACCAGAGCGTGCTGGACAACGTGGCGCTGGCGGCGATGTTCGGCGGCGGCATCGGCTCGCCTACGGCCGCACGCCGAGAGGCGATGACCTGGCTGAGCTTCGCCGGACTGCAGGACAAGGCCTTGGTGCGGCCCGACGAGCTGAACCTGCACCAGCGCAAGTTCCTGGAGCTGGCGCGCGCGCTGGCCTCGCGGCCCCGGCTGGTGCTGCTGGACGAGGTGCTGTGCGGGCTGACCCCGAGCGAGATCGACGACGCGGTGGCGTTGGTGCGGCGCATCCGCGACCAGGGCGCGACAGTGGTCTTCGTCGAGCACGTGATGCGCGCGGTGATGGCGCTGACCGATCGCGTGGTCGTCTTCGACCAGGGTGGCGTGCTCGCCGAGGGGCCAGCCGCCGAGGTCATGCAGCGGCCCGAGGTGATGATCGCCTACCTCGGCGCGCCGCAGGCCGTGCTGGCGGGGGACGGCGATGCTTGAGGTGCATGACCTGCAGGTGGCCTACGGCCAGGCGCGCGCGCTGTGGGGCGTCTCCTTCGAGCTGCGCGAGCGTGAGCTGCTGTGTGTCGTCGGCCCGAACGGCGCCGGCAAGACGACGCTGATCAACACGCTCGCCGGCGTGCTGCGTGCCACACCGGGCACGGGCGGGCGCATCGTGCTCGACGGGCGCGACATCACCGCGTTGCCGCCGCACCGCTTCTGCGAGGCGGGCATCGCAGTGGTGCCCGAAGGGCGGCGGCTGTTCGGCTCGATGACGGTGCTGGAGAACCTCGAGATCGGCAGCATCCTGGCGGCCGCAAAGGGTCGGCGTGCCGAGTCGCTGGCGGCCGTGCTGGCCCTGTTTCCGGCGCTGAAACCGAAGCTCGGCCAGGCCGCGGGCGAGCTCTCCGGCGGGCAGCAGCAGATGGTGGCGATCGGCCGTGCGCTGATGGCACGGCCGCGGCTGCTGTTGCTGGACGAGCCGTCGCTCGGCCTGTCGCCGTTGATCGTGACCGAGATGTTCGGCGCGATCCGCCGCGTCAACGAGGAGGGCACCGCAGTGTTGCTGGTCGAGCAGAACGTGTCGATGGCCCTGCGCGTGGCGCACCGGGCCTACGTGCTCGAAGAGGGCCGCATGGTGGCCGAAGGCACGCCCGACGAGTTGATGCAACGCGACGAGGTGCGTCGCGCCTACCTGGGTGTGTGACCGAGACGCGATGCGCGAGCTCATCTTGATCTACGTCCTCCGCCTGCTCGACAAGCCCGACGCCGCCGCGCTGCGCCAGCGCCTGCGTCCCGAGCACAAGGCCTACCTCGGCGCGATCGCCGAGCGCATCGCTTTCGCCGGGCCGCTGACGCACGACGACGGCGCGACCATGATCGGCAGCCTGCTGGCGATCGACTTCGCCAGCCGCGCCGCCGCTCAAGCCTGGCTGGCCGACGAGCCGTTCACCCGCGCCGGCCTGTACGCCGGCGTCGAGGTCCACGCCTTCGTCAATCTGTGGCCGCAGCGCGCCGGTTTTCGCCACCCTCGACCATGATCAAGCACATCGTGATGTGGAACGTGCGCGGCGACGACGCGGTCACGCACGCGCGCAATCTGGCACTGCTGAAGGCCGAGTTCGAGTCGCTGCGCGGCCGCATCCCCGGCCTGCTGCACCTCGAGGTCGGCATCGACGAGAGCCGCGTCGACTACGCCTGCGACGTCGTGCTCTACACCGAGTTCGCGATCGCGCCAGGCACTGGCGCGACTATGCCGAGCATCCCGAGCACCTGCGCGTGCGCCGCAGCCTCGGCGACATGCGCACCGCGCGGCACCAGGTCGACTACGAGGTCAGCGACGATGTCGTGGGCCACCCATGAACAGGCGAGACCCACACTGTGTCAGCGCGGCGTTGCAACGCCGCGCCGCTCATTGCGGCGCGGCGTCGCGACACTGCGGCCGAAAGGCGCGATCATTCCGGGGCACCCCGATCCTCATTGAAGAGGCCGACATGAACACACACCAGACCAGCGACATCACCCAGGCCGTGCTCGACCGCCTGGCCGCCGACGCCGACCCGCGCTTCAGGCAGATCATCACGGCGGTGGTCCGCCATGCGCATGCTCTGGCGCGCGAGGTGGATTTGAAGCCCGACGAGTGGATGGCGGCGATCCAGTTCCTCACCCGCGTCGGCCAGACCTGCGACGACAAGCGCCAGGAGTTCATCCTGCTGTCGGACACGCTGGGCATCTCGATGCTGGTGGTGCAGCTCGAACAGGCGCGCCGCTCGGCCCGCGCGCTGGCCGACAAGACGGCCAGCGTGCCGCCGACCGAGGCCACCGTGCAGGGCCCGTTCTACTGGGAGGGCGCGCCGGTGCTGCCGCTGGGCAGCGACATCGGCCAGGGCATGCCGGGCGAGCCGGCCTACTACAGCGGCCGCGTTACCGACACGCACGGCCAGGCCGCTCGCGCGCTGCTGCGTCGACGTGTGGTCGGGCGACGGCGAGGGCGTGTACGACATGCAGATGGGCGGCGACGCCGGCATGCGACTGCGCGCGCGCTTCCACACCGACGCCGAGGGTCGTTACCGCTTCTGGTCGATCAAGCCGACCTTCTACCCGGTGCCCGACGACGGCCCGGTGGGCGACATGCTGCGCGCGCATGGGCCGGCACCCCAACCGGCCGGGCCACATCCACATGATGGTCTACCGCGACGGCTACGTGCCGCTGACCACGCACCTGTTCGCCGCCGACAGCCCGTACCTGGACTCCGACGCGGTGTTCGGCGTGCGCGACAGCCTGATCGTGCCCTTCGCGCGCCACGAGAGCCGGCGTGGCGCCCGACGGCCGCGCGATGGAGCGGCCCTTTCACACCGCAAGCTACGACTTCGTGCTTGCAGCGGCGGCCTGAGCCGTCGCACCACGCAGGAACCCGACCCATGAAGATCGGCAAAGCCACCGTCCCCGAATCGGCGATCTGCACCTACGACGAAGAGACCATCGTCGTGCGCGGCGCCAACCTGTGCGAAGAACTGATCGGCAAGCTCGGCTTCGTCGACTACTTCCATCTGCTCGTCACCGGGCGCCGGCCTGACGCGGTGGCCAGCCGCGTGCTCGATGCGACGCTGGTGGCGATCGCCGAGCACGGCCTGGTGCCCAGCGTGCAGGCCAGCCGCATGACGCTGGCCGCCGCGCCCGACGCGATCCAGGGCGCGGTGGCCGCCGGCATCCTGGGCTGCGGCTCGGTGATCCTGGGCGCGTCGGAGACGGCGGGTCGTCTGTTCCTGCGCGTCGACGCACTCGCGCGGCAGAAGTCGCTGGCGCTCGAGGACGCCGCCACCGAGGTGGTGCGCGAACTGCACGATCGCAAGCAGGCGATCCCCGGCTACGGCCATCCGCAGCACAAGGCGCGCGACCCGCGCGTCGCGCGCCTGTTCGCGGTGGCGCAGGAAGCCGGCGCGCCGATGCACTTCGTGCGCATTGCCGAGGCGGTCGAGACGGTGCTGCCCGGGATCACGGGTCGCGACCTGCGCCTGAACGTGTCGGCGGCGATCCCGGCGGTGCTGCTCGACGTCGGCTTTCCCGCCGAAGCGCTGAAGGGCGTGCCGATCCTGGCCCGCTGCGCGGGCCTGATCGGGCACCTGACGGAAGAGCTCGCCCGGCCGATCGGCTTCGCGCTGTCGTACCAGGCCACGCGCGAGCAGCGCTATACCGGCGAGCTGCCGCCGGGATTCACGCCGAAGATGGCGCTCTGAGGACACGATTCATGGCCAAGGTTCTCGCAGGGGTGCGCGTGCTCGAGCACGGCACCTTCATCACCGGCCCGGCGGCATCGATGCTGCTGGCCGACCTGGGTGCCGACGTGATCAAGGTCGAGCAGCCCGCCGGCGACCCGTTCCGCGCCTTTCGCGGCGGCCTGTACAGCCCGCACTTCCAGACCTACAACCGCAACAAGAAGAGCGTCACGCTGGACACGCGCGACAAGGACGGCCTCGCGCGCTTCGAGGCGCTGGTGGCCGAGGCCGATGTCTACATCCAGAACTTCCGCCCGGGCGTGGCCGAGAAGATCGGCGCCGGCGAGGCGCGCCTGCGCGAGCTGAACCCGCGCCTGATCTATTGCGCGATCAGCGGCTTCGGGCCCGACGGCCCGGCGGCCGGGCGCCCGAGCTACGACACGGTGGCGCAGGCGGCGAGCGGTTTCCTCAAGCTGCTGGTCAACCCGGCCAACCCGCGCGTGGTCGGGCCGGCGCTGGCCGATGCCATCACCGGCTTCTACGCGGCCTACGGCATCCTGGGCGCGCTCTACGAGCGCGAGAAGCGGCAGTCGGGCACGGGCCGCCGCGTCGAGGTCTCGATGTTCGAGGCCATGACGCACTTCAACCTCGACGCCTTCACCCACCTGTTCTCGGAAGGCGAGGTGATGGGCCCGTACAGCCGCCCGAGCGTGTCGCAGAGCTATGTGCTGCCCTGTGCCGACGGCAAGTGGATCGCGCTGCACATGTCCTCGCCGCCCAAGTTCTGGCAGGGCCTCGCCCAGGCGATCGAGAAGCCCGAACTGTTCGACGATCCGCGCTTTGCCGACCGCGACGCACGCATCCGCAACCAGGAATTGCTGATCGAGTTGCTGAGCGGCCTGTTCCGCGAGCGCGAACGCGCCGAGTGGTGTCGCCGCCTGGAGGCGCTGGACGTGCCGCATGCGCCGATGTACGACACCAACGAGGTGCCCGACGATCCGCAGGCCCGCCACCTGCAACTGTTCGTCGACGCGCCGCACCCGGCACATCCACATGGCGAACGCTGGCGCAGCGTGCGTTCGCCGCTCAGCTTCGACGGCGAGCGTGCGCTCGAGGTGGAGGCGCCGCCGCTGCTGGGCAGCCACGACGAATGGCTGCGTTCGGGCGCATCGCCGTGGGCACCCGCAAGCCCCGAATGACACGAAGTGGCGCCGCCGCACCCATGACCAGGCCATCCATGAGCCATCCGCTCGACATCGTCGGCCTGTGCGGCAGCTTGCGCAAGGCATCCCTCAACCTTGCTGCGCTGCGCCTCGCGGGCGAGTCGATGCCGCCGACGATGAGGCTGGACATCGTCGACTGGCGCGATGTTCCCGTCTTCGATGGCGACGTCTTCGCGCAGGGCTTGCCGGCCGGCGTGGTGGCGCTGCGTGAACGCATCCGCCGCTGCGACGGCGTGCTCGTCGCGACCCCGGAATTCAACTTCTCGGTGCCCGGCGGTCTGAAGAATCTGCTCGACTGGCTGAGCCGCGGCGACGACCAGCCGTGGGCGCTGAAGCCGGTGGCTATCCTCAGTGCATCGCCCGGCCCACTGGGCGGCGCGCGCGTGCAGTACGAGCTGCGCAAGGTGATGCTCTACCTGAACGCCGCCGTGCTCGCCAAGCCCGAGGTCTTCATCGGCGCGGCCGCCGGCAAGTTCGACGCCGAAGGGCGCTGCGTCGACGCGACGACGCGCAAGTTCGTCGGCGACCAGGTGGCGGCGTTCCAGCAATGGATCGCGGCCGTGGGCCGCATGCGCGCACCGGGCTGAGTCTCGCAGCCGACCGCCCGCCACCGGCTGCAGGCCCGAGTGCCGATAACATCGCGTCGATGAGCTCACTTCTGGACGAACTGAACCGCAAGTTCGTGTCCCGCACGCCCCACATGCGCGATATCGGCGCGCGCATCACCGCCGTCGCTCGCTCGCGTGGCTCGATGACGCTTCCGGCTCGCGCCGAATGGGTCGGCGACCCTTCCCGTGCTCTGCTGCACCCCGGCGCACTGACCGTGCTGGCCGACTCGGCCTGCGGGCTGGCGGTGGGTGCCGCGCTGACGCAGCGCGCACCGTATGCGACGCTCGACCTGCGCATGGACTACCTGCGCGCGGCCGGCCCGGATCACGACGTGCACTGCGACGCGCACTGCTTCCGCCTCACGCGCAATGTCGCATTCGTGCGCGGCGAGGTCTGGCAGAGCGACAAGGACCAGCCGATCGCCGTGGCGCAGGCCTCGTTCATGCTCTCCACGCCCGCGGGCACGCGCCGACCGCAGGACGGCCCACCCGAGGCAGCGCCCCAGGCAACGACGGCGGCCGAGCAGAGCGGCTGGCGGCCGCCCGCCGCCAGCGAGCCGGTGCTCGCCGACAACCCGATCCCGTACGTCGAGTACCTGGGCATCCGCGTGGCACCCGAGGGCGAGCCGCCGCTGTTTCGCCTGCCGTACCAGGACAAGTTGATCGGCAACCCGCACTTGCCGGCGCTGCACGGCGGTGTCATCGCCGGCTTTGCCGAAACCGCGGCCACGCTGCACCTGATCCGCAGCTTGCGCGGCACGAAGTTCCCCAAGGGGATCGACTTTTCGATCGACTATCTTCGTGCCGGCCGACCCGAGGAAAGTTTCGCCGCCTGCGAGGTGGTGAGGGTGGGCTCGCGGGTGGCGCTGGTGCAGGTGCGCTGCTGGCAGCGCGGCCCCGACCACCCGATCGCCGTGGCCCGAGGTCATTTCCTGCTGACGGCAACCTCACAGTGCGACGCATGAACGCTGCCGACCGCTATCCGCACATCTTCGCGCCGCTGGACCTGGGCTTCACGCGGCTGAAGAACCGCATCCTGATGGGCTCGATGCACACCGGGCTGGAAGAGGCGCCGGACGGCTTCCCGCGCATGGCCGAATACTTTGCCGAACGCGCGCGCGGCGGTGTCGGCATGATCATCACCGGCGGCATCTCGCCCAATGACGAAGGCGGCATCGGCAGCAAGCTGTCCACGCGCGAGGAGGCTGAAGCGCACCGGCAGATCACGCAAGCGGTGCACGCCGCCGACCTCGAGGTGAAGATCTGCCTGCAGATCCTGCACACCGGCGCGCTGGCCGGCACGCCGGCCTGCGTGGCGCCATCGCCGCTGAAGTCGCGCATCGGCCGCTACACGCCGAACGAGCTGGACGAAGCCGGCATCGAAAAGCAGCTCGCGGATTTCGCCCACTGCGCCGCGCTTGCCCAGGCCGCGGGCTACGACGGCGTGGAGATCATCGGCTCAGCCGGCTACCTGCTGTCCACCTTCCTGGTGCGCAAGACCAACCATCGCAGCGACCGCTGGGGCGGGGCCTGGGAAAACCGCATGCGCTTTCCGGTGGAAGTGGTGCGGCGCGTGCGTGCGGCGGTGGGCGAGAAGTTCATCCTCATCTTCCGCATCGCCGCGATGGACATGCTCGACGGCGGCCTGGCCTGGGACGAGATCGTCTCGCTGGGCCAGGCGGTGCAGGAGGCTGGTGCCAACATCGTCAGCACGCATTTCTGCTGGCACGAGGCACCGGTGCCGACGATCGCCACGATGGTGCCGCGCGCCGCCTTCGCACAGGTCACCGGCCGGCTGCGCCGCGAATTGCGCGTGCCGCTGATCACCAGCAACCGCATCAACATGCCGCAGGTGGCTGAGGACGTGCTGGCCCGCGGCGACGCCGACCTGGTGTCGATGGCGCGGCCGATGCTGGCCGACCCCGAGTTGGTGAACAAGGCGCGCGAAGGCCGCGAGGATCAGATCAATACCTGCATCGGCTGCAACCAGGCCTGCCTGGACCACAGCTTCAGCGGCCGCCAGCAGGTCAGCTGCCTGGTCAACCCGCGTGCCTGCAACGAGACGTTGCTGCGGTACCGGCCCGTGCGCACGCCCAAGCGCATCGCCGTGGTCGGCGCCGGCCCGGCCGGGCTGGCCTTTGCCACCACCGCGGCGCAACGCGGTCACCACATCACGCTGATCGACGCAGGCACCGAGATCGGTGGGCAGTTCAACCTGGCCAAGCGCATCCCGGGAAAGGAGGAGTTCCACGAGACGCTGCGCTACTACCGCCGCATGCTCGAGAAGTGGGGCGTGATGCTGCGGCTGAGCACCCATGCCGAGGCGAACGCGCTGCGCGCCGAAGGCTTCGACGAAGTGGTGGTGGCCACCGGCATCGCGCCGCGCACGCCCGACATCCCAGGCATCGAGCACCCGATGGTGCTGCCCTACATCGACGCCATCCTCGGCCGGCGGCCGATCGGCAAGCGCGTGGCCATCCTCGGCGCCGGTGGCATCGGCTTCGACGTGGCCGAGCTGGTGTCGCACGCCGGCAGCTCGGGTGCGCTGGACGTCGAGGTGTTCGCGCGCGAATGGGGTATCGACTTCAGGAACCACCCGCGCGGCGGCGTCACCGGTGTGTTGCCGCAGGTGGCTCGGGCCGAGCGCGAGGTGGTGCTGATGCAGCGCAAGGCCGACGCACTGGGCAAGACGCTGGGTCGTACCACCGGCTGGACGCACCGCCTGCTGCTCAAGCGACGTGGCGTACAGATGATCGGCGGCGTCGAATACCTGAAGATCGACGATGCCGGGCTGCACACGCGGGTGAACGGCGAGCCGCGGCTGTTTGCCGTGGACACGGTGATCGTCTGCGCCGGCCAGACGCCGCTGCGTACGCTGTACGACGCGCTGGTGGCGGCCGGCATCAAGGCCCACCTGGTGGGCGGCGCCTACGAGGCCGCAGAGCTGGACGCCAAGCGCGCCATCGATCAGGCCAGCCGCCTGGCCGCCGAGGTCTGAAGCGACAAGGAAGCCATGAGCCACCAGCCCAAGCTGCACCACGTTCCGGTTGACGGCCTGTCGCTGGCCGCCTTCGAGTGGCGCGCCCCATTGCGCGGCATCGCACCCACGCTGTGGATGGTGCATGCCACCGGTTTCCACGGCCGCGTCTGGGACCAGGTCATTCACCACCTGCCGGGCCGGCATGTCATCGCGGTGGAGTTGCGCGGCCACGGCCGCAGCAGCGGCACCGGTTTCGACAGCTGGGCCGACTTCGGCCGTGACCAGGCGGCCATGGCGGCGGCCTTGGATCTGCACGGCGCGGTGGGCATCGGGCACAGCATGGGTGCGCATTCACTGGTGCAGGCTGCCGCCTTCGAACCCGCTCGCTTCCGTCAGCTGGTGCTGATCGATCCGGTGATCTTGGCGCCGGCCGACTACCACCTGCCGCCAGTGCCCCAGGGCACGTTGCACCCGGCGGCATGGCGCAAGAACCAGTTCGCATCGGCGCAGGAGATGTTCGACCGCTTTGCCGACCGGCCGCCCTATTCAGTCTTCGACACCCAGGCCTTGATGGACTACTGCCAGCACGGCCTGAAGCCGGCCGACGGTGGCCACGGCTTCCAGCTGGCCTGCGCGCCGGCCTTCGAAGGGCGGGTCTATCCGGCGGCGCGGCAGAACGGCGGCATCTATGCCAGCATCCGCGCGCTGCAGATCCCCGTGCTGGTGGTACGCGCACGGCCGCAGGACCCGAACGTCAAACCCTGGGACGCGCTGGGCACGCCCACCTGGCCGCCGCTGGCGCAGGAATTCCGCAATGGGCGCGACCTGCAGCTGATGGACAAGACACACATGATGCCGATGGAAGACCCGGCACTGGTGGCGCGGCTGATCGACGACGCGATGGCCGATGCGGACGCCCGGGCCGATCACTTCACCTGAAGCTGGTTCAGGTACTCGAGCAAGGCCATGATGCGCGTGCGCACGTAAATTGCCTGGTTGTAGGGCAGGTCGGGCAGGGCTTCGGTGGCCTGGATGGAGTAGTCGAGGCCCCACACCGGCATGTCGCGCGTGCCATGCCCCTTGCCCGCGCCCTCGATCGTCTCGTAGGTCCGGCTGACGGGAAAGACGCCGCCATTGCGCTGCGCCAGCGTCGTCAGGTCGGGCAGGCCGCGCTTGAGCTGTTCGGCGTAGGGCCCCCCGCCCTTGCCGTCCTTGCCATGGCACACCGCGCACTTGCTCTCGAACTCGCGCTTGCCGAGGTCCACCTTCTGTTGCGCAAGCGCCGTCGCGGCGATCAAGGCCATCGCGCCCACGAGCGTGTTCATCAGAAGCCCGCTGGATCGCATGTTCAATTCCTCGCGTATCGAAGGTGGGACACAGGTGCTCGACGCGGTGCCCACTATCGACCCCTCGTTGCGCTCGTGACTTGACGTCGGTCAACGATGGTGCCGGCGGGACGGCGGCTTCGAGTTGCCGGTCATGGTTGGCAGATCCGGCCTGCCTGTGCCGACGAGCTCAGGCCATCAGCACATGCAGGCTGTGTTCGCACTGCAGCGTCAGGTGTTCGACCCGGTCCAGCAGATGCTGGCCGGCATGCACCAGGCCGGCTGGATCCGAGGCGCGCACGGCGCGCAACATCTGCAGCCAGGCCTCCTTCGATGCCGCCAGCGCTTCGCGGATATCGGGTGAATCGAGCGGCAGGCTCTCGACCTGAGCCAGACCGTCGCTGAATGCCCGGGCCAGTTCCTGGGTGCCGATCGCCGCATCGGGTGCGGCCCCCAGCATCGCGAGCAGCCCTTGTTTGACCAGCCTTTGCGCATGCATGCGCTGCCGTCCGCACAGGTCGATCACATGCAGCGGCTGGCGCGCGCCTTGCGCCTGCAGCGCCAGGGTCAAGGCCTCGGCCGCCCGCAATGCCATCTGTGCTGCGGCATCCGCGGCTTGCAGCGAGCCCAGATCGAGCCGTGCGTCCAGCGCGTTGGCCAAGCGCTGCCAGGCGTGCGTGGTCTCGTCCAGCGCCGCCTGCTCGCCCTCGGACAGCGGCAGCTGCGCGAGATGCGCCAGGTTCTCCCTGGCCCTGGCCAGCGCCTGCTGCTGGACCTTGCGGGCGCTCGCGGCGTCCACCCGCACCAGACGCTGCGCCGCAGCGCTGACGACACGTTGCGAGAGCATCCTCAACTGGCCGGATCGATTCACCGCCTCGGCCCAGCGCGCCGCATCGACCACCGACCGGGCCACGTCGGCCAGCTTGAGGTTGGCATGCATCGCCACGCTGCGCAGCAAGGCGAAGGCATCGTCCTCGCCGAAGCCCCGCGCGCCCATCAACACACCTTTGGCGCGGTCGACCCATTTGCGGTCGTCGAGCTGGTCGCGTGCGCGGGCTGCGTCCAGCCTGAGTACCTGCTGGCGCTCGAACAGGGCACCGGCAAAGCCCAGTGCCGCGCGCAGTGCCGAGGCCTGCAGCACGTCGCTCCAATGGTGGGCCCCGGCCTCGGCCAGCGCCCGGGCCGCGGCGGCGTCCACCCGGGCGGCGATGACGCAGACCGGGCATGGCGGCACGCCCTGCCATGGACGCAGGGCCTCGACGAGTGCGCCGGCGTCCCCATGCCAGTGGACGATGACCGCATTTGGTGCGCCGTCGCCACGGAACTGACCCAGGTCGAGGCCCGACGATTCGCCGGCGCAGGCCAAGCCGGCCTGGCGCAGCGCGTTTCCGAGGGCGGCGGCCGCGTCCTCGCAGTCCGAGATGGCCAGCACGGGCGAGGCGGGCGATCGGTCTTCGGTCATTGCACGAAGTCTAGCCAACCCTCCTGCATCGGCCCGGTGAACAGGCACGACTCTTGCAGCCTGCATGGTGCGAGGCAACGACGCCCCGTCATCGTGAAGCGCCGTGCAAGGCGCCAGTCTCACGTCCGGCCGGTGCGCTTCGCGTGCAGGGCCGATTCCTCACCCTTGCCGGTATGGCCGCCAACCGGGCGGCGGCCAACAGCCTCGCCCCATGCCTTTGATTTCCCTTGTCCGATTGGAGTGAACGCCATGAAGAAATCCCGCCTCGTGATGATCGGCAACGGCATGGCCGGCGTGCGCACGCTGGAAGAACTGCTGAAGATCGCTCCCGAGCTGTACGACATCACGGTGTTCGGCGCCGAGCCGCATCCCAACTACAACCGCATCCTGCTGTCGCCGGTGCTGGCCGGCGAGCAGACGATCGACGAGATCATCCTCAACCCGCTGTCGTGGTACGCCGAACAGGGCATCACGCTGCACACCGGACGCAAGGTCGTCGCCATCGACCGCGTCAAGCGCCGCGTGATCGCCGACGACGGCAGCACGGCCGAGTACGACCGCCTGCTGGTGGCCACCGGTTCCATGCCCTTCATCCTGCCCGTGCCGGGCAAGGACCTGCAGGGCGTGATCGCCTACCGCGACATCGCCGACACGCAGGCCATGATCGACGCCGCGGCCCGCTACCAGCACGCCGTGGTCATCGGCGGCGGCCTGCTGGGGCTGGAGGCGGCCAACGGGCTGATGCGGCGCGGCATGCAGGTCACGGTAGTGCACATCATGCCGTGGTTGATGGAGCGCCAGCTCGACGACGTGGCCGGCAAGCTGCTGCAGAAGTCGCTGGCCGAGCGCGGCATCCGCTTCGAGATCGGCGCGCAGACCGAGGCACTGGTTCCCGACCGGGACGGCCGGGTCATGGCGCTGCGCTTCAAGGACGGGCGCGAACTGCCTGCCGACCTGGTGGTGATGGCCGCCGGCATCCGCCCCAACACGCAGCTGGCCGAAAGCGCCGGCCTGCTGGTGAACCGCGGCATCGTCGTCAGCGACACGATGCAGACCGTCACCGACCCGCGCATCTACGCGGTGGGCGAATGCGCGGCGCACCGCGGCATCGCCTACGGGCTGGTGGCGCCGCTGTTCGAGCAGGGCAAGGTCTGCGCCACGCACCTGGCGCAGTTCGGCATCGGCCGCTACACCGGCAGCCAGGTCAGCACCAAGCTCAAGGTCACCGGCATCGACCTTTTCTCGGCCGGCGACTTCATGGGCGGCGAAGGCTGCGAGGAGATCGTGTTGAGCGATCCCTTCGCAGGTGTCTACAAGAAGCTGGTGATCAAGGACGACAAGCTCATCGGCGCCTGCCTATACGGAGACACGGTCGATGGCGGCTGGTACTTCAAGCTGCTGCGCGAAGGCCGCAAGGTGCACGACATCCGCGACAAACTGATGTTCGGCGAGTCGAACATCGGCGATGCCGGCCACCAGGGCCACAACAAGGCGGCCGCGTTGGCCGACGGCGATGAGGTGTGCGGCTGCAACGGCGTGTCCAAGGGCACGATCTGCAAGGCGATCAAGGACAAGGGCCTGTTCACGCTGGAGGACGTGCGCAAGCACACCAAGGCCAGCGCGAGCTGCGGCTCCTGTACCGGCCTGGTCGAGCAGTTGCTGATGCTGACGGTGGGCGACTTCTCGGCCACGCCGAAGAAGAAGGCCATGTGCGGCTGCACCGACGTCAGCCACGACGAGGTGCGCGCGGCCATCCGCAAGCCGCTGCCCGACGGCGGCAAGCTGCTGACGATCGATGGCGTGTACAAGCAGTTGGGCTGGCGCACACCCAACGGCTGCTCGAGCTGCCGCCCGGCGGTCAACTACTACCTCATCAGCACCTGGCCCAAGGAGGCCCGGGACGACCCGCAAAGCCGCTACATCAACGAGCGCAGCCACGCCAACATCCAGAAGGACGGCAGCTACAGCGTGATCCCGCGCATGTGGGGCGGCGAGACCACGGCCGACGAACTGCGGCGCATCGCCGACGCGGTCGACAAGTACAAGATTCCCACCGTCAAGGTCACCGGCGGCCAGCGCATCGACCTGCTGGGCGTGAAGAAGGAAGACCTGGTGAATGTCTGGCGCGACATCGGCATGCCCAGCGGCCATGCTTATGCCAAGGCGTTGCGCACGGTCAAGACCTGCGTCGGCAGCGAGTGGTGCCGCATGGGCACGCAGGACAGCACGCGGATGGGCAAGGACCTGGAGCGCGCGATGTGGCGCATGTATGCGCCGCACAAGGTCAAGTTCGCGGTCTCGGGCTGCCCGCGCAATTGCGCCGAGGCTGGCATCAAGGACATCGGCGTGATCGGCGTCGACTCCGGCTGGGAGATCCACATTGCCGGCAACGGCGGCATCAAGACCGAGGTGGCGCAGTTCCTCGTCAAGGTGAAGAGCGCCGCCGAGGTGCTGGAGTACAGCGGCGCCTTCATGCAGCTGTACCGCGAAGAGGGCTGGTACCTCGAACGCACCGTGCACTTCGTCCACCGCGTCGGCCTGGACACGGTGAAGAAGCGCATCCTCGACGACGCCGCGGGCCGCAAGGCGCTGTGGGAACGCCTGCAGTTCGCGCTCGACGGCGAGCCCGATCCCTGGTTCGAGTTCGACAAGGCGCAGGTCGACCTGCGGCAGTTCACGCCGCTGCAACCCGCCAAGGAGATGGCATGAAACGCTGGATCGAAATCTGCGCCGTGGGCGACATCCCGATGCTCGGCTCGCGCCGCGTGGTGCGCGAGCAGGGCATGCCGGTGGCACTTTTTCGCACGCTGGGCGACAGGGTCTTCGCGCTGCTCGACCGCTGCCCGCACAAGGGTGGCCCGCTGTCGCAGGGCATCGTGTTCGGCGAAAGCGTGGCGTGTCCGCTGCACAACTGGAGCATCGGCTTCGTCGACGGCAATGCAGCTGCACCCGACGAAGGTTGCACGCCGACCTTCGCCTGCAAGGTCGAGGCCGGGCAGGTCTGCCTCGACGCCGACGAGTTGGAGCACAAGGCGCTGGACTTGCGCGCGCCGGTGGCCGGCCCCTGCACCCGGACGACGACATGAGGCCCGGGCACCCCACACGCCATCCCGTGCACCTGGTGGGTGCAGGTCCCGGCGATCCGGAGCTGCTGACGCTGAAGGCCGTGCGCGTGCTCCAGGCGGCGTCGGTGGTCCTGGTGGACGACCTGGTCGGCGAACAGGTGATCGAGTCGGTGCTCCCGGCCGGTGGACGAAAGGCGCGCGTCGTCCACGTCGGCAAGCGCGGCGGGTGTGCGTCGACACCGCAGCCGTTCATCGAGCGGCTGATGGTGCGCGAGGCCCTGGCCGGCGAGCGCGTGGTTCGGCTCAAGGGCGGCGACCCGCTGGTCTTCGGACGGGCCGCCGAGGAGATGGCCGCGCTGCGCGCGGCGGGGCTCGAAGTGATCGTGGTCAACGGCATCACCTCGGGCCTGTGCGCAGCCGCGGCACTGGGGGTGTCGTGGACCGACCGTCGTTGTGCTGCGCATGGCGTGCTGCTCGTCACCGGGCAGTGCCGGCCGGGTGTGCCGGGTCCGGACTGGGCGGCGATCGGGCGCCTGGCGGCGGGCGGAACGACGGTCGTGATCTACATGGGCCTGAGCCGGTGCGCCGGGCTGGTGTCCGAGCTGCGGCGCAGCCTGCCGGCCGACTGGCCGGCCGGCATCGTCGAGCGAGCCGGCACCGACGAGCAGCGTTTGCACGCGAGCTCGCTGGGCGAGCTGCCCGAATCCGTGGCGCGCTTGCGCATCCGCAGTCCGGCGGTGATCTTCATCGGGCCGGTGCTGAACTCGGTGCTGCAGCAGGCGCACTCGCTGGTTCGCGACGCCGAGGCCGTGGCGCTGCGGTAGACGGCCTGGCGCAGCGTCCCATCGATCCAGGCCGGGCAAAGATCCCGCCGAAAGCAGCCAGCCGCGCTGGTGACGGCGACAAACCAGTCAGAGGCCGGGGCAGGATGTGCAGCGCGGCGTTGGCTCGTCGCCCTGGGCCGTTTCAGAGCACCTCGGAGGCGAAGTCGGCCAGCCGCGAACGCTCGCCACGCGCCAGCATGATGTGGCCGCCATGCGGCCAGCCCTTGAATCGGTCTACCGCGTAGGTCAGGCCCGAGCTGCCTTCGGTGAGGTAGGGCGTGTCGATCTGCGCCAGGTTGCCCAGGCAGACGATCTTCGTGCCTGGGCCGGCGCGCGTGATCAGGGTCTTCATCTGCTTGGGCGACAGGTTCTGCGCCTCGTCGATGAGCACGAACTTGTTCAGGAAGGTGCGCCCGCGCATGAAGTTCAGGCTCTTGATCTTGATCTTGCTGCGCACCAGGTCGTTGGTGGCGGCGCGGCCCCATTCGCCGGCACTGGTGTCGGTGCGCGCCAACACCTCGAGGTTGTCGTCGAGTGCGCCCATCCACGGGCCCATCTTTTCTTCCTCGTTGCCGGGCAGGAAGCCGATGTCTTCGCCCACCGGCACGGTCACGCGAGTGACGATGATCTCGGTGTAGCGCCGGTCATCGAGTACCTGGCTCAGGCCCGCGGCCAGCGTCATCAGCGTCTTGCCCGAGCCGGCCGTGCCGGTGAGGGTGATGAAGTCGCACTCCGGGTCCATCAGCAGGTTGAGCGCGAAGTTCTGTTCACGGTTGCGCGAGGTCACGCCCCACACCGCGTTCTTCGCGTGGCTGTAGTCGCGCGCGGTCTTCAACACAGCCGTCTTGCCGGTGATTTCGGTGACGCGTGCGTACAGCGGTGCAGCGCCCGGTGTCTCGAGATAGACGAACTGGTTGATCAGCAGCACCGGCACCAGCGGGCCGGCGATGCGGTAGTAGGTGTGCCCGCCTTGCTGCCAGCTTTCCATCGTCTTGCCATGGCGTTCCCAGAAGTCGGCCGGCAGTGCCAGCACGCCGGTGTAGAGCAGGTCGCCGTCGTCGAGCGTCTTGTCGTTGAAGTAGTCCTCGGCCGGCAGGCCGAGAGCGCGCGCCTTGACGCGCATGTTGATGTCCTTGGACACCAGCACCACATCCCGCCCGGGCTGCTGCTCGCGCAAGGAGCGCACCACACCCAGGATCTGGTTGTCCGCCTTGCCCTGCGGCAGGCCGTCGGGCAGTTTGATGTCGAACAGCGTGGTCTGGAAGAACAGCTTGCCGGCGGCATCCTTGTGGCCGGTCTTGGACAGCGGGATGCCGGCCGTGGCATCGACGCCGCCCTTGGCATCGGTGAAGGTGGCCAGCGAGTCCAGGTTGCGGCTGACCTGGCGCGCGTTGCGCGCGACTTCGCTCAAACCCTTCTTGTTGTTGTCCAGCTCTTCCAGCGTGATCATCGGCAGGAAGATGTCGTGCTCGTCGAAGCGGAACAGCGACATCGGGTCGTGCATCAGTACGTTCGTGTCGAGCACGAAGAGCTTGGCCGGGCCGGGGATGCGCGGCGGCCGCGACCGCGCCCGTGGTGCGTCGGCGACGGGCGCGGCGGGCGCGGGTGCCGTGGGCCTTGCCTTGGCCGGTGGCATGACGGTCGCTGCCACCCGGCTGTCGAACAGGTCGAGCGAGGCGCCGGCCGCCAGCTCGGCCGAAGCAGCCGGCTTCGTGCTGCGCTTGTCATGTCTGGGGGCGGCTTGCGCCTCGAAGTCGGCGGCGGCGAGCAGGGCGGCTTTCTGAGTCGGGGGCTTGGGCAGCGGCATGGGGTGGGGCGCAGGGGCCGGCAGGAATCAGCAAAAACGCCGGCACAGGGCCGGCGTCGGACACATCGGGAGAAGGACGAGATTGTTCAAGCGGCTTTCTTCAGCAGTTTCACGGCCTTGAGCACATCGTCCACATGCCCGGCGACCTTGATGCCGCGCCATTCGGCACGCAGCACACCTTGGGGGTCGATGAGGAAGGTGCTGCGCTCGATGCCCTTGACCTTCTTGCCGTACATGATCTTGTTCTTCACCACGCCGAACATGTGGCAAAGCTTTTCCTCGGTGTCGGCGATCAGGTCGAAGGGCAGCTCCAGGTTGCTCTTGAACTTCTCGTGCGAACTCATGTTGTCGCGCGACACGCCGAACACCACCGCGCCGGCCTTGACGAAGTCCTTGTGGCGGTCACGGAACTGCATGGCCTCGGTGGTACAGCCCGGCGTCGCATCCTTCGGATAGAAATAGAGTACAACCGTGCGGCCGAGATAGGCCTGCGGGTTGAACTTGACGCCGCTGGTCGCGACGGCTTCGAATTCCGGGAGGGATTTGTTGACGGATGGGGTCATGTGGTGCGGCTCTCGAAGTCGGGGCCTGTGACGGCATAACCGGTAATTATAAAGTCAAGCCGATGGCGCGCCGGCACCATCCGGTGCGTCTCGCGTCACGCGGCAGCGGCATCCAGCGGATCGAGCAGCAGTGCGGCCAGCACAGCGCGGCCTTCGCTGGCCAGCACGTTGTAGGTGCGGCAGGCAGCGGCCGTGTCCATGGTCTCGACGCCGATGCGCCGATCGATCAGGCAGCGCTGCAGCGACGCAGATACGAAGTGCAGTCGCGGCCCGCTGCCGAAGATCACCAGTTCGGGCTGTAGCGTCAGCGCCTGCTCGAAGTGCGCCGCCACGAGCTGCTCGACGCGAGCGGGAGCCCAACACAGCACCTCGCCCTTTGACGGCACCAGCAAGCTGTGCGTGAATCGCGTGTTACCGACCCAGATGCTCGACGCATCGTGGCGCGTGATGGTATTGACACCCTCGTTGTGGTCGGGTTGGAACTTCACGTTGAATCGGCGGCAACGGCGCGAGTAGCAGGCTCCCTATGGTTAAATTATAGGTTTTTGCAGCGCAGCACACTGCGCCGATCACCGGCCAGGAAGCCTACAGGAGCCCACGCGTTGAAGCCCATTTTGAAGTCCAGCAAGCTGAACGACGTGTGCTACGACATCCGCGGCCCCGTGCTCGACAAGGCCCGCGAGATGGAGGAAGAGGGCCACAAGATCATCAAGCTGAACATCGGCAACCTGGCGGTGTTCGGCCTGGAACCGCCCGACGAGATCGTGCAGGACATGATCCGCAACCTGCCGCATTCGGCCGGCTACACCGACAGCAAGGGCCTGTTCGCGCCGCGCAAGGCGGTGGTGCACTATTCGCAGGAAAAGAACATCGCCGGCGTCGGCGTCGACGATGTCTACCTGGGCAACGGTGCCTCCGAGCTCATCGTCATGAGTCTGAACGCGTTGCTCGACAGCGGTGACGAGGTGCTGGTGCCGGCGCCCGACTACCCGCTATGGACCGCGGCGGTGTCGCTGTCCGGCGGCCGGCCGGTGCACTACCTGTGCGACGAGCAGGCCGACTGGACGCCGGACATCGCCGACATTCGCGCCAAGATCACGCCCAACACGCGCGGCATCGTCGTCATCAACCCGAACAACCCGACCGGGGCTCTGTACCCGACCGAGCTTCTTGTGCAGATCGTCGAGTTGGCGCGCCAGCATCAGCTGATCGTCTTCGCCGATGAGATCTACGACAAGACGCTGTACGACGGCAACACCCACACCAGCATCGCCTCGCTGGCCGAAGACGTGCTATTCGTGACCTTCAACGGCCTGTCGAAGAACTACCGCTCCTGCGGCTATCGCGCCGGCTGGATGATCGTCTCCGGTGACAAGCGCCATGCGGGTGATTACATCGAGGGGCTGAACATGCTGGCGTCGATGCGGCTGTGCGCCAACACCCCCGGGCAACTGGCGATCCAGACGGCGCTGGGCGGCTACCAGAGCATCAAGGACCTGGTGGCACCGGGCGGGCGGCTGTGCCGCCAGCGCGATCTGGCCTATGAACTGCTGTCGCAGATTCCAGGCGTCAGCGTGGTCAAGCCGAAGGCGGCGCTATACATGTTTCCGCGGCTCGACCCGAAGATGTACCCCATTGCCGACGACCAGCAGTTCGCCTACGAACTGTTGGCCGAGGAGAAGGTGCTGATCGTGCAGGGCACTGGCTTCAACTGGCCCAGCCCCGATCATTTCAGAATCGTCTTCCTGCCGAATTCGGACGACCTGAGCGACGCCGTCGGTCACATAGCGCGCTTCCTCGGCCATTACCGCAAACGCCACTCCCAGTGAACATCATGCAACCCATCCAGGTCGGCCTGCTCGGCATCGGCACCGTCGGCAGCGGAACCTTCAAGGTACTGCAGCGCAACCAGGCGGAAATCCGCCGCCGCGCCGGCCGTGGCATCGAGATCACGATGGTCGCCGACCTCGACCTCGAGCGTGCGCGCTCGGTGGTCGGCCCGGCGGTGACGGTGGTCAACGATGCGCGGCAGGTGATCGCCAACCCCGACATCGACATCGTCGTCGAGCTCATCGGCGGCTACGGCATCGCCCGCGTGCTGGTGCTGGAAGCCATCGCTGCCGGCAAGCACGTGGTCACGGCCAACAAGGCACTGCTGGCGGTGCACGGCACCGAGATCTTCGCCGCGGCCAGCGCCAAGGGCGTGGTCGTGGCCTTCGAGGCGGCGGTGGCCGGCGGCATACCGATCATCAAGGCGCTGCGCGAAGGCCTGAGCGCGAACCGCATCGAGTGGATCGCCGGCATCATCAACGGCACCACCAACTTCATCCTGTCGGAGATGCGTTCGAAGGGGCTGGACTTCGACGCGGCGCTGAAGGATGCACAACGGCTGGGCTATGCCGAGGCCGACCCCACCTTCGACATCGAGGGCGTCGACGCAGCGCACAAGGCGACGATCATGAGCGCGCTGGCCTTCGGCATCCCGGTGCAGTTCGACAAGGCTCATGTCGAGGGCATCGGCGCGCTGCAGGCGGCCGACATCCGTTATGCCGAGCAGCTGGGCTACCGCATCAAGCTGCTGGGCATCACCAAGCGGCGCGACGACCTGGCGACCGCGCCGGGTGGCATGGGGGGCATCGAGCTGCGCGTGCACCCGACGCTGATCCCCACCGGCCGGTTGATCGCCAATGTCGAAGGCGCGATGAACGCCGTGGTGGTGCAGGGTGACGCCGTCGGCACCACGCTGTACTACGGCAAGGGGGCCGGTGCCGAACCGACCGCGTCGGCCGTGGTGGCCGACCTGGTGGACATCACGCGGCTGCACACCGCCGACCCGGACCATCGCGTGCCGCACCTGGCCTTCCAGCGCAGCGCAATGCAGGACACGCCGATTCTCGGCATCGACGAGGTAGTGACCGCGTTCTACCTTCGCCTGGTGGTGGCCGACAAAGCGGGCGTGCTGGCGCGCATCACCGGCATCCTGGCCGAGAACGACATCTCGATCGATGCGGTGTTGCAGCGCGAAAGTGCGGAAGGTGAGAACCAGACCGACCTGATCATCCTGACGCACGACACGCGCGAGGGGCGTATGAAGGCCGCGTTGGCGCAGATGCAGAGCCTGCCGACGGTGCTGGCGCCGATCGTGCGTATCCGCAAGGAAGAGCTGAATTGAAGTACCTCAGCACCCGCGGCGATGCCACGCCACGGTCTTTCAGCGAAATCCTGCTCGAGGGCCTGGCACCGGACGGTGGGCTGTACCTGCCGCAGGCCTACCCGCAGGTCGATGCGGCCACGCTGGCGCGCTGGCGCGCTCTGTCGTACCCGGAGCTGGCCTTCCAGATCCTGTCGCTGTACATCGACGACATTCCGCCCGAAGACCTGCGCAGCATCGCCGCACGTACCTACACGGCCCAGGCCTTCGGCGATGCGCGCATCACGCCGCTGAAGGCCCTGGACGAGGGCCTGTTCCTGCAGGCGCTGTCCAACGGCCCGACGCTGGCCTTCAAGGACATCGCGATGCAGCTGCTGGGCCAGCTGTTCGAATACCAGCTGGCGCGCACCGGGCGGCAGCTCAACATCCTGGGCGCGACCTCCGGCGACACCGGCAGCGCCGCCGAGTACGCGATGCGCGGCAAGAAGGGCGTGCGTGTCTTCATGCTCTCGCCGCACGGGCGCATGAGCCCGTTCCAGCAGGCACAGATGTTCAGCCTGCAGGACCCGAACATCCACAACATCGCCATCGAAGGTGTGTTCGACGATTGCCAGGACATCGTCAAGGCGGTGTCCAACGACCTGGGCTTCAAGCAGCGCCACCACATCGGCACCGTCAACTCGATCAACTGGGCGCGGCTGCTGGCGCAGGTGGTGTACTACTTCGCCGGCTGGTTCCAGGCCACGCAGCGCGACCACCAGGTGGTGGACTTCTGTGTTCCCTCGGGCAATTTCGGCAACATCTGTGCCGGCCATGTGGCGCGCTCGATGGGCCTGCCGATCGGCCGGCTGGTGGCGGCCACCAACGAAAACGATGTGCTCGACGAGTTCTTCCGTACCGGCCACTACCGTGTGCGCTCAGGCAGCGAGACCTTCGAGACCTCGAGCCCGTCGATGGATATCAGCAAGGCCTCCAACTTCGAGCGCTTTGTCTTCGACCTGGTGGGCCGCGACGGTGCACGCACCGCCGCACTGTTTGGCGCCGGCATCGCGCGTGACGGCGGCTTCCAGGTCACGGTCGAGGAATTCGCGCGCATTGCCGGCTTCGGCTTCACCTCCGGCAAGAGCGTGCATGCCGAGCGCATCGCCACCATCCGCGATACCTGGCAGCGTTTTGGCACGATGGTCGACACCCACACCGCCGACGGCCTGAAGGTGGCGCGCGAACATCGCCGCGACGGCGTGCCGATGCTGGTGCTCGAGACCGCGCTGCCGGCCAAGTTTGCCGAGACGATCCGTGAGGCGCTGGGCATCGACCCGCCGCGCCCCGCGGTACTGCAGGGCATCGAGGCTCTGCCCAAGCGCTACCACGTCCTGCCGGCCGATGCCGAAGGCGTCAAGCGCTACATCCGCGAGCATGACGTGTCATGACGGCCCCCAGCCTGCCTGGCAGCGCGGGCTTGCGCATTGAGCGCTGCGGCCAAACCGATGTCTGATCGGCCACCGCTGCTCAGCCTCGACGAGGCGCTGGAGCGCCTGCTGCGCGGCGCAGTCGGCCACGCGATCGCGCAGAGCGACGCCGTGTCCACCTTCGATGGGCTGGGCCGTGTGCTGGCCGTCGAGGTTCGCTCGGCACTGGATGTGCCACCGGCCGACAACAGCTCGATGGACGGCTATGCACTGCGCGCCGCCGACGCGGCGCAGGCCGGCGCACTGCTGCCGGTAGTGCAACGCATCCCGGCCGGCGTCGTCGGCCAGGCGCTGGCTGCGGGTACCGCGGCACGCATCTTCACCGGTGCGCAGATCCCGCAGGGTGCCGATACCGTGCTGATGCAGGAGCAAGGCGAAGCCGTGCCTGGCGACGGGCTCGGTGCGGTGCGTGTGCGCGCCGTGCCGGCCGTGGGGGACTGGATCCGTCGCCGCGGCGAGGACGTGCGCCTGGGTGACGTGGTGCTGGCCAAGGGCACGCGACTGACGGCGCAGGCGCTGGGCCTGGCCGCCAGCGTCGGTGCCGCCAGGCTGCAGGTGGTGCGCCGACCGCGCGTGGCGCTGCTGTCCACTGGCGATGAACTGGTGATGCCCGGCGATCCACTGCGGCCGGGTGCGATCTACAACTCCAACCGTTTCATGCTGCGTGCGCTGTTGCAGGGCTGCGGTTGCGAGGTCAGCGACCTGGGTATCGTGCCCGACCGGTTGCAGGCCACGCGCGATGCGCTGCGTCAGGCGTCGCAGGGCCACGACCTGATCCTCAGTACCGGCGGCGTATCGGTGGGCGAGGAAGACCACCTGCGGCCTGCGGTGCAGGCCGAGGGTCGCCTCGAACTCTGGCAGATCGCCATCAAGCCGGGCAAGCCGCTGGCGTTTGGCGAAGTGTCTGCCGCCGGCGCGCCGGGGGCGTTGTTCATCGGCCTGCCCGGCAACCCGGTGTCGAGCTTTGTCACCTTCTTGCTGTGCGTGGCGCCGGTGCTCAAGGCGCTGCAAGGCGCGAGCCCGAAGATGCCGGCTGGGTTGCCCTTGCGTGCCGACTTCGACTGGCCCAGGGCCGACAAGCGGCGCGAGTTCCTGCGTGTGCGGCTGAACGAACACGGTGGACTCGATCTCTTCGGCAACCAGAGTTCCGGCGTGCTCACTTCCACCGTCTGGGCCGATGGCCTGGTGGACAACCCGCCCGGGCAGGTGATCGGCCGCGGCGATACGGTACGCTTCGTGCCGTTGTCGGAACTGATCGCCCGATGAAGATCCAGGTTCGCTATTTCGCTGCGTTGCGCGAGGCGCTCGGTGCGGCCGAGGAACTGGACGTGCCGGCAGGCAGCACGCTGGGCAGCCTGCGCGACACCCTCGCCGCGCGCAGTGCGCGCCACGCCGAGGTGCTGAGGCGCGGACGGGCAGTACGCTGCGCGCTCGACCAGCGTTTGTGCGCTGAAGAAACGCTGCTGGCCGAAGGCGCCGAGGTGGCCTTCTTTCCGCCGGTCACCGGGGGCTGAGCATGCGGCGCGCGTTTGCATCCGTGAAACCGACTTCGACCTGTCGGCCGAGGTGGCGGCGCTGCGCGCGGGTGATCGGGGCGTCGGTGCCATCGTCAGCTTCGTCGGCACGGTGCGCGAGTTCAGCGATGGACAGGGCGTCGTGGGCATGGAGCTCGAGCACTATCCCGGCATGACCGAGGCCGCGATCGAGGCCATGATCGACCAGGCACTGGCGCGCTTCGACATCCGTGCAGCCCGCGTGGTGCATCGCATCGGGGCGCTGCAGCCGATGGACCAGATCGTGCTGGTCGTCGTGAGTTCGGCGCACCGCGGCCAGGCGTTCCAGGCCTGCGAGTTCCTGATGGACTACCTGAAGACCCAGGCTCCGTTCTGGAAGAAGGAAAGCACCGCCGACGGGGCACGTTGGGTAGATGCCCGCTCGGACGACGATGCGGCGTTGAAGCGCTGGGGCATCGAGTCTCAGAACGCCGAATGAGCACGCCGGGCCGCCCCAAGGGCTCATGCTCCCGCTCGGCGGGACGGCGCGCAGCGCCTGGGGTGCGCCATTGAGCGCAGCACTGCCTTGGGCCACGATGTTGGCCGTGGCGCTGGGCGCTGCCATCGGTGCGGTGTTGCGCTGGGCCGCCGGGGTGTGGATGAACTCGCTGTGGGTCGGTTTCCCGTTGGGAACCCTGGCCGTCAACTGCGCCGGCGGCTTCATGATCGGCCTGGCGCTGATCGGCTTCGAGCGCTGGCCGTCCGAACTGCCGCGGGCCTTCGTCATTTCGGGCTTCCTGGGCGGGTTGACGACCTTCTCGGCGTTCTCGGGCGAGTCCTTGAACCTGCTGCAGCGCGGGCAGATGCTCATGGCCGTGCTGCATGCCGCGGCGCATGTCTTCGGCGCGCTGGCCTGCGTGGCGGCCGGCTTTGCATTGGCGCGCGTGGTCTTACGCGCCTGAGGACGAGATGAACCCGCGCTCCGAGGATTCCGGCATCTCCTCAACGGATCTGCGCGTGGCCCTGGGCCGTTTCGCCACGGGTGTGACCATCATCAGCTGCCGTGCGGCCGATGGCAGCCCAGTGGGGCTGACCGCCAATTCGTTCAACGCGCTGTCACTGCAGCCGCCGCTGGTGCTGTGGTCCTTGCGTGACGTCAGCCCGCAGTTGAGCGCCTTCCTTGTGGCGTCGCACTTCGCGGTGAATGTGCTGGCCGAGAACCAGGTCGAGCTTTCGCGCCGCTTCGCGTCACCGCAGCCGGACAAGTTCGCCGATGGCCTGTGGTCCGAGGGCCTGGGCGGCGCACCCGTGCTGGGCGGCTGCGCGGCGGTGATCGAGTGTGCGCTCGTGTCGTCGCAGGTTGCAGGTGACCACATTCTGTTCATCGGCCAGGTGTTGGCGGTGAGCGAGGCACCGATTGCGCCGCTCATATTCCAGTCCGGCCACTACCGCATGCTGGGCGAGATCCTCTGATGCATTGCGCCGCGACGCAGGGCGCCTGTCCACCTGGAGCATGACATGGCCACGCCGTCCGATTCCACTCCTGGATCGCGTTACCAGCCGCTGCACATCGCCGGCAATTCCGAAACGTTGACCGAATCGCAGCGCGAGTGGGTCGGCCTGGCGGCCGAACTCGGGCGCAACCGTTTTGCCGACCGTGCCGCGAGGCATGACCGTGAGGCCAGCTTTCCCGTCGACAACTTCGACGACCTGCGCCAGGCAGGCCTGCTGGGGCTGTGCGTGCCCCGGGCCGCCGGCGGCTTGGGTGCCGACTTCGCTACCTACGCGCTGGTTATCGCCGAGCTGGGCCGGCACTGCGCGGCCACCGCGTTGTCGTTCAACATGCATGCATCTGCTTGCTTCGGCGTGGGGGTCATTGCCGACCTGCTGGACATGAGCCCGGCCCAGCGCGCCGACCACAAGCGGCATCGCGCCGAGCACTTCGAGCGCGTCGTGCACGGTGGCAAGGTCTATGCGCAGCCCTTCTCCGAAGGCGGCGCCGCCGCGGCCGGCAAGGCCGCCTGGGCCACGCTGGCACGCAAGGTCGACGGCGGCTATTGCATCAACGGACGCAAGATCTTCGCTTCGCTGTCCGGTGCGGCGCACTTTTACGGCGTGCTGTGCACGCTGGACAGGCCCAGCGCCACCCAGCGCGACGCGCTGTACCTGGCCGTGCCCGCCGACGCCACCGGCCTAAGCGTCTACGGCGACTGGGACCCGTTGGGCATGCGCGGCACCGTCAGCCGCAACCTGCTGCTGCAGGACGTGTTCGTGCCCGACAGCGCGCGGCTGCTGCCCGAGGGCCTGTACCACCAGGCCACGCTGCGCTATCCGCACATGTTCACCACGCTGTCGCCGACCTACATGGGCCTGGCGCAGGCCGCCTACGACTTCAGCGTGCAGTACCTGCGCGCCGAGCTGCCCGGCATGTCACCGGTGAAGCGGCGCATGTATCCCACCAAACAGGCTGCCGTGGCCGAGATGCGAATCAAGCTGGAGCAGACCCGGTCGCTATTCCTGCAAAGCGTGCGCGAGGCGCGCCTCGATCCCGACGACGACACCCGACAGCGCCTCTATGCATCGCACTTCACGGTCATGGAGAACGCCCAATCACTGTGCGCGCTGGCATTGCGCACCTGCGGCGGGCAGGCCATGCTCAAGTCGCTGCCGCTGGAGCGAATGTACCGCGACTCGCGCTGCGGCTCGCTCATGCTGCCGTGGACGGCGGAGTTGTGCCTGGACCGGCTGGGCCGTGAGTGCCTGTACGCCGCAGCCGAAGGCGACGAGACGATCGAGTAGCGCTGCGCGCGCTGCCGTGCCCGCGCGCATCCCCATTCGTGGGGGAGTCTTTTCCGGCTCTGCTGTATTTCGAGTCGGTTACCGGGCATGAGGGTTGATCGCGTTGAAGTCGAGCTTGCCGGAGATCAAGAAGGTGACCGTCTTGATGGTGGACAGGCGCACAAAGCCACGAGCGCGGCGCTTGGCGGCCTGGAACAAGCCGTTGCTGGCCTCCAGGAAGCCATTGGTCTGGCGTGTGAGCCCACGCCACGATGCCATCGATGTGACGGCGTTCGAGCGCCGCTACACCCTTCATGGGCTCGACCTTGGAACGCATTACGCAGGTGCACCAATGCCCGAGCATGGCGCGCACGACATTGATCTGTTTGCGCACCAGGATCTCGCGCAGTCGCTCCTTGGAGAACCAGGCCCGGGCGGTGCGCACGGTGGTCATCTTGGCGACAAGGCGTCCAGGTCGGCCACGGCATCGGGCTTCAAGCTGCAGCGATTCTTTAGCAGCGACCAACGCATGCCTTTGAGCGACTTGTCGGTGCGCTGCTCGATGCGGCGCATCTCATGGTCATCGAGGTGGACCGCCAACGCCTTGATCGTGTCGGCGTCGCGCGCTTCGGTGACGAACAGCACCCGGCGCTCGAGCGCATCGGCAGCCAGGGTGATGTAGTCGTGGCCTCGGGCGCGCGAGGTCTCGTCGATGGCCAAGGCCTTGGCTTGGCTGAAGTCGGTCAAGCCCAGCGCGACGTGCACGTAGCGCTCGCACACCGCCAGCACGCGGTAAGCCGATGCGCCCACGATGCGCGCCACCGCCGCAAACGGCATCTGCTGGGCCAGCATCAGGATCAGCGCCTCGAACAGCAGCGTGAAGCCCGACAGGCGCCCCACAAAGTCGGGTTCGACCATCCGAACCGAACCGTTGGGCAGCTTCACGCGCGGCGTGCGCACCTGCAGGTGGCACTCATGCTGGAAGAAGTTCAAGTGCCGATAGGTCTTGGGCACCGTGTCGTGCACCGGATGCTCGCCTTCATGCCCGGCAATCGCGAAGCGCTTACCGGGCTAGAAGTCCACCAACACCGTCAGTACCTTGGCCGCCTCGTCAAACTCCACCGCGTCTACCGACCACGGTGCGGCGATACCCAACGCCGCTTCAAACCGCTTGGCCGTCATCCCAGCTCCTCGATTCGGTGCTCAACATGACTCAAGGCTACCCTCACTCGGATTTCAAGAGGGGTTGACCTGGGCGGAACCATGCCCGATGCTGCCCCGCGGTCGGGCCTAAATCGCCGCCTCGCCAAATTCCCCTGCGCTGCCATCAAAATGAGTGAAATTCGTGCGCTGCTCCTGACGGACGTGGTCGACAGCACCCAGCTGGCCGAACGCCTGGGCGACGCTGCCGCGGCCGAGCTGGGCGCGGCACACGATCGTGTGGCGCGCGACCTACTGCGCACCTGGCGCGGGCGTGAGATCGACAAGACCGACGGCATGCTGATGCTGTTCGACGCGGCAACGGATGCAATCGGCTTCGTCACGGCCTACCACGGCGCGCTAGCCGCGTTGCCGGTGCCGCTGAAGGCCCGCGCCGGGCTCCACGTGGGCCCTGTGATCCTGCGCGCCAACCCGCCCGAGGACGTGGCCCACGGCGCCAAGCCGCTGGAGGTTGAGGGCATTGCCAAGCCGATCGCGGCACGCGTCATGTCACTGGCGCTGGGCGGACAGACGCTGCTCACCGCCGAGGCGCGCGAGGCCCTGGGTCGTACCGACCTGCGTGTGCAGTCGCATGGGCACTGGCGCATCAAAGGCATCTCGGATCCGGTGGAGTTATACGAGACCGGCGACGCCGGCGCGCCATTCACGCCGCCGCCGGATTCGAGCAAGGTCTACCGCGTAGTGCAGCTTGGCGAGCTGTGGCTGCCGATGCGCCAGGTGCGGCACAGCCTGCCGGCCGAACGCGACGCCTTCGTCGGCCGGCAGGACGCGCTGACCGAGCTGGCGCAGCGCTTCGACGCTGGGGCGCGGCTGGTTTCGGTGCTCGGCATCGGCGGCACCGGCAAGACGCGGCTGGCTCTGCGCTTCGCCTGGACTTGGCTGGGTGACTTCCCTGGCGGCGCCTGGTTCTGCGACCTGTCGGCGGCGCGCAACATCGATGGCATCGTGCATGCCGTGGCGCAGGGACTGGATGTGCCATTGGGCCTGGGCGATCCGATGGTTCAGCTTGGCCATGCCATCGCCGGGCGCGGGCGCTGTCTGGTGATCCTGGACAACTTCGAACAGATCACCCGACACGCCGAGGACACGCTCGGGCGCTGGCTCGACCGCGCCGCCGAGGCGCGCTTCCTGGTGACCACGCGCGAGGTGTTGGGCCTGCCCGGCGAGGAGGCGCTGGCGCTGGCGCCTCTCGGTCTGCCCGATGCGCAGGCGCTGTTCAGCCGCCGCGCCACATCGGCCAAGCGCGACTACCAGCCCAGCGCCGAGGACAGGGCCGCGATCCCGCAGCTCGTCAGGCTGCTCGACGGACTGCCGCTGGCCATCGAACTGGCGGCGGCGCGCGTGCGCGTGATGCCGCCGCGCATGCTGCTGTCGCGCATGGGCCAGCGCTTCAAGCTGCTCGTCGCGGCCGGCGGGCGTCAGGACCGCCAGGCGACGCTGCGCGCCGCTTTCGACTGGTCGTGGGAGCTGCTTTCCGAGGCCGAGAAGGCGGCGCTGGCACAACTGTCGGTGTTCGAGGGAGGCTTCACGTTGGAAGCGGCTGAAGCGGTGCTTGAATTGTCCGTGGGCGAAGGGGCAGGCGCGGTGGCATCCGAAGCGGTCGATGTGCTGCAGTCACTGGTCGACAAGTCATTCGTGCGGCCCCTGGCCGACGCGCGCTTCGACCTGCTGGGCAGCGTGCAGGAGTACGCCGCGGAACATCTGCGCACGCCGGGGCGCTATCCGGGCAGCGGGCTCCGGCGCAGCGTGCCGCGCACGATCGACATGGTGCCTATTTCGCACTCTGGCCGAACCGCACTCGGTGCGCGGCATCGGCGCCGACATCGACAATCTGGTCGCGCCTGCCGTCGGGCGACGCTGAACGGCGCCAGTGAGGTCGCACTGGCCACGCTGGAAGGCGCGTGGGAGCGTTCTGGAATGCGCGGGCCGTTCGGACCGGCATCGATCTCGCGCTGGCAGTGGCGCGGATGCCGACACGGGCTCGCGGCGCGTGCGCGGGTGTACTATGTCGCCGGCGTCGCACTCGATGTCAGCGGCGAGTCGGCGAAGCGCAGCATCACCTTCAAGGTCGCTCGGTGGCGCGCGAAAGGCCTCCGAGCCGAGGCTCGAGGCGCAGTCCTGGTCGGCCTGGGCGACTTGCATGCCCGAGAGGCACGAGCCTGAAGACGCAGGCGCACCATGCCGAGGCGCTGTCTTGGCACGGACGCTCGGCGACCGCTCGCTCGAGTGCGGTGCATTCAACGGACTGGGCTCCGCCTGCGTCGACCTGGGCCGCTGGACGAGGCGCGTCGCACTACACGGCCGCTCTACACACGGCCCGCGCAGCCGGCGATAGGCACTGGGAGTGCAGTCTGCTCGGCAATCTGGGTGGACTGTCTTGAACCAAGGGCAATCTGACGAAGCCGCGAAACACTTCCAGGCAAGCCTGGTAGTTGCGCGGGAACTGGGCAAACGCGGCTTGGAAGGCAGCGCACTGTGCAACCTGGGCGCGTTACATCAGACGCCAGGGCATCTGACGAAGCGTTGGCTGAGCCGGAGGCCGCGCTGGAGGTGACTCGCGCCATGGGGCACGTCCGGCTGGAATGCATCGTGCAGTGCAATCTGGGAATGGTGCGCTTCGGGTTGCAGCACTGGAAGCAGGCACAGTCGCACTACGATGCGGCGTTGTCCTTGCGCGCGAACTGAACGACCTCGCTCCGAGGGCTTGTTCCTCGGCTATCTCGGCCAGCTTCAGGCGCGGCAGGGTCGCTTCGAGCAGGCGCGTGCCAACCTGGAAGCGCGGGCGAGCGACTGCTGCAGCAGGTGGTAGATCCATTCAGCCTTGGCCTGCTGCGTGCCATCGGGTTGAAGTCGAGCAATTGGCCGGCGACTTGGACGCCGCGCGCAGCGCGTGGTCGAGGCCCGCCGCATCGAGGCAAGGTCGACGCGGGCAGCGAATCGGAACTCGGCGTGGCGCTGAGCGGGCGTGGCGCCTGTGCTGCCGATGTGCCTGGGTGGCAAGCCCTCCCGTAGCGTCAAGATTAAGCATCGCTAGTTGTGATACCGGGGTCGAGGCAGCACGTGTGGTCTTGCTCGTTCGTCACGTTGACATGTACGGATACGACGTTGGGCGCCCATTACGATTCCTCCACCGGTAGACCTGTCCCACGGCCCGATGCGCCTCCGTTCGCGAAGTTACCGAGCGGTCAAGTTCCCGTCGAAGGCAACTCCGTCCTCGGTAAAGATGTAGCCGCCGGGGTCGACAGGATCTTCCAGAGGATGAGCCTCCTTGCCCTCCTTTCCGGCCAGTGATCTGATGGTGGCATTGGGGTGCAGGTCCGGTCGGTCTCGATGATGTCGCAGTCGTTCGTGCATCGCCTGGTTGCCCCGTTCCCACGCCCTCGCATCTACGACGGTTGCCGCAGCAATCTTCGATGCCGCCATTGCATCTGCAGTTCTCGCTGGGCACGAACTCGGCGCTGACGGCTTGCTGCGTCGTTTTCGGCTGGCTTCGCAGCCATGGAGAAATAGGCCGATCGCTGCGCCGACATCAACACGCTGATTCGCATGCTCTCGCTCCTTTGGAGTGATGGGTCGTCTCGATGCCCATTGCAGCGGCCTTGCCTGCCAGCACACAGGGCTGGCAAGAGGCTCGTGCCGTGCGTCCGGCACATTTAGTATCGACGCCTGCGCGTCGTCGCTTTACAACCGCGGGCCGAGCCGCTATGTCACGGCGAAGGGAACCTCATCGGCGCGAGATCCGAAGCATGCCGGTGACTGCGGCGGGGTATGGGGCGCAGCACGCGTGCAAGGACATGAGCGGAACGTGAGAGGCCCGTCTGCGCGGCCCGAGTCGGGGCAAGCGTGCTCGTATAAGCCCAAGGCGAAGTCGAGCCGTGCGCAGCGGGAGTCCGAGGGGATCGTAGTACTGCACGCAGAGCAATCTGCGACGAAGGCCGCGCGGCATAACGCGGTCGGAGGGAAGGGTCCCTGCGGTGGTCATGCTGGGATAGCGGGTAAGCGCGAGGGAATGGCCGGCAAGACCGGACCTAACAACCCCGTCGGTGATGAACCGAGCGAAAAAGTGCGACAACTGCAAAGACAGCTCAGGGCCGCAGCCAAGCGGGCACCGGGTGGCCAGGTGCATGTGCGATACCCAGCCGGCAGGAGTGACGCCCTGAAGGTGACATGCATGCTGCTTGCTGCACCGGCGCGGCCCCTGTCCTTCTGGGCAGGGCCGCACAATGCTCGCGCCGACGACCACTGGTAAGCCGTGTGCGGGAAATCCGCATGCACGGTTTGAGCGGGGGTGTTGGCTTCGTTATCGACCTTAGGGCCTGACAACGGGCCAACATCTACCAATGACCCGCCCCATCCTTGCTCTCGACGCCGACGGCGTGCTCGTGGACCTGCATGTCGGCTATGCCCGCGCCTGGCATCGTGCCTTCGGCATCTTCCCGACCGAGCGCGACCCGCAGGCCTATTGGCCGATGGACCGCTGGGCCGTCGACAAGGTGGATGCCGAGCAGCGCCTGCTGCTGCGCGCGCAGTTCGACGAGTCGTTGTGGGAGTCCTTGCCGGCCATCGCCGGTGCGGTCGAGGCCTGCCATCGATTGCACGATGCTGGCTACGAACTGGTGTGCGTGACCGCGCTCGAGGCACGCTTCCAGCGCGCTCGCCTGGACAACCTGAAGGCGCTGGGTTTCCCGATCCGCCGCGTGGTCGCCACCGGGCATGTGGAAGGCGAGCGCAGCCCGAAGGCCGACGCCATCGAAGCGCTGCGTCCGGTGGCTTTCGTCGACGACTACATCGCCTACCTGCGCGGCGTGCCGGCCTACGTGCACACCGCGCTGGTGCTGCGTGCGCCCAACGGCAGCCCGAACGTCGGCGATGAATTGCGTCTGGCACGCTCGGTGCACCAGGATCTGGCCGCCTTCGCCGACCATTGGCTCGGTCCGACTCGATTCGACTGAACCTTTCCCGGCAGCGGCCGTGTTCTTCGACGGATGCCCTGAACGTGACCGCCGCGTCCATGCCAGCGCACCTGAGGCGCCGCCCGTATTGCCGATGTCAGTGCGGCGCGTACTGCGCTGCTGCACGACGCAGCCCTTCGGACACTTTCTGCACCAATTCCTTCGGGGCGATCACGCGTACCTGGTCGCCGTGGCGCAGGATGTCCATGCTCAGCTCGGTGCTGTCGGCATAGGGCAGCCGCAACTGCAGGCTGCCGTCGGCCAGCGACCTGGCTTGCTGTTTCGGGTGCCATTGCTCGGCGGCCACCCATTGCGCCGCCTCGGCGCTGAAGCGCAGCGTGGCCCACTTCAGCTTGCGCCCTGCAAACACGCCGTAGCCAGCGTCCAGCTCGGCCCTGACCGTGACGAGCGGCTCGTCCTTGGCCGTCTTCGGCAGCACGTTGGCGTCGCGCACCGCATCCAGCGCAAAGCGGCGCAGGCCCTCGCTGCGGTGGCACCAGGCGTCCAGGTACCAGGTGTTGCGGTAGTGGGTCAGCCGCTGCGGTGATACCTCGCGCCGGCTCTCGGTGCCGCGGCCGCGGGTGAAGTACAGCAGCTCGACGCGCCGGCGCTCCAGCAGCGCGCTGCCGATCAGCTCGAAGAAGCGCGCATTCACCGGGCGGCGCGCCGCGGCGACGATGTTGACGCGCTGCATCAGCTCGCGGACCGCCACATCGCTGCTGCCGAGCATGCCATGCAGCTTGTCCAGCAGCGGCTGCAGGTGGCGGCCGAGCACGCCTTCGGCCTCCAGCCCCTGGATCAGCTGGTGCATCGTCAGCAGCGCGTGGATCTCCTTGTCGCTGAACCACAGGCCCGGCAGTTCGTGGGCGCGGCCGCGGGTGCTGCCACCAAAGCGGTAGGCGTTGTCCAGCCGGTCGTAGACGATCGGCGCGTCCAGCCGTTCGCGCAGGTACTGCAGGTCGCGCTTGAGTGTGGCGCGCGACACCTCCAGTTCGGCGCGCAGGACCTCGAAGCTGACTTGGCCGCGGTTGCGGATCAACAGCTCGATCTTGTAGAAGCGTTCGGTCCGGTCCACGGCTGCGATGATAGCCACAGGCTCACGCCATGAGCCTGTGGCCCCGGACACTGCCTTCATGCGCCGGGCAAGGGGCCGGGCGCGATGACTGGAGTGAAGCATGGCCCAGACCTCTTTCGCGCTCGACGATACGCACCTGGCCGACCCGCAGGTCGGCTTCGATATCGGCTGGGACCACGCCCGCCACGGCCTGCTGCCGCCGCCCGAGCAGTGGCTGGACGGCAACCCGCTGCAACAGGGCTGGCGCGCCGGCAAGGCCTGCTTCGGCGAGCGCACGCTCGGCGCGTCGCGCCGCGTGCGCTTGTGGCTCGCGCTGCGCCTGCAAGCCTGGCTGCGAAATCGCGCCTTCGAACTGGCCGAGGTGACGCCGCACTACCTGGGCCAGATCGAGGTGCTGCACTGCCCGATCACGCGCCAGCCTCTGGCTCAGGCCGAGACTTCGGTGGATCGGGTCAACCACCGGGCCGGTTATGCCGCGGGCAACCTGGCGATGATGTCGGCGATGGCCAATCGCGCCAAGGGTGCGCTCGGCTGGGACGAGGCGCTGGTCCAGGCTCACCGGGCCGAGGCGGTTGACGGCGGGCGCCCCGATGGCCTGGACGCCGCGGCCTGGGCGCGGCTGGCGGTGCTGATCTCCTTCGTCACGCCGCTGCCGCACGAGCAGGCGGCGCGGCTGCCGCTGCGTGTGCTGCCGCCCAACCGGCTGCGCCTGCTGAACCCGGTGCAGGGGCTGCAGGCGCTGGTCACGCGCGAGCTCGGCCGCCCCGACGGCACGCGCCGCCTGCGTGAGCTGGCCGCGCTGCTGCCGGGCGAGGCCTTGCGCCTGGACTTCCATCGTTTTCTCAGCGCGGTGTTGCCGCGGCGCATCGAGGCTGGCCGTGACGCCGACGCCTGGACCTTGCGCCACGCGCTGGAAGACGCTTGGTGCGACGCCCTCGTCAACCGCTGCTGGCAGCGCTTCGCGCTGCAGCTGGACGAGGCGCTGACCGAGCGCCTTTTGCAGCGCTGCGCTGCTGGTGCGCTGTCCGGCACCCGGGTGCTGCTGCACGAACTGGCCCGGGCCACCGAGGGCTGGGCGCTGGACAGCGGCGGCTGGGCGGTGGCGCCGGCCCAGGCCGGCAGGCGGGTCTTGTCGCGTCAGGCCTCGGGCGCACTGGCCGATCGAGCGAGAATCGCGGCTTCCCGTTCGAGGACCGTCGATGGCCATCTACCAGCTTGAGCAATGGATACCGCAGATTGCCGACAGCGCCTGGGTGGCCGACAGCGCAAGCGTCATCGGCCGCGTGCGCATGGACGAGTGCGCCAACGTCTGGTACGGCGCGGTGCTGCGCGGTGACAACGACTTCATTCACCTGGGCCGCAACACCAACGTGCAGGACGGCAGCGTGCTGCACACCGACAGCGGCATGCCGCTGCTGCTGGCAGACAACGTCACTGTCGGCCACCAGGTCATGCTGCACGGCTGCAGCATCGGCGAAGGCACGCTGATCGGCATCCAGGCGGTGGTTCTCAACGGCGTGAAGATCGGCCGCAACTGCATCGTCGGCGCCGGCTCGGTGGTCACCGAGGGCAAGGAGTTCCCCGACGGATCGCTGATCATCGGCTCGCCGGCCAAGCGGGTGCGCGCGCTGACCCCGGCGCACTTCGACATGCTGTCGCGCCTGGCCGGGCACTATGTGCAGCAGACGCAGCGCCACCGCGGCGGCATCAAGCGCATTGCCTGAGCATGGCTGAACTGCAGCGCTTCTTGTTCGACGGCCTGCCGGTGCGCGGGCAACTGGTGCGCCTGAGCGCCAGTTGGCGCGAGATGCTGTCGCGCCGCGGCAGCAGACCGTACCCACAGCCGGTGCAGGAACTGCTCGGCGAGATGACCGCGGCCGGCGTGCTGATGCAGTCGAACATCAAGTTCAACGGCACGCTGCTGCTGCAGGTGTATGGCGACGGCCCGGTCAAGCTGGCGGTGGCCGAAGTGCAGAGCGACCTGAACTTCCGCGCCACCGCGACGGTGCTGGGCGAGGTGCCGGCCGATGCGCGGCTGGAGGCGCTGCTCAACGTGCACGGCCAGGGTCGCTGCTCGATCACGCTCGACCCGAGCGACCGTTTGCCCGGGCAGCAGCCCTACCAGGGCGTGGTGCCGCTGCATGGCGACCAGCGCGAGCCGTTGCAGCAGCTGTCGCAGGTGCTGGAGCACTACATGCTGCAGTCCGAGCAGCTCGACACCCGGCTGGTGCTGGCGGCCGACGACCAGATGGCCGCCGGGCTGCTGATCCAGCGCATGCCGGCCGAAGGCCCGGGCCGCATGTCCGGCGAGCGCAACGAAGACCAGATCGGCCGCAACGAGGACTTCAACCGCATCGCCCACCTGACGGCCACGCTGACGCGCGAGGAACTGCTGACGCTGGATGCCGACACCGTGCTGCGGCGCCTGTACTGGGAGGAGCGGCTGCTGCGCTACGAACCGCGGCGGCCGCGCTTTGCCTGCAGCTGCGCGCGTGAGCGCGTGCGCAGCATGCTGCGCGGGCTGGGCGCCGAGGAGGTCCGGGGCATCATCGCCGAGCGCGGCGAAGTCGAGGTCGGCTGCGAGTTCTGCGGCCAGCAGTACCACTTCGACGCGGTGGACGTGGGCGAGATGTTCACGCCCGGGCGCGACCAGCCGCGTACCTTGGCGCCACTGCAATAGACCTGAAGCTCACTGCCTCGACAAGAGCGCCCCGGGCAACAGGGGCTGCTCGCAGTCGGGGTCACCGCAGCGCTCGCACACATGACGCCAGGTGGCCGCGCCGGCCGCGATCGGCTGCGCCGATGCGGCCACCCGAGCGCGGCGCACAGCAGCAAGCGCGGCCTCGGTGCGCGCAGTGCCCCGCCCGCTGACCAGCGAAAAACCAGGGCCATGCCGGCGCAGCGCCGCACGCAGCAGCGTGTCCACCGGTTCGCGCACCTGCGGGCCGTCGCGCTGCAGGCCGTCGGCCACCCAGGGCAGGTCGAGCGCGCACAGCAGCGTGTGCCAGCAGCGCGCCTGGGCGCGCAGCGCCTCGTCATAGAGGCTGCGGTCGCCGAACACCATCTCGCTGTATACGGCGATCTGCAGTGCGGTGGTGTCGGCGATGACGATGTCGTGGTCGGTCGCCGCGGCGTCGATGCGCCGCGTCTGCTCGGCGGCGATGCCGGCCTGCTCGTGCTGGCGCGGCGTGCGGCCTTGGGCATCGCAGAACTCGCGCAACACCTCGCCGACGCCGGCCACGCGGCGGCCTTCGGCAGCCAGCGCCGCCTGCAGGGCCACGGCCAGCGTGCTCTTGCCGGTGCTTTCGGCGCCGAGCACTGCGATCACCGTCGCCTCAGCCATGGCTGCGGGCCAGTCTCTGCCAGGCGCGCCAGCCCCACAGCGCCATCAGCAGGAACAGCGCGTAGAGCAGCACCGTGAGCCATAGGCCCTTCCAGGCGAACAGGCCGACACTCACGACGTTGACCGCCACCCACACTGGCCAGTTCTCGACGTACTTGCGGCCCAGCAGCCACTGGCCGGCGACACTGCCGGCCGTGGGCAGCGCGTCCCACCAAGCGACGTCGGTGTCGGTGTGGCGGCCGAGGAAGGCGCCGAGCAGCGGCCAGGCGGCCAGCACTGAAAGCAGCAGCACGACACGCCCGCGCCGCGACAAGTTGCGCACGCGCAGCGCCTGCCCATCGTCGCCGTGACCACGCAGCCATTGCCACCCGCCCCAACAGGCGACGAGCGCGAAGAAGACCTGCAGGCTGGCCTCACCGTACAGGCGGTTGTCCCAGAAGAGAAGGAAGTACAGCAACGACGCGGCAGCGGCCAAGGGCCAGGCCATGAGGTTGACACGGACGTTGCACACCACCATGGCCAGCGACAGCGCGAAGGCCAGCATCTCGAGCCAGCTGACTGGGCTGCCCCACAGGCTGAAGGCGGGTGCCAGGAGCGGCTGCGCCGACTGCAGCAGGGGATCCATCGGCGGCGACTGGCTTCGGCGATTCAGGGACGGCGCGGGCTGAGCTGCACCAGGATCTCGTCCGGCTTGATCATGCCGAGTTCGCTGCGCGCCTTTTCCTCGACCATCTCCAGGCCTTCCTTCAGGTCGTTGACCTCGGCCGCGAGGCGCTGGTTGCGCAGCCGCGCGGCCTGGTTCGCGTCTTGCTGAGTCTAGCAACTGCGACTGCAGATGAACCACGTAACTGCGCCCGCCCTTGCCGGCCCATAACTCGGCCTGCACCAGCAGCAGCAGCAGCAGCAGACCGAAGGTGATCAGCCTCATTGTCGGTTCAGGGGCAGAAGGCCGGGCCGCTCGGGCAGGGGGTCGGGCCTTTCTGGTTCGCCCCGCTCGAGTCCTTGAAGCCGCCCAGGAGGCTCAGTTTCTCCATGCGGGCGTTGTAGGCGTCGGCCACGCGCTTGAGCAGTGCGGCGTCGGCCGCCGTGTCGCCTTGCGGCTCGAAGTTCACCCGCGTCGTGCCGTCGACGATGGGCTGGATCGTGGCGACGAGCGTGCTGCCATCGACAGTGCCGACGATGCGGCCCTGGCGCCGGTCCTGCACGCTGAAGATCATGCGCTGGTCGGCCATCGCGGCGAGCGCGATGTCGTAGGTCCGGTCGAAAGTGGTGTGGCTGTCCGGCACCCTGCCTGGCGACGCGCCGGCGCAGCCGCCGATGCCGGCCAGCGAGACCAGCGCGAGTAGCAGGGCGGTCGTCACGGCAGCTCTGCGGGTGGCCGGCATCAGCGCCCCATGCGCGCGTTGTAGGCGCCGAGCACGCGTTGGGATATTCCAGCGTCCTGGCCCTGCTCGCCGCTGGTCTTGAATTCGACGCGCGTCGTGCCGTCGGCCTGCGGTCGCACCGAAGCCGTCACCGAGACGGCGCCGCGCGAGCCGACGATGTGGCCACTGGCCCGGTCCTGGCTGGTGATGCGCAGGCCCTGGTCGGAGAGCGCGCCGAGCGCGGCGTCGTAGGCACGGTCGAAGGTGCTCGGCCCGTAGGACACCGGGGCAGGATAGGGCGCCGCCGGGTAGACCACGCAGCCGCCCAGCAAGGCCAGGCCCAGGCAGATGCCGATTGCCGCGGCGCGTGCGCGGCTGTCAAGAGTTCGACGCATGCCCGGGTTCCCCATCAGCGCAGGTTGTAGAAGGCCGCACGCCCCGGGTAGGTGGCGACGTCGCCCAGATCCTCTTCGATGCGCAGCAGCTGGTTGTACTTGGCGATGCGGTCGCTGCGGCTCATCGAGCCGGTCTTGATCTGGCCGGCGTTCGTGCCCACCGCGATGTCGGCGATGGTGGAGTCCTCGGTCTCGCCGCTGCGATGGCTGATGACGTTGGTCCAGCCGGCGCGCTTGGCCATCTCGATCGCGGCGAAGGTTTCGGTGAGCGTGCCGATCTGGTTGATCTTGATGAGGATCGAGTTGGCCACACCCTTGTCGATGCCTTCCTTCAGGATGCGTGTGTTGGTGACGAACAGGTCGTCGCCGACCAGCTGCACCTTCTTGCCCAGGCGATTGGCCAGGTGTTTCCAGCCGTCCCAGTCGCTTTCGGCCATGCCGTCCTCGATGCTGAGGATCGGGTACTTGTCCACCCAGGTGGCCATGATGTCGGTCCACTCGGCCGCATCCAGTGTCAGGCCCTCGGCGCCGAGAACGTACTTGCCGTCCTTGTAGAACTCGCTGGCGGCGCAGTCCAGGCCGATGGCGATCTGCTCTCCGGCAGTGAACCCCGCCTTGTCGATGGCCTCAAGGATCATCTGGATCGCCGCTTCATGGCTGGCCACGCTGGGCGCGAAGCCGCCTTCGTCGCCGACGGCTGTGCTCATGCCACGATCGTTGATGATCTTCTTCAGCGCGTGGAAGGTCTCGGCACCGTAGCGCACCGCTTCGCGAAAGCTCGGTGCGCCCACCGGGATGATCATGAATTCCTGCAGGTCGAGCGTGTTGTTGGCATGCGCGCCGCCGTTGATGACGTTCATCATCGGTACCGGCATCTGCATGCCGCCCATGCCGCCGAAATAGCGGTACAGCGGCAGCCCCGATTCCTCGGCCGCGGCGCGCGCCACCGCCATGCTCACCGCCAGCGTCGCGTTGGCACCCAGGCGGCTCTTGTTGTCGGTGCCGTCCAGGTCGATCAGCGTGCGGTCCAGGAAGGCCTGCTCCGAGGCATCGAGGCCGAGCACGGCCTCGCTGATCTCGGTGTTGATGTGCTCCACCGCGCGCAGCACACCCTTGCCCAGGTAGCGGCTCTTGTCGCCGTCGCGCAGCTCGATCGCTTCGCGCGAGCCGGTGGACGCGCCCGAAGGTACGGCCGCGCGGCCCATCGTGCCGCTTTCCAGCAGCACGTCGCACTCGACGGTGGGGTTGCCTCGGCTGTCGAGGATCTCTCGGCCGACGATGTCGACGATGGCGCTCATGGATGTCCTTGTTCGGGTTTGTGATTCGGGTTTCAGACGGGCGGTGCGTCGACGCCTTCGACCAGCACCATGTTGAAGCAGGCGGTGGCGCCGGCACGCAACTCGCGCACGGCACGGTAGGCCGGGCTGTCGTACATCTTCTGCGCGGCCTCGAAGCTGGGGTAGCGCAACACGGTCAGCCGCGGCGGCGTCCAGTCGCCTTCGAGCACGGCCATGCGGCCGCCACGCACCAGGTACTCGCCGGCGAATGACTTCACCACGGCCGGGGCTGAAGCCATGTAGGCCTTGAACTTCTCGGGGTCGCTGATGTTGGATTCGACGATCAAGTAGGCGGCAGCCACGGCGCGTTCCTCAGCAGGTGAAATCGTTCTCGAGCAGCGGCCGTGCCTTGACCACACGGTCCAGCGCGACGAGTTGCTCGAGCAGTGCGCGCATGTGCTTCAGCGGCACCGCGTTCGGCCCGTCGCTCAGCGCCTTGGCCGGGTCGGGGTGGGTCTCCATGAACAGGCCGGCCACGCCCACGGCCACGCCGGCACGTGCCAGCACCGGCACGAATTCGCGTTGGCCGCCGCTGCTGGTGCCTTGGCCACCGGGCAGCTGCACTGAATGCGTGACGTCGAAGACCACCGGCGCGCCAGTCTCGCGCATGATCGCCAGGCTGCGCATGTCGGACACCAGGTTGTTGTAGCCGAAACTGGTCCCGCGTTCGCAGGCCATGAAATTGTCTTCGGGCAAGCCGTTCTCACGAGCCGCGGCGCGTGCCTTGTCGATCACGTTCTTCATGTCATTCGGCGCGAGGAACTGGCCCTTCTTGATGTTCACCGGCCGACCGCTCTGCGCCACCGCACGGATGAAATCGGTCTGGCGGCACAGGAACGCGGGCGTCTGCAGCACGTCGACCATGGCCGCGACCAGCGACACCTCGTCTTCGCGGTGCACGTCGGTGAGCACCGGCACGCCGATCTCGCGCCGTACCTTGGCCAGGATCTCCAGCCCGCGCTCCATGCCCGGGCCGCGGAAGCTCGATCCGCTGGAGCGGTTGGCCTTGTCGTAGCTGGACTTGAAGATGAAGGGGACGCCGAGCGCGGTGGTCATTTCCTTCAGACGCCCGGCGACGTCCATCTGCAGCGCTTCGCTCTCGACCACGCAGGGCCCGGCGATCAGGAAAAAGGGCTGCTCCAGCCCGACGTCAAAGCCGCAGAGTCTCATGCGGCCACCTTCAGTGCCTGCTGCGCATCGGCCTGGTGCTGAAGCGCGGCCTTGATGAAACTGTTGAACAGCGGGTGCCCGTCCCACGGCGTGGACTTGAACTCGGGGTGGAACTGCACGCCGACGAACCACGGGTGCACGTCGCGCGGCAACTCCACGATCTCGGTCAGCTTGTCGCGCTGCGTGATCGCCGAGATCACCAGCCCGGCCTGGCGCAGCCGCTCCAGGTAATGCTCGATTGGCCTCGTAGCGGTGGCGGTGGCGTTCGGTGACCACGTCGCCGTAGATCGAATGTGCCAGTGTGCCGCGCTGCACGTCCGAGCTTTGTGCGCCCAGGCGCATCGTGCCGCCCAGGTCGGAGGCCTGGTCGCGCTTCTGGATCGAGCCATCGCGGTCCTGCCATTCGTCGATCAGCGCGATCACCGGGTGCGGCGTGCCGGGTTCGAACTCGGTGGAGTTGGCGTCGACCAGCCCGGCCAGGTGGCGCGCGACCTCGATCGTCGCCACCTGCATGCCCAGGCAGATGCCCAGGTACGGGATCTTGTGCTCGCGCGCATAACGCGCCGCGCAGATCTTGCCTTCGACACCACGCTTGCCGAAGCCGCCAGGCACCAGCACCGCGTCGAAGCGCGACAGCTGATCGACGTTGGCGTCGTTCAGCGTCTCCGAATCGACGTACTCGATGTTGACGCGCGCATGGTTCTGGATGCCGGCGTGGCGCAGCGCTTCGTTCAGGCTCTTGTACGAATCGGACAGGTCGGTGTACTTGCCGCACATCGCGATGCTGAGCTGCATCGCCGGGTGTTCGACCTCGTGCACCAGCCGGTCCCAGCGCTTCAGGTCGGCAGGCTTGGTGAGCAGCTGCAGCTTCATGCAGACCATCTCGTCCAGGCCTTGCTCATGCAGCATGCGCGGCACCTTGTAGATGGTGTCCACGTCCCACATCGAGATCACGCCGTGCGGCTGCACGTTGGTGAACAGGCTGATCTTCTCGCGCTCCTCGTCGGGCACTGCGCGGTCGGCGCGGCACAGCAGCACGTCGGGCTGGATGCCGATCTCGCGCAGCTTCTGCACCGTGTGCTGCGTCGGTTTGGTCTTCAGCTCACCGGCCGCGGCAATCCACGGCACATAGGTCAGGTGCACGAAGGCGCTGTTCGTCGGCCCGAGCTTCAGGCTCATCTGGCGCACCGCTTCCAGGAAGGGCAGCGACTCGATATCGCCGACCGTGCCGCCGATCTCGACGATGGCCACGTCCACCGCGTCCTTGCTGCCCAGTCCAGCGCCGCGCCGCACGTAGTCCTGGATCTCGTTGGTGACGTGCGGGATCACCTGCACCGTCTTGCCCAGGTAGTCGCCGCGGCGCTCCTTCTCGAGCACGCTCTTGTAGATCTGGCCGGTGGTGAAGTTGTTGCTGCGCTTCATCCGCGTCGTGATGAAGCGCTCGTAGTGGCCCAGGTCCAGGTCGGTCTCGGCACCGTCGTCGGTGACGAAGACCTCTCCGTGCTGGAACGGCGACATCGTGCCCGGGTCGACGTTCAGGTACGGGTCGAGCTTGATGAGGGTGACTTTGAGGCCCCGCGACTCGAGGATCGCGGCCAGAGACGCTGAAGCGATGCCCTTGCCGAGGGAGGACACCACACCGCCGGTGACGAAGACGAACTTGGTCATGTCTTGAACACGTTGCCCCAGCGCGGCGGCGCACTGGGCGAAATGCTTGGGTGTGAAAGTGCGATTATAGGCGTGAGGGTGGTGTATCCGACCTGCGCGCACGCTCCGGCGCGGCCCGCCGGCCGCTTGCGACAATGGCTGGCTGCGCCCCGCCCCGCAAGGTCCATGGACAAGCCCTTTTCAGCCGCCTGCGAGCGCAACAAGATGCCGATCCTGCAGGTGCTGCAGCCGCTCTACGCCGGTGTGAAGCGCGTGCTCGAAGTCGGCAGCGGCACCGGCCAGCATGCGCTGCATTTCGCCGCGGCACTGCCGCACCTGGTGTGGCAATGCTCCGACGTGCCCGCGCACCTGGCCGGCATGCAACTGTGGCTGGATGAGGCCGCATTGCCGAACCTGCCGCCGCCGCTGGCGCTGGACGTGAGCCAGGGCCTGCCGCGCGGCCCCTACGACGCGGTGTTCACCGCCAATACCTTGCACATCATGGGCTGGGACGAGGTGCAGCGCCTGTTCGCCGGCCTTGAGTCGCTGCTGCCGGAAAACGGACTGTTCACCGCCTACGGGCCCTTCAACATCGGCGCTCGCTTCACCAGCGAGGGCAACGCGCGCTTCGATGCCGAACTGCGCCAAGCCGACCCGCGCCGTGGCATCCGCGACCTGCAGGCCGTTGATGCGCTGGCATGCGCCGCCGGGCTGCGCTTGCTGTCCGACGAGCCGATGCCGGCCAACAACCGCTGCGTGAGCTGGCGGCGCGGCGTGCTGCGCTAGACTTCTGTCCGCTTGCAACAGGTGCCATCCACTCCCGCTCGGGGTGGCTGGTTAAACGGGAAGCCGGTGCGCCGGGGAGTCTTGATTCCCCTGCCATTCCGGCGCTGCCCCCGCAACGGTTGGCGAGGTGCGATCGGCAATGCAGCCACTGGGTGACGAACCTGGGAAGGCGCCGATCGCTTCGGTTCACGATGAACCGGCACTCGCAAGCCCGGATACCGGCCTGATGCACGGGAAGCTGGCGTTGCGGAGGGCGGCGCGGGCACGTGCCGGCCGCCTAGGTGCTGCCCGTGCGTGCCGAGTCGTCCTTGCGTTGCCTCGGCCGTGTCTTGAACCAGGCCGCACGGGGCGTGCGGATGCGAAAGGTCCATGTGTCTGCAAGGTTCAAACTGCGTCCTGCGCGGCTGCTGCTCGGCTGCGCCGTGTCTTCGGTCGTGTCGTCTTCCTGGGCTCAGGCCCAGGCCAACCCGGGTTCCACGGTGCAGGTCATCGGCACGCGCGCGCCGACCGCACTGAACCGTGTCGTCGCCGACGTCGTCGTCATCGACCGCGATCGCATCCGCGCCACCAGCGCCGATTCGGTCGAAGACCTGTTGCGCCGCGAGGGTGGCATCCAGCTGTCGCGCAACGGCGGCCCGGGGCAGAGCGCCAGCATCCTGATGCGCGGCAGCGGTGCCACCGGCACGCTGGTGCTGGTCGACGGCGTGCGCATCGGCTCGGCCACGCTCGGCCAGACGGATCTGGCGGCCATCAGCCTGGCGCAGGTGGAACGCGTCGAGATCATGCGCGGCCCCGGCTCCAGCCTGTACGGCGCCGACGCCATCGGCGGTGTGGTCAACATCATCACGCGCCGCGGCGACGGTGCGGCCTATGTCAGCGGCAACATCGCCGGCGGCAACTACAGGTCCGGCGAGGCCTTCGTGGCGGTCAGCGGCTCGGACTCGATGGTCGACTACGCGCTCAGTGTCAGCGGCGAGACCAGCGATGGCGTGTCCGCCATCCTGCCCGGCGACGCCTTCGGCCAGTTCAACCCCGACGACGACGGCTTCAGCCGCGGCGGGCTTCAGCTGGCCGGCGGCATCACCTGGGACAAGGGCCAGCGCATCGGTGCCAGCTACAGCGCGAGCCGGCTGCGCTCGATGTTCGACAGCGCGCAGTTCGCGCCGCCGAACTTCCTGCCCGACGCCACGCCCGACTTCCGCAACAAGCTGAGCACCCAACTCGCCACCATCGACTATCAGGGCGTGTTCTCGCCCGAATGGACGATTTCGCTGCGCGTGTCGTACCAGAGCGACAAGCTGCAGTCCGGCGCCGACTTCGTCAGCCTCTACGACACGGTGCGCCAGCAGATCACCGGCCAGACCACCTGGACGCCCGCGCCGCAGCAGCAGTTGGTGGCGGCCATCGACCTGCTGCGCGAGTCCATTGCCAGCAGCGACTACCAGGCGCCGGATCGCGACAATACCGGCCTGGTGCTCGGCTACACCGGCCGCTTCGACGCGCAGAAGCTGCAGGCCGACCTGCGCTGGGACCACAACTCGGTGTACGGCAACCAGACCACCGGCAAGCTCGGCTGGGGCATGGACGTGGCGCCGGGCTGGTCGGTGCGGGCCGTGGCCGGCACGGCCTTCCGCGCGCCGACCTTCAACGACCTGTACTTCCCCGACTTCGGCATCGTCACGTTGAATCCCGAGCGCTCGCGCAGCATCGAGGCCGGGCTCAACTACCAGGCCGATCAGAGCTCGGTGGCGGCCACGGCCTACTACAACAAGGTGTCGGACCTGATCGGCTACCAGGCCGACCCGAGCCAGTGCCCGCCGGGCTTCAACTTCGGCTGCGCCGGCAACACCAGCCGCGCGCTGCTTCAGGGCATCACCATTCAAGGGATGCAGCAGTTGGGCGATTTCCAGTTCACGCTGGCACTGGACTGGCTCAACGCCAAGAACGTGGACACCGACGAAACGCTGCCGCGCCGCGCGTCCAACCAGCAGACGCTGGCGGTGGACTGGAACGACGGGCCCTGGCAGGCGGGGGGCGCGCTGCTGAACGTGGGCTCGCGGCCCGACGCGGGCGTGCTGCTGCCGGCCTACCAGCTACTGAACCTGAATGCGCGCTGGCGATTCGAGCGCGTCTGGCAGGTCGAGTTGAGGTTGCAGAACGCACTCGACAAGGACTACGAGCCGGTGCACGACTACCAGGGCACCGGCCGGCAGTTCTGGATCGGCCTGCGCTACGACGGGCGGGGGCTCTGAACTTGGACGCCGCTTCGTTCCGGCCGACGCCGCGGCGTCGCGTGGGTCTGGCGGTGGCGGCGCTGCTGCTGCTGGCGCTGGGCGTGGCGCGCGCGATGGACGGGGTGCGCGACGACCGTGGCCACGAACTGCGCCTGGCTGCGCCGCCGCTGCGCATCGTCAGCCTGGTGCCTTCGCTCACCGAAAGCATCTGCGCACTCGATGAATGCGCGCGCCTGGTCGGCACTGACCGCTTCTCCAACTGGCCAGCGCAGGTGCAGGCGCTGCCCAAGCTGGGCGGGCTGGACGATGCCCAGGTCGAGCGCATCGCCGCGCTCAAACCCGACCTGGTGCTGGCCGCGCCCTCGGCGCGCGCGGTCGAGCGGCTCGAGGCCGTTGGCCTGAACGTGGTGGTGCTGCATTCGCGCAGCCACCAGGACGTCCAGCGCAGCCTGCAACTGCTGGCCGAACTATTCGGCAACCCGCCGCGCGCGCAGGCGGCCTGGCGCCAGATCGAACAGCAGATGGCCGAGGCCGCAGCCCGTGTGCCGGTCGCACTGCGCGGCCGCAGCGTGTACTTCGAAGTCGAGTCCTCGCCCTATGCGGCCGGGCCTGCCTCCTTCATCGGCGAGACGCTGGCCAAGCTGGGCCTGCGCAACATCGTGCCGGCGTCGCTGGGGCCCTTCCCGAAGTTGAGCCCGGAGTTCGTGGTGCGCGCGCAGCCCGACATCGTCATCGCCGAGGCGCGCAACCATCGCGACATGGCCCAGCGCCCCGGCTGGGCCTCGATGCGCGCACTGCAACAGCAGCAGGTGTGCAGCTTCCCCAGCGAGCGATACGAACTGCTGGTACGCCCCGGCCCGCGCATGGGCCAGGCGGCCTTGCAGTTGGCCGACTGCCTGGCGACGATGGGCAAGGACGCGCGGTGACACACAAGCGCCGCCGGCTGCTGCTGGCACTGCTGATCGCCAGCCTGCTGCTGGTGCTGGCCGGCCTGGCGGCGGGTGGGGAGGGCTGGTCCACTGCCGGCTTCGTGCAGTTGCTTCAGGGGCCGGATGGCGACCTGATCATCGGCCAGATCCGCGCGCCGCGCACGCTCGGCGCCTGGCTCACCGGCGCCTTGCTCGGGCTGGCCGGCGCGCTGGCGCAGGGCCTGTTCCGCAACCCGCTGGCCGACCCCTTCCTGCTCGGCTCGGCCTCGGGCGCGTCGCTGGCCGTGGTGGCGGTGCTGGCCGCCGGCACGCTCGGCGCGCAGGGCCTGGGCCCACCAGCGGCGGGCATGCTGTCGCGTGTGGGCCTGGTGGCCGCAGCCTTCATTGGCGCCTTGAGCGGTGTGCTGCTGACCCTGCTGCTGGCGCGCGGCGCGCAGCACACATTGCGCCTGCTGCTGGCCGGCGTGGTCGTCGGCGTGGTGCTCACGGCGCTGAGCGACCTGCTGACCCTGGCTGCGCCCGAGGCGCTGCGCGGCCGGCAGGTGTTCATGCTCGGCAGCACGGGCTTCCTGGGCTGGGACAGCTGCCTGCTGCTGGGCGTCGGCCTGGCGTTGACGCTGCCGACGGCGCAGCGGCTGTCGCGTACGCTGGATGCATTGGTGCTCGGCGAAGACAGCGCGCGCAGCCTGGGCCTGGCGCTGCCGCAGCTGCGCCTCTTGCTGGTGTGCCTGTTGGCGGCCGCCACCGGGCTGGCGGTGTCGCAGGCCGGGTTGGTGGCCTTTGTCGGGCTGGCGGCGCCGCATCTGGTGCGGCGTTATGCACCGGGCCCGCATGGCTTCACGCTGCTCGCCAGCACCTTGGCTGGCGCGGTGCTGCTGCTGGCCGCCGACGTGGCGGCGCGCACGCTGATCGCGCCGCAGGAACTGCCGGTGGGCGTGCTCACCGCGGTGATCGGCGGTGTCTACCTGCTGTGGCTGCTGAATCGGCAGCGCGAATCATGACGGCGGCGCTGCGCGCTCAAGACCTGTGCGTGACCCTCGGAGCCACGCGCGTCCTGCACGGCGTGACGCTCGAGCTCGGGCTCGGCTGGACAGCCGTCGTCGGCCCCAACGGTGCGGGCAAGTCGACGTTGTTGCGCGCGCTGGCGGGGTTGCTGCCGTGCGACTCGGGGGGCGTCGTTCTGCAAGGGCGGCCGCTGCTGGCGTGGACGACGCGCGAGCGGGCACGGCACATCGCCTGGCTGGCGCAGCAGGGGCAGGCCAGTGGTGAGCTCAGTGTGCGCGAAGTCGTCGAACTGGGCCGCTTGCCGCATCTGGGTCTGTTCGGCGTGCCGGGCATCGAGGACCAGCGGCGGGTCGAGCAGGCGATGCGGGCCACCGAGTGCAGCGCCTGGGCGCTGCGCCGCTTGCACCAGCTGTCGGGCGGCGAGCGCCAGCGTTGCCTGCTGGCGCGCGCGCTGGCGGTGAACGCACCCGTGTTGCTGCTCGACGAGCCGACCACGCACCTGGATCCGCCACACCAGATTGCGGTGGTGCGCTTGTTGCAACGCTTGGCGCCGGACCATACCGTGGTCAGCGTGCTGCACGATCTGCCGCTGGCGCTGCAGGCCGACCGCGTCGTGATCCTGCGTGCCGGCAGCGTGGTGGCACAGGGTGCGCATGACGATCCGGCGCTGCATGCGGCGCTGTGCGATGTGTTCGACCACGCCATCCGCATCCAGCGCATTGGCGAGCGATTTGTCGCCTTGCCCAGGCTGGACGACTAGGCCCCACAATCCGGGCCCCGCGCCGGCGCCGAGAATCCTTCGCGCGCAGGCCATCACAGTGCTGTCAAGCGAGCGTCGCGGGCCTGTAGTACCTTATGCGCTGACATCGAACGAAGGAAACTTCCCATGGCCAGTCTGTCGGAACGCCTCAACGCACTGTCGCCGGCGGTGCTCAAAGGCATGCGCCGCGGCATCGAGAAGGAGAGCCTGCGCTCGCAGGCCAGCGGCGCCTTGGCGATGACGCCGCACCCCCGTGCGCTGGGCTCGGCGTTGACCCATCCGCACATCACCACCGACTACAGCGAATCGCAGCTCGAGCTGATCACGCGCGCCTTCACCGGCATCGAACCTTGCCTGGAGGAGCTGACGCAGATCCACCAGTTCGTCTACCGCCACATCGGCGACGAGATGTTGTGGGTGGGCAGCATGCCCTGCGGCTTGCCCACCGACGAGACCATCCCTATCGGGAGCTATGGCTCGTCGAACGTGGGACGCGCGAAGAGTGTCTACCGCGTCGGGTTGGGCCATCGTTACGGCCGGCGCATGCAGACCATCTCGGGCATCCACTACAACTGGTCGCTGCCGAGGCTGTCGAGCGACGCGTACTTCGCGCTGATCCGCAATTTCCGCCGCCATTCCTTCCTGCTGCTGTACCTGTTCGGCGCCTCGCCGGCGGTATGTTCCAGCTTCGTTGCCGGGCGCGAGCATGAACTGCTGACGCTGCAGGGCAATACGCTGTACCTGCCGCACGCCACCTCGCTGCGCATGGGGCGGCTGGGCTACCAGAGCGATGCGCAGTCCACGCTGGCGGTGTCGTACAACAGCTTGCAGAGCTACGGCGCCTCGCTGCAGCAGGCGCTGACGCAGCCCTATCCACCCTACGAGGCGGTGGGCATCCGCAATCCGGGCGGCGACTACAACCAGCTGGCCACCAGCCTGCTGCAGATCGAGAACGAGTTCTACGGCACCATCCGGCCCAAGCGGGTGATCTTCCCGGGCGAGCGGCCGCTGCACGCGCTGCGCGAGCGCGGTGTCGAGTACGTCGAGGTGCGCTGCATGGACCTCGACCCCTTCGTGCCGGTGGGCATCGAGGCATCGACGATGCGCTTCATCGACCTGTTCCTGCTGCACTGCCTGCTCAGCGACAGCCCGCCGGACACGCCGGAGGAGATTGCCGCCCTCGGCCGCAACCAGCAGCGCGTGGCCGCGCGTGGCCGCGAGCCGGGCTTGAAGCTGGAGCGCGGCCATGCCGAGGTGGGCCTCGTCGATTGGGGCGTGCAGATCGTCGAACAGTGTGCGCCGCTGGCCGAGGCGATGGACGCCGCGCTGGGCGGCCGGCACTATGGCGACGCCTTGCGCGTGGCGCGCGTGGGCCTGGCCGATGCCGACAGCCTGCCGTCGGCCCGCGTGCTGGCGACGATGCGCAAGGATTTCGACGGCGCTTATGTGCGCTTCATCCGCGCGCAATCGCAACAGACGCGCAATCTCCTGCTCGGGCTGCCGTGGACACCCGAATTGCAGCAGCGCTTCGAGGCCATGGCAGCCGAGTCGGTGCAGGCACAGCAACGCATCGAGGCCGCCGACACCATGCCCTTCGAGGTCTATCGCAAGGAATACCTGTCGCCCAGCCGGCTGGGCATCTGATCAGGCCGCGTGCGCGAGGCCTGGACCGCCGTTGGTGTCCTTTGCGGTTGCGGTTGTCGCGCACGCAGAGCATCGAACGTCCTCGGCGCGCCGCGCCGTAGTGTCGCGAAGGGTGTGGCCCGGACGGGCATCGGAGCCTGCACGCGCGGGCGATCATGGCCGGCGTAACGCCGCGACCTTCGCCGCCGTGGACGATCCGGCGCAGCGGATAGTGTTCGCTGGTGCGGGGTCGAGGATCTCAAGCTCGCCTCGGGTACCTTCGTGCATGTCGGCCCGCTGCGCGTGGCGGACATCGCTGCGGCCTCGCTGGCGATCCCGGATGCGCTGGTCGCGATCGACAGCGCATCAACTTCGCGCCGCCGGCGTTGGCGTCACGGGTGCCGACTCAACTCGTGCCATACCGGGTGGTTGCGTCGTCGTCGTCCGATGCTGCAAATCGTCGACAGGCTGCGTCCGAGTGCCATCTGCGTCACGACCTTGCTGAGCGCGCCGAGTTCGTCCACCATGCGGTGAAAGTGCGTGGCGTCCAGGGCCAGCACCAGGCTGGGCAAGTGCGGGCCTTCACGGTGGTGGTGCGCCGCCCCTTGTTGACCATCTCGACTTCGCCGAAGTAGTCGCCGTCCTGCAGGTCGGCCAGGCGAATGGCCTGCTGCGCTGCATCAAGTGTGGAGATCGACACCGTGCCGCGCACGACGATGTAAAACCTGTCGCCGGCGTCGCCTTGGGCGTAGATGTCCTGTCCCGGCTCGATACAGGCGCGACACGAAGCGGCCGGCGAGCGCCTGCAGCGACATCCAGGTCCACGTCGCGGAACAACGGGATCGCGCGCAGGCGTTCGGCACTCACCTCGGCGTGCTGCCCGTCGCCGCTGACCACGAAGCCGGCCTGCATCTGCCACAGCTTGCTGGTACAGCGCAGCCACGTGCCAGCAGTTCGTCGTGGCGGCCCTGCTCCACGACCTGCCCCTGGTCCATGACGACGATGTGGTCGACGAATGCTGCCGACGCCAGCCGGTGAGTGACGAGCATCACGGTGCGTGCGCTGCGCCAACTGGCGGATCGTGGCGTTGATCGCCGACTCGGTTTCCGGATCGAGCGACTGAGGTCACCTCGTCGAGCAACAGGATGGACGGATCGGGCAGGATGGCGCGGGCCAGCGACGATGCGCTGACGCTGCCCCTCGGAGAAGAACCTGCCGCCTTCGCCGACGGGCGACTCGTAGCCTTTGGGCAAGGCGAGACGATGAAATCGTGGATACCGGCCAGCCGGGCGGCAGCGGCGATCTCCTCGTCGCTGGCGTCGGGCTTCGCAAAGGAGATATTGCGACGCACTGTCGTGTTGACGAGCATGGACTGCTGCAGCACCGTGCCGATGCGCGAGCCGAGCGAGGCGGGGTCGATCTGGCGGATGTCATGGCCGTCGATGGCCACGCGCCCGGCGCTCGGCGCGTAAAAGCCCAGCAGCAGCTTGAACAAGGTGCTCTTGCCGGCACCGCTGCGCCCGACGAAGGCCACCGATTGCCCGATGGGCAGGTCCAGGTTCACGTCGCGCAGGTAGGGGCGTCCTGGCGCGTAGCTGAAGTGGAGTCTGCTCGAAGCGGATGTTCTGGATGGCTGCACCAGGCGGATCGACGCTGTGCTTCGCGCTCGGGCAACAGGGCGTGCTTAACGGCTTCGATGCGATCCAGGCTCAAGCTGGCGCGGCCCAGGTCCTGCACATAGGCCGCCAGGTCGCCGACGGCGCGCATCAGGATCGGCAGGAACAGGATGAAGGCCGAGAAGGTGCCCAGGCTGAGCAGTCCGGCAAAACTCAGGCCCGCGCCGGCGCCGATGACCAGCAGCGTGACGCCGGCCTGCATGTTGTCCATCGACAGCTTGAAGGTCTGCATCAGGTATTGCGGAATCTGCAGCGTGCGCTGCACGTCGGCAAGGCTGCGCAGAACGTTGCGACCGCCGGCGCGCGCCGGCGACGTCGTGCTCGAAGCGCCGCGATACCTCCTCGCCGCGGCCGAAGGCGCGCACCAGTGGCTGGGTCGACACCTGGTCCTGCACGAGGCCGTTGACGCGCTCGACCACCTTGCGGATGCGATCGATGCCCTCCAGCGTCGGGCCGAGCTTGCGCTGCGGCTGGAATGCGACCAGCGGCAGCAGCAACAGCACCAGCAGCGCAAGCGGCCAGTTCAGCACGAACAAGGTGACCATGATCACGGCCAGTTGCAGCACCGCCTGCAGTCCGCGCTCGAACAGGTCGCGCGCCATCGCCGAGAAGGTCAGCAGTTCGGTGTCGAAGAGCGGCGCGAAATGGGCGCGGCTCGACGCGGTCGAAGTAGGCCAGGGGCAGTCGCTGCAGCCAGCGGAAGAGCGCCGGTGCTCAGGTCCCAGTAGAGCTCTCTGGATACGTGCGAACGCACGACCGCCAGCACGAAGCGGCTGGCGGCCGCCGCGGCGAACAGCAGCCACCAGCAGCCACCAGCGCGCAGGATCAGCTGGTCCTGGTCATGCGGCAGCAGCGCCTCGTCGATCAGGAACCGGATGGTCGAGCGGGAAAACCGGTCTCGAACAGCACCAGCACGACGACGCCCGACGGCGATCAGCGCATGCAGCTTCCAGTAGGGGCGCAGGTAGACCAACACGGCCTCGTGCAGCAGGTGGCGGATGCTGGCGAAAGGGCTCAAGTCGGCAGCCTTCGGCGGGTCCGGCGGCGCAGTGCAGACTTGGCGCGCTGCATCGCCAGCGCCACCTGCTGCAGCGCCAGGCTGACCGGGTGCTGCGGATGCCGCAGCACGAAGGGCATCTGCTCGTCGAAGCCCATGAACTCCGCCGATTGCGGAATGACGGCCAGCACTTCGCTGCCGAAGGTCTTCTGCGCGCGTGAGCGCACGGCCTGGAACGCGCTGCCCGAAGGCACCTGGTTGATCACGAGCAGCACACGCGGCACTTCCAGCTGGCGTGCCACCTGGACCGTGACCCCGGTGCCTTCGAAGTCCTGCGTGTCGGGCCGCAGCACGACGATCAGCGTGTCCACCGCGCGCATCGTCAGCAGCGCTTCTTCGTTCAGGCCGGGATGGGTGTCGATGAGCAGGGCGTCGAGGCTCCAGCGTCTCGCCCAGCTCGTGGAAGCTGCGCGTCAGCCGTTGCGCGTCGTAGCCCTGGCTCAGCACCTGCGCCATCGTGCCCGGGTTGAGGCTGGCCGGGATCAGGAACAGGCGGCCTGCCACGCGCGGGCCGAGATGGGCGGTGACGTCGATCGCCAGCTGGTCGACGGCGCAGTTGCCCAGCAGGTAGTCGTTGAGCGTGTGGCCGGGCTGTCTTGCCGGCCTGGCCCAGCAGCAGGTGCAACCCGGGCGACTGGAGGTCGGCATCGATCACGCCGACACGCTGGCCGGCCGCCGCCAGCAGCGCGGCGAGGTTCGCCGTGAGGCTCGACTTGCCGTTGCCGCCGCGAAAGGAATGCACGGCGATCAGCTCGGTGGCGCCGCGCTGGAGCACCGCGGCATCCAGGTTCTCGAACCGGGTCGTGCCCGTGCTGCGGGCAAGCGCGGTGTCCTTGCTGGTCTGCTCCAGTTCCAGCCGCAGCGCCTCGACCTGCTGCTGCAGGCGCGCCTCGGCGGCCTTGCGTTCGGTGATGTCGTGCAGCGCCGACAGGATCGCCGGCTCGTCGTTGAAGTCGAGCAGGCGCAGCGAGATGTCGACCCAGACCAGCGAGTCGTCCATGCGCCGGAAGCGAAGCTCATGGTGGTCGAGCGCGCGCTCGGCCTCCAGCGCGCGAATCATCGGCTGCCGGTCGGCGGCCTCGAAGTACAGATCGACGGTCTTCTTGCCGACCAGGTCCTGCGCGCTGGTGCCGGAACAGCGTGCCCAGCATCACGTTCGCGTAGACGATCTCGCCATCGGACTGGCGGGCGATCATCACCGGCGCCGGTGTCGCCTCGAGGATCATGCGCAGCTCCCGGGCACTGCGCACCAGCGCCGCCGTGGCGCGCTCGTGCAGCTCGTCTTCCACCGTGTCGGCATGCTCGGTGGTCATCTCGAGCATCGTCGCCAGGTCGCGGCGTTCCGACTCCAGCGTGTCGGAGACCTGGTCGCGCGTGCGCAACCGCGGATTCCAACATCAGTTCCAGGTCGCGCTTGTCCTGTTCGAGCTCGAGCACCCGCAGGCGCAGCACCTCCCCCGCCGCGAAGAGTTCCTCCCGGGACTCGTCAGGCCCGGGCGGCGGGGTCGCTGGAGCTCACACGATGTCCAGCTGCAGCGTCGGCAGCAGGCGTTGAAGGTTCTTCAGGGACTTTTCCTGCCAGGGAAAGCGCGCGCTGCCTTGCACCACGACCTGGCTGACGTTGTGCTTGCGCACGTGGAGGATGAACTTCGACAGCGTATTGATGCCCGAGCTGTTGAGGAACTGCAGGTCTCGCACATCCAGCGTCAGCGTGGCGGGCTTGGCATCGGCCGCGCGGCCCAGCAGGTCGAGCACCGGCTTGTATTCGTCACCGTGCAGGCGGAACGATCCGCTGCAGCGCACGGTCGCGGTGGCCTCGTCGTACTGCACCTGGTAGTCCTCGTGCGTGATGTCCATGGCGAGCGTCTTCTGTTGTGTTGGGTTCGGCCGGGAACTGCAGGACACGCCGTCGTGACCCTGCTGGCGCAGCGCCTGTCTATAGCGACATGCGCACCATCGTGGTCACGGCGACCTCGTCGCCGGGTCGGGCGGGTGTGCTGAAGTTCCAGGCGATCTTCACGCCGTAGTCGTTCAGCATGGTCAAGAAGCCCATGCCGGATGCGCTGCCATCGTCGCCGTCGCCATTGCGTTCGAGTTGTTCGGTGTACAGCGCATCGACATCTTCCGTCAGCAGCCGCCGTATGAACTTCTGGAACGGCTCGATGCGGGCGGGCTCGACGCCGTTGCTGGTGTACAGCGTGATGGCACCGGGCTCGAGAAACATCTCGATGCTGACCAGGTGCTGCTTGGACGCATGGCTGTATTTCATGCAGTTTTCCAGCAGTTCGTTGGCGATGTAGCCCACCGCGTCTTTGATCTGGCTCTGGCGCTCGGACGATGCGACGTCATCCCCCGGGAAGAAAGTGCTCAGGTAATCCGCAAGGAAGTCCGCCGACAACCCGTTGTTGCGCCAGCGCTGCTGCAGCGGAATGGACGACGGGTGGAAGCCGATCTTCAGGTACTCGCCTTCGCCCTCCAGCAGCGCGACGAAATCACCGAATGTCTGTGCCATGGTATTGCTCCTTGCCCGTTGCCGCGCGCTAGGTCTGCTTCGCGACAACGAGCGTGATGTCGTCGTATACGGTCTGCGCTCCGATGAAGCGCTTGAGGTCGGCGATCACCGCCTGCTTGATCGCCTCGGCGGGACCGGCCCAGTGCGCCTTGAGCACGTTCGCCAGCCGCTCCAGCCCATACTGCTGGCGCGCCATGTCTTCGGCTTCGGTCACGCCGTCGGTGTAGAGCACCACGCCGTCACCGGGCTGCAACTGCACCGTGGACTGGCCGACGAAGGCGGCGATCTCGTTCTCCAGGCCGATCGGGAAGCCGAGGTCGATGGTGTCGATCATCTCCACCGAGCCGTCGCGCCGCAGCACGATCACTTGTTCATGCTGGCCGCTGACCTTGACCTCGCCCGCAGCGTAGTCGAGCAGGCACAGCGTGAGGTTCTTGTCACTGCCCATGCGCTGTACGTTGCCGAAAAGCGCGGTATTGAGCACCGACAGGAAGCGCACGGGATCGCTTTCACCGCTGGTCAGCAAGGCGCGCACGATGGCCTGCGTCATCAGCATCACCACACCGCTTTCCAGGCCGTGACCGGTGACGTCGCCGATGCCGATCTTGACCCGCCCTTCGTGCTGCAGCACGTCGTAGTAGTCCCCGCCGACCTCGAGCGCGGCCTGCATGAAGCAGGCGATCTCCAGGCCGTCGACCTGCTGCAACTCTTCGCGCGTCGGCAGCAGCATCATCTGCAGGCGGCGCGTCACGTCCAGCTCGCCCTCCATGCGCCGGTTGTCGCTGCGCAGCGTCTCGTTGAGCGCGGTGACCTGGGCGTGGGCCGCATCCAACTCGGCCTCGCGGCCCTTCAGCTCGGTGATGTCGGTGTAGGTGGCCACCACGCCGCCTGCCGCGGTGAGGCGTTCGCTGACGCGGATCCAGCGGCCATCGGAGCGATGCTGCACGTGCGGCCCTGCCGGGTTGCGATGCCGCTCGATCCGCTGGGCCAGCCAGGCCTTGCCGTCGCTGCCTTCGATGACGACACGTCCGGCCGCCGCACTGACGATGCGCGCGAAGGACATGCCCGGCGTGACGGTATCCGGACCATAGGAGAACATCGCGCGGTAGTGGGAGTTGCAGACGACGAGCTTGTCTTCGGCGTCGTACAGCGAGAAGCCTTCGGTGATGGCCTCGATGGCTTCGGCCAGGGTCTGCTCGACCCGGTGCTTGTCGATGATGTTCCGACGGAACACGTCGATGGCATCGGCCATCTTGCCGATCTCGTCGCGGCGCGCGCGGTGATCCATTTCGACCTCGGTCTCGCCGGCCGAAAGGCGCTGCATCACGTCGGTGATCGCGCGTATCGGCCGCACGATCGAGCGGCTGATGACGATGGCCACGACCACGCTGATCAGCAGGCCGAGCAAGGTCACCCAGACCACTACCTGCTGGTTGCGCTGCGCGTCCAAAGATAGCTGGCTCTGCAGGGCGGTGGCCTTGGCGACAATCGCCTGCGTCATCTTGCGCAGGTCGATGTCGACGGCTTCGAAGCTGTCGTCGGTCTGGCCGATCATCATCGTGGCCATGGGGGCATCCGTGCGGCCGACGTCGATGGTGTCCAGCGCTTGCGCCTTGCAGCTGCGCCATTTCGCCACCAGGTCCTGCAGTGCCGCCTTCTCCTCGTTGGACAGGTCGGGCCGCTGCGTGAGCGCGTCGATGCGTGCGGACGAGGCGTCGAGCTCGGCATGGATCTCGTCCTCCAGCGGCCTGAGCAGCTTCTCGCTGACGCCATTGCTCGCCCACGACACGTAGCGGAAGATCTTCATGTGGGTCGCGACCACTGCGTCGCCGACGTCGGCGAAGGCTTGCTGCTTGGGCACGAGTTCGCTCGACAGCACGCGCAACCCGGCAGCCGACCGGGTGGACGTCAGGTAGGCGTGGGCCCCCAGCGCCAGCAGGCAGACCAGCAACAAGGCCGAGGCGAGCGAGGCCTTGAACTGAATGGGCAAGTTGTCGAAGCTGCTCAGAATGGGCCAGGTGCGTGGCGGGTTCATCTTGGACGGAAGGCGGTGGGCCTCGGCGGCGCAACCGGCGTGAATTCAGGGGCTATCGATAGACCCCCACACCGACCCAGTAGTCACCCAGTCGCTCGACATAACTGGTCTTGTCCTCGATCTTGTTGTTCAGCGGATTCGGCCATTTGTAGTCGTACCAACCGCTGCCTTGTGTCTTCGCGATATCCCGCATGTCGCGGACGAGGAACTTCCCGTCTTGATCCTTCAACGTGATCAGGTTCTTGCCGATCAGTGCAGGCCGCGCGCCATGTGCGACGTTCACGCCCGCCATGTCGTAGATGAAAGGATAGAGGTCTCGATCGTGGAACTCTGCGACAGACTTGTCCGACACGGCCTTGAACGCAGCTTCCGCGCCTTCGGCCTTGAACTTCGCCTGCACACGCTTGACCATCGCCACGGCTTCTTCCTTGGTGCCGAATTCGGCCGCGCCGGCTGCTGATACCAGAGACGACAACGATACGAGCAGCAGCATCAGCATGGAGCGCATGAATTCCCTTTCGCGACGCGATTGGCCAAATGGGCCCTTGTCGAGGTCGCCCGCATGGTAGTGGCAGCTTGCATGGCGTCTTGGGAGCACAAACCCGCCCCCGGGGCAGGGGGACCCCGACCGAACCCGGGCGGTCCACGCGCAGGTCGCTGGCACCACCGACGAACTTCGCGCGTCGTGCAGCACCGCCACCACCTGGCCAGGCGCCGCTATGCCGACGGCCGCTGTTCGAAGCTGCCGAAATCGCCTTCGCCGGCAAATGATCCGCACGTCGATGACGACGGCCGGACGCGGCCCGCGCCGCGCCCAGGTGACCATCTGCTCGACGGCCTGCGCCGTGCCGGCCACCATCGCCTCGACCGAGCCGTCGCGGCGGTTGCGCACCCAGCCGCAGACGCCGAGTTGGCACGCTCGCTCGACCATCGACGCACGGTAGCCGACGCCCTGGACACGGCCGCGAATCTCGAGCCGCAGCACGGTCTCAGCCATGGTGGCAATGAAGCGGGACAATGCGCAGGCATGGCCGCAGCCCTGGCCACGGACGAGGTCCCGGCCTCGTCATTGCATCAACCTCAAACTTGCGAATCTGCCCCATGCCACTGCCCCCGCCCGACTGCGCCCGCGTTGCCTCACACCAGCGTTCGATCACGATCCGCGCCTACGCGCGCAGCGACGGATTGTGGGATATCGAAGGCCATCTCGCCGACGCCTGGCCCGAGCCGGTGCCGATGGCCGGCGGCATGCTGGCGGCCGGCCTGCCGATGCATTCGATGTGGATGCGCCTGACCGTGGACACGACGGCCAAGATCGTCGCCGTGCAGGCCGTCACCGATGCCGGGCCCTACGGCCAGGCCTGCGGCACGATCGCGCCGGACTATGCACAGCTGGTCGGTGTGCGCGTGGCGCGCGGCTACCGCGACGCGATCCGGCGGCTTTTCGGCCGCACCGCAGGCTGCACGCACATGAACGAGCTGGCCGGCGTGATGGGCAGCGCCGTGCTGCAGGCACTGTGGAGCGAGATGAGCGGCAATGCGGACGAGAAACCGTTCAGCATCGATGGCTGCCACGCGCTGAAGTCCTCGGGTCCGCAGGTGGCGCAGTACTTTCCGCGCTGGTACCGGCCGGAGCCTGAAGGCGCACCGCCAGCGGCATCCGACACCTAGGCGGGGCGATGCTGCGGCGTGCCATGACCGCGATCTGCGCGCTCGCCATGGGCCTGCCGGCCTGCGCGCAGACGACGGCCGCTGCCATGCCCTGCAGCCTGCTGGCCAAGGGCGATGCGGCCGTGCAGGCGAATGGGGCCGCGCTGCCGCTGCCGGCATCGCCGGCCGATTGCCGCGCGCTGCGTGTGCTGCGCGGCGAGGTGGTCGCCTGCCTGGACGACAGTCAAGGCGAGCCGGTGTGCCGCAGCTTTGCGCAGGGCGAGGCTGTCGATGCAAGCCGCTTCGGCACGGCCGCCGGCCACACGCCGCCGGCCGCGCTGGAACGGCTGCTGCGCGGCAGTCCCGGCGTGGCGCCGGGTCAATGGCGCGGTGCCGACCCGCTGTTGCCGAACAAGACGGTGCTGCTGCTGGAGGGAAGATTGCTGGTCGACTTCTCCGAGCCCGACATGCAGGGCGTGGAGTCGGTCGAGATCCGTGGCGACAGCATCGATGGCCCGCTGCTGGCGAGCGCAGCGCGCGCGCCGGGCCCGACGGCGATCGACGCCGGCTCGCTGTCGGTCGGCCGCAACTACTGGGCCGTGCTCGTGCCAAACCAGCGGCCGACGCAGGCACCGAAGCGTTTCACGGTCGCGCCATCCCAGGAGCAGCAGGTCGTGCGCGAACGACTGCGTGCCTTCGATCGCCATCAAGCGGGCCCGCTGGCCACCGCGATGATGCGCGCGGCCTGGCTGGCGCAGCAGGACTACGACTACGACGCGCTGGTGACGATGAAAAGCGTCGGCATGCGCACGCGCTGAAGCCGCAGCCGGCGGCGCCGAATGAAGCTTGATTGACATTTGTCGATGCCGGCCGCCGGGACGCGCCGCAGAATCGATTTCATGCGGTGGATTCGGCTGATAGAAGGCTCATTGGCACTGGCCCTCGTTGGGGCGGGACTGTGCACTTCGGCGCAGCCGGTGATGCCGCCGCCCGTGCCGGCTTCCGCGCCGCCTAGCGAGCCGGTCCTGCGCATCGAGGCCGGGATGCATGGCGCGCCGATCGCGCGCATCGACGTCGATGCCGCCGGGCGCTACGCGGTCACTGCAAGCCCGGACAAGACCGCGCGCGTGTGGGACGCCGCCAGCGGGCGTCTGCTGCAGATCCTGCGGCCGCCGATCGATGCCGGCGACGAGGGCAAGCTGCACGCGGTGGCGATCACGCCCGACGGCAGCGTCGTCGCCACCGGCGGCCACACCGGCGTGAGCTGGAACCGGCTGGCGCAGGTGTACCTGTTCGACCGCGACAGTGGCCGCCTGCTGCGCCGGCTGGGCGGGGTGCCGGGCGCGGTGCGGCATCTGAGCTTCAGCGCCGACGGGCGCTGGCTGGCGGCCTCGCTGACCACGGGCTCGGGCGGCAGTCTGCAGGTCTGGGACTGGCAACGCACCGCCCCGCCGCAGTCCGACCGCGACTACCAAGGTCCGAGCTGGTACTCCGCGTTCAGCCGAGACGGTCGCATCGCCGCCAGCAGTTTTGACGGCCGGGTGCGCCTGTACACGCTGGACGGCGACCAGTTGCGCCGCGTGGCCGTGCAACCGGCACCCGGCGGCAAGACGCCAGCGGCCGTGGCCTTCTCGCCCGACGGCACCCGGCTCGCGCTCGGCTACGAGGACGCACCCCGGGTGGATCTGCTCGACGGCCGCACGCTGGCCCTGCTGCAGCCACTGCCCATGCCCGCAGGAGCCACCGCCAATCTCGACCTGAGCGCGGCAGCCTTCAGTGCCGATGGCCGTGCCGTTCTCGCCGCGGGCGTGCGTGACTACGTCAATCGCAACGTCGCCTATCGGTGGTCGGCGACGGGCCAGGATGCGCCACAGACCACGGTCGGACCCTTCTATCGCATCGCGCAGATCCTGCCACTGCCGCAAGGCGGCTGGCTGGCGGCGGCGAGCAATCCGGCATGGGGACGCTTCACCGCCGACGGCCGCTGGCAGCCGCTGGGCGTGTCGCCGCTGGCCGACACACGCTTCGCACGCGGCACCGCCTTCCAACTCGGCGACGGCGGCTGGACCGTGCAGTTCGGCTACCTGCCCCATGGGCGCGAGCCGCACCGCTTCGACCTGAGGAACCGCACCCTCGCGGCCGGCACGCTGCCCGGCGGGCAAGCGCCGCGCACCACCGGGCTGGACGTCGCCGGCTACGAGGAACAGCCCGCACCGACGTTGGCCGGCCGGCCGCTGCCGATGCTGCCCGGCGAGTTGGCCCGGGCGGCGGTGATCGCGCCGGACAACGCGAGTTTCCTTCTTGGTACCGACTATCGGCTGAGGCGGTTCTCGGCCGACGGCCGGCCGGTGTGGGGGCGACCGATGCCGGCGTTCAACACGGGGCTCAACATGCCGCTGGACGGCCCGCTGGCCGGCAAGGTGTTCGTCGCTGCGTATGGCGACGGCACGATCCGCTGGCACCGCTATGGCGACGGGCGGGAGTTGCTCGCGTTCTTCGCGCATGCCGACCGCCGACGTTGGGTGCTGTGGACACCGTCGGGTTACTTCGACGCCAGTGCCGGCGCCGACGAGTTGATCGGCTGGCACATCAACCGTGGGCAGGACGCGGCGGCGGACTTCTTCCCGGTGTCACGCTTGCGTGCCCGCTTCCACCGGCCCGACGTGATCGACCGCGTGCTCGACACCCTCGACGAGGCCGAGGCGCTGAAGCAGGCCGATGCCGCGCTCAACCGGCGCGAGGCGCCGCCGCTGCCGATCGCGCAGTCGCTGCCACCCGTGGTCGAGGTGCTGTCGGGCACCGACGTCGCCAGCACGGCAGCGCAGGTCAGGCTGCGTGTGCGCGCGCGCACGGCCGCCGACGCGCCGGTGACCGGCTGGCGCGTGCGCGTCAACGGCCAGTTCGTCGCCGCGCCGCGCGGTGCGACGCCGGTGGTCGACCCGGGCGCGGCCGACGCACACGAGTTCGTGATCGACGTACCGCTGCAGGACAGCGACGTCCAGGTCTTTGCCGAGAACCGCCACGGCGTGTCGGTGCCGGGCGTCGTGCTCGTGCGCCGCGGCACGGCCGCGGCCGCGGCCGTGCGCCAGCCGCGGCTGTACGCGCTCGCGGTCGGCGTAGGCCAGTACGCGCACAAGGACATCGGCCGGCTGGCTTTCGCCGCGAAGGACGCGCAGGACTTCGCGGCGGCCGTGCAGCGCCAGCAGGGTCGGCTGTACTCGCAGGTCGAGGTGCGGCTGCTGACCGACGCGCAGGCCACGCGCGACGAGGTCGTCGACGGGCTCGAGTGGCTGCAGCGGCAGGTGACGCAGCACGACGTGGGCATGCTGTTCTTCGCCGGCCACGGCATCAACGACGCGGCGCAGGGCTACACCTTCTTGCCGGCCAACGCCGACCCCGAACGACTGAAGCGCACCGGCGTCAGCATGGCCGACGTGCGCACAACGCTCGCCAGCCTGGCCGGCAAGGCGCTGTTCTTCTTCGACACCTGCCACGCCGGCAACGTGCTCGGCGCGGGCCGGCGCGAGTTGCCGCGCGACTTGAACGGTGTGATCAACGAGCTGGCGGGCACCGAAAACGGCGTCGTCGTGTTCAGCAGTTCCACCGGACGGCAGTTCAGCTACGAGGATCCGGCGTGGCGCAACGGCGCGTTCACGCTGGCACTGGTCGAAGGGCTGAATGGCGCCGCCGCCCAGTCCGACAGCCCGCGCATCACGCACAAGATGCTCGACTACTACGTCAGCGACCGGGTCAAGCGCCTGACCGACGGCCGGCAGACGCCGGTCACGCAGGCGCCGGGCGGCGTGCCCGATTTTCCGGTGGCGCTGAAGTAGCGGTGCCGGCCGTTGCCGCAACGATGAAGTTCTCTCGCCGCCGGCTGTTCGTGACGCTGTGCCTGTTGCTGCACGCCTGTGCCGGGCTGCCCGAGCGTGGCGTGCCCGAACCCAGCCATGCCGCCAGCGACACCGACGGCACGCCGCTGGCGCGGATCGCGGCGGCCAGCCGGCCGGCCGGCGACAACGATCCCTCGGGCTTCCGCCTGCTGCCGATGGGCGAGAGTGCGTTTTCTGCCCGGCTGGCGCTGTGCGCGCGGGCGCTGCGCAGCATCGATGCGCAGTACTACCACCTGCATGACGACGAGGCGGGCAAGGTCTTCCTGCGTGCGTTGCGTGATGCGGCGCTGCGCGGTGTCAGCGTACGGTTGCTGGTCGACGATTTCTACGCCGGCGAGATCGAGGACCTGCTGCTCGGTCTGGCGGCCTACCCGAACGTGCAGGTGCGCCTGTTCAATCCGCTGCCGGTGCGCGGCGGCGCGCCGCTGTGGCGTTTGGCCCTGTCGTGGCAGGAGTTCGAGCGCATCAACCATCGCATGCACAACAAGCTGTTCGTCGCCGACAACGCGGTGGCGATCTACGGCGGCCGCAACCTCGGCGACGAGTATTTCATGCGCGATGGCCACGCCAACTTCGTCGATCTGGACGTGCTGTCGACCGGGCAGGTGGTGAAGGACCTGTCGCAGGCCTTCGACCTGTACTGGAACAGCGAGCAGGTCTATGCCTTGCACCGCATCCTGCCCGCGCCAGGCGAGGTATCTGCCACGCGGGCGGCCTTCGACCGCCAGGTACGCGATGCCGACGCCGACATCCGCGCCGAGCCGGCGCGCGATGTGCTCGGCCAGTCGCCGGTGCCGGCCGAGTTGGCCGCGGGACGGCTGAGCCTGCACTTCGGCTCGGCGCAGGTCTTCCCCGATCCGCCGTCCAAGGCTGTCGCAGCGGTCGTGTCGAAGCAGCCCTCGGCGGCGATGCGCGGGCAACTGGAAGCGATCGCCAACGCGCAGTCGGACGTGGCGATCTCGTCGCCGTATTTCATCCCGAGCGAGTTCGGCATGCGCGTGATGACCGAGGCGCGCCGGCGCGGCATTCAGGTGCTGGTGCTGACCAATTCGCTCGGCTCCACCGACGAGTCGCTGGCCCATGCCGCCTACGCGCGCTACCGGCCCGAGCTGTTGCGTTTGGGCGTCGAGCTGTACGAACTGGGACCGACGCTGGCGCGCGACGCCGGTGGCTTCGGCCGCTTCGGCGGGTCCATCGCGCGGCTGCATGCCAAGCTGGCCGTGGTCGACCGGCGCTGGCTGCTGGTCGGCTCGGTCAACCTCGACTCGCGTTCGGCGCTGTTCAACACCGAACTCGGCGTCGCCATCGATTGCCCGCCGGTGGCGATTGCCGCGCTGCGTGTCGTCGCCGGCGACGCGTTTCGCAGCATGTACCGCCTGCGCCTGGGCGACGATGGCCAACGCATCGAATGGGTCGCCATCGACGCCGAGGGCCAGCTCGTCGTCACGCCGCAGGAACCGCAGAGTGACTGGGCGCTGCGCCTGCGACTGTGGATGCAGTCGCTGTTCGTGGACGAGGAGCTGCTGTGACACGTTGCCGTGCCGCTGCCGCGCAAGCCGGTGCCGAGCCGATGACGCACACACCGCATCCACGGTCGATCGGCCGCCGCGGCCTTGCCTGCCTCTTGAGCCTGATGGCGCTGCTGCTGCCTGCCGACGCAGTGCAGGCCGAGCGCCATGCGTTGCTCGTTGGCGTGTCGCGCTACGCGTCGTTTGCCGACGACGAGCGCATGCAGCTCAGCGGGCCGCGCAACGATGTGCAATTGCTGCGCACCCTGCTCGAGCCACTTGGCTTTGCGCCGCAGGCAGTGCGGGTGCTGGCCGATGGCGTGCCGGGGTCTGCCGAGCCGACCCGCGCCGCGATCCTCTCGTCGCTGGATCAGCTGGTCGAGCGAAGCCAGCCGGGGGACTTCGTGTTCCTGTACTTCGCCGGCCACGGCTCGCAGATGCCTGCTGATCCTGCCACGCCCGAGGGCCGTGCCGAGAGCGACGGGCTGCACGAGATCTTCCTGCCGGCCGACGTCGGCCGCTGGAGCGACGGCATGCGGCGTGTCGAGAATGCCATCGTCGACCATGAACTGGTGCGGCGTCTGGACGCACTGCTCGCCAAGGATGTCTTCGTCTGGGCGGTGTTCGACACTTGCCATGCGGCAACGCTGATGCGTGGTGTCGCGGATGCACGCATCCGCCACCGCCAGGTCGCGCCGTCGGTCTTGGGCATCCCGCAGGCGGCGTGGGACCGGGCCGTCGCGCGTGTGGGTGCAAGTCCCCGGGTCGATGGCCGCGGGGTGGGCGTCGCCGCTGCTCCGGGTGTGTCGCGCGTCAGGAGCTTGCAGCCGCGCGGCTCGGCTTCCGCCTCGGGCGGCTTCGTCTTGTTCTATGCCGCGCAGACCACGCAGGCCACCCCGGAGATGACGCTGCCGGCTGGCCAGCCCGATCCGAAGGTCCATGGCCTGTTCAGCTATTCACTGGCCGAAGCGCTGGCCTCGGCGCCTGGCGCGAGCTATCGACAGCTCGCGCAACATGTGCTCGGTCGTTATGCCGCGCAGAACGTCCAGACGCCGACGCCATCGTTCACCGGGACCCACTTGGATGCGCCGCTGTTCGGCATGCACACGGAACAGGCATTGCGGCAATGGCCAATCCGCATCACACCGGAGGGTGTGACCGTGCCGGCCGGCCTGCTCAGCCAGTTGCAGGTGGGCACCGAGCTGGACCTGCTGCCTGGACCGCTGGCCGCGGCCGCCGATCGCCTGGGTACGATGCGTATCGCCCGGGCCGGGATGATGTCCTCCTGGCTGGTGCCGGTCGATGTCCCGGGCCAGGCGGCCCTCGACCTCGCACAGCTTCCACGCGAGGCCGTGGCGCGCCTGATGCGGCCGCTGCAACCGGCGTTTGAACTGCGCGTGATGGTGCCGACCGACACAGGCGATGCCGATGTTCGAGCCGTGCGCAAGGCGATCGGGGCGATCCGGGACGGGCCGCGCGAAGGCATCGATCTGCAGTGGGTCGCAGTCGGCGAGGCGTACGACCTGCGCCTGCAGGTGGAGGCCGGCCAAGTCTGGCTGGTGCCGTCGTCGGGGCAGTGGTACACGAGCGGCATGCACAAGACGGGGTCGATCCGCATCGACCAGCCCGAGTTCCAAACCGTGCTCGCCGACAGCCTGCGGCGAGTCGGCCGAGTGCAGAACCTGCTGCGCATCGCCAGCGCCTTGCAGGATGCGCCGGCCACGCGCATCCTGCAGGTCGACGCGAGGCTCGAGCGCGCCGCGGGGAACGCGGGGCCATTGGACGCGCTGGCGCCGACGGCGGCCGGCGCCGGCGACCTGCTGAGGCTGAAGGTGCACAACAACGGGCGCGTGGCACTCGACCTGACGGTGCTCTACGTCGACGCGGCCTACGGCATCACGGCGCTGTACCCGCAACCGCGCGGGGCCAGCAACCGCATCGAGCCCGGCGACCGCGAAAGCATCGTTGCGCGAATCGACGCCAGCACCACCGGACTCGAGAGGCTGCTGCTCATCGCCGTGCAGGCGCGTGCACTAGGCGAGAGTCTCGACTTCAGCTTCCTCGAACAGGCGCGGCTGGATCGCAGCCGGGCGCTTGCCGGCCGCGACGGCGTCGTGCGCCTGTTCCAGGAAGCAGGGTTCGGCGACGGCTCCGCCACCCACGGGAGCGGCGCCCGTACGCTGGCGGGATCGGATCGCACCGAGATCAGGGTGTTCGATCTGCTCGTGCAGTAGATCGCAGCACTCGGGCACTGCACGCGGCACTGTCCGGTTCAGGCGAATTCGCGTCAGCACTCGACGATATTCACCGCCAGGCCGCCACGCGCGGTTTCCTTGTACTTGCTCATCATGTCGGCGCCGGTTTCGCGCATGGTCTTGATGACCTTGTCCAGGCTGACGAAATGGGTGCCGTCGCCATGCAGCGCCATGCGCGCGGCGTTGATGGCCTTGACGGAGGCGATGGCGTTGCGCTCGATGCACGGGATCTGCACCAGCCCGCCGACCGGGTCGCAGGTCAAGCCGAGGTGGTGCTCCATGCCGATCTCGGCGGCGTTCTCCACCTGCGCCGGCGTGCCGCCCATCACCGCGGCCAGCGCGCCGGCGGCCATGCTGCAGGCCACGCCCACCTCGCCCTGGCAGCCGACCTCGGCGCCGGAGATGCTGGCGTTCTCCTTGTAGAGCAGGCCGATGGCCGCGGCGGTGAGCAGGAAGTCGATGACGCCGACGTCGGTGGCACCATAGACGAACTTCGCGTAGTAGTGCAGCACCGCCGGGATGATGCCGGCCGCGCCATTGGTCGGCGCGGTGACGACGCGGCCACCGGCGGCGTTCTCCTCGTTCACCGCCAGCGCGTACAGGTTGACCCAGTCCAGCACCTGCAGCGGGTCGCGCAGCGCGGCTTCGGGGTGGCTGGTCAGGTCGCGGTACAGCTTCGGCGCGCGGCGTTTGACCTTGAAGCCGCCGGGCAGCGTGCCCTCGGTCCGGCACCCGCGTTTGACGCAGTCCTGCATCACGCCGCCAGATCTTCAGCAGACCGGCGTCGATGTCGGCATCGCTGCGCCAATGCCTTTCGTTGCGGCGCATCACCATCGCGATGCTGCAGCCTTCGCGCTGCGTGATCTGCAGCAGGTCCTCGCCGCTGTGGAAGGGCAGCGGCAACACCGTGGTGTCGGGGGCCACCACCTTCAGCTTGCTGCCGTCGGCCGCGAACTCGTCGCTGACGACGAAGCCGCCGCCGACCGAGTAGTACACGCGGCTGGCAAGCGTCGCGCCGTCGGCATCGAAGGCCGTGAAGCGCATGCCGTTGGCATGCAGCGGCAGCGACTCGCGGCGGTGGAACTGCAGGTCGCGCTTCTCGGCGAAATCGACGGCGTGCATGCCGGCCAGCGTGAGCCGGCCGCTGTCGCGCACCGCCTTCAGCAGCGCCGGGATGGCCTCGACCTCGACCGTGTCCGGCTCATGTCCCAGCAGTCCCAGCAGCACGGCCTTGTCGCTGCCATGGCCCTTGCCGGTGGCGCCCAGCGAGCCGTACAGGTCACATTGCAGCCGCGCGGTGTGCGCCAGTTGCCCGTCATGCTGCAGGCGCAGCGCAAACAGCCGCGCCGCACGCATCGGCCCGACGGTGTGCGAGCTGCTGGGACCGATGCCGATCTTGAACAGATCGAAAACCGAGACTGCCATGTCGTGGACCCTTGGGCTGTGAGCGTGGTCGAGCGCCTGATCGCATTGTCGCGCCGGGCCGGTCTCTATGCGGCGTTGATCAGGGCTTGCGATCGATGCGCAGCAAGCGTCCTTCGTCGGTCAGCAGATAGAGCCAGCCGTCGGGGCCCTGGCGCACGTCGCGGATACGCAGGCCCAGCGCTTTGACGACAGCCACCTCCTCTCGTGCGACCACGTTGAGGGCGTTGTCGAGTTCGATGCGCCACAGTGTCCTGGTGCCCAGCGCAGCGACGAAGGCATGTCCGCGCCACTCGGGAAAGCGCTCGCCGCTGTAGAAGGCCAACCCGGCCGGGGCGATCGAGGTCGGCACCCAGTAGCTGATGGGCTCGTCGTAGTCCGGCGCATGCGTGCCGCCTCCCACACGGCAGGTGTCGCCGACCGGCGAGCCATAGGGGCAACCATAGCTGCGCAAGGGCCAGCCGAAGTTTCCGCCACGGTGCACACGATTGAGCTCGTCGCCGCCTTGCGGGCCATGCTCGGTCAGCCACAGCTCACTCGTGCCGGGCCGCAGCGCCGCCCCTTGGGGATTGCGGTGGCCCAGGCTCCACAGGCCGGGCAGCGCGACGGGCGAACCGAAGTCGGGGTTGTCGGCCGGTATGCTGCCGTCGCGATGGATGCGCAGCACCTTGCCGAGCGTGGTGGCCAGGTTCTGCGCATGGGCGGTGCCGGGCGCGGACGGGTCGTCCAGGCCTCGTTCGCCGGCGGTGATGTACAAGGTCTTGTCGGGCCGGAAGACGATGCGCGAGCCGTAGTGCACGCCGCCGGCCACTTTGGGCTGCTGCCGCCAGATCACCGCCATGTCCTGCAGGCTGCCGCCGACCAGTCGGCCGCGCGCCACGGCGGTGCCGCTGCCGCCCGGCCCGTCTTCCGAGTAGCTGAGGTAGACCCAGGGTGTGGTGGCGAAGTCGGGGTCGAGCGCGACGTCGAGCAGACCGCCCTGGCCGCTGCTGTTGACGGCCGGCACGCCGCTCACGGTGACGTCGATGCCGCTGCCGTCGGCGCGCACGATGACCAGGCTGCCGCCCCGCTGCGTCACCAGCATGCGCCCGTCGGGCAGGAAGGCCATGCCCCAGGGCGAGGCGAGTGGCGCGCCCAGCACGGTGACTTGCGCCGCGCCCTGCGCTGCCGGTTCGGCCCCACCGTTGCCTCCGCCGCCACAGCCGCTCAGCAGGGCCGCAACCAGCGACGCCTGGGCCAGTGCGCATGCGGCTTGACGGATGCGGGCCGGTGGCGCCTCGCGCAGGCCGATGGGAGTCTCCCGTTCCGGCGACGACTCAGCCGGAATAGTCCGACAGCGGCGGGCAGCTGCACATCAGGTTGCGGTCGCCCCAGACATTGTCGACGCGGCCCACCGGGCTCCAGTACTTCTGGCGCTTGAGCCCGGGCAGCGGATAGGCGGCCTGTTCGCGGCTGTAGGCGTGATGCCAATCAGCCTCGAGCAGCGCTGCCGCGGTGTGCGGCGCGTTCTTCAGCGGGTTGTCGTCGCGCGGCCACTCGCCACGCTCGACCTTCGCAATCTCCTGGCGAATGGCGATCATCGCGTCGCAGAAGCGGTCGAGTTCGCTCAAAGGCTCGCTCTCGGTCGGCTCGACCATCAGCGTGCCGGCCACCGGGAAGCTCAGCGTCGGCGCGTGGAAGCCGTAGTCGATCAGGCGCTTGGCCACGTCCTCGGCGCCGATGCCGCTGCTCTTGGCCAGCGGGCGGATGTCGAGGATGCACTCGTGCGCCACGCCGCCTCCGGCGATGCCTTCGATGCCGCCGCTGTAGTGGATGTCGTAGTGCGGCGCCAGCCGCGCCGCGATGTAGTTGGCGCTGAGGATCGCGATTTCGGTGGCCTCGCGCAGACCCTCGGCGCCCATCATGCGGATGTACATCCAGCTGATCGGCAGCACCGCGGCGTTGCCCAGCGGCGCGGCCGACACCGGGCCGACCGGGCTGTCGCCGCGGCCGCTGCCGGGCGGCGCCGGCAGGAAGGGCAGCAGGTCGGAGGCGACGCACACCGGGCCCACGCCGGGGCCGCCGCCGCCGTGGGGGATGCAGAAGGTCTTGTGCAGATTCAAGTGGCTGACGTCGCCACCGAACTCGCCCGGTGCGGCAATGCCGACCAGCGCGTTCATGTTGGCGCCGTCGACGTAGACGCGGCCGCCGAACTGATGCACTGTCGCGCACAGCTCCTTGATGCGCGGCTCGAACACGCCGTAGGTGGAGGGGTAGGTGATCATCACCGCGGCCAGGCGTTCGCGGTGCAGCTCGCACTTGGCGCGCAGGTCGGCCAGGTCGACGTTGCCCATCGCATCGCACTTCACCACCACGACCTCAAGCCCGACCATGCCGGCGCTGGCCGGGTTGGTGCCGTGCGCCGATTCGGGGATCAGGCAGATGTCGCGCTGCGCCTGGCCACGGCTGGCATGCCAGCCGCGGATGGCCAGCAAGCCGGCGTATTCGCCCTGGCTGCCGGCGTTGGGCTGCAGGCTGACACCCGCGTAGCCGGTGGCCTGGGCGAGCCAGGCGCAGAGCTGGTCGTTCAGCGCCCAGTAACCGGCCAGCTGCTCGCGCGGTGCGAAGGGGTGCACGTGGGCGAACTCCGGCCAGGTGATCGGGATCATCTCGCTGGTGGCATTGAGCTTCATCGTGCAGCTGCCCAGCGGAATCATGCTGCGGTCCAGCGCCAGGTCCTTGTCGCTCAGGGAACGGATGTAGCGCAGCATCTCGGTCTCGCTGTGGTGCGCATTGAACACCGGGTGCGTCAGGAAGGCGCTGGTGCGGCGCAGCGCCTCGGGGATCATCGGCTCGATGCCCTTGTCGAACACCGCGATGTCGGGCAGCGGCTGGCCCGGCTTCGCGAACAGCTGCCACAGCGCACGCAGGTCCTCGCGCGTGGTGGTCTCGTCCAGTGCGATGCCGATCATCGTGTCGCCCCATTCGGGGAAACGGCGCAGGTTCATACCCGCGGCGACAGCGCGTGCGGCGATGTCGGCGGTACTCGCCCCGGTGTCCAGGCACAGCGCGTCGAAGGCGGTCTCGCTGCGTAGCTTGACACCCAGCTCGCGCAGGCCCATTGCCAGGATGGCGGTGTAGCTGGCCACGCGCTCGGCGATGCGCTTCAGCCCCGCCGGCCCGTGGTAGACGGCGTACATGCTGGCCATCACCGCCAGCAGCACCTGCGCGGTGCAGATGTTCGACGTGGCCTTCTCGCGGCGGATGTGCTGCTCGCGCGTCTGCAGCGCCAGCCGGTAGGCCGGGCTGCCGTGCGCATCGACGCTGACACCCACCAGCCGGCCGGGCAGGCTGCGCTTGTGTTCGTCGCGGCAGGCCAGGTAGGCGGCATGCGGGCCGCCGCCGCCCATCGGCACGCCGAAACGCTGCGTGCTGCCCAGCGCGATGTCGGCGCCGAGTTCGCCCGGCGGTGTGATCAGCGTCAGTGCCAGCAGGTCGGCGGCGACGATGAAGGCCGCCTGGTGCGCATGGATGCGCGCCGCGTCCTCGCGCAGGTCGTGGATCGAGCCGCTGGTGCTGGGCAGCTGCTCCAGCGCGGCGAAGAAGTCGCCGCCGGCGATCAGCTTGTCCCATTCGGGCGCCGAGTTGGCCAGCACCACCTTCAGCCCCAGCGGCGCCGCGCGCGTGCGGATCACCTCGATCGTCTGCGGATGGCAGTCGCCGGCGACGATGAAGGTGTGGCTCGGGTTCTTCGCACTGCGACGGGCCAGCGTCATGGCCTCGGCCGCGGCGGTGGCCTCGTCCAGCATCGACGCGTTGGCGATGGCCATGCCGGTCAGGTCGCAGACCATGGTCTGGAAGTTGACCAGTGCCTCCATGCGGCCCTGCGAGATCTCGGCCTGGTACGGCGTGTAGGCGGTGTACCAGGCCGGGTTCTCGAGGATGTTGCGTTGGATGACGCCGGGCGTGTGCGTGCCGTGGTAACCCTGGCCGATGAAGCTCTTCAGTACCTGGTTCTTGGCCGCCAGCGCCTTCATTTCGACCAGGGCCTGCGCCTCGCTCAGCGGCGCGGGCAGCTTCATCGGCTGGCTGCGCGCGATGCTGCGTGGCACGATGGCTTCGATCAGCGCGCGGCGGCTGGCGGCGCCGATGACCGACAGCATGTGCCGCTCGTCGTCGGCATAGGGGCCGATGTGGCGGGCGGTGAACTCGGACATGTTCTCGAGTTCGTCGAGCGGCTTCAGCGCGGACATCAACATGGCGGGGCTTTTCGTGTGAGGCGGGTGGTCAGAGCGTCTTCAACAGCGCGTCGTAGCCGGGCGGGTCCATCAGCTGGTCGAACTCGGCCATGTTGGTGACATGCACCTTGAAGAACCAGCCGTTGCCCATCGGGTCGGTGTTGGCCAGCGACGGATCGGCGCGCAGCGCCTCGTTGACCTCGACGACTTCCCCCGTCACCGGCATGTACAGGTCGGCCGCGGCCTTGACCGACTCGACCACGCCCGCCACCTCGCCCTTCTTCAGCGTCTTGCCCACGGCCGGCAGGTCGACGAAAACCACGTCGCCCAACGCTTCCTGCGCATGCAGCGTGATGCCGACAACCGCGGCCTCATGGTCTTCGATGTTGATCCATTCGTGGTCGGGCGTGAACATGGTGGTCATCGGCTTGGCTCCTGGGTGGGGTTGGGGGAGGGCAGGCGCGGCGTTCAGCCGCGGAAATAGCGGTGTGGCACGAAGGGCATCGGCGTCACGCGCATCGGCACCTGGCTGCCACGCACCTCGGCGTACACCTCGTGCTGCGGCAGTGCATGTTCGGCGCTCAGGTAGGCCATCGCGATCGGCTTGTTGACGGTCGGTGCGATGGTGCCGCTGGTCACGGTGCCGAGCTTGTGGCCCTTGGCGTCGACCAGCTTGGTGGCTTCGCGCACCGGCACGCGCTCCAGGCCGACCAGGCCCACGCGCTTGTGCGTGACGCCATGGGCCAGCTGGCCTTCGATGGCGGCGGCGCCGGGATAGTGGCCGGCGCGCTCGCCGCCCGGGCGGCGCACCTTCTGGATGGCCCAGCTGAGGCCGGCATGCACGGGGCTGGTGCGGGTGTCGATGTCGTGGCCATACAGGCACAGCCCGGCCTCCAGCCGCAGCGTGTCGCGCGCGCCCAGTCCGGCGCCCTTGACCTCGGGCAGGTTGAGCAGCGCACGGGCCAGCGCCACGGCAGATTCCTCGGCCACCGAGATCTCGAAGCCGTCCTCGCCGGTGTAGCCCGAGCGGGTGACATAACAATCGGCGCCGGCCAGCTTGAAGGCGCCGCCGGTCATGAACATCAGCTTCGACACGCCCGGGTTCAGGTGTGCCAACGCCTCGGCCGCGCGCGGGCCCTGCAGCGCGAGCAATCCGCGCTCCGGCATCGGCAGCACCTGGCAGCGGTGGCCGATGTGCGTCACCAGGTGCTGGATGTCGGCTGCCTTGCAGCCGGCGTTGACCACCAGCAGCAGATCGTTCTCGCGCCTCGTCACCATCAGGTCGTCGAGGATGCCGCCGCTGGCATCGGTGAAGAAGGCATAGCGCTGCTGACCGACGGCCAGGCCGAGCACGTCCACCGGCACCAGCGATTCCAGCGCCTTGGCGGCGTCGTCGCCGACCAGTCGCAACTGGCCCATGTGCGAGACATCGAACAACGCCGCCGACTCGCGGCACTGCTTGTGCTCGGCGATGATGCCGCCGGGGTAGTTGACCGGCATGTCGTAGCCGGCAAAGGGCACCATGCGGGCGCCGTGTTCCAAATGCAGCGCGTGCAGCGGGGTCTTCAAGAGATCTGCGGACATGAAGGCTCTCCAAGGGCGAAACGACGACCCCATTCTGGTCGCCTTTTGCCCCCGCTGTCCGCTTTACCTGAGAGATTGGCACTGCGCATTCGCGCGGCACTTGCCCCTTCGGTGGGCTGGCTCAGGACCAGCCTCTCTCCAGTGAGGAACGCCCCGTCATCGAAGCGTTTGCCAGTCCTTTTGCCTGAGCGTTCGAAGCCTTCGGGCCCCTGCGCCTTCGGCGGCCGCGGCGGCTGGGCAGCCGCGGCTCTCTCCTGACGACGCGCAGTGTAGCCGAGCGTGCCGACCTACTTGGCAGCGTGCATCCGCCGCCCCTGGTTCCACCACACCAGCCCCACCAGCAGCAACGCCGGCAGGTAGAACCAGTGCGGGCTGGGCGCACCGGTGGGCACCTTGACCGCGGCCACGTCCCAGCCGGATTCAAACCCGCCGCGCTTGGCGCGCGAGCCGAACTTGACCGCGCCAACCTGCACGTTTCCGCCCAGCGGCACCAGTTGCAGGCCGGCATCGGCCAGGCGCTTGCGGCCATCGGCGCCGGCTTCGCCGAGCTGCAAGGCCACCGTCTTGGTGATCTCGTCGCCTTCGAGCGTGGTGCCCTTGATGATCATCGCCAGCGTGGCGTTTTCCGGTGCGTTCTTGGTCAGTTCGAAGACCTCGGCCGCCGGTGCATCTCGGGTCGGTGGGGTGATGTGATCCATGAAGTAGTCGGGCCGGAACAGCAGCACCACGGCAATCGCCAGCAGCGCGGTTTCCCACAGACGGCTCTTGACGCGAAACCAGTTCATCGTCACCGCGGCAAAGACCAGCGTGGCCAGGCTGCAGGCCAGCACCACGCGGATCAGTTCGGCGGTGCTGTGGATGTCGATCAGCAGCAGCTGCGGGTTGAAGATCCAGATGAAAGGCAGGATGACGGTGCGCAGCGCGTAGACCGAGCCCTGGATGCCGGTCTGGATCGCGTCCTCGCCGCTGATGGCCGCGGCGGCAAAGGTGGCCAGCCCGACAGGGGGTGTGATGTCGCCCATGATGCCGTAGTAGAAGACGAACAGGTGCACCGCGATCAGCGGGATGATCAGCCCGCTCTGCGCGCCCAGTTCCACCACCACCGGCGCCATCAGCGTGGCCACCAGCACGTAGTTGGCGGTGGTCGGCACACCGAGGCCCAGCACCAGGCAGACGAAGGCGATGAACAGCAGCATCGCCATGACATTGCCCTGGCTGACGAATTCGACGAACTCGGTCATGCGCAGGCCCAGGCCGGTGAGCGTGATGGCGCCGACGATGATGCCGGCCGTGGCCGTGGCCACGCCGATGCCGATCATGTTGCGCGAACCGTCGTTCATGCCGTGCACCACCTCGACGAAGCCGTTGCGCAAGGTGCCGGCCGTGGGCTTGCCGCGGAAGAACTCGATCAGCCAGCGCTGCGTCAGCATTAGCACGATCAGCACCGCGATCGCCCAGAAGGCCGACAGCGAGGGCGACATCTCCTCGACCATCAGGCACCAGATCAGCGTGGCGATGGGCAAGAGGAAATGCAGCCCGGCCTTGACCGTGGGCCAGGTGTCCAGCGCCTTCGGGTTGTCGATGTCAATGTCCTGCGGCAGGTCGGGGCAGCGTGCCGCCTCGCGCACCGCATACAGGTAGATCGCCGACATGACGGCGGCGATGGCCAGGCCGGCGTGCTCGCCGAGCATCGACTTCAGCGCCGCAAACAGGTAGTACAGCGCGGCCATGACGATGATGCTGCCCGAGATGCCCAGCCCCAGGCGCAGCATGGCGTCGCCCCAGCTGCGTGGCACGCGATTGATGATCGGCATCATGCCGAGCTTCAGCGCCTCGAGGTGCACGATGTACAGCAGCCCCAGGTACGACAGCGTCGCCGGCAGCAAGGCATGCTTGACCACTTCGCTGTAGGGAATGCCGACGTACTCGACCATCAGGAAGGCGGCCGCGCCCATCACCGGCGGCATGATCTGGCCGTTGACCGAGCTCATGGTCTCGATCGCGCCGGCCTTGACGCCGCCGTAGCCGGCCTTCTTCATCAGCGGGATGGTGAAGATGCCGCCCGACACCACATTGCTCACCGACGAGCCGGAGATCATGCCGTTGAGCGCCGAGGACACCACCGCCACTTTGGCCGGCCCGCCGCGCAGGTGGCCCAGCGCCGCGAAGCTGACCTGCATCATGTAGTTGCCGCCGCCTGCGCGGTCGAGCAGCGAACCGAAGAGCACATAGACGAAGATCGCACCGGTGGACACGCCCAACGCGATGCCGTACACACCCTCGGTGGTGAGCCACATGTGCGACAGCAGCCGGTTCAGCGACACGCCCTTGTGCGACAGAACCTCGGGCATGTAGGCGCCCAGCATGCAGTAGGCCAGGAACAGCACGGCCAGCACCGCCATCGGCCAGCCGACTGCGCGGCGCGTGGCTTCCAGCAGCAACAGCACGCCGGCGCTGGCGACGACGATGTCCATTGGCGTCGGCTGGCCCGGTCGCGTGGCCAGCTGCGCGTAGAACAGCAGCAGGTAGCCGCCGGCAAAGGCGCCGGCCAGCGCGAACAGCATGTCGAACAGCGGAATGCGGTCGCGCGGCGAGGACTTGAAGGCCGGCCAGGCCATGAAGGCCAGGAACAGCGAAAAGGCCAGGTGGATCGAACGTGCCTCGGTGTCGTTGAGCACGCCGAAACGCAGCACGAAGGGCAGCGGCGAGGCATACCACAGCTGGAACAGCGACCAGGCCAGCGCGGTGCCGAAGATCAGCTGCTTGGCAAAGCCCTTCGGCTCCCGGCGCCCGGTGTCGACCTCCGCGACGAGTTCCTGCAATGCGGCCGGAGCCTTCTCGATGTCGGTTGCCATGGGGACTCCAGTGCCTGAGCCAGCGATGCCAATGAAAAAGGGCGAAGCTGCCGCTTCGCCCCCGCAATGTGCGTGCGTCGTGGCCCTGGCTTACTTGATCCAGCCCTTTTCCTTGTAGTACTTCAGCGCGCCATCGTGCAGCGGCGCCGACAGGCCGTCGACGACCATGTTCTCGGGCTTCAGGTTGGCCAGCGCCGGGTGCAGCTTCTTGAATTCCTCGAAGTTGTCGAACACGGCTTTCACTACCTGGTACACGGTCTCGGCCGGCACCTTGCTCGACGACACCACCGTCGCCAGCACGCCGTAGGTCGGCGTCGCCTCTGGGTTGTTCGGGTACAACGCAGCCGGAATCACCGCCTTGGCGTAGTAGGGCTTGTCCTCGACCAGCTTGTCGATCACGCGCCCGGTCAGCGGGATCAGCTTGGCGCCGCAAGACGTGGTCGGGTCCTGGATGTTGGCCGACGGGTGGCCCACCGCATAGAAGAAGCCGTCGATCTTGCCGTCGCACAGCGCAGGGCCGTGTTCGTCGGCCTTCAACTCCGAGGCCAGCGAGAAGTCGCTGAGCTTCCAGCCCATGCGCTCGAGCAGTTCCTCCATCGACGCGCGAGTGCCCGAGCCCGGGTTGCCAACGTTAAAGCGCTTGCCCTTGAAGTCGGTGAAGGTCTTGACGCCGGCCTCCTTGCGCGCCAGCACGGTGAAGGGCTCGGGGTGCACCGAGAACACCGCGCGCTCGTCGGTCCATGCCCCGGCATCTTTGAACTGGCCGAGGCCCTTGAAGGCGTTGAACTGCACGTCGGATTGCGCGAAGCCCAGGTCGAGCTCGCCCGACTTGATGGTGTTGACGTTGAACACCGAGCCGCCGGTCGACTCGACCGAGCAGCGGATGCCGTGCTTGGCGCGGTCCTTGTTGACCAGGCGGCAGATCGCACCACCGGCGGCGTAGTACACGCCGGTGACGCCGCCGGTGCCGATGGTGACGAATTTCTGTTGCGCGGCAGCTGGCGTCCAGGGCAGTGCCAGCGCCAGAGCCGATACGGCCAGCGCGGCGCGCAGCGGGTGGATGTTGCGGGTTCGGTTCATTGCGGGTCTCCAGTTGAAGTGGCAGAGGGAAGCTGGGCCAACGATAGCGCAAGCGCGACAGGCCGCGTCCGGGGCTTGCCCCGGGGCCCGGTGGTGGCTAGCGGACAGTGACCAGCGCCGCATCGACGGCGCGCGCCAGGCGTTGCACGATCATGTCGAGTTGCGCGTCGTCGACGATGAAGGGCGGCGCCAGCAGCACATGGTCGCCTCGCTGGCCGTCGATGGTGCCGCCCATCGGGTAGACCATCAGCCCCTCGGCCATGCCCTGGGCCTTGATGCGCGCATGCAGCTTCAGGCCCGGGTCGAAGGGCGAGCGCGTGGCCCGGTCGGCCACCAGCTCGATCGCCTGGAACAGGCCGCGGCCGCGGATGTCGCCGACATGCGGGTGGGTGCCGAAGGCGGCCAGCAGCCGCTCGCGCAGGCCGGCGCCCTGGCGCTGCACACGATCGAGCAGGCCATCGCGGCGGATCACCTGCTGTACCGCCAGCGCCGCCGCACAGGCCATGGCATGGCCGATGTAGGTGTGGCCATGCTGAAAGGCGCCGCTACCTTTCGCGAAGGACTCGACCACGCGCGACTGTGCCAGCACGGCGCCAATGGGCTGGTAGCCGCCGCCCAGGCCCTTGGCCACGACCAGCAGGTCCGGGGTCACGCCCTCGGCCTCGCAGGCATGCAGCGTGCCGCAGCGGCCCATGCCACACATCACCTCGTCCAGGATCAGCAGGATGCCGTGGCGCGTGCACAGCTCGCGCACGCCGCGCAGGTAGCCCGGCACCGGCGTGACCGCGCCCTGGGTGGCGCCGCCGACGGTTTCGGCGACGAAGGCGATGACGTTCTCGCCGCCGAGCGTCTCTATCGCTGCGGCCAGCTCGGCCACCAGGCGCTGTCCGTAGGCTTCGGCGCTCTCGTCGGCGCGGCGGTCGCGGTATTCGTAGCAGGGCGCGACGTGTGTGACGGCTATCAGCAGCGGTGCGAACTGCTGGCGCCGCCAGGCGTTGCCGCCCACCGCCAGCGCACCCAGCGTGTTGCCGTGGTAACTCTGCCGGCGCGCGATGAAGTGGCGGCGCTGCGGCTGCCCCGTTTCGACGAAGTACTGGCGCGCCATCTTCAGCGCCGCCTCCACCGCCTCGGAGCCGCCGGACACGAAATAGGCATGGCTGATGCCCGCCGGTGCATCCTGCACCAGCAGGTCGGCCAGTTCCTCCGCCACTTGGGTGGTGAAGAAGCTGGTGTGCGCATAGGCCAGGCGGTCGAGTTGCGCGTGCACCGCGGCCAGCACGTCCGGATGGCCATGGCCCAGGCACGACACGGCCGCGCCGCCTGAAGCGTCGATGTAGTGTCTGCCTTGGTTGTCGGTGATGAACACGCCTTGGGCGCTGGCCGCCACGGGCAACGTTTGCGCCATCTGGCGGTGCAGGATGTGAGTGGGGGGAAGCTTCTGCGACATGGTCGGGCTCGGGCCACTGGGGCCGCCAGGAGGTGTGCGGCAAGTGTTCCACAGTCGTTGGATTGCGCCAACGTCGCACTTGTGCTCAGAATCGGCGCCACGGGACCGACCCGCGCCCACGGGAGCACGCATGCTGGACCGCCGCCAGACCCTCAGTGGCATCGCCGCCTTGGCCGGACTCGCCGCCGCTGCAGCCGTGCAGGCCAAGGACAAGTGCGTGGCCTTCACGCCGCAGATGCAGGAGGCAAAGACGCCCGAGGCGGCGCTCAAGCGACTGCAGGAAGGCAACGCCCGCTTCGTCGCCGGCCAGGCGCTGCACTGCGACTTGCTCGAGCAGGTGCGCAGCACGTCAAGACAACAGGCGCCGTTTGCGGTGGTGCTGGGCTGCATCGACAGCCGGGTGCCGCCGGAGCTCATCTTCGACCAGAACATCGGCGACATGTTCGTGGCGCGTGTCGCCGGCAACATTGCCAGCACCGACATCATCGGCAGCCTGGAGTTCGCCACCGCGCTGGCCGGCGCGAAATTGATCGTGGTGCTGGGGCACAGCGAGTGTGGTGCCGTCAAGGGCGCCATCGACGACGCCAAGCTCGGCAGCCTGACCGGCGTGCTGCAGCAGATCCGGCCTGCGCTGGCCAAGCTCGACTACAAGGGCGTGCCCACGTCGAAGGACAAGGCGCTGGTGCAGCGCGTGGCCGAGCAGAACGCCAAGGACGCCGCCGCGCAGTTGACGAGCCGCAGCGACGCCATGGCTGGCCTGGTGCGCGAGGGCAAGTTGAAGATCGTGTATGCGATGCACGACGTGGCTACTGGCAAGGTGGCCTGGCTCGGTTGATCAGAGCTCACGCAACGGCTTCGCGCTGCGGGTTTACCCGTGGTATCGAATTTGGAGATCGTTCGCCGGCGCGCTATTGAATTTCACAGCGCGAGTTTGGGACCGTATCGTTCGCGCCTTGTTCCGCGCCGAGTCCGGCGTGGTTGTTCCTTCATGACAGGAGCCTGCCCATGACCCGCCGTATTCCATTGCTTGCCGCCGCTGCTGCCTCGGCGCTTGCCGTCGCCATGCCCGTCACCGCCCAGAAGGCCCAGCAATCCATCGGCAAGGGCGAGGGCCAGGTGGACATCGTGGCCTGGGCCGGCTACATCGAGCGCGGCGCGACGGACAAGAACTTCGACTGGGTCACCGACTTCGAGAAGAAGACCGGCTGCAAGGTCAACGTCAAGACGGCGGGCACCAGCGACGAGATGGTGGCGTTGATGAACGAAGGCGGCTTCGACCTGGTCACCGCCTCGGGCGACGCCAGCTCGCGCCTGATCCGTGGCAAGAAGGTGCAGCCGATCAACGTCGGCCTGATCCCCAGCTACAAGAACATCGACCCGCGACTGCAGAAGTCGCCCTGGCACTACGAGGGCAACACGCATTACGGCGTGCCCTATCAGTGGGGCTGGAATGTGTTGATGTACAACAAGGACGTCTTCAAGGACAAGCCGCCGACGTCGTGGAACGTGGTCTTCGAAGAGCAGACGCTGCCCGACGGCAAGAGCAACAAGGGCCGCGTGCAGGCCTTCGACGGGCCGATCTACATCGCCGATGCGGCGCTGTACCTGATGAAGAAGAACCCGGCGCTGGGCATCAAGGACCCGTACGAGCTGAACGAAGCGCAGTACAAGGCCGCGCTGGACTTGCTGCGCGGCCAGCGCAAGATCGTCGGCAAGTACTGGCACGACGCCTTCGTGCAGATCGACGACTTCACCAACGAGGGCGTGGTGGCCTCGGGCAGCTGGCAGTTCCAGGCCAACATCCTGGGTTCGAAGAAGCGCCCGATCGCCACGGTGGTGCCGGTGGAGGGCGCCACCGGCTGGGCCGACAGCACGATGATGCATGCCGAAGCCAAGCACCCGAACTGCGCCTACCTGTGGCTCGAGCATTCGCTCAACCCGAAGCTGCAGGGTGACCTGTCGGCCTGGTTCGGCTCGGTGCCGGCCGTGCCCGCGGCCTGCAAGGGCAACGCATTGCTCAAGGACGACGGCTGCGACCGTCAAGGCTACAAGGACTTCGAAAAGATCTCGTTCTGGAAGACACCGACGACCAAGTGCGCGAGCCAGAACGACCAGTGCGTGCCGTACCACAAGTGGGTCTCTGACTACATCGCGGTACTCGGTGGCCGATGACCACTGCGGTCACGCTGGAGCGAGTCTCCTGCGTCTTCGGCGCCGCCGGTCATGAGGTGCGTGCGGTCGATGGCGTCGACCTGACGATCGAGGCCGGCGAGTTCTTCACGCTGCTCGGGCCTTCGGGCTCGGGCAAGACCACCTGCCTGCGCATGATCGGTGGCTTCACGCTGCCGAGCAGCGGGCGCATTCTCATCGGCGGCGAGGACATGTCGCAGCAGCCGCCCTACGCGCGGCCGGTGAACACCGTGTTCCAGGACTACGCGCTGTTCCCGCACATGAGCATCCGCGACAACGTCGCCTATGCGCTGATGGTGCGCAAGGTGGGCAAAGCAGAGCGCCAGCGCCGCGCTGACGAATTGCTGGCGCTGGTCGAACTGGCCGGCGTGGGCGACCGCAGGCCGGCGCAGCTGTCGGGCGGCCAGCGCCAGCGCGTGGCGCTGGCGCGCGCGCTCATCAACCAGCCGCAAGTGCTGCTGCTGGACGAGCCGCTGGGCGCACTCGACCTGAAGCTGCGCGAGCAGATGCAAAGCGAGCTGAAGGCATTGCAGCGGCGCCTGGGCATCACCTTCCTGTTCATCACCCACGACCAGCACGAGGCGCTGTCGATGAGCGACCGCATCGGTGTGTTCAACAAGGGCCGGCTGGAGCAGGTGGGCACGCCGCAGCAGGTGTACGACGCGCCGATGACACGTTTCGTCGCCAACTTCGTCGGCGCTGCCAACGTGCTCGACGGCGCGGCGGCGCGGCAACTCACCGGACAAAGCAGCGCCATGCTGCGGCCCGAACGCATCCGCCTAGGCGCCGAAGGCGGCGCCGTCGCCAGCGGCACGGTGCGCGAGGTGCAGTACTTCGGCGCCTTCACGCGCATCAAGGTCGAGGCTGCCGGCGTGCTGCTGCAGGCAGATCTGCCGCTGGCCGCCGGCGCGGTCGGGCCGTCCGGCGGCGACCGGGTACACCTGCATTGGGATCGCGGCGCGGTGCACGCGCTCGGGGCAGGATGAACGCCGCACTCCTGCTGCCCGCACCGGTCGCACGGGGCTGGCAGCGCCGCCTGTCGGACCTGCTGTACACACGGCGCGGCCTGCTGCTGCTGGCGCTGCTGGCGCCGCCGCTGCTGTGGTTCGGCGTGGTCTACCTGGGCGCGCTGCTCGCGCTGCTGGCCAACGCCTTCTTCGGCTTGGACGACTACACCGGCCAGGTGGTGCGCGAGTTCACGCTGCAGAACTTTCGCGACCTGGGTGATCCGGCCAACCTCGACGTCGTGCGTCGCTCGGTGACGATGTCGGTGATGGTGACGCTGGCCTGCGTGGGCTTGGGCTTCCCGCTGGCCTACTACATGGCGCGCCACGCCAGCGGCGTGCAGAAGGCGGTGCTCTACATCGCGGTGATGCTGCCGTTGTGGTCGAGCTACCTGGTGCGCCTGTATGCGTGGAAGCTGCTGCTCGCCAAGGAAGGCGCGATCTCCTGGCTGGCACAGCAGACGCACCTGGGCTGGATGCTCGACGCCGTGCTGGCGTTGCCTGCGGTCGGCGGGCCGAGCTTGAGCTTTTCGGCCATCGGCACCTTCGTCGTCTTCGTCTACATGTGGCTGCCCTTCATGATCCTGCCGATCCAGGCCTCGATCGAGCGCATCCCGCAGTCCTACATCGAGGCCTCGGGCGACCTGGGCGCCACCCCGGCGCTGACCTTCCGCCGCGTGATCCTGCCGCTGGCCATGCCCGGCATCGCCGCGGGCTCGATCTTCACCTTCAGTCTGACGCTGGGCGACTACATCATTCCGCAGGTCATCGGCGACAGCACGCTGTACATCGGCCAGGTGGTCTTCAAGCAGCAGGGCGTGGCCGGCAACGTGCCCTTTGCCGCGGCCTTCTCGCTGGTGCCGATCGTCGTCATCGGCATCTACCTGCGGCTGGCGAAAAAGCTGGGGGCCTTCGATGCGCTCTAGGTCGGCCGCAGGCTGGCCCCTGAAGACGGCAGCCTGGGGTGTCATCGCCTTCCTGCATGTGCCACTGGCTCTGATCATCCTGTACGCCTTCAGTGCCGAGGACAAGAGCTACGTCTTTCCGCCGCCGGCACTCACCACGCAGTGGTTCGGCGTGGCCTGGCAACGCCAGGACGTGTGGGACGCGATCCAGCTCAGCTTCCAGGTGGCGCTGGCCTCTACCGGCGTCGCGCTGGTGCTCGGCACGCTGGCGGCGGCGGCGCTGGCACGGGCCAACTTCTTCGGTCGCGAGGCAGTGTCGCTGCTGCTGATCCTGCCGATTGCGCTGCCCGGCGTGATCAGCGGCATCGCGCTGCGCTCGGCCATCGGCACGATGCAGATCCCGTTCTCGTTCTGGACCATCGTCATCGGCCATGCCACCTTCTGCGTGGTGGTGGTCTACAACAACGCGGTGGCACGCCTGCGGCGGTTGAACCCGAACCTGATCGAAGCCTCGATGGACCTGGGTGCCGACGGCTTCCAGACGCTGCGCTACATCGTGCTGCCGCAACTGGGCTCGGCGCTGCTGGCCGGCGCGCTGCTGGCTTTTGCACTGAGTTTCGACGAGGTCATCGTCACCACCTTCACCGCCGGACAGCAGACCACGCTGCCGATCTGGATGCTGCAGGAGCTGATCCGCCCGCGCCAGCGCCCGGTGACCAACGTGGTGGCGGTGGTGATCATCGCACTGACCTTCATCCCGATCCTCGCCGCGTACTGGCTGACGCGCGCCGACGAACCCGTACACCGCTGACGCCTTAGACAAGGAGAACCCCATGAGCAACATCGTTCTGCCCACTCAACTGTTCATCGACGGCGTCTTCGTCGCCGGCGAAGGCGAGGCCGAAAAGGTGCTGAACCCGTCCACCGGCGAGCTGCTGGTCGCCCTGCCCGAGGCCTCGGTCGAGCAGGTGCACAAGGCGGTATCCGCTGCACACCGCGCCTTCGACGGGTGGAGCGAAAGCACGCCGATGGAACGCTCGCGGCTGCTGCTCAAGGTTGGCCGACGCCGTCGAAGCGCGCGGCGAACAGTTCGCCCGGCTCGAATCGTTGAACTGTGGCAAGCCCTATGCACGCGCGCTGGGCGACGAGATCCCGGCGGTGGCCGACTGCCTGCGCTACTTTGCCGGCGCGGCGCGCTGCGTCAGCGGCACGGTGGCCAACGAGTACCTGGCCGGTCACACCAGCATGATCCGCCGCGACCCGATCGGCGTGGTGGCCTCGATCGCGCCGTGGAACTACCCGCTGATGATGGCGGCGTGGAAGATCGCACCGGCGCTGGCCGCGGGCAACACCGTGGTCATCAAGCCCAGCGAGCAGACGCCGCTGACGACGCTGCTGCTGGCCCAGGTGGCGGCCGAGATCTTTCCGAAGGGCGTGCTCAACGTCATCACCGGCCGTGGCGCCAGCGTCGGCCAGCCGCTGGTCGAACATCCGAAGGTGTCGATGGTGAGTGTTACCGGCGAACGTCAGCACCGGCCGCAAGATCCTGCAGGCCGCCACCGGCACGCTGGAGCGCACGCACTTGGAACTGGGCGGCAAGGCGCCAGTGATCGTCTTCGACGATGCCGACTTAGGCCAAGCAGGTCGAAGGCCTGCGCACCTTCGGCTACTACAACGCCGGGCAGGCTCCACCGCGGCCTGCCGAGTCTATGCGGGCGCCAAGGTCTACGACAACTGGTGGCGGACCGTCGGCGCGGTCAAGAGTTATCAAGGTCGGCTTGCAGGAGATGTCGAGGCCGAGATCGGCCCGCTGATCAGCGACCGCCAGCGCGACCGTGTCGCCAGCTTCGTCGAGCGTGCGCAGATGAGCGGCCACATGGAGACCACTGCCGGCGGCAAGGCGCGCGCAGGCAGCGGCTTCTTCTACGGTGACGTCGTCGCTGGTGCGCGCCAGGAGGACGAGATCGTCAAGCGCGAAGTCTTCGGCCCGTCGTCAGCGTCACACGGTCCACCGACACGAACAGCGCCATCGCCTGGGCCAACGACAGCGTTACGGCCTGGCCTCATCGGTGTCGACGCAGGATGTCGCCGCGCGGTGCGCGTGGCCAGAGCTGCAGTACGGCTGGCCTCGATCAACACCCACTTCATGCTGGTCAACGAGATGCCACACGGCGGCTGAAATCATCCGCTACGGCAAGGACCTGAGCATGTATGCGCTGGAGGACTACAGCGTGGCGCGGCATGTGATGGTCAACTGAGTGGGTGGTCGAAGCCTACCACGACTGTGAAGACGCGGTCCGCAGCACGGCGTAGGATCGAGCGGAGTCGCGGGTCCATTGCACGTGAGGTTGAGATGCGCCAACGCACCTTGTTCTTGATCGTTGGCGCCGGCATCTTCGGCCATGCTGCAACGGCCCAGACATTGCAGCTGACGTGCGAGACTGGCATCCCCGGCTCGGTCAGATGAACGACGTCGGCTTTGCCGTCGATGTGGCGCGGCAGACCTGCAACGGCAACCCCTGCAGGATCACGATGGCGAACCAGCTGGAGCGAGGGCGGCGGCCGCTACGAGCACGCGATCAACCGACTGACGGGCGAAGGGCAGGTTCGCCTTTATGGCGCCTCCGAGCCTTCGCAGATCCTGAAGAGCTGCCGGTCCGGAGAAAGGAAGTCCTGCGACCGCGTCCGCCAGCGCGACTGCGCTGGGTAGTCGGCGCTGTGCTTGCTGAAGCGCGTTGGTGGTCTCCGTCGTCGGCGCCGGCTGTGGTGCAATGCTCCCATGCCTGCGCTCGCTCAAGGCACTCCTCGCTGCCTTGCAGCCGCCGTCCGTGGCGGTGGCGGATGCGAAGGATGTCGAACATACATTGCAGCTGGCCACTGCGGTCATGCTGATCGAGGTCATGCGTGCCGACCCCGACATCGGTCGCACCGGGAGCAGGCGGTGATCGACGCGCTGCGCGACCGGTTCTCGCTTGGCGAGGACGAGGTCGAGCGCCGCGTCGAGCTGGCCCACAGGGCAGCGCGCGACGCCACCGACTGGTTCGAGTTCACCTCGCACATCGATGCGCATTTCGAGATGCCCGACAAGGTGCGCATGATCGATACATGTGGCGCGTGGCTTACGCGACGGCCGCTCAGCGCGCCGACGCCATGTCATGTGGCGCATCTCCGGACCTGCTGCACGTGCCGCACGGGGCTTACATCAACGCCAAGGTGCGCGCGCAGGCCGCGGCCGGTTGAGTCGGCGCTGCATCGGCCAGAGCAAGGAGGGCGGCATGCCATCGACCGGGCCATTCAGGCTCGACCTATTCGACGATGTTCAATCCCGCCGAGGCGCTGCACGAGCGCTTCGATGCAGCCCTGGCGCAGGTGCGCATTCAGCTCGGCGCCGACCAGACCATGTGCATCGGCGGGCGGACACGCAGCGCCAAGGTGGGCTTTGAAGTCGTTTCGCCGATCAATCGCGACTGGCTGCTGGGCGTGTTCCAGCAGGGCAGTGCCGGCGACGTCGACGCCGCCGTCGCCGCGGCCGGGGCCTGCCCGGCCTGGGCCGCGACGCCCTGGCAGGAGCGCGTGCGCTTGCTGCGCCGCGCCGCGCACCTGATCGAGGAGCGCGTCTACGACTATCGGCGCGGCGGTGGCGCTGGAAGTGGGCAAGAACCGCATGGAGTCGCTCGGCGAGGTGCAGGAGACCGCCGATCTCATCGACTGGTATTGCGCACAGATGGAAGCCAACCAGGGTTACGACCGCATCCTGCCGAACGATCCGCTCGCGGGATTTCCAGCCGCAACCGCAGCGTGCTCAAGCCTTACGGCGTCTGGGCGGTGATCGCGCCGTTCAATTTCCCGTTTGCGCTCGCCGGCGGGCCGATAGGCGCGGCGCTGGTTGCGGGCAATACCGTGGTGTTCAAGGTGGCGAGCGATACCGCCTGGAGCGGCCGGCTGCTGGCAGAGGTGTTCCGCGACGCCGGTTTGCCCGAGGGCGTGTGCAATTACGTCACCGGTGCCGGGGCGACGGTGGGCGAGAGCGCTGATCCGGCACCAGGACCTCGCCGCTGTCACTTTCACCGGTTCCTACGAAGTCGGCATGCGCATTCTTCGCAGCTTCGCGCAAGGTCCCTGGCCGCGGCCCTGCATCGCCGAGATGGGCGGCAAGAACGCGGCCATCGTTTCGCGCCATGCCGATCTGGAGCGCGCCGCCACCGGCATCGTGCGCTCGGCCTTCGGGCTCTCGGGCCAGAAGTGCTCGGCCTGCTCGCGCGTGTATGTCGAACGGCCGGCGGCAGCCGGCCTTCGCGAGCGGCTGGTGGCGCTGACCGAGGCGCTCAAGGTCGGCGATCCCACCGCCACGGCCAACTGGATGGGACCGGTGATCAACGCAGCGGCGCGTACGAGCGCTATCGCAAGTACGTCGACAATCTGCGCCGGCCACGGCGAGATATTCGCGGGCGGCGGCGGCTCGACGATGGCGAGCTGGCGCCAGAGGCTCTTTCGTGGCGCCGACGGTCGCCACCGCGCCGCTGCGACTACCGGCTGTGGCGGGAGGAGAAGTTCGTGCCCATCGTGCTGGTGGGCGAAGTGGATTCGGTGGACGAGGCCATTGCGCGCGCCAACGCGTCCGATTACGGCCTGACCGCGGGTTTCTACGGCGGCGCCGGCGAGAATCGCGGAGCTTCCTGGACCGCATCGAGGCCGGCGTCACCTATGTCAACCGGCCGCAGGGTGCGACCACCGGCGCCTGGCCCGGCTACCAGCCTTTCGGCGGCTGGAAGGGCAGCGGCACGACCGGCAAGGCGATCGGTTCGTTCTACTACCTGCCACATATCTGCGCGAGCAGTCGCAGACGGTGGTCGAATAGCGACGGCGCGCAGAAGCTCAACTGAGCACGTAGGCCGCTGCTCCGGTGGCGATCAGCATGCCTTCCTCGTTGGCGAGGCGCATCTGCGCACTGCCAATGCGCCCGCCCAACCGCAGCACCTCGGCGCTGGCGGCGAAGCGGTGGCCGATGCCCGGCCGCAAATAGTCGACCCGCAAGTCGATCGTGCCGAGCGGGCGAAGCGAAGCATCACCTGCTCGCTCGTCTCGTCGGCATGTTTCTCGCCGAGGGCGACCATCAGCGCCAGCCCGGCAAGCGCGTCGAGCGTGGCCGAGATGACACCGCCGTGCAGGCGGCCGTGCTGGTAGTGGCCGACCAGTTCGGGGCGCATCTCGAAGCCCAGCTGCGGTCCTTGCCCAGGCGCAGCACCTTCAGTCCGATCGTCCGATTGAAGGTGATCTTCTGCTCGAACAGTTCGGTGAGCGCGGCGTCGAGCTTGCACTGCTCGGCGCCGCTGCGGCGGGGCGCCTGCGGGTGACCGGTCATGCCGGAACAGCGGTCAGGCGGCGACGGTCTGCACGCACTGGCTACAACGGTTTCTTGAGGGCGTGGCGATCTCGCCGACGATGCCGCGCCGGAAGGCCAGCACGCAGACGACGAAGATCAGGCCCTGCACGACGGTCACCCAGGCGCCCAGCTGCGCCAGGTAGTTCTGCATCGTGATGATGACCGCGGCGCCGACCACCGGGCCGAAGATCGTTCCCAGGCCGCCGAGCAGGGTCATCAGCACCACCTCGCCCGACATCGACCAGTGCACGTCGGTCAGCGATGCCAGCTGGAACACCAGCGACTTGGTCGGCACCGGCCAGGCCCGCGATCGTGCCCGACAGCACGAAGGCGATGAGCTTGTAGCGGTCGGTGTCGTAGCCGAGCGACGATGGCGCGCGCGTTCGTTCTCGCGGATCGCCTTGCAGCACCTGGCCGAACGGCGAGTGCACGATGCGCCAGATCAGCAGGAAGCCGCCGATGAAGATGGCGAACACGAAGGCGTACATCGCCGCGGTGTTGCCCAGGTCGACGAGGCCGAACAGGCGGCCGCGCGGCACCGCCTGGATGCCGTCCTCGCCGCCGGTGAACGGCGCCTGCAGGTAGAAGAAGAAGACCATCTGCGCCAGGGCCAGCGTGATCATCGCGAAGTAGATGCCCTGGCGGCGGATCGCCAGCAGGCCGGCGACCAGCCGAGCAGCGCGGCGCAGGCAGTGGCGAATAGGATCGCCAGCTTCGGGCGTGAAGCCCCAGACCTTCGCGGAGTGCGCCGCCGCGTAGCCGGCGGTGCCGAGGAACATCGCGTGTGCCGAAGGACAGCAGCCCGCCGAAGCCGAGCAGCAGGTTGAAGGCGCAGGCGAAGAGCGCGGAGCACATCACCTTCATCAGGAAGACGGGGTAGATGGCCGCTGGCGCGACGATGAAGAACCCGGCCATCAGCACGAACGCGATGACCTGGTGGCGCGGTGCACCGCCGCCGCGGGCGGGCAGGTGTTGCGACGCCGCGGACGCTGAGGTGCTCGCGGGCAGGCTCATTTTTCGGTGCCGAACAGGCCGGCGGGTTTGAAGCAGCAGCACGATGGCCATGATGACGAAGATCACCGTATTCGACGCTTCGGGGTAGAAGACCTTGGTCAGGCCCTCGATCAGGCCCAACCCGAAGCCGGTGAGGATGGCACCCATGATCGAGCCCATGCCACCGATCACCACCACCGCGAAGACGACGATGATCAGGTCCGCCCCCATCTGCGGGCTGACCTGATAGATCGGCGCGGCCATCACGCCGGCCAGCGCCGCCAGCGCGACGCCGAAGCCGTAGGTCAGCGTGATCATGCGCGGCACGTTGATGCCGAAGGCCTGCACCAGCTGCGGGTTCTCGGTGGCGGCGCGCAGGTAGGAGCCGAGCTTGGTGCGTTCGATCACGTACCAGGTGGCCAGGCACACCACGACCGAGACCAGGATCACCCAGGTGTGGTAGTTCGGCAGGAACATGAAGCCCAGGTTGCGCGCGCCGGTCAGCTCCTGCGGGATCGGGAAGGGCTGGCCCGAGGAGCCGTACTTGTTGCGGAACAGGCCCTGGATGATCAGCGCCAGGCCGAAGGTCAGCAGCAGCCCATACAGGTGGTCCAGCTTGTACAGTTTGGACAGCATCAGGCGCTCGATGTCGAGCATGCCGAAGGCGCCGATCAGCAACGGCACGATGAGCAGCGCCCACCAGTAGCCCACCCCCAGCAGGTTGAGCAGCAGATAGGCGGCGAAGGCACCCATCATGTACTGCGCGCCGTGCGCGAAGTTGATGATGTTCAGCAGACCGAAGATCACGGCCAGGCCGAGCGAGAGCAGCGCATAGACGAGCTGTTGACGATCAGCCCGATCAGTAACTGCCCGAACAGGGCCTGGGTGGGGACGCCGAAGATCTCGGTCATGCTCGACGCCGGCGGCCGGCCCTTACTTCACGAGCGGGCAGTCGCCCTGGTTCAGCGGACGGAAGGCCTGGTCGGCAGGGATCGTCGCGCGGATTTTGTAGTAGTCGTACGGCCCCTTCGATTCCGCTGGCTTCTTCACCTCCACCAGGTAGGCCGGGTGGATCTTGCGGCCGTCGGCGCGGATCGTGCCCTTGCCGAACAACGGATCATCGGTGGGCATGGCCTTCATCTGGGCGACCACCTTGGTGCCGTCATCGGTCTTGGCCGCCTCCACCGCCTTCAGGTAGTGCAGCACCGAGGCGTACACGCCGGCCTGCACCATCGACTGGTACTTGCCGCCGTTGGCCGCGGCGAAGCGCTTGCTCCAGGCGCGCGTCTGGTCGTTCAGGTCCCAGTAGAAGGTTTCGGTGAACACCAGGCCCTGCGCCGTGTTCAGGCCCAGGCCATGCACGTCGGTGATGAACACCAGCATGCCGGCGAGGTTCTGCCCGCCCTTGACGATGCCGAACTCGGAAGCCTGCTTGATCGAGTTGATGGTGTCGCCCCCGGCGTTGGCCAGGCCGATGACCTTGGCCTTCGACGCCTGCGCCTGCAGGAAGGACGAAGAGTCCTGCCCCGGGAACGGATGCCGCACCTTGCCCAGCACCTTGCCTCCGCCCTTGATAACCGCGGCCTCGGTGTCGCGCTCCAGCGCATGGCCGAAAGCATAGTCGGCGGTGAGGAAGAACCAGCTGTCGCCGCCGGTCTTGACGATCGCGCTGCCGGTGCCGTTGGCCAGCATCCAGGTGTCGTAGGTCCAGTGCACGGTGTTCGGGCTGCAGGCCTTGCCGGTCAGGTCGGAGGCGGCCGCGCCGGAGACGATGAAGGCTCTGCCCTTGTCCTTGGTGATCTGGTTCACCGCCAGTGCCACCGATGAGGTCGGTACATCGAAGATCGCGTCGACCTTGTCGACGTCGTACCAGGTGCGCGCCACCGTCGAGCCGACATCGGGTTTGTTCTGATGGTCGGCGAAGACGACCTCGACCTTCATGCCCTTGGCCGCGGCGCCGAAGTCCTCGACCGCCATCTTCGCCGCGGTCACCGAGCCGGGGCCGGCGATATCGGCATACAGCCCGGACATGCCGTTCATCACACCGATCTTGATCACGCCGTCGGAGACCTGTGAGCTCGCG
>CAWGOK010000014.1:0-71605 GCA_963824005.1 uncultured beta proteobacterium
GAGTTCGTGGTACCGATGCACATCGACGGGGTGCCGCTGAAGAGCCTGGCCGAAGCCAAGACCTGGATGAGCCGCACGCCGATGGGGCTGATGCGCATGCTCGCCGGATCGGCGCATGTGATGGGCGGCTGCGCGATGGGCGGCGACGCCAAGAGCTCGGTGGTCGACGAATGGGGGCGGCACCGTGCGGTCGAGAACCTGACGGTGATCGACGGCTCGGTGTTCCCGACCTCGCTGGGCGTGAACCCTCAGGAAAGCATCTACGCCACCGCAGCCAAGAACGCCACGGCGCTGGCCAAGGCCATGGCTTGACGGGGCTCCCCCTCGTCTGTCTCGAGACTGGAGACTGACGAATACAGGCTGCGCGTGCTCACGCGCCGGGACATGGACCGGACCGAACAGCTGGCCCCACCCGATCCACGTAGACTGCCGCGCGAGGAGTCGCGCATGGCCACGAAGCTCGATATCGATACCGATCCGCTCGAGATTGCCCTCGGGGCCAGCCGCGGCGAGTTCGCACCATGTCGCTGAACTTCGCCGCGCGCGCATTGTCGATCGTCGGCCACCCGGCGCTGCTGATGCCGACGGCGGTGGCGGTGGGCGCGTCGGGCGCGGACGTGCCGCCGCAGTGGCTGAAGGCGGCGCTGGCGACCGCCGTCCTGGTGACCGTTGTCGTGGGGCTGTACAGCCTGTGGCAGGTGCGCGCCGGGCGCTGGGCGCATGTCGACGCGTCGCACCCGCACGAGCGCAGCCAGCTGAACCTGTTCCTGGCGCTGCTGCTGTGCGGCGCGGCGGCAATGCTGTGGGCGCTGGGGCAGCCGCTGGCGGTGGCCTCGGGGCCGGTGTGGATCGCCCTGGTGGTGCTGCTGGCGCAGCTGCTGCGCCGCTGGCTCAAGCTGTCGCTGCACACGACCTTTGCGGCGTTCGCGGCGGCGCTGGTATGGCCCCATGCACCGTTGACCTTGGCCGTGGTGGCGCTGGCCGTCGGCGTCGCCTGGTCGCGCCTGGCGCTGCGGCGGCACACGCTTCCGGAGGTGCTGCTCGGGCTGCTGTTGGGCGCGGCCTTAGGCATCGTGCTGCACGCCTTCGCGAGGTAGATGCGGATGCCGCGTGCCTTCGTCTGGGTGACCGGCAGCGCGGGCCAGGCGCCAATCGGATTCGAGGCGTCCGCGGCAGCATCCCCAAGACAGGCCAAGGTCTGCGCGCACCCCCTGGAAAAACCGGATCGCCGCGGCCGGCAACGTCGCCACAATGGCGCGCTCCGATGCATTCCCATGCTCACCCCACCGGCACGGCCGGGCCCTCCATGAAGTCACCGGATTTGTGGCTCGAGTTCGTCGGCACCTGCGCTGGCCTCGGCGTAGCGCGCGTCGGTACGCTGGCGGCCTGTCCATGAGCATGAACCCTGCGCTCTCCCTGCCCAGCAGTGATCGACGCTGGTGGATCCTGGCGCTGCTGTTCACCAGCCGTATTGGACTGGGTTTCCAGTTCCAGACGCTGGGTTCGGTGTCCGACTCGCTGGTGTCGTCGCTGGGCTTCAGCTACGCGCAGATCGGCACGCTGATCGGCCTGTTCATGCTGCCCGGGCTGCTGCTGGCGCTGCCGGCGGGCTACCTGGGCCGCTGGCTGCCCGACCGCGTGCTGGTGGGCCTGGCCTTCCTGTGCCTGGCCGGAGGCGGCGTCATTGCGTCGCTGGCGCAGGGCTTCGGCCAACTGGCGCTGGGTCGTGTCGCCGCCGGTGCCGGCTTCGTCATCGGCACCATCTACCTCACCAAGATGACAGCCGACTGGTTTGCCGGCAAGGAGCTGGCCACCGCCATGGGCATGCTGGTGATGAGCTGGCCGCTCGGCATTGCCTTGGGGCAGATCGGCCATGCGTGGATCGACCTGAATTTCGACTGGCGCATGGCCTTCCTCGTTGCCGCCGCGTATTGCGCGCTGGGTGCGCTGGCGGTGTTCCAGCTGTACCGACCGCCCGACGGCGCCAGGCCGGTGCAGCCCGGCCCGATCGGCTTGCCGCGCCACGAGCTGCGGCTCACGCTGCTGGCAGCCACCGCCTGGGGCTTGTTCAACGCCGGCTACATCGTCTTCCTGAGTTTCGCGCCGCGCGTGTTGATGGCCGGCGGCTACGGGGCGGCACAGGCAGCGGCCGTCATCAGCCTGGCCAGCTGGGCGATGATCTTTTCCGGCGCCATCGGCGGACGCATTGCCGATCGCAGCGGCAAGGGCGAGTGGATGCTCTACGTCTGCACGGCCGTGGCCGTGGCGGCGCTGCTGCTGCTGCGCCAGACCTCGCTGGCCGTGGTGCTGAGCCTGGTCTACGGGCTGTTCGGCGGCGCGCCGGCCGGTGTGCTCATGGCGCTTACCGGCGAGGCCATGGCGCCGCAGCGTCGGGCCTTCGGCATGGGCGTGTTCTTCAGCCTGTACTTCGTCATCATGACGCTGGGCCCGCCGGTGGCCGGCTGGCTGTTCGACCGCAGCGGCGATCCATTCACGCCGGTGCTGTTGGCCACGGCGCTGTTCGTCGCCGCCGCCTGGGTCTACCGCTTGTTCCGGGTCGTCAAGGACGCCGCCCCGTCAAATTGAATGAAGCGCGCGGCGCCGCGCCGGTTTCACGACCAATGCAGCGCCACCAGTTCCTTCACCAGGGCCATCGACTGCTCCATCAGCGGCCCGCGCGGCCGCTGTGCCGAGGTGGCCAGGCGCAGTGTGGTCTTCAGCCGCGGCTTGCCGATGGGCCGCACGTGGAAGGCCGCTTCGCTGCCGCTGCGGCGGATGGCGTTGAGCGTCAGCACCGCCTTGAAGCCGTCGTGCTGCACCAGGTCGAGGATCGTCGGCACGCTCTCGATTTCCAGCGCCACCCGCGCCTTCAGCCCGGCATCGGCCAGCGCCGAATCGAGCAGGGTGCGGATCGAATGCGGCCGTGCCGGAATCACCAGTTCGGCCAGCGCCACCTCGGCCAGGCCGACCGCGGGGCCGATGAGCCGATCGCCCTGCCTTTCGGTGCGCGCGGCCACCAGGTACATCTGCTCTTCGCGCAGCGGCTGCAGTTCCAACGCCGACGCGGCCGTGCTGCTGTAGACCAGCGCGAAGTCCACGCGGCCGACGGCCAGCCATTCCATCAGGTGGTCGGACAGGCCCTCGACCACGCCGAAGCTGGCATTGGGGAAACGCTCGCGAAAGGCCCGCACCAGCGGCCCGGTGAGCGTGCGCGCCACGCTCGGTGGCAGGCCGATGACCAGCCGGCCCGACACCGCGCCGCGCTGCTGCTCCAGGTCGAAGCGTGCACGCTCCACCTGTTGCGCGATGCCGCGTGCATGCTCCAGCAAGCGCTTGCCGGCTTCGGTGAGGGTGACACCGCGGCCGGTGCGCACGAACAGCGTCTGGCGCAGTTCCACCTCCAGCGCCCTGACCTGCCGGCTCAGCGCGGGCTGGGCCACGCGCAGGAAGCGCGACGACTGCGTGAAGCTGCCGAATTCGGCGACGCTGACGAAGTATTCGAGCTGCTTCAGGTCCATCGCAGACCTATTGCGGCTCGATCTTCGCGGCCGTGATGACCTCGCGCCAGTGCTTGATCTCCGCGACCAGCAGCGAGCGCAGCTGCTGTGGTGTGCCGCCCGCAGGCCGCACGCCCAGCGCCAGCAGTTTGTCCTGCACGGCCGGCGACTTCAAGGCCTCGTTGGCGGCGGCGTTCAGCTTGTCGATCACCGCCTGCGGCGTGCCCGCCGGTGCCGCCAGCGCGTTCCACGAGGCCACCTCGTAGGCGGCCACGCCGGCCTGGCCCATCGTCGGCACCTCGGGCAACGCCGTGAAACGCTGGTCCGAAGTGACGGCCAGCGCACGGATGGCCTTGGCCTGCAACTGCGGCAGCATCGGGCCGAGGATCTCGAAGGCGGCGTCGATCTCGCCCGCACGCAGCGCCGTCAGCACCGCCGGCGTGCCCTTGTACGGCACCACCAGCGCATCGATGCCGGTGCGTGTCTTGAACAGTTCGGCCGACAGGTGCTGCGTGCTGCCCACCGCGATGCTGCCGATCGTCAGCTTGCCAGGCCGCGCCTTGGCGTCGGCCAACAGCTCGGCCACGCTCTTGAATCGCGAATCGGCATTCACGAACAGCGCCAGGTCGAATACGCCGAGCGTGCCGATGGGCGCGAAGGCCTGGGTCACGTCGAAGGGCAGCTTCTTGAACAGGCTGGCACTCACCGCATTGGCATTGCTCATCAGCAGCAGCGTGTAGCCGTCGGGCACGGCCTGCGCCACCGCCGCACTGCCGACGATGCTGCCGGCGCTGGGCTTGTTGTCCACCACGATCGGCTGCTTGAGCGATGCGCTCATGGCCTGCGCCACGGTGCGCGCGGTCAGGTCGGCGATGCCGCCGGGGCCAAAGGGCACCACCAGCGTGATCGGCCGTTGCGGGAAGCTGCCCTGCGCCTGGGCGGGCAAGGGTGCAGCGGATACGCCCAGCCACATTGCAGCGGCAGCACCAGCCCCGAGCAGGCTCCTGAGGGAAGTTGCGTTCACGCGGCCTCCGGCAACGGGTTTCAATCGGGGCGATTCTGCCCGTTGCGCCTGTAGACTGGTCGCGCACCGGCCGTTCCCGTCACACCCCGTCGAGATCGAACACCTTATGGCGCAGTCGTCTCCGAAGCCAGCTCCGCAGCACGGACGTCCTGCCGGGACGGCCGGGACGAGGGGCCGGCTGCAGACCAGCCAGATTGCCGAGTTGGCCTGGTCAGGGCAGCATGAACAAGCCATATCGATGGCCACGGCCGCATTGGCGGCGCCACGCTCGAGCGTCGCGCGCCGCATCATGCTGCTCGACCAGCGTGCGGCAAGCCGCAGCGCCCTGGCCGAGCACGCCGCCGCGCAAGAAGACGCGCAGGCCATGCTGCAGTTGGCGGGCGAATCGCGCAGCCCGGCGCTCGAAGCGCTGGCACTGTGCCGAGGCGCGGCGGTGCAAACGCGGCTGAACCAGTACGCGCAAGCCGCCGAGTCCGCACAGGCGGCCTTGGCAGCCGCACGCAAGGCACGCCATCGCCACCTGCAAGGCATGGCCCTGTTCCGGCTGAGCGAAGCGCAGTTCCGCACTTTCGACAACACCGCCGCGCTGCGCCATGCGCAGCAGGCGGTGGCGATTTTCGAGACCTCGGGCGACGCTGTCTGGCAGGGCCGCGCGCTGTGGGCGCAGGCTTACGCGCACGACCAGCTCGGCCAGGCGCGCGAGCGCGAACGCGCCGCCGGCGCGTCGCTGGCGTTGGCTCGCGCGGCCGGCGACCAGGAGGGCATCGGCGCGGCCGCCAACCTGCTGTACCGCGAGCATGCCGACATGGCGCTGCGGCTGAAGGGCCTGAAGCAGTCGATGGCGGCCTTCCTCGCCGCCGGGCAAAAGGAGCGCGCCGCCGCCAGCATGGGCAACCTGGGCATGGCCTACGGTTCGATCGGACTGTATGCGCGCGCGCGCAATCCCGCCGCCCAGGTGATGGGCATGCAAGACGCCATGAACATGCGGCAAGGCACACCGTACTTCACGGTCATGCAGTCGATCATCGAAGGCCAGATGGGGCACCTGGACAATGCGCAGCGCCTGGCGCGCGAGGCCGCGGCGATGGCCGAGCCCATCGACGATCCCTGGCTGACGGTCATCGTGCAGCTGGCGCTCGGCCGCTCGCTGCGGCTGCTGGGGCAAACTGAGGCCGCGCGCACGCACTTCGAAGCCGCGGTGGTGCTGGCCGAAACGCGGCGCGACACCACGCTGCAGGTGGTGACCCTCACCGAGCTGGGCAGCCTGCTGGTGGAGCTGGGCGACGCCGCGGCAGCACTGCACTGCACGCGCCGGGCGGTCGAGCAACTGCATGCGCGCGGCGATGGTGGCCTGGGCAGCATGTTCACGCCGGCCTCGGCCTGGTGGTGGCACTCGCGCGCGCTGCAGGCCAACGGCCAGGGCGCGCAGGCACACCGTGCCCTGGCCACCAGCTACCGCGTCATGCTCGACGGCGTGGCCAGCCTCAGCGACGAGGGCCTGCGCCGCAGCTGGTTCAACAAGGTCGAGGCGCACCGCGGGCTGATCCGCGCCTGGCTGGCCGAAGGCCGGCGGCGCCGGCTGGCCCCGACGCGTTACCTGGCCCACTTGAGCGCGGATACGCAGCTGCGCGAGCCCTTCGAGCGCCTGGTGGACACGGGCGTGCGCCTGAACCAGCTGCACAGCGCCGAGGCGCTGCACGAGTTCCTGGTCGAAGAGGCCACCGAGCTGAGCGGTGCCGAGCGTGTGCTGCTGGTGCTGCCGCAATCTGCCGATGGCGATGGCCTGAGCATCGCCGGCTCGCTGCTGCCGCCGGGCGAAGACGCGCACCGACTGCTGCAAGCCGTCACACCCTGGCTCGACGAAGCGCGCCGCACGCGCCTGGCCAGCCTGCGCCACGGCCCCGAGGGCGCCGACGCGCAGGACCAGCGCTCTTGCATGGTGGCGCCGCTGATCGCGCAGCGCGAGCTGCTGGGTTTTCTGTACGCCGACATCGACGGTGCGTTCGGCCGCTTCGACGACGCCGACCGCAACCTGCTGGCCATGCTGGCGGCACAGGCCGCCGTGGCGCTGGCCAACATCCGTGCCAGCGCGGGGCTGGAGGCCAAGGTCGTCGAGCGCACCCAGCAGCTGCAACAGCGCGCCAGCGAGCTGGCGGTGATCAACAGCATCCAGCAGGGCATGGCCGAAGAGGCCAGTTTCCAGGGCATCGTCGATCTGGTCGGCGACCGGCTGCGCCAGGTATTCGACACCGGCAACGTGCTCATCATCTGGTGGGACGCCACGGCCGGCTACGCACACTACCTGTATGCCTACCAGCGCGGCGTGCGCGTGAGCATCGCGCCGACGCGCCCCAACCTGGACGGGCCGATGATCAAGGCCTTCATGGCCCACCAGCCTGTGGTCGCCAACAACCGCGCCGAGATGACCGCCCAGGGCCTGCGCACCGTGCCGGGCACCGAACCCAGCTTGTCCACCGCGCAGATGCCGTTCTTTGCCGGCGACCGCTTCCTCGGCACCATCGCGCTGGACAACCACGAGCGTGAAAACGCCTACGGGGAGGCCGAGGTGCGGCTGCTCAGCACGGTGGCCGCGAGCATGGGCATGGCGCTGCAGAACGCGCGCCACTTCGACGAAACGCAGCGCCTGCTGCGCGAGACCGAGCGGCGCGCCGCCGAGCTGGCGGTGATCAACAGCATCCAGCAGGGCATGGCCGCGGCGCTGAACTTCCAGGCCATCGTCGACCTGGTCGGCGACAAGCTGCGCGAGGTGCTGAACACCGGCAACATCGGCATTCGCTGGTTCGATCCGCAGTCCGAGCTGATCCACTTCCTGTACGAGTACGAACACGGGCAGCGCCTGCAGATCGAACCGATGGTGCGCATCGCCGGCGGGCCGGCAGCACAGATGGAGCGCACGCGCCGCCCGGTGGTGCTGAACAGCCGCGCCGAGATGGCCGCCGCCGGCATCCGCTCGATCCCGGGCACCGACACCTCGTTGTCGGTGGTCTTCGTGCCGATCGTCGGCAGCGACCGCCTGATCGGCACCATCGTGCTCGAGGACCACCGCCACGAGAACGCCTTCGGCGATGCCGAGGTGCGGCTGCTTTCCACCGTCGCGTCGAGCATGGGCGTGGCGCTGGAGAACGCGCGCCTGTTCGACGAGACCCAGCGCCTGCTGAAGGAGACCGAACAGCGCAACGCCGAGCTGGCGGTGATCAACCGCATCCAGCAGGGCATCGCCGGATCGCTGGACTTCCAGGGCATCGTCGACATGGTCGGCGACAAGCTGCGCGAGGTGCTGCACACGCAGGACATGGGCATCCGCTGGATCGACCACGCGCACCGCACGGTGCACTACCTGTATGAGATCGAGCACGGCGTGCGCCTGCAGATCCCGCCGGAAGTCATCTCCGCCGCGCGCTACGACGAGCTTCGATTCAAGCGCGAGCCGGTGCTGCGCCACACGGCCGCCGAGGTGGCGGCGATCCAGCGCGTGCCCGGCACCGACTCGTCACTGTGCAGCGCCGAGGTGCCGATCATCGGCGGCGACAAGCTGCTCGGCTCGATCATCGTCGAGAGCTTCGAGCGCGAACAGGCCTTCGGCGACGCCGAGCTGCGGCTGCTGAGCACCGTGGCCGCGAGCCTGGGCATGGCGCTGGACAACGCGCGGCTGTTCAACGAAACCAAGCTCGCCCTGCAGCGCCAGACCGCCAGCGCGCGCGTGCTGCAGGCCATCAGCCGCTCCATCGCCGACACCCAGCCGGTGCTCGACACCATCCTCGGCTGCTGCTCCAGCCTGCTGACCGGCACACAGCAGACCGTGCTGCTGTTCGACGACGCGCAGCACACGCTGGTGCTGGCCGCGCACACCGGCCCGGCGCGCGAAGTGATCGAGCGCTACTTCCCGCGGCCGCAGGCCGACGAGCCGTTCCAGAATGCCATGCGCAACGCGCGCACGCTGCGCTACGACAGCGTGCTGCATGGCGCCGACACGCCCGAACCGTTGCGCGACATCGTGCGCGCGATGGACATCGGCGACTGCGCGCAGGTGTTCGTGCCGCTGCGCTGGGAGGGTCGAGGCATCGGCACGCTGATCGTGGTGCGCGCGCCGCCGGCGCCTTTCAGCGACGACGAGGTGGCGGTGCTCGGCAGCTTCGCCGACCAGGCGGTGATCGCGATCCAGAACGCGCGGCTGTTCAACGAGACGAAGGAGGCGCTGGAAGCGCCAGACCGCCAGCGCCGAGATCCTGCGCGTGCTCAGCGGTTCGCCTTCGGCGTGCAGCCGGTGTTCGACGCGATCACCGTTCGGCCAAGCGCCTGTGCGCTGCGCATACGCCGTGGTGCTGTGCGCGACGGGGACGGGTGAAGCTGGTCTCGCGGCATCGCGACGATCGGTCCGTCGAAGTCTCGGCCGATACGCAATTGCTGCCGCTCGACGCCGGCCACAACTTCCCGGCCCGCGTAGTGCTCAGCGGCCGCGCGCTGCATATTCCGGACTGGTCGAAGATCGACCTGCCGGCGCATCAACGCGAGGTGCAGGCCGACCTGAAGCGTCAACTCCGCGCGGATGTTGCCGCTGTGCGCGATGGCGAGTGTCATCGGCTGCTGGGCGTGGCCGTGCGCAAAACGCAGGCCTTCGCCCCGAGGGCAGATCGCGCTGCTGCGAGACCTTCGCCGACCAGGCAGTGATCGCCATCGAGAACGTGCGCCTGTTCAACGAGACCAAGGAAGCGCTCGAACGCCAGACCGCCAGCAACGACATCCTGAAGGTGATGGCCGCCTCACCGGGCGACGTGCAACCGGTGTTCGACGCCATCGTCGCGGACGCGCAGCGCCTGACCGGCGCCACCACCTGCCATGTCCACCGCGTCGACGGCGAGTGGCTGCAGTTGGCCGCGTTCAGCGCCAGCGATGAAGCCAGCGCCGCCGCGCTCAAGCGCATGTTTCCGCTGCGCATCGCCGACTTCGCCGCTGCGGCGCAGCTGCGCGCGGGCCAGCCGCAACTGGTGGCCGACGCCGAAACCGACGAGCGCTTCAATGCCACCATCCGTGCAGCGATGCGCGCGCGCGGCGTGCGCTCCTCGGCGATCGTGCCGTTGATGCGCGGCGGCGAGTGGATCGGCGGCATCTCCGTCAACCGCGCCGAAGCCGGCGTTCTCGATGCACGCAAGCTCGACCTGCTGCGCGGCTTTGCCGACCAGGCGGCCATCGCCATCCAGAATGCGCGGCTTTTCAACGAGACCAAGGAAGCCCTGGAGCGCGAGACGGCCAGCGCCGAGGTGCTGCGCGTCGTCGGCGGTTCGATGGCCGATGCGCAGCCGGTGTTCGAAAGCATCTGCGCCAGCATGTCGCGCCTGCTGCCGGGTGCGGACCTGGCGATCGGCTCGCTCGGCGACGACGGCTTGATCCATTGGCGCGCGGGCCTGGGTGAATCGCTCGACGCGATGCGCCAGCTGTTCCCGCGGCCGGCACCGGCCAGCGCACGGCTGCTGACGGGCAAGGCGACCTTCTTGCCCGATCTGCTGCACGGCGAAGGGGTGCCCGAAAGCCTGCGCGAAGGGGCGCGCAAGCTCGGCCGCAACACCTCCATGCTCAGCGCCGCGATGACGCTGGGCGACCAGGTGTACGGCACGATCGCGGCCTTCCACTTCGACATGCGGCCGTTCTCCGACGACGATGCGCGGCTGATCAAGTCCTTCGCCGACCAGGCGGTGATCGCGATCCAGAACGCACGGCTGTTCAACGAGACGCAAGAGGCGCTGGAGCAGCAGACGGCCACCGCCGACATCCTGCGCGTCATCAGCGAATCGCCGAACGACATCCAGCCGGTGTTCCACGCCATCGTCGGCACGGCCTTCCGGCTGTTCAAGGACGCGACGGCCATCCTGCTCATGCGCGAGGGCGACCACTTCCGGGTGATGTCGGTCGCGCGGCCGGGGCAACCGATCAGCGGCCCGTCGGCCGAGCTGACGCCGCTGGACGCGCAGGCCAACTTCCCGTCGCAGGTGATGCTCGGCAAGAAGGCGCTGCAACTACCCGACTGGCTGGCGATCGAGTTGACGCCGCACCAGCAGCAGGTACAGGCCGCCGAAGGCTTCCGTTCCTCGCTGATGCTGCCGATCATGCAGGGCGACGAATGCATCGGCGCGTTCGGCATCGCGCGCAAGGAGCCCGGCGAGTTCAGCGCCAAGCAAATCGCTCTGCTGCGCGCCTTCGTCGACCAGGCGGTGATCGCAATTCAAAACGTGCGCCTGTTTCGCGAGACGCAGGAGGCGTTGGAGCGGCAGACGGCGACGGCGGAGGTGCTGCAGGTCATCAGCAGCTCTGTGGCGGATACACAACCGGTGTTCGAGAAGATCCTCGACAGCTGCCAGCGGCTGTTCAGCGGCGCCGGCCTTGGCATCACCCTGGTGGGCGACGACGGGCAGGTGCACCTCAACGCGCACCGCGGCTTGTCGCCCGAAGACGCCGAGGATGTCGGCCGCTTCTTCCCGCGAGCGATCGACGAGTCGATCCAAGGCTACGCGATCCGCAAGCGCCGGGTCCTGCACTACCCAGACATCCTGGGCGTGCCGCGCGTCCCCGAGGTCTTGCGCGAGATCGTCGCGCGCAAGGGCAATGCCTCGGCGCTCATAGCGCCGATGCTGTGGCAGGACCGCGGCGTCGGCGCGATACACGTGTACCGCCGGCCGCAGGCGCCGTTCTCGGACAAGGAGATCGACCTTCTCAAGACCTTTGCCGACCAGGCGGCCATCGCGATCCAGAACGCGCAGTTGTTCAAGGAGACGCAGGAGGCGCTGGAGCAGCAGAAGGCCTCGGCTGACATCCTCAGCGTCATCAGCAACTCGGTTGCCGATACGCAGCCGGTGTTCGACAAGATCCTGCTGAGCTGCGAGCGACTCTTCGTGGCCATCCAGATGGTCGTATTTCTGGTCGGTGACGACGGGCAGCTTCACATAGGCGCCGTGCGTTCGGCAGACCCGGACCGCCGCGAGCGTACGCGCAGAACCTTTCCGGTTCCACTGGAAGGGAGCGCTACCGAACTGGCCCTGCGCGAGCGCCGGGTGGTCATCTTTGGCGACGTGTTGAATGACCCGGATGTGCCCGCAGGTCTACGCAGGATCGCGGTCCATATCGGCGAGAACTACTCGGTCGCCGTGGCGCCGATGATGTGGGAAGGCCGTGGCATTGGTTCGATCTTGATCGGGCGCGAGGCCAACCATGTGCTGGACGCAAAGGAGCTGGCCCTGTTGACGACCTTCGCCGACCAGGCCGTGATTGCGATCCAGAACGCGCGCATGTTCAAGGAGACCCAGGAAGCCCGCGCCCAGGCCGAAGCCGCCAACGAAGCCAAGAGCGCCTTCCTGGCGACGATGAGCCACGAGATCCGCACGCCGATGAACGCCGTCATCGGCATGAGCGGGCTGCTGCTGGACACACCGCTGAACGACGAGCAGCGCGACTTCGCCAGCACCATCCGCGACAGCGGCGATTCGCTGCTGACGATCATCAACGACATCCTCGACTTCTCGAAGATCGAAGCCGGGCGCATGGACATCGAGCGCCACCCCTTCGACCTGCGCGACTGCGTCGAATCGGCGCTCGATCTGATCGCCAGTCGCGCCGCCGAGAAGCACCTCGACATCGCCTATGTGTTCGAGAGCAACGGCGCGCTCGAAGTGCCGGCCGTGATCGATGGCGACGTCACAAGGCTGCGCCAGATCCTGCTGAACCTGTTCAGCAACGCGGTCAAATTCACCGAAGCCGGTGAGGTGGTGCTGAGCGTGGTGCCCGAACAGGACGAGCGCGGCGCGCTGCTGCACTTTGCCGTGCGCGACACCGGCATCGGCCTGTCCGAACAGGGCAAGAGCCGGCTGTTCCAGAAGTTCAGCCAGGCCGACAGCAGCACCACGCGCAAGTACGGCGGCACGGGCCTCGGCCTGGCCATCAGCAAGTTGCTGGCCGAACTGATGGGCGGCAGCATGTGGGTGGAAAGCGCCGGGCCGGGCAGCGGCAGCACCTTCCACTTCACCATCCTGTCGCGGCCGGCTGCGCTGCCGCAGGCGCAAGACGGGCGCAAACGCGACTTCATCGGAGAACAGGCGCCACTCAAGGGCAAGCGCCTGCTGGTGGTGGACGACAACGCCACCAACCGGCGCATCCTGGCGCTGCAGGCCGCCAAGTGGGGCATGGTGGCGATGGACACCGAAGCGCCCGAGCAGGCGCTGAAGATGCTGCAAGGCACGAGCTTCGACCTGGCCATCATCGACATGCACATGCCGGGCATGGACGGCGCCACGTTGGCCGCGCGCATCCGCGAGGCCGGGCACACGCTGCCGCTGGTGCTGTTCACCTCACTCGGGCGGCAGGAGAACACCCGCGGGCTGTTCGCCGCCACGCTGGCCAAACCGCTGCACCAGAGTCAGCTCTTCGACACGCTGGTCACGCTACTGTCGAGCGGACCGGTGAGCGCGGCAGCGCCGAGCGTGGCCAAGCCGAAGATCGACGCTGGCATGGCGCAACGCCATCCGCTGCGCATCCTGCTGGCCGAGGACAACGTGGTCAATCAGAAGCTGGCCTTGAGGCTGCTGCAGCAGATGGGCTACCGCGCCGACCTGGCCAGCAACGGCGTCGAGGCGATCGAATGCATCGAGCGCCAGCGCTACGACGTGGTGCTGATGGATGTGCAGATGCCGGAGATGGATGGCCTGGAAGCCTCGCGCCGCATCACTGCGAGATGGCAGCCCGGCGAACGCCCGCGCATCGTCGCCATGACCGCCAACGCGATGCAGGGCGACCGCGAGGAATGCCTCGCCGCCGGCATGGACGACTACGTGACCAAGCCGATCCGCGTGGATGCGCTGGTCGAGGCACTGTTGCGAGCCGCGACGCTCGCCAGGAGCTGAAGATGCCACCAGTCACCCAGCAACCGGCCGCCGCGCTTGACCCGCTGCTGCGCTTCGGCCGCCAGCTGCCGCAGTTGCGCGACCTGCGCACGCTGGCGCGCCGGCTGGTCGTGGCCGCGAAGCGCCTGGTCGCACCCGCGCGCGTGCTGCTTGTCGTCGGCACCAGCGCCGGGCGCGAGATCGCCGGCGCCTGGTTGCCGCAGGGCGAGTCCGCCGCGGCGCTGCTGACGGCGGTGAGCCCGTGGCTGGATGCCGCTGCCGAACAGCGCATGGCCACGCTGCACGTCGGCCCTCCCGGCGCACCGGCGGCGGCGCGACGCTGCTGCATCGTCGCCCCGCTCTGCGGCCGCGACTCGACGCTGGGCTTTCTGTACTGCGATGTCGAAGGCGAGGCCTGGGGTGCCACTGAGCGCGACCGCATCGCGCTGCTCGCCACACAGGCCGCGCTCGCGCTGGACAACCTGCGGCTCGCCGAGCAGAGCACCCTGGCCATCGACCACCAGCAGGCTTCGCTGGAGGTGTTGCGCGCGATCAGCGGCTCGGCCGCCGACACGCAGCCGGTGTTCGACATCATCCTGCGCAGTGGCCAGCGGCTGTTCGGCGGCCGCCAGATCGGCATCAACCTGCTCGGCGACGACGGCCTGATCCACGCCGCGGCGTATCAGGGCCGCGGCCGCAGCGCGTTCCTGCGGCTGAGCCCGTTCCCTTCGGGCGACGCCTCGGGCTCCGGTGCGGCGATCCTGCACCACCGGGTGATGCACTACCCGGATGCGCAGCACGGCGCCGAGGTCCCGCCCGCCACCAAGCGCGGCTGCACGACGATCGGCGTCAAGTCGGTGATCTTCGCGCCGCTGCTGTGGCAAGGCCGCGGCATCGGCGTGATCTTCGTCGGCCGCGCCGAGCTCGCCCCCTTCTCCGAGCGCGAGATCGCAGCGCTGCAGGCCTTCGCCGAGCAGGCGGTGATCGCGATCCAGAACGCACGGCTGTTCAAGGAGACGCGCGAGGGGCTGGCGCAGCAGACCGCGATCGCCGGCATGCTGAAGATGATCGGCCAGGTGAGCTCCGATCTGCAGCCGATGCTGCGTCCGCTGGTCGAGAGCGCGACCCGCCTCAGCGAAGCCAGCCACGGCTTCGTCTTCCTGCCCGATGGCGACGTCTACCGGCTCGCGACGGCCTATGGCGCATCGCCGGAGTTCGAGGCGCATATCGCCAGCATCCCAGTGCGGCCCGAACGTGGCTACCTGATCGGCCGGGTCGTGCTCGAACGCCGGCCGGTGCAGATCCTCGATGCGCTGGCCGACCCCGACTATCGCCAGGCCGAGTCGCAGCGGCTAGGCGGCTACCGCACGATGGTCGGCGTGCCGATGCTCAGCGGCGAGCAGGTCGTCGGCGTGATCGTCGTCTGGCGCCAGGTGGTGCGCGCCTTCAGCGAGCGGCAGGTCGAACTGCTCAGCACCTTCGCCGACCAGGCGGCGATCGCGATCCGCAACGCCCGGCACTTCAGCGAGACCCAGGCCGCGCTCGAACGCCAGACCGCCGCCGCCGAGGTGCTGCAGGTCATCGCCAGCTCGGTGGAGGACGTCACCCCGGTGTTCGAGCGCATCGTCGACAGCTGCCGCAGGCTGCTCGCGATCGATGAGGTCGGCATCGCGGTCATCGGTGAAGACGACCTGGTGCGGCTTGCGGTTCACTCATCCGACTGGCCAGGCCAGGCCGAGATCGTCGAGTCCTACTACCCGGTGCCGACACGCAAGTCGATGCAGGGGCTGGCCATCCGGCTCGGCAAGGTGCTGCACTACCCCGACGCGCTGCACGGTGAGCGGGTGCCGTGGGGCTTGCGCGAGATCGCCGAGCGTCGGGGCAACTATTCAGTGGCGGTCGCACCGATGATCTGGCAGGGCCGCGGCATCGGCGGCATCCATGTCACGCGCCGGCCGCCGGTGGGCTTCAGCGAACAGGAAGTCGCGCTGCTCGAGACCTTCGCGAACCAGGCCGCGATCGCGATCCAGAACGCCAAGCTGTTCGGCGAAACGCGCGAGGCCCTGCGCCGCCAGACGGCCACCGGCGAGGTGCTGCAGGCGATCGCGCAATCGGTGGCCGACCCGCAGCCGGTGTACGACCGCATCCTGCAGTGCATCCTCGAGCTGTGCGAATGCCGCGAGGCCGGCATCTACCTGGCGCCGGGCGACGGGCAGCTGTACTGCGCTGCGGTGCACGGTGCCGATGCGGCGGCGCTGAAGGCGGTCTACCCGATGCCGCTGGCGCAGACCGGTGCCGCGATCGCCATCGCGCGGCGGCAGCAGCTCTATGTCGCCGACATGCTCGAAGGCGCCGACTCGACCGAGAGCCTGCGGCGCTCGGCGCGTGCCGTCGGCAACCGCGCGCTGGCGATGACGCCGCTGATCTGGGGTGACGAGGCGATCGGCGTCATCTCGATCACGCGCGACCCACATGCGCGCTTCAGCGACAAGGACCTGGGCCTGCTGCGCACCTTCGCCGACCAGGCGGTGATCGCCATCCAGAACGCGCGGCTTTTCAACGAAACCAAGGAGGCGCTGGAACACCAGAAGGCATCGGCCGACATCCTGACGGTCATCAGCGGCTCGGTGTCCGATGCGCAACCGGTTTTCGACAAGATCGTCGAGAGCAGCCAGCACCTGTTCGAAGGCGACGCGGTATGCCTGTTCGCCGTCGACGACAACGCACAGGTGCATCTGCGCGCCCTGCACGGCGAGTGGGCCGCGAAGATCGCCAGCATCTATCCGAAGCCCGTCGCGCAGACCTCGTTCCCGCGCGCGACGCTGGAGCGGCGCGTGCTGTGCTATCCGGATGTGCCGGGCGGGGCCGACGTACCCGATTCGATTCGGCACATCGGTGCCGTGCTGGGCAACATTTCGGTCCTGGTGGCGGCCATGTGGTGGAAGGGCAAGTCCATCGGCACGGTGGCCGTCATCCGACAGCCGCCCGCGCCGTTCTTCGAGAAGGAAATGGCACTGCTGCAGACCTTTGCCAATCAGGCGGTGATCGCAATTCAGAACGCGCGGTTGTTCAACGAGACCAAGGAGGCGCTGGAACAGCAGACCGCGACGGCCGAAGTGCTGAAAGTGATCTCAAGTTCGCCGACCGACGTACAGCCGGTGTTCGACACCATTGCCGAACGCGCGATGCGGCTTTGCAGCGCGCGCTACGGCTTTGTGTTCACTTTCGATGGCAACTGGATCGAGATCGCCAGTGTGACGGGCATGGATGCGCTGGGCGTGGCAGCCTTTCGCGATGCGTTCCCGATGCGTCCAGGCAAACATTCCGTGGTCGCAAGAACGATCGCCGAAGGCGCGGTCGTCAACGTTGCGGACGTACTCGCCGAGCCGGGCTACGCGATCAGCAAGGCCGCCCTGGCGGCGCAGTTCAAGAGCGCACTGGGCGTGCCGATGCGGCGCGACGGCCAGATCATCGGCGCGATCACGGTCGCACGGGGTGAGATCGGGACTGTCCCCGACAAGCAGGTCAAGCTGCTCGAGACCTTTGCCGACCAAGCGGTGATCGCCATCGAAAACGTGCGACTGTTCAACGAGACCAGGGAGGCGCTGGAACAGCAGAAGGCCTCGGCCGAAGTGCTGCGTGTGATCAGCGGTTCGGTCGAGGATGCGAAGCCAGTCTTCGACGCCGTCGCCGAGGCCTGCGAACGGCTGTTCGCGGGGCAGTTCGTCGGCGTCAACCTGATCGACGAGCGCGGCGGGCTGCGCCTGGCCGCGTCGCGCTATCCCACTGGCCTCGAGTTCGACCGCGACGCGCTGGCGCAGCACTTTGCCACCGCGCCGACACGCACCGGCGGCACGCGGCTGAAGCTGCGCGGGGCGGTAGTCGACTTCCCCGACATCGACCAGCCCGGTGTGCCGGACGAAGTGGTCGCCGCCTGTCGCATCGGCCACGCGCGGTCGATCGCCTTTGCGCCGATGGTGCTGGCCGGAAAGGGCATCGGTGCCCTCTGGGTGGCGCGCGCCGCGCCGGGCTCGATGGCGGACAAGGACAAGGCCCTGTTCAAAACCTTCGCCGACCAGGCGGTGATCGCGATCCAGAACGCGCGGCTGTTCAACGAGACGAAAGAGGCGCTGGAACAGCAGACCGCGACGGCCGAAGTGCTGCGTGTCATCAGCGACTCGCCGACCGACGTGCAGCCGGTGTTCGACACCATCGTGCGGCGTTCGCTGCAGTTGTGCGACGGGCTATTCGCCAACCTGTTCCGCTACGACGGCGAGCTGTTGCACTTCGTCGCTAGCCATAACGTCAATCCGGATCAGCTCGAGATCATGCAGGGCAAGTACCCGATGCAGCCCGACGCCTCGCAGGTCTCGGGGCGGGTGGTGCTGAACCGGGCGATCGTGCGCATGGAAGACGCGCTAGCCGACCCGGACTACGACAACCGCTTCGCCCGGGTCGGCGGCTGGCGCCGCATGCTCGGCGTGCCGCTGCTGCGCGAAGGCCGCATCCTCGGCGCGATCGTCGTCGGCTGGAAGCTGGCCGGGCCGATCGAGCCCGGCCACGAACTGCTGCTGAGGACCTTTGCCGAACAGGCCGCGATCGCCATCGAGAACGTACGCCTGTTCAACGAGACGCAGGAGGCACTGGAGCGGCAGACCGCCACCGCCGAGATCCTGAAGGTCATCGCCAGCTCGCCCTCGGACGTGCAGCCGGTGTTCGACGCCATCGCCAGCAGCTCGAAACACCTGATCGGCGGCTTCTCGACCACGGTGTTCCGCATCGTCGACGGCGTGATGCACCTGGTCGCCTATACGCCGACCAACCCACAAGCCGACACCGTGTTGGCCTCGACGTTCCCGCGGCCGATCGCGGAATTCCCGCCTTTCGCGATGGTCAGCGACGGCCAGATGGCCCATGTCCACGACATCGAGTCCGATGCCGGCGTGCCAACGCTACTGCGCGACCTGGCACGCCTGCGTGGCTTCCGCGCCATGCTACTCGCACCGCTGGTGCGCGACACCGCGGTCATCGGCATGATCAGCGTCACGCGCCAAGCACCCGGGCCCTTCGCCGAGCACCACGTGCAGCTGCTGCGCACCTTCGCCGACCAAGCGGTGATCGCGATCGAGAACGTGCGCCTGTTCAACGAGACGAAAGAGGCGCTCGAACAGCAGACCGCATCGGCCGAGGTGCTGCAGGTCATCAGCAACTCGGTGGCGGACGCGGCGCCGGTGTTCGAGAAGATCCTCGACAGCTGCCAGCACCTGTTTGCCACCGACCAACTGGGCATGTTCCTGCTCGGCGCCGATGGCCTGCTGCACACGGGGGCGTTCCGCGGTGCGTTGCTCGAAGGCGTGAAGGACACCTTCCCCAGACCGATCGACGAAACCACGTCGGGACTGGCGATCCGCCGTCGGCAAGCGGTGTACATCGCCGACGTGCTGGGCGCGAGCGACACGCCGCCCGCGTCGCGCGCGGTGGCCGAGCGTGCCGGCAACTATTCGGCCGTGTTCGCACCGATGCTGTGGGAAGGCACGGGCATCGGCTCGATCGTCGTGCTCAGGCAGCCGCCGCAGCCCTTCACCGACAAGGAAATCAGGTTGCTGAAGACCTTCGCCGACCAGGCGGTGATCGCGATCCAGAACGCGCGGCTGTTCAACGAGACGAAGGAGGCGCTGGAACAGCAGACCGCCACGGCCGAAGTCCTGCGCGTCATCAGCGACTCGCCCACCGACGTGCAACCGGTGTTCGATGCCATCGCCGAACGCGCCAAGCTGCTGTGCGGTGCGATGGTGAGCGCCGTGTCGCGCTTCGACGGGCAGTTGGTGCACCTGGTGGCCTACGACGGCGTGTCGTCCGAAGTCGATGCCAAGGTGCGCGCGAGTTTCCCGATGCCGCCGAGCCGTGAATCGATCAGCGCGCGCGCCATCCTGGAAAAGACAGCGGTGCAGGTCGAGGACATCCATGCCGAGCGGGAATTCGCGCCGGCGCTGATCCAGGCTGCCGAAGAGGCCGGCTACCGCAGCAACCTTTCAGTGCCAATGTTCAAGGACGGCCAGGTGGTCGGCTCCATCACCGTCTGCCGCGCCGAGACCGGCCCTTTCCCGGAACGCCAGATCAAGCTGCTGCAGACCTTCGCCGACCAGGCCGTCATCGCGATCGAGAACGTGCGGCTGTTCCGCGAGACGCAAGAGGCGCTGGAACAACAGACCGCGTCGGCCGAGATCCTGCGCGTCATCAGCAGTTCGGTCGCCGATGCGCAGCCGGTGTTCGACAAGATCGTCGACACCGGCCAGCAGCTGTTCCAGCGCGACGCGGTCGGCCTGTTCGTCGTCGACGAGCAGGCCCAGGTGCAGTTGCGCGCACTGCGCGGCGACTGGGCCGCGGCGATCGCCGGCAACTACCCCAGGCCGGCGGCGCAGACCGCGTTCCCGCGGGTGGCCCGCGAGGGACACGTGCTCGTCTTCCCGGATGTACTGCACGGGTCCGACGTGCCCGAATCAATACGCCAGATCGGCGTGCTGCTCGGCAACGTGTCGTTACTGGTGGCCGCGATGCGCTGGCAGGGCCAGGCCATCGGCGCGGTGACCGTGACGCGGCGGCCGCCGGCGCCCTTTGCCGACAAGGAGGTCGCGGTGCTGCAGACCTTTGCGGACCAGGCGGTGATCGCGATCCAGAACGCCCAGTTGTTCAAGCAGACGCAGGAGGCGCGTGCGCAGGCCGAAGCCGCCAACGAAGCCAAGAGCGCCTTCCTGGCGACGATGAGCCACGAGATCCGCACGCCGATGAACGCCGTCATCGGCATGAGCGGACTGCTGCTCGACACGCCGCTGACCGACGACCAGCGCGACTTCGCCGGCACCATCCGCGACAGCGGCGACGCGCTGCTGACGATCATCAACGACATCCTCGACTTCTCGAAGATCGAGGCCGGGCGCATGGACATCGAAGCGCAGCCCTTCGACCTTCGCGAATGCGTCGAATCGGCGCTCGACCTGGTGGGGCCGCGCGCGGCCGACAAACACCTGGACCTGGCCTACGTCTTCGAAAGCGAGGTGCCGGCGGCGATCAGCGGCGACGTCACAAGGCTGCGCCAGGTCCTGCTCAACCTGCTGGCCAACGCGGTGAAGTTCACGCCCGCCGGCGAGGTGGTGCTGACGGTCAACGCCGATGCGCCCTGCGCCGACGCCACGATGGAGATCACCTTCGCGGTGCGCGACACCGGCATCGGCCTGACGCCTGAGGGCCTGGGCAAGCTGTTCCGCAGCTTCAGCCAGGCCGACAGCAGCACCACGCGCAAGTACGGCGGCACCGGGCTGGGGCTGGCGATCAGCAAGCGACTGGCCGAGCTGATGGGCGGCAGCATGTGGGCCGAAAGCGAAGGCCTTGGCAAGGGCTCGACCTTCCGCTTCAGCATCCGCGCGGCCGTGGCCGAGGCGGCACCGACGACGCGCCGCCACATCGCGGGGTCGCAGCCCGCGCTGCAGGGCAAGCGACTGCTGGTGGTGGACGACAACGCCACCAACCGTCGCATCCTGGCGCTGCAGGCCACCAAGTGGGGCATGACGGTGCGCGACACCGCCGTGCCCACCGAGGCGCTGGACCTGCTGGCCGCCGGCGAGCGTTTCGACATCGCCATCCTGGACATGCACATGCCGGGCATGGACGGAACCCACCTGGCCGCGCGCATCCGCGAGGCCGGGCAGACACTGCCGCTGGTGCTGTTCAGCTCGCTGGGCCGGCGCGAAGCCGGCGACGCGCCGGGCGCGGGCCTGTTCGCCGCGACACTGGCCAAGCCGCTGCATCAAAGCCAGCTGTTCGACACGCTGGTCACGCTGCTGACGGCCGACGCCGCGCCCCGTGCGGCGCCGAAGGCGGCTGCACCGAGGATCGACGTCACGCTGGCGCAGCGCCACCCGCTGCGCATCCTGCTGGCCGAGGACAACGTCGTCAACCAGAAGCTGGCCTTGCGGCTGCTGCAGCAGATGGGCTACCGGGCGGACCTGGCCAGCAACGGCCTCGAGGCCATCGAATGCATCGAGCGTCAGCCCTACGACGTGGTGCTGATGGACGTGCAGATGCCGGAGATGGACGGACTCGAGGCGACACGGCGCATCACCGCCAAGTGGCCGCGCGGTCAGCGCCCACGCATCGTGGCGATGACCGCCAACGCGATGCAGGGCGACCGCGAGGAATGCCTGGCCGCGGGCATGGACGACTACGTGACCAAGCCGATCCGGGTGGATGCCCTGGTGGCCGCGCTCACGTTGGTGCCGACACGCCGTGAGGGCACGACCTGATGGCCGCCACGCGGCCCTTAGCCGCCGACCCACTCCACCTGCGGCAGTCGCGCGGCTTGGGCATCGAAGGTCAGCAGCAGCGCCTGGCCCGCGGCCGCACACAAGCCGGCATGCAGGCAATGCGCAAACTCGGCGCGCCCACCTCCGGGTTTGCTACCTGCAACGCCACGGAGAACTCCATCGAATGTTGATCCCAACACGGTCAATTCATACAAAGACGGCAGCAACCGCCGCCCTGGGAGCCAGCGCATGAATGCCACGGACACTCAGGGTTCCATCGCCGCCCTGTCCCGCGTCGGCAAGCAACCGCAGGCCATCGCCGCCGCCAACGCGGCCTTGGCGGTGCCCACTTTGGGCAAGGCCGAGCGTGTGGCGCTGCTCGATCTGCGCGCCGAAGCGCTGATCGCCGAGGGCCGCTTCGACGATGCGGCGCGTGATGCCGAGGCCATGCTCGCGCTGGCCGGCAGCGCGAGGGCCTTGAAGGTCATGGCACTCACGCGCCAGGCGCTGGTGCTGATGCGGCGCAGCGACAACAAGGGCGCGCTGACTGTGGCCGAGCAGGCCGAGGCCCTGGCCGTGCGAGCCAACGACGCTGCGCTGCACCGGCACAGCCTGCTGTGCCTAGCCGAAGCGCAGCTGCGCGCCGTTCGGCTCGATACCGCACTGGCCACGGCCGAGCGCGCCGCCAAGTTGTTCGAGGCCGCCGGCGACACCGTGCATCTGGGCCGCGCGCACTGGATCATGGCCTTCGCGCACACCCGGCGGTCGGACAACGAAGCCTCACGCCGCGCCGCGCAGCGCGCGCTGGAGCTGGCGCGCCAGTGCGGCGACGGCTACGGCCTGGCCAATGCGCTGAACGTGCTCAGCTTCAGTTGCCAGGACGTGGCCGAACGCCTGGCGCTGCTGCAGCAGGCGGCGATGGCCTTTGAACGCGCCGGCCATGTCTACGGCCGCATGCTGGTGGTGGGCAACCTGTCGCTGACCTTCGGCGAGCTGGGGCTGTGGCGCCGCGCCTGTCGGCTGGGCGAGCAGTGCATCGCCTGGGCCGAAGCCATGGGCGCCGGGCTGAACCAGGCACTGGAAGCCGGCGTGGTGCTGTCCTGGAGGCTGCAGCTCGGCGAACGGGCCGAGGTGCGCGCGCGCTGGCCAGCCTATGACGCGCTGGTCAGCGCACTCGACGAGCCGCTGACGCACAGCGACCGCGCACAGTGGCGGGTGGCACTGGCGCTGGCCGAAGGCGACGTCGACGGCGCGTTGCAGCAATTGCGCAAGCGCTTGCGCGAGGTGCGCGTCGCCAACCCGGGCTTCGAGCTGTACGTGCTGATCCCGCTGGCCAGGACACTGCTGCTGAAACGCCAGGCCGCGGCGGCACTGCGTGCCACGCGCCGCGGCATCGACTTGCTGCGCGAGCGCGGCTTTGCCCGCACCGGCTTCGGCCAGAGCCAGGACATCTGGTGGTGGCACAGCCGCGCGCTGGCTGCGCTGGGACGCGCCGACGAGGCCTGGGCCGCGCTGCAGCAGGCACACGGCTTGATGCTGGTGGCCGTGCGCAACCTGCGCGACGAAGGCCTGCGCCGCAGCTACCTGAACAAGCTGCAGGTCAACCGCGAGCTGGTGCCGGCCTGGCTGGCCGAAGCGGCCCGGCGCGGTGTGCCGGTTGCACAGCGCCTGGAACATTTGCGGCTACCCAGCAGCCTGGCCGATCCCTTCAAGCGCCTGGTCGAAAGCGGCCTGCGGCTGAACCAGCTGCGCAGCGAATCCGAGCTGCACGACTTCCTGATCGACGAGCTCACCGAACTCAGCGGCGCCGAGCGTGTGCTGCTGGTGCTGCAAGGCGTCGACGGCCGGCACGTCGCCGGCGCGCTGCTGCCCGCCGGCGAGGACGCCGCAGCGCTGCTGCAAGCCGTGACGCCCTGGCTGGACGACGCCGCCGCCACGCGCGAGCCACGCCTGCGCCACGGCCCCGCGGGCGCGGCGCAGGAGAATCAGCGCTCGTGCCTGGTGGCGCCGCTGGTGGCGCAAGGCGAGTTGCTGGGCCATGTGTATGCCGACATCGAAGGCGCCTTCGGCCGCTTCGGCGAGGCCGACCGCGACCTGCTGGCCATGCTGGCCGGCCAGGCCGCGGTGGCACTGGCCAACCTGCGCTTTGCCGGTGGGCTGGAAGCGCAGGTGGCCGAGCGCACGCTGCAGGCGCGCAGCGCCCAGGCCGAGGCCGAACAGCGCGCCGCCGAGCTGGCGATCGTCAACGCAGTGCAGCAGGCGCTGGCCGGCAAGCTGAACATACAGGGCGTCTACGACGCCGTCGGCGACAAGCTGCGCGAGGTGTTCGCCAGCACCAATGTCGGCATCCGCATCCTCGATGCCCAGACCGGCCTGCTGCACTACGTGTACCAGACCTCCATCGTGCCCGGCAGCGACAGCGGCAGCGAGCGGGTGGAAGTGCCTCCCGAGGCGCCCAGTGGTTTCGGCGCGCACGTGCTTGCCACCGGACGCGCACTGCTCGTCAATGAGAGCATGTCCGAAGTCATGCGAACCCACGGCTCGACCCTCGTGACACCCCTGGCCGCAGGCTTGCCGAAGTCTCAGTTGACGGTGCCGCTGCGCAGCGGCGGACAGGTGCGCGGTGTCGTGTCACTGGGCGACATGCGGCGCGAGCACGCCTTCGGCGAAGCCGATGTGCGCCTGCTCGAGACCCTTGCCGCGAGCATGAGCGTGGCGCTGGACAACGCGCGCCTGTTCGATCAGACCCAGGAGGCACTGGCGCGGCAGACCGCCACCGCCGAGATCCTGCGCGGCATCAGCAACTCGCCCACCGACCCGGCACCGGTATTCGACGCCGTGGCCGAGCGCGCACGGCTGCTGTGCGGGGCGCTGGTGGGATTCACCACCCTCGCCGACGGCGAGTCGCTGCACCTGGTGGGTTTTCACGGGGTCTCGCCAGAAGGCGAAGCCGCGATGCGCGCCGTCTTTCCTGTCCGCAAAGGCGCAGGCAGCATCAATGGCCGCTGCTTCCAGTCCGGCACGCCCGTGCAGATTGCCGATGTCGGGTCGGAGCCCGGCTACCAGCTCAATCATGTCGCGCGGGTGGTCGGCTACCGCAGCGCGCTGGCCGTGCCGGTGCTGGAAGACGGCCAGGTCATCGGCACCCTCGGCGTGCTGCGCGAACAGACCGGCGAGTTTCCGGCGCCGATGCTCTCGCTGCTGCAGACCTTCGCCGACCAGGCGGCCATCGCCATCCGCAATGCGCGGCTGTTCAACGAGACTCAGGAGGCGCTGGAGCGGCAGACGGCCACGGCCGACATCCTGCGCGTGATCAGCCACTCGCCCGACGACATCCAGCCGGTGTTCCACGCCATCGTCGGCACGGCGTTCCGGCTGATCAAGAACGAAGGCACCTTCCTGTTGATGCGCGAGGGCGACGGCTTCCGTGCGATGTCGATCGCCCGGCCAGGGCGGCCGGTGGCCGGCCCCGGGGACGAGCTGATCGCGCTGGATGAGAAGGCCAATTTCCCGTCACAGGTGATCCTGGCCGGGACCATGCTGCACCTGCCCGATTGGCAGGCGATCGAGCTGCCGCCGCAGGAGCAGCGCGTGCAGGCCGGCGACGGCATCCGCTCGTCGTTGATGCTGCCCATCATGCATGGCGACGAGTGCATCGGCGTGCTCAGCGTCGCGCGCCGGGAGCCGGGCGTGTTCAGCGCCAAGCACATATCGCTGCTGCGCGCCTTCGTCGACCAGGCGGTGATCGCGATCAGCAACGTGCGACTGTTCAAGCAGACGCAGGAGGCGCTGGAACGCCAGACGGCCACCGCCGAGGTGCTGCAGGTGATCGGCAAGTCGGTGGCCGACGTCAAGCCGGTTTTCGATCGCATCCTGGAAAGCTGCCGACGCCTGTTCGACCCGGTGTACATCGGCATCAACCTGCTGCGCCCCGACGGCCTGATCGACCTGGAGGCTTTCTTCGGTCCACGCGAGGCCGAGTTCCGCTCGCTGTACCCGGTGTGCCTGGACGAGCACAGTGGCACCGGGCTGGTGATCCGCCAGCGCGACGCTGTGCACTTTGCAGACGCGCAAGCCGACGACGGGGTGCCGGCTTCCGTCAGGCGCGGCAGCGAGCTGATGGGCAGCCGTTCCGTCGTCTTCGCACCCCTGATGTGGCAAGACCGCGGCGTGGGCTCCATCTTCGTCGGCAGGAGCACCGTGTCGCCGTTCTCGCAGCACGAGATCTCATTGATCAAGACCTTCGCCGACCAGGCAGTGATCGCAATCCAGAACGCACGCCTGTTCAACGAGACGCAGGAGGCGCTGGCCCACCAGACCGCCAGCGCCGACATCCTGCGCGTCATCAGCAGCTCGCCCACCGACGTACAGCCGGTGTTCGAGGCCATCGTCGGCAGCGGCCGACGCCTGTTGAACTGCACGCTCGCCACGGTGCTGCGCACCGATGGACAGACCTTCCAGCAGGTGGCTGTGCTGAAGGCCGACGGCTCGCGCATGCGCACGGTGGGACGCCTGCGCCCGGTCGACCCGGACCACGACTTCCCCTCCCAGGTGATCGTGAGCAAGACCGCGCTGCACCTGCCGGACTGGACGGCGATCGAGCTGCCTGCTCACGAGGCCGAGGTGTTCGCCGAGCTCGGCTGCCACGCCTCCCTGATGCTGCCGCTGATGCGCGCCGGCGCGTGCATCGGCGTGCTCGGGCTGTTGCGTACCGATGCCGGCCCGTTCAGCAAACAGGAGATAGCGCTGGCCCGGTCCTTCTGCGACCACGCCGTGATCGCCATCGAGAACGTGCGCCTGTTCAACGAGACGCAGGAGGCGCTCGAGCAGCAGACTGCGACGTCCGAAGTACTCGGCGTGCTCAGCAGCTCCGTGTCCGATGCCGCGCCGGTGTTCGACAAGATCCTCGAAAGCTGCGAACAGCTGTTCTCATGCTCGCTGTTCAATCTGCTGCTGGTCAACGAGGCAGGCCTGCTGGAGATGACGCGCATGCGCTTCACGGCCGCAGGCCGCGCGCAACTCGGCGAAGAGACGGTCGCGGCCATCGAGGCCAGTGTGCCGACGGTCTATCCGATGCCGGTGACCGAAACCTCGGCCGAACTGGCGTTCCGTGAAGGCAAGGTGGTGGAGTTCTGCGATGCGCTGAACGATCCCGCCATGCCCGCCTCCGGACGGCTGGCCGCCCAGCGCGCGGGGCACAACTACGCCTCGCTGAGCGCACCGCTGATCTGGGAAGGCCACGGCATCGGCATTCTGGTGGCGATGCGCTTCAGGGTGGGAAGCTTCCGCCCGAAGGAACACGCCCTGCTCAAGACCTTCGCCGACCAGGCGGTGATCGCGATCCAGAACGCGCGGATGTTCAACGAGACGCAGGAGGCACTGGCCCACCAGACCGCCAGCGCCGACATCCTGCGTGTCATCAGCAGCTCGCCCACCGACGTGCAACCGGTGTTCGAAGCCATCGTCGGCACCGCCGTCAAACACCTGGGCTGCGACCTGGCGCTGGTGCAGACCGTCAGCGGCGACACCTATTCGCCCCAGGCCATGGCCACCCCGGCCGGGCTGACGCCGGTGCCGGGCGCCCAGGTGATGCCGGTGGACCCGGCGGCCAACTTCCCGTCGCGCGCGATTCGCAGCAAGACCATGCTGCACGTGAGCGACTGGTCGGTGGTGGAACTCCCCCCGCACGAGCAGGTGCGGCACCAGCAGCTGGGCCTGAACTCGGCGCTGTACCTGCCGCTGGTTCGCGGCGACGACTGCGTCGGCGTGCTGGTGCTGGGCAGCAAGCAGGCGAATGCCTTCAACCCCAAGGCCGTCGCGCTGGCCGAGTCGTTCCGCGACCAGGCACTGATCGCGGTCGAGAACGTGCGCCTGTTCAACGAGACCCGGGAAGCCCTGGAACAGCAGAAGGCCTCGTCCGACGTGCTGGAAGTCATCAGCCGGTCGATGGGCGACTCCGAGCCGGTGTTCGAGGCGATCCTCGAGCGCTGCGAGCGGCTGATCGACGACACCCTGGCCACCACGATCTCGCTGGTGGAAGACGACGGGCTCTCGCACCTGCGGCACTTCCGCGTCACCGAAGCTGGCGGGCAGAAGACGCTCAGCAGTCCTGCCGAAGCCGAAGCTGCCGCACAGAGGATACGCGCGGTGCCTCCGGCACCTGCGGCGGCCATCCGGCAGAGCTTCGTGGAAGCAGGCGATCGCATCATCGTCTACGCCGACGTCTTGAACGGGCCCGGTGTCCCGGAGCGCATTCGCGAGTACGCCCGCGCGGGCACGGGCGGACGTGTGAGCTACGCCTTGGCCACTGTGCCGATGTTCAAGAACGGTCGCTTCCTGGGCACGATCGGCGTCGCGCGAGGGCGCCTGGGCGACTTCGACGCGCGTGAACGTAAGCTGCTGGAGATGTTCGCCAGGCAGGCCGTGGTGGCGCTGGAGAACGCACGGCTGTTCCGCGAGACGAACGAGGCGCTGGAGCGGCAGACGGCCACGGCCGAGATCCTGGCGGTGATCAGCGAGTCACCCACCGACGTGCAGCCGGTGTTCCAGGCCATCGCGGAGCGCGCGCGCACGCTGTGCGAGGCCGATGTTGGCGCGACCACGCGGCTGGACGGCGACGTCGTGCACCTGGCCGGCGTGCGTGCCCTGTCCACGCAGGCCGAAGACGCGATGCGCGGTGCCTTCCCGATGGCCGTCGATGCCGCACCGCCGAACATCCGCCGCGCGATCACGGAGCAGCAGCCGATCCAGATCGCCGACGTGCACTGCTGAACCGGGCTATCCCAGCGCCGAGGTGGCCCAACGGTCGGGCTTCCGCAGCATCCTGTCGGTGCCGCTGCTGCACCAGGGCCGCGCCATCGGCACCATCGGCGTGGCGCGGCGCGAGCCGGGGCGCTTTGCCGACGAGCGCGGTGGCGCTGCTGCAGACCTTCGCGCGCCAGGCGGTGATCGCCATCGAGAACGTGCGCTTGTTCCGCGAGACGCAGGAAGCGCTGGAACACCAGACGGCGACGAGCGAGGTGCTCAACGTCATCGCGGCGTCGGTGGACGACGCGCAACCGGTGTTCGACAAGATCATCGACAGCGCCGCGCAGTTGTTCCCGGACGCACTGGCGCTGATGATCCTGCAAACGGATGCGCAGGACATGTTGCACGTGGCCGGAATCCGCTTCGTGCGTGATGCGTCGGGGCCGTTCGCGCCGGAAGCGGCCCGGCAGCGCGAGATGGCCATCGCACAGGCCTTTCCGTCGCCGCTGGCAGGCACCGCGACCGAGCTGGCCATCCGCACCGGGCTGGCCGACATCCCCGACATGCACAACGCGACCGACGTGCCTGGGCTGCAGCGCTTCGCGAAGATCATCGGCTTCAACTTCGCCGCACTGTTCGCGCCGCTGATGTGGGAGGGCAAGGGCATCGGATCGATCGCGATGCTGAGCTCACGGCTCGGCCCCTTCGGCGAAAGGGAGCGTGCGCTGATCAAGACCTTCGCCGACCAGGCGGTGATCGCGATCCAGAACACGAAGATGTTCCGCGAGACGAACGAGGCGCTGGAGCGCCAGACCGCCACGGCGGAGATCCTGAAGGTCATCGCCAGCTCGCCGTCGGACGTGCAACCGGTGTTCGACGCCATCGCACGCAGCTCCAACCAGCTGCTGGGCGGTTTCTCGACGATGGTGGCGCGCATCGAAGACGATGCGCTGCAGCTGGTGGCCTTCACCTCGACCACGCCCGAGGGCGACGCGGCGCTGCGGCGCTCGTTCCCGATCGCGCTGCAGACCTTCCCCGTGGGTGCGGCCATCCGCCGCGGCGAGATGGTGCCCATCGTCGACACCGAACTGGTGGATGACGCGCTGCAGATCATCCGCGAGCTGGCACGCGCACGCGGCTACCGCAGCCTGCTGTTCTGCCCGCTGGTGCGCGAGGGGCAGAGCATCGGCATGATCAGCGTCACGCGGCGCGAACCCGGGCCCTTCGCGCCGCACCAGGTGACGCTGCTGCAGACCTTCGCCGACCAGGCGGTGATCGCCATCGAGAACGTGCGCCTGTTCAACGAGACGCAGGAATCGCTGCAGCAGCAGAAGGCCTCGGCCGAGGTGCTGGCCGTCATCAGCAACTCGATGGCCGATGCGCAGCCGGTGTTCGAGAAGATCCTGGACAGCTGCAAGCACCTGTTCGGCGGCGACGAGCTCGACGTGCTGCTGGTCGACGAGCAGGGCATGCTCAACATCGCCGCCTACCGCGGCGTGGCGCACGACATCGTCGCCGCCACCTTCCCGGCGCCTGTTGCGCGCACGCCCGCCGGCCGCGCGCTGCGCGAGCGGCGCGTGATGCACTGGCCCGACCTGATCGACGGCGACGACGTGCCCGGCGTGCTGCGCAAGATGGCCAAGCTGATCGGCTACCGCTCGATGGTCTTCGCGCCGATGCTGTGGAACGAGCGCGGCATCGGCGCCATCGGCGTGGCTCGATCCACCGGCCCCTTCAAGCCGAAGGAGCTGGCGATGCTGCAGACCTTTGCCGACCAGGCGGTGATCGCGATCCAGAACGCGCGGCTGTTCAACGAGACCAAGGAGGCGCTGGAGCAGCAGACTGCCAGCGCCGATGTGCTGACGGTGATCGGCAGTCGGTGTCCGATGCCGCGCCGGTGTTCGAGCGGATCCTGAACAGCGCGCGACGCATCCTGAACACCAACTACGTCAACATCGGACTGTTCGGGGACGATGGTCTGGTGCATGTGGACGTGAACGAGACGCCGCAGTTTCCCGACGACCCGATGTACCCGAAGGTCGTCGCGTGGCTGCACGCCACCTACCCGGCGCCCGTACGCGAGTCGATGCATGGCTACTGCGCGCACAAGCGCGTCGTGCTGAACTATCCCGACGTGCAGCACGGACCCGGCGTGCCGTCCGGGGTGCGCGAGCAGACCGAGTGGATGGGCAACATCTCGCTGCTGTATGTGCCGCTGATCTGGAAGGGCCAGGGCATTGGCGCCTTCGAGGTCGCGCGCATCCCGAAGAAGCCCTTCACCGACAAGGAAATCGCGCTGATCAAGACCTTCGCCGACCAGGCGGTGATCGCGATCCAGAACGCGAAGATGTTCAAGGAGACGCAGGAGGCGCGTGCGCAGGCCGAAGCCGCCAACGAGGCCAAGAGCGCCTTCCTGGCGACGATGAGCCACGAGATCCGCACGCCGATGAACGCGGTCATCGGCATGAGCGGGCTGCTGCTGGACACGCCGCTGACCGAGGACCAGCGCGACTTCGCCACCACCATCCGCGATTCCGGCGATTCGCTGCTGACCATCATCAACGACATCCTCGACTTCTCCAAGATCGAGGCCGGGCGCATGGACATCGAGCGCCACCCCTTCGACCTGCGCGAGTGCGTGGAGTCGGCGATGGACCTGATCGGCCCGCGCGCGGCCGAGAAGCACCTGGACATCGCCTATGTCTTCGAAGGCGAGGTGCCGGCGGCCATCGACGGCGACGTGACGCGGCTGCGGCAGGTGCTGCTGAACCTGCTGTCCAACTCGGTCAAGTTCACCGAGAAGGGCGAGGTGGTGCTGAGCGTGCGCACCGAAGGCGACGAGCAGACGGGCGAAGGCAGCCTGCTGCACTTCACCGTGCGCGACACCGGCATCGGCTTGAGCGAAGCCGGCTTGTCGCGCCTGTTCCAGAAGTTCAGCCAGGCCGACAGCGGCACCACGCGCAAGTACGGCGGCACGGGCCTGGGCCTGGCCATCAGCAAGCTGCTGGCCGAGCTGATGGGCGGCACGATGTGGGCCGAGAGCGCCGGGCCGGGGCAGGGCAGCACCTTCCACTTCACCATGCGCTGCGTGCCGGCGGAGCTGCCGCAGGGCACAGCGGCGCGACTTCCTGGGCCAGCAGCCGCAACTGGCGGGCAAGCGCATCCTGGTGGTCGATGACAACGCCACCAACCGGCGCATCCTGGCGCTGCAGATCTGCCAAGTGGGGCATGGTGGTGCAAGACACCGAGTTCCCGGTGCAGGCGCTTGACATGCTCAAGGCTGAAGCCTACGACCTGGCGATCATCGACATGCACATGCCGGGCATGGACGGGGCGATGCTGGCCAAAACCATCCGCGAATCGGGCCACACGCTGCCGCTGGTGCTGTTCAGCAGCCTGGGCCGCAAGGAGGCCACGGACAGCGTCTTCGCTGCCACGCTGGCCAAACCGCTGCGCCAGAGCCAGCTGTTCGACACGCTGGTGTCGCTGCTGGCGCATGAAGAAGCACAGAAGGCCGCGCCAACGGCCGCCAAGCCGCGCATGGATGCGCAGATGGCCGAGCGCCACCCGTTGCGCATCCTGCTGGCCGAAGACAACGTGGTCAACCAGAAGCTGGCGCTGCGCCTGCTGCAGCAGATGGGCTACCGGGCCGACGTGGCCAGCAACGGCATCGAGGCCATCGAATGCGTGGCGCGCCAGCCCTACGACGTGGTGCTGATGGACGTGCAGATGCCCGAGATGGACGGGCTGGAGGCCACGCGCCGCATCGTCGCGCGTTGGCCCTCCCCTGCCACGCGCCCGCGCATCGTCGCGATGACCGCCAACGCGATGCAGGGCGACCGCGAGGAGTGCCTGGCCGCCGGCATGGACGACTACGTCACCAAGCCGATCCGGGTGGACGCGCTGGTGCAGGCGCTGATGCAGGTGGTAACCAGCGCCGGCAAGGGCGCAGGAGAAGGCCGGTGACTGCGACGCTACAGGTGTTCCAGGTGGCGCGGCGCGGCGCCGGGCACCGTCGTGAGGGCCACCCCGTGGTCCAGCGTGACGAGGCAGCCCCCGTGCGCCACGGTCAGCGCGAGCAGGTACACGTCGGTGACCTGGTTGTGGCCCATCACCCGCGGCCAGTTCACCCGGCCGGCCTCGCGCAGCGACACGTCGCAGGGCCAGAACTCGTGGTCAAGACCGGCGCAGATCTCGGCCAGCTTGGCCGCCACAGGGGCGAACCCGACCGGCCCCAGGCGGCTGTAGCCGGGCAGGTTGAGCACGCGTACGACCCCGTTCTCCACCAGCGCGCAGGTGGCGATCTTCAGCCGCTTGCGCTGGATGAAGGCCAGCGCCTGGGCGTGGAACACATGCGCTTCGTCCAGCAGCGCGACCCAGACGTTGACGTCCGGCAGGCGGCGCTGGGACGTTCAGATGCCTTCCTGCTCCATCAGCCGGCGTACATGCTCCGAGGTGATGAGCTCGGGGCGCGCAGGCAGCAGCGCGTAGCGGGACTTCGGCCTCACTGCAGGTGGCGGCGCCATCTGGCTGGCCTGGATGCCTTGCCGCGCCAGCCGCGACAAGGCTTCACCGATGGAGATACGCTCCCTCTGCGCGTGCGCACGCACATGGGCAAACACGTCGTCGTCGATGACCAGTGTGGTGCGCATGCGCCGACCTTAGCATCAAGTCATCGATTCGACATCGGATGCCACCTCGCGGGAGACCCGTCTTGGACATGACCCCTGCAGAGGCCGACCCGGGCCCGCAGCCGATGTGGCAGCGGCTGAAGGATCGTTTCGTCCGCTTCGCCAGCGAGCCGGGCGACTCGCCCGAGTGGAAGCTGCGCAAGTCGATGGGCTTGGCCTTGGCCCTGGCGGTCATGGTCACCTGGCTGCTCTACGGCGCCTTCTACTCGACGGTGGGTGCGAGCCTGGCCGCACAACTGTGTTGGGGCGGAGCGGTCTGGAACGCGCTGATGCTGCTGGCCTACGCAAGTGAGACGCTACGGCGTACAAGTCGAGACGCTACGGCGTGCTCTTGTGGCTGACGTGGGGGGGCGGGCAGCTGTTCCTGGTGGCCGTCCATCTGGCCCTGGGCGGGCTCACGTCCTCGGCCTACGTGCTGATCTACGTCCTGACGCCGCTGCTCGTGTACCGCACGGTGGACGATCCGCACCATGGCAAGTACTGGGTCGGTTCGAGCACCGTCGCGGTACTGACGGCAACGCTGGCCGAGGCCTTCATCCCCCACGGCAATGCACTTTCGCCGGCGGTGCTGACCACATTGACGGCAATGAACCTGCTGGGCTTTGGCGCCTACGTGCTGCTGCCGGGGCTGATCTACGGGCATCGCATCCGCACCATCGAACAACAGATGGCCGCCGAACGCGAGGCGCACCTGGCGCAGACCCAGGCCGCGCTGGAGCGCCAGACCGCCACGGCCGAGATCCTGAAGGTGATCGCCGGTTCGCCGTCGGACGTGCAGCCGGTGTTCGACGCCATCGTGCACAGCGCGGCGCGGCTGTTCGGCCGCAAGACCGCCCTGCGCACGATCGAAGGCGATGGCCTTCGGCGTCGCGCGCGCAGCTACGACGCCACGGCCGACGAGTTTCACGGGCCCGAGGTGGTACCGATCGACCGGCACAGCGTGTCCGGCCGGGCCGTGGTCGAGGGCCGGGCCGTCCAGGTCGCGGACAACCGCGCACCGGGCAGCGACATCTTCTTCAAGTCACAGACCCGCGAGTTGTCGTTCCGCTCGATCGCCTCGGCACCCTTGATGCGCGAGGGGGTGGCGATCGGCGTGATCTCGATGTCGTCGCCGCAACCCGGCGCGCTGACCGATCCGCAGATGGAATTGCTGCAGACCTTTGCCGACCAGGCGGTGATCGCGATCCGGAACGTGCGGCTGTTCCGCGAGACCAACGAGGCGCTGGAGCGGCAGACCGCGACGGCCGAGATCCTGAAGGTGATCGCCAGTTCACCGTCGGACGTGCAGCCGGTGTTCGAGGCCATCGCCGGCAGTTCGAACCGCCTCATCGGCGGCTTCTCGACGGCCGTGTTCCGGATCTTCGACGACAAGCTGCACCTGGTGGCCTTCACGCCGGCGAACCCGGCCGCAGATGACGCACTGAAGGCGTCGTTTCCCAGGCCGCTGGTCGACGTGCCGGCGGCGGCGCCCTTGCGCGAGGGCTCGGTGGTGCGCATCACCGACACCGAGGACGAAGCCCAGGCGTCCACCGTGGTCCGCGACCTGGCCCGCCTGCGCGGCTATCGCAGCATGCTGTTCTGCCCGCTTCTGCGTGGAGGGCAGCTGATCGGCATGATCAGCGTCACGCGGCGCGAGCCAGGGCCCTTTGCGCCGCACCAGGTGGCGCTGCTGCAGACCTTCGCCGATCAGGCGGTGATCGCCATCGAGAACGTGCGGCTGTTCAACGAAACGCAGGAAGCGCTGGAGCGGCAAACCGCCACCGCCGATGTGCTGCAGGTCATCAGCGGCTCGATGGCCGACGCGCAGCCCGTGTTCGACCGCATCCTGGCCAGCGCCGAGGATCTGTTCGACGCCCAGGTGCTGGGTGTCTACCTGGTGGGCGACGACGGCATGGTGCACAGGGCGGCCATCCGTGGCCAATTCAAGGAACGCATCGCAGACCAGTTCCCGATCCCGCTCGAAGGCTCGGCCACTGGCGCCGCCATCGCGCACGGCCACGTGGTGAGCTTCGCCAACGTCCTGCACGGCGAGGGCGTTCCGGCCGGCCTGCGCAAGCTGGCGCAGGGCCTGGGGGTGAACTACGCGCTGGCGCAGGCGCCGATGATGTGGCAAGGCCGTGGCCTCGGCGCCATAAACGTCGCGCGCTTCGACATGCGCGCATTCACCGAGAAGGAGTGCAGCCTCCTGGAAACCTTTGCCAGCCAGGCGGTGATCGCGATCCAGAACGCGCGGCTGTTCAAGCAGGCGCAGGAAGCCCGCGCCCAGGCCGAAGCGGCCAACGAAGCCAAGAGCGCCTTCCTGGCGACGATGAGCCACGAGATCCGCACGCCGATGAACGCCGTCATCGGCATGAGCGGGCTGCTGCTGGACACGCCTCTGAGCGACGAACAGCGCGACTTTGCCAGCACCATTCGCGACAGCGGCGACGCACTGCTGACGATCATCAACGACATCCTCGACTTCTCGAAGATCGAGGCCGGGCGCATGGACATCGAGGCCCACCCCTTCGACCTGCGCGAATGCGTCGAATCTGCACTGGACCTGATCGGCGTGCGCGCCGCCGAGAAGCACCTGGACATCGCCTATGTGTTCGAGAGCGCCGACGGCGCCGAGGTGCCGTCGGCCATCGTCGGCGACGTGACGCGGCTGCGCCAGGTGCTGCTGAACCTGCTGAGCAACGCGGTGAAGTTCACCGAAGCGGGCGAAGTCGTGGTCACGGTGCGGCCGCAAGGTGCGGCGTCGGTTGAGTTGCTGCACTTCACGGTGCGCGACACCGGCATCGGCCTGTCCGAGGCCGGCAAGAGCCGGCTGTTCAAGAAGTTCAGCCAGGCCGACAGCGGCACCACGCGCAAGTACGGCGGCACGGGGCTGGGGCTGGCCATCAGCAAGCTGCTGGCCGAGCTGATGGGCGGCACGATGTGGGTGGAAAGCGCCGGGCCCGGCACGGGTTCGAGCTTCCACTTCACGCTGCGCGCTGCGCGCACCGAGCTGCCGCCAGGCACGCGGCGCGAGTTCATCGGCCAGCAACCCGCATTGGCCGGCAAGCGCATCCTGGTGGTGGACGACAACGCCACCAATCGGCGCATCCTCGCGCTGCAGACCGCCAAATGGGGCATGGTGGTGCAGGACACCGAGTCGCCCGAGATGGCGCTGCAGATGCTCGGCGCCCAGCCCTACGACCTGGCGATCATCGACATGCACATGCCGCAGATCGACGGTGCGATGCTGGCCAGGCGCGTCCGCGAGGCCGGGCACACGCTGCCATTGGTGCTGTTCAGCTCGCACGGGCGCAAGGAGGGCACGGACAGCGTATTTGCCGCCACGCTGGCCAAGCCGCTGCGCCAGAGCCAGCTGTTCGAAACGCTGGTGCAGCTGCTGGCGCACGAAGCCGATGCCGCGCCCCGCCCCGCCGCCGCGCCGGCCAAGCCACGCATGGATGCCGGCATGGCCGAACGCCACCCGCTGCGCATCCTGCTGGCCGAGGACAACGTGGTCAACCAGAAGCTGGCGCTGCGGTTGCTGCAGCAGATGGGCTACCGCGCCGACGTGGCCAGCAACGGCATCGAGGCCATCGAGTGCTGCGCGCGCCAGCCCTACGACGTGGTGTTGATGGACGTGCAGATGCCGGAGATGGACGGGCTGGAGGCCTCACGGCGCATCACGTCGCGCTGGCAACCCGCCGAACGACCGCGCATCGTCGCCATGACCGCCAACGCCATGCAGGGCGACCGCGAGGAATGCCTGGCCGCCGGCATGGACGATTACGTCACCAAGCCGATTCGCGTCGATGCGCTGGTGCAGGCGCTGCTGCAGGCGCCGGCCCGAGGCACACCAGCATGTTGAGCGCCCGGTCCTCAGGCCGCCGGTACCGGCTGCGGCGGCGCAGCACGAAGCTCGGCGCGCTGCACGTCGGCCCCCAGCCGCACGGCCAGCAGCTCCATCAGGTGGAAGCCGAATGCGGGGCTTTGGTAGAACAGTTCCTTGACGGTGCTGCCGGCGATTTCGAGCACGGTGCAGTCGCTGACGGCGCGCACGGATTGCGTGCGCGTCTGGTCGGGCGAGAACAGCGCGATCTCGCCGAAGATGCGCCCCGGCTCCAGCGGCCGGCCGATCTCGGCCAGCTCGGCCTGGCCGTGCACCAGCATGTACAGGCGATCGGCGAAGTCGCCCTTGGCAAACAGCAACTGCCCGGCACTCAGATCGCCGGCTCTTCATGTAGGGCTTGAGCCAGACGCCGGCCATGTCGGCCTGCACGCCGGCGCGGCGCACCCGCTGCGTCAGCCGCGTCACCTCGACCGCGCGCCACAGGTTCAGCGGCAGCAACAGCCCGGCAGTGAGCAGCGTGATCGGCGCCGGCGCCAGCACGGCATAGGCCAGAGAGGCGACACCGGAGGCCGCCGCCAGCCAGCGCAGCGGCATCATGGTGCGGGCATAGGCACCGGCCAACGTCAGCGCGAAGGCCATCAGCACGGCGCCGTGTGCCAGCATCTGTTGCGGCGAGGTCTGTACCCGTGCCAGCAGCGTGTCCCACGACACCGCCACCTGGGCCAGCAGTTGCGCCAATTGTTGTTCCACGCTCTCTCCTGTCCCGGCCCTTGGATGCCGACGAGTTTAGGTCTGTAGACTGGCGGCACCACGCACGACACACGGGGGTTTGACATGGCCGACGCGGTGATCGACGCTGCCACCTTTGCCGAACTGCAGGAGGCCGCGGGCGCCGAGTTCGTGGGCGAACTGATCGGCACCTTCCTCGAAGAAGCGCCGCAGATGCTGTCCGAGCTGCGCGCCGCGCAGGCCGTCGGCGCGGCCGACGACTTCCGCCGCGCGGCGCATTCCATCAAGTCCAACGCCAACACCTTCGGCGCGCTGCGCCTGGGCGAGATGGCGCGCGAGCTGGAACTGGGCGGTCTGGCCAGCGATGCGGCGCCCGTCGATGCGCTGCAGGCCGAATACGAACGCGTCGCCGCCGCGCTGCGGGAGCTGACCCGTGGCTGAGAGGGGCGCGCGGCTGCTGGTGGCCGACGACAACAAGGTCAACCGGCTGTTGTTGTCGCGCAGCCTGGAGCTGCAAGGCCACCGCGTGGCCAGCGCCGAGAACGGCCGCGTGGCGCTGGAGATGCTGCGTCGCGAGGCCTTCGACCTGCTGCTGCTGGACATGGAGATGCCCGAGATGACCGGCTTCCAGGTGCTGGAGCAGATGGCGGCCGACGCACAGCTGCGCGACCTGCCGGTCATCGTCACCAGTTCGCTCGAAGGCGTGGCCCACGTGGCGCGCTGCATCGAACTGGGTGCCGACGACTACCTGCCCAAGCCGGTGAACCCGGTGCTCTTGCGCGCGCGCATCAACTCCAGCCTGGAGAAGAAGCGCCTGCGCGACCAGCAGAAGGAGCTGGTGCGGCGCTTCGCCACCAGCGAAGTGGCGCAGGACCTGCAGCAATCGGGCTTTGCGCTGGGCGGCAAGCGCGTGCACGGCTCGGTGATGTTCTCCGACATCCGCGGCTTCACCTCGCTGGTGGAGCAGCAGAGCCCGGAAGAAACGATCGAACTGCTCAACACCTACTACACGCTGATGTTCGACGCCATCAGCGGACGCGGCGGCGTCGTCAACCAGATGATCGGCGACGGCCTGATGGCCATCTTCGGCGCACCGTTGCCGCTGGCCGACGGCTGCGGCAGCGCGGTGCACGCCGCGCAGGACATGCTGGAGATGATCGATCTGTTCAACGTCGAGCGCGTGGCCTCCGGCAAGCCGCCGATCCGCATCGGCGTGGGCATCGCCACCGGCGAGATGGTGGCGGGCTACACCGGCACGCAGCAGCGCGCCACCTACACCTGCATCGGCGACCCGGTGAACCTGGCCGCGCGGCTCGAGGCCCACACCAAGGTGGCGGGCCAGCCGATCCTCATCGACCAGGCCACGAGCGCGGACCTGGGCCAGCGCTTCGCGCTGCAGGCGCTCGGCGCGGTGCTGTTCAAGGGAAAGGCGGTGGCGGTCGAGGTGTTCGCGGTGCAGGTGGCGCGGCAGCCCGGCAACGCCGGTTGAGGCCCGCCGCCCGGCAGCGTCAGGCAAATTCCTCGGTGTCGACCTCGGCCTGCGTGGCTGGGTTGTAGCGCGCGCCGCTGACGGTGTGGCAGTTGATCAGCGCGTCCAGCCGCTGCAGCGTGCCGGCACCCAGCGTCACCGTGTCGGCGCCCAGGTTCTCTTCCAGGTGCGCGAGGCGGGTGGTGCCGGGCAGCGCGATGACATGCTCACCGCGCGACAGTACCCAGGCCAGCGACAGCTGCGCCATGCTGCAACCGGCGTCCTGCGCAATGCGGGCATAGCCGTCCAGCAGCTTCAGGTTGGCGGCAAAGTGTTCCGGGTAGAAGCGCGGCATGCCGCGGCGGATGTCCTTGGCGTCGAACGTGGACACGTCGCGCAGCGTGCCGGTGAGGAAGGCGCGCGCCGTCGGGCTGAAGGCCACCAGCGCGGCGCCGATTTCCTGGCAGGCCTGCAGCACGCCGATCTCGACGTTGCGGCTCCACAGCGAGTATTCGGACTGCACGGCCGCGATCGGGTGCACCGCATGTGCGCGCCTCAACGTCGCCGCCGAGACCTCCGACAGGCCCAGCGCGCGCACCTTGCCCTGCTCCACCAGCCGCGACATCGCACCGACCGATTCCTCGACCGGCAGCTTCTTGTCCCAGCGGTGCAGGTAGTACAGGTCGATCACCTCGGTCTGCAGCCGCTTCAGGCTGGCTTCGCAGTCGCGGCGGATGGCCTCGGGGCGGCCGTCGATGACACGCTTCATGCCGTCGTCGAACATCACGCCGGCCATGCCGCCCTTGCTGGCCAGCATGAACTTCGAGCGGTGTGCCTTCAGCACGCGGCCGACCAGCGTCTCGTTGGCGCCGAAGCCGTACAGCGCGGCGGTGTCGAACATCGTCACGCCCAGATCGAGCGCGTGATGCAGCAGCCGCTCGGCTTGCTCCGGCGGCGGCGGCGCGCCGTAGGCATGGCTCAGGTTCATGCAGCCCAGGCCGATGGCCGAGACCACGAAGGGGCCGATGCGGCGCGTGTTCAAGACTGGGCTCCCGGAAAGGGCTCGAGAGTCACAACCGCAGCGCGACCAGCGTGATGCCCGGCACCAGCACCAGCAGCGTCACGCGCAGCAGGTCGCTGACGACGAAGGGCCACACGCCGCGGTAGGTGTCGCGGATGCTGATGTCCGGCGCCATCGACTGGATGACGAACAGGTTCATGCCCACCGGTGGCGTGATCAGCCCGACCTCGACGACGATCAGCACCAGGATGCCGAACCAGATGGCGGTTTCTTCGGGCGTCAGGCCGAAGTCCAGACCGGAAACCATCGGGAAGAAGATCGGGATCGTCAGCAGGATCATCGACAGCGAATCCATCACGCAGCCGAAGATCAGATAGAAGACCAGAATCGCCCACAGCACGGCATACGGACTCAGGCCCATGCTGCCGACCCAGCCGGCCAGTTCTTGCGGCAGTTGCGACAGCGCCAGGAAGGTGTTGTAGGCGGCGGCGCCGAGCACGATCATGAAGACCATCGCCGTGCCGCCGGCGGTGGACTCGAAGGCCTCCTGCAGCTTCTTGCGCGTCAGCCCGCCGCGCCACCACGCCAGCAGCCCGGTGGACACCGCGCCGACCGCGGCGCCTTCGGTGGGCGTGAACAGCCCGGAGTAGATGCCGCCGACGACCACCACGAAGATCAGCAGCACCGGCCACACCGCGCCCAGCGCCTTGATGCGCTCGGGCCAGGGCACCGGCTCCATGCTGCCCGCCAGCTTGGGATTGATGCGCACGACGATGTTGATCACCAGCATGTATCCCAACGCCGCCAGGATGCCCGGGATGAAGGCCGCGGCGAAGAGCTTGGCGATGTTCTGCTCGGCCAGGATGGCGTAGATGACGAGCACGATCGACGGCGGGATCAGGATGCCCAGCGTGCCGCCAGCGGCCAGCGTGCCTGCGGCCAGGCTGCCGGCATAACCGGCGCGCTTCAATTCGGGCAGTGCCACCTGCCCCATCGTTGCCGCGGTAGCCAGTGACGAGCCGCAGATCGCGCCGAACCCGGCGCAGGCACCCACCGCGGCCATGGCCACGCCGCCCTTGCGGTGGCCGATGAAAGCCTCGGCGCATTTGAACAGCGCCTGCGACATGCCACCCAGCGTGGCGAACTGCCCCATCAGCAGGAACAGCGGCACGATCGACAGCGAATGCGACGAGAACTGGCCATAGGCCAGGTTCTTCATCTGGTTGAGCAGCGGCATGGCACTGCCGTACACCTGCCACGAGCCGAGCAGGCCGATGACGAGCATCGACAACCCGATGGGCACGCGCAGGAAGATCAACACCAGCAGCACCGGGAAGGACCAGACCGCGAGCCAGATCGGATCCATCAGTGAGCTCCTCCGGCCATCACGAAATCTGGCGGCGGTGAGACCAGCCCCAGGCTTTCGAACAAGCGCCAGGCGTACGCGATGCAGCCCACCACCGCTGGCACCAGCGACAGCGCATAACCCCACCACACCGGCATCTGCAGGATGAAGCTGACCTCGTTGTTGTGCCGGTACTCGTCCATCGACACGCCCATGCGCCACACCAGCAGCACCCAGACCCCCAGCATCAGCGCGTCGCTCATCACCAGCAGGACGCGCTGCATCGCCGGCGGGTACTGGTGCCAGAGCATGTCGACCACCGCATGCCCGCCCTTCAGGTGGCACCAGGGCAGGAAGCAGAACACGGCCAGTGCGGTGCCGGCCTCGACCAGCTCGAAGTCGCCAGGTACAGGACCCAAGCCGAAGCCCGACAGCGCGCGGCCGATGATGCTGACGACGCTCATCAGCGCGATGAGGGTCAGCACGAACGCGCCGAACCAGGCCATCGCGCGGCTCAGGCCGTAGATGATGTTGTTCATGGAACTCTCATGCCACGGCGGCCGGTGGCCGCCGTGGCGTGGGTGGGCGAAGGCGCAGGCCTACTTCGAGTGCTTTGCGATCAGGGCCTCGGCTTCCTGCGCGAGTTTCGGGCCATCGATGCCCTTGCCTGCCACTTCCTTGAACCAGACCGCGCGCACGCCATTGGCCGCACGCATCCAGCGCTGCGTCTCGGCAGCATCGAGCGTGATGATCTTGTTGCCGGCCTTCTGCGCAATCGCCAGACCCGCCTTGTCACCCTGGTCCATCGCCCGGCCGAACATCGTGGCCGCGGCCATGCCCGAATTCGCGTCGATCACCTTCTTCAGGTCGGCCGGCAGCTTGTCATAGGCAGCCTTGTTCATCGCCACCGCGAAGGTCTGCGTGTACAGGCCCTTGTTGCCGCTGAAGCCGGTGGTGTTCTTGGCGATCTGCTCGACCTTCACCGCCGGCACCACTTCCCAGGGGATGGTGGTGGCCGAGATCACGCCCTTCGACAGCGCCTCGCCCACCGCCGGCACCGGCATGCCCACCGGCGTGGCACCGAGTTGCTCGAGCATGATGTTGATGATGCGCGAGCCGCCGCGCACCTTCAGGCCTTTCATGTCCTCGAGCTTGCTGATCGGCGTCAGGCTGTGGATCAGGCCGGGGCCGTGCACATGCACGCCGATCAGCTTGACGTCCTTGAACTCGTCCATCGCGTTCTTTTCGACGAATTCCTGGAACGCACGCGATGCCGGCTCCGCCAGGCCGCTGCTGAAAGGCAGCTCGAAGGCCTCGGTCTTGGGGAATCGCCCCGGGGTGTAGCCCAGCACCGTCCAGACGATGTCGACGACGCCGTCCTTGGCCTGGTCGAACAGTTCGGGCGGCTTGCCGCCGAGCTGCATGCTCGGGAACAGCTGCACCTTGATCTTGCCGCCGCTTTCCTTCTCGACCTTCTCGGCCCAGGGCTTGATCGCCGCGGACGGGATGGTGGCCTGCGGCGGCAGCATCTGGTGGAAACGCAAGGTGACGTCGGCGGCGTTGGCGCCTTGCAGTGCGCTGATCGAAAGCAGACCGATGCCGAACAGACTGGACTTGAGGAACTTCATGCGATGTCTCCGGGGGTGAGGGATGCGGGATTATTGGCGCTTCAGCTGCTGTTCCAGCTGATGAAGAACCCTGTAGCAGGGCAGCACCTGGGCCACGCTGGCGTTCGGCTCACGGGCCTCGCGGATGGCGGCGAAGAACTCGCGGTCCTGCAGTTCGATGCCGTTCATCGACACCGCGACCTGGGACACGTCGATCTTCTGTTCCTTGCCATCGAACAGGTCGTCGTAGCGCGCGAGGTAGGTGGCGCTGTCGCCGATGTAGCGGAAGAAGGTGCCCAGCGGCCCGTCGTTGTTGAAGCTCAAGGACAGCGTGCAGATCGCGCCGTTGGCGGCCTTCAGCTGGATGCTCATGTCCATCGCGATACCCAGGCTCGGGTGGATCGGCCCCTGGACGGCGTTGGCCATCACGATGGGGCTGCCGCACTGGTAGGCGAACAGGTCCACCGTGTGCGCGGCGTGGTGCCACAGCAGGTGGTCGGTCCAGCTGCGCGCCTGGCCCAGCGCGTTCATGTTCGTGCGCCTGAAGAAGTAGGTCTGCACGTCCATCTGCTGGATGTTGAATTCACCGGCGACGATGCGGTTGTGCACGAACTGGTGGCTCGGGTTGAAGCGGCGCGTGTGCCCGCACATCGCCACCCGGCCGGTCTTCTTCTGCAGCGCCACCACCGCCTCGGCACCGGCCAGCGAATCGGCCAGCGGGATTTCCACCTGCACATGCTTGCCGGCGTTGAGGCAGGCGATCGACTGCTCGGCGTGCATCTGCGTGGGCGTGCACAGGATCACTGCGTCCACTTCCTTCAGGGCCAGGCTGTCGGCCAGATCGGTCGTGACATGGCCGATGCCGTACTTGGCGGCGACTTCCCGGGTCTTGTCGAGCTCGCGGCTGACCAGCGACACCACCTCGACGCCCTCGATCAGCTTGATCGCGTCCAGGTGCTTGATGCCGAAGGCGCCGGCACCGGCGAGGGCCACCTTGATCGTGCTCATGCGTTGTTCTCCAGGATCAGATGGCCCACCGCCGTGTTGCTGGCGGGCACGTGGAAGAAGCGATGCTTGACGGTCGGCGGCTTGCCGCCGGCGATGTCGGCCATGGCGCCGCGGGCGATCAGCCACATCACCAGCTCGATGCCTTCGCTGCCGGCCTCGCGCACGTATTCGATGTGCGGCACCTGCGACAACCCGGCCGGGTCAGCGATCAGCCGGTCGAGGAAGCGGTTGTCCCATTCGGCGTTGATCAGCCCGGCGCGAGGTCCCTGCAGCTGGTGGCTCATGCCGCCGGTGCCCCAGATCTGCACCTTCAACGGCTCGTCGTAGGACTCGACCGCGCGTCGGATCGCCTGGCCGAGCATGAAGCAGCGCCGGCCCGAGGGCACCGGGTACTGCACCACGTTGACGGCGAAGGGGATCACCGGGCAAGGCCAGGCCTGCGGTTGCCCGCACATCAGGCTCAGCGGCACCGTCAGGCCATGGTCCACGTCCATCTTGTTGACGATGGTCAGGTCGAAGTCGTCCTGGATCACGCTCTGCGCGATGTGCGAGGCCAGCTCCGGATGGCCGATGACCTTGGGCACCGGGCGCGGGCCGTAGCCTTCGTCGGCCGGCTGGAACTCGGCCGCGGTGCCGATGGCGAAGGTCGGGATCATCTCCAGGCTGAAGGCCGTGGCGTGGTCGTTGTAGACGAGGAAGATGACGTCGGGCTTGTTGTCCTTCAGCCACTGCTTGGAGAACTCGTAGCCCTTGAACAACGGCTGCCAGTAAGGCTCGCCGGTCTTGCCGTGGTCGATGGTCGCGCCGATGGCCGGCACGTGCGAGGTGTAGACGGACGCAGTGATCTTGGCCATGTTCACTTCCTCCCCGCCGCGCCCTGCGGCTGCCGGTGCGCCTGCGCGTCGCCGTCTTCGCCGACCACCCGGTTGCCTTCGGGCGAGCGGCCGCCCTTGATCATCATGTTGCGGTATTCCTCTTCGCTCATGCCGGTCATGCTGCCGGCCATCTGCTGGAAGCTCTTGCCGTCGGTGGCACCGATCTTGGCCAGGAAGTAGATGTTGCCGCCGAGCGCAATGCAGCGGTTCAAGTCGCGCGCCAGCACGGCTTGCTTCTGCTCTTCGCTCATCGGCCATTCGTCGAGATAGGCGCGCTCGTTCGCCTTGAAGCGTGCGCGGTTCTCGGCCTTCATCAGCGACATGCAGAACTGGTTCAGGTGGTAGCCCTTGCGCGACTGCTCCGCGTCGAAGATGGTCGTGCCGGGCACGTCGAGGTAGGGTTTTTGCAGTGCCATGGTTCAGCTCTCCTCGGGCCAGTACAGGCGCATCGGGTTGTCCACCAGCAACTTCTTCTGCAGCTCGGGCGTGGTGGCGATGTGCGGGATGAAATCGACCAGCAGGCCGTCGTCGGGCATGTGGTCCTTCAGGTTCGGGTGCGGCCAGTCGGTGCCCCACAGCACGCGGTCGGGGAAGGTCTCGACGATGCGCCGGGCAAAGGGCACCACGTCGCGGTAGGCAGCCTGCTCGCCGTTCAGCGCCTTCGGGCCGGTGACGCACAGCCGCTCGGGGCAGCTGACCTTGCTCCACACGTTGGGGTAGTCGCGCATGAACTTGACGAACAGCTCGAACTGCGGGCCGTCCACCGGCAGGCTCACGTCGGGCCGGCCCATGTGGTCGACGACGATAGTGGTGGGCAACGCGGTGAAGAAGTCCCACAGCTCGGGCAGGTCCACCGCCTCGAAGTAGATGACCACGTGCCAGCCCAGCGGGGCGATGCGCGCGGCGATCTCCATCAGCTCGTCCTTGGGCGTGAAGTCGACCAGCCTTTTCACGAAGTTGAAGCGCACGCCGCGCACGCCGGCGGCATGCATGTCCTGCAATTCCTTGTCGCTGACGCTGCGCTTGACCGTGGCCACGCCGCGCGCCATGCCGCTTCGAGCTTTGCAGCGCATCGACCATCGCGCGGTTGTCGGCGCCGTGGCAGGTGGCCTGCACGACGACGTTGCGCGCGAAGCCGAGGTGGTCGCGCAGCGCGAACAGCTGCGCCTTGCTGGCATCGCAGGGCGTGTACTTGCGCTCGGGCGCGTAGGGGAATTCGGCGCCGGGGCCGAACACGTGGCAATGCGCGTCGACGCGCCCGGCGGCAGCTTGAAGTGCGGCTTGCTCGGGCCGGCGTACCAGTCCAGCCAGCCGGGGGTCTTGTCGAATGGCCCGTGGTGGGCTTGCTCATCGTTCAGTCCGTCGATGAGGTTGCGCGCCAGTCCAGCGACGCCTTCGAACGCTTGACCACCGTCGCCGACTTCGCCGACTCGGCCGCGATGAAGGCGTTGAACTGCTCGGGCGTCGCCGGGAAAGGCTCGTAGCCGAAGGTCGCGAAGCGCTGCTTGCATGTCCGGGCTCGGCCAGCGCGGCCTCGACGTCGCGCGCGGATCTTGTCGGTCGACGGCTTCGGCAGGCCCTTCGGCGCGGCGATGCGCGTCCAGCCGGTGACCTCGTAGCCGGCCGGGCCGCCCGACTCGGCGACCGTCGGCACGTCCGGGAAGGCCGCGGTGGCGCTTCGGCCCGGTCGACGGCGATGAACTTGCAGCTTGCCGGCGCGCTGCAGCGGGCCGGCGGTGGCCAGCGAGCCCAGCGCCCAGTCGCAGCTCGCCGTTGGCCACGCCGGTGTAGAGCATCGCGGTCTCCTTGTAGATGACGTGCTGCATCTCGGTGTTGGTCGCCGCCTCGAGCAGCGCCGAGCCCAGGTGCACCGGGTTGCCCACCGACCACGAGCCGTAGTTCAGCTTGCCCGGGTTGGCCTTGGCGTCGGCGATGATGTCGCCCACCGTCTTGTACTTGCTGTTCGGCCGGCACGGCGACGAAGAAGTAGGTGCGGAACAGCGGCGCGATCAGCTCGAAGTCCTTGCGCCGCGTCGTAGGGCAGCTTCTTGAACAGGTGCGGGTAGGCGGCCAGGTGCACGTTGTCGAGCTGGATCAGGTCGTGGCCGTCGGTGGCGCCGCGCTTGAAGGCGTCGATGGCGATGAAGCCGTTGGCGCCGGGCTTGTTCTCGACGATCACCGGCTGGCCCCACTTCTTCTGCAGCTTCTCGGCCAGCACGCGCAGCACCGCCTCGGGGCCGGCGCCGGCCGGGAACGGCGTGATGATGCGCACCGGCTTGGTCGGCCAGTCCTGGGGCCTGCGCCGGCGCCAGCGGCGCGGCGACGGCGGCGGCAGGTCGCGGCGGCCAGGAAGCAGCCGCCATGGCGGCGCGTCGAGGCATCGTTCAAGCGTCTCCTGGATCGGCAGTAGGTCAGTCGATGTACTTCAGGCCGGCCTTCTCCAGCGGCCCGCGCATGTTGTACATGTCCAGGCCCAGCACGCCGGCGGCGAGCTTGGCGCGCTTTTCGCCTTCGTTGGCTTCGCGCGCCGCGGCGGCTTCGGCCACCTGCGGCGGCCATCGCGCGCCGGCACCACGCACGACGCCGTCGTCGTCGGCGACGATCACGTCGCCGGGGTTGACCACGCGCGCCGGCGCAGACCACGCGGCACGTTCACCGAGCCCAGCGTGGCCTTGATCGTGCCCTTGGCGCTGATGGCCTTGCTCCACACCGGGAAGCCCATCTCCGTCAGGTCCTTGACGTCGCGGCAGCCGCCGTCGATGACCAGGCCCTTGGCGCCGCGCGCGCGGAAGCGAGGTGGCCAGCAGGTCGCCGAAGAAGCCGTCGGTGTTCGTCGGCGGTGCAGGCCGCGACGACGACGTCGCCCGGCTGCATCTGCTCGGCCGCGACGTGCATCATCCAGTTGTCGCCGGGGTGCAGCAGCACGGTGACCGCCGTGCCGCACAGCTGCGCGCCGCTGTAGATCGGCCGCATGTAGGGCTTCATCAGGCCGACGCGGCCCATGCGCTTCGTGCACGGTGGCCGACGCCGAAGCGCGACAGCTTCGTCGACCGCGGCCGGTCGGCGCGCTGCGATGTTGCGCTCGACGACGCCCAGGTTCGTACATGCTCATGTCGTCACTTCGGCCCTTGGCTCTTCAGCGCGGCGTCGAGCCGCGGGAAGACGCGCCGCGCGTTGCCTTCGTAGATCTTGTGGCGGTCGTCGCCGACGACGATGGTGCTGGCCTCGATGTAGCGCTTGGTGTCGTCGTAGTAGTGGCCGGTCTCGGGGTCGATGCCGCGCACCGCGCCGATCATCTCGCTGGCGAACAGGATGTTGTCGACCGGGATCACCTTGGTCAGCAGGTCGATGCCCGGCTGGTGGTAGACGCAGGTGTCGAAGAAGATGTTGTTCAGCAGGTGGTCCTTCAGCAGCGGCTTCTTCAGCTCCTGCGCCAGGCCGCGGAAGCGGCCCCAGTGGTAGGGCACGGCGCCGCCGCCGTGCGGGATGACGAAGCGCAGCGTCGGGAAGTCCTTGAACAGGTCGCCCGGTCAGGCACTGCATGAAGGCCGTGGTGTCGGCGTTGAGGTAGTGCGCGCCGGTGGTGTGGAAGCAGGCGTTGCAGCTGGTGCTGACGTGGATCATCGCCGGGATGTCGTACTCGACCATCTTCTCGTAGATCGGGTACCAGTGGCGGTCGGTCAGCGGCGGGCTGGTCCAGTGGCCGCCCGAGGGGTCGGGGTTCAGGTTGATGCCGACGTTGCCGTACTGCTCGACGCACTTCACCAGCTCGGGGATGCAGGTGGCCGGATCGACGCCGGGGCTCTGCGGCAGCATCGCCGCCGGGATGAAGTGGTCGGGGAAGAGCTGCGACACGCGGTAGCACAGCTCGTTGCAGATCGCCGCCCAGGTGCGGACTGACCTTGAAGTCGCCGATGTGGTGCGCCATGAAGCTGGCGCGCGGGCTGAAGATCGTCAGGTCGCTGCCGCGCTCCTTCATCAGCCGCAGCTGGTTGTTCTCGATCGATCTCGCGCAGCTCGTCGTCGCTGATCTTCAGCTCGGACACCTTCGGCATCAGCGCCGGCGTCCTTGATGCCGGCGATCTGCCGGTTGCGCCAGTCCTCCAGCGCCTTGGGCGCGGTGGTGTAGTGGCCGTGACAGTCGATGATCATCGTGTGTCTCCTGGTTCGTGGGTCGTTCAGGCCGGTTCCATGCCGTGGCGCCGCTTCAGCTCGGCGGCGTCCGGCGATGTGCATGAAGTCGAGCAGCGCGCGCACGGCCTCGGCCTGCGCCGAGCTGGCGCACACGGCCGCGCCGAGAAGGTGGTGACGATGTCGGCAGCCCGGGCGGCATGCGCGCCGACGACGTCGATGCCCGGCAGGTGCATCAGCTCGCTCAGCTGCTGGAAGCCCAGCTCGACCTCGCCGCGCGCCACCAGCGCACCCGACCGGCACGCCCGGCGGCGCCTGCACGCAGCGCGCTCGCGCAGCGCTCGGCGATGCCCCAGCGCTCGAACAGCTGCAGCAGCGCGCGTGCCGCTGGGGCCGGTGGAATAGCCGATGCTGCGCGCCGCCAGCACGGCCTGCGCGCAGCGCGTCCTCGCGTGCCGATGTCGGGCCGCGGCGCGCCGGCGCGCACGGCGACGGCCACGCGCCGAGTGCACCAGGTCGACCCGGCTGCCGGCCAGCACGTGGCCCGCCGGCCTGCAGCTTGTCGATGGCGTCGGCGGCCAGCACCACCACGTCGAAGGCCTCGCCGGCGGCGACGCGCTTGGCGGCATCGACGCCGCCCACCGACTCGACGCCGCACGCGGCACGCCGCTGCGCTGCTGCCAGGCCGCGGCCAGCTCGGCCAGCAGCAGGCGTGTGGCCATCGACGAGATGCAGTGCAGCGCAGGGGTGGACATGGGGTTTCGGGAGCGGATGGCGGCGGATTATGGGCAGCCGCCGCTGTGACCACAACCGTATTCCAGCACTAGCAGCTATCGCAGATCGGCATGGCTCAGGCATGCCGCCGCGGCCCCGCGCAGCCTGCGCGGATCAGTCCTCGATCAGTTCGGCCAGCGTCGCCTGCGCCAGCGCCGGCGCGCCGCCTGAAGGCCTGGGTGCGCGCGTCGGGTACGAGCAGCAGCAGGTCGATCAGCGGCTCGGCCGGCGTGCGTCGCCGGATCGCACAGCAGCACGTGGCGCCGTGCCGCAGCCTCCTCCAGCCGGCCGACCCAGCCCAGCCGCAGCAGCATTTCCATCAGCGGCTCGACCTGCAGCGGGTCGACGCGCAGCGCGGCGGCGAGCTGCGCCACCGTCAGCCCGTGCGGCGCCGTCTGCGCGCGCCCGCTGCAGCTCGCGCAGCAGCGCCAGCGCCAGCGCGAAGCGCTGCCCCGGCGCGTCGCTGGGCGGCGCCAGGTGCATCTGCAGGCTGGGCGCATAGGCGGCGATGACGGCGCCGAAGCAGCACGATCAGCCAGCCCAGGTAGATCCACAGCAGCAGGATCGGCAGCGTGGCGAAGGCGCCGTAGATCATCGAGATGCCCGGCATCGCGCCCACGTACCAGGCCAGCAGCGCGCTTGGCCACCTCGAACCCGACGGCGACGAACAGCGCCGCCGGCCAGCGCATGGCGCCAGCGCACGTCGGTGTTGGGCACGTAGCGGAACAGCGCCGACATGCCCAGCCACAGCAGCACGAACTCCAGCATGCTGCAGCGCCAGCGCCAGGCCGCCGGGCAGCGCGTCGACGAAGCCGCGCGAGGCCGACAGCGCATACGAGCTGAGCGTCAGGCTCATGCCCAGCAGCAGCGGGCCGAGCGTGATCGCGGCCCAGTACATCAGCACGCGCTGCGCGATCGGCCGCGGCTTGCGCACGCGCCAGATGGCGTTGAGCGTGCGGTCGATGGTCAGCATCAGCGCCAGCGCGCTGACCAGCAGGAACACCAGGCCGGCGCTGCCCAGGCGGTTGGCCTTGGCGGCGAACTGCGTCAGCGTGCCCAGCACCGGCCTGGCGATGCCGTCGGGCACCAGGCTCTGCAGGAAGTACTGCTCCAGCGCGCCCTGGAACTTGCGCGAACATCGGGAAGGCCGTGAACAGCGCCAGCATCACGGTCAGCAGCGGCACCAGCGCGATCAGCGTGGTGAAGGTCAGGCTGCTGGCGGTGAGGCCCAGGCGGTCTTCGCGGAAGCGCTGGCGCAGCGTGCGCGCGGTCTCGAACCAGGGCCAGGTGCGCAGCGTCTGCAGCAGCGTCGCGCGAGACTGGTCGGTCGCCCTTCTGCCACAGGCCGCTGGCGCGAACGTCATGCTGGCTATGATGCCAGCATGACCGACGCCCGCCCGCCGCCGCCACCGGACCCGCGACGCGCTGCACGGCGCCGCGCGCTGCTGGCCCTGGCCGAGCCTGCTGGGGCTGATCGCGCTGGGCCTGGCCTGGGAGCTGTGGCTGGCGCCCACCGGCTCGCGGCACGCTGGCGCTCAAGGTGCTGCCGCTGCTGCCGGCGCTGCCCGGGCTGTGGCGCGGTGCGCCTGTACACCTACCGCTGGCTCAGCCTGCTGGTGTGGCTGTACTTCACCGAAGGCGTGGTGCGCGCCGACCACCGAGCCGGGCTGTCGGCGCACGCTGGCGCTGGCGCAGGTGCTGCTGTGCCTGCTGTTGTTCACCGCCTGCGTGCTGCAGGTGCGTGCAGGCGCCGTCCGGGCGCCGCGCGACGGCCAGCGCGCATGAACGACGCGCCCTGCTGCAGGCGCTGCGCGACGCGCGTCGGCGCCGACCAGGTGCTCACCGACGGCGACCTGTCGGCCTGGGAGCTGGACTGGCGCAAGCGCTGGCGCGGCCGCGCGCTGGCGGTGGTGCGGCCGGCCGACACCGCGCGAGGTGGCGGCGGTGCGTGCGCGCCTGTGCCGCGCACGGCGCCAGCGTCGTGCCGCAGGGCGGCAACACCGGGCTGGTCGGCGGCGGCGTGCCCGACGCCAGCGGCACGCAGGTGCTGCTGAGCCTGACGCGCCTGAACCGCGTGCGCGCCATCGACGCGCGCCAACCTGACGCTGACGGTCGAGGCCGGCTGCGTGCTGCAGGCGGTGCAGCAGGCCGCGGCCGACGCCGGGCTGCTGTTCCCGCTGAGCCTGGCGGCCGAAGGCAGCTGCACGATCGGCGGCAACCTGGCCACCAACGCCGGCGGCACGCAGGTGCTGCGCTTCGGCAATGCGCGCGAGCTGTGCCTGGGGCTGGAGGTGGTGACGGCCGACGGCGCAGGTCTGGGACGGCCTGTCGCGGGCTGCGCAAGGACAACACCGGCTACGACCTGCGCGACCTGTTCATCGGCAGCGAAGGCACGCTGGGCATCATCACCGCGGCCACGCTGAAGCTGTAGCCGCGGCCGGCCGCGGTGACCACGGCGCTGGCCGCCACGGCCTCGCTGCCGCAGTGCGTGGCGCTGCTCGGCCTGGCGCAGGCGCGGCTCGGCGCCGGCCTGACCGGCTTCGAGGTGATGAACCGCTTCTGCGCTGGACCTGGTGGCGCAGCACTTCCCCGCCCTGCCCCGGCCGCTGCCGCAGGCCGCCGTGGACCGTGCTGCTGGAGCAGTCCGACAACGAAGGCGAGGCGCAGGCGCGCGCGCGCTTCGAGGCGCTGCTGGAGGCGGCGCTGGACGCCGGCCTGATCGACGACGCGGTGGTCGCCGAGAGCCTGACGCAGTCGCAGCGCGCTGTGGCACCTGCGCGAGTCGATCCCGCTGGCGCAGGCGCAGGAAGGGCCGAACATCAAGCACGACATCGCGCTGCCGGTGTCGGCCATCCCCGACTTCGTGCGCGCGCACCGACGCCGCGCTGGCGCAGGCTTTCCCGGGCGTGCGGCTGGTCAACTTCGGCCACCTGGGCGACGGCAACCTGCACTACAACGTGCAGGCGCCCGAGGGCGCGAGCCGGCGCAGGCCTTCCTGGACCGGCACGAGCACGCGGTCAACACGCTGGTCTACGACGCGGTGTGGCGCGGCGGCGGCTCGATCTCGGCCGAGCACGGCGTCGGCGCGCTCAAGCGCGACGAGCTGGCGCAGCGCAAGTCGCCGGTGGCGCTGCAGCTGATGCGCGCCGATCAAGCAGGCGCTCGACCCGCAGGGGCGGCTGAACCCCGGCCGCGTGCTTGTAGCGCGCGCCTTCGGCCATCAGCCAGGCCAGGAACGCGCTGCACCTCGGGCTTGTGGCGCGAGGCCTGCGACCGGAACACGTAGTAGCTGCGCGGCGAGGCCACGCTCTCGCTGAAGGGCAGCGACCAGCTTGCGCTGCGCGATCAGGTCGTCGACCAGCGGCCGCCGGCCCAGCGCCACGCCCTGGCCGCTGACCGCGGCCTGGATCAGCTGGTCGTACATCGAGAAGTGCAGCACGCTGGCCGGCTTCAGCCCCTCGAGCTTCATCGCACGCAGCCACGGCGGCCATTCGAGCAGGTGCGTGCCGGGGCCGCTGTCCAGATGCAGCAGGCAGTGGTGGCGCAGGTCCTCGGGCCGCTTCAGCGGCCGCGCGGGGTCGCGCCGCAGCCGCGGCGCGCACACCGGCGTCACCACCTCGCCGAACAGGCGCAGCGCCTCGCTCGCCGGCGCCCTTCTTCGGTGTGATAGCGGACTGCCACGTCGACGCCGTCGCGATCGAGGTTGACGAGCTGGTAGCTGGCGGAGATGCGCACGTCCACGTCGGGATGCGTGGCTGGTGAAGCCGGCCAGCCGCGGGATCAGCCACAGCCCGGCGAAGCCCGGCGGTGGTGGTGACGACCACGGTCTTCAGCCGCCGCTCGCCGCGCAAGCGCGCGCGCTGGTCTGGTGCAGCTGCTGCAGCACGTCGACCACGGTGCGCTGCAGCTGCAGGCCGGCGTCGCTCAGGCGCAGCGCGCGGTGCAGGCGCTGGAACAGCGGCACGCCGAAGAAGGCCTCGAGCGCGGCGATCTGGCGGCTGACGGCCGACTGCGTCAGCGCCAGTTCGTCGGCCGCCCTGGTGAAGCTCAGGTGGCGCGCGGCGGCCTCGAAGGCCTCGAGCTGGTCCAGCGGCGGCAGGTCGAAGGTGCGGTTGCGCATGGTTCATCGCATTCCGTTTTTGCATGCAAGACATTCAAACATACCGTTTGAGCATCCCGAGTCGCGCAGGCAGACTGCGTTCCACTCGGTGCGATGTTCGCTCCGGGTCAGTGCAAAGGATGCATATTCTGCATGCAAAGGAGTCTGCGATGAACAACGACCTGACGCTTCCCTCGATCTCGCTGCGGCACGGCGAGACGCACCGCATCGACGGCGGCCGGGGGCTGCGGGTGCAGTGCCTGACCGGCACGTTGTGGCTGACCCAGGACAACGACTTGCGCGACATCGTGCTCGAACCCGGCGACGGCGCAACCATCGAGCGCGACGGGCTGAGCATCGTCACCGCGCTCAACGACGCGCGCTTCTTGCTGCTGTACGGCCTGCATTGAGCGACGGAGCACACGGCGATGAGCTACACCCTCGAGCACTATCCGACGCGCTGGATCGACGTCTGGCACCTGCCCGGCGGGCGGCGCGTCACCGTGAGGCCGGTGCTGCCGCAGGATGCGGAGTTGGAGCAGGCGATGGTGCGGGCGCTGTCGCCGGCCGCGCGCTACCAGCGCTTCTTCGCGCCGATCCGCGAGCTGCCGCAGGGCTGGCTGGAGCGACTGACGCAGATCGACTACCACCAACAGCAGGCGCTGATCGTCGAGACCTTCGTCGGCGACCGGGCGGTCGCGGTGGCCGAGGCACGCTACGTGGTCGAGGCATCGGGCCGCGATGCCGAGTTCGCGGTGGTCGTGGCCGACGACTGGCGCCACCTGGGGTTGGCGCGCCGCCTGCTGCGTGCGCTGCTGCGCGCAGCGGCCGAGGCCGGCCTGGAGCGCATGGTCGGCGACGTGCTGGCCACGAACCACGCGATGCTGTCGCTGGCGCAGAGCCTGGGCTTCCAGGTCGTGCGCCATCCGGACGGCGGCGCGCAGGTGCTGCGCGTGCAGAAGAACCTGACGCCGGCCGACGATGCGATCGACGCCGCGGCGGCCCCGCCGCCTACTGCACCGGCCCCTTCAGCGCCGCCGGAACGGGCAGCGACATCACCTCGATGCCTTCGTCGCGCAAGGCCTCGGCGCTCGTCGGCGTGGCCTGGCCGCGGATGCCGCGCGCCTCGATCTCGCCGTAGTGGATGCGGCGGGCTTCCTCGGCGAAGCGCTCGCCGACGTCTTCGGTGTGCTCCATCACGTGGCGCACGGCCTGCAGCCACTGCGCCTGCAGCGGCGTCGGCGTACGCGGCCGCGGGGCTCGGCCGCGCTTCGCGCGCCCCGACAGGTTCAGCCGCGGCGCGCTGGGCAGGCGGCTGACGATGCGGTCGGCGCACAGCGGGCACTCGATCAGCCCGCGCGCCGTTCTGGTCGAGGAAATCGTCGTCCGAGGCGAACCAGCCCTCGAAGCCGTGGCCGTTGGCGCAGCGCAGGTTCAGCACTTTCATGCGGTCATTATCAGTGACAGCGCCAGGTCGGGCGCCGGCTGCCACTCGCAAAGGCCAGTGCCCGGCGCGCCACTGCTGCAGCCACAGCAGGCCGATCAGGGTCTTCACGTCGGTCAGTTCGCCGGCAGCCGCACGGCGCGTCGAGTTCGGCTGCGGTCATCGGCACAGCTCGAGGAACTCGCCGACGTCGAGTTGCGCCGCGCGCCGGCGCTCAGGCCGCGCGCGAACCAGATCTCGATGCCCTCGGTGGAGTAGGCGACGGCGTTGTGCAGCACGCCGGCGCGGGCCCACTCGCGCGCGCGGTAGCCGGTCTCCTCGGCCAGCTCGCGCAGCGCGCAGGCGAACGGCGATTCGCCGGGGTCGATCTTGCCGGCCGGGAATTCGAGCAGCACGCGCGCCATCGGATAGCGGTACTGGCGCTCCATCACCAGCCGGCCGTCGTCGAGCAGCGGCACGACCATCACCGCGCCGGGGTGCACGATGTACTCGCGCGTCGCGCGCTGCTGCCGTCGGGCAGGCGCACGGTGTCGCGGCGCACGTCGAGAAAGCGGCCCTTGCCAGACCTGGTCTCGGGCCCAGGCGCTCGCTCGCGCAGGTGCGGCGGTCGGCGTCGAACCTCGCGCCGCGTCGGCTCAGGTGGCCAGCGCCTGACGATGGCGTCGCGGCACATCGCCATCAGGCCGCCGGGCAGGAGGCCGAACACGCAGCACCGCGGCACCGTTGACCGCCAGCAGCGCGCTGCACGCCGCGGCCGCGCAGCAGACCGGCTGCGCTCGGCGCACCGGCTCGTCGAAGTACATCACCTTGACGACGCGCAGGTAGTAGAAGGCGCCGACCAGCGACATCAGCACCGCGACCACCGCCAGCCAGATGTAGCCGGCTGACGTTGGTGGCGACCAGCGCCTGCAGCACCGCGAGCTTGGCGTAGAAGCCCACCATCGGCGGCACGCCGGCCAGCGAGAACATGAAGACCGTCATCACGCCGGCCACCCACGGGCTGCGCTGCGCCAGGCCGGCGAGGTCGGCGATCTCCTCGCTCTCGAAGCCCTGCGCGCGACAGGAACATGATCAGGCCGAAGGTGCCCAGCGTCGTCAGCACGTAGGCCACCATGTAGAACATCGCCGAGCTGTAGGCGTTGCCGGCCGAGAGGGTGTTGCCGCTGACCACGCCCGCGCGTCAGGCCCAGCAGCACGAAGCCCATCTGCGCGATGGTCGAATAGGCCAGCATGCGCTTCAGGTTGGTCTGCGCGATGGCCGCCAGGTTGCCGACGCACCAGCGAGGCCACGGCCAGCACGATGAACATCTGCTGCCAGTCGACCGCCAGCCCGAGCATGCCTTCGACCAGCAGGCGGATGGTGATGGCGAACGCGGCCAGCTTGGGCGCGCCGCCGATCAGCAGCGTCACCGCCGTCGGCGCGCCCTGGTAGACGTCGGGCACCCACATGTGGAACGGCACGACGCCGAGCTTGAAGGCCAGGCCGGCGACGATGAAGACGAGGCCGAAGATCAGCACCTCCTTGTTGAGGCGGCCGGTGCCGATGGCCTTGAACACCTCGGCGATGTCCAGCGAGCCGGTGGCACCGTACATCATCGACAGGCCGTAGAGCAGGAAGCCGCTGGCCAGCGCGCCGAGCACGAAGTACTTCATCGCCGCCTCGGTGGCCACCGCATGGTCGCGCCGCATCGCCGTCAGCGCGTACAGCGACAGGCTCATCAGCTCCAGCCCCAGGTAGATGACGAGGAAGTTGTTCGCCGAGACCATCACCAGGATGCCCAGTAGACGAACAGCGACAGCGTGAAGTACTCGCCCTTGAGCATGTCGCGCGACGCCAGGTAGGGCTGCGCGTAGGCGACGCTGACGATCATCGCCACCGCGGCGAAGAAGGCCAGCAGGTGCCCCAGCGGGTCGGCCACGACCATGCCCTGCATGCCGTAGATCGTGGCGCCGCTGTCGAAGTTGACCAGGTGCACACAGGCCGACCCCCACCAGCGTGGCCTGCGTCAGCCAGAAGGTGGGGCGGCGCATCGGGTCGCGCGACGAACAGGTCGACCAGCGCGATCACGCAGGCCATCGCCAGCAGCAGGATCTCAGGATAGACGACCGGCCAGTTCATCGTCGTTCATATCAGTTCAGCTTGGACATGGCCACGTGCTTCAGCAGCTCGCGTCACTGACACCTGCATCACGTCGGTGAAAGGCTTCGGATACACCCCCATCCACAACACCGCCGCGGCCAGCAGCGCCAGCATCAGGAACTCGCGGCTGTTGATGTCGCTCAGTTCGCTTGACGTGGTCGTTGCCGACGTCGCCGAAGTACACGCGCTTGACCATCCACAGCGTGTAGGCGGCGCCGAAGATCAGCGCGGTGGCGGCCAGCAGCGCGATCCAGAAGTTGGCCTTGACGGCGCCCAGGATGACCATCCATTCGCCGACGAAGCCGCCGGTGGCCGGCAGGCCGCAGTTGGCCATCGCGAAGAACACGGCGAAGCGCGGCGAACTTCGGCATGGTGTTGACGACGCCGCCGTAGTCGGCGATCTGGCGCGAATGCACGCGGTCGTAGAGCACGCCGATGCACAGGAACATCGCGCCCGACACGAAGCCGTGCGAGATCATCTGCACGATGCCGCCCGGCCACGCCGAGCTCGTTGAAGATGAAGAAGCCCAGCGTGACGAAGCCCATGTGCGCGATCGACGAATAGGCGACCAGCTTCTTCATGTCCTGCTGCACCAGCGCGACCAGGCCGATGTAGATCACCGCGATCAGGCGACAGCGCGATGATGAACGCCGGCCCATTCGCGGCTGGCGTCGGGCGCGATCGGCAGCGAGAAGCGCAGGAAGCCGTAGGCACCGAGCTTCAGCATGATCGCCGCCAGCACCACCGAGCCGCCGGTGGGCGCCTCGACGTGCGCATCGGGCAGCCAGGTGTGCACCGGCCACATCGGCACCTTGACCGAGAACGCGGCGAAGAAGGCGAAGAACAGCAGCATCTGCACGTGCAGCGGCAGCGGCAGCTTGTGCCAGGCGAGGATGTCGAAGCTGCCGCCGGACTTGATAGTACAGGTAGATCAGCGCCACCAGCATCAGCAGCGAGCCGAGCAGCGTGTAGAGGAAGAACTTGAACGCCGCGTAGACGCGGTTGCGGCCCGCCCCAGACGCCGATGATGATGTACATCGGGATCAGCGTGGCCTCGAAGAACACGTAGAACAGCAGGCCGTCGAGCGCGCTGAACACGCCCACCATCAGGCCCGACAGGATCAGGAACGCGCCCATGTACTGGTTGACGCGCTGCGTGATCACTTCCCAGCCGGCGATGACGACGATGACGGTGATGAAGGCCGTGAGCAGCACGAACCACACCGAGATGCCGTCGACGCCCAGCTTGTAGTTGACGTTGAAGCGGGTGATCCAGGGCAGGCTTTCCTGGAACTGCATGGCGGCGGTGGCGGTGTCGAAACCGGTGATCAGCGGAATCGTGACCAGGAAGCTGGCGATCGCCGCCGTCAGCGCCAGCCAGCGCACTGCCGGGCCTGCTCGTCGCGGCCCAGCGCCAGCAGGACGGCGCCGGAGGCGATCGGCAGCCAGATGGCGACACTCAGAAGACCCATTTGTTGTTCTCCGTGGCGGCTGCGGCGTCAGCGGGCCATCAGGCCCGACAGGTAAGGCCACAGCCGCCAGCTCAGCAGTGCGAACACGCCGAGCACCATCACCAGCGCGTACCAGTAGAGGAAACCGGTCTGCAACTGGCGCATCGCAGCGCCGAGGCCGCCGACGGCGCGTGCCGAGCCGTTGATCAGCCCGTCGATCAGGCCCTGGTCGCCGCCTTTCCACAGCCCGAGCCCCATGCCGCGCGCCAGCGCCGCGAGCACGTTCTCGTTGAACCAGTCGAAGTAGTACTTGTTGTCCAGCACCCGGTAGACGAAGTCGAAGCGAGCGCGGATCGCCGCCGGCACCTCGGGCTTCAGGATGTACAGCACATAGGCCACCAGCACCCCGGCGACCATCAGCCAGAACGGCAGCGTGCTCACCGAATGCAGGGCCATGCCCCAGGCGCCGCGGAACTCGCGCGCCATATCGGACATCGCGGGGTGGACCGCATTGACGACGATCGAATCGGCGAAGAAGCCGCCGTAGAGCATCGGCTGGATCATCAGGTAGCCGATGCCCACCGACGCGATGGCCAGCAGCACCAGCGGCACGGTGACCACGGCCGGTGATTCATGCGGCTCGTGCACATGCACGTGGCCGTGCTCGTCGGGATGGTCGTGCTCGCCCGGGAAGGGCTTGTGGCGGAAGCGCTCCGGTCCATGGAACACAAGGAAATACATGCGGAAGCTGTACAGCGCGGTGACGAAGACGCTGGCCACGACCGCGAAGTAGGCGAAGCCCGAGCCCGGCAGGTGGCTGAAATGCACCGCTTCGATGATGCTGTCCTTCGAGTAGAAGCCGGCGAAGAACGGCACCGCGATCAACGCCATCGAGCCCAGCAGCGAGGTGATCCAGGTGATGGGCATGTACTTGCGCAGGCCGCCCATGTTGCGGATGTCCTGGTCGTGGTGCATGCCCAGGATCACACTGCCCGCACCCAGGAACAGCAACGCCTTGAAGAAGGCGTGCGTCATCAGGTGGAACACCGCCACCGAGTAGGCCGAGGCGCCGAGGGCCACCGTCATGTAGCCCAGCTGCGACAGCGTGGAATAGGCCACCACGCGCTTGATGTCGTTCTGGATCACGCCCAGGAAGCCCATGAACAGGGCGGTGATGGCACCGATGATCAGCACCAGGTTGAGCGCGGTGTCCGACAGCTCGAACAGCGGCGACATGCGCGCCACCATGAAGATGCCGGCGGTGACCATGGTCGCGGCGTGGATCAGCGCCGAGATCGGCGTCGGGCCTTCCATCGAATCGGGCAGCCAGACGTGCAGCGGCACCTGCGCGCTCTTGCCCATCGCACCGATGAACAGGCAGATGCAGATCACCGTGATCAGCATCCAGTCGTTGCCCGGGAAAGCGTGCTTGGCCAGCTCGGGCGCCTTGGCGAAGGCCTCGCCATAGTTCAGCGTGCCCGCATAGGCCACGATCAGGCCGATGCCGAGGATGAAGCCGAAGTCGCCGACCCGGTTGACGATGAAGGCCTTCATGTTGGCGAAGATCGCCGTCGGCTTGGCGTAGTAGTAGCCGATCAGCAGGTACGACACCAGGCCCACCGCTTCCCAGCCAAAGAACAGCTGCAGGAAGTTGTTGCTCATGACCAGCATGAGCATGGAGAACGTAAAGAGCGAGATGTAGCTGAAGAAGCGCTGGTAGCCGCCCGGCGAGGTCTCGTCGTCGGCCATGTAGCCGATGGTGTAGATGTGCACCATCAGCGAGACGAAGCTGACGACGCACATCATCATCGCCGACAGGCCGTCGATGAGAAAGCCGATCTCCATCTTCAACCCGCCGATCACCATCCATTCGTAGACGGTGGCGTTGAAGCGCGCGCCGTGGTTGGCGACATCGTTGAGCACCAGCGCCGAGCCGATGAAGGACACGGCGACCGAGATGATCGTGGCCCAGTGCGCGCCGGCGCGGCCGACCTTGCGAGCCGGCGAGGCCGGCGATCATCGAGCCGGCCAGCGGCGCCAGCGCGATCAGCAGCAACAGGTTCGGGTTCAGCGTGGCCGACATGCTCAGCCCTTCAACGCGTCGAGCTCGTCGACATTGATGGTGGAGCGGTTGCGGAACAGCACCACCAGGATCGCCAGCCCGATGGCCGATTCGGCCGCGGCGACGGTGAGGATGAAGAACACGAACACCTGCCCCGCCATGTCGCCGAGGAAGTGGGAGAACGCGATGAAGTTCAAGTTCACCGCCAGCAGCATCAGTTCGATGGCCATCAGCAGCACGATCAGGTTCTTGCGGTTCAGGAAGATGCCGATGACCGACAGGGCGAACAGGATGCCGCCCAGCGACAGGTAGTGGCCCAGCGTGACGGTGCCGAAGCTCATGCCTGACCTCCCTCGGCCGGCGACTTGGAGGGCGCTTCGACGGTTGGCCGCATCCTGACCAGGCGCACGCGGTCGGCCTTCTTGACCTTGACCTGTGCGCTCGGATCCATGTGGCGGCTGTCCTTGCGCTGGCGCAGCGTCAATGCAATGGCGGCGATGATCGCCACCAGCAGCAGCACCGCCGCCACCTGCAGCGGATAGAGGTAGTTCGTGTAGATCTCGATGCCGAGCAGCTTGCTGTTGCCGTGCTTCAGCAGCAACGGATCGGGCGGCGGCACTTCGGTCAGGCGGAAGCCACCCATCAGCACCAGCGCCATTTCCAGCGCGATCAGCGCGCCGATGAAGCCGGCCAGCGGGAAGTGCTTCCAGAAGCCTTCGCGCACCGCGGCGGCGTCGACGTCGAGCATCATCACGACGAACAGGAACAGCACCATCACCGCGCCGACGTAGACCAGCACCAGCGCGATGGCCAGGAACTCGGCGCGCAGCAGCATCCAGATGCAGGCCGCAGTGCCGAAGGCCAGCACCAGGAACAGCGCCGCATGCACGGTGCTGCGCGCGGTGATGACACGGAAGGCCGCGAACAGCAGCACGAAGGAGAACAGATAGAACAACGCGCTCGACATGATCTTGGGTGGCGCCCGAAGGCCCGCTGCAAACTCAGCGGTACTTGGCGTCGGCCTCCTTCGCGGCAGCGATTTCTTTTTCGTAGCGGTCGCCCACGGCCAGCAGCATGTCCTTGGTGAAGTACAGGTCGCCGCGCTTCTCGCCGTGGTATTCGAGGATGTGCGTCTCGACGATCGAATCGACCGGGCAGCTCTCCTCGCAGAAGCCGCAGAAGATGCACTTGGTCAGATCGATGTCGTAGCGCGTGGTGCGGCGCGAGCCGTCGTCGCGCACTTCGGATTCAATGGTGATGGCCAGCGCCGGGCACACCGCCTCGCACAGCTTGCAGGCGATGCAGCGCTCTTCGCCGTTCTCGTAACGGCGCAGCGCATGCAGGCCGCGGAAGCGCGGGCTGAGCGGCGTCTTTTCTTCCGGGAACTGCACCGTGATCTTGCGCGCCAGGAAGTATTTGCCTGTGATGCGCATGCCCTTGAACAGCTCCGTGAGCATGAAGCTGGACATCAGGTCCTTGAACGAGGCGACGGCCGACATGTCTTTCTCCTCCTCGTCACCAGATGCTGAAGGGCGACTGGATCCACAGCCCCACCACCACCAGCCACACCAGCGTGACCGGGATGAAGATCTTCCAGCCCAGGCGCATGATCTGGTCGTAGCGGTAACGCGGGAAGGTCGCGCGCACCCACAGGAACATCGTGACCACGACGAAGGTCTTCAGGATCAGCCAGCCCCAGCCGGGCAGCCAGTTGAACGGCGCCGCGTCGATCGGCGGCAGCCAGCCGCCCAGGAACAGCAGGACCGCCAGCATCGACACCAGGATCATGTTGGCGTACTCGGCCAGGAAGAACATCGCGAAGGCCATGCCCGAGTACTCGATCATGTGGCCGGCGACGATCTCGGATTCGCCCTCGACCACGTCGAAGGGATGGCGGTTGGTTTCCGCCAGGCCGGAGATGAAGTAGACGACGAAGATCGGCAGCAGCGGCAGCCAGTTCCACGACAGGAAGTTCAGCCCCATGTCGGCGAAACGGCCCTTGTCCTGCGCCAGCACGATGTCGCTCATGTTCAGGCTGGCCGAAACCATCAGCACCACCACCAGCGCGAAGCCCATCGCGATTTCGTAGGACACCATCTGCGCCGACGCGCGCAACGCGCCCAGGAAGGCGTACTTGGAGTTGCTGGCCCAGCCAGCGATGATGACGCCGTAGACCTCGAGCGAGGTGATGGCCATCAGGAACAGCAGGCCGGCATTGATGTTGGCCAGCGCCACCTCGGGGCCGAAGGGGATCACCACCCAGGCGGCCAGCGCCGGCATGATGGTCATCACCGGGCCGAGGAAGAACAGCGGCTTGTTGGCCGCGGTCGGGCGGATGATCTCCTTGAAGATCAGCTTCACCGCGTCGGCGATCGGCGTCAGCAGGCCGAAGGGGCCGACGCGGTTAGGGCCCGGGCGCAACTGCGTGAAGCCGATGCCCTTGCGCTCCCAGAGCGTCAGATAGGCGACGCAGCCCATCAGCGGCAGCAACAGCGCCACGATCTTGATCAGGCTCCAGACCACGGCCCAGAGCGTGGCCCCCATCAGCGACACGCCGAATTGATTGACGGACTCGAGCATGCCGCTTCCTCAGACCCGCGTGACGTTGACCAGACCAAACATCGCGCCCAGCGCGGCCGTGTCCGCGTGCCCCGCTGGCACGCGCACGACGCCGGGGGCTAGACTCGGGTCCACTTCGGCGGCCAGGACCAGCGCCTGCTGTCCCTGGGTGATGCACACCGCGCCGCCGGGGTTCAGGCCGAGCTCGGCCCACAGGCCACTGGGCAGGCCGGCACGCGGCGCCCGCGCGTCGGCGGTGCGCTGCAAGGATTCGGCTCGTCGCACCAGCGCGTCGGCGGCATAGATCGGCACGTCGGCGATACGCTCTACGCCTGTCGGCGAGGCCGCGATCGACAAGGGCAGGTACGCGCTGCGGTTGTCCAAGCGCGCGGCCAGGCCAGCGGCATCACCCAGCGCCTCGGCGCGCACCTGCTCGGCGCTGTCCTGCTGGAAGCCGGGCAGGCCCAGCAGGTTGCCCAGCACGCGCAGCACCTTCCAGGCCGGGCGTGTGTCGCCCAGAGGCGGCACGACGCCGGTGAAGCTCTGCAGGCGGCCTTCGGCATTGACGAAGCTGCCCGCCGTCTCGGTGAAGGGCGCGATCGGCAGCAGCACGTCGGCATGAGCCACCACCGCATCCTTGAAGGCCGTCAGCGCCACGACCATGCCGTTGCGCTGCAGGGCCGCGCGGGCAGCGGCGCCGTCGGCAGCATCGAGCTCGGGTTCGACGTTCAGCAGCAGCAGCGCCTTCATCGGTTGCGACAGCATCTGGCCGGCGTTCAGACCGCCGGCACCGGGCAAGGCGCGGACCAGTTGCGCGCCCACCGTGTTGGCGGCTTCGGTCAGGTAGCCGACCGTCGCGCCGGTCTGCTCGCCGATCCACTGTGCCACGGCCAGCAGCTGCGAGGCCTGCGGGTGCTGCGCGGCGGCATTGCCCAACAGCAGCGCCTTGCGCTCGGCAGCGAGCAGCGAAGCGGCAATCGCACTCGCCGCGTCGTGCGCCTGGCCCGGCAGCGGCGCGGCGGCACCCTTCTGCGCGGCCACCGCGGCGGCCACGTCGGCCAACGCCTGCAGCCAGCCCGAAGGCCCGGCCTTCAGCGTGGTGGCCAGCGGCATCGCCCAGTCATCGTCCAGCGCGTGCAGGCGATGCACCTGGGCGCCCTTGCGCGCGGCCTGACGCAGCCGCTGCGCGAACAGCGGATGGTCCTTGCGCAGGAAGGAGCCGATCACGAAGGCCGACTGCAGCATCGACAGCGAGGCGATCGAGGTGCCCAGCCAGCGCGCCGAGCCCGTCGGCGCGGCGTTGGCGAAATCGGCATGGCGGGTGCGGAAGTCGATGCTCTGGCTGCCCAGGCCGCGCACCAGTTGGCCCAGCAGGTACAGCTCCTCGACGGTGCTGTGCGGCGTGGCCAGCGCGCCGATGCCCTCGGTGCCGAATTCCGCCTTGATGCGCTTCAACCCGTCGGCCACGTAGCCCAGCGCGGTGCTCCAGTCCACCGCGCGCCACTGGCCGTCCTGCTTGACCATCGGCGTGGTCAGCCGGGACGCGCTGTTGACGGCCTCGTAGGAGAAGCGGTCGCGGTCGGCGATCCAGCACTCGTTGACCTCTTCGTTCTCCAGCGGCACCACGCGCATCACGCGGCTGCCCTTGGTCTGCACGATCAGATTCGCGCCGGTGGAGTCGTGCGGGCTGATGCTCTTGCGGCGCGCCAGCTCCCAGGTGCGCGCGCTGTAGCGGAAGGGCTTGCTGGTGAGCGCACCCACCGGGCAGATGTCGATCATGTTGCCCGACAGCTCGGAATCGACGGTGCGGCCCTTGATCGTGGTGATCTCGGAATGCTCGCCACGGTGGATCATGCCGAGTTCCATCACCCCGGCCACTTCCTGGCCGAAGCGCACACAGCGCGTGCAGTGGATGCAGCGGCTCATCTCCTCCATCGAGATCAGCGGGCCGACTTCCTTGTGGAAGACCACGCGTTTCTCTTCGGTGTAGCGCGAGGCCGACTTGCCGTAGCCCACCGCCAGGTCCTGCAGCTGGCATTCGCCACCCTGGTCGCAGATCGGGCAGTCGAGCGGGTGGTTGATGAGCAGGAACTCCATCACCGACTTCTGCGCGGCCAGGGCCTTCTCGCTCCTGGTGTGCACCACCATGCCCTGTGTCACCGGCGTGGCGCAGGCCGGCATCGGCTTCGGCGCCTTCTCGATCTCGACCAGGCACATGCGGCAATTGGCCGCGATGCTGAGCTTCTTGTGGTAGCAGAAATGCGGCACGTACACGCCGGCCGCATCGGCCGCATGCATGACCATGCTGCCGGGCGCGACGCTGACGGCCTGGCCGTCGAGCTGGAGTTCGATCATGACGCGGTGACGGGTTGCGCGACCATGCAGCTCTTGTGCTCGACGTGATGCACGAACTCGTCGCGGAAATGCTTGATCATGCCGCGCACCGGCATCGCCGCGGCGTCGCCCAGCGCGCAGATGGTGCGGCCCATGATGTTGTCGGCCACCGAATCGAGCAGCGCGATGTCCTGCACCGTGCCTCGGCCATGCTCGATGCGATCGACCAGCCGCCACAGCCAGCCGGTGCCTTCGCGGCAGGGAGTGCACTGCCCGCAGGACTCGTGCTGGTAGAAGTAGCTCAGGCGCAGCAGGCTCTTCACCATGCAACGGGTGTCGTTCATCACGATGACCGCGCCCGAGCCCAGCATCGAGCCGGCCTTGGCGATGGAGTCGTAGTCCATCGTGCAGTCCATCATGAGCTTCGCCGGCAGCACCGGTGCCGACGAACCGCCCGGGATCACCGCCTTCAGCGCCCCGCCCTTGACGCCACCGGCCAATTCCAGCAGCTTGGCAAAGGGCGTGCCCAGCGGGATCTCGAAGTTGCCGGGCAGGTTGACGTCGCCGACCACACTGAAGATCTTCGTGCCGCCGTTGTTCGGCTTGCCGATGGCCAGGTATTCGGCACCGCCGTGGCGGATGATCCACGGCACCGCAGCGAAGGTTTCGGTGTTGTTGATCGTCGTCGGCCTGCCGTAGACGCCGAAGCTGGCCGGGAACGGCGGCTTGAAGCGCGGCTGGCCCTTCTTGCCTTCCAGCGACTCGAGCAGCGCGGTCTCTTCGCCACAGATGTAGGCGCCGAAGCCATGGTGCGCATGCAGCTGGAAGCTGAAGCTGCTGCCCAGGATGTGGCTGCCCAGGTAGCCGGCGGCACGCGCTTCCTCCAGCGCCCGCTCGAAGCGCTGGTAGACCTCGAAGATCTCGCCGTGGATGTAGTTCCAGGCGGTGGCCACGCCCATCGCATAGGCGGCGATGGCCATGCCCTCGATGACGATGTGCGGGTTGTAGGCGAGGATGTCTCGGTCCTTGCAGGTGCCGGGCTCGCCTTCGTCGGAATTGCAGACCAGGTACTTCGGGCCGTTGTAGTTCTTCGGCATGAAGCTCCACTTCAGCCCGGTGGGGAAGCCCGCACCGCCGCGGCCGCGCAGGCCCGAGGCCTTGACCTCGGCCACCACCTCGTCCGGCGTCATGCCGGGGCCGCCGTCCTTGCCGAGGATCTTGCGCAGCGCCTGGTAGCCGCCGCGCGCCTCGTAGTCGCGCAAGCGCCAGTTGCTGCCATCCAGACCGTCGCAGATCTGCGCGCCGATGTGGCGGCCGTGGAAGCAGGTCTCGCGGCCGGTGGCCTGGAACTTCGACAGGTCGATCATGCCGCGGCTTTCTTCAGCGTGTCGAGCAGTTCGTCCATGCGCTCCGGCCCCATGAAGCTGAGCATCTGGCGGTCGTTGACCAGCATCACCGGCGCATCGGCGCAGGCACCCAGACATTCGCTGGGCTGCACGGTGAACACGCCGTCCTCGGTGCTGCCGTAAGGCTCCACACCCAGACGCTTGCAGACATGGTCCAAAGCCGTCTGCCCGTCGCGCAGCTGGCAAGGCAGGTTGGTGCAGACATTGAGCTTAAATCTGCCCACCGGCTGCTGGTTGTACATGTTGTAGAAGGTAGTGACCTCGTGCACCGCGATCGGCGGCATGCCCAGGTAGGCGGCCACCGCGTTCTCGGCCTCGGCCGAGACGTGGCCCTGCTCGTGCTGCACGATCGCCAGGCAGGCCATCACGGCGGATTGCTTGTGCTCAGGCGGGTACTTGGCCACTTCGCGCGCGAAACGCGCCAGCGTGTCTTCTGAAAAGTTCATCGATCGATCTCGCCGAAAACGATGTCCATCGTGCCGATGATCGCCACGGCATCGGCGATCATGTGGCCGCGCGCCATCTCGTCCAGCGCCGCCAGGTGCGGAAAGCCCGGCGGGCGGATCTTCAGCCGGTACGGCTTGTTGGCGCCGTCGCTGATCAGGTAGATGCCGAACTCGCCCTTCGGATGCTCCACCGCCGCATAGGCCTCGCCTTCGGGCACGTGCATGCCTTCGGTGAACAGCTTGAAGTGGTGGATCAGCTCCTCCATGTTCGCCTTCATGTCGACGCGAGGCGGCGCCGCCACCTTGTGGTTGTCGACGATCACCGGGCCCGGATTGGTGCGCAGCCAGTCGACGCACTGCTTGATGATGCGGTTGCTCTGGCGCATCTCCTCGATGCGCACCAGATAGCGGTCGTAGGTGTCGCCGTTGGTGCCCACCGGGATGTCGAAATCCATGCGGTCGTAGACATCGTAGGGCTGCTTCTTGCGCAGGTCCCATTCGATGCCGGAGCCGCGCAGCATCGGGCCGCTGAAGCCGAGGTTCAGCGCACGCTCGGGGCTGACGACGCCAATGCCGACGGTGCGCTGCTTCCAGATGCGGTTGTCGGTGAGCAGCGTCTCGTATTCGTCGACGTAGCCGGGGAATCGCTGCGTGAAGGCATCGACGAAGTCCAGCAGGCTGCCCTGCCGGTCTTCGTTCATGCGGTCGATGGCCTTCTGGTTCTTGATGCGCGACACCTTGTATTGCGGCATCGAGTCAGGCAGATCGCGGTACACGCCGCCCGGACGGAAGTACGCCGCATGCATGCGTGCGCCGGACACCGCCTCGTACATGTCGAACAGGTCCTCCCGCTCGCGGAAGCAGTAGATGAGGATGTTCATCGCGCCGCAGTCGATGCCGTGCGCACCCAGCCACAGCAGGTGGTTCAGCAGCCGCGTGATCTCGGCGAACATCACGCGGATGTATTGCGCACGGATCGGCACCTCGATGCCCAGCAGCTTCTCGATCGCCAGGCAGTAGGCGTGCTCGTTGCACATCATCGAGACGTAGTCCAGCCGGTCCATGTAGGGCAGGCTCTGGATGAAGGTCTTGCTCTCGGCCAGCTTCTCGGTGGCCCGGTGCAGCAGCCCGATGTGCGGGTCGGCACGCTGGATGACCTCGCCATCGAGTTCGAGCACCAAGCGCAGCACACCGTGCGCCGCAGGGTGCTGCGGGCCAAAGTTGAGCGTGTAGTTCTTGATCTCAGCCATGAATCGCAGCGCGATGCGCCCTCCAAGCAAACACCATGGAACCGGCTCTGCCGGGCCACTGGCGTTGCCCCCTCGAGGGGGCGCGCGAAGCGCGTAGAGGGAGGGTCATTGAAGCCCGCCGTAGTTGTCTTCGCGCACGACACGCGGCGTGATCTCGCGCGGCTCGATCGTCACCGGCTGGTAGATCACGCGCTGCGTCTGCGCGTCATAGCGCATCTCGACATGGCCGGTAGTCGGGAAGTCCTTGCGCATCGGGTGGCCGATGAAGCCGTAGTCGGTGAGGATGCGGCGCAGGTCGACGTGGCCTTCGAAGATGATGCCGTACATGTCGAAGGCCTCGCGCTCGAACCAGTTGGCCGCGCTCCAGATCTCGGTCACCGAAGCCACCAGCGGCAGTTCGTCATCGGCGGCAAAGACCTTCAGCCGAACGCGCCAGTTGTGCGTCTGCGACAGCAGATGGCTGACGACCGCATAGCGCGCAGCCTCCCAGGCCTGATTCTTGTAGCCGGAGTAGTCCACGCCGCACAGGTCGATCAGCTGCTCGAACTTGAGCATCGGATGCTCATGCAAGAGCTGCGCCACCTCGAGGTAGCGCGCGGCCGGCACGATGATGCTGATTTCTCCGCGTTGGCGATTCAGGGAGCTGATGCGATCGCCGAGCGTGGATTCGAGCGCAGCCTGCAGTTGATCGAGCTTTTGGGTCATCGTCTGGATGCGGCTCAGCGCGCGATGGTGTTCTCGCGCCGGATCTTGTTCTGCAGTTGCAGGATGCCGTAGAGCAGCGCCTCGGCCGTGGGCGGACAGCCCGGCACGTAGACGTCCACCGGCACAATGCGGTCGCAGCCGCGCACCACCGAATAGCTGTAGTGGTAGTAGCCGCCGCCGTTGGCGCACGAGCCCATGCTCAGCACCCAGCGCGGCTCGGCCATCTGGTCGTACACCTTGCGCAGCGCCGGTGCCATCTTGTTGCACAGCGTGCCGGCGACGATCATCAGGTCGCTCTGCCGCGGGCTCGGGCGGAACAGCATGCCGAAGCGGTCGATGTCGTAGCGCGCCGCGCCGGCGTGCATCATCTCCACGGCACAGCAGGCCAGGCCGAAGGTCATCGGCCACAGCGAGCCGGTCTTCGACCAGTTGATCAGCTTGTCCACCGAGGTGGTGACGAAGCCTTCCTTCAGTACGCCTTCGATGCCCATGGTGCGTTGCCTACTCCCAGTCGAGAGCGCCCTTCTTCCACTCGTAGACGAAGCCCACGACGAGGATGGCGAGGAAGATCATCATCGCCCAGAAACCTGACGGCCCGATTTCATGCAGCGCGATCGCCCACGGGAACAGGAAAGCGATTTCCAGGTCGAAGAGGATGAACAGGATGGCCACGAGGTAGTAGCGCACGTCGAACTTCATGCGCGCGTCCTCGAAGGCCTCGAAGCCGCACTCGTAGGGGGAGTTCTTGGCCGCGTCGGGCCGGTTCGGGCCGAACACGAAACCCAGAACCTGCGGTGCGACACCGACCGCCACGCGCGCCCCAGGATGAAGAGGATGACGGGCAGGTAGGCTTGCAAGTCCATTGTTGTTCGTCCGCGTGGGACTTTGCTGGTGCCGACGGCGAGACTCGAACTCGCACAGCTTTCGCCACTACCCCCTCAAGATAGCGTGTCTACCAATTTCACCACGTCGGCAGGCGTGTAGCGATCCACTCGGGTGACATGAGGGAAATGACACCCTGTACTGCCGCAGAATTCTAGCGGCAATTCAAGGGTCATCCCGCAGCGCAGCACGGTCGCCGTGCGGCGCCGTGGCTTCATCGCTGCGCTGGACCGCGCCGGCGCGGCGATTGGCGCTGGAATGCCCGTGGCGGCAGCAGGCGTACTGGGCACCGCGGGGGCCGACGCCGCGGCGGGCACGGCGGTCGAATCGCCGGGATCCGGGCGGCGCGCTGGCGGCGGGCGCGGCCCGGTCGAGCACGCTGCCGGCCTCCAGCGGTGCGCTCGAACGACCGGCGTTCGAGCTGAAGGCCAGCGCCAACGTGCACGCGAAGAACACGGCCGCACAGGTCGCGGTGAACGCGACAGGAAGTTCGCGCTGCCGCTGGCGCCGAACAGGCTGCCCGAGGCACCGCTGCCGAAGGACGCGCCCATGTCGGCACCCTTGCCGTGCTGGATCAGCACCAGGCCGATCATGCCCAGCGCGGTGAGCAGCTGAAGAGCGTGTAGAACCGTGATCCAGATCTGCATGTGATGTTTTAGCTTTGCAAGGGTTGGCGTGGGTGGACTTCAGCCCGCCGCACGGCAGATGGCGACGAAATCGGCGACCTTCAGCGAGGCGCCGCCGACCAGCGCGCCGTCGATGTCGGGCTGCCCGAACAGCGCCGCCGCGTTGTCCGGCTTGACGCTGCCACCGTAGAGGATCCTGATGCGTCGAGGCATGGCCGCTGGCGGCCTGCAACTGTGCACGCAGCAGCGCGTGCACCTCCTGCGCCTGCTGC
>CAWGOK010000015.1:0-163584 GCA_963824005.1 uncultured beta proteobacterium
CCCGCCTGCAGTGTCAGCTTGTTCTGCGCCGCGCTGAGCGTGACCACCTGGTCGGCAGGCAACGAACGCAGGATGTCGATGAGCTTGCGCGCACCGACCGTGGTGTTGAAGCTGGCCTCGTCGCCGCCCAGCTCATCCGAGGTGCGCACCTGGATTTCCAGGTCGCTGGTGGTGAACTCCACGCGCTTGCCGCTCTTGCGCAGCAGCACGTTGGCCAGGATGGGCAAAGTATGCCGCCGCTCGACGATGCCGCTAACGGCCTGCAACGCACCCAGAAACTTTTCTTGTGCTGCCTTCAAGACAATCATTTAGGTTCTCTTTAAGCCTGGTGGTCGTAGTAGGTCATCGCACGATCTGTGGAGAACGCTATTTTCACCTGTTCCATCAAGGGTTTAGAAAGGGATGAACCCTGTGGGCCGCCATGCGGCTTGGGCGGGAGCCAAAGACAGCAACTTCGTGCGACGGCCTTGGCCTGTGGATGACTGGGCGGTAACGAAGAAGTTGTCCCCAGTGTTGTGCCTTGACAAGCGTTTCGATCTTCAGCCCTTGAGCGTCTGCTCCAGCACGTGCAGCTGCTGGTTCAGTTCACCGTTCTTGCCGCGTTCGCCGCCGATCTTGCGCACCGCATGCAGCACCGTGGTGTGGTCGCGACCACCGAAGAGCTCGCCGATCTCGGGCAGGCTCTTCTGCGTCATCTCCTTGGCCAGGTACATGGCAATCTGCCGCGGCCGGGCGATGCTGGCCGGGCGCTTCTTGCTGTACATGTCGGCGATCTTGATCTTGTAGAAGTCGGCCACCGTCTTCTGGATGTTCTCCACCGACACCTGGCGGTTCTGGATCGACAGCAGGTCCTTCAGTGCCTCGCGCGCCAGCGCGATGTTGATGTCCTTCTGGCTGAAACGCGAATAGGCCAGCACCTTGCGTAGCGCGCCTTCGAGCTCGCGCACGTTGGCGCGCACGTTCTTGGCAACGAAGAAGGCAACGTCTTCCGGCATCGGCGCGCCCTCGGCCTCTGCCTTGCGGATCAGGATGGCCACGCGCATTTCCAACTCGGGCGGCTCGATGGCCACCGTCAGCCCGGCGTCGAAACGGCTGGTCAGTCGCTCGTCGATATCGGCCAGCCCCTTGGGGTAGGTGTCGCTGGTCATGATGATGTGCGCACGCTTGGCCAGCAGCGCCTCGAAGGCGTTGAAGAACTCCTCCTGGGTGCGCTCCTTGCCGGCGAAGAACTGCACATCGTCGATCAGCAGCAGGTCGAGGTTGTGGTACTTGGCCTTGAGCTCGTCGAAGGTCTTGCGCTGGTAGTTCTTGACCACGTCGCTGATGAACTGCTCGGCATGCAGGTACAGCACCCGCGCATCGGGGTTGTCCTTGAGCAGCGCGTTGCCCACGGCATGCACCAGGTGCGTCTTGCCCAGGCCGACGCCCCCGTAGATGAATAGCGGGTTGTACATGGCACCTGGCGCGCCGGCCACGTGCAGCGCGGCGGTGCGTGCCATCTGGTTGGCCCGTCCCGGCACCAGCGTGTCGAAGGTCAGCGCGCTGTTCAGCTTGTGGCGTGAAGCGGACGGCGGCAGAGTCGCCGCGGCGCGCTCACGCAGGTCGATGGGCTGCGCGCTGCCGCTGCCATTGTCGTGAGGCTCGGGCAGTTTGAGCGCTGTCATCGCATGGGCGGCGCCGTTGCCGATGCGCCGTTCCAGCGCCACCGCCGGCGCGCGGGCAGTGGCCTCACGCGCGGCCAGGCTCAGCTCCAGGCGTACGGGTTCGGTGGCCAACTCGCTGAGTACCGACTCAATCAGCCCTGCGTACTGCGCACGGATCCAGTCGAGCTTGAAGCGGTTGGGCACACGTAGGCTGATGACAGCCGGCTTGCCGGCATCGTGTTGCAGCACGGCGGCTGGAAGCGGGCGAATCCAGGTGTTGAACTGGTGTTCTGGTAGCTGCTCGGCAAGGCGCTCGCAAGCACGTTGCCACAAGTCTGGAGTCATTGTGGAAAACTAGTCTCTTCAGGCTTCGGATTGTAGGTGCTGCGGGGCCGCAGAGGCGTGGTTATCCACAGTTTCGCGCGGCGCGTCAATGCCCCGCCGGAGCACGCTGCTGCGGTGCAAGTGTTTGACCGGAAAGGGCTTTTTTGATGTAATAGTGGGTTTCCCGAGGCGCGGGACAAACTGGGGCTTGTCTCATGGGCCCGACAGGTGGGCGGCGCAGGCTGGCGGGTCCGGCCCGGGCCGAACCCCAATTCGTCAGCAGCCCGAGGACCAAGCGTCCGAAGGCTGCACAACCCGAAGCATTGAACCCGCCGCCAGCAGAAGATCCCCTCAGCAGACCCAACGCCCGACCGCGGTGGCTTCGCGCCACGGTGCAGGGCTCATTCAGGAACGAACATGAAACGCACTTACCAGCCGTCCAAAGTCCGCCGCGCCCGCACGCACGGCTTCCTGGTCCGCATGAAGACGCGCGCCGGCCGCGCTGTGATCAGCGCGCGCCGGGCCAAGGGCCGCAAGCGCCTCGGCCTGTAATACAGCCGCTCTGGCGCCGGCCCATGATCGGCCGCCTTTTGCGCAAGTCTGATTTCGAACGCGTGCTCGCCGTGCCGCCATGTTCGCGAAGTGCTCACTTCGCCGTGCATTACCTGCGCGCGTGCCCAAGCGCGCCCCATCGACCCGCGGTTCAGATGTTATGCACAGGCGATACACCGAAGCTGACCGATCCTGTGGATAACTTCGATCGCCGGCCTGTGGCTGGGCAACGTCATGCCAAAGCGCCACGCCGCACGCTCGGTCACGCGCAATATGCTGCGCCGCCAGGTGCGCGCGGCAATGGAGCGGCACATCTTGCGGCTGCGGCCCGGCCTGTGGTTGGTGCGGCTGCGCCAGCCCTTTCCCAAGACGGCATACGTGTCTGCCGATTCGGCTGCGCTGCGCAGTGCCGCGGCGACCGAGCTCGACCGCCTGTTCGAGCGGGCCGGCGCATGAGCCACCCGCGACCCTCAGCAGGGCCCGCCAAGGGCCGGGCCGCCGCCCGCCTAGCCAATGCGCTGTGGCATCTGCCGCAGCACTTGCTGATGTTCGTCGTCAAGGCCTATCGCATGCTGCTCAAGCCCTGGCTGGGCAATGCCTGCCGCTTCGAGCCGACATGCTCGGCTTATGCGCTGCAGGCGCTGGAGCAGCATGGCGCCGTGGTCGGCGCCACGCTGGCGACCGGCCGCGTGCTGCGCTGCAATCCCTGGTGCGACGGCGGCTGTGATCCGGTGCCTGCCCAAGCTCCCCGACTGTTCACCCGCCTCGGCCTCGGCGAGCGCGAACCCACTCTCGACAAGAAGAAGCTCACATGACGGATATGCGCCGCACCCTGCTGTGGGTGGTCTTCACCATGTCGTTGGTGCTGTTGTGGGACAAGTGGACGGTGCACACCGGCCAGCCGTCGATGTTCGGTGGCAGCCCGCGCCCGGTGGCCACGGACACGGCCACTCCGCCGGCGGCTGCGGCCTCGCCGGTGGCCGGCGTGCCGACACCCAGCGCGGCCGCGGTACCCGGCGCGGCGCCGGCTGCATCGGCTGCCGCTGCCACCCTGCCCGCGCCCACGGCTGCGGTGCCTGGCACAGAGAAGATCACCCTGACCACCGACGTGGTCAAGGCCACCTTCGACAGCCAGGGCGGCACGCTGGTGCGCCTGGAGTTGCTGGACTTCAGGGACTCGCTTCACCGCAAGTGGTATGAGCCCTTTCTGGAGCTGTTCTCGTCGAGTAGCACGCGCCCGGAACTGCCCAACGTGGTGCTGTTTGAGCAGAACGCCAAGCGCGTCTATCTGGCTCAGACCGGTCTGATCACCGCGCAGGGCGGCGTCACGCTGCCCAACCACCTGACGCAGATGACGCCGGTGGTGAGCGAGCGCACGCTCAAGGACGGCAGCAACGAACTGCAGATTCGTTTCGAATCGCCGGCGGTCGAGGGTTTGCGGCTGGCCAAGACCTACACGCTGAGACGCGGCGAGTACACCATCGGCGTGAAGCACGAGTTCATCAACGAAGGCAACAAGCCGATTTCGCCGCAGCTGTACCTGCAACTGGCGCGCGACGGCAACCCGCCGGAGGGCGAGTCCTCGTTCTACTTCACCTTCACCGGGCCGGCGATGTACACCGACGCCGGCAAGTTCCAGAAGATCGAGTTCAAGGACATCGAAAAGGGCAAGGCCGAGTATCCGCCAAGCGCCAGCAACGGCTGGGTGTCGATGGTGCAGCATTACTTCGCCTCGGCCTGGCTGCTGGCCGGCAACGAGCCGCGCGAGTTCCGCGCGCAGAAGGTGTCGGACAACCTGTACTCCATCGCCATGGTGGTGCCGATGGGTGAGGTGGCCGCGGGCAGCAGCAAGGTGCTGCAGTCGACGCTGTTCGCGGGCCCGCAGGAGGAGAACAAGCTTGCGGCACTTGCGCCGGGCCTCGACCTGGTGAAGGACTACGGCTGGTTCACCATCCTGGCCAAGCCGCTGTTCTGGCTGCTCGACCAGTTGCACGCGGTGCTCGGCAACTGGGGCTGGTCGATCGTGGCGCTGGTGGTGCTGCTGAAGATCGCCTTCTACTGGCTCAACGCCGCCGCCTACCGCTCGATGGCCAAGATGAAGGCGGTGGCGCCGAAGGTCGCCGAGCTGCGCGAGCGCTACAAGGACAAGCCGCAGCAGATGCAGCAGGAGATGATGCGCATCTACCGCGAGGAAAAAGTCAACCCGCTCGGCGGTTGCCTGCCGATCGTCGCGCAGATGCCCTTCTTCATCGCGCTGTACTGGGTTCTGCTGTCCAGCGTGGAGATGCGCAACGCACCTTGGATCCTGTGGATCCACGACCTGTCGCAGCCCGACCCGTACTTCATCCTGCCGCTGCTGATGACGGCGTCGACCATGTTCCAGACCTGGCTCAACCCGACGCCGCCCGACCCGGTGCAGGCGAAGATGATGTGGATCATGCCGCTGGTGTTCTCGGTGATGTTCTTCTTCTTCCCGGCCGGCCTGGTGCTGTACTGGCTGACGAACAACATTCTGTCGATTGCCCAGCAGTGGTTCATCAACAAGAAGCTAGGCGTGCTGGGCAAATAGGTGCTCACGTTGGCGGGCCTGCTTGGGCCCGCCCACCCCCTGATCGCGGGATGACACGGGGCCGGCGAATGCGCAGCATGTGCGCAACGGCACAGGCTGCAAATGGATGGCGCTCAACGAGCGTCACCGCTTGTCGATGAGCCAACAGGGCCGACCGCTCCATGCGGTTGCCCACCGATCATGCGGGGCTGACTCGGCCTGCCGTACGACCCCACAGGGCCAATCAACGCCCAGCGGGCAAGCGCACGGCAGACGGCTCGAGGAGCGTGAATCCGATGCCACCCACGCGGGTGGTCCGGCGCTCCCCCCCGCGCCAATACTCGCGGCCAGGCGACGTGGTCGCCGAGGGACGCGGTGGCGCGGGGCCGAATGCACCCGCCGCGCACGCTACGATGGCAATGTGCTCTCGAGCCGCGCCACGCCCATTGCCGCCATTGCCACCGCGCCGGGACGCGGCGCCGTCGGCATCGTGCGGGTCTCCGGGCCAGACCTTGGGGCGCTGGTACAGGCGATCTGCGGACGCACGCTCGTGCCCCGAATGGCGACCTACCTGCCTTTTCTGGCGAGCGATGGCCATGTCATCGACCAGGGCCTGGCGCTGTACTTTCCGGCTCCGCACTCGTACACGGGCGAGGATGTGCTCGAACTTCAGGCGCATGGCGGGACGGTGCTGCTGCAGATGCTGCTGGCGCGCTGCCTCGAGGCCGGCCAGCCCCAGCGCCTGCGCCTGGCGCAACCGGGCGAGTTCACCGAGCGCGCCTTCCTCAACGACAAACTCGACCTGGCGCAGGCCGAGGCCGTGGCCGACCTGATCGATGCCAGCACCGAAGCCGCGGCGCGCTCGGCCAGCCGTTCCCTGGGTGGCGCGTTCTCGCAGCAGGTGGAGGGTTTGCGCGATCGCATCGTGCGCCTGCGCATGTTGGTCGAAGCCACGCTCGATTTCCCCGAGGAAGAGATCGATTTCCTGCAACAGGCGGGCGCCCGGGCGCAGCTGCAGCAGATTGCCGTCGCGCTGGACGCGTTGCTCGACACTGCGCAACAAGGCGCGTTGCTGCGCGAGGGCATCCGCGTGGTGCTGGCCGGCCAGCCCAACGTGGGCAAGAGCTCGCTGCTGAATGCGCTGGCCGGCGCCGAGCTGGCTATCGTCACACCAGTGCCGGGCACCACGCGCGACCGAGTCAGCCAGACGATCCAGATCGAAGGGGTGCCGCTACATGTCATCGACACGGCCGGGCTGCGCGACCAGACCGACGACGAGGTCGAGCGCATCGGCATCTCGCGCAGCTGGGATTCGATCGTCGACGCCGACAGCGTGCTCTTCCTGCACGACCTGACGCGCCGTGGCCAGGCCGACTACGAGGCCGCCGAATCCGCGATCGCGGCACGGCTGCCTGCGGGCACGAAGCTGCTCCATGTGTTCACCAAATGCGACCTGGCGGGCGGCGCGCCCGAGGGCACATTGAGCCTGTCGGTGCGCACCGGCGAGGGTCTGCAGGCCTTGCGCCGGGCCCTGCTGAAGCGCGCCGGCTGGCAAGCCACGACCGAAGGCGTGTTCATTGCCCGTGCGCGGCACGTGCGTGCATTGCGGTGCACGCGCGAGCATCTCGAAAGGGCGCTGGCATTGGCCGCCGAATCCGAGTCTCCGCTCGAGCTGCTGGCCGAGGAATTGCGGCTGGCACACGATGCGCTTGCAGAGATCACCGGCGTGTTTACTCCCGACGAGCTGCTCGGCGAAATCTTCAGCCGCTTCTGCATCGGCAAGTGACGGTGCGCTGATGCCCCGCCACGGCGACGCTTGCGCCTGCGACCGCTGCAATGGCGGAGCCCTCAGTGCCCTTCGAAGTCCATCAGCGTGAACAACGGCAGGCCGGCGGCGCGCAGGCGCTGCGAGCCCTTCAGCTCGGGCAGGTCGACGATCGCGGCGCCCTCGATGACCTCGGCGCCCAGCCGCTGCAGCAGTCGCATGCCCGCCATCATCGTGCCACCGGTGGCGATCAGGTCGTCGATCAGCACCACGCGCTCACCGTGCCGCACCGCGTCGGTATGCATCTCCACCGCGGCCGAGCCGTATTCCAGCTCGTAGCTCTCCTGCACCGTGGTGAAGGGCAGCTTGCCCTTCTTGCGGATCGGCACGAAGCCGACGTTCAGCTCGTAGGCCAGCACCGAGCCGATGATGAAGCCGCGCGCGTCCAGACCGGCGATCGCATCCGGCCGTGTGTCGAAGTAGCGGTGCACGAACTGGTCGATGAGCACGCGGAACACGCGCGGGTTGGACAGCAGCGGCGTGATGTCGCGGAACTGCACGCCCGGCGACGGCCAGTCGGGCACGGTGCGGATGTGGTTCCTGATGTAGTCGGAAGGGGTCATGGCAACAGCGGGGGCGCGTCGAACGGCGCTGGCGATTGTGGGCCGTCAGCCTCCGCCCAGCAGCTTGGCCTCGGCCAGGGTCAACGGCTCGGGCAGCCCGGACAGTACCAGCGTGTCGCCGGCAGAAAGTGACAGTTCCTCGTCGGCGTGGCGCACCTGTCCCGCTGCAAGACGCACCGATACCACGCGCACCCCCACCGCATGCAGAGCCAGATGGCCGAGTTTGCGGCCGATGCAGGCAGCCGCGGCGGGCAGCGTGACGCTGAGCAATCGCTCCTGCGTCAGCTCTTCCGCCGTGTCGTCGTCGGCGCCGTGGAAGTAGCCGCGCAGCAGCCCGTAGCGGGCATCGCGCGCGTCGCGCGCCATTTGGATCACGCGTCGCATCGGTACGCCCACGAGCACCAGTGCATGGCTGGCCAGCATCAGCGAGCCTTCGATGGCCTCGGGCACGACCTCGGTGGCCCCGGCCTCGCGCAGCCGTTCGAGATCGGTGTCGTCGATCGTGCGCACGACCACCGGCACCTTCGGCGCATGCTCGCGCACCAGGCGCAGGATCTTCAGCGCCGAGGGCGTGTCGGGGTAGCTGACGACCACCGCGCTGGCACGCGCCAGCCCGGCAGCCATCAGGCTCTGCAACCGAGCGGCGTCGCCGAAGACCACGCTCTGTCCGGCTGCGGCGGCCTGCCGCACGCGGTCGGGGTCGAGATCCAGAGCCATGTACGGGATGTGTTCCGTGTCCAGCAGACGTGCCAGGTTCTGCCCACTGCGCCCGTAGCCGCAGATGATGACGTGTCCCTGCGTGGTGATCGACTTCTTGGCGATGCTCGTCAGCTGTACCGACTGCAGCAGCCAGTCGCTGGACGACAGGCGCATGACGATGCGGTTGCTGTAGATGATCAGGATGGGTGCGATCAGCATCGACAGCACCATGCTGGCCAGCACCGGGCTGACCCATTGCGGCGCCACCAGGTTGTTCAGCGCGCCGAGTGCCAGCAGCACGAAGCCGAATTCGCCGGCCTGCGCCAGGTACAGGCCGGTGCGCAGCGCCACACCGGGCGTGGCATCGAAGACGCGCGTCAACGCCGCCACCAGCACGAACTTGGCCAGCACCGGCAGCGTCGTCAGCACCAGCACCAGGAACCACTGGTCGAGTACCAGCCGCCAGTCGAGCTTCATGCCCACGGTGATGAAGAACAGTCCGAGCAGCACGTCGTGGAAGGGGCGGATGTCGGTTTCGACCTGGTGCTTGTATTCGGTCTCGGCCACCAGCATGCCGGCGACGAAGGCACCCAGCGCCAGCGACAGGCCGGCATGCTCGGTCAACCAGGCCAGGCCCAGCGTGACGAGCAGCAGGTTGAGCATGAACAGCTCGTCGCTCTTGCGCCGCGCCACCAGCGTCAGCCACCAGCGCATGACACGTTTGCCGCCGACCAGCAGCAGCACCAGCAATGCCGCAGCCTTCAGCGTGGCCAGGCCGATGGCGCGGGCCATGTCTTCGCCGCTGTTGTCCAGCGCCGGGATCAGCACCAGCAGCGGCACCACGGCCAGGTCCTGGAACAGCAGCACCCCGATGACGCGGCGGCCGTGCTCGGTCTCGAGCTCCAGCCGTTCGGCCATCATCTTCACGACGATGGCCGTGCTCGACATGGCCATCGCGCCACCCAACACCACGGCACCTTGCCAACCCATTTGCCACGGCGTGCTGGTGAACGAGAAGGCCCACACCAGAAAGGCTTGCCCGAGCAGCGTGCCGGCCATCGTCAACGCCACCTGCGACAGGCCCAGCCCGAAGACCAGCGAGCGCATGCTGCGCAGCTTGGGCAGGTTGAACTCCAGCCCGATGACGAACATCAGGAAGACCACGCCGAACTCGGCCAGGTACTTGATGCCGGCGGTGTCCTTGGCCAGGGCCAATGCGTTCGGCCCGATGAGCACCCCCACGACCAGGTAGCCCAGCATCGGCGGCAGCTTCAGCGAACGGCAGATGACCACGCCGAGCACGGCGGCGACCAGGTAGAGCAGGGCAAGATCGAGGGTGGTGGCCATGGACCGCAGTGACGCAAGGGCCGGGCGACGCGACCCGGTACGCTTCTAGAATGCCCGATCCTATCGGAGCATGAACGACGTGAACCCCGCCCGCCGCTTCGACCCGCAACGCGCCTTGCGCCTGGCTGGCGAAACTTTCGAGGTCGAGGCGCGGGCACTGCTGGCGCTGGGCCCACGGCAGGGTGAGGGCTTCACTCGCAGCGTGTTGGCCATGCTGGAGTGCCGCGGCCGCGTCATCGTCATGGGCATGGGCAAGAGCGGCCATGTCGGGCGCAAGATCGCCGCCACGTTGGCCTCCACCGGCACGCCGGCGTTCTTCGTTCATCCGGCCGAGGCCGGGCATGGCGACCTGGGCATGGTCATGGCCGGAGACGTGGTGCTGGCCATCTCCAACAGCGGCGAGAGCGACGAGCTCGCGGCCATCCTGCCGGCGATGCGGCGCATCGGCGTGACGCTGGTGGCGATGACCGGCCAAGTCGATTCCACGCTGGCCCGGCATGCCGACCTGGTGATCTCCAGCGCCGTCGACCAGGAAGCCTGCCCGATGAACCTGGCGCCGACCGCCAGCACCACCGCGCAGATGGCGCTGGGCGATGCGCTGGCGGTGGCGCTGCTCGACGCCCGCGGTTTCCACGAAGAGGACTTTGCGCGCTCGCATCCCGGCGGCAGCCTCGGGCGCAAGCTGCTGATGCATGTGCGCGACCTGATGCGCTCGGGCAGCACGCTGCCGCGAGTCGGCCCGCGCGCCAGCTTCATCGAGATGCTCGGCGAGATGACCGGCAAGGGCCTGGGTTTCACCGCCATTGTCGACGCCGACGAGCGCGTGCTGGGCATCTTCACCGACGGTGACCTGCGTCGCCTGATCGAACGCGGCGCGGACCTGCGCGCTCTGCATGCCGAGGACGTGATGCACCGCCAGCCGCGCTGCGTCAGCGCCGATGCCTTGGCTGTAGACGCAGCCGAGGTGATGGAGCGCCACCGCGTCACCAGTGTGCTGGCGCTCGATGCCGAGGGCCGCCTGGTGGGCGCGTTGAACTCCAACGACCTGATGCGGGCCAAGGTGATCTGATGCCGCAGGATGTACCCGCCCCGGCGCTGCACTTCGCGCCCGAACTGCTGCTCAAGGCACAAGGGCGCGGCCTGGGCATGAAGTGTGCGATCTTCGACGTTGATGGCGTGCTCACCGACGGCAGGCTGTACATCGGCGAACAGGGCGAGACGGTCAAAGCTTTCCACACCCTGGACGGGCACGGCTTGAAGCTGCTGGCGCGCGGCGGCATCACGCCGGTGATCATCACCGGCCGTGATTCGGCGGCGGTGCGTCGGCGCGTCGCCGACCTGGGCCTTGCGCACGCGGTCTACGGCGCACAGGACAAGCTCGCTGCGGCACTGTCGCAACTCGACGCGCTGGGCGTCGACTGGGCCGATACCGCTGCCATCGGCGACGACTGGCCCGACCTGCCGCTGCTGGCGCGTGCCGGTTTTGCCTGTGCCAGCGCGAATGCGCATGTCGAGGTCAGGGCGATGGCCGACCATGTCACGCACGCCAGTGGCGGCCATGGTGCTGCTCGCGAGTTCTGCGACCTGCTGCTGATGGCCAGCGGGCGCTACGCCGCGCTGCTGCAAAGCCAGCGGCAGACACTGGATTCACACTAGTACATGTCCATCGAACTGCACCTGCCGGACCTGCCGGATGTACCGATCTCGCTCGGGCCGGTGCCGCAGGCGTCGCAGCCCCTGCGCGCACCGTTGCCCTGGCATCTGCGTGTGCGCGAAATGCTGGCCACCTACCTGCCGTTGCTGCTGATGGGGGTGCTGGCGCTGGGCACCTGGTGGCTGGTGAAGAACACCCCCTCGGCCGAACCTCAGCGGGACAAGGCCGCGCCGCGGGCCGAGCCCGATTACACGATGCAGAACTTCGTGGTCGAGCGCTTCGACAAGGACGGCCGACTGAAGGCGCGTATCCAGGGAGAGCAGTTGCGCCACTATGCCGACACCGACCGCATCGAAATCGACCAGGCCCGGGTGCGCGCCGTGGCGACGGACGGCCGCGCCACACTGGCTCAGGCGCGGCGCGCGATCACCAACGGCGACGGCAGCGAGTTGCAGTTGCTCGGCGATGCGCGCATCAACAGCACCGGGCCGCGTGGCGAACCGATCGAGTTCCGCGGCGAATTCCTGCATGCCTTCCTGAACACCGAGCGCGTGCGCTCGCATCTTCCGGTGCTGGTGGTGCGCGACGGCAGTGAGTTCCGCGCCGCCGGCATGGAATACGACCATCTGGCGGGACTGCTGCAACTGCAGGGCCAGATGCGCGCGCTGCTGCTGCCCTCCGATGGCGCCGCGCGACGGCCCGCACCGTCCGGCGCGACGCCGGCGAAGAAAGGTCCCTGACATGCCTGCCCGATCACGTTGCGCCAGCCGACCCGATGGCCCGATGCCAGTGCCGCCGCCGCGGGGGTCGGAATGAGCGCTCCGCTGGTCTTCATCACGGGCGCCTCGAGCGGCATCGGGCAGGCCCTGGCACTGCGCTTTCACCGCGCGGGTTGGCGCCTGGCGCTGGTGGCGCGCCGCGGTGCCGAGTTGCAGGCGTGGGTCGACGCGCAGGGGCTCGACGCGAACCAGGCCCGTGTCTATGCCGCGGACGTGCGCGACACGCGCAGCATCGTCCATGCCGGGCAGGAGTGCATCGCGCGGCAAGGCCTGCCCGAAGCGGTGGTGGCCAATGCGGGCATCAGTGTGGGCATCGACACGGCGGACTTCGACGACCTGGAAGTCATGCGCAGCACCTTCGAAACCAACAACATCGGTATGGCGGCAACCTTCCATCCCTTCGTGACGGCGCTTCGCAAACGCGGCAGTGGTCGGCTGGTGGGCATCGCCAGCGTCGCCGGCATCCGCGGCCTGCCCGGGCACGGTGCCTATTGCGCCAGCAAGGCCGCCGCCATCAGTTATTGCGAAAGCCTGCGCGGCGAATGTGCTGCTGCCGGTGTGAAGGTAGTGACGATCCTGCCGGGCTACATCGACACGCCATTGACACGCGGCAACCGCTATTCGATGCCCTTCCTGATGTCGGCCGACGACTTCGCGGACCGTGCGTTCCAGGCCATCATCGCCGGCGACAGCTACCGCGTCATTCCCTGGCAAATGGGCCTTGTGGCCAAACTGCTGCGCCTGCTGCCGAACGCTCTGTTCGACCGGGCGCTTAGGGGACGGCAGCGCAAACAGCGCCAGCGACATTGACCCCGGTCGCTGGCGCCCACTGCGCGAGTTCGATTCCACCCATGACAAAGGGCGCGGATGCGATGCATCGGCGCCCTGCTGCGACCGCGCCGGGGCGCGGCTGAACTGGCCTAAGCTTTAGTAGCCGCCGCGGCCACCGCCGCCGCTTCCACTGCTGCCTCCGCCGTACCCGCCGCGGCCACCACCGCCACCACCGCTGCCGTAGGGGCTGCGGCCACCACCGCCGCCACCACCGCTGCCGTAGGGGCTGCGGCCACCACCACCGCCACCGCCACCGCCGCCACCACCGCCGTACCCGCCACGGCTGCCGCCACCGCCGCCGAAGCCACCCGGACGCTCTTCGCGCGGGCGGGCTTCGTTGACCACGATGGCACGCCCTTCGAGCGCCTGGCCGTTCATGCCGTTGATGGCAGCCTGCGCCTCGGCATCCGAACCCATCTCGACAAAGCCGAAGCCCTTGGAGCGGCCGGTGTCGCGATCCATCATGACCTTGGCGGACGTAACGGTGCCGAACTGCGAGAACGACTGGTGCAGCGATTCGTCGCGCACGGAGTAGGCGAGATTGCCGACGTAAAGTTTATTTCCCACGGGGGAGCCCTCTATCTAGAACAAGAAACCATGTGGAGCTTCAACCCAGCGAGAACCATTCAGGCGAAGGCGCCGCATCCGACACACGCGTAATCCATTATCTAGGCATCCCGCAAGAGGGCGCAAAGGCACCCTGCGCAGAGTGTTGTTTTGGCGCCTACGGGCTAACCCGAGGCCCAGCGCCGTCGGCCTTCGGGCCGGCCGATAGTGGCCGGTGTGCCGACGTAGCATCGCGCATGGATCTGATGAAACCGCTGATCGCTCTGCTGGCGATCGTCAACCCGATCGGCGTGGTGCCCTTCTTCATCCACTTCACGCGCAACCTGAACCGTGCTCAGCGCCAGCGCACCATGCAGGTCAGTGCGTTCAGCGCCTTCGTGGTGATCGCGGTGAGCGCACTCGCGGGCCTGAAGATCATCGGCTTCTTCGGCATTTCGATCGCTTCGTTCCAGGTCGGCGGGGGCACGCTGCTGCTCATCAGCTCGCTGCAGATGCTCAATGCCCAGCCCGCCGAGAGCAAGCCCGGCGACGTGAGCGATGGCAACGCCAAGGTCGATGCCGGCGCGAGCATCGCCGTGGTGCCGCTGACCATCCCGCTGCTCACCGGCCCGGCAACGATCTCGACCATGGTGATCTACGCACAGCGCACCCGCCACTGGTGGGAACTGGCGGTACTGGTGGGTTATGGGGTGGTCGTGGGCGTCTCGGTTTACCTGGCCTTCGCTGCGTCGGGGCGCATCACCCGGATGCTCGGCCATACCGGCATCAACATCATGACCCGGCTGATGGGGCTGATCCTGGCCGCACTGGCCGTGGAAATCATGGCCGAGGGCCTGACGCAACTGTTCCCGGTGCTGGACGGCCCGCCTCGGCGCTAGCACCGCAGCGCCGGGAAAACACCGTTGACGCGCCCCGGGTGCGGTCCCTAGAGTGCGCGCACTTGGTGTCGCTCAGCCCGTCGTGGTTGCCGGCACCGCGGGTGCGAGGAGACAGGTTCTGCGCGGCCGCAGGGGCGCCACGGTGCCACCGGCAGCCAGGGCGCAGGCGCATAACAAGCAAGAAGGGCGCGCGATTTCGCAGCGCCCTTTTTCATGGGCGCGGGGTCGGGCCTGGACGGCCCCGGCCCGCCGCGGCCAAGGCCTTAACATTGGCTCCACTTCGTCCGAGCTGCGAGCCCACCATGCCCGTCGACCCCGAACTGCGCACACTTCAGATCGACATTCCGGCGCGGCCCGAATCGCTGGTGCAGTTGTCGCTGCTGATGGCCGACGAGGACATGAACCTGAACGCCGCCTCGAGGCTGATCGAGGGCGACATGGCGCTGGCCGCCGCGGTGATGAAGGCCGTGAACTCCTCGCTTTACGGCCTGAAGGGCCGCGTGCAGAGCGTGCAGCAGGCCATCACCTACCTGGGCATGCGCGAGGTGGCGGCGATTACCTTCGAAATGGGGCTGCGTGCCGCGTTTCCGCCGGCTGCCGAGCTCGAGCCGATCTGGAAGCGCGCTTCGCAGCGAGGGTTGATCATGGGTCGGCTGGCGTCGCAGATGAGCCAGGACGCCTGGGCGGCACACTCGGCCGGGCTGTTCGAGGAGTGCGGCAAGGCGGTGCTGTTCCGGCACGCGCCGGACCACTACCGCTCGATGCTGCGCGCCGCACGCGACGACACCGAACTGGCCTCGCTGGAGTTCGCCGGATTCGGCGTCGGCCATGACGCCCTGGGCGCGGCGCTGTGCGAAAGCTGGGGCCTGGGCGCCGCGGCGGTGGCCAGCGTACGCCACCACGTGCAGGCACAGGCCAGTGGCGAACTGCCCGAGGCGCTGCCACGTCGGGCGATCATTGCCTTGTCGGTGATCGCGCGCGCCATCATGGTCGAGCCGGACACGCTGGACGAGGTGGTCAAGCACATTGCACCCCAGGCCGAGATCGACGTCACACTGGCGCTGCGGGCGGCGCGCCGCGTGCTCGAGCAGTTGCTGGACGCGGCCGCTCGCGAGGCCTGAAGCGCGGCATCGGCGGCCCGTCCCGATTACGGGTAGTCCTGCTGTACGCCGGTGGCGAGTTTGGCTAGGCTCGCGCTTCACCTCCGACCCCCTCCCTGCCAAGCACCGATAGGAAGCAAGACCATGGCCTCGTCCGCATTGCCCGAAACACTCGCCCTGCAGCGCCTGTACCACTGGGAGAAGACCACGCCCGACAAGGTCGTGTTCACCCAACCCATGGGCGGGGGCGTGGTCAAGGACTACACCTGGAAGCAGGCACTGGACGAGGTACGCCGCATGGCAGCGCACCTGAAGAGCCTGAATTTCGAACCGGGCACGCGCATCGCGCTGCTGGCCAAGAACACCGCACACTGGATGATGGCCGACTGGGCCATCTGGATGGCCGGTCACGTGTCGGTGCCGCTGTATCCGACGCTGGCCGCGAACACCGTGCGCCAGATTCTCGAGCACAGCGAGTCGAAACTGCTGTTCGTCGGCAAGCTGGACGTGTGGAAGGAGATGAAGCCCGGCGTACCGGCCGGGCTGCCGATGATCAGCCTGCCGCTGGCCCCGTCGATCGACGGGCCCACCTGGGACAGCATCATCGCGAAGACGCAGCCGATGAAGGAAAGTCCGCTGCGTGGTGCCGACGAACTGTGCACGCTGATCTACACCTCGGGCACCACCGGCATGCCCAAGGGCGTGATGCAAAGCTTCGGCACCTTTGCCTGGTCGATCACCAGCGGCCTGAAGCGTGTCAAGCTCGATTCCACTGGCCGCATGCTCAGCTACCTGCCGCTGGCGCACGTGGCCGAGCGCATGCTGGTCGAACACGGCTTGCTGGCCACCGGCATGCACGTCTTCTTCGCGGACAGCCTGGAAACCTTTGTCTCCGACATCCAGCGCGCGCGGCCGACCGTGTTCTTCTCGGTGCCGCGCCTGTGGGTCAAGTTCCAGCAGGGCGTGCAGGCCAAGATGCCGAAGGAGAAGCTCGAGCGGCTGCTGAAGATCCCGATCATCCGGGGCATCGTGAAGAAGAAGATCCTCACCGGCCTGGGCCTGGACCAGGTGTACTGGGCCGCCGGCGGCGCCGCGCCGATGCCGACCTCGCTGCTCAACTGGTACCGCAGCCTGGGGCTGGACATCGTCGAGGTCTACGGCATGACCGAGAACTGCGGCCTGTCGCATGCCACCACGCTGGGCAAGCCACGACCCGGCACGGTCGGTACCGTCTACGACGGCGTGCAGTGCCGCGTCGACAAGGACACCGGCGAGATTCAGGTCAAGGGCGAATGCCTGATGCTCGGCTACTACAAGCAGCCCGAGGTCACCAAGGCCACCTTCACCGAGGACGGCTGGCTGAAGACCGGCGACAAGGGCACGATCGACGCCGAAGGCAACCTGAAGATCACCGGCCGCGTCAAGGACCTGTTCAAGACCGGCAAGGGCAAGTACGTCGCGCCGGCGCCGATCGAGGACAAGCTGGCGACGCACCCGGCGATCGAGGCCATCTGCGTCACCGGAGCCAACCTCGGCCAGCCGCTGGCGCTGCTGATGCTCAACCCCGAGGCCGCGGCCAAGGCCAAGGACAGCGCGGGCCGCTCGGCGCTCGAGGCTGCACTGTCCGAGCACCTGCAGTCAGTCAACGCGCTGCTCGACCCGCACGAGCAGATGGATTGCCTGGTCATCACGGCCGAAGCCTGGTCGGTGGAGAACGACATCCTGACGCCGACCATGAAGGTCAAGCGCAACAAGATCGAAGACCTGTTCGCCGCGAACTACGAGCGTTGGGTCGGCCAGAAGAAGAAGGTGATCTGGACCAACGCTTGAGTCGATTCTGGCGTCAGTCGGTGCCGCCCCAGGGGGGATGCGCCGGCCCGCCTCAGCGCAGCCGCGGCTGAAGGTCCAGGCTCAACTGCAGCGGTGCGCGCAGCGTCTGCAGCACCGGGGGTGCGACGGTGGCTTTGCGCGGTTGGATCGGCAGGCCGTTGCGCAGCGGACGAACCACGGCACCCTTGAGCGCGGGCCGCTGCAGTGGGGCTGGGGTGAGAATCATGCCTGCACCCCACTGTGCCGGGCCGACGCAGGCAGCCCGTGACCTGCGGCCTGCCTTGGCATCGCCGTTTGCGGCCCGACCATCATCGGCGTCAGGTCAAGCATGGACGCGGCACGTTCGGCCCAGTCGGACATCGCAGCGCCTGAGGGCAGGCGCGCATCGCCGGTTCGCGCCAGGCGCAACAAGGACGATGCGCCGCCATGCACGGCCGACGATGCGGCACGCAGGCGGCGTGCAGCGGGAGCGAAAACCAACGACGTACTGGGCATGGCTTGGGCCTTTGCAGCGGACATGTCTGTATATCGGCACGTGGGCCGGCAAGCCGTAGCGTGCAGCTTCCGTGCCACACAGCGCCATGCGTTCGCAGGGCCGCGACTTGTGCGCTCCGTCACGAGACGCGGCACGCCGGGCCGCCGCTTCGCGTCGCCAGGGTGTCGGCGCTGTTACAAGACTGACGCGTTGGGTCGGCAACTGCCCATATGCGCCAGTGGCAGGTGTATCCATGTGTGACGGCGCCGCGCGGATGCAGGCGCGTCAGGTGGCCGCGCAGTAGCCCCGGGGAATGGCCGCAAGCAGCCGTCGCGTGTACTCCTGCGTCGGCGAGGCCAGCATCTCCTCGGCGCCGGCCTGCTCGACGACCTCGCCGTCCTTCATGACCAGCACCTCGTCGGCCATGAAGCGCACCACGCCGAGGTCGTGGCTGATGAACACGTAAGCCAGGCCTAGCTCCTCCTGCAGGTCGCGCAGCAGGTTCAGCACCTGCGCCTGCACCGACACGTCCAGCGCCGACACCGCCTCGTCCAGCACAAGCACTTCGGGCTGCAGTGTCAGGCAGCGGGCGATGGCCACGCGCTGGCGCTGGCCACCCGAAAACTCGTGCGGGAAGCGCGCGAAGGCGCTGGCTTCCAGCCCCACCTTTTGCAGCAACGCGCGGGCCCGTTGCTCGCGCTCGGCCAAGCTGGCGCCGATGCCGTGGATGGCCATCGGCTCGACCAGAGTCTGGCCGATGGTGAAGCGCGGGTTCAGCGACGCATAGGGGTTCTGGAAGACGATCTGGATGCGTCGGCGCATCGCCTGGCGCTCGCGCGCGTCCAGGCTGGCAATGTCGCGGCCGTCGAGCAGCACTTCGCCGTGGGTCGGCTCGTGCAGGCGCAGCAGCGTCAGGCCCATCGTCGTCTTGCCCGAACCCGATTCGCCGACTACGCCCAGCGTGTGCCCGCGCCGCAGCTTGAAGCTCACGCCGTGCACGGCCTTGAACTCACGCTTGCCGAACACGCCCTGGCGCAGCCAGAAGGACTTGGCCAGCGAGCGCACCTCCAGGATCACCGGCGCGTCGGGCTCCTTGGCCAGACGGGGCGAGGCAGCTGGCGTTGGGTGCCTGTCGTTCGCGGCAATGTGTTCGTCGATCACCCTCAGCCGTGCCGGCGGTGGGCCCGACAGCCCGGGCCGGCAGGCCAGCAGCGCGCGCGTGTAGGCATCACGCGGCGCAGCGAAGATCTGCGCCACCGGACCCTGCTCGCGCACCCGCCCATGGCGCATCACCACCACCTGGTCGGCAATCTCGCCGACCACGCCCAGGTCGTGGCTGATGAACAGCAGGCTCATGCGATGCCGCGCCTTCAGCGACGCCAGCAACTCCAGGATCTGGCGCTGGATGGTCACGTCCAGCGCGGTCGTCGGCTCGTCGGCGATCAGCAGCTTGGGCTCGCAGGCCAGCGCCATGGCGATCATCACGCGCTGCTGCTGGCCGCCCGACAGCTCGTGCGGGTAGGCCTGCAGCCGGCGCTTCGGCTCGGGCATGCCGACCTCGATCAACAGCGCCTCGGCGCGCGCCAGCGCCTCGCGCGGCGTCATGCGCAGGTGCGTGATCAGCGGCTCGCACAACTGGCGCCCGACCGGCAGCACCGGGTTGAGCGAACTCATCGGATCCTGGAACACGCAGGCGATCTCGCGCCCGCGAAGTGCGCGCATCTGCGCCGCGTCGGATTGCATCAGATCGCGGCCGCAGTAGAGGATGCGCCCCGCGCGCTCGGCGTTGTCGGGCAGCAGGTTGACGATGGACATCGCTGTCACGCTCTTGCCCGAGCCCGATTCACCGACCAGCGCCACGCTGCAGTTCTCCGGGATGTCGAAGCTCACGCCTTCGGCGCCGCGACCCACCGCCTCGGCACGCTGCGGCACGCCGTTGACCTTGCCCATGCGAAAGGCGACGCGCAGGTCCTGGATCGACAGCAGCGATGCGCTCATTCCAGTCCGCGGAGTTTCGGGTCGAGCGCATCGCGCAGCGCATCGGTCAGCAGCGAGAACGCGGTCACGAAGCTGGCCATGAACAGTGTCGCCCCGGCCAGCTGCCACCAGTGGCCGAGCAGCAGCTCGCTCTGCGCTTCGGCCAGCATCGTGCCCCAGCTCACCTGGTCCACCGGCACGCCCAGGCCCAGGTAGGACAGAATGACCTCGGCCTTGATGAAGCCCACCGTCAGGATCGACAGCTGCACCAGGATCACGTGGCTGACGTTCGGCAGGATGTGGCGGAACATGCGGCTGGCGGCGCTGGCGCCGATGGCCTGCGCGGCGCGCACGTAATCGCGCACCGCATGCTTCATGAACTCGGCGCGCAACAGGCGGTAGATGCCGGTCCAGCCGGTCAGGCCGAGGATCAGCACCACCGTGCCGATGCCGCGCCCGAACACCGCCGCGAAGGCAAAGATCAGCAAGATGCCCGGGATCGACGTGAAGACGTTGTACAGCCATTCCAGCAGGTCGCCGACGCGCCCGCCGAAAAAGCCGGCGCAGGCGCCGAGCACAGTGCCGATCAGCGTGGCCACCAACGCCGCCATCACGCCGACGAAGACCGAGATCTCGGTGCCCTTGATGGCCTTGGCGAGCACGTCGCGGCCCAGCCGGTCGGCACCCAGCGGCAGCGTGTCGAGCTTGGCGAACTCGACGCTGCGGAATTGGGCCGCGCGTTCGTCCCACTCCTTGTAGCGCGGGGCCAGCGGGTCCACGTCCGACAGGTCCACGTTCGGGCCCTTCGGCACCTCGATCGCGCCCATGGCCTCGGGCGGGCGCGGTCCGACGAAGCTTGGCGGCGCGCTCGGCACGCCCACCTCGCGCTGCCAGCCGCCGGCCAGCACGCCCAGCGCCGACAGCACGATCATCAGCAGGAATGCCGACACGATGGCCAGGCAGACCATGCCGACGCGGTCGCCGCGCAGGCGTCCCCAGGCCGCTTGCCACACGCCTTCGGAAGCCGGCGCCCAGGGCGCGGCGTCGTCGAGCACGGCGCTCATTTCAGCGCCACCCGCGGATCGACCCACTTGTAAAGCAGGTCGGTGAGCAGGTTGATGAACATCGTGAGCATGGCGACGTACACCGTCACCGCCTGGATCACCGGGTAGTCGCTGCGGTTCACGGCCAGCAGCACCTCGCGGCCCAGGCCGGGAATGGAGAAGAACACCTCGATCAGGAAGGAGCCGACGAAGATGCCCGGCAGCGCCAGCCCGATGTTCGTCAGGATCGGGATCATCGCGTTGCGCAGCACGTGGCGCAGCAGCACCACCGGCTCGCTCAGGCCCTTGGCGCGCGCGGTGCGCACGTAGTCCTGGCCGATCTCGTCGAGGAAGAAGCTGCGGTACAGGCGCGTTTGCGGCGCCACGCCGACCATCACGGCCAGCAGTACCGGCAGTGGCGCATACACCCTCAGGTTGGTCCACAGGCTGTCGCTCCAGCCCTGCACCGGAAACCAGCCCAGCTGGAAGCCGAAGAGGTACTGCCCGACGATGATGTAGACGAGGAAGCTGATCGACAGCGCCACGGTGGTGATGACCATGATCACGCGGTCGGTGAGCGAGCCGCGCCGGTGCGCGACGAACAGCGCGAAGGGGATGGCCAGCAGCGTGTCCAGCACCAGGATCGGCAGCATCACGGTCAGCGTGGCCGGCAAACGCGTGGTGAACAGGTTCGACACCGCCTCGTTGGTGGCCCAGCTCTTGCCCCAGTCGAAGCTGAGGATTTGCTTGACGAACAGGCCCAGCTGCACCCACCACGGCTCGTTCAGGCCGAGTTGCCGGCGGATGGCATCGATCTGTTCCGGCGTGGCATTCAGCCCGCCCAGGATCTCGGCCGGGTCGCCGCCGAAGAAGCGAAACAGCACGAACACCAGCAACACCACGCCCAGCAGCGTCGGCACCATCTGCCACAGCCTTCGGATCAGGTAGGCCACCATGAGCGCTGCGTCGGGGGTCCGTTGAAAGTTGGCGCGAGTGTACGGGCCGTCGCCGCGCCGTAGACTGCTGCGACGCGACCCGACCCGAGGCCCCTTGATGATCCGACCCATGCTGCTGGCGCTGGCCGCGAGCCTGGGGCTGCTTGCCGGCCCCAGCCAGGCGCAGGGCGCTGCGCCGGCGCCGAAGACGCTGCGCTATGCCTTCCCGATCGCCGAGACCAGCTTCGACCCGGCGCAGATCACTGACCTGTATTCACGCACCGTGGCCGCGGGCATCTTCGACGCGCCGCTGGAGTTCGAGTTCATGGCCCGACCGGTGCGCCTGCGGCCCAACACCGCTGCGGCGATGCCCGAGGTGTCGGCCGATTTCCGCAACTTCACGATACGCATCCAGCCGGGCATCCACTTCGACGACGACCCGGCCTTCGGCGGCAAGAAGCGTGAGCTCACCGCCGCCGACTATGTGTACTCGATCAAGCGCCACTACGACCCGCGCTGGAAGAGCGGCAACCTGTACGTGCTGGAGAGCGCCAAGATCCTCGGGCTGAGCGAACTGCGCAAGAAGGCCATCGACAACAAGACACCCTTCGACTACGACAGCGAGGTCGAGGGCCTGCGTGCGCTGGATCGCTACACCCTGCAAATCAAACTCGCCGAGCCCAGCCCGCGCTTCCTCTACAACCTGGCCGATGGATCCTTCACGGGTGCGCTGGCACGCGAGGTGGTCGACGCCTATGGCGACAAGGTCGGTGAGCACCCGGTCGGCACAGGCCCGTACCGGCTGGCGCAGTGGAAGCGCAGCTCGAAGATGATGCTGCAGAAGAACCCGAATTACCGCGAGGTGCTGTACGACGAACAGCCGCCGGCCGGCGATGCGCGGCTGCAGGCCATCGCGCAGAAGTTCAAGGGCCGGCGCCTGCCGATGATCGACCAGGTGCAGATCTCGATCATCGAAGAAGCCCAGCCGCGTTGGCTGTCCTTCCTGAACGGCGAGCAGGACCTGCTCGAAAGCCTGCCGGCCGAGTTCGCACACATCGCCATCCCCAACAACCAGCTCGCGCCGAACCTGGACAAGCGCGGCATCGGCATGCTGCGCGTGCCGCGCGCCGACGTGGCCCTCACCTACTTCGGCATGGAGCATCCGCTGGTCGGCGGCAACACGCCCGACAAGGTGGCGCTGCGCCGCGCCATCGCGCTGGCGGTGGACGTGGAGCGCGAGATCGCACTGGTGCGGCGCGGCCAGGCGGTGCCGGCGCAGTCACCGATCGCGCCCGGCGCCTGGGGCCATGACCCGGCCTTCAAGAGCGAGATGAGCGAGCACAACCTGGCGCGCGCCAAGGCGCTGCTCGACCTGTACGGTTACGTCGACCGCGACGGCGACGGCTGGCGCGAGCTGCCCGACGGCAAGCCGCTGAAGCTGGAGTACGCCACCTCGCCGGACCAGACCTCGCGCCAGCTGACCGAGCTGTGGCAGAAGAACATGGACGCGCTCGGGCTGCACATCGAGTTCAAGGTGGCCAAGTGGCCGGAGAACCTGAAGGCCAGCCGCGCCGGCAAGCTGATGATGTGGGGCGTGGGCTGGAGCGCCAGCCAGCCCGATGCCGACAACTTCCTGGCGCTGGGCTACGGCCCCAACAAGGGCCAGGCCAACCACGCGCGCTTCGACCTGGCGCGCTTCAACGCGCTGTACGAACGCCAGCGCATGCTGCCCGACGGGCCCGAGCGCCAGGCCCTGCTCGACGAGGCGAAGAAGATCATGATCGCCTACATGCCCTACAAGGTGCACGTGCACCGCATCACCACTGACCTGTGGCACCCCTGGGTGCTGGGCTTCGACCGCAACATCTTCGTGCGCGATTTCTGGAAGTACCTGGACATCGACACGGCACTGTTGGCGCGGGGCGATCGCTGACCCGCGACGACGAAGGATCGACGAAGAGTCCGGGTTGGGCTCGCGCCGACTTGCTTCAGTGCCGGTAGTCTTCTTCCCGCTGGTGCCGAACCGCGCCCACGACGACGACATCGTCGACGATCTCGAAGAGAACGATGTAGCCCGTCCCACCGAACGGCACGATCAGTTCCCGCGAGCGACCATTGCCCAGCTCCGCCCGACGGCATGAGTAGGGCGACCAGGACAGCAGACGCATTCCCTCACGGATGGCGTCCAGTGCTAGTTGCGGAGCGGCCCAGTCGGGCGTCTCGCTCGCAAGCTCGCGCTCGATGGCAAAGTCTTCCAGACGCTGCAGGTCTTCTACCGCTTCTTGCAGCAGCCTGACCGTGTACTTGATCGTCACCGGCCCGCGCGCTGTGCGGCTCGGCGCTTGGCGTCATCAAGGCGCGACTGCAGATTGTCCATGACTACGTCGACCGTGTGCCCGCCGCCTTCGTGCTTCCAACGCTCGATCGCCGCCTCGCCACGGGTGATGAACTCGGCCTGCACGCGACGCCAGGCCGCGGCCGCGACGACTGCCTCCTCGATGAACTGAGTCAGCGACTCACCCTCGCGCAAAACAGCCTCGACTTCGGCCCTGACCTCGGGCTCGACGCGGATCGGAGGAAAGGTTGCAGAGCGCATTCTTGCAGTGTATAGCAACCGTGCTACGCGAACGGCTTCATCTGCGTGCTCCCCGTCGCCGCAGCCTGACCCGCTGCTGAATGGACGTACCAGGCTGAGAACAGGAACACCAACGGACAGCCTGAGAGCCCAGCGCCGCGACGGGCAGTTCCTGGCAATCAAAGCGAACCTGCTTCCGCGGCGCGGACGTGGCGCGTGGCCAACCGCGCGACGCAGGCCTTGAAGCTGGTGGCTGCCGCGCTGCGCAGCACCAGCCAGTCGGCGCTCGGCGCGTACTACCGGCGCCTGTGCGCACGGATGGACAAGCCCAAGGCGGTGACAGCGGCGGCGCACAAGCTGGCGTGACTGGTCTACGCGATGCTGACCAAGGGCGAAGAGTACACCGACCAAGGCCAAGCCTACTACGAGGAGCGCTACCGCCAGCGCGTGATCGCCAACCTGAACCGGCGCGCGCAGCAGTTGGGCTTGCAGGTCGTGCCGGCGGTGCCCGCCCCCCACACCGTCTTGAAAAGCGCTCGACATAAGGAATCCCGACACGTTCGTCTGAGCAAGTTAGCCGCATATCTCGCTGATCCGCGCAAGCGCCACCCATTCGTCCGCTGCTACGGCCGTCCACTTCAGGACGGTTCCGTGAAGGTTGGCATCGGGTCGCCTGCCGGTCTACACGAGCAGCCGCTGGCCGGCTCCACAATTGGCGATAGCCTCGACAGGCCGAGAGGCCTTGCCTGCGCGCGCATCCCCCTCGAACCCTGCCGCGGTCCACCGGGCACTTCGAGCCCCCGCTAACACCGGCTTAACCCGGTACCCATAGACTGGGACCGTCATCCGCTCCACGAGCCCCGCCCCATGCTGAAGTTGCTGCGCCATCTGGCGCTCTGTCTGGCCCCACTGACCTTTCTCGCGCCGCTGGCCGCGCAGACCCTGCCGCCCGGCGTCACCTCGGTGCGCTCGGTCGAGGGCATCGACGAATACCGGCTGGCCAACGGCCTGCAGATCCTGCTGGTACCCGACGACTCCAAACCCACCACCACCGTCAACCTGACCTACCGCGTCGGCTCTCGGCATGAGAACGTCGGTGAGACCGGCATGGCGCACCTGCTGGAACACATGCTGTTCAAGGGCTCGCCCAAGCATCCCAAGGTGTGGGCCGAGTTCACCAAACGCGGCCTGGCCGCCAACGGCAGCACCAGCTTCGACCGCACCAACTACACCGCCAGCTTCTCGGCCAACGACGACAACCTGCGCTGGTACCTGGGCTGGCTGGCCGATTCGATGGTCAACAGCCACATCGCGCGCGAAGACCTCGACACCGAGATGACGGTGGTGCGCAACGAGATGGAAAGCGGCGAGAACAACCCCAGCCGCATGTTGACGCAGCGCACGATGGCGGCGATGTTCGACTGGCACCCCTACGGCCGCTCGGTCATCGGTGCGCGCAGCGATGTCGAGAACGTCGACATCCCGCGGCTGCAGGCCTTCTACAAGCTGTACTACCAGCCCGACAACGCGACACTCATCGTCTCCGGCAAACTCGACACGGCGCAGGTGCTGAAGTGGGTGGCGGACAGTTTCGGTGCGGTCCCGAAGCCGACGCGCAAGCTGCCGGCGATGTACACGCTCGACCCGACGCAGGACGGCGAGCGCCAGGTGACGCTGCGGCGCAGCGGCGGCGCGCCGCTGCTGATGGCGGCCTACCACGTGCCGCCGGGTGCGCATGCCGACTTCGCCGCCGTCGAGATGTTGGCGCTGGTGCTCGGCGACACGCCGGCCGGGCGGCTGCACAAGCAGCTGACGGAAAAGCAGCTCGCCGCCGGCACCTTCGCCTTCGCCTGGTCGCTGGCCGAGCCGGCGGTGCTGTTCCTCGGTGCCGAGCTGGCGCCCGGCCAGGACGTGGACAAGGCGCGCAGCGCGCTGCTCGACGTGGGCGAATCGCTGGTCCGCGCGCCGATCACCGCCGACGAGTTGCAGCGCGCACGCACGCAGTGGCTCAACGGCTGGGACCAGACCTTCACCGACCCCGAGAACGTCGGGCTGTCGCTGTCCGAGGCCATCGCGCTGGGCGACTGGCGGCTGTTCTTCCTGGGCCGTGACCAGGTGAAACAGGTCACGCTGGCCGAGGTGCAGCGCGTGGCCGAAGCCTACCTGCGGCCCTCGAACCGCACCCTCGGCAGCTACCTGCCCACTGAGGCGCCGCAGCGCGCGCCGGCGCCCGTCAAGGTGGACGTGGCGCAGGCCATGCAGCAGTTCAAGCCGCAGGCTGCGGCGGCCAAGGTCGAGGCCTTCGACGCCACGCCGGCGAACATCGATGCGCGCACGCAACGCCTGCAGATCGGCGGGCTGAAGGCCGCGCTGCTGGCCAAGCCGACGCGTGGCAGCGCGGTGCAGGCGGTGCTGACACTGCGCTTCGGCGACGAGAAGAGCCTGTTCGGCCAGGCCGCGACGGCCGACGCCGTGGCGCGCTTGCTCGACAAGGGCAGCGCCACGCTCACGCGCCAGCAGGTGCAGGACCGGCTCGACGCGCTGAAGACCGAGATGTCGATCCATGGCGCGCCCGGCCAGGTCAGCGTCTCCTTGAGTTCGCGACGCGAGCATCTGGCCGAGGCCGTCGCGCTGGCGGCCGAGCTGCTGCGCCGGCCGGCCCTGCCGGCCGATGCCTTCGAGGAATACAAGCGCCAGTCGCTGACGCGCATCGAGGCGCAGCGCAAGGAGCCGGGCGCGGTGGCGGCCAACGCGCTGGCGCGGCTGGGCAACCCCTACCCGCGCGGCGATGTGCGGTATGCGCGCAGCTTCGACGAGCAGCTGCAGGACCTGAACGCGCTGACGCTGGAGCAGCTGCGTGCCTTCCACGGCCGCTTCTACGGCGCGCGCTTCGCGCAGTTCGGCGCGGCCGGCGACATCGATGTGCCCGCGCTGCAGCGCGCGCTGCAGGCCGGCTTCGGCGAGTGGAACGCGGGCGAGCCCTTCACGCGCGTGCCGCAGCCGTTGCTCGCCGCCAAGGGCGAGGCGCTGCGCCTGATCACACCGGACAAGCAGAACGCCGACCTGCGCGTGCGCCAGCCGGTGCCGCTGGCCGACACCGACGCCGACTACCCGGCGCTGACGCTGGCCAACCACCTGCTCGGCAGCGGCGGCAGTTCGCGCCTGTGGAAGCGCATCCGCGAAACCGACGGCCTGTCCTACAGCGTGCACAGCCACATCGCCTGGAACAACTTCGAGCCCAATTCCAGCTGGCTGGCCAGCGCCATCTTCGCGCCGCAGAACCGCGCCAAGGTGGAAAGCGCGTTGCGCGAGGAAATCGCACGCGCGCTGAAGGATGGTTTCAGTGCGCAGGAGCTGGACGAAGGGCGCAGCGGGTTGCTCAGCTTCCGCCGCCTGTCACGGGCGCAGGACGACGTGCTGGCCTCGCAGCTGGCATCCAACCTGTACCTGGGCCGCACGTTCGAGATCTCGGCGCGCGTGGATGCGGCGCTGGCCGCGCTGACGCCCGAGCAGGTGAACGCGGCGCTGCGCAAGTACCTCAAGCCCGAGGGCTTCGACATGGTGTTCGCCGGCGACTTCAAGCCCTGAGCACGGCGCACCGGTCTGGCATCATCGACCGCTCCTGCACCGGAGCTGCCTCGATGATCTCGCCCGAAGCGCACATCACCCGCTACCAGCGCTGGCTGCACGACACGCGTGGCCTGCGCTTCGACGACTACGACGCGCTGTGGCGCTGGTCGGTCGACGACCTGCCGGCCTTCTGGGCTTCGGTCTGGGACTACTTCGACATCCAGTCGCCGACACCCTATCAGGCGGTGCTGGAGCACCCGGCGATGCCCGGTGCGCGCTGGTTTCCCGGTGCGCAACTCAACTACGCGCAACACCTCATGCGCCATGCCGCGGCCAGCCATGCCGCGGGCCACCCGGCCGTCATCTTCACCAACGAGCGCGATTTCGAGCAGGGCGGGCTGCACGAGCTGCAGCTGGCCCGAACTGCAGCGCCAGGTGGCTTCGTGCGCGGCGGCGTTCAAGCGCCTGGGCGTGCAGCGCGGCGACCGCGTCTGCGCGGTCATGCCGAACGTGCCGCAGACCATCGTCGTCTTCCTGGCCGCCGCCAGCCTGGGGGCGATCTGGTCGGTGTGCTCGCCCGACATGGGGCCGGTGGCGGTGCTCGACCGCTTTCGCCAGATCGAGCCGAAGCTGCTGGTGGCCTGCGACGGCTACCGCTACGGTGGCATCGATCACGACCGGCGCGGCCTGCTGCACGAGCTGCTGGCCGCGCTGCCCACGGTGCGCCATGCGGTGCTGTGGCGCAGCCTGGACGCGAACGCCGACGTGCAGGCGCTTGGCACCACGACGCGCCAGGCGCACGATCTGCAGGAACTTCTGGCCGACGACGTCGCCTTCGCACCCGAGTGGCTGCCCTTCGACCACCCGTTGTGGGTGGTGTATTCCAGCGGCACCACCGGGCTGCCCAAGCCGATCGTGCACGGCCACGGCGGCATCATGCTCGAGGCGCTGAAGCTCGGCGCGCTGCACAACAACGTCGGGCCCAGCGTGCTGTACGGCGACCGCTTCCACTGGTATTCGAGCACCGGCTGGATCATGTGGAACTCGCAGGTCGGTGCACTGCTCGGCGGTGCCACCATCTGCATCTTCGACGGCAGCCCGGCGGGCAAGACGGGTGCCGCCGACTGGAGCCTGCTCTGGCGCTTTGCCGGCGCGGCGCGCTGCACCTTCTTCGGTGCCGGCGCGGCCTTCTATGCGTCGTGCCTGAAGGCCGGCATCGAGCCGATGCAGCTTGCAGAACTGTCGGCGTTGCGCGCCATCGGCTCCACCGGCTCGCCGCTGTCGGAGGACTGCTATCGCTGGGTGTGGGACCGGCTGCCCAAGGTGGACGGCAAGGACATCTGGCTCACGCCGATCGCCGGCGGCACGGATTTCGCCGGCGCCTTCATCGGCGGCAACCCGACCCTGCCGGTGATCGCCGGCGAGATGCAGTGCCGCTGCCTGGGCGCCAGCGTCGAGGCCTGGTCCGAGCCCGATGCAAACGGTGTCGGCCGGCCGCTGATCGACGAGGTCGGCGAGCTGGTGTGCACGAAGCCGATGCCGTCGATGCCGCTGTACTTCTGGGGCGACACAGGCAACCGCAGGTATCACGACAGCTACTTCGACATGTACCCCGGCATCTGGCGCCACGGCGACTGGATCCGCATCACCAAGCGCGGCGGCGCGATCATCTACGGCCGCAGCGACGCCACCATCAACCGCCACGGCATCCGCATGGGCACCGCGGAGCTGTACCGCGCGGTGGAGGCGCTGCCCGAGGTGGTGGACAGCCTGGTGGTGGACCTGGAATACCTGGGCCGCGAAAGCTGGATGCCGCTGTTCGTGGTGTTGCGCGAAGGCCTGGTGCTCGACGCGGCGCTGACCAAGCGCATCAAGCAGGTCATTCGCGAGGCGCTGTCGGCGCGCCATGTGCCGAACGACGTGTTCCAGGTCAGCGCCGTGCCACGCACGCTGTCGGGCAAGAAGATGGAACTGCCGGTGAAGAAGCTGCTGATGGGTGCCAGCGCCGACAGCGTGCTCAAGCGCGACGCGATGGCCAATGCCGAATGCGTGGACTGGTTCGTCGCACTGGCAGCATCGCGCGCCACCAGCACGGGCTGATCAGCCGCCGGCGAACTGAACGATCTGCGCGGCCGGCCGCGCGCCCGCGACACGCGCCACCTCGGCGCCGCCGCGCAGCTTCAGCAGCGTGGGGATGCTGCGGATACCGAAGCGTCCGGCGGTGCGCGGGTTGTCATCGCTGTTCACCTTGACCAGCAAGGCTTTACCCTTGAGTGAGCCAGCGGCCTGCTCGAATTGCGGCGCCATCTGCCGGCACGGGCCGCACCACGGCGCCCAGAAATCCACCACCACCGGCAGCTCGCTCGCAGAGACCACCTGATCGAAGTTGGCATCGGTCAGTTCGACCGGGTGGCCATCGAGCAGTGTCCGGCTACATCGGCCGCAGACCGGGTCGTCGCCGAGGCGCGGCGTGGGAACTCGATTCGTGGCCCCGCAATGAGGGCAGGCAACATGGGTGGTGGGCGAACTCATATCGCGCAGATCAGTCCGCCCAGCCGGATTTCAAGGCCCGGGCGCGGGCCTCGTGCGCCGCCAGGCAATCCTAGGGGTCACGCGAGCGCGGTGGCGCCCAGGACTTCAGCGCGCGCAGCAGCGGCCGCTTCTTCGACTGGTGCTCCTGCATGCGCCGCAGGATGTCGTCGAGCGTGTGCATGGCCTGCAGGATGTGCGGCCCCTTGTTCAGCATCACGCAGTCGGCGCGCACGCCCATCGCTGCGTCGGTGATCTCGGCGCGTGAGGGCCGGCCGGTCTTGGCCAGGTTCTCCAGCACCTGCGTCGCCCACACCACCGGCATGTGGGCGGCCTCGCAGGCCCAGAGGATCTCTTCCTGCACTTCGGCCAGGCGTTCGAAGCCGCACTCCACCGCCAGGTCACCGCGCGCGATCATCACCCCGGCCGCGGAGCAGGCCATGGCGGCAAACAGCATCTCTGGCAGACGCTCGAAGGCGCGCCGGGTTTCGATCTTCAGCACCACGCCCAGATGATCGGCGCACAGTGCGCCAAGCTGCGCGCGCAGCGCGTTCACGTCGGCGGCGGACTGTGCGAATGACAGCCCGACCATGTCGGCATGGCGTGCCACGATGCGCAGGTCGGCGATGTCCTTGTCCGTCAGGGCCGGCAGTTCGAGGTGGCTGTCGGGCAGGTTGATGCCCTTGTCGGCCGCCAGCTTGTCGCCGCCGTCGGCGGCGTCGGTGATCTCCACATCCACCCAGCGCGCCGCCACGTGGCGGATGAGCCCGCCGATGCGCCCGTCGTCGAACCAGATGCGCTCGCCCGGGCGTAGTTGTTTCAGCACCTGCGGCAAGGTGCAGGACACCATGGCCGGAGTCTTGCGCCGACCGGAGGCCGCAGCCGTCGCGTCCTGACCCTGGCCGTCCTGTGTCAGACGCAGCGTCTGCCCTCGGCTCAGTAGCAAGCGCCCCTCGCTGGCCGGAAGGTCCGGTAGAGCGGTTGACGGCAAGGTGATGCCCGGGCGGTGGATGAGCAGCCGCGTATCCGGGCAAAGGTAGGAGGTGCGCTCGCATTGCACGCGCACGCCGTCGGCGAGCGCTTGCATCACCTGCAACTGCCGCTTGCGCGAACGGGCATCGACAAGGTGGATCACGTCACCCTCGCGCAACTGCGCCAGCCATTCGGCATCCACCTCGAGCGTGGCGCCGGTGCTCGCGTCCACCGCCATGCCGCCGCGCGGGCGCAGCAGCAAGCGGGCCGGGGCGGTGACGGCGCCATAGGCATCGCGCGCGGGCTTGAGCTTCAGTACCTGCGGTCCCGGTGCGATGGGCCCGGTGCGGATCTTGGGCCCGCCCAGGTCCATCAGCACGCGCACCGGCCGACCGGCCGCCGCGGCCGATTCGCGCACATGGGCGGCCATGGCGATCCAGGCGGCGGCATCGTCGTGGGCGCAATTGATGCGCGCCACGTCCATGCCCGATTGCACCAGCGCGCGCACCAGCGCCGCATCCGCCGCAGCTTCACTGGGCAGCGTGACCATGATGTGGGCCTTGCGCCGCGCCGGCGCTGGCCCGAACAGCGTTTCGGTGCGCTGCCGCTGCAACGCCTGTCCACTGCGGTAGCCGGCAGGTTCTTCGGTCGACCGCGGTGACCAGGCGCGGCCGCACAGCGCATGCAGCACGCCCAGCACCTTGTCCACATTGGCCAGCACATGGGTTTCGGCGCGACCCAGCGACGACAGGCCGAGGCCGGCCAGGCGTTCCTGCAGCGCGCGCAGGTCGTGGCGCCGAAGTGCCAGGTAGTGGGCCAGATTGCGGGCGCTGGCCGTAGGCGGTGGGCCGGCTGCCACCAGCCGTGCCTCTGCCGCCACGATCGACTTGCGCAGCGCCTGCAAGTCGACGATCAGCGCGGCGCAGGCCGCACGGTCCCAGGCGTTCGCTTCTGCGTTCGACGCGACGAAATTGATCGACTCTTCCACGGCTCGAGCAGTCTGCGTGCGGCATGTGTCAGCCGCGTGACAAGCGGCGGGCTCGATGTCATCGCCGCGTCACCGTGCGCAAGAAACATCGCGCATCGTGCAGCGCGATCTCATGCCTGACTTCAATGAGCCGTCCGGGCCCATGCCCGGCGACGACGATTCCTTGCCGCTGCAGCGCTTGCGCGTGCGCAGTGCCTGGATTTCCGACCTACACCTGGGCACACCGGGTTGCCAAGCCGGCGCCTTGCTCGACTTCCTGCGCCATCTGGAGAGCGAGACGCTGTTCCTGGTCGGCGACATCGTCGACGGCTGGCAGCTGCGCCGCAACTGGTACTGGCCGCAGGCGCATAACGACGTGGTGCAGAAACTGCTGCGCAAGTCACGCAAGGGCACGCGCGTGATCTTCGTGCCCGGCAACCACGACGAATTCGCGCGCCGCTATGCGCCGCACAACTTCGGCGGTATCGAGGTGGTGGACGAGTGGATCCACGAGACCGCCGACGGCCGCCGCCTGTGGGTGACGCACGGCGACCTGTTCGATGGCGTGATCCAGTGTGCCAGGTGGCTGGCACTGGTGGGCGACAACCTGTATGGCTTGACCTTGAAGCTCAACCGCTCGCTGAACTCCACGCGCGCGCGCCTCGGCCTGCCGTACTGGAGCCTGTCGAAGTACCTGAAGCTGCGCGTCAAGCGTGCCGTCAGCTATGTCGGCGATTTCGAGCAGGCGCTGGCCCGCGAAGCACGCGCACGGGGCATGCAAGGCGTGGTCTGTGGCCACATCCACCATGCCGAGCTGCGCGACATCGACGGCATTCTCTACGCCAACGACGGTGACTGGGTCGAAAGCCTGACGGCCCTGGTCGAACATGCCGACGGCCGGCTGGAGATCATCGACTGGTCGCAACGCTTGCGCGCGCGCGCAAGCGCTCCCGTGCCCACCGCCACGGCAGCTCAGGTCAATTCGCCCCAGCCCGTCGCGATGCGTCGGTAGCGACCATGCTCGTCGAGCTCGGCTCGCGAGACCTCCTGCCCCGTGCCTTCGAGCACCAGCGCACCACGACGCGCAGCGATGCTTTCGCGCGTCGCCTTGTACTTCGACAGACGTGTGGCCTGGGTGTCCAGCTCGTGCAGGTCAACGACGCTGAAGCTGTAGACGGTGACGCTGTCGCTCGGTTCCATATCGGTGGCTCCTTCAGACCAAGACACGATGCCGACCCTCGCGGACATCACAACGGTGGGCGCTGGCGAGGGTGCCCATCGTACCCGTCCGCCGGATTCACGACGGTGTCATCTAGACACCTCATGCTGCCGGCATACCGACGGCCGGACGCCTAGCCCATGAACATGCCCTTCAGACCCCTAGGCAACCAGCGCGTGCTGATGATCGGCGACTTGGGCGAGCACAGTGGCGCCTGGCGACTTGCGCGCCAAGCCAGCGCCCTTGGCGCACGCCTGGCACTGCTGTGCCCGAGCGCCAGACCCGTCGGCCGCGCGGCGGCGGCGCAGATGGATGCATGGCTGCTGGCGGGTGACATCGCGGACCGCGCAGCGCTCGAAGCGATGGTCGAGGCGGCAGCCGACCACCTGGGCGGTTTCGATCTCGTCGTGTTTTCGATCGACTGGGCAACCTACGCCGGCACGGGCCGCGACGACGACGACGACGCAGCCATCGCACACCACCTGCAGCGGCTGAGCGCGTCGTGCCGCTCATTTAGCGAGCTGGCTCGCCTTTGTGCCGCGCACATGCCGCCGGGCGCGAGCCTGGTGCGACTCGATCCTCTGCACGCGGCCGGGCCATCGCTGTCGAATGAGCTGATGCAGGCGGTCCAGGCAGTGCTGGATTCCATCGTGCGCTACCTGAGACTCGAACTCGAGCCCTGGGGCCTGGCCGTGCATGGCGTGTCCTCGGCGCCCATGGCGGCGCAGCTCGCATCTAAGCCGCTCGCACCCGCACCGAGTTTGATGCACGCCCTGTGAAAGGCCGAATCGATGGCGGCCCGCGCGGCCGGCGTCACCGCTTGGGTTCGGATCGCGGCTCAGGCAGTGGTCTCGGGCAGCGCGATCCGGCTGTCGACCGGGCCATGGGCCGCGTGCAGCAACCCGGCCAGGATATCGGTCACCTCGAAGACGGCACGATTGTCGATGCGCCGCACGCGCTCACGGAATTCGGGCAGGCGCTGGATCATCTCGTCCACCGCCGGCCGGATCGAACGTGCTGAACCGAGCACCAGGCCGATGCCCATCGCACGCACCCACTCGGCGTTGAAGCGCTCCTGCGGGAGGGTCCAGGCGTTCTTGAAGGTGATCACCGGCAGCCACATGTGAACCGCTTCACTGAGGCTGCCCGGCCCCGGTTTGCCGATGAAGAAGTCGCCGAGCCGCAGGTAGCGCCAGACATCGGGCACGAAGCCGAGCACGGCATGCGCCGCCGGTGTGCGCATCGCGCGCAGCTCGTTCGCCAGCGCCTCGTTGTGGCCGCAAATCAGGATCAGCTGTACATCGCCCAGAGCCTTGGCCATGCGCAGCATCTGCATCGAACCCTGGCCGCCGAACATGACGACACCGGTGGGCTGCTTCGGATCCAGGCCGAGAGCGCGGCGCTCCGCGTCCCAGTCGACCTGGATCGGCCGATAGAACTGCGGCCGCAGGATCATGCCCGTGGTGAGCGATATCTGCTCGGGCGTGTATCCCGCGGCGCGTGCCTGGCTCTGCGCATGCGTGGTGCCGCACACGATGTGCTGATCCTGGCCGGGCTCGATCCAGAAATGGGGCGGATGGTCCGCCAGGTCGGTGAGCACCGTGACGAAGGGCACGCCGGGCAAGGTGCTGGCCACCGACTCGTACAGCACGCGATTGAAGTTGGGCACAAGCGACACGACCATGTCCGGCTCGGTGGCCAGCCAATGCTGCTGCAACGAGCGCAGCATCGATGCGTGGCCCAGGCGGATCATGCCCTGCAGCAGCTTCAGTTCCTGGCCCAGCCCCAGCGTCCAGCCGCGCGCCAGGCGTTTGTTGTAGAGGTCCTCCGGCGCGATGCCGGTGAACTTGCGGAAGGTCTCTTTCGGATCGAGCACCTGCGCGAGGTTGACGAGCCGGACCTTCCAGGGCCGCTGCTGCTCGCGCGCGATCTCCTGCAGTGCCAGCGCCGCAGCGCGGTGTCCGCCACCGGCATTGAAGTACACCAGGTCGATGGTTTGCGTCATGAAGCGGCATCGTGCTGGGTGCGTGTGACCGGGCCGTGAAGAGCCGCTGACAGTCTGGTGACTGTCGAGCCCAAAGCTGGGCGGGGGCTTGTCACTGGCTCGTCATGCACCGTTTCTATCGTCGGACGCTCTCCACACTCAATACGACAGGACATGAAGACTCAGTTCACGCTACTCGTCACCGCAGTCATTTCAGCGCTGACCCCGACAGTCCATGCCGAGCCCGCATTCGCCGGCGCGCTGGTCATCGAAGGCTCCCGGCTCGATGCGTCCGGCGGCACGCTCGTCAATGACGGTCGTCTCGGCTTCTTCTCGGACCTCTACTACGACGCACGGCGCGACGAATGGTGGGCGCTGTCGGACCGCGGTCCCGGCGGCGGAACCTTGCCCTACGAAACGCGGGTCCACAAGTTCAAGATCGATGTCGATCCGGCGAGCGGCGCCATCTCGAACTTCCAGATCCTCAGGACACTCATCTTCCGCAAGGGCGGCAGTCCGCTCGACGGGTTTTCGCCCGAGGCGGCAGGACCGCTTGGCCTGGCTTTCGACCCCGAAGGCATCGTCGTGCATCCGCTGACCGGGCACCTGCTGGTCTCCGACGAATATGGCCCATCGTTGTTGGAGATCAACCACGCCGGGCGGGTCGTGCGCCGCTACCCCACGCCGGCCAACTTGTTGCCGCGCAACGCGGTCACGGGCATCGTCAATTTCGCGAGCGACGCTGGCAACGATGCCGGCAAGCGAACCAATCGGGGCTTCGAAGGCCTGGCCATCAGCCCCGACGGCCGGACCGTGTACGCGATGCTGCAAAGCGCGATGCTCGACGAGGGCGGCGGCAACGGCGTCTTCAACCGCATCGTCGCCTTCGACACGCGCACCGCCCGGCCGATTGCGCAGTACGCCTACCGCATGGCGGGCAGTTCGCAGGGCCGCGGCATCTCGGCGCTGGTCGCCCTCAACGATCATGAGTTTCTGGTGCTCGAGCGCAACAACCGCGGGCTCGGCGTCGACAGTACTTTGGGTAGCGCGCCGGCCGACTGGAACAAGAAGGTGTTCCGCATCAGCCTGACGGGAGCCACCGACGTCAGCAACATCGATCTGGACGCGTCAGGTGCCGCCTTCACCCCGGTGGCCAAGAGCGCCGCACCGTGGCTCGACTTGGCGGCCGGCGCCACCTTGGCCCATCCCGCGCTCGCCGCGCTGGGTGGCGTGGCGCCGGAGAAGTGGGAGGGGCTGACGATCGGGCCTCGCCTTGCCGACGGCAGCTATCTCGTGCTCGCCGGCACCGACAACGACTACTCGGTCACCCAGAACGGCAGCCCGGTGCAGCTCGATGTGTACTTCAAGCCGCTGGTCGGCGGCGGGTTGAGCCGCATCCAGTGCACGATCGGCACGTTTGCCGATTGCAGCATGCCGTCAATGCCGATGGCAGCGTCGGCGCGGCTTTGCCGGCGGGGTCCGACTTCAGCGGCTATGCCTTGATCCCCGGTGTGCTGCAGGCCTACAAGGCGTCGGCGCAGGACCTCGCGGGGCTCGGGCGGCGACGCTTCAAGCACTAGCGTCCTTCTCGGCGGTTGCGCCGCCGCATCGCGTGCGCAATCCACCCGCTCGGATGCGTTGATGACAAGCCAATCAACGCACCTGCTTTCTTCAAGCTGTCACACGTGCTACCGATAGTGCGTGGGCTGCGAGCTGGACTCTGCAGCTCGATCGGCGACTCGTCGCGCCATCGGTTTCACCAACGACAGAACCTCAATCACCAGGAGTGCCAGATGAAGGGTGTTTCCCATCCCAAGAACGACGTGTCGCTGAACCCGTCAGACAGTCATTCGATCCTCGATGTGATCGACCAGGTCGATGCAAAGCGTCGTCAATTCATAACGAGCGGCATGAGTGCCGTGGCACTGGCGTCGGCGGGCGGCCTCAGCCTGGGCGGACTGGTCGGCACGGTGCAGGCACACCAGCCGCCGAAGGGTTCGCGCCTCCCCGGCATCGGCTTCGACAGTGTGCCCGCCAGTCGGGCTCCGGTGGTCGACTTGGTGAAGGTGCCTGCCGGCTACAGCGCCAATGTGTTCGTGGCCTGGGGCGACCCGATCATGCCGGGTGGCGCGCCGTTCACTGGCAATGCCAGCGAGACCGCCGCGGATCAGCTGAAGCAGTTCGGCATGCACAACGACGGCATGCACTTCTTCCCGATCGATGATGAACGGGACGGTCGCCGCGGCGACGACAAGGACGGGCATGGCGACGAGCGCAAGGCGCCCAGCCAGCGCGGCGTGCTGTGCGTGAACAACGAATACACGCACGAAGGAGTTGCTGTTCGCCGACGGGCAGGTGGGTGCCGGCTACACGATCGCCAAGACGCGCAAGTCGCAGGCCGCACATGGCGTGTCGATCGTCGAGGCCCGCCGCAAGGGCGGCAAGTGGACGGTGGCGAAGAATTCGCCGCTGGCTCGCCGCATCACCGCCAACACCTTCATGCGCGTGTCGGGGCCGGCGGCCGGCCACGCCTTGCTGCAGACCCGGGAGTTCATGATCACCGACACGGGCAGCACGCCGACCGGTGGCACCAGCAACGGCCGGGTGGCCCACGGCACGGTCAACAACTGCGCCCATGGCATCACGCCCTGGGGCACCTACCTGAGCTGCGAGGAGAACTGGAACGGCAACTTCGGCGGCACCGGTGCTGTCGACACGTCGACGGCCACCGAGATCGGCAAGCTGAACCGGCGCTACGGCGTGTCCGCCGCGGGCTTCGGCTATCGCTGGCACACCACCGACCCGCGTTGGGACCTCAGCACCAACCCGAACGAAGCACACCTGTTCGGCTGGGTGGTCGAGATCGATCCATTCGACCCGCACTCGATCCCGGTCAAGCGCACCGCGCTCGGCCGCTTCAAGCACGAGAGCGCCCAGTATGTCGTCGACAAGGACGACCACGTCGCCTTCTACATGGGCGACGACGAGCGCAACGAGTACATCTACAAGTTCGTCTGCAAGCGCAAGCTCGACAAGCATCGCCGCGGCCTCAATCGCAACCTGCTCGACGAAGGCACCTTGTACGTGGCGCGTTTCGACGCCGATCTCACGGGCGTGTGGCTGGCGCTGACACCGGGGTCGATCGGTCTCGACGGCAAGGCGCTGCGCGACAACGCCAACTTTGCCGGCGCCGACGACGCCGAAGTCCAGGCCAAGATCCTGATCAAGACGCGCATGGCCGCCGACGCGATGGGCGCGACGATGATGGACCGCCCCGAATGGACCGGGGCGCGCCCGCGCATCGATGGCTTCAACGAGGTCGAGGTGTACTGCACCCTGACCAACAACAACCGTCGTGGCACGACCACGCCATCGGCCAACCTGCCCGACGGCTCCACGGCCGCCGCGTCGGCCCGCCCGCCGGTCGACGCCGCCAACCCGCGCGAAGACAACGTCCATGGCCACATCATCCGCTGGCGCGAAAGCGGCAAGTCGGTCCTTGCCACCACGTTTGCGTGGGACCTGTTCGTCCAGGCGGGTGACACCCTGACGGCCAAGGCGGCCAAGCCGACCAACGACTACAAGGGCAACATCGTCGATGCGCCCGACGGCAGTGCGGACTACGGCGCGCCGGATGGCCTGTGGTTCGACGACTTCGGACGCCTGTGGGTGCAGACCGACCAGGTCGGCGACGGCTCGGGTGACTTCGTGAACATCGGTTCCAACATGATGGTCTGCGCCGATCCGGACACGGGGGCCACACGACGTTTCCTGACTTCCCCGAACCGCTGCGAAGTGACCGGTGTGACGATGACGCCGGACGGCCGCACGATGTTCGTCGGCATCCAGCACCCGGGCGAAGACGCCACCGCCGCCAATCCGACGCAGTTCTCGAACTGGCCGCAGGGGCAGTTCGCCGTCGAGTCCGACGGCGTGACCGCACTGCCGGCCGGACGGCCGCGTTCGTCGGTGGTGGTCATCACCAAGGATGACGGCGGCATCATCGGCACCTGAAAGACCGCCTGGGCTGAACCGGCCCGGGATGCTCCAGGGCTCAGCTTGACGTGGGCAGCGACAACCGGGCTGATGCCGTTGTCGTCCGTGTCAGGAACTCAGCGCTGCCCGGCGTGCAGGCCTTCGGCCCAATCGGCGCGCCGTGCGATCAGGTTGGGTGCGGTTTCGAGGTACCTGGATTGCACCGCTTCCAGCTCGAGAACGAGCCTGTCAACCTGCTCGAGGAATGCTTCTCGGCTTGCGTGCGGCACGTCCGTGAACATCGCGGTCGAATGGGCTGCAACACCCAACTCGCCCGCCTGGCGTGCCCATCGCCGCACATCGCAATAGGCAATGAGTGCAAGACGGCCCAGATCGCTACGCCGACGGGCGTGCCGAAGGTCGGCGAGCAGATCGTCGAGGCACAGTTGCAGGGAAAGCGGGGCATCCATGTTGCAATGCAGCATGAAACTGCCACCTGACGCCGTCCTGACAAGTCTCACAACCGAGCCTGGTAGCCCTGCCGACGCGTCGTATTGACGGCAATTGTCTTGCGCTGCGTCAAGCCCGGTCGACGGTTGGCAGCTGCAAGGCGAGGCGAAGTGGCGCCTCTGCGTTGCGGGGAATAATCGGCCGCCCGCCCGCGTAAGCCCATCAGGTGAACCCAGCCCCCAGCGCATTCCGTCAACAGCTGCTCGGCGCCGTGCCGCGGCTGCGGCGCTATGCGCGATCGCTGGTGTTCGAGGACGCGTCAAGCGACGACCTGGTGCAAAGCACGCTGGAACGCGCGCTGACGCACTGGCATCGGTTCGACCAGCAGCGCGACATGGTGGTGTGGCTGCTGTCCATCGCGCACAACGCGCACCAGGACATGCGGCGCAAGCAGGCAAGGATGCAGGTGCTCGACCCTTCGGTGTTGCAGGCGGCGCAGGACAGCCTGGGCGGCGACCCCGGCGTGGACGTGGGGCTGCGCCTGGACCTGCTCGCAGCGCTGGCGCGGCTGTCGCCCGAGCAGCGCGAACCGCTGCTGCTGGTGTGCATGGAGCAGTTCAGTTACGCCGAGGTGGCCGAGGTGATGCACATCCCGGTGGGCACGGTGATGTCGCGCGTGTGCCGCGCGCGGGCGACGCTGCGCGCCCTGCTCGACGGGCAGGTGAAGCCGGGTGGTGCCACGTTGCGGCGGGTGGTATGAGACACGCAGGGCCGTCCCAAGTGCGAATGCTCCCGCTTGGCGGGACCGGCCGCAGGCCGTAGGGTGCCCCAATGAACATGGACCGCGCAACGATCGACGACGAACTGCTCAGCGCCTGGGTCGATGGCGAGCTGGACGGCCAGCCAGAGCAGCGCGAGCAGGTCGAGGCCTGGCTGCGCGAGCACCCGCAGGACGCAGCGCGGGTGCGCCAATGGGCCGCCGACCGCGATGCGCTGCGCGAGCGGCTGGCGCCCGGCCTCGACGCGCCGGTGCCGCCACGGCTACGCGCGCTGGTGCTCGGTGCGCCGCCGGCACAAGCGCGTCGCTGGCTGCAGGCGGCGATGGCGGCCGCCCTGCTGCTGGCCGGCGGTGTCATTGGCGCGCTGCTTGGCCGCCAGTGGCCAGCCAGCGAGTCCGCGACGCCGATGGCCACCGCCAACGGCAGCGGCTGGGTGCAGCGCGCGGCGTTTGCGCACAGCGTCTATGTGCCCGAGCCGCGACATGCGGTGGAAGTCAAGGCGCAGGAGGAACACCTGGCACGCTGGCTCACTCGGCGCATCGACGTGCCGGTCAAGCTCTTCGACCTGCGCGAGTTCGGCTTCGAACTCGTCGGCGGCCGGCTGTTGCCCGACGGCGCGGGCAAGAGCGCGCAGCTGATGTACCAGGACGCGCAGGGCATCCGCATCACCGTCTACCTGCGCAAGCCCGAGCAGCCCACCGAAGCCGCCTTCCGCTATGAACAGCAGGGCGACGTGGGCCTGTTCTACTGGGTCGAGTCCGGCGCCGGCTACGCGCTGGTCGGCGCGCTGCCGAAGGAGCAGCTGCTGGCCCTGGCCCAATCGATCTACCGGCAGCATCGGCAGGCGCCGTCGAAGTAGCGCCAGGCTTCCCAGCAGATGGCGGCTGCGGCGGAAGGAAAGCATCGCGCGAGCAGACGCCGCGCCGTGGGGGTCGCGCGCCCGCAGCGCGACCGAATGACGCGCCGCACCCTGTGCGTCTTGCGCCCAACTGCGCCTGCCAGCGGTTGACCCGTCAACTCATTTCGTTGTCAACGCCAGAGGGTTGATGTCCTACGGCATCGACTGGATGGTGCCGTCGACTCGCATGGCCGACTACGTGGCGCGCATCCTGAACGGCGAAAAGCCCGCGGCCATCCCGGTGGACCAGCCCACGCGCTTCGAGCTGGTGGTCAGCATGAACGTCGCTCGCCACCAAGGCATACACATTCCGCAGTCGATCCTTCTGCAGGCCACCGAGTTGATCCGCTGAAGCGTTGCTTTCCCGGCGCCGCCCGATAATGTCGCGCATGGAGATCACAGCCGAACAGCAGCACGCGATCGAGACCCTGTGCCGACGCTATCGCGTCCGCGCACTGCGCCTGTTCGGGTCGGCTGCCGTCGGCCGTGACCGGGACGACAGCGATGTCGACCTGCTGGTCGAGTTCGTGCCCGGGCAGGCGCCCAGCGCGTTCGAAGTGGTGGATCTACAGGAATCGTTGTCGCACGTGTTTGGCGGAAGGCCGGTGGACCTGGCTTTTTCCGGCATCCTCGACAACCCGTTCCGCAGGCAAGCCATCGAACCCCAGCTGCGGCCGTTGTACGCTGCCGCAGCATGAGCATCGACCGGACGCCTGCACACCTGAGCGACATGCTGGGCTTCGTGCAAGAACTACGCGATATCTCTGCGACCCACTCGCTCGAGACGTTCACGAGCGACCGCATCCTCTGCCTGGCAACCGAGAAGCTGTTCATTAACCTGGGCGAGGCGGCGCAGCGAGTGCCCGAGGCCGAACGTGCGGGAATGGCCGCGATCCCGTGGCGCCAGATGATCGGGCTGCGCAACATCCTGGCCCACGGCTACGAGCGCATCGATCAGGAGACCCTTTACCACACGGCCAGCGGCGAACTGGTGGCTGTCGAACGCGAGCTGATCGCTTGCCTGGCTGCGCGTGGCCATCGCTGAGAAGCGGACCTTGGCGCACCGCATCGGCGTCTGGCGCCGCCTCGCCGTGGTGCTGGTGCTGGGCTTTGCCTCGGGTTTGCCACTGGCGCTGACCGGCCAGGCCATGCAGGCCTGGCTCAGCATGGAAGGCCTGGATGTCGCGACCATCGGCTTCCTCAGCCTGGTCGGCCTGCCCTACACCTTCAAGTTCCTGTGGGCGCCGCTGATGGACCGCTTCGACCTGCCCTGGCTCGGGCGGCGCCGCGGCTGGCTGGTGCTGACGCAACTGGCCCTGGCCGGCACGCTGCTGCTGCTGGCCGGCACCTCGCCAAGCTCGGCCACGCGCGCGTTCGCGCTGCTGGCGGTGGCGGTGGCCTTCATGTCGGCCTCGCAGGACGTGGTCATCGACGCCTACCGCACCGACCTGCTGCCGGCGCGCGAGCGCGGCCTGGGCTCGTCGCTCAACGTCATGGGCTACCGGCTGGCGATGATCCTGTCCGGCGGCATCGCTTTGATCTGGACCGACCCGAACCAGGGCGGCGGCTGGGACTGGCCGATGGTCTATCGCTTCATGGCCGCGCTGATGTTCGGTGCAGCCGCGCTCTCGGCGATTGCCTTGCCCAAGGTAGCGATGCCTGAAATCAAACCCACCGCGGCGCGCCACGATGTCTTCGGCTTCCTGGCGGTGCTGGCGGCGGTGGCGCTGGGCTACCTGTTCAGCGACCGCTTCGCGCCGCCGATTGCGCATGCGCTGCTCGGCCCGGTGCTCGAAGGCTCGGCGCTCAGCGATACGTTGAAGCTGCGCTGGGAGAACCTGCTGGCGCTGCTGCTGGGTATCGGCTTCACCCTGCCGCTGGCCGCCTGGGCAGCGCGCAGGGCGCGTTTCGAGACGCTGCTCGGCGGCCTGGCCAGCTATTTCAGCCAGAGCGGTGCGGCAGCCTTCCTGGCCTTCATCGTGCTGTACAAGCTGGGCGACGCATTTGCCGGCTCGCTGATGACGCCCTTCCTGTTGAAGAGCATGGCCTTCAGCCCGGCCGAGGTCGGCGTGGTCAACAAGATCATCGGCCTGTGGCTGACCATCGGCGGTGCACTGCTCGGCGGGCTGCTGATGCTGCGGCTGGGCTTGTGGCGCTCGCTGCTGTTGTTCGGCGTGCTGCAGATGGCCAGCAACCTGGGCTTCTGGTGGCTGGCGGTCAGCGGCAAGGGCCTGATGCCCGGGCTGGTGCTGCCGGCCTTCGACCTGGGTTTTGTGCAGCTGAGCGCACCGACACCGGTGGACGGCGGGCTGCTGATGGTCATCGCCTTCGAGAACCTGTCCGGCGGCATGGGCACGGCGGCTTTCGTCGCCTTCCTGATGAGCCTGTGCAACCAGCGCTTCACCGCCACGCAGTACGCGCTGCTCAGCGCCTTCGCGTCGGTGGGCCGGGTCTGGGTCGGGCCGTTGGCCGGCGTGCTGGCCGAATCGATCGGCTGGCCGGTGTTCTTCATCGTCAGCACCGTGGCCGCGTTGCCGGCCTTGTGGATGCTCTGGTGGATGCGCGACAGTGTGCGCGCGCTCGAGGTGGACCCGGCCACGGCCGGCGCCAGCGACGATTAGGCTGCGGGCCCGGGGAACTGGCATGCTGTAGGCCAGTCGCAAGCGGCCATGGAAGAGAACTTCGTCACCACTGCGGAACTGCCCATTTGGCGGCACGGGCCGGCCTGCGGCTGTCGCCTGCATGGTCGCCGCCGCCTGTCGCTGGGCCTGCTGGGCCTGGGCGCGTCCGGCGCGGGCTGGCCCAGGCCAACGAAGGTGTGGACGTTGGCAAGAGTTCCAGCTTCGCCAAGCTGGTGCCGGCTCAGCAGGTGGAGCAGGCTGCGGCACAGCAGTTCGTGCAGATGCAGCACCAGGCCCGCGAAAAGCGCGCGCTGGCGCCGGACAACCACCCGCAGCTGATCCGGCTGCGCTACATCGCCAAGCGGCTGATCCCGTTCACGCCGCCGTGGAACCCGCGCGCGGCGCAGTGGAAGTGGGAAGTCATCCTGCTCGGCAGCCCGCAGATCAATGCCTTCTGCATGCCCGGCGGCAAGATCGCGTTTTTCTGGGGCATCCTGGCGCGGTTGCAACTCGACGACGACGAGGTGGCGATGATCATGGGCCACGAGATGGCGCATGCACTGCGCGAGCATGCGCGCGAGCGCCTGGGCAAGTCCTTCGCCACGCGCGGAGCGCTGGAGCTGGGCTCGGCGTTGCTCGGCCTGGGTAACACCGGGCGGCTGGTCGCCGGCATGGGCGAGCAGATGCTGAGCCTGGTGTTCAGCCGTGACGACGAATCAGAGGCCGACCTGGTGGGCATGGAGCTGGCCGCACGCGCCGGCTACAACCCGGCCGCCGGCGTGACGCTGTGGCAGAAGATGGGCGCGGTGAGCAAGGGCGCGCCGCCAGAGTTCCTGTCGACGCACCCGTCGGGGCCGACGCGCATCAAGGACATCCAGGACAACCTGCCCAAGGTGGAAGGGTTGTACGCGCGCGCCCCTCGGCCGGAACGGCGTTTCGAGCCGCCGCCGCAGGGCGGAAACGACGCCAAACGCTGAGGGCTCCTGAGCGCCGGACTGTAGCGATGGCGCCATGGCGGCGCGCTGTACTTCTTGTTGCACCGCGCGCTTATCCACCAGAATCGGGATGACACCAGGTCAACACCCGATCAGCATGTCCCGGCCCATCGACGATGACGCGGAATGGCCGCAGCTGCAGCGTGAGCGCCGCGCCATCGTGGTGGTGGATGTCGTCGAGTCGGTTCGATTGATGCAGGCCGATGAGGCCGGTGTGATCGATCGCTGGCGGCGGTTCGTCAATATGGTGCGCACCCAGGTGCTGCCGGCGCATGGTGGCCGGATGGTGAAGAGTCTGGGTGATGGGTTGTTGCTGGAGTTCGCCACCGTGCCACCGGCCGTGCAGGCTGCGATCGACATCCAGGCCGCCATCGGGCGGCACAACGGCGATCGGCCCGACGGCGACTGCATCAAGCTGCGCATCGGCGTGCACTTTGCCGAAGTGACGAGCGACGAGCATGACATCTACGGCACCGGCGTGAACCTCGCAGCGCGTCTGACCACGCTGGCGGGGCCCGGCGAGATCGTCACTTCCGCGCAAACGCGCGACGCCCTGACCGACGGTCTGGACGCCTCGGTGGAGGATCTGGGCGATTGCTACATGAAGCACATCGACGCTCCGGTGCGCGCGTTCCGCGTCGGCCCGGCCGGGCCCTTGCCGGTGATCGCGCCGGCCGCGCCCGAACCGGGGCCGACCAGACCGACCGTGGCTGTCATCCCGTTGGCGATGCTGGGCCAAGAGGCAGGACACCAGCTGATCGGCGATGCGCTGGCCGACGAGATCATTGCGGCGCTGTCGAAGACCCAGGCCCTGAACGTCATCTCGCGCATGTCGACCACGGTGTTCAAGGGCCGGCCCGACACGCCCGCGCAGATCGCCATGCACCTTGGCGCGAACTACCTGATCTCAGGCAGCGTCCAGGTGTCGGGACACCAGCTCAAGGTGATGGTCGAGCTGGTCGAAGCGCCCGGCGGACGCATCGTTTGGGCCGATCGCCTGCTGGGCGACCTGCGCGCCGTGTGGGCCGCCGAAGACAGCATGATCGCGACCATCGTTTCCGAGGTCAGCGCGGCGATCATGCAGCATGAGCTGGAGCGCGCGTCGTCGCATGCGTTGCCCACCGTCAAGAGCTACAGCCTGCTGCTCGGCGCGATCGCGCTGATGCACCGCAGTTCGCCGACCGAGTTCGACACCTCGAAGGCCATGCTCGAGCACCTCATCGAGCGCGACCGCCGACATGCCAGGCCCTACGCCTGGCTGGCCAACTGGCACGCGCTGAATGTGACGCAGAACCGGTCGACGGCGCCGCAGCTCGACACCCAGCGGGCCTTCGAGAATGCACAACGGGCGCTGGATCGCGATCCGCAATGTGCGCTGGCGCTGGCCATCGACGGCGTGCTGCAGCTGAATCTGCGCAAGGACGTGGCCATGGCCAGGCAGAGGCTCGATGCCGCGCTGGAGTCGAACCCCAACGAATCGCTGGCCTGGCTGTTCCGCGGCATCCTGCATGGCTTCGCCGCCGAAGGCGTTCCGGCCGAGCAGGCCAGTGCGCGCGCGCTGATGCTGTCGCCGGTCGATCCGATGCGTCACTACTACGATTCGCTCGCCGCCTCGGCCGCCCTTGGCGCGGGCCAGTACGCGCGTGCGATCGAGTTGGCCGAACGCTCGCTGCGCGCCAACCGCATGCATCCTTCGACCTACAGGACGCTGGTCATTGCCCAAGCCATGTCCGGGCACGTCGACGCGGCGCTGGCACGCGTCGAGGACCTGCTCAAGCTCACTCCGGGCTACACCGTCAGTCAGTTCCGTGCGATGTCCGGATTCAGCGCCGGTCCGCTGGGTGAAATCTTTGCCGAAGCCTTCCAGGCCGCCGGGTTGCCGGAATAGCTCCGGACAAAGCACCCACATCTACAGCCAGGCAGGAGAAGTCCATGTCGATACAGATGGGCACGATGGGGACCATGGGAACGATGGGCACCATGGGCACGATGGGCACTATGGGGACATCGGTACCCGGCGCGTCCGACCTCGCCCCGATGCTCGCCGACGCCCTGATCAAGACACGCGGCGCGCTCGTCGATGCGCCGGCCGTCGCGACGCTCAGCCCAGCCATGCCCGGCATCGACGATGCGATGTCGATGACAAATTGGGCGCCGTTCGTGCGCCAGCATGTGTTGCTGTTCGACCTGATCTCGGCACTGCACTTCGAGACTGGCGACGAAGTGGCCTGGCTGCATCACGGCGCTCCCACCACGCAGGCACCGCCGGGCCCGTACCTGATCGCCATGATGCGGCGTCCTGCGCCGCCAGTCTTCGAGGCGCAGGTGAAACTGGTCGATGCCTGGGCCGATCTGCGCGAAGAGCGCACCAGCGAAATCCTCAGCCAGCTGACGCCGCAATTCGCCTACTGGAACGCCGTGGCCAGCCTGAACCTGGAGCGGCGGCCGAAGACGCTGGAGTTGATGTTGCTGGCGCTGGCCTTCGCCTCTTTTGTCGAAATGCGCTTCAAGCATGCGCTGGCCTGCCCGCGCCCGGCGGAGTATTCACCGCACATCCAGCCGATCATCGCCACGCCGCTGCACGGCAGCCTGCCCAGCGGCCATGCCACCGAGGCCTTCATGATCGTGCACCTCATCGAAAAACTGCTGCCTCACGGTGCAAAGCTGCGCGAGCCGCTGCAGCGGCTGGCGGCACGCACCTCGATCAACCGCACCGTCGCGGGTGTGCATTTTCCGATCGACAGCATTGCCGGGCAGTTGCTCGGCCAGACGCTGGGCGAGTATCTGGTCTGGAAGTGCCTACGCGGGCCACGAACGGTTGAGCCGGCAGTGCCTGCACCTCCCGACACTGACCATTGGCGCTCGCGCAACTTCGACCTGAAAAAAAAGGAACATGCGATCGACTTCGCACCGGGGCACAAAGTGGCCGGAGGCAAGGTCGTGAGCGATCTGCCGCCCGTGCCGAAAGGCGCGGCGCCCAGCGCATTGGGCTGGCTTTGGGACCAGGCCCGTGCCGAGTGGCCCCATGCCTGACGAAGCGCCGGCCCGCGACCCGTACCTGTGCTGGGCCAAGCACACGGGTTGGAGCCATGTCCTGCGCGAGCCCGGGACCGGGCTGCTGGCGGTGGCGATCGAATGCGCTGGCACAGTGAGCGACCTAGTGCGCCAGAAGCCGACTGGAGTCCACATTGCGGAACACTATCGGCAGGGCGGCGTCATCGACCCGAAAGCCATCCGCTACTGCACCGCACTGGTTGACCCGAGCGCGCTGGCGTCGCTGGAAGCACGGGTCAGGCGACTCAAGCTGGGCATGGCGGTGGCCCGCCATGGCGGGCCGGCGATGGCGGCACCCGCTTCGAAGTGCCGGACCAAGGTGGTGATCGGCCTGATCGATGATTTCGTGGCCTATGCGCACCCGCGGTTTCGCGATGCGGCGGGCGGCTCGCGCGTGCGCCATGTCTGGAGCCAGGACGCCACCCGGCCCGCTTGCGTGGCCGCCGAGAGTTGGCGGCCCTGCGCCGACTTCCCGTATGGCTACGAACTCGACACGCAGGCCTGCGCGCACGGGGGCGTGGCACTGCGTGACACCTATCCGTCGGTGCTGCGCCGCTGGACCCATGGCACCCATGTGGCCGACCTGGCTGCAGGGGGCAACGCGATGCCTGACGAGAAAGCCTTGCCCGACATCGTCGCCGTGCACCTGCCGCGGCGCGGCGTGGCCGACACCTCGGGCAGCGCGCTGAAGATGCAGGTGCTGGACGCACTGCACTACATCGTCGAACGTGCCGGGCCTGACGCGTCGGTGGTGGTCAACCTGAGCTACGGCACGATGGCCGGGCCGCACGACGGGCAGACGATCCTCGAGCAGGCCATCGACAAGCTGGTGGCACTGCGGGGCGGCCGGCTGTGGGTGGTCGTCCCGGCCGGCAACAGCCGCGAAGCGCGCTGCCACGCCGTGATCGAGCTGAGCAAGTCGAAGAAGACAGCCGAACTGCGCTGGAAGGCGCTGCCCGATGACGCCACCCCCAGCTGGCTCGAAATCTGGCTGCCCAAGGCCGCTGCAGTCGAGGTCAGGCTCCTTGATCCGGGCCGAACCTGCCGCGTCCGCTGCGCGAAGGGCGAAATGATCGCAGCGCCGGCACAGGGTGCGCAGCATGGTGCCTGTGGCGTGGTCTATCTCGACCGGGTGGCCGACAGCCCCGACAACGGCACCATGATCCTGGTCGCCCTGGCGCCCACGGTCTCGACGGATCCGAAGGTGCCGACCGCCGCCGCAGGGGTCTGGACGGTGGAGCTCAGACACGACGGGCAAGCCGATCTCGGTGAGATCCATGCCTGGATCGAACGCGACGACACGCCCTTTGGTCATCCGACGCGGGGCCGCCAGTCGTACTTCGTCGACCCGAAATATGAAGCCGCAGGCCAGCGCCCGGGACCGGCGTCCGACAGCACCCAGGCTTATGTCAAGCGTAGAGGCGCGTTCAACACCATTGCGACCGGCGCCAGGACCCTGGTGGCCGGCGCCTATGTCGGGCAGAACAACAACGTGGCGCGCTACTCGGGCGGCGGACCGACCCGCCGCCCGGAAAGGCAGGGGCCGACGCTGCTGGCGCGCGGCGATGAAAGCCCGACCTTGCATGGCCTGCTTGCGGCCGGCACAGGCGCCGCCGACCGCGTGCGCATGAACGGCACCAGTGTCGCGGCACCGCGGGTCACGCGTGAGGTGGCTCAGATCCTCAACGAGGTCGGCGCGGTGTTGCCACGGGGTCTGGATACCGATGACATGCTGCAGCGTCTGGCCAAACGCCTGGTGTCGCCGCCACTGGGCGCCAAGCCAGGGCCGCCGGACCCAGAACGCGAAGGCCTCGGGCGCTTGCCGGCCCGCTGAAGCCCACTCACCAGCGCGCCGGCAAGGCGCGCCTCAGGACCCAGTGCCCGTCCTCGGCGCCCAGGTAGGCGCCATGCTCCAGATCCTTCGTCAGCCGGCTGACCATCTCGCGCGAGCAGCCCAGCCGGTTGGCCAGCTCCTGGTGCGTCAGTCGCTCTTCGATCCACCTCGTGCCATCGGGCCGGGCCACGGCCAGCGAGTTCAGCACCTGCACCAGCCGCCCGTAGACGTCGTTCAAGGCCAGCTGCTTGGCGCTCAAGGTGGCTGCGCGCGCGCGCCGGATGAGCTTGCCGATCAGCTCGAAGGCGAACCCGGGGTGCTCGGCGATGTGCCGCTCCAAGGTCGTGCGCGTGATCACCGCGCAGGTGCTGGCCTCGAGCGTGATGACGTTGGCCGAACGCGGGCCACCGTCCAGGCTCATCTCGCCCAGGTACTCGCCCGGGCCGTAGACGCCGTAGGTGATCTCGCGATTCCTGTCGCCAGTGGAATAACTTCGCAGCCGGCCGGCCAGGATCAGGTACAGCGTGTCGCCGTGGTCGCCTTCTTCGATGAGCAGGGTGTTCTTGCGATAGCGCCGGACCTCGCCGCGGCGGGCCAGCGCGCGCAGCGATTCGCTCAGCGCAGCGAAGTTCTCGAGCTCGGAGGACAGCGGCGGGTTCGGCATGGCACCACATGGTGCCATGCACCGCCGGCTTCAGGCCGCCTGCGCCTGCATTGCGTTGCCATCCCCATGGCCGCGCAGCGCACCCACCAGCGGCGGCAGCACGGCCACCTGGCGCACCAGCGCGCCGATGCTGTCGGAGTGGGTCTTCAAGCGGATGCTGCCGATCTGCGTGCGGATGGTGGAGATGCCGACACCATGGCGGGCGGCGATGTCGGTGGGTTGCCGGCCTTCGCTCAGCGCCTCGAGCACGCGCGTCTCGGCCATTGTCAAGCCATGGCTGCGGGCGAACCACTGCACGCTCAAGCCGCCGCACATCTGGCGCTTGCCCATCGACAGCTGCGTTGCGGCCTGGCCGGCCTGGCTGGCGGTCCGCAGCGGCACCACCGCCACCGCCACGCGGTGCTCGTCCTGGCCCAGCATCATCAGCCGGCGCAGGCCGCGCTGCATGGCGGCCTGCAGCGCATCGTGTAGCCGCACGACGTCGGTCGGATCGCGGGCGCGCAGCTGCCGCCCCAGCAGCTGCAGCGGATGCAGCGCATCGAGCTCGCAACGCGCTGCATGGTTGATGTGCAGCACCTGCGCGTCGCTGGTGAGCAGCAGCACGCCGTAGTCGATTTCGTCCAGCATCAGCTCGTACCAGCGCGCCAGCTCCGGCGAATCGGTGTCGAGCGGGGCTACGCTCGGCGCGCGTGGCGACGGCGGATGGGTGTCCCAGAGGATCGGTTTCAGGCCCAGGGCCTGGGTGTGCATGTCGAGCATGGTGAACTCCCCCTTGTGGTTCCGAGGGCCGGCCGACAGGCCGGTACGCGGTACACCAAGACTAGGAATCCACCCCCGCGTCAGGGCGTGAATCTGCGCAGGCGCGCTTGTGACTTATTCACCTGCCGCGCGCGCCGTCGCTCAGACGCCAGCGGCCTCGATCTCGCCGTAGGCGTGGTTCAGCCACAGCTTCAGCCGCTGACGTTCCATCAGGCCGAGCTTGGCGTCGCTGGCGGCGTTCTTCGCCGCCCAGAAGCTGCTGTTGGCGGCGTCGATCTTCTGCACCACCGCGTCGTGCAGGCGCTTGATGTTCACCACCTTGGCGCCCAGGCCCAGGGCGCGGGCCAGCTCGCCGGATTGTTCGAGCTGGGCGAAGTCGTCGCCGCGCAACTGGTTGCGCACCAGCACGTACTGCAGGCGGTGGCCGAAACGGTCGAGCAGCTTCTTCAGCAGGTCCACCGAATCCTTGCCCGAGTCCATCACGTGCCAGTAGTGGATCGCCAGCCCGGACACGTCGGCCAGGTCGAGCACGCCCGATTCGTCCATCCAATTCGCCAGCGGGTCGTGCGTCTGCGCCGCCAGGTCCACCAGCACGCGCCGACCCGGCTGGTCGATGCTGGATTCGATGATCGTGTCCAGCGCCTCGTAGCGGTCGACCAGCACCGGCGAGGCATAACCCGCGTAGAAGCGCATCAGCGAGCCGTGCGAACGGTCGGTGTCGAACCCCAGGAAAGGCATGTCGCGGTCGATGAAGTACTGCGCCAGCAGCCGCGACACCAGCGACTTGCCGACGCCGCCTTTTTCGCCACCGATCAGGTGCACGTGGGCCTTTGGCATGGCCTCGAGGGTGGGGATCTGCGTCATGGGGGGTTTTCCGTGCAGGGGATGTGGGGGCCGGGCCAGCGTTCGACGCCGCGCAAGCGCCGCATTGTCCACTGCCACGCACGAAGCGGGCCAGCACGCTGGCGCTGCCCGGCAGCTACGCCAGCACGCGCAGCAGCCAGCGGTTCAGGTCGGCGATCTCGTCCATGCAGACCGAGTGGGGCATCGCGTAGTCGTGCCATTCCACCGGCTGGCCCAGGGCGAGCAGTGCGTCGCGCGAAGCCAGTGCGCGCTCGATGCCGATCATCGGATCCTCGCGCCCGTGCGCCAGAAAGATCGGCACGTCGGCATTGGCCGACGAGCGCTCGGCAGCGGTGTGGTCCGCCAACGGCAGGTAGCCCGACAGCCCCACCAGGCCGGCCAGCCGTTCGCCGTGGCGCAGCCCGGTCAGCAGGGTCATCGCGCAGCCTTGCGAAAAGCCCATCAGCACGATGCGCGAGGCCGGCATGCCGCGTGCCACTTCCCCGGCGATCAGCGCCTCGATCAGCGCCTGCGATTCGCGCAGGCCGGTTTCGTCCTCGCGCCGTGTCTGCGGCGTGCCGGCGATGTCGTACCAGGCACGCATGACATAGCCGCCGTTCATCGTCACTGGCCGCATCGGCGCATGCGGGAAGATGAAGCGTGCGCCGCCTATGGCCGACAGGTCGAGCTCCTGCGCGATGGGCACGAAGTCGTTGCCATCGGCACCCAGGCCGTGCAGCACGATCACGCTGGCGCCGGGCGCGTCGGCGCCCTGCATTTCGATGGCGTCGAGTGTCATTGGACGACCCTGCGCGCTGCGCGCTCCGGGATGAGCGCTTGGGAACCGCCCGGCGCGCTCATGGTGTGCTGCGCGTGTAGCGCGCGACGATGCCGGCAAACTGCTTCGGCCACGCCGCCAGCGCGACCTCGTCGCCCTTGAACACGCTGTTCAGGAAGGCCAGCGACAGCTCGCGCGTGGCTTCCTTGACCTGGGGGTTCAGCTGCGCTCCGCCGGTGCCGGCGCGGTCGGTGAAGATGCTGTGCGAGCCGCCGCTGAATACCGCCAGCGTCTTGCGCAGGCTGCCGGTGGCGTCGAACACCGCCACGCGGTCTTCGGCGCCCGAGTAGTAGCCGGGGATGCGGATCACGTCCTCGGTGGCCGTGACGTGCAGGCTGGGCACGCGGATCGGGCCGAGGATCTGCTGCGGCGAGGTCTCGCCATAGAACGGTGGGGCCGACAGCACGATCACCGCCTTGATGCGCGCATCGCGCAGCTCGAGCGGCTCGCCATTGCGCCGCACCGTCGCGCCGGCGGCCAGCAACGTGGTGTTGGCACCGTAGGAATGCCCGGCCGCGACGATGCGCTGGCCGTCCAGCTGCGGCGCCAGCTCGCTGCGCAGCAGCTGGTCGAGCGCGAAGCTCAGGTCGCGCACCCGCGCCACCGCCTCGGCGTCCTGCGCCGCATCGTGCAGACGTGCCATGAGCTCGAAGGGGTTGCCAAACCAGAGGTTGCGGTCGCTGCCCACGTGCTGCAGGTGCAGGCTGGCATAACCCTGGCTGGCCCAATAGCGGCCCAGGTAGCTGTAGCCGTTGCGCGAGCCGCCGATGCCGTGCGAGAACACCACCAGTGGCACCGGCGCGTCGGCGCCGGCCGCATCGGGCAGATACAGGCGCACCGGCACGCGCCGCGCGCGCGCCGCATCCAGCCAATCGAAGTCGCGGGTGCTGTAGCCCGCAGTGGCCGCAGGCTGCGCCGCGGCGACAGTCGTGCCCTCCTGCGCGTGGACGGGCACGGCCACCAGCGCCGCGCAAAGCGCCAACAGCAGCGGCGCGGCGCGCAGGCCGGCCAGGCCGTGCCTCATCGGCGGGCGTGGGTCTCGCATGGCGGGCTCCTTCAGTGCATGTCGGCCGGGCCGGGCGCGGCGCCGGTGGGGTGGACGGGGCGTTTGCGGTGCAGCCAGCCGTTGATCTTCAGCACCGCATCGTCGACGTAGGTGAAGACCACGGGGATCACCAGCAGGCTGAGGAAGGTGGAGGTGATCAACCCGCCGATGACGACGATGGCCATCGGCGCGCGGAAGCTCGGGTCCACGCCCCACCCCAGCGCGATCGGCAGCATGCCCGCACCCATGGCGATGGTGGTCATGACGATGGGCCGCGCGCGCTTGTGGCAGGCGTCGAGCAGCGCTTCCATGCGTGTCATGCCACGGTCGCGCCGCGCCATGATGGCGTACTCCACCAGCAGGATCGAGTTCTTGGTGGCGATGCCCATCAGCATGATCAGGCCGATCATCGACGGCATCGAGATGGCGGTCTGCGTGACGAACAACGCCAGGAACGCACCCGGGATCGACAGCACCAGCGCGGCCAGGATCGTCACCGGCTGCACGAAGTCCTTGAACAGCAGCACCAGCACGATGTAGATGCACAGCACGCCGGTGAGCATGGCCAGGCCAAAGCTGGCGAACAGCTCGGCCATGGCCTCGGCGTCGCCGACGGTGGTCTGCGTCACCCCGGGAGGCAGGTTCCTCAGGCTGGGCAGCGCCAGCGCGGCCTGCTCGACCTCACCCAGCGGCTGCTGGTTCAGCTCGATCTCGAAGTTGATGTTGCGCAGCCGATCGTAGCGGTCGATCTGCGCCGGCCCGCTGTCCATCGACAGCGCGGCGACGTTGCCCAGCATCACCGGGCCGCGCGCGCCGGGCACGGCCAGGCGCGACAGCAACTCGAGGTCGGTGCGCGCGTCGGCCTTGAGCTTCACCACCACCGGCACCTGGCGCTGCGACAGGTTCAGCTTGGCCAGTCCCTGGTCGTAGTCGCCGGCGGTGGCAATGCGCAGCGTGTCGGCGATGGCCGCCGAGGTCACGCCCAGGTCGGCGGCGCGCGCGAAGTCGGGGCGCACGATCAGCTCCGGGCGCACCAGGCTGGAGGTGGAGGTGACGTTGCCGATGCCGGGGATGGTGCGCAGCTCGCGCTCCACCTGGCGCGCATGCTCGGCCAACACACGACCATCCTCGCCGGCCAGCACCAGGATGTACTTCTCCGACGAGCCGCCGAAGCCGACCTTGACGCGCGCGCCGGGCAGCGCTTCCAGCGCGACGCGCAACTGCGATTCGATGGCCTGTTTGCTCAGGCCGCCGCGCTCCTGGCGCGGCGTCATGTTGATCGTCAGCGTGGCCTTGCCGACATCGGCTGCGCCCTGTGGCGCGAACGGGTCGCCGCCGGCGCTGCCGCCGCCGATGGCGGTGTACACCAGCTTGACATGCGGGTTCTTCTGCACCAGCGCGCGCGCGTGCTCGGCGGCGGCGAAGGTCTGCGTGAAGGTGCTGCCTGGCGGCAGCGACAGCGTCACCTGCGTCTGCGACAGGTCGTCCGGCGGAATGAAGCCCGTGGGCAGCAGCGGCACCAGCAGCAACGAGCTGACCAGGAAGGCCAGCGCGGCCAGCGTGGTCTTGATGCGGTGCTTCAGGCACCAGCGCGCCCAACCCATGTAGCGCGCCAGCCAGCCGGGCTCGTGGTGTGCCTTCTTCGGCCTGCGCAGGATGTAGGCCGACATCATCGGCGTCAGCATGCGTGCCACCACCAGCGAGAAGAACACCGCGATCGCCGCGGTCCAGCCGAACTGCACGAAGAACTTGCCCGGCACACCGCTCATGAAGGCGGTGGGCAGGAACACCGCGATCAGCGTGAAGGTGGTGGCGATGACCGCCAGCCCGATCTCGTCGGCCGCCTCCATCGCCGCCTGGTAGGGCGTCTTGCCCATGCGCAGGTGGCGCATGATGTTCTCGATCTCGACGATGGCGTCGTCCACCAGGATGCCGACCACCAGCGACAGCGACAGCAGCGTGACGACGTTGACGGTGAAGCCCATCAGGTGCATGACGGCGAAGGTCGGGATCACCGACAGCGGCAGCGCCGTGGCGGCCACCAGCGTCGCGCGCCAGTCGCGCAGGAACAGCCACACCACCAGCACCGCCAGCAGCGCGCCCTCGTACATCAGCAGCATCGAGCCGTCGTAGCCCTCCTGCACCGGGTCGACGAAGTTGAAGGCCTCGGTCACCGTGATGTCCGGATGTGCGGCGCGCAGCTTCTCCAGTTCGGCGCGCACCCCTGCGGCGACGTCCACCTCGCCGGCACCACGGCTGCGCGTGATCTCGAAACCGACCACCGCTTTGCCGTCGAGCAAGGCGGCCGAGCGCTTTTCGCCGACCGTGTCCTGTACGTGGGCCACCTGATCCAGGCGGATGCGGCGGCCGTCGCCGAGCACGATCTCCATGCGTGCCAGCTCGTCGGCCGACTGCACGGTGGCGATGGTGCGCACCGACTGCTCGGCGCCGCCCAGGTCGGTGCGCCCGCCTGAGGCTTCCTGCTGCACCTGGCGCAGCTGGCGCGAGATGTCGGCGGCGGTGGCATTCAGGGCCTGCAGCTTCACCGGGTCCAGCTCGACCAGCACCTGACGCGTGACGCCGCCGACGCGCGCCACCGCGCCGACGCCGCGCACGCCGAGCATGGCCTTGGTGGCGGTGTTGTCGACGAACCAGCTCAAGGCCTCTTCGTCCATGCGGCTGGAGGCCACGGTGTAGGTCAGGATCGGCATGCCGGAGAGTTCGACCTTCGAGATCTGCGGGTCGCGCAGGTCTCCTGGCAGGTCGGAGCGCACGCGCGAAACCGCGTCGCGCACGTCGTCGATCGCGTCCTGAACCGACTTCTCCAGGCGGAACTCCACCGTGATCGTGGCCGTGCCGTCCTGCACCTTGGTATAGATGTGCTTGACGTTCTGCAGCGTGGCGATCGAGTTCTCGAGCTTGCGCGCGACCTCGGTCTCCATCTGCGCCGGCGACGCGCCCGGCAGCGAGGCGCTGACGGTGATCGTCGGCAGCTCGATGTCCGGAAAGTTCTGGATCTTCATCGCCCGGAAGCCGAGCAGGCCCACCAGCGTGAGCATCACGAAAAGCAGGATCGCGGGCGTGGGGTTGCGGATCGACCAGGCGGAAACGTTCATGGCGCGGCCTTACTTCGTCGCCGTCGCGGCGGGCTTGGCGGCCGCCTGGGCCGCAGGCGCCGAGCCGTCGACCACACGCACCGTGTCGCCGTCGCTGAGGAAGCCGCCGCCCGATGCCACCACACGCACATTGGCATCCAGGCCACCAGTGATCTCGACGCGGTCGCCGACGCGGCGCCCCACCGAGACCTTGGCTTCGCTGACCTTCGAGTCCGGCCCGACGCGCAGCACGTAGGCGAAACCGTCGCGCAGCAGTACCGCGCTTTGCGGCAGCGTCAGCCCCTGGCCCTGGCCGATGTCGAATTCGCCGCGCGCGAACATGCCGGCGCGGGCGTCGCGCGACGGCGCCAGGTCGACGAAGACGATGCCGTTGCGCGTAGCTGAGTCCACCGTCGGCGCGACCATGCGCAGCTTGCCGGCGATGGGCTCGCCGCCGGAGGGCGTGACGCTGGCACTCATGCCTGGCTTCAGCCGCGCCAGCTCGGCGGCGGCGACCTCGGCGCGCCACTCGAGCCGGCCCTGGCGGATCATGCGGAACAGCTCGGTGCCCGCGGGCAGCACCGCCCCCACCGTGGCGCTGCGTGCCGAGATCACACCATCGTCGGGCGCCAGCACCTGCGTTTGCCGCAGCCGCAGCGCCTGCACGTTGGCCTGCGCGCGCTGCGCGTCCAGGCGCGCCTGCGCGGTGCGTTCGGCGGTCATGAACTGGTTGATCTGCTGGTCGCTCAAGGCGCCACTGGTCTGCAACTCGCGTGCGCGCTTGGCGTTGACGGCGGCCTCTGCCAGCGCAGCCTCGGCCTCGGCCACCACGGCACGGATCTGCGCCACGTCGGCCTGCAACATGTCGGGCGCGAAAGTGGCCAGCACCTGGCCGCGCCGGACCACGTCGCCGACATTGACGCGCACCTCGGCCAAGCGCAGGCCGTTGGCCTCGGTACCGATGATCGCCTCCTGCCAGGCGGCGATGTTGCCATTGGCCGCGATCTTCAGCGGCAAGCTGGCACTTTGTGGCTGCGTGGTGGTGACGCTCAGCGCCGGGCGAGGCGCGGCTGCCGGCGCCGCCTTCTTGTCGTCGGCGGCTCGAACCGCCAGCGCGGCCGCGGCCAGCAACGCCGCGCTGCCCAGCACCAGCAGCGGCGTCTTCCAGCTTCGGATCATGGTGATAGGGTGCTTCATCGTGTCGGGGCGCTCGCGGTGGACGTGGCGACCTGGTCGGGGCTCCAGCCGCCGCCGAGCGCACGGTACAGATTGATCCACGCCGCCACCTGCTCGCGCTGCAACTCGATCAGCGTGCTGTGGGCCAGCAGCGCGCTGCGCCGCGCATCTTCCAGGTCGAACAGGCTGCCCAGGCCGCCGCGGAAGCGTGCGTCGGCGGCCTTCAGCGAGGCTTCGAAGCCTTCGATCGCGACCTTGGTGTCCTCGACGCGGCGTGAGCTGCTGTCCAGCGTGATGAGCGCACTTTCCACTTCGCGCACGGCGCCGCGCACCAGGCCGCGGTAGGTGGACACGGCTTCGTCGTAGCGCGCCCGCGCCGCGACCACGTTGGCCACGCGGGTGCCGCCGTCAAAAATCGGCAGCGACACTTGCAGCGGGCCGATGGTCCACAGGTTGCCGCTGATCGAATCGTTGGAGACGCGCAGCCAGGCCGGACCGACCGCGCCGATGATGGCCACGCGCGGGTAACGCAGCGCCTGGTTCTGGGCGGTTTCCTCGGCCGCGGCGACGATCTGGCGCTCGGCCACGACCAGGTCGGGGCGCTGCATCAGCGCCGCCGCCGGCACGCTTTGCACCGCGATGCCGGCCGGCACCGGCAGCTGGGCCAGGCGCGGCCCCAACTTGCGGCGCAGCTCGGTCTCGTCCAGTGCGCTCAGCGCCACCAGCGACTTGAGCAGCAACTCGCACTGCGCCTTCTGCCCGGCCAGCAGGCTGCGGCCCTGTGCCGCACTGGCCCGTGCCAGCGCGGCGCTGGCCGGCGCGAACAGCCCGGCCTGGGCTGCCAGCTCGGTGATGCGCGCGGTTTCGGCGCGCGAGCGCGTGTCGGCCTCGGTCTGCACGACCACGGCCTCGCAACTGCGCAGCGAGTTGTAGGTGGCGGCCACCTCGGCGGCGACGGCGATGCGCGCGTCGTGCCAGCCGGCCTGCGTGCCCTGCAGCCGCGCCACCGCGGCGTCGCGCCCGGCCTGGTTGGCGCCGAACAGATCGAGCTCCCAGCTGGCCTGCAGGTTGACCGAGGCGAAGCTGGCCAGCGGCGTGGCCAAGTCGCTGCGCCCAGCGGTAGCCGACGCGTTGGCATTCACGCCAGGCAGCAGCAGCGCGCCGGCGGCGACGCTGCCGGCGCGCGCCTGCTCGATGCGCGAGGCGGCCGCGGCGATGCTCGGGCTGGCCGCCTGCGCGGCATCGATCAGCTCCAGCAGCACCGGGTCGTTGAACTGCTTCCACCAATCGCGCAGCGAAGCCTGGGCATCGACGGGCGGCGGCGCCAGCCAGGCCGGCGGCGCGTTCAGCGGCGGCGGTGTCGTGTCCGGCATCGGCACCGGGGGTGCGAAGGCCGAGCAGGCACCGAGCAGCAGGCTGGCGGCAGCGGTGGCCAAGAAACGGGGTGGCTGCCTCATGCCGGGACTCCCTTCTTGGCCGGCACGTCACGGCGTCGGCGCTCGGCGTCGATCATCGCCAGCGCGTACATCACCAGCCGGTCCGACCAGCGGTCCAGCGCATCGGCGCCGTCGTTCAACTGTGGCGCGATCTGCTGAATGACGTCATGCCCGACATGCATGTGCACGCCCAGACCGGCGATGCACACCGCCAGGCGCTGCAGTTCGTCGTCGGCCTGCGCCACGCCGAAGTGCCGGCACAGCACGGCCAGCAGCGCATCGTGCATCGGCTGGATGCCATGCGTGATCGCTTCTTCCCACAGCCCGGTGGGCTCGAGCATCTCGCGGAAGTGCAGCTTCATGCACAGCCGGGCGGTGTCGCCCTGCTTCAGCGGTTCCAGGAAGCCGGCATACAGGCCGGCCAGCGCCTGTGGCAGGCTCAGGTCGGCGCCGTCGTAGCGCGCGACGTCGTCCTGCGGCGCACCCAGGGGTTCGAAGAACACCGCCCGGTACAGGCCAGCCTTGTCGCCGAAGTAGTAGCTGATCGACGCTACGTTGACGCCCGCATGTTCGGCCAGCTCGCGTGTCGAGGTCTTGGCATACCCCTGCTGAGCAAACAGCTGCAACCCGCTGCGCAGCAAGCGGGCGCGCGCGGCTGCGCCGTCGTGGCGCGGCGCACGCGCGCTTTCATGGGCCGGCATCGGGCCGGTAGTCGAAACATGGCTCATGTCCCGAACTCTACCGAACCAATCAAACGATTGTTTAGATTAGGGCCTTTTGTCGGTTCTGCCGGCTGGCCCGCGCATCGTCGTCAATAGGTGGCGCGCCCGCCGGACAGGTCGAAGACCGCGCCGGTGCTGAAGGAGCAGTCTTCCGAAGCGAGCCAGGCGATCATCGCCGCGGCCTCGTTGACTTCCAGGAAGCGCCCCATCGGGATCTTCGACAGCATGAAATCGATGTGCGATTGCGCCATGGTCGCGAACATCGCCGTCCTGGCTGCGGCCGGGGTGATGGCATTGACCATCACACCCTGGGTGGCCAGTTCCTTGGCCAGCGACTTGGTCAGCGCGATCAGCGCCGCCTTCGACGCGCTGTAGTGCGAGGCATTCGGGTTGCCTTCCTTGCCCGCCACCGAGGCGATGTTGACGATGCGGCCATAGCCGCGCCCGATCATGTGCGGCACCACGGCGCGGCTGGTCAGGTACGGCCCGATCAGGTTGACCTCGACGACGCGGCGCCAGACGGCCGGGTCGAGCTCCCAGGTGGTGCCGTTGCCGCCGGTGATGCCGGCGTTGTTGACCAGGATGTCGATGTGACCGTGGCGCGCCAGCGTGGCCGCAGCGGCCTGGGCTACGGAAGCCTCGTCGGTGAGTTCGACCGTCACGCTGCTGACCACGCCCCGCGTCGCGAGCGCCGCCTCGGCCTCGGCCAGCTTGCTGGCGTCGATGTCCCACAGCGCGACATCGGCGCCCGATCTCAACATGCGCTCGGCCGCCGCAAAGCCGATGCCCTGCGCGCCGCCGGTGATGACCGCGACGCGGCCCATCAGGTCGATCTGGTTCATCAGTTCAGTCCTTTCAGCGTGGTGGCGGCATCGGGGCGCTGGCGGCAGTCGGCTATGTACTGGCGCACGATGTCGGTGAAGCGCTCATCGGGCTTCAGGCCCAGCTTCGCCGCGCGCGCTGCAGTGGCACCGGTGGGCCAGTTGGCGACGATGCCGGCGATGCGCTCGTCACGCTCGAAGCGCACGCGCGCGCGCACGGCCGGACCGGCCACCTGCTCCAGCGCGTCGAGCATCTCGCCGACGCTGACGTTCAGCGCCGGCAGGTTCAGCCCCAGCCGCCCGCCCAGCGCGTCGCGGCTGGCTTCGAACACGGCGGTCAGCCCGGCCACCGCGCTGGACGGTGACGACACCGGGTGGCGCACGTCGGCACTCACCGGGCAGACCGATTCCACGCCCGCCAGCGGCTCGCGGATGATGCCGCTGAAGAAGGACGAGGCCGCGCCGTTGGGCCGGCCCGGGCGCACCGTCACCGTCATCAGCCGCGCGGCGCGGCCGTCGACGAAGCCCTTGCGCGTGTAGTCGGCGATCAGCTGCTCGCACACCAGCTTTTGCATGCCATAGCTGGTCTGCGGCGCCGGCAGCGTGTCGTCGGCCACCACCGGTGGCATCGGCACCGACGCATCCGGGCCGAACACCGCCACCGAGCTGGAGAACACCAGGCGCGTCACCGCGCCGTGGCGCTGCTGGCGCGCGCGCAGTGCTTCGAGCAGCGCGCGCGTGCTGTCCAGGTTGGAGCGCATGCCGAGGTCGAAATCGGCCTCGCACTCGCCGGACACCGCGGATGCGAGATGGAAGACACCGTCGAAAGCCTCGTCGGCCAGCGCCGCGCATTGGTCGAGCAAGGGCCCGACGCGCGCGCTGACGCGGCTGTCGGCCAGCAGGTCGGCCGGCGGCGCAACCTGGTCGGCCAGCGCCACGCCGGTGATGGGTTGTCCGGCCAGCGTGCCGCGCGCCAGCAGCGTACGCGCCAGCCGGGCGCCGACGAAGCCGCCGCCGCCAGTGATGAGCAATTTCATGCCTTGTCTCCTGTTGAGGTCTTGTAGGGGGCCATCCAGCCCAGTCCGGCCGAGGTCCCGGCCGCCGGACGGTATTCGCAGCCGACATGGCCGTTGTAGCCCAATTCGTCGATCAGCGCGAACAGGTACGGATGGTGCAGCTCGCCGCGGTCGGGCTCGTGGCGCTCGGGCACGCCGGCAATCTGCAGGTGGCCAACTCGGCCGGTGGGCAGGTACAGGCGCAGCTTCATGGCCACGTCGCCCTCGACGATCTGGCAGTGGTACAGGTCCATCTGCACCTTCAGGTTCGGCGCGCCGACTTCGGCGACGATGGCATGCGCCTCGTCCTGCCGGTTGAGCAGGTAGCCGGGGATGTCGCGGGTGTTGATCGGCTCGATCGTCAGCTCGATGCCGGCCGATGCCGCCTGCGTCGCCGCCCAGGCCAGGTTGGTCACGAAAGTGGCGCGGTGCGCGGCGCGCTCGGCGCCGGCCGGCAGCACGCCGGCCATCACGTGGATGCGCGGGCAGCGCAGCGCTTGGGCGTAAGGCAGCGCCAGTTCCAGCAGCGCGCGGCGGAAGTCGGCCTCGCGCCCGGGCAGTCCGGCCAGGCCACGCTCACCGGTCTGCAGATCGCCCGGCGGCGCGTTGATCAGCACTTGCTGCAGGCCGTGGTCGGTCAGCCGCTGTGCCAGATCGCGCCGGTCGAAGTCGTAGGCAAAGGCGAACTCCACTGCGCGAAACCCGTCGCGTGCGGCCGCCGCGAAGCGGTCGACGAAGGCATGTTCGCCATACAGGAAGGACAGGTTGGCGGCAAAGCGCGGCATCGTCAGCTCCGCGCACCGCGGCGCGCTACTGCGTCGCAGGCGGCATCGGCCAGACGTCGCGCCACTCGCTGCCCGGGGGTGCATCCTGCACTTCCAGCGGTCCCAGCCAGTCGGTGAACAGCCGCGTGCACACCGTCTGCAGCGCTGCCGACGCGTCCGGATGTCTGGCAATCATTGCCAGGTTGCGCGCGATCTTGTCGGCGGCCGCCAAGTTGGGCGTGCGCGCATAGTAGGTCAGCAGGGCGAGCGTGCCGCCGATGATCGGCTCCAGGCGGGCGTGCGCTGGCAACGATGAGGGCCGTTCGTGGGTGGGCGGTGGCATGGCGGCGGCTCCTGTAGGAAGAGGGCCGCGCCAGTATATGAGAACGATTCCTATTTGCAACCACTAGACCCACCCGCATGCGGCCGCGCCGGCTACAACTTGAAGTCGTAGTCGATGATCACCGGCGCATGGTCCGAGAAGCGCTGGTCCAGGTAGATGTGTTCGCGCCGGGCCTTGGCGGCGATGCCCGGCGTGGCCAGGTGGTAGTCCAGGCGCCAGCCCACGTTCTTCGCCCAGGCCTGGCCGCGGTTGCTCCACCACGTGTACTGCTCGGGCTTTGGGTTCAGCGTGCGGAATACGTCGATCAGGCCGCCTTGCGTCAGCAGTTGCGTCATCCAGGCGCGTTCCTCGGGCAGGAAGCCGCTGTTCTTCTGGTTGCTCTTCCAGTTCCTCAGGTCGATTTCCTGGTGCGCGATGTTCACGTCGCCGACCAGGATGAACTCGCGCTCGGCCTTCAGCGCCATCAGGTGCGGGTACAGCCGTTCGAGGAAGCGAAACTTCGCGGCCTGTCGCTCCTCACCGCTGGAGCCGCTGGGGAAATAGCAGCTGACGATGCTGAGCTTGCGCTTCGGCGTGTCGTAGCGGGCCTCCAGCCAGCGCCCTTCGGCGTCGAATTCATTGTCCCCGAAGCCGGCGCTCACATCGCTGGGCTGCCTGCGTGAATAGAGGCCCACTCCGGCATAGCCCTTGCGTTCGGCAAAGTGGAAATGGCCGGCCAGTGGGCCGACGCGGTCGAACTTTCCGGTCACATCGGCGTGCTGGGCGCGCACTTCCTGCACCCCCATACAATCGGCGCCCACCCCCTGCGCCCACTCGACGAAGCCCTTGCTGGCGGCCGAACGGATGCCGTTCAGGTTCAATGAGACGAGGCGGAACACGAAGGACCTTCCATGAGCATGCCGCCGCCGTCCGAAGCCCTGGCCCGGGACTTCGTGCATTTCGCGGTGCGCTGCGGCGTGCTGCGCTTCGGGGAGTTCAAGACCAAGGCCGGACGGCTGTCGCCGTACTTCTTCAACGCCGGCCTGTTCAACGACGGCGAGAAGCTCGGCCGCCTGGGGGAATTCTATGCACGCCGGCTGCTCGAATCGGGCCTGGCCTTCGACATGCTGTTCGGCCCGGCCTACAAGGGCATCACCCTGGCCTCGGCGGTGGCGGTGGAACTGGCGCGGCTGGGCCGCAACGTGCCCTTCGCCTACAACCGCAAGGAGGCCAAGGACCACGGCGAAGGTGGCCTGCTGGTCGGCGCGCCGGTGGCCGGGCGGGTGCTGATCATCGACGACGTCATCTCCGCCGGCACCTCGGTGCGCGAATCGATCCGGCTGCTGCAGGCTGCAGGCGCGCGACCCTGTGGTGTATTGATCGCACTGGACCGTCAAGAAAAGGCCACCGAGGGCGATAAGGATGTGGAATGGTCAGCGGTGCAGTACGTCACGACAAGATTGCAACTGAATGTGGCGTCGATTGCGACTCTGAACGACTTGTTGCACTATCTGAAGTCCACCGACGATCCGGCGCTGCAGGTGTTTGCCGAGCCGGTGCAGCGCTACCGTGACCGATATGGAGTCTGAATGCAATTGACGGCCCTCCGGCCCTTGTCGCTGGCCACACTGCTGCTCCTGGGCAGCGCTGCGCCATCGCTTCAGGCCCAGGGCAGTGCCGCGCCGGCCAGCGCGGCCGCCATCTATACCTGCATCGACGACCAGGGACGCCGGATCACTGCCGACCGGCCGATTCCCAGTTGCACCGCCAAGGAGCAGCGTGTGCTCAACAAGGACGGTTCGCTGAAGATGGTGCACCCGCCGACCTTGACGGTCGAAGAGCGTGCCGAAAAAGAGTCCCGCGAGCGCAAGCTGGCCGAGTTGCGCGCGCTGCAGTCCGACGCCGTGCGTCGTGACCGTAACCTGCTGGCGCGCTATCCCAGCGAAGCGCCTCACCGCAAGGCGCGCGAAGCTGCATTGGACACGGTGCGCGTGGCCATGAAGACCACCGAGACTCGCTTGAGCGAGTTGGAGCTCGAACGCAAGCCGCTGTTGTCCGAGGCCGAGTTCTATTTGGGCAAGCCCTTGCCACCGAAGCTGCGCGGCCAGCTCGACGCCAACGATGCCGCCACCGCGGCGCAACGCGAATCAGCGTTGACCCAGCAAGCCGAACTGGAACGCGTGAATCGCCTGTACGACGCCGAACTGGCCCGTCTCAAGCTGTTGTGGGCCGGTGCGGTGCCGGGCTCCCTGGGGCCGATTTCGACACAGCGCACGCCCGTGCCGGTGGCCGCGAGCGCATCGAACCCGAAGTCGTCGAACATGCCCTGAGACCGGACCGAGACAGTGCTTGCGTACTGTCGAGGGCGGCTCGAAGGCCCGCCCCTCCTGTGGGGATGAGCTGAGCCGGCGTCAGCCCAGCTTGCGTTTGAGCAGCTCGTTGGCCTGGGCCGGGTTGGCCTTGCCCTTGCTCGCCTTCATGACTTGGCCGACCAGCGCGTTGAACGCCTTGTCCTTGCCGGCGCGGTACTCCTCCACCGATTTGGCATTCGCGGCGATGACCTCGTCGACGATGGCTTCCAGCGCACCCGAGTCGCTCAGCTGCTTCAGGCCCTTGGTCTCGATCAGCGCATCGACGTCGGCACCGACGTCTGCCCAAAGCGCATCGAACACCTGGCGTGCGCCGTTGTTTGACACCGTGCCATCGGCGATCCGCCGGATCAGGGCAGCCAGAGCCGTCGCGCCGACCGGGCTGGCGTCGATGTCGCGCCCGTCGGCATTGAGCCGGCGCGAGACCTCGCCCATCAACCAATTGGCGGCCAGCTTGGGCTGGCCACAGGCATCGCGCAGCGCCTCGTAATAACGCGCAAAGGCCAGGCTCTGTGTCATCAGCGCCGCGTCGGCTGCGGCCAGGCCGTCGTCACGCTGGAAACGCGTGGCCATCGCGACCGGAAGCTCGGGCATCTCGCTGCGCACGCGCGCCACCCATTCCGGCGCGATCACCAAAGGCGGCAGATCCGGGTCGGGAAAGTAGCGGTAGTCATGCGCGTCTTCCTTGCTGCGCATGGCACGCGTTTCGCCCGTGTCGGGGTCGAACAGCACCGTGGCCTGCTCGACGGGCAGGCCGTCCTCGATGCGGTCGATCTGCCACTGCACTTCGAAGTCGATGGCCTGCTGCAGGAAGCGGAAGGAATTGAGATTCTTCACCTCGCGACGCGTGCCGAGTTCGGCGCCGGGTCGACGCACCGACACGTTGGCGTCGCAGCGGAAGCTGCCTTCCTGCATGTTGCCGTCGCACACACCCAGCCAGACCACCAGCGCGTGCAGGGCCTTGGCGTACTCCACCGCTTCGGCGCTGCTGCGCATGTCGGGTTCGGTGACGATCTCCAGCAGCGGCGTGCCGGCACGGTTCAGGTCGATGCCGGTCTGGCCGGCATAGTCCTCGTGCAGCGACTTGCCGGCGTCCTCCTCGAGGTGCGCGCGTGTCAGGTGGATGCGTTTGCGCTGCTCGCCGACGTGGATGTCGACATGGCCGCCCTGCACCACCGGGATCTCGTACTGGCTGATCTGGTAGCCCTTGGGCAGGTCGGGGTAGAAGTAGTTCTTGCGCGCGAAGATCGACAGTGGCGCCACCTTGGCGTTCACCGCCAGGCCGAAGCGGATGGCGCGCTCGACCGCGCCGCGGTTCAGCACCGGCAGCGTGCCCGGCAAGGCCAGGTCAACCGCGCAGGCCTGCGTGTTGGGCGCGGCACCGAACTGCGTCGACGCGCCGCTGAAGATCTTGCTGCGCGTGGACAACTGGGCATGCGTTTCCAGGCCGATCACGACCTCGAAGCCGCGGATCAACGGTGGCGCGCTCATGCGGCACTCACACCCGCCGGCGCGCGGGTGTGGAAGTCGGTCGCCTGTTGGAAGGCATGGGCAGCATGCAGCAATCGACCTTCCTCGAAGTAGTTGCCGATCAGCTGCAGCCCCACCGGCATGCCACCTTCGCCGAAGCCGGCGGGAATGCTCATGCCGGGCAGCCCGGCCAGGCTGGCCGGCAACGTGAAGATGTCGGCCAGGTAGGCCTTGACCGGATCGTCGTGCTGCTCGCCCAGCTTCCAGGCGACGGTAGGCGCCACCGGGCCGGCGATCAGGTCGCAGGCCTTGAAGCAGGCCTGGAAGTCGTCGGCGATCATGCGGCGCAGCTTCTGTGCCTGCAGGTAGTAGGCGTCGTAGTAGCCGTGGCTGAGCACGTAGGTGCCGATCATGATGCGGCGCTTGACCTCGGGCCCGAAGCCTTCGGCGCGGCTGCGTTCGTACAGGCTTCTCAAATCACTGTAGTCCCTGGCGCGGTGGCCGAACTTCACACCGTCGAAGCGCGACAGGTTCGAGCTGGCTTCGGCCGGCGCGATGATGTAGTACACCGGGATCGACAGCTCGGTGCGCGGCAGGCTCACGTCCACCAGCGTCGCGCCGAGTCTTTCGAACTCGGACAGTGCGGCGCGCACCGCGCTGTTCACGTCGGCGGCCAGCGCGGCGGGGAAGAACTCGCTGGGTAGCCCGATGCGCAGGCCCTGCAGCGGCCGTGCGGCGCTGGCGCCTTCGCGGGTGCTGAGCATCTGGGCATGGAAGTCCTGCGGCGGGCGCTCGGCGCTTGTCGAATCGCGCTCGTCGAAGCCGCTCATCGCCGACAGCAGCAAAGCGCAGTCCTCGGCGCTGCGCGCCAGCGGTCCGGCCTGGTCCAGGCTCGACGCGAAGGCAATCATGCCGTAGCGCGAACACACGCCGTAGGTCGGCTTGATGCCGGTCACGCCGGAAAAGCTGGCCGGCTGGCGGATCGAGCCGCCGGTATCGGTGCCGGTGGCCGCGGGCACCAGCCGCGCCGCCACCGCAGCCGCCGAGCCGCCGGACGAGCCGCCGGGCACGCGCCGCGTGTCCCAGGGGTTCTTCACCGCACCAAAGGCCGAGTTTTCGTTGGCCGAGCCCATCGCGAACTCGTCGCAGTTGAGCTTGCCCAGCGTCACCATGCCGGCCGCCGACAGCCGCGCCACGACCGTGGCGTCGAAGGGGCTGGCATAACCGGCCAGCATCTTCGAGCCGGCGGTGGACGGCAACGATCGGGTGACGAAAATGTCCTTGTGGGCGATGGGCACGCCGGTCAGCGGCTGCGCCTGCCCGCGTGCGCGGCACGCGTCGGCCTCGCGTGCCTGTGCCAGGCTGAGTTGCGGATCGTGGGCCAGGAAAGCGCCAAGATGTTCGAATGCCGCAACTCGGGTGAGCAGATGTTGCGTGATTTCCAGGCTCGACAGCTGGCCGGCAGCGAGCGCACGGCCCATCGCGGCCACACCCAACTCATGCAGCGAGCTCATTCGACGACCTTCGGCACGAGGAACAGGCCGTCCTCGACGGCGGGTGCGCTCTTCTGGTTGAGGCTGCGTTCATCGGTTTCGGTGACCACGTCGTCACGCAGCCGCAGCATCACCGGGTGCACCGCGGACAGTGGCGTGTACAGCGGCTCCACGCCGCTGGTGTCGACTGCGCTCATGCGTTCGACGATGCCGAAGAAGCCATTCAACTGCGTCAGCATCGCGGCGCGCTCTTCGCTCGACAATTCGAGCCGCGCCAGCAGCGCGATGCGGTTCACATCCAGGGGAGTCAGCGACATGGAATGGCTCGGAAACTGGACCCGTCGGAAACACCGGATCGGCGCTCGGAAGCTCGGTTTCCTGGCTCGGAAACAGGGGTCGATGGGGTATTATCTCCGGTTATCCACAAGCGCCCTGGGGCGTTAGTCTGCTGCATGGCAGAACGAGGCCCAACCAGGAGATTTCCAAGCCCGCCCGGCGGCCCATGGCCACAGTGAGCAACTGCGCTGCGCCGTCGCCGCCGTAACTATCCCGCTGCCGCCCGAGACCGATGCAAGCCAAGGGCTCGACACCGATGCCGCACCCGACGGATCGCCTGCGCCCGCGCTGACGGCGCCACTGCCTTTTCGCTACTTCCCAACCATGTTCGCTTCCCTGCGCCGCTATTTCTCGACCGACCTGGCCATCGACCTGGGCACTGCCAATACGCTGATCTACGTGCGTGACAAGGGCATCGTGCTCGACGAACCTTCGGTGGTGGCCATCCGCCACGAAGGCGGCCCGCACGGCAAGAAGACCATCCAGGCCGTGGGCGCCGAGGCCAAGGCGATGCTCGGCAAGGTGCCCGGCAACATCGAGGCCATCCGCCCGATGAAGGACGGCGTCATCGCCGACTTCACCGTCACCGAGCAGATGCTCAAGCAGTTCATCAAGATGGTGCACCCGCGCTCGATGATGCGGCCCAGCCCGCGCATCATTATTTGCGTGCCCTGCGGGTCGACCCAGGTCGAGCGTCGCGCCATCCGCGAATCGGCGTTGGGTGCCGGCGCGTCAGACGTCTACCTGATCGAAGAGCCGATGGCCGCGGCCATCGGCGCCGGGCTGCCGGTGAGCGAAGCGTCGGGATCGATGGTGGTGGACATCGGCGGCGGCACCACCGAGGTCGGCGTCATCTCGCTGGGCGGCATGGTCTACAAGGGCTCGATCCGTGTCGGCGGCGACAAGTTCGACGAGTCGATCATCAACTACATCCGCCGCAACTACGGCATGCTGATCGGCGAGCCCACCGCCGAACTCATCAAGAAGAGCATCGGCTCGGCCTTCCCCGGCTCCGAGGTGCGCGAGATCGAGGTCAAGGGCCGCAATCTCAGCGAAGGCGTGCCGCGCAGCTTCACCATCAGCAGCAACGAAATCCTCGAGGCGCTGACCGACCCGCTGAACCAGATGGTCAGTGCGGTGAAGAACGCGCTCGAGCAGACGCCGCCCGAACTCGGTGCCGACATCGCGGAGCGCGGCATGATGCTCACCGGCGGGGGCGCGCTGCTGCGCGATCTGGACCGCCTGTTGGCCGAAGAAACCGGCCTGCCGGTGCTGGTGGCCGAAGACCCGCTGACCTGCGTGGTGCGCGGTTGCGGCATGGCGCTGGAGCGCATGGACCGGTTGGGCGGCATCTTCACTTCCGAGTGAGGGCCTGACCCACCCTCGCCCGACGCGCGGCCGCCATGTCGCTAGGCCCCATCGACCGCACGCCGCCCCCGTTCTTCCGCCAGGGTCCTTCGGCACTGACGAAGCTGGTGTTCTTTTCGGCGCTGGCGCTTTTTCTGATGGTGGCGGACACGCGCTTCCAGTTTGCGCGGCCCTTGCGCGCCGCCTTGGCCACCGCGCTGCTGCCCGTGCAGCGCACGTTGAACGTGCCGGTACAAATGTGGCAAAGCGGCGCTGACTACCTGCGTGGCCTGAGCGGCGCGTTGGCCAGTGAGAAGGCGGCCCAGGCGCAGCTGGCGCTTCAGGCCGAGAAGGCCGCCAGCGCCGAACGTCTGGCGCAGGAGAACGCGCGCCTGCGCGCCCTGCTGGCGCTACGGCCGTTGTTGCAGGTGCGCAGTGTTCCCGCCGAGGTGCTGTACGAAGCGGCCGATCCGTTCTCGCGCAAGCTGTTCATCGACCGCGGCACGACCCAGGGGGTGGTGCCCGGTGCGCCGGTCATCGGCGCTGACGGCGTGCTCGGGCAGGTGACGCGGGCCTTTCCGCTGAGCTCGCAGGTCACGCTGCTGATCGACAAGGATGCGGCGATACCGGTGCTGAATGCCCGCACGCAGGCACGCAGCGCGGCTTTTGGCGGCGCCGGCGGCGACGCCATGGAGTTGCGCTACATGGCCGCGAACGCCGATGTGCAGGTGGGTGACGAGCTCACCACCAGCGGCGTGGACGGCGTCTACCCGCCCGGGCTGCCGGTGGCTCGCGTGACGGCGGTCGAGCGCCGCGCCGAATCGGGCTTTGCACGCATCCTGCTGGCGCCCAGCGCGTCTTCCGACGGCGTGCGCCATGTGCTGGTGCTGGAGCCGTTGTCCCAGCAGCTGCCGCCGCGCGAGGACGCGGCGGTCGAGCCCGAGAAGCCGGTGCGGCCGGCCAAGGGGTCGCGGCGATGATCATGCGGCGCGGCTCGGACCAGCTGCTGCTGCCCGTCAACCCCCTGTTCATTGCGCTGACACTGCTGCTGGCGCTGGGCCTGAACCTGCTGCCGCTGGGCCGGAACCCCGCGCAGCCGGACATGCTGGCACTGGTGCTGGTGTTCTGGAACGTGCACCAGCCGCGGCGCGTCGGCGTGGGCGTGGCCTTCGTCTTCGGCCTGCTGATGGACGTGCACGAAGGGGCACTGCTCGGCCAGCATGCATTGGCCTACACCTTGCTGAGCTACGGCGCGATCAGCGCGCACCGGCGCTTGCTGTGGTTCGGTCTGGCCGAGCAGGCGGTGCAGGTGCTGCCGCTGTTCCTGGCCGCGCACCTGGTGTCGTTGATCGTGCGCATGTCGTCCGGCGGCATGTTCCCGGGCTGGGAACTGTTGTTCGCGCCCTTGCTCGAAGCCCTGCTCTGGCCGGTGATCACCGCGCTGCTGCTCGCGCCGCAGCGCCGGCCGCCCGATCCGGACCAGAATCGCCCCCTGTAATGGCCGAGCTGAAGAACCTGGAAAGCGAACTGGACCGGTTCCGGCTGCGCTTGTTCGTGGCTGCCGCGTTCGTGCTGCTGGCGTTCGGGCTGCTCGCCGCGCGCCTGTCCCATTTGCAGGTGACGCGCTACGAAGACCTGGCCGAACAGGCCGAGGCCAACCGCACGGCAGTCATACCGATCGTGCCGAATCGCGGGCAGATCGTCGACCGCCACGGCGAAGTGCTGGCCACCAACTACTCGGCCTACACGTTGGAGATCACGCCGTCGAAGGTGGACGAGCTCGAGGCCACGATCGATGCGCTTGCCGGCCTGGTTGAGATCACCGCACGCGACCGCCGCCGCTTCAAGCGCCTGGCCGAGGAAGGCAAGAGCTTCGAATCGCTGCCGATCCGCACCAAGCTCAGCGACGAGGAGGTGGCGCGCTTCATGGCCCAGCGCTTCCGCTTCCCCGGCGTCGATGTGAAGGCGCGGTTGTTCCGCAACTACCCGCTGGGCGAGACCGGAAGCCATCTGCTGGGCTACATCGGCCGCATCAACCAGGCCGAGAAGAAGCTGATGGAGGACTGGCCGGACGAACAGCTGGCCAACTACAAGGGCACCGAATACATCGGCAAGCTCGGCCTGGAGCAGAGCTACGAGGCCGACCTGCACGGCCAGACCGGCTTCGAGCGCGTCGAGACCAGCGCCGGCGGCCGTGCGGTGCGCCGCTTGAGCAGCCACGCGCCGACACCGGGCAACGCGCTGATGCTGTCGATCGATATCCGGCTGCAGGCGCTGGTCGAAGACATGTTCGGCGACCGGCGCGGCGCGCTGGTGGCCATCGACCCGCGCAGCGGCGAGGTGCTGGCCTTTGTCAGCAAGCCCACCTTCGACCCCAACCTGTTCGTCGACGGCATCGATGCGGACAGCTGGCGCGAGCTGAACGAGTCGATCGACAAGCCGCTGTTGAACCGCGCGCTGCGTGGCACCTACCCGCCGGGCTCGACCTTCAAGCCCTTCATGGCGCTGGCGGCGCTGAACACCGGCAAGCGCGCGCCGAGCACGATCATTCAGGACAACGCCAGCTTCGCCTTTGGCAACCATGTATTCCGCAGCCACGGCGACAAGGGCCTGGGGCCGGTGGACATGTATCGCTCGATCGTCAAGTCGAGCAACGTCTACTACTACTCGCTGGCCAACGAGATGGGCGTGGACCTGATGCACGAGCAGCTCTCGCCGATGGGCTTCGGGCGCAAGACCGAGATCGACGTCGAGGGCGAGGTCACCGGCATATTGCCGTCCACCGAGTGGAAGCGCCGCTACTACAAGCGCCCCGAGCAGCAGAAGTGGTACGCCGGCGAGACCATCTCGCTGGGCATCGGGCAGGGCTACAACGCCTTCACCGCCCTGCAGCTGGCCAGCGCCACGGCCACGCTGGTGTCCGGCGGCCAGCGCTTCAAGCCGCGGCTGGTGCGCGAGATCGAGGATGCGGTCACCGGCGAAAAGCGGCGCGTGGCCAATGACGCGCTCGAGCCGCTGCCCTACAAGCCCGAGCACATCGAGCTGCTGCTGCGTGCGCTGCACGGTGTGACGCAGGAGGGCACCTCGGTGCGCTCCTTCGCCAACGCGCCCTACAAGAGCGGCGGCAAGACCGGCACCGCGCAGGCCGTGGGCATCAAGGCCAACCAGAAGTACGACGCGTCGAAGATGGAAGAGCACAAGCGCGACCATTCGCTGTACATCGCCGCGGCGCCGATCCCCAACCCGAGCATCGCGCTGGCGGTGGTGGTCGAGAACGCCGGCTTCGGCTCCGAAGCCGCGGCGCCGATCGCGCGCCGTGTCTTCGACTACCTGCTGCTCGGCCTCTACCCGAGCGAGGAAGACCTGGTGGCCACGCGCAAGGGCCAGTCGGGTGCGCCCATCGGCGCGCCGCGTCGCGCCGCGGACGTGCCCCTGCCAGGCCAGTCGGCTGCGATCGCCGCCCCGGCGTCGGCCGCCGCGGCAGCGGCAGCCGCGATGCCCGGCGAAGCCGCAGCGACGGTCCCGCTGCAATTGGCCACCGTGCCGGCCTCGGCGCGGGCCGCGGTGCCATGAGTGCCGTACTGCAGGGCCCGTCGCTGTGGCAGCGTCTGAAGCCGGTGTTCATCGGCTATGACCTGTGGCTGGCGCTGGCCGTGGCGTGCCTGGCCGCGATCGGCCTGGTGACGATGTATTCGGCCGGCTTCGATCACGGCACGCGCTTCGTCGACCACGGCCGCAACATGCTGCTGGCCCTGGGCGTGTTGTTGCTGGTGTCGCAGATCCCACCGCAGCGGCTGGCCAGCCTGGCGGTACCGCTGTACCTGCTGGGCCTGGCGCTGCTCATCGTGACGGCGCTGCCGGGCGTCGGCGTCACCAAGAAAGGCGCCACGCGCTGGCTGAACATCGGCATGGTGATCCAGCCCAGCGAGATCATGAAGATCGCGATGCCGCTGATGCTGGCCTGGTGGTTCCAGCGCCGCGAGGGGCAGTTGCGCGTGCTCGACTTCGTCGTGGCCTCAGGGCTGTTGCTGCTGCCGGTGGGCTTGATCATGAAGCAACCCGACCTGGGCACCTCGCTGCTGGTGCTGGCCGCGGGGCTGTACGTGATCTTCTTCGCCGGCCTGTCGTGGAAGCTCATCGTGCCGGTGCTGGGCCTCGGTGCGGCGGCGATCCTGGCGATCGTGCTGAGCGCCGATGCCATCTGTGCCGACGGCGTGCAATGGCCGGTGCTCAAGGAATACCAGCGCCATCGCGTTTGCACGCTGCTCGACCCGACCAAGGACCCGCTGGGCAAGGGCTTCCACATCATCCAGGGGCAGATCGCCATCGGCTCCGGCGGGCTCACCGGCAAGGGCCTGATGCAGGGCACGCAGACGCACCTGGAGTTCATCCCCGAGCGCACCACCGACTTCATCTTCGCTGCCTTTGCCGAGGAGTTCGGCCTGGCCGGCGTGCTCACGCTGCTGGCCGCCTTCACCTTCCTGATCTTCCGCGGCCTGTGGATCGCCTCCGAAGGGCCGACGGTGTTCGCGAGACTGCTCGCCGGGTCGGTCACCTTGAGCTTCTTCACCTATGCCTTCGTCAACATGGGCATGGTCAGCGGCATCCTGCCGGTGGTCGGCGTGCCCTTGCCCTTCGTCAGCTACGGCGGCACGGCAATGGTCACGCTCGGACTGGGCCTGGGCATGCTGATGTCGGTGGCCAAGAGCCGGCGCCTGATGCAAAGCTGAGGCCGCCCGCACGCCCTGCCCGTGCCGCCGCACGCCCCCGGCGGACGATCGCGTCGTCGGCAACCTGGGCCTGGGCATGGCCTGCGCCTGCGCGAGCGCGGCTATCCGGTGCGGGCGCACGACCTCGACGCCGCGCGTGAAGCCATGGCCTTGTCGCAAGGCGCCACGGTGCATGCGGATGCCATGTCCGTGGCCCGTGGCAGCGCGGCACTGATCGTCGCGGTGGTCGATGCGGGGCAGGTGCGCGACGTGCTTTTCGGTGTCCGAGGGGTTGCGCATGGACTGGTGCTGGGCGCTGCCGTGCCCGACCATTGCGCCGCGGAACTGGCGGCGCACGGCGTGGACTGCATTGACGCGCCGATGTCCGGTGGCCCCGCACGCGTGATGGCTCGATGAGCCTGATGGCGGCCTGCGCAGACCTGGCCTGCGAGCGCTGGCAGGGCCTGTTGCAGGACGCCTCGGCCTGGACTCGACGGCGACGCTGGCGGTGATCGAACAGCCCAGCGGCCCGAGCTGGATCGGCAGCGACCGCCTGCGTCGCGCGCTCGGCGGCGAGCGGTGCATGCGCGGCCAGGCTGAGCGGATTCGGCGCCTGCCATCAGCGGCCCGCGCGCTGGTGCCCCGCCTCAGGCCTTGGCGCTTCTGGCGCCGTCGCGAACCGGGAAACGCACCGTGATCAGCGTACCGGTGCCGGTGCCGTTGCTCATCGCGAGCGAGCGCGCCTGGGCGTCGGCAATCGAGATCTCCGCGCCATGCTGTTGGGCCACCTCGCGCACGATGGCCAGGCCGAGGCCGCTGCCGTCGATCAAGGTATCGGGCGAGCGATAGAAGGGCTGGAATACCTTGTCGCGTTCGTGCTCGGCAATGCCCGGTCCGGTGTCCTCGACCTGCAGCACGACCACCTGCCCGAACGGATCGGCCACGACGCGCGCCGTGACGGTGCCGCCTGCCGGGGTGTACTGCAAAGCGTTATCCACCAGGTTGCGCACCATCTCGCGGATCAGCACCGGCTGGCCGCGCAGGCTTGCGCCCGTGGCCGCGTCGGGCCCTTCGTAACCCAGGTCGATGCGCTTTTCCATGGCTCGGGGCACGAAGTCGCGCACGGTTTCCACGACGATGTCCACCAGGCTCAGCGGCTGCTTGCGCAGTGCCTGCTCGCGGTCTTCGGCGCGCGCCATGGCCAGCAGCTGATTCACCATGTGGGCCGCGCGCTGGCTCGACAGCGCGATCTGTTCGAGCGAATTCTTCAACGACCCGGGATCCGTCGCGCCGGCATCGATCTCGCGCGCCGCCAGCTCGGCCTGCATGCGCAACCCGGCCAGGGGCGTCTTCAGCTGATGGGCAGCATCGGCCAGGAAATGCTTCTGCGTGCTGATCGACTGGTCCAGCCGCGCCAGCAACTCGTTGATCGCCCGCACCAGCGGTGCCACCTCGTCGGGCACGTCGCCCTCGTCGATCGGGCTCAGGTCGCTGCTTTCGCGTTGGCGGATGCGCTGCTGCAGCCGGCTCAGCGGCTTGATGCCGCGTGACAGCGCAAACCACACCAGCACCACGGCCAACGGCAGGATCACGAACTGCGGCAGGATCACGCCCTTGATGATCTCGTTGGCCAGGCGCGAGCGCTTCTCCAGCGTCTCGGCCACCTGCACCAGCGTGGCGCGATCGCCCGACGCCCCCGGCACCGGCAGCCAGATGTAGGCCACGCGCACGGCTTCGTCGCGCATCGCCTCGTCGCGGAAGTAGACCTCGCCGGTGGGCGGCCGGTCTTCGTCCGGCACCGGCAGCCCGGCATCGCCGGCCACGAACTCGCCGCGCGTGCCCAGCACCTGGAAGTACACCTGGTCGGCGTCGTCGGCACGCAGGAACTCGGTGGCCACCATCGGCAGCTGCAGCCGTACCGTGGATGTGGCGCCACCGGGATCGACGCTGACCTGCTGTGCGATGGCGCGCGCCACCACGCCCAACTCGCGGTCATAAGGCCGGTCGGAAATGTTCTGCGCCACCAGGTAGGTCAGGAAGATGCTCATCGGCCACAGCAGCAGCAGCGGCGCGAGCATCCAGTCGAGGATCTCGCCGAAGAGCGAATGCTGCTCGTGCGGCGAGGTCATCGGGTGGCCCGGGGCGCCGCCCCGGCGCGGCGCCGGCATGGGCTCAAGCGGCGATCTTCTCCAGGCAGTAGCCGAGCCCGCGCACCGTGGCGATGCGTATCGGACCTTGCTCGATCTTCTTGCGCAGGCGGTGGATGTAGACCTCGATGGCGTTGTTGCTGACCTCTTCGCCCCATTCGCACAGGCGTTCGACCAACTGGTCCTTGCTCACCAGCCGGCCGGCGCGCTGCAGCAGCACCTCGAGAAGCGACAGCTCGCGCGCCGACAGTTCGATCATCTGGTCGTTGATGTAGGCCACGCGCCCGGTGGCGTCGAAGCTCAGCGGCCCGTGCTTGATGATGGTGGCGGCGCTGCCCAGCCCGCGCCGCGTCAGAGCGCGCACGCGCGCCTCCAGCTCCTGCAGCGAGAAGGGCTTGGCCATGTAGTCGTCGGCGCCGAGGTCCAGGCCCTTGACGCGCTGCTCGACGCTGTCGGCCGCGGTGAGGATCAGCACCGGCACCGACGAGCCGCGCGCACGCAGCTTGCGCAGCACGTCCAGCCCGTGCATCTTGGGCAGGCCCAGGTCGAGGATGACGCAGTCGAACTCATGGTCGGCCAGCGCCGCGTCGGCCTCGGAGCCGCTGCTCACCTGGTCGGCGGCATAACCTGCGGCGCGCAGCGAGCGCAGCAGACCATCGGCCAGTACCTGGTCATCTTCGGCGATCAGAATGCGCATGGCCCTGTCTCCGTGTGGGCCCTCAGGGCCGGGAAAGCGCTTGTCTCCGGGCGGATTCTAGGCAGTCGAGATGCGATTGCGGCCGCTGGCGGGCCGGGCCGGGAACACCCCTAGAAATCTACTGTACAAACATCCAGCTTCTGACATAATGAAAACCATCGAAGGAGAACATCGTGGATGCACCCGTGAAGGCATTGAACACCGAAAAGGCCAAGGCCCTGCAGGCCGCGCTGGCACAGATCGAAAAGCAGTTCGGCAAGGGCTCGATCATGCGCCTGGGCGACGGCGAGGTCATTGCCGACATCCAGGTGGTTTCCACCGGCTCGCTGGGTCTGGACATCGCGCTCGGCGTCGGCGGCCTGCCGCGCGGTCGCGTGGTCGAGATCTATGGCCCTGAATCTTCGGGCAAGACCACGTTGACGCTGCAGGTCATTGCCGAGATGCAGAAGCTCGCCGGCGTGTGCGCCTTCATCGACGCCGAACACGCGCTCGATACCCAGTATGCGCAGAAGCTCGGTGTCAATCTGCAGGAACTGCTGATCAGCCAGCCCGACACCGGCGAGCAGGCACTGGAGATCGTCGACGCGCTGGTGCGCTCCGGCTCGGTGGACCTGATCGTCATCGACTCGGTGGCCGCGCTCACGCCCAAGGCTGAGCTCGAAGGCGAGATGGGCGATTCACTGCCGGGGCTGCAGGCGCGGCTGATGAGCCAGGCGCTGCGCAAGCTCACCGCCACCATCAACAAGACCAACACCATGGTCATCTTCATCAACCAGATCCGCATGAAGATCGGTGTGATGTTCGGCAACCCCGAGACCACCACCGGCGGCAATGCGCTCAAGTTCTACGCCTCGGTGCGGTTGGACATCCGCCGCATCGGCAGCATCAAGAAGGGCGACGAGGTCATCGGCAGCGAGACCAAGGTCAAGATCGTCAAGAACAAGGTGGCGCCGCCGTTCAAGACGGCAGAGTTCGACATCCTCTATGGCGAAGGCATCAGCCGCGAAGGCGAGATCATCGACATGGGTGTCGAAGCCCGCATCCTCGACAAGTCGGGTTCCTGGTACGCCTACAACGGCGAGAAGATCGGCCAGGGCAAGGACAACGCCCGCGAGTTCCTGCGCGAGAACCGTGATATCGCGGTCGAAATCGAGAACAAGGTGCGCGAAGCCATGGGCGTGCCGTTGGTGGCGGTGGACAAGGCCGCCGAATAGGGCGGGCGCAGCGCCGCATGAAACGGCCCTCGCCCAGCCTGCAGGCGCGGGCTCTGGGCTGGCTCGCCCAGCGCGAACAAAGCCGCAGCGAGTTGCGGCGCAAGCTGCTGCGTGTGGCGCTTCCGTCGCCGCCGGCCGCCGCCGATGACGAGCCGGCGGACGAGGGCAGCGCCGAGGACATGGCGGCACAGGTGGACCAGCTGCTCGACCAGCTGCAAGCCAAGGGCCTGCTCAGCGACCAACGATTCGTCGAAAGCCGAGTGCGCGTGCGCGCGCCCGGCCTGGGCATCCGGCGCATCCAGATAGAGCTCGCCCGGCACGGCCTGAAGCTGCCCGCGCAACCGCTGCAGCAACTGCGCGACAGCGAGCTGCAGCGCGCGACGCAGCTGTGGCAGCGCAAGTTCGGCGCCACGGCGCAGGACGGGCGAGAGCGCGCACGGCAGATGCGCTTCCTGGCCGGACGGGGCTTTTCCGGCGAAGTCATCCGTCTTGTGCTGGCAACCGGCCCGCAGCCGCAAGACGACGACCCGCAGGACGTTTGAGCCCATCGCAGCGCATGGGCTGCGTGCTAAAGTGCGCCCGCCCATCAACCGGGCAGCCGCCCGCGGCGGCGTGTCGAACGCCCGACCCGGCCGGCACGACGCCATCGCCAGGCGCTGCAGATTCAGGATGCTGCAAGGCGGGTGATCGATCATCGTCCGCAACGCCAGCGACACCGCCACCTCCGACAGCAGCGAGCCCATCCATGAAGATCCACGAGTACCAAGGCAAGGAAATCCTCCGCAACTTCGGCGTGCCGGTGCCGCGCGGCTACCCGGCCTTCACCGTGCTCGAGGCCGGCGAAGCGGCGCAGAAACTGGGCGGTGCCGTCTGGGTGGTCAAGGCTCAGATTCACGCGGGCGGGCGCGGCAAGGGTGGCGGCGTCAAGCTGGCGCGCTCGCTCGACGAGGTCAGGCAGCTGTCCGGCCAGATCCTGGGCATGCAGCTGAAGACGCACCAGACCGGGCCCGAAGGCCAGAAGGTGCGCCGCCTGCTGATCGAGGAAGGCGCCGACATCAAGCACGAGTACTACGTCGCCGCACTCACCGACCGAGCCACGCAGTGTGTCGCCATGATGGCCAGCAGCGAAGGCGGCATGGACATCGAGGCCGTGGCGCACGACACGCCCGAAAAGATCCTCAAGGTCTTCGTCGACCCGCTGGTCGGCCTGACCGACGCCCAGGCGCTGCAGCTGGCCGCCGGCATCGGCATCCCCGCCGCCAGCCAGGCCCAGGCGGTCGATGTGCTGAAAAAGCTCTACACCTGCTACATGGACACCGACGCCAGCCTGGCCGAGATCAACCCGCTGATCCTCGAAGGCAACGGCAACATCAAGGCGCTGGACGCGAAGTTCAACTTCGACAGCAACGCGCTGTACCGCCATCCCGAGATCGTCGCCTGCCGCGACCTGGACGAGGAAGACCCGGCCGAGATCGAGGCCAGCAAGTTCGACCTGAGCTACATCAGCCTGGACGGCAACATCGGCTGCCTGGTCAACGGCGCCGGCCTGGCCATGGCGACGATGGACACGATCAAGCTGTTCGGCGGCGAGCCGGCCAACTTCCTCGACGTTGGCGGCGGCGCCACCGCCGAGAAGGTGACCGAAGCCTTCAAGATCATGCTCGCCAACAAGAAGGTCAAGGGCATCCTGGTCAACATCTTCGGCGGCATCATGCGCTGCGACACCATTGCCGAAGGCGTGATCGCCGCGTGCAAGGCGGTGCACCTGAGCGTGCCGCTGGTGGTACGCATGAAGGGCACGAACGAGGAGATCGGCAAGAAGCTGCTGGCCGCCAGCGGCCTGCCGATCATCAGCGCCGACACCATGGCCGAAGCCGCGACGAAAATCGTCGCTGCCGTCCGTTAAGCCCGAGGACGAACGATATGAGCATCCTGATCAACAAGGACACCAAGGTCATCACCCAGGGCATCACCGGCAAGACCGGGCAGTTCCACACGCGGGGCTGCCGCGACTACGCCAACGGCAAGAACTGCTTCGTCGCCGGCGTCAACCCGAAGAAGGCCGGCGAGGATTTCGAGGGCATTCCCATCTTCGCCAGCGTCAAGGACGCCAAGGCCAAGACCGGGGCCACGGTCAGCGTGATCTACGTACCCCCGCCCGGCGCCGCCGCGGCCATCTGGGAGGCGGTGGAGGCCGAGCTGGACCTGGTCGTGTGCATCACCGAAGGCATCCCCGTCAAGGACATGCTGCTGGTGCGCAACCGCATGCAGAAGAAGGAAGCCGCCGGCGGCAAGAAGACGCTGCTGCTGGGCCCCAACTGCCCGGGCCTGATCACGCCCGAGGAGATCAAGATCGGCATCATGCCCGGCCACATCCACCGCAAGGGCCGCATCGGCGTGGTCAGCCGCTCCGGCACGCTGACCTACGAGGCCGTAGCGCAACTCACCGAGATCGGCCTCGGCCAGAGCTCGGCCGTGGGCATCGGCGGCGACCCGATCAACGGCCTGAAGCACATCGACATCATGCAGGCCTTCAACGACGACCCCAACACCGACGCGGTGATCATGATCGGCGAGATCGGCGGCCCCGACGAGGCCGAGGCCGCGCGCTGGTGCAAGGCCCACATGAAGAAGCCGATCGTCGGCTTCATCGCCGGCGTCACCGCGCCGGCGGGCAAGCGCATGGGCCATGCCGGCGCACTGATCTCCGGCGGCGCCGATACCGCCGATGCCAAGCTGGCGATCCTGGAGGAATGCGGCTTCATCGTCACCCGCAACCCGTCGGAAATGGGCAAGCTGCTGAAGAAGGCGATTGGCGCCTGAGCCGCGCAGGCGCGCCGTCAGGCGCGTGCGCCGCGCACTCCGCAGGCCGCCTTCGGGCGGCCTTTTTGCTGCCCGGACTCCGTAGGACTACGCACCGCAGCCCCAGGTGGGCGCACGTACACTGCGGCGAAATCCCCAGTACACGGTGCCGATGGCGCCGTACAAACCGCAGAGGACGCCTGCCATGGAGCAGTTCATGACCGCCGATTTCTGGCTTGCCGTGGGCCAGATCATCATGATCGACATCGTGCTCGGCGGCGACAACGCGGTGGTCATCGCCCTGGCCTGCCGCAAGCTGCCGCCGAAGCAGCGCACGATGGGCATCCTGTGGGGCACGGCGGGCGCCATCGTCCTGCGCGTCATCCTGATCTTCTTTGCGCTGACGCTGCTGCAGATCCCGTATCTGAAGATCGTCGGCGCGATGCTGCTGCTGTGGATCGGCATCAAGCTGCTGTTGCCTGAGCATGAGGAGGCGCACGGCAACATCCAGGCCAGCGACAAGCTGTGGTCGGCGGTGAAGACGGTGATCGTCGCCGACTTCGTGATGAGCCTGGACAACGTCATCGCCATCGCCGGTGCGGCCGAAGGCGCGGGCGGCGACCACAAGATGCCGCTGGTGATCTTCGGCCTGCTGGTATCGATCCCGATCATCATCTGGGGCAGCCAGCTGGTGATCAAGCTGATGGACCGCTACCCGGTCATCATCACGCTCGGCGGCATGCTGCTCGGCTGGATTGCCGGCCAGATGGTGATCACCGATCCGGCGGTCAAGGGTTGGGCCGACGCGCAGGGCGACTACTTCCAATATCTGGTACCGGCGATCGGCGCACTGGGCGTATTGATCGTCGGCAAGTGGCTCGCCGCGCGTGCGCTCGCGGCGCGGGCCGCACCGGCTCAAGCCGTGGCCGCGCCACCGCCGGGGCGGCTGCAGCACGTGCTGCTGGCGGTGGACGGCTCGGAACACTCGGCGCAAGCCGTGCGCTACCTGATCGGCGTACGACGGGACTTGCGCCAGCCCGATGCGCTGGATGTTCACCTGCTGAACGTGCAGCGTCCGGTGTCGGGCGACGTGTCGCGCTTCGTCGCCGGCGAAACCCTCAAGGAATATCACCTGGAAGGCAGCGAGAAGGCGCTGGCGCCGGCGCGCGAATTGCTCGACGCCGCCGGGCTCAAGTACCAGGAGCACCGGCGCGTGGGCGAACCGGCAACACAGATCGCCGAGGTGGCACGCGAACTGGGTTGCGACCTGGTCGTGATGGGCACGCGTGGACTCGGCACGCACACCGCCGGCCTGCTCGGCTCGGTCGCCCAGGGCGTGGTCGAGCACGCGGGCGTGCCGGTCCTGCTGGTGAAGTAGACCCTGCCGCGCCGGCGGCGGCTCAACGGCACACGAGCACCGGCACCTTGGCGTGCGTCAGCACCTTCTGCGTCTCGCTGCCCAGCAGCACGCCGGCCAAACCGCGCCGGCCATGCGAGGCCATCACGATCAAATCGCACTTGCGGCGCGACGCGATGTCCAGGATGGCCTCGGCCGGAAATTCGCCGGTGACCGTCACGCCTTCGAAAGGCACGCCCGCCTTCTGCGCGGCCTTCTCGATCACCCCGAGGTAGCGCTTGGCGGCTTGCGCCGTCAACCGGGCGTGTTCATCGGGCTGCATGTAGCCCACAGGCATCATGCCCTCGAAGACCACCGGCGTCGGCGCGGGTGCCACGAACAGGCCGGTCACGCGGGCGCCGCATGCCTTGGCCAGCGCCACGCCGTGCGTCACGGCGTGGCCCGACAGTGCCGAGCCATCGGTGGGGATCAGGATCTCTTTGTACATGGTGGTCTCCCGAAGCGCTGCGCTACCTGGCGAAGGGCAGTACCCAGATCAGCATGCCGAGCACGTAACACACGCCCGCTGCCACCAGGGTGAAGGGCACGCTCCAGGCCAGAAACTCGCGCAGCGAGACTTTGCGGTTCTCCTCGCGCTGGCAGATGTTGAGTGCGGCATACAACGCCGGCGCCCCCGCCACCGTGAGGTTGCTGCCGAGCGTGCCCGACCACAGCAGCATCCACCACAGCGGCCAGGGCGGCACGCCGTCGGCTTCCAGCTCCTTGATGGTGTGCAGGAAGGTCAGGATGTAGGCGTCGTGCTCGACGATGCCGACGATCGGCACCGTGATCCAGTACATCAGCGTCGCGCCGAGCGCGAAGTTCTCGGCGAAGACCGGCCGCAGATGGCTCGCCAGCGCGTCCAGGACATGCATGCGCTCCAGGCCGCCGACCAGCGCGAACAGCGCGATGTAGAAGAAGATCGCGCGCCAGTCGAGTTCTTCGAGCACCTTCTCGAAGCTCGGCGCCTTGACCCGGTCTCCCAGCAGTTCGAGCAGCAGCACCAGCGTCAGCGCCCCCGTCATGGCGATGAATCCGAGCTTCACGCCGAGCAGCTGCCGCAAGGCCATGCCCAGCACCGTCAGGAAGAACCAGCCGACCACGATCGTCGCGAAGAGCCGGTTCGGAATGCGTGTCTCGATGCCCAGGCGGTCCAGGTCGACCGCCTGCTTGCCGTAGCCGCGAAAGCCGTAGGCATACATCGCGCCCAGCGTGATCACGAAGGTGACGATGAGGATCGGAAAGGAGGACGGCCGCCCGTGCTGCCAGAAGAAGTCCATGAACTCCGCGCCGGCCACGCTGTGCAGCATCTGCGGCGGCAGGTCGCCCAGCAGCATGGCCGAGCCCATGAAGTTGGCCGCAAAGCCGATCATCAGCACCAGCGGCGTGACGGGCAGCTTGAGTGCCCGCGCCAGCGGCAGCGCCACCGGCGCCATCATCAGGATGACCACCACGTTGTCGACGAACATCGAGATCACGCCGGCCAGCATCGACAGGATCATGACCAGCAGGCCCGGCCGGCCGCCCGACAGGCGCAAGGCCTGCACCGACAGCCAGCTCGGCACGCCGGTCTTGCCGAAGTACGAGGCGATGATCCAGACGCTGACCAGTATCGCCATCACGTTCCAGTCGACGATGCCCGAACGCATCGACGTCGCTCATCACGCCGATCCAGATCATGACGACGACGCCGATCAGCGCGGCGACGGTGCTGTCGACGACGTTGCTGATGACCACAACGATCGTGATCGCGAAGAGGGCGATCGCCAGCCATGCCATGCCGTCCACGGGGTCGATCTCCTCTTGGCGCCGGGTGCAGCACCGACAGGTGCCCGCTACGGTTCGTGGCGACAACGGATTCTTGCGTCCTGAAACCCTTTTCGGGAGTCGGCCTTTCCCTTGGTCGGCCCCAGGCGCAATGTTCACCCGCATTGGGCCGGCGGCAGCTGCTGCATGGCCGATGCCGATTGGCCATGCGAGCGTCCCGCGCCAACTATGAACGCGCACGCCGCGCGGGCCGCATGCTAAGGTTTGCGCCAGCCCGTCGCTCCGCCTGTGCTGCGCCAGCTGACCGGCCGATCCACCATCAACTTGCCTCGCGGCCGCAGTGTCGACTCACGCGGGCAGCTGACCGAATGAGCATCTCCAACGCGCCCATGCTGGGCCCCTTCCGCCTGCTGCGCCCGCTCGGCCGCGGCTCGATGGGTGTGGTGCACCTGGCGCAGGACACGGCCACGGGCCGCCACGTGGCCGTGAAGAGCCTGGCGCTGGGGCACGAGTTCTCCGCGGAAGAGCACGACGAAGCACGCGCTCGCTTTCTTGCCGAAGCCGAAACCGCCAAGCGCCTGGCGCACCCCGACATCGTCGCCGTGCTCGCGGCCGGCGAGCACGAGGGCACGCTCTGGCTGGCCATGGAACTGCTCGGCGGCTGCGAGCTCGGCCGCTACACGCGCATGCCGCGGCTGCTGCCCGAAGCGCTGGTGCTGCAAGTCGTCGAGCGCTTGGCGCGCGCGCTGGCGCATGCGCATGACCAGGGCGTGGTGCACCGCGACATCAAGCCGGGCAACGTCATGCTCGACCTGAGCGCCGGCGTCGTCAAGCTCACCGACTTCGGTATCGCCGGCCTGGCCGACATGAGCCGCACCCGCACGGGTGTCGTGCTCGGCACCCCGGTGTACATGGCGCCCGAACAGCTGGCCGGCGCCGGTGCCGATGCGCGCAGCGACCTGTACTCGCTGGGCGTGCTGCTGTTCCAGCTGCTGACCGGCCGCTTGCCGCACGAGCATGCGTCGCTCGGCGAGCTGTTGCGCCAGGTGGCGCGCGAGCCGGCGCCGGACGTGCGCGCGTTGCGGCCCGAGCTTTCGGCAGCCGCCGCCGCCGTGACGGCCAGCGCCCTGCAAAAGCAACCGGCATTGCGCCCGGCCGGCGCCAACCAGCTTGCCGATGCCCTGGCCAGGGCGCGCGCGACGCTCGCCGACGCGCCCTCGATCGACCCGAAAGACGCTGGCAGCGCGCGATGATGCACGCTTGGCGGGGCCGGCCGTGCGCGCTTTCCATTGCACAATGACCGCCTTGCCGATAAGGCGTGAACCGCCAGCCGCGAGCCCATGACCTTCGAGTTCTTTGAAGCGCTAGACACCGGCCGCGCGCGCACCAACAACGAAGACTCGGTGAGCCTCGACGAGGGCGCGGCGCTGGCGGTGCTGGCCGATGGCATGGGCGGCTACAACGCCGGCGAGGTGGCCAGCAGCATGGCCACCTCGTTCATCCGCACCGAGCTCGGCCGCTGGCTGCGCGAGGCCGGCACCAGCGCCACCGACACCGAGGTGCGCCGCGCGATGGACATCTGCGTGGACAACGCCAACCGCGCCATTTTCAACGCCGCCAACTCCAACCCGCAGTACGCCGGCATGGGCACCACGCTGGTGGTGGCGGTGTTCCGCGACATGCGGCTGCTGGTGGGCCATGTGGGCGATTCGCGCGCCTATCGGCTGCGTGCCGGGCGGCTGCAGCAGATCACGCGCGACCATTCGCTGCTGCAGGAGCAGATCGACGCCGGACTCATCACGCCGGAGCAGGCGGCCTTTTCGGCCAACAAGAACCTGGTCACGCGTGCCGTCGGCGTCGAGGACACGGTGCTGCTTGAAACTCACCTGCACGAGGCGCAGCCGGGCGACCTGATCCTGATGTGCTCGGACGGCTTGTCGGACATGCTCGACGACGCCACCATCTCGCAAGTGTTGCAGATGCACGATTCGCTGGCCGCAGCCGGCACCGCGCTGATCGAAGCGGCCAATGACGCGGGTGGAAAGGATAATATCTCGGTGATATTGGTGCGCGCCTCTGGCGGCGCGCCTTCGACAATGCGATCCTGGTGGCCCTTCCGCCGCTGATGGGCGCTGCAGCGCACGGGCGCTCGGCCCAATGGCGCTCGGGCAGCGGCCGGGAAGCGCGCAAATAAGAGGACAGGCATGGGCAAGCTGGTCGTTTCGCTCGACGGTGTGGTCATCAAGGAAGTCCAGATCACCAAGGACAAGACCACGCTCGGCCGGCGCCCCTACAACGACATGGTCATCGACAACCTCGCCGTCAGCGGCGAGCATGCCGTGCTGCAGATGGTGGGCAACGACGTCTTCATCGAAGACCTGAACAGCACCAACGGCACCTACATCAACGGCAAGGCGATCAAGAAGCAGCTGCTGGCGCACAACGACACCGTCGAGATCGGCAAGTACAAGATCAAGTACCTCACCGAAGACAGCAGCGACTACGAGAAGACGATGATCATGCGGCCGGGCGCGGCGCAGCCGCCGTCGTTCAGCCCGACGCAGCCGCCCCAGTCGGGCTTTGGCGCTCTGGCTGCCAACTCGGGCAACCCGGCGTCGATCAAGGTGCTCAACGGCGCGGCCTCGGGGCGTGAGGTCATGCTGACCAAGGTGGTCACCACCGTCGGCAAGCCCGGCGTGCAGGTGGCCTCGATCACCAAGCGGCCGTCGGGTTATGTCTTTGCCCATGTCGAGGGCAGCGCCCGGCCGGTGGTCAACGGCATGCCGCTGGCCGGTGAATCGGTGCCGCTGCGCAACGGCGACGTGATCGAGCTCGCCGGCACGCAGATGCAGTTCATCCACCCCTAGGCTGGCCGCGCCACGCGGCCGCGGCGTGGCGGATTTCACGCCGGCTGTCGATGCCGCATGCGGCGTGGGCGCCGTTGGCCCCATCCGAGGCATGCAAGGCTTGCGCGACGCCGCCGCCCGCGCCACCATTGGCCCATAACGGCCCTGGGCAGCGTCGGGCGGTCCGACCGCAGCCCAGGCCAACCGATGGACCCGCGGCGATCTGTGCGCGCCGAGGCGACCGCCAGTCGCCGGAAAGCCCCTTGACTTCATGCAGATCCGCGTACTCGGCTGTTCGGGATCGATTGCCGCCGGCAATCGCACGACCTCCTTCCTGCTCGACGACGACACACTCATCGACGCCGGCACCGGCGTGGGCGACCTGACGCTCGACGAACTGACGCTGATCGACCGGATCTTCATCAGCCACTCGCACCTGGACCACGTGCTGGCCATCGGCCTGCTGGCCGACAGCGTGGCGCGGCGGCGCGGCGCGCTGCGCCGCCCACCGATCGACGTGCATGCGCTGCCCCAGACCTTGCAAGCGCTGCGCGCACATGTCTTCAACGGCGTGATCTGGCCCGACTTCTCGCGCCTGCCCGACGCCGTGAATCCGGTGTTGCGCTTCGTGCCGATCGCGGTGGGCGAGGTGTTGGAGTTTGGCGAACGGCAGATCGAAGTGCTGCCCGCCCATCACACCGTGCCCGCGGTCGGTTTTGCCGTGCGGCGCAGTGCGCCGACGCCGCAGCCGGCCTGGGTCTTCAGCGGCGACACCGGGCCCAACCCGGCGCTGTGGGAACGGCTGGCGCAGATGCGCGTGGCCACGCTGGTCATCGAGACGGCCTTCGGCGACGAGGAAGTCGAACTCGCGCGCATCAGCCGCCACCTCAGCCCGGCGCTGTTGTGCAAGGAACTGGCACAACTCGACCCGCTGGCGGAAGTGTTCATCACCCACATCAAGCCCGGCGAGCTGGAGGTGGTGATGGCCGAGATCGGCCGGCTGGACACGCCGCACCGCATCCGCCGCCTGGCGGCCGGGCAGGTGATGCACGTGGGTTGACGACCCGCGCGGGCAATGACCAAGCCCGTTGCAGCCCACTCATGGCAGATAGAATGCCATTTTTTCACCCATTGGACATGCCATGAGTCAACCCATTACGATGGACCAGGCCGGCCGCATTGTCTTGCCCAAGGAGGTGCGGCGCCGCTTGAATCTCGGCCCGGGCGCACGCCTGATGCTCGACGTGGTCGCCCAGCGCATCGAACTGACGCCCGAGCCGCAGGCCGACGCCGAACTGCTGGTGACGGCCGGCAGGCGCACGGTGCTGCGTCCCACCGGCAAGGCCTTCGATGCGGCCGCGGCCACGCGCGCCGAGCGTGACGCCCAGTCCAGGCGCGGCAGCCGCGGGTGAACGGGTTTCTCGACACCTCGGTGATCCTGGCCTCGCTGGACCCGGATGAGGCGCATCACGTGGCCTGCGACCGCATCGTTTCGGCCGGCGGCAACAGGGCCTACGTGCATGCACTGGCCGAGACCTTCTCGATACTCACCGGTGGCCGGCATGGCCGGCGCCTGAGCGCGTCCACCGCCGCACGGTTGATCGAGCAAAGCATCCTGCCCTATGTGCAAATGCAGACACTGACGGGCAAGGACATGATGGCCGTCCTGGCCGAGTGCGAGTCGCGCGGCGTGCGCGGCGGCGCCATCTACGATTGGCTGCACCTGGCGGCGGCAAGGAAAGCCGGCGCGGAGGTTCTGGTCACGCTCGACCTGCGCGACTTCCAGTCGCTGGCGCGGCCGGGCGACCCACGCATCGAGATGCCCTGAGCAGCGCCCGCCCGCGGACCGGTTACCCCGTAGAATCGCAAAATGCGGGGTAAGTGCATCCGATGCCAGCAACTCGTCTTCAGCCTCTCTATCGCCGACAGGAGCTCAGCTTCAGTACCCAGTACGCGGAGCTGAAGGAACGCAGCGTCAACGAAGGCGAACTGCTTTCCGGCACCCCGGGAAGCCTGGCCCTGAGGACCGGCACCGGGCACGCATACTGGTACAGGCGCTACTACGCCGTCCCCGGCAAGGAACTGGAAGACCTCGTCTGCAAGGACGGCGATGCCGACGCGCTGCGGGCCATGCGCCAGCGCATCGACGCTGCCCAATGGGTGCAGGAGCAGGTACGCGCATTGCGGCGGCTTGGGTTCCAGGTCGCCGACAAGGACGTCGCACGGGTCCTGGTCGAGCTGTACAACAAGCGGCTGTTTGCCGCCGGTTTGGTCGTGGTCGGAACACTGGCCTACATGGCCTGGCTCAACGACCTGGGTGCCGTCGGTGTCGCGGCGCGCACCCAGGACATCGACCTGGCACGCCGCCAGAGGCTCGCGCTGGCGGCACCGCTGTCCTTCCTGGATACCGTAGCCGCCACCCGGCTCGACTTCGTCCCGGTGCCGGGCATGGGCAACGCAGCACCGTCGACCTCGGTCAAACGGCCGGGGCGGGAAGGCCTGCGCGTGGACGTGCTGACCCCCGGCAGGACTTTGGGGCAGGTCGTCCCCATCCCCGAACTGCGATGGCACGCCCAGACCGTGCCGCACTACGACTACCTGTTGAAGGAGACCCGCCGCGTCGCCCTGCTCGCGGGAGGTCACTGCGTGCCGGTGAACGTGCCGGCACCGGAGCGGCTCGTCTGGCACAAGCTGTACTCGAGTGCCAGTCGCAGCGGTGATCGCGTCAAGGCCGAGAAGGACCTGCGGCAGGCGGCAACCCTGGCCGCCATCCTGGTGGAGGTGGACGACGTCGTGCTCGAACAGACGCTGTCCGAGATCCCCGGGGAAGTGCTTGTCGCCGCGAGGAGCCGGATGCCATCGCTGAAGACGCTGCTGCAGGCACATCCCCAGGCACTCGAGCAGATGGAGATGGCGCTGGCACGGGGTCGTCGACGATGAGGAGCGCTGGCCGATGACGAGCACAAGCGCTAAAATGACCATGGTTGATGACCATGGAGATTGTGATGGAAGAAAGCACCATACCCGCCGGGGAATTCAAGGCCCACTGCCTGCAACTGTTGGACACGGTGGCGGCCAGCGGCGAGCCGTTGACCATCACCAAGCGTGGACGCCCGGTCGCCCGTCTCGTGCCGCTGCCTGCAGCGGGCGCGCTGTTCGGCGCCTTGGCCGGCAGCGTGCGCGAGCAGCGTGATCTGGTCGCGTCGGTGGACGAGACCTGGGAGGCTGACGCTTGAATGCGGTGTTGCTGGACACCCATGCGCTGGTGTGGCTGGTCGTGGGCGACGGGCGGCTGCGGCTTGCCGTGCGCCGGCGCATCGAGGCCGCCGCACAGGAGCAGCAGTTGTGGGTGAGCGCCATCACGCCGTGGGAAATCGGGATGCTGGTGGCCAAGGGTCGGCTGGTGCTGGACCGGGACGTCATGGACTGGCTGCAGGCGGCGCTGTCCCTGCCCGGCATCCGCTTGGCGCAACTGGAGCCCGCTCTGGCCGTGGCCAGTACACGCCTGCCTGGAGAGTTGCACGGCGATCCGGCTGACCGTCTGATCGTCGCGACGGCTCGCCACCTGGGCGCGACGCTGGTCACGGCCGACGCCGCCTTGTTGGCCTATGGCCAACTCGGGCATGTGGGCGTGCTGTCGGCACGGTGACAAGCGGGTGGGAGGCGGCAGGCCGCCATCCTGGTGGAGGTGGACAATGTCCTGCTCGACCAGACGCTGTCCGGGATCCCCCGGGAAACGCCCTTTGCCGCGAGGAGCCGGATGCCTTCGCTGAAGACTCTGCTGCAGGCCCACCCACAGGCACTCGAGCAGATGCAGATGGCGTTGGCACGGGCTCGACAATGAGGCTCGAGGGAAGACCCGAGCCCTTCGCCGCCCAGCTCGAACCGGCGATCAGGTCATCCCGTTCATGACGTCGGCCACTCGTTGCGCCCAAAGCTGCTGGTGTTGTTCGTGACCACGCTGGCGCCGAGGTCGCCCGCATGCGCTGCCATCATGAGGTCGCCATGCGGTGTCCGGGCTCGTGCTGGTGGCGGGGCAGCTGATGCGCGTGGATCGAGGGACGGGCGCGGCGCGATCCCTCAATCGATCAGATGCAGGTGGGCCGAACCGCCCGGCACCGCGTCAATGATCAGGCGCCGGTCGAAGCTGGCCAACTGACCGCGATGCGCTCGAGCCAGGGCCAACAGGTAGGTGTCCGTCACCTGGGCCGAGCTCAACAGGCGGGCGGTGTCTGTGTGCTCGGTGTCGGCCAGGCTGATGTCGTCAGGCCAGAAAGCATGTCCGGGCAGGGTGCGCAGTGCAGCCATCCACTGCGCCACTGCCGCCGGCGTGCCGGGCGAGTTCGGGTATCGGCTGTGACCGACGATTCGCAGCAACCCGTTCTCTGTGACCGTACGGGTCGCCTATGCCTTGTGGCCGCGCTGCGCAAACCACTCGTGGGCCGCGTCATGTTGAACTTGGACCGGATCGGAGCAGCGCGATCAGTACGTTAAGTTCGAACAGGAAAGTCGTCACGGCAACTCGTCGCGCAACCGGTTCACCAGCTCGGGGGTCACCGCACCCGAGCCGGGCTTGACGCGCAGCAGCGGCACGCCGTTGCGAAACTCGCGGCGCGCCTTCGCCGGCTGCAAGGCCTGCCGCGCGAGCGCCGAGATGACCTCGCCGACGCTCTTGTGTTGACGCTGCGCCATGGCCCTTGCCACCGCAAGCACATCGTCGTCGATGGTCAATGTCGTCCTCATTTCATGGCCTCGCAGCATCGAGTATCAAACACTACGCATCATGCACACCCGGCAGCCTGCCGGCGGCCGGCGACGACCCTGGTGACGGACGTGGACAGCGCGTCGACCTCGGCGCGCGCGTCATGCCCCGCGCGACGAGTTGCGCCTGCCATCGACGAGCAGTTGGCCTGCGCTAGGCAGGACCGACGTTGCCGGCGCAGTGACGATTCCTGTCAGGGTGGGCGCGGAACGTCAGCATGGGCCGTTACCGAACTGACGGTCCGCGTCGGCCGACTGTGAGAAATGCCCGGTTTCAGGGGCGCTTTTCAGGCGAAAGAGGCTGGCACGGGCCCTGCATTGGTAGGCATGTCCCTCGTCCCAACCCGCAAGGAGTTAACCCATGAAATCGATGAAGCGTATCCAGAAGGGCTTTACCCTGATCGAACTGATGATCGTCGTGGCGATCATCGGCATCTTGGCTGCCGTGGCGCTGCCGGCGTATCAGGACTACACGGTCCGCGCCAAGGCTGGCTGCTGAGGCCGGTCTGCAGTGTCCGCAACTGCGTCAACGACCCTGCGGTGTACGCGCTAAGCGACAGGGGACTCGGCGTTGCGAACAACGCGTCGGCTCGGCTCGCGCAACTGCCAGCGATCACTACGAGCAGGTCGTCGCATGCCAGCAACTCGCTGCGCGGCACAGCGCGACCGTCGGAACGTCGCGGCGCGCCGTGCCGGCGCGGATGTGCTCGTCGTGGACGGAATGCCGTCAGCTACCGCGCTGACGGTTGAGGTCGCGTGCACTACGCTGTCACGTACCGGCGCCGTCCGATCCTGGCAGCAACGGTGGCGCCTCGCGCACTTGGTTGCACGGCATCGCATGGTTTTCCGCGATCGGCGGGTTTGCGCTGCTGTTCACGGTCGCCGGCCGCGGCACCCTGGTCGGCATCGTCACTGGCGCCGTGGCAATCGCCATGCTTTTCGGGCGCGCCTCGTTCGCGATCGCTCAGGAGCCTGGCAATCGCCGCGGGGCTCGGGCTCTCTGTTCGCGCTGCTGTTCTGGCTGCTGCCCTTGCTGACCGGCATGACGCCCGAGTTCTCCGAGGGCTACTACGGCGCACGCCTGGGCAGTGTTGAAGCCCGCTTCTTCCTCGGCGCATCGCGCAGTCCTACATCGAGCAGTCGCCCTGGCTGGGCATTGGGCCGATGCACTACGCCCATTTCCACAACCCGGAAGCCGCGCATCCGCACAACTGCTACCTGCAGATCGCGGCTGAGTGGGGCGTGCCGTGCTGCTGCTGGTCGCTGCCGTGGCTTTGCTGGCATTGCGCAAGCTTGCGCAGGCTGTCCGCCAATGCCCCGACACGCGCCAGCGCGACTGTGGAATCGGGCTGTTCCTTGCCTGCGTGGCGATCGCCGTCGATGGGCTGTTCTCAGGGCCATGCGGTGCCGGTGTTGCGACGGTGGCTGGCCACAACCAGCGCGGGTCCACCAGGTCGTAGCCGTGCGGTCACGGCATGTTGCGAACGGTCGATGATCTGCGCGTACTGCGAAATGCGCGCAGCCGTGCCCGGGTCCACTTGCACCAGTGCTTGATCGCCTCGCCGATGATCTCGAAGTTGCGTTCCACGCCCTGACTCCAGCTTTGCTGGATTTCTGCTAATCTGCAGGAATGAAAGCCACCGTCACCCTCACCAGCCGCGGCGTCGTCACGCTGCCAGCCAAGCTGCGGCAGGCGCTCGGCCTCCAGGCCGACGACCAGTTGATCGCCGAGACCACTCCCGAGGGGTTGCTGTTGCGGCCCGCGGTCACGCTTGCGGTTGAGGTCTATACGCCTGAACGGGAACGCGAGTTCGACGAGGCCGAGGCCGAACTGGCGGCGGTGCTGGCCCGCAAACCGCGGGTCCGCCCCCCGCGCACGACCAAGCGCTGATCGGCGTCGGCCATGCGGGTGTTCCTGGACGCCAACATCCTGTTCTCCGCTGCCAAGTCCGACGGCGCCGTGCGTGCCCTGGTGCGTTTGCTGCTCGATCGTCGCCATGAGTGCTGGGTCGACGCCTACGTGGTGGCAGAGGCAAGGCGCAACCTGGTCAGCAAGGGCTCGCAGGCGATTCAGCTTCTCGATGCATTGCTGGGCCATCTGCAGATCGCGCCCGCCCTGGCGGGCGCAGTCGAAGCGGTCGAGCTGGATTGGCTGCCGCCCAAAGACCGTCCTGTGCTGGCCGCTGCCATTCGCCTGGGCTGCGATGCGCTCGTCAACCGGTGATCGCAAGCACTTCGGCAGCGCGTACGGACTGAAGGTCAGGCGGCGTGACCATCCACTCGCCGCGTTCGCTGGCCGAGGCTGTCCTGGCTTGATCGCGGACAGCGCGCGTGGGGCATTGACGCCGCATGGCCTTCTCCCGACTCCACGACGGTCCGGGTCAGATCCTGCCTCTTGCGCACACAACTACTCAATCATGCGCACGGGGTCGCATGGGCACACATGGTCAGATCTTTCCTGTTGCGCGCGCATCTGCCGGCGGCACTATTGCCACAGCGCAGCGATGAACTCTTCATGTGAGACATCTGCTTGGCGCAATAGCCCAGCGAGGGTGCCGACCTTGAGCTCGGCGTGCATGGGAATGACGCAGCCCTTCGAGCCGCGCCGGGCGACCACATGACTCCCGGACTGGCGAACCTTCTCGAACCCAAGCTTCTGCAGTGCCTTCAGCGCCTCGGCGCCGGAGACTCGCGGAAGCTTAGGCATGGGCGGGCACGGAGAAGGTGGTGACCACCGGGTGGCCGCGAGAGGTCAACAACGGAAACTCGATCAGGTATAGCGCGGTGGCTTCCCGAAGGTTGGCCACGGCCTCTTCCACTGTTTCGCCCTGGGTCGTGGTTCCCGTCTCCGGGTTGAGGGCCACGTAGCCGCCTTCTTCGGCGGGTGTGAGGACGGCAGTGAGTTCCATCGCAAGCCTCTGGCGGTAGTTTCTGAACCGGATTGTCACCCATTGGAATGGTCTCAAGCTCGCCCAACGGAGATCAGGGCCTCGGCACTCACGGACGCTGCGCCAGCAACGCCTGCACATCCCGCAGCAGCGTCGGCAACTGCGTCTGCACGGTGCTCCACACCAGCGCAGGGTCCACCAGGTCGTAGCCGTGGATCAGGATGTTGCGAAAGGCGATGATCTGCGGGTACTGCGCAATGCGCGCGGCGCCACGCCTTGGCGCAGCAGGCGGTCGGCACTGTATTGCCCCAGCGTGCGGCCCTGCGTCACTGCGCCGATGAAGGCCGCCGCGTCGCGGATGTCCTCAAGCACTTCGGTGAGCGGGCGTGCATAAGCAGGCTGGCGCGTGCGGTTGGCCGAGTCGATGACGTGGGGGTTGACCCCATGCCGCCGGGCATCCCCAGCTCCACCTTGCGGCCAAACACCGCGGCCAGGGCCTCAATCAATCCGAAGTACCGATTGAACAGGTCAGGCTGCGCGCCGGGGCCGAAGTCAACGACGAAATCGATATCGCTGCGCTGCGGGTCGAATGCCTCACTGGCGGCCGAGCCGAACACATCCAGGCTCTGCGCGCCAAACTGACGGCAGAGCCGCTGGACTTCATCGCGGTGGGTTTCGATGATGCGGTCGCGTGAGCATTTTTTTGTATGTACACTTCCGCCAGTGCGCATCTCATACGACCCGGCCAAGAACGAGCGCAACATCCGCCAACGCGGCTTGTCGTTCGACTCAGCTGCTGACTTCGTCTTCGCGACGGCTGTCTACGCCGTGGATCAGCGAAGGGACTACGGAGGAACGCGCTTCGTTGCCGTCGGCTTGCTGGCCGAGCGGCTGCATGTACTGTGCTTCACGGAAGAGCCTGACGGCAGTCGCGTCATCAGTTTCCGCAAGGCCAACGCACGCGAGGTAAAACGCCATGCCAAAGTCCAGAACGATGATTGACGCCGAGGGAGAGGTTCGAGAACTGACGCTCGAGGATCTGAAGGCGTTTCAGTCCATCCGGGCGCTCCCGCCCACGCTGCAGCGCAAGGTCGGCGCGCGCGGGCCACAGAAATCTGCGACGAAGGAGCGAATCACGATCCGCCTTTCGCGAGACGTGGTTGAACGCTTCCGGGCGACAGGCGATGGCTGGCAGACGCGCGTCGATACGGCGCTGCAGGACTGGCTCAGGACGCACAAGTCGATCGGTTGACTGGCGGCGGGAAGAGGGCCCTCACGGCCGCTGCGCCGGCAATGCCTGCACATCGCGCGGCAGCGTGGGCCACTGCGTCTGCACGGTGCTGCACACCAGCGCAGGGTCCACCAGGTCGTGCCGTGGATCAGGAGTTGCGAAAGGAAAGGCGATGATCTGCGGGTATTACGCCATGCGCGCCGCGCTGTCCGGCTCCACTTGCGCCAGCCGCTTCACCGCCTCACCGATGATTTCGAAGTTGCGTGCCACGCCCTGCCTGGCTCCAGCTTTGCTGGATTGCTGCTAATCTGCAGGAATCAAAGCCACCCGTCACCACCACCAGCCGCGACGTCGTCACTCTGCCGGCCAAGCTGCGACAGGCGCTCGGACTCCAAGCCGACGACCAGTTGATCGCGGAGATCGCTCCCGAGGGGTTGCTGTTGCGGCCCGCGGTCACGCTGCCGGTTGAGGTCTAGACGCCTGAACGGCAACGCGAGTTCGGCGTGGCCGAGGCCGAGCTGGCGGCGATGCATTGCTTGGCCATCTGCAGATCGCGCCCGCCCTGGCGGGCGCAGTCGAAGCGGTCGAGTTGGATTGGCTGCCTACTAAAGACCGACCGGTGCTGGCCGCTGCCATTCGCCTGGGCTGCGATGCGCTCGTCACCGGTGATCGCAAGCACTTCGGCAGCGCGTACGGACTGAAGGTAGGCGGCGTGACCATCCACTCCCCCCGTTCGCTGGCCGAGACTGTCCTGGCCTGACCTCGAGCGTCCTGCGCGGCGGCCAAATCGGGTTGACGCCGGTGCGCATCCAGTACGGAGTGGGGTCGGCAGGCAGCGCGATGTACAACGCCACTTCGCCGCAGCCCACCCCGCCGCCAGCGGTTTGCGTGCAGACGCGCGCCGCTTTCCGCTCGTTCGACGTGCTACCATTGTGCTTACGCAGTGGGCCGGAGCCGGATCATGGAAGTGGCGATTCGAAAGATGGGCAATTCGCAGGGCGTGCTGATTCCCAAGCCTATCCTGGCGCAGGTGGGCCTGGAAGGCAAAGCCGACCTGCAGGTGCGCAACGGTGTGATCGAGATTCGCGCCCTTCGGCGCAGCCCTCGCGAAGGCTGGGCGGCAGATGCCCAACGCCTGGCGCAGCACGGCGACGACGCGCTCGTCTGGCCCGAGTTTGCCAACGCCGCTGACGCGCAGCTGGACTGGTAGTGAAAGCCGGAGACATCTGGCTCGCGCAACTCGACCCCACCGTGGGCAGCGAGATCCAGAAGACCCGCCCCTGCGTGGTGGTGTCTCCGGTGGAAATGAACGCCCACCTGCGCACCGTCATCGTGGCGCCGATGACCACCGGCTCGCGGCCGGCGGCGTTCAGGGTGGCGGTCACCTTCCAGGGCAAACGGGGTTTGATCGTGCTGGACCAGGTCCGCACGCTGGACCGCGCTCGACTGGTCAAGCACCTGGGCGCCCTTCGCCCGCCGACACTGTTGCTGACGCTGCAGACCTTGCAGTCGATGTTTGCGCCGCCAAGCTGAGCGGCGTTGCACGCAGGGCAGGATCAGGTCACGCCTGGCGACTCGCCCGCGCCGGGTCAGCCGCGAGAGTGACCTGCCGGGCAGCGAAGCCTACGACGACACCTCGACGCAGCCCACCCCCGCCGCCAGCGCCGCTTCGCGCAGCGCCTCGTCTTGCGTGGCCAGCGGCAACTGACGGCGCAACGCCAGTTCCAGATAGGCGGCGTCGTAGCTGCTCAACCCGAAGCGCAGTGCCAGCGCCAGCAGTTCGTGGCGCGGCACCGCATGCCGGTCGGTGTCGATCGGCAGACGGGCGATGTGCGCCAGGATCTGCTGTGCCTTCGCGGCCGTCAGGCGCCGGCGCAGGCAACTGGTGCGCAGCACGTTCGTCAGTTCCAGTTCCCACAGCGCGGGTGCGCAGGCGCGGTCTTCGGCCAGCCGGGTGGCGACATGCTCGGTGTACCGCGTCGCCTGATCTTCCAGGTACCACCCCGAGACCACCGAGTTGTCGATGACGAACGGCATGCTCAGTCACGCCCCAGTTCAATGGCCTGTCGCAGCGGCATGTCCAGCGTCGTGCCGGTGCGCAGCTGCTTCAGGTCGTCGAAGACGTTGGCGACGAGCTGCCGCTGCGCCAGGGCTTGCGAGCGCTTGGCCGCAGCCGGCGCGGCGGACACCAGGCGCGCAATGGCTTCACCGCGCCGCGTGATGACGAACTGCTCGCCTTTTTCCACCTCGGCCAACAACTCCGACAGTCGGGTCTTGGCTTCGTAGACGGCCACCTCTTTCATGGTCAACCTTTCTTAAGAGATAGTTAACCAATGATAGCCTCGCATCGGCCGCGCCACCACGCCCCCGCTCCCACGTCTCAGGCGTCCACGCCAACACCCCGCGGCGCTAACATGTATCGCCATGAACGTAGATACGGGTGAGCCTATGGACCTGCAGGTGGCAAAGTGGGGCAACAGCCTGGCGTTGCGCATTCCCTCGGTGCTCGTGCGCCAGCTCGGCCTGCACGACGGCGATACGGTGCGCGCCCAGGTGCTGGCCGACGGCGCGCTGGCGATCCGGCCGCCCGGCTGGAGCCGGGCCGCGTTCGCTGCCGAACTCTCGCAGGCGCGCGCCGCCCTGCCGCCGGGTACATCGGTCATCGACGAGTTGCGCCAGGGCGCGCGCTTCTGACTCGCTTGGACTGATCTTGGTCTACGTCGACACCAGCGTACTGGTGGCGCTGATCGTTCCCGCCTTGCACCTCGCCTGCGCCGAGCAGGCCGGCGCACGTGGCATGGCCACGCTCGATGCGGTGCTTGCACGCCAAGCGCAGCGGCTGAGACTCAAGGCGATCGCCTTCGCGTGAAGCGACCGATGTGTGACGCGGCGTCACGTCCGGATGCCCGCCCCGCGCCGCTGCATGGCGCAAGGCTGATTCCATGATGTCGGTCGCGACGATCTCCACCACCGAGCAACGGCTGCTGCTGGCCGTGGCATCGGCCGCCGCCGCCGGCCCGTCGCTGCTGGCCTACAACGTCTCGCCTTCGCCGACCTTCCTGAACCAGGCCCTGGCCCTGGCGCTGTGGGGCGGTTTTGCGGCCGTGGCGGCGCTGGTCGCGGCGCCCGATGCCCAGCCGCTGCGGCATGCCGCCCGTGACACCGCGTGGCCGCTGGCCGCCATCGGCCTGCTGCTGCTTTCCGTCCTCTGGTCCTGGGGGCCGGGCGCCTTGCCTTCGGGCTTGGCGCTGTCCGCCGCCGGGCTGCTGCTGGCCACCGTCTTGTTGATGTTCAGCGGCGCCGCGGCGCGCGCCAGTGCACAGGCGGTGCCCCTGTTCGCGATCTTCTGCATGGGCTGGGTCGTGGCCGGCGTGCTCAACGCGGCCATCGGCGCGCTGCAGGTCTTTGCACCGGACGTGGCCGATGGTCAATGGATCGCGCGCTCCGGCCTGGTTGGACGCGCGGTCGGCAACCTGCGCCAGCCCAACCATCTGAGCAGTCTGCTGCTGTGGTCGGCCATCGCCGTCGTGCCGCTGCTCGAACTGGGCCGCCTCCGCCGCGGCCTGGGCTGGGCGCTGTTCGCGCTGATGACCTTCGCGGTGGTGCTGACCGCGTCGCGCACCGGGGTGCTCGGCGTGGGTGTGCTGGCGCTGTGGGGCCTGCTCGACCGACGCCTGTCGCGCCCGACGCGGCTGCTGCTGCTGCTGTCGCCGCTGCTCTACGCACTGGCCTGGCTCGGCCTGTCCGCCTGGGCCGAAGCCAGCCGCCATGCCTTCGGCGGCGAGACGCGGCTGGCCGAGGCCGACCTGTCGGGTTCGCGCTTCGGCATCTGGGCCAACACGCTGGGCCTGATCCGCCAGCAGCCGTGGACGGGTGTCGGCTTCGGCGAGTTCAACCTGGCCTGGACGCTGACCCCCTTTCCCGGCCGGCCGGTGGCCTTCTTCGACCACACCCACAACCTGCCGCTGCAACTGGCGGTGGAGCTCGGTCTGCCGCTGGCCGGCCTGGTGCTAGGCCTGCTGGTGGCCGGACTGTGGCGCGCCTGGCGCCTGGGCCGATCTGCCGACGAGCCGGTGGGCGTGACGCTGCGCAGCGCCTGGGTGATGTTGCTGCTGATCGCCTTGCACAGCCAGCTGGAGTACCCGCTGTGGTACGCCTACTTCCTGCTGCCCGCCGCCTGGCTGTGCGGCTACGGCCTGGGCACGCCGACCGCGGCGCCCGCGCGGCCGGCGGGGCAGCCCGAGGGCACGCGCGTGCTGTTCGTCGGGGGCCTGCTGCTGGTCATCGGCAGCGCGCTGTCGCTGCTGGACTATGTGCGCGTGGCGCAGATCTTCATGCCGGCACAAGGCGGTTCGACCTTGTCCGAGCGCATCGCGGCCGGGCGGCGCAGCTGGCTGTTTGCGCACCATGCCGACTATGCGGCGGTGACCACGAGCGATGACTTCTCAGCGCCGCATCAGGCCTTCAAGGAGGCGCCGCACTACCTGATGGATACGCGCCTGATGATGGCCTGGGCCAATGCGCTGGCGAAGGCGGGCGAGCTGGACAAGGCACGCCACCTGGCGCAGCGCCTGCGCGAGTTCCGCAATCCGCTGGCCGATGAGTTCTTCGAGGTCTGCGACGAGCCACACGCCGATGCGCCCGCCCCCTTCCAGTGCGAGGCGCCGGCCCGCGTGCCGGGCTGGCGCGACTACCTGCGCTGAATGCGGCGCGCGCGTGTCATGGCGCGGCGACCCACTCGCCCGACTTGCCGCCGCTCTTGTGCAGCAGCCGGATATCGGTCATGACCATGCCGCGGTCCACCGCCTTGCACATGTCGTAGACCGTCAGCAGGCCCACCTGAACGGCGGTCAGCGCCTCCATCTCCACGCCGGTGCGGCCGAGGGTTTCGACCTGTGCGGTGCAGCGCAGCAGCGAGGCGGCCGCGTCCAGCTCGAACTCGACCGCCACGCGGGTGATCGGCAAGGGGTGGCACAACGGCACCAGCTCGGCGGTGCGCTTGGCGCCCTGGATCGCGGCGATGCGCGCCACGCCCAGCACATCACCCTTCTTCGCACTGCCGGATTCGATCAGCGCCAATGTGGCCGGCTGCATGCGGATGACCCCCGATGCGCGCGCCACGCGGTGCGTGGCTTCCTTGCCGGACACATCGACCATGTGCGCCTGGCCGTGCGTGTCGAAATGCGTCAGAGGGGAACTCATGGGGCGTGGCGCGTCAAACACTATATGGAAACATGGCAGTGTCATGATAGCGGTGGTGTTTCGCCGCTTGGGCGGGGCATTCTGGACAACGCTTGAAGCGAACCTTCATCTCCGCGCGCGTGCGCGCCCTGTTCCTGGCCTGCACGCTGTGTGCCGGCCTGCCCGCGCAGACGGCGTGGGCGCAGGTGCGCCTTCCGGCGCTGGGTGAAGCCGCGGGCGAGGAGTTCAGTCTCGGCACCGAGCGCAATCTGGGCGAACAGATCATGCGCGAGATCCGCCGCGACCCCGACTACCTGGACGACCCGCCGCTGCTCGAGTACCTGCAAAGCGTGTGGAAGCCGTTGGTCGAGGCCGCGCGCCAGCGTGGCGAGATCACCGCAGATACGGCCCAGCTGCTGGCATGGGAAGTGTTCCTGGTGCGCGACCGCAGCGTCAACGCCTTCGCGCTGCCCGGCGGCTATGTCGGCGTGCACCTCGGGCTGATCGCCGTCACCGCGTCGAGCGACGAACTGGCGGCGGTGCTGGCGCACGAGCTCTCGCACGTGACGCAGCGGCACATTGCGCGCAGCATCGTCAACACCCAGCGCACCACCTTGCTCAGCCTGGCCGGGCTGATCCTCGGTGTGCTGGCGGCCAGCCGCGCGGGCAGCTCCGACGCCACGCAGGCCGCGGTGGTGGGCGCGCAGGCGGCCGCCGCCCAGAGCCAGCTGAACTACTCGCGCGACATGGAGCGCGAGGCCGACCGGGTGGGCTTCGGCGTGCTCACCGATGCCGGCTATGCACCCCAGGGCATGGCGGGCATGTTCGAGAAGATGGAAAACGCCAACCGCATGAACGACAGCGGCGCCTTCCCCTACCTGCGCAGCCACCCGCTGACGGTGGAGCGCATCAGCGAGGCGCGCTCGCGCCTGGCCCTGGCGGCCGGCGCCGCGCCCGCCGACAACCTGCAGCATGGCTTGATGGGTGCGCGTGCCCGTGTGCTGATGGACACCAGCACCGATGGCCTGCGCCGCCAGCAGCAGCGCCTGGCCGGTGCCGTGCCGTCGGGCATGCCGGCCGCGGCGGCCCTCAACGAACAGCTGGTGGCGCTGTATGGCGGCGCGCTGGCGGCCGCGCTGCTGCGCGACCAGGCCAACGCCGAAGCGGCGGTGGCGAAGGCGCTCGAGTTGCTGGGCGGTCGGGCCAAGCCGGCGCCGGCCGCTGAAAGGGACTTCAAGCTGCTGCAGGCGCAACTGTGGCTGCAAGGGGGTGCTGCCGCTCGCGCGATTCAGCTGCTCGATTCACCGGCCATGCAGCCACCCACGCGGCCGACCATGCTGCTGCGCGCGCAGGCGGCGCTGGTGCTGTGGCAGGGCGTGGTGGCCACCGCCGACCCGCAGTGCGCCGGCCCGCCGAGCCCGGCGCCACCGGCGGCGGTGGTGGTTTGCGGCGCACGCGACCAGGCCCTCAAGCTGCTGCGGCAAAGCGCCGAGGCGCTGCAGAGCTGGTTGTCGATCCATGCCAGCGACCCGCTCGCCTGGGGCCTGCTGGCGCAGGCGGAAGAGGTGCAAGGCCAGCGGCTGCGCGCCATGCGCGCACAGGCCGAGGCGCGCGCCGCACTGGGTGACCTCAACGGCGCCGTCGATCGGCTGCGCGCCGCGCAGGCACTGGTGCGCAGCGGTGCCGCCAACGATTTCATCGAAGCCTCGGTGATCGACGCACGGCTGCGCCAGCTCGAAGGCATGCGCCGGCAGCTCGCGGCCGACATGCGCGGCAAGCTGGCGGTGCAAGGGCCCTGACCCGGGCGCGCGGTGCATCGCGGCAGGCAGAATGGCGGCCCGTGCCGCGAAAGCCAGAACGCCATGCCCGAAGCTCCCCAGGACCTCGACGCACTGTTTGAAAGCCGACTGCACTCGCTGCCCCTGCTGGCGCGCGGCAAGGTGCGCGACAACTATGCGGTAGGCACGGACCGAATCCTGATGGTCGCCAGCGACCGCATCTCGGCCTTCGACGTGGTCATGGGTCAGCCCATCCCGGGCAAGGGCCGGCTGCTCACGCGCATGGCGCTGTTCTGGTTCGCTCGCCTGGCGCACGTGGTGCCCAACCATCTGAGCGGCGACGACCCGGCCGGCGTGGTGGCGGCCGACGAGCGTGCGCTCGTCGCCGGCCGCTCGATGCTCGTCAAGCGGCTGCGGCCGCTGCCGGTGGAGGCGGTGGTGCGCGGCTACCTGGCCGGCTCGGGCTGGGCCGAGTACCGCCGCGGCGGCACGGTGTGCGGTGTGCCGCTGCCCGGCGGGCTGGTGAATGCGTCGCGCCTGCGCGAGCCGATCTTCACACCGGCCACCAAGGCCGAAGCCGGGGCACACGACGAGAACATCGACTTCGCGCGCATGCAGCAGCTGAGTCGGCGCCGATCTCGCGGCCCGCGTGCGTGACGTGTCCTTGCGCCTGTACCGCGAGGCGGCGGACTTTGCGCTGTCCAGGGGCATCATCATTGCCGACACGAAGTTCGAGTTCGGCCTCGACGAGGCCGGCACGCTGACGCTGATGGACGAGATCCTGACGCCCGACTCATCGCGCTTCTGGCCGCGCGACAGCTACCGCGAAGGCATCAACCCGCCCAGCTTCGACAAGCAGTTCCTGCGCGACTGGCTCGAAGCTGCAATGGTCGACGGGCAGCCATGGAACAAGAAGGCGCCGGCGCCGGCACTGCCGCCGCAGGTGGTGCGCGAGACCGCGGCGCGTTACGCCGAAGCGTTGCGCATCCTGACGGGCTGATCGATGCCATCGCGCCTGCTCACCCAACTGGCGGAACGCATCGCCGCGACTCGCGACCCGGTCGAAGCGGCCTGCCTGCGTGCGCAGCGCGGCGTCTACCTGGCGCGCCAGGGCAAGTACGGCGAAGCGCAGGGCATCGTCGATGCGATCCGCGGGCAGTTCGGCGAGCGGCCGAATGCCGAAGTCACGGCCTGGATCAGCCTGGTCGAAGCCGTGAGCCACTTCTACAGTCAGCCCGGGCCCAAGGCGTTGGATCGCCTGCGCCGCGCGCACGCGCTGAGCCGGGCCATCAATCATCCGCTGCTGGTGCCGCTGTGTGCCGCGTGGCTGGCGCATATCGAGTTCAACGCCAACCGCATGGAGCCGATGCTGCAGTACGCGGTGGAAGCGTTGCGCCTGGCGCAGCCCGAGCACCATGCGGCGTTGGCGCGCGTCAGCCTGGTCATCGCCGACGCGTTCCACTACGCCGGACGATTCGACCTGGCCAAGCCGTGGTACGCGGCAGTGCGCGAACATGCCTTGGCCGAGGGTGACGACGCCATGATCAGCGCCATGTTGCACAACGTTGCGGCGTTTCGTGCAAATGAGGTGCGACTCGCTGACGCGTTCGGAGTTCCATTGCCGCTCGAGGTCAGACGCGCACTGATGGAAGCAGAATCGACCAAGAACTACGACATTGGCATTGGCACTCTGTCAATGGCACTACTGATTCCCTTGATGAAGGCGCAACTCCTTGTGACTGATGGCCGGTTTGGCGAGGCACTCGAAGTCTTCAATGACGTTCTGGAGCGCGATAGTCCCGAGAACCTAGAGCGGAGGAAGTCCTGCTTTTATGCCGATCGCGCCTGGTGCCACTTTCACCTCAATCAGGTCGAATCGGCACTCGCGGATGTTGAAAGGGCCTGCGAGCTCGTGGTGAGTCCTGCGGACCCCGATGACGTTGCATCGACACATGCTCGCGTTGCCGAGATTCTGGATCAACTGGGCCAGCACGAAAGATCCGTGGCGCACAAGAAGCTGTCGATCGACTTTCGGCGCCAACATCAGGCTGCCCAGGCCGAACTGCTTGTTCGGCTGCAAAGTGCGCTTTCCGGCCTGGCCAAGCCGTCAAGCTGAGCGCCGTCGCGCTTCGATCAGACCGGGTGCGAAAAGACCCGCTCCATCGCGACGTCGATCACCATGCCGCAAAGGCTGTAGATCAGCGATCCCACCAAGGCAGCGCCGAAGCCGGTGACGTTGAAGCCGTCGAGTGCCGATGCCGCCCACCAGAACATCAGTGCATTGATGACGAACAGGAACAGTCCCAGCGTGAGCAAGGTCACCGGCAGCGTCAGCAGAACCAGCAGCGGCCGCACGAGCGTGTTGAGCAGGCCGATGACGAAGGCGGCGATCAGCGCGGCACCGAAGCTGGCGACGGTGACACCACTGTAGAGGTGCGCCACCAGCAGCAGCGCGGCAGCCAGCAGCAACCAGCGAATGAGCAACTTCATGCGCCCAGCATAGCGCGGGCGCATCGCTTGCGACAGGCGGCGTCGGGGAATGACAACCCCCTGGTGCAAATCTGCTTCTCAGGCTCTCTCATAGGCATTAACATCGTTTGCGCCGGAAATCCGTCCAACACGAGGGTCGATCAGACCTCACCGGAACCGGTTCGATGTCCCTAGACCAGATGGAGAAATCACACATGGCAACTGCGAAGAAAGCTCCCGCGAAGAAGGCTCCGGCCAAGAAGGCGCCCGCCAAGAAGGCGGCGCCGAAGAAGCCAGCGACCAAGGCCGCCCCCGCCAAGAAGGCCGCGGCCAAGAAGGCGCCGGCGAAGAAGGCCCCCGCCAAGAAGCGCGCTCCCAGCGCGGCCTTCATGAAGGCGATGACACCCAGCGCGGCACTCGCGGCGGTGATCGGCGACAAGGCGATTCCGCGTACCGAGGTCACCCGGAAGATCTGGGAGTACATCAAGAAGAACGGCCTGCAGGACCAGGCGAAGAAGACGATGATCAATGCCGACGCCAAATTGAAGGAGATCTTCAAGAAGGCCCAGGTATCGATGTTCGAGATGACCAAGCTGGTCAGCGCGCACCTGAAGTAGGTTGGCGTCGACGGGGCCGTGGCCGCGCAAGCGCCACGGCCCTTTTTCACGAATGGCGCCCTGCATGGGCGCCTTTTCACGGCCGCGTGGCTTGGCCCGTAGCCCGTCCGATCAGCCGGCGCTCGACGAAGTCCAGGCGGTCCTGCCCCCAGAAGATTTCGCCGTCGATGACGTAGCTCGGCGCGCCGAACACGCCGGCGTCGAAGGCCTGCTGGGTGGCCTGTTCATAGCGCTGTTGCACCGCGTCGCCCTGCGCAGCGGCGGCAGCCGCGTCCGGCAAGCCACATTCCGCCAGCAGTTGTGCCAGCGTGGCGGCATCGTTGATGCAACGCTGCTGCGCCCACACCGCCTTCAGCACCGCGCCGGTCAGCCGCATGGCCGCGTCGCTGCCATGGCGCGTGTCCACCGCCAGGATCAGCCGTGCGGCGTTGTCGCCGGGTACCGGAAAGTGGGCGGGATGCAGGTGCAGCGGCAGCCCCAGCGCGTCGGAAAAGCGCTTCAGCTCCACCAGCCGGTAGGCCTGGCGTTGCGGCGCGCGCTGCGGCAGCGGCAGCCCGCCGGAGCGCGGGAAGATCTTGCCCAGGTCGATGGGCAGCACGCGGATCTGGGCACCCGCACGCTGCGCGATCTCCTGGAAGCGCTGGTGGCCGAGGTAGGTCCACGGCGATTGCGGAGCGAAGTAGTAGTCGATGCTCGTGGACATGGTGTCTCCCGGCGGGCCCGCCAGTCTATGGCTTCAGATGGGCTGCCAGGAAGCGCCCGGTGTGGCTGCGCGGGTGTGCGGCTACCTGCTCCGGCGTCCCTGCAACCAGCAGCTCGCCGCCGCCGGCGCCGCCTTCCGGGCCCATGTCCAGGATCCAGTCGGCAGTCTTGATGACGTCCAGGTTGTGCTCGATGACGACGATGGTGTTGCCGGCGTCGCGCAGCTGGTGCAGCACCTTCAGCAGTTGTGCGGTGTCGTGGAAATGCAGCCCGGTGGTCGGCTCGTCCAGGATGTACAGCGTGCGCCCGGTGTCGCGCTTGCTGAGTTCCAGCGCCAGCTTGACGCGCTGCGCCTCGCCGCCGGACAGCGTGGTCGCGCTCTGACCCAGCTTGATGTAGCCCAGGCCCACGTCCAGCAGCGTCTGCAGCTTGCGCGCGATGGCCGGCACGGCCGAGAAGTAGCCGTGCGCGTCCTCCACGGTCATGTCCAGCACCTGGGTGATGTTGCGTCCCTTGTAGAGGATCTCCAGCGTCTCGCGGTTGTAGCGCGCGCCGTGGCAGGTGTCGCAGGGCACGTACATGTCGGGCAGGAAGTGCATCTCCACCTTGATGACGCCGTCGCCCTGGCAGGCCTCGCAGCGCCCGCCGGCGACATTGAAGCTGAAGCGCCCCGGCCCGTAGCCGCGTTCGCGCGCCGCAGGCACCTCGGCGAACAGCTCGCGCATCGGCGTGAACAGCCCCGTGTAGGTGGCCGGGTTGCTGCGCGGCGTGCGGCCGATCGGGCTCTGGTCGACGTTGATCACCTTGTCGAAGGCGTCCAGGCCCTCGATCTGGTCGTGCGGCGCCGGCTCGGCGTGGCTGCCATAGAGCTTGCGCGCCACCGCCGCGTACAGCGTGTCGTTGACCAGCGTGCTCTTGCCCGAGCCGGACACGCCGGTGACGCAGGTGAACAGCCCCACCGGGATCTCGGCGCTGACGTTCTTCAGGTTGTTGCCGCGCGCATTGACGATGCGCAGCACGCGCGGGTCGGTCTGCCCGGCCAGCGTGGCCCGCGCATGCGGCGGTTCGATGCGCAGCACCCGTGCCAGATACTGGCCGGTCAGCGAGTCGACATTTGCGGTGATGTCGGCCGGCTTGCCCTGCGCAATGACCCGCCCGCCGTGCACGCCGGCGCCCAGCCCCATGTCCACCACATGGTCGGCGGCCAGGATCATGTCCTCGTCGTGCTCCACCACCAGCACCGAGTTGCCCAGGTCGCGCAGCCGCTTCAGCGTGCCGATCAGGCGCGCGTTGTCGCGCTGGTGCAGGCCGATCGACGGCTCGTCCAGCACGTACATCACGCCGGTCAGCCCGCTGCCGATCTGGCTGGCCAGGCGGATGCGCTGCGCCTCGCCGCCGGACAGCGTGTCGGCGCTGCGGTCCAGGCTCAGGTAGTTCAGGCCCACGTCGTTCAGGAACTTCAGCCGCGAGCGGATCTCGCGCACGATCTTGTCGGCGATCTCGGCCTTGGCGCCCTGCAGCTGCAGGCCTTCGAAGTAGGCCAGGCATTCGGCCAGCGTCTGGTGCTCGACGCGGTAGATCGGCTCGCCGGGTTCGTCGGCCTCTGCTGCAGGAAGACGTTGCGCGCCTCGCGCCGCAGCCGCGAGCCGCCGCAGTCCGGGCAGGGCTTGGCCGCCTGGTAGCGTGCCAGGTCCTCGCGCACCGCCGCCGAATCGGTTTCGCGGTAGCGCCGCTCCAGGTTGGGCAGGATGCCCTCGAAGGGGTGCGAACGCTTCACCGACCGCGACCGGCCCTTGGCGCCCTGGGCCTCGTAGACGAAGACGATGTCCTGCTCGCCCGAGCCGTGCAACAGCACCTGCCGGGCCTTCTCCGGCAGCGTCTCGAAGGGCGTGTCGATGTCGAAGCCGTAGTGCTTGGACACGCTTTCCAGCATCGAGAAGGTGTAGGCATTGCGCCGGTCCCAGCCCTTGACCGCGCCGGAAGCCAGGCTCAAGGACGGAAAGGCCACCACACGCATCGCGTCGAACACCGTCACCTGGCCCAGGCCGCCGCAGCTGGGACAGGCGCCGACGGGGGAGTTGAAGGAAAACAGCCGCGGCTCCAGCTCGCTGAGCGAATAGCTGCACACCGGGCAGCCGAACTTGCTGGAGAACAGGTGTTCCGGGCCGTCCATTTCCAGCGCGATGGCGCGGCCGTCGGCGATGCGCAGCGCGGTCTCGAAGCTTTCGGCCAGGCGCTGCTGCAGGCCCGGGCTGCACCCGCAGCCGGTCGACCACCACGTCGATGTCGTGCTTCTCGTTCTTCTTCAGCTTGGGCAGCTCGCCGGCCTCGAACACCTGACCCGGCTGGCCGTTGGAGCCGATGCGAAAGCGCACGTAGCCCTGCGCCTGCATGTCCTGGAACAGCTCGACGAACTCGCCCTTGCGGTCGCGTGCCACCGGGGCCAGCACCATCAGCCGGGTGCCTTCGGGCAGCGCCATGCACGGCATCGACCATCTGGCTGACGCTTTGCGCCTGCAGCGCCAGGCCGTGGTCGGGGCAGAAGGGCGTGCCGGCGCGGGCATAGAGCAGGCGCAGGTAGTCGTGGATCTCGGTGATGGTGCCGACGGTGGAGCGTGGGTTGTGGCTGGTGGCCTTCTGCTCGATGCTGATGGCCGGCGACAGGCCTTCGATGACATCGACATCGGGCTTGTCCATCAGCTGCAGGAACTGCCGCGCGTAGGCCGACAGGCTCTCGACGTAGCGCCGCTGGCCTTCGGCATACAGCGTGTCGAAGGCCAGGCTGGACTTGCCCGAGCCCGACAGCCCGGTGATGACCACCAGCGCCTGGCGCGGAATGTCCAGGTCGATGTTCTTCAGGTTGTGGGTGCGCGCGCCGCGAATGCGGATCGCGGGCGCTTCGGGCGGCAGTTCGGCGGGCATGGGCTGGGGCGTGGGCAACCGAGCATCATATCGGCCCATGCCCGGCGCGCCGCTGCGAGCTCAACCGGTCGACTGCAGCACTCGCAGGATCTCCTCGCCATAGGCCTGCAGCTTCTTGGCGCCGACGCCGCTGATGCCGCCCAGCGCGTCCAGCGAACTCGGGCACTCGCGCGCCATCTGCGCCAGTGTGGCGTCGTGGAACACGACGAAGGCCGGCAGGTTGTGCTCGCGCGCCACCTCGGCACGCCAGGCCTTGAGCGCGTCGAAGCGCGGCAGCGCGTCGGTCTGCAGCGGCAGCGGCGGCGCCTTGTCCTTGGCCGTGCGGCCCGGCTTGCCCCGGGCCGTGCGCGGCGGGGCCGCGGCCGGCACGCGCAGCAACAGCTGCACCTGGCCGCGCAGCACCTCGCGCGAGCTGTCGGTCAGCGCCAGGGTGTTGAACTCGCCCTCGGCGCGCAGGTGGCCCAGCGCGATCAGCTGGCGCAGCACCGAGCGCCATTGCTGCTCACTGACGTCGGCGCCGATGCCGAAGGTCGACAGCCGGTCGTGATGGTGCTGCGCCACCTTGTCGGTCGTCTTGCCGCGCAGCACGTCGATCAGGTGCACGGCGCCGAAGCTCATGCCGCCGTGCTGCTGGAAGCGGTAGACGCAGCTCAGCGCCTTGCGCGCGGCCTCGGTGGCGTCCCAGGTGGCGGGCGGCTGCAGGCAGTTGTCGCAGTTGCCGCAGGGCCGGCTTGCCTCGCCGAAGTAGTCCAGCAAGCGCACGCGGCGGCAGTCATGGGCTTCGGCCAACGCCAGCAGCGCGTCGAGTTTGCTGCGCTGCAGGCGCTTGAAGTCCTCCTCGGCCTCGCTCTCGTCGATCATGCGCCGCTGGTTGACCACGTCGGCCAGGCCGTAGGCCATCCAGGCATCGGCCGGCGTGCCGTCGCGGCCGGCGCGGCCGGTCTCCTGGTAGTAGCCCTCGATGTTCTTCGGCAGGTCGAGATGGGCGACGAAGCGCACGTCGGGCTTGTCGATGCCCATGCCGAAGGCAATGGTGGCCACCATGACGATGCCGTCCTCGCGCAGGAAGCGGTCCTGGTGGCGGCGGCGCACGGCGGCGTCCAGCCCGGCGTGGTAAGGCAGCGCGCTCAGGCCCTCGTCGGCCAGCCAGGCGGCGGTCTCCTCCACCTTCTTGCGTGTCTGGCAGTAGACGATGCCGGCGTCTCCGTCGTGCTCGTCGCGCAGGAAGCGCAGCAGCTGGCGCCGCGGCTCGTCCTTCTCGACGATGGTGTAGCGGATGTTCGGCCGGTCGAAGCTGCTGATGAAGCATCGCGCGTCTTCCAGCTGCAGCCGCTGCACGATGTCGGCGCGGGTGTGCGCGTCGGCGGTGGCCGTCAGTGCCAGCCGCGGCACGCCGGCAAAACGCTCGTGCAGCACGCTCAGGCCGAGGTATTCCTCGCGGAAGTCGTGCCCCCATTGGCTGACGCAGTGCGCCTCGTCGATGGCGAACAGGCTGAGCAGCGATCGTTCGTGCAGCGAATCCAGCATCGCCAGGAAGCGAGGGGTCAGGATGCGCTCGGGCGCCGCGTACAGCAGCACCAGCCGGCCGGAACGCAGTTCGCGCTCGATGGCCGAGGCGTCCTGGCTGTCCAGCGTGCTGTTCAGGAAGCTGGCGTGCACGCCCAGCTCCTCCAGCGCGCTGACCTGGTCGTGCATCAGCGCGATCAGCGGCGACACCACCACGGTCACGCCGCGGCCTGCCCGGTGCCGGGCAATGGCCGGCACCTGGTAGCACAGGCTCTTGCCGCCGCCGGTGGGCATCAGCACCAGCGCGTCGCCGCCGCCGACCGCATGCTCGACGATGGCGGCCTGGTCACCGCGGAAGGCCTGATAGCCGAAGATCTCGTGCAGGATGGACAGCGGGTCGGCGGACAGGCTCACGGCGGGCGGCGAAGCGAAAACACCGATTGTGATGGCTGGTCGCGCTGGCATATTGCGCCGCACAGGAGGACGCCATGGACGCTCAGGCCACCGAACTCGCCAGACGCTTGATCCGCAATTTCGATGGTGCTGCGCTGCAACGTCAGGAACGGCCGCCGCTGTACGACTCGCTGTGCGCGGGCCTGTCCGACAGCACCGCAGCCACCAAGTTGGGTGCGGCGGTAGACATCGTGGCGCCGGGCAAGCGCAGCTGCCCGTATCACTACCACCTGGCGCAGGAGGAGATGTTCGTCGTGCTCGAAGGCGCGGGCAGCCTGCGTGTGGCCGGCGAGTTGCTGCCGGTGCGCGCCGGCGACGTGATCTTCATCCCGCCCGGGCCCGAGTACCCGCACCAGCTGATCAACACCTCCGACGCGCCGTTGAAGTACCTGTCGATCAGCACGCAGGAGCATCCGGAGCTGTGCCACTACCCCGATTCCGGCAAGACCGGGGTCTTCGCCAAGGGCCATCGGCTGATGCAGCGCGAAGCCGCCAACCTGGACTATTGGGACGGCGAGCCGTAGACCGCCAACGCTGCCCCGGCCTCATAATCTTTCATCGATCTTCCAGCGGAGCACGCGCCATGGCCTCGGTCAACAAAGTCATCCTCATCGGCAACCTGGGCCGCGACCCCGAGGTGCGCTACGCGCCCAGCGGCTCGGCCATCTGCAACGTCACGCTGGCCACCAGCCGCCAGTGGAAGGACAAGACCAGCGGCGAGAAGCAGGAAGAGACCGAATGGCACCGCGTGGTCTTCTACGACCGGCTGGCCGAAATCGCCGGCGAATACCTGAAGAAGGGCCGCCCGGTCTACGTCGAAGGCCGGCTGAAGACGCGCAAGTGGACCGACAAGGACGGTGTCGAGAAGTACACCACCGAGATCGTCGCCGACCAGATGCAACTGCTCGGCAGCCGCGAAGGCATGGGCGGCGGCGACGAAGGCGGCGGCGGGGGCGGCTACAGCCGCGCCGGTGGCGGCGAAGGCCGCCCCGCAGCGCGCCCGTCCGCCCCGGCGGCCAAGCCGGCCGCGAAGTCGAGCACCGGCTTCGACGACATGGACGACGACATCCCCTTCTGATCAGGGCCGCACGCTGCTGCGGTAGCGCTGCACCTCGATCGGTTGCACCGCCACGGCGCGGTTGCCCCAGGCATTGCGGATGTAGCTCAACACCGCGGCCACATCCTCGTCGCCCAGTTCCGTCGCGAAGGGCGGCATGCCGAAGGGCCGCGGGTTGCCGGCGGTGGATGGCGCGAACGCCCCGCCCAGCACCACCTGCACCAGGTTCGCCGGCGACTCGAGCAGCACCGTGCGGTTGCCGGCCAGTGGCACGTAGGCCTGCGCCACGCCCTCGCCGTCGTTGCCATGGCAGCGTGCGCATTGCGCCTCGTAGACCTTGGCGCCGCGCTCCAGGCGCGCCGGTGACGAGCTGGCCGTGCCGCCTCGCGGCGATTCCGTCGATGGCAGCGACTGCAGGTAGTGAGCCATGGCCCGCAGGTCGGCCTGTGTCAGGTGCTGCGTGCTGTGCAGCACCACTTCGCCCATCGGCCCGAGCAGCGCCGCACCTTCGGCGACGCCGGTGTGCAGCAACGCCGCCACCTGCTGCAGCGATCGGCCGCCCAGCGCAGGCGCATACCAATTCTGCAGCGCGATCATCCCGCCGGCCAGGTCGGCCGCATCGCGGGTCGCGCCCAGCGCATTGCGGCTCGCATGGCAGGCGCTGCAATGGCCCAGGCCCTGCACCAGGTAGGCGCCGCGGTTCCAGTCGGCCGTTTGCGCGGCTTGCGGCTCGAAGCGCCCGGGCCGGAAGTACAGCGCGCGCCACACCGCCAGCGCCAGCTGCGTGTCGTAGGGGAAGCGCAGCGCATGCGGCCGGTTCGGCTGCGTCACCGCCGACAGGCTGCGCAGGTAGGCGAAGAGTGCATCCGCGTCTTGCGCACTGATGCGCGTGTAACTGTCGTAGGGGAAAGCCGGGTAAAGCAGCCTTCCGTCGCGCGAGCGGCCGTTGTGCAGCGCGCGCCGGAACTGCGCCGCGTTCCACGCGCCGAGGCCGGTCTGCGGGTCGGGCGTCAGGTTGGAGCTGTAGACCATGCCGAAGGGCGTGGGGATGCCGCGCCCACCCGAGAACGGCGCGGCGCCGCGCGGCGTGTGACAGTCCTGGCAGTTGCCGGCGCGCGCCAGGTAGGCACCGCGTTCGATGAGGGCTGCACTGTCCAGCGCGATCGGCACGGCCTGCATGTCGCCGTCGCCGTGGACGTTCAGCCACCACAGGGCGACGGCCAGCACGAGCGACAGTCCCACCAGGCCGGCCAGGGCCCGTCTCATCGTGTGCCGTCCATGCTGCCGCAGCGCATCGGCGCCGGGCCCGGCGCTTCGGTGGCGGGCTGCGCCGGCACCGGCTGTGCGGCCAGCCAGTGCGCCAGCGCGTTCACGTCCTGCGGGCTCAGCCGCTGCGCGATCTGCGCCATGCAATCCGGCGCGTCGGCGTGGCGCGTGCCGGTGCGCCAGGCGCCCAGCTGCGCGTTCAGGTAGTCCACCGGCAGGCCCAGCAACCCGGGCACGTTCGCGCCCAGGCCGGTGAGCGCCGTGCCATGGCAGGCCTGGCAGGCGGGAATGCTGCGCACCGCATCACCCTGCTGCGCGAGCACCTGGCCTTGACGCAGTGTGGCCGCATCGGCGCGGCTGGGCGGCGGGGCCGCATAGGGCAGTTCCAGCGTGGCAAAGTGACTCGCGATTTCGCGCAGGTAGGCGTCGTCCAGAGGCGCCAGCAGATTGCCCATCAGCGCGTAGCGGCGTTGCCCGTCCCTGAAGGCGCGCAACTGGCGGAACAGGTAGCCCGCCGGCTTGCCGGCGATGCGCGGGTAGTAGCCATCGCCGGCCGCGCGCCCGTCCTTGCCGTGGCAGCCGGTGCAGGCCAGCACGCGTTGCGCCATCGTGTCTTCGAAGGCGGGCGCGGCCCGAGCCGCCGCCACGGCCAGCCAAAGATTGCAGGCCAGCCAGCCGATGAAACGCCAGGCGCGGTCCGGCCCGGCGTCTACTTGGCGCGATGCTGGCAATTCGTCTTGGTGCAGGCGGCGTACAGCGCCAGCGAATGCTCGTGCAGCTCGAAGCCGCGCTCCAGCGCGATGGCGCGCTGGCGCTGCTCGATCTGCGGGTCGAAGAACTCCTCGACGCGCCCGCAGGTCAGGCACACCAGATGGTCGTGGTGTTGGCCTTCGTTGAGTTCGAACACCGACTTGCCGGATTCGAAGTTGCTGCGCGTCAGCAGCCCCGCCTGCTCGAACTGCATCAGCACGCGGTACACGGTGGCCAGGCCGACATCGGCGCCTTCGGCGAGCAGCGCCTTGAACACGTCCTCGGCCGTCATGTGGCGCTGGCGCGAGCGCTGGAAGACCTCGAGGATCTTGATGCGCGGCAAGGTGGCCTTCAGGCCACTGTTCTTCAACTCGTCGGCATTGTTCATCGCAGCTATCGCGTCCAGCCCAGCGGGCGACGGCCCGCTAGAATTCGCCGATGATATCCAGCCGCCGCCGGCGCGCGCCTGCTTTCTAGCCCGATACCCATGCGACGCTTACCCGCTTTTCGCGGCGCCGCCGCGGCGTTCGCCGTCACGGTGCTGGCCGGCTGCAGTTCGTGGGGTTCCGGCAGCGATTCGATTCTCGGGCTGGTGTCGCCGCATCGCGTCGTCATCCAGCAGGGCAACGTGGTCACGCAGGAGCAACTGGCGCGCGTCAAGCCGGGCATGAACCGCCTGCAGGTGCGCGACATCCTGGGCACGCCGCTGCTCACCGATGCGTTCCACGCCGACCGCTGGGACTATGTCTTCACGCTGAGCCAGGCCGGCAAGCCGCTGCAACGCCGCAATGTCGTGCTCAGCTTCAATGGCGATGTCCTGAAGAACATCGAAGCCCCCGAACTGCCGACAGAGCGCGAGTTCATCGATTCGATCGCGCGCGGCGGCCGCATGGTGGCCGCGTCGCAGCTGGAACTTTCGCCCGAGCAGCTCAAATCCTTGCCGATTCCGGCGAAGACGCCGCCGTCCGTGCAGGACGTGACCACGCCGACGGTGTCGCCACGGATCTATCCGCCGCTGGAACCGTAGTGAGCACGTCTGCCGATGTGTCGATGCCAACCGCCCGGCCCGTGATGAAGATCGCCGTGGCCGGTGCCTCGGGGCGCATGGGCCGCATGCTGGTCGAGGCCGTGGCCGCATCCACCGACAGCACACTGAGCGGCGCGCTCGACGTGGCCGACTGCCCGGCGTTGGGCAGCGACCCGATGGCTGCCCTGGGCAACCACAGCGCGGTGCGCATCACTGCCGACCTGCATGCCGGCCTGGCCGGTGCCGACGTGCTGATCGACTTCACCCGGCCCGAGGGCACGCTGGCCCACCTGGTCGTTTGCAGACAGCTGGGGGTGAATGCGGTCATCGGCACCACCGGCTTCAGCGAGGCGCAGAAGGCGCAGGTGGCCGAGCACGCGCGGCACATGGCCATCGTCATGGCGCCGAACATGAGCCTGGGCATGAACGTCGTGTTCAAGCTGCTGGACGTGGCGGCGCGCGCGCTGAATACCGGTTACGACATCGAGGTCATCGAAGCCCATCACCGCCACAAGGTCGATGCACCCAGCGGCACCGCGCTGGCCATGGGCGAGGTGCTGGCCAAGGCGGTCGGCCGCGAACTGCGTGACATCGCGGTGCATGGCCGTCACGGCGTGACGGGCGAGCGCGATGCCTCCAGCATTGGCTTTTCGGTCATCCGCGGCGGCGATATCGTCGGCGACCACACCGTGCTTTTCGCCGGCACCGGCGAACGCATCGAGATCACGCACAAGAGTGCCAGCCGCGCCACCTATGCCCAGGGCAGCCTGCGCGCGGCGCGCTTCCTGGCCGGGCGTGCGCCGGGTTTGTACGGCATGAACGACGTGCTGGGTCTTTAGGCGGCGGATGCAGGAATTCAGCGACTTCTGGGGGCAGGCCGATGCCGTGGGCCGTGCCGTGGCCGCACTGCTGCTGCTGATGTCGATCAGCGCCTGGGTGGTGATCTTCTGGAAGGGCTGGGTGCTCAGGCGCGCGCAGCGCGATCTTGCCCGCGCCGTGCCGGCCTTCTGGGAAGCGGGCACGCTCGAAGACGGGCGCCAGCGGCTGGACCACATGGACCGCGAAGCCGTGCTCGTGCCCTTGCTCGATGCGGCCACGGCGCGCCCCGTCAGCGGCACGCTGCAGACCTCGGGCCGGCTCGATTCGCAGCTGACCCGGCGCTTGCGTGACGCACTGCACCGCGGTCTGGCGCATCTGCAGTTCGGTCAGGTGCTGCTGGCGTCGATTGGCGCCACCGCGCCCTTCGTCGGCCTGTTCGGCACGGTCTGGGGCATCTACCACGCGTTGGCCAGCATCTCCATGGCCGGCAGCATCACCATCGAGAAGGTCGCCGGCCCGGTGGGCGAGGCGCTGATCATGACGGCTGCCGGCCTGGCCGTGGCCATCCCGGCGGTGCTGGCCTTCAACATCTTCGGCAAATGGGTCGGTGCCTGCGAAGCCGAGCTCGAAGGCTTTGCGCACGACTTGCGCGAGATGGTGCTCGACGACCAGCGGGCCACCGCCTGAGCAATGGCATTCGGCCGCCTCGAACGCAACGCCGGCTCGCGGCCGATGAGTGACATCAACATGACGCCGCTGATCGACGTCATGCTGGTGCTGCTGGTGATCTTCATGATCACCGCGCCATTGATGACCACCAGCCTGAAGCTCGACCTGCCCCGGACCGAGGGCGCGCGACCGTCCGATGCGCCGCTGTTCATCGCCGTGGCCATCAACGCGCAGGGCCAGCTGTATGTCGGCGACGAAGCGGTCACGGCCGAGGTGCTGCTGCAGCGCGCGCGCGAAGCGGCGCGCCGCGACGCATTGACCGAGGTGCAGTTGCGCGCCGACACCAGCGTGGCCTATGGCCGCGTGGCCGAACTCATCGGCCTGGTGCAGCAGGCGGGGCTGTCGCGCATCGGCTTCGTCACCGAGGCGCCCGCGGGGCCGCCGGACAAGTAGCCCCTCCTACAATCGCGGCGATGAACGACAAGTACATCCCCGCCGAGGTCGAAGCGACAGCACAGCGCAGCTGGACGGCGAGCGACGCCTACCGCGTCGTCGAAGATGCGGCCAAGAAGAAGTTCTACGCCTGCTCGATGCTGCCCTACCCCAGTGGCAAGCTGCACATGGGGCATGTGCGTAACTACACCATCAACGACATGCTCGCGCGCCAGTTGCGCATGCAGGGTTTGAACGTGCTGATGCCGATGGGCTGGGATGCCTTCGGGTTGCCGGCCGAGAACGCGGCGATGAAGAACAAGGTGCCGCCGGCGAAGTGGACCTACGACAACATCAGCCACATGAAGGGCCAGATGATGGCCATGGGCCTGGCCATCGACTGGAGCCGCGAGGTGGCGACCTGCAGCCCCGAGTACTACAAGTGGAACCAGTGGCTGTTCCTGAAGATGCTGCAAGCCGGCATCGCCGAGCGGCGCACGCAGGTCGTCAACTGGGACCCGGTGGACCAGACCGTGCTGGCCAACGAGCAGGTCATCGACGGGCGCGGCTGGCGCTCCGGTGCGCTGATCGAAAAGCGCGAGATTCCCGGCTACTACCTGAAGATCACGCAGTACGCCGAGGAACTGCTTGAGCACGTGGACAAGCACCTGCCCGGCTGGCCAGAGCGCGTCAAGCTGATGCAGGAGAACTGGATCGGCAAGAGCGAAGGCGTGCGCTTCGCCTTCACGCACGACATCCGCGGTGACGACGGGCAGCCGATCCAGGGCGGGCGCATGTACGTGTTCACGACGCGCGCCGACACCATCATGGGCGTCACCTTCTGCGCGGTGGCGCCCGAGCACCCGCTGGCCACGCAGGCGGCCAAGGGCAACGCCGCGCTGGCCGCCTTCATCGAGAAGTGCAAGCAAGGCGGCACGACCGAGGCCGAACTCGCGCTGCGCGACAAGGAAGGCCTGCCCACCGGCCTGACGGTGACGCACCCGCTGACCGGAAGCGCGGTGCCGCTGTGGGTCGGCAACTACGTGCTGATGAGCTACGGCGACGGCGCGGTGATGGGCGTGCCGGCGCACGACGAGCGCGATTTCGAGTTCGCCAACAAGTACGGCATTCCGATCCGCCAGGTCATCGACGTCGAGGGCCGCGACTTCAGCACCGTCACCTGGGCCGACTGGTACGCCGACAAGCAGCTCGGCCGCTGCATCCATTCGGGCCGCTACGACGGCCTGGGCTTCAAGGCAGCGGTCGATGCCGTCGCCGCCGACCTGGCGGCCCAGGGCCTGGGCGAGAAGAAGACCACCTGGCGGCTGCGCGACTGGGGCGTCAGCCGCCAGCGTTACTGGGGCACGCCGATCCCGATCATCCACTGCGCCGAGCATGGCGCGGTGCCGGTGCCGGAGAAAGACCTGCCGGTGGTGCTGCCCGAGGACCTGATCCCCGACGGCAGCGGCAACCCACTGAACAAGTGCGAATCCTTTCTGAACGTGCCCTGCCCGGTGTGCGGCGCGCCCTCGCGGCGCGAGACCGACACGATGGACACCTTCGTCGACTCGTCCTGGTATTTCATGCGCTACTGCGACCCGAAGCTCGGCGGCGCGATGGTTGGCGCCGGCACGAAGTACTGGATGCCGATGGACCAGTACATCGGCGGCATCGAGCACGCCATCCTGCACCTGCTGTACGCACGCTTCTGGACCAAGGTGATGCGCGACCTGAAGCTGGTGAGCATCGACGAACCCTTCACCCGGCTGATGACACAGGGCATGGTGCTGAAGGAGGCGTTCGTGCGCGACAGCGACGAGGACGGGCGCCGCTACTTCTGGGAGCAGGACCTGGACATCGTGCGCGACGAATACCAGAAAGTGGTCTCGGCCACCTCGCGCGCCGACGGTCAGCCGGTGCAGTACGAAGGCTGGACCACGATGTCCAAGTCGAAGAACAACGGCGTCGATCCGCAGGCGGTGATCGAGCGCTACGGCGCCGACACGGCGCGGCTGTTCGTCATGTTCGCCGCGCCGCCCGAGCAGACGATGGAGTGGAACGACGCCGGCGTCGAGGGCGCGAACCGCTTCCTCAAGCGGGTGTGGAGCTTCGGCCGGCGCCTGGCCCAGGCCCCTGCCGGCAGCGCCACCGGCGACGCCGCGGCACTGCGTTTCGAGCTGCACACGGTGTTGCGCCAGGTGAGCTACGACTACGAGCGCATGCAATACAACACCGTCGCCTCCGGCGCGATGAAGATGCTCAACGCGCTCGAGGCCTTCAAGGGCGACGCACCGGCGGCGCTGCGCGAAGGCTACTCGCTGCTGCTGCGCGTGCTGTACCCGGCCTGCCCGCACATCAGCTGGGTGCTGTGGCGCGAGCTGGGTTTCGCCTCCGTGCACGGCGACCTGCTCGATGCCCCTTGGCCGCAGGTGGACGAGACCGCGCTGGTGCGCTCGCAGATCGAGCTGGTGCTGCAGGTCAACGGCAAGATGCGCGGGGCCTTGCGCGTCGATGCGGCAGCTGAACGTTCGGCCATCGAGGCCGCGGCCATCGCCAGCCCGGACTTCGCCAAGTTCGCCGAAGGCCGCGCGCCGAAGAAGATCATCGTCGTGCCCGGACGCTTGGTGAATGTGGTGGTCTGAGCCTGCCGGCCTACGCCGCCGACTGCTGCAGGCGGCACCGCTGCTGCTGCTGGCCGGCTGCGGCTTCGAGTTGAAGCGCGCCGCGACGCTGCAGTTCCAGAGCATTGCGCTGACCGGCTTTGCGCCGCGTTCGCCGTTGGCCGAGGAGCTTCGGGTCGCGCTGGCGCGCAGTGTGACGGTGCTCGAGTCGCCGGCCCAGGCGCAGGTGGTGTTCCAGGCGCTGAGCGACGAGCGTACGCGCCGGGTTGTGGCCTTCACCGCGTCGGGTCAGGTGCGCGACATCCAATTGCGCATGCGGCTGAAGTACCGCGCGCAGACCCCGGCGCAACGTGAGCTGGTGCCCGACTCCGAGATCCTGCTCATTCGCGAGATGACCTTCATCGAAGCGAAGGCGCTGGGCAAGGAACAGGAAGAACAGGACCTGTTCCGCGAAATGCAGTCCGACTTGGTGCTGCAGGTCCAGCTGCGCCTGTCGGCCATCCGTCTCTAGAAAAGCATGCAGGCGCGCGCCGACCAGCTTGCCGCGTCGCTGCAACGCGGCCTGAAGCCGCTGTACATGGTGCATGGCGACGAGCCGCTGCTGGCGCAGGAAGCCTGTGACCTGATCCGCGCCAGCGCGCGTGCTGCCGGCTACGACGAGCGCAAGGTCTTCAACGTCAGCGGTGCGCACTTCGACTGGAGCAGCGTGCTCGGTGCGGCGCAGGAGATGAGCCTGTTCGCGCAGCGCCAGCTGATCGAGATCCGCATGCCCACCGGCAAGCCGGGCAAGGACGGTTCCGAGGCGCTGCAGCGTTATGTCGAACAACTGTCTGACGACGTGCTGACCCTGGTGCAATGCCCGCGCCTGGACGGCCAGCAGACCAAGAGCGCCTGGTTCGCCGCGCTCGAAGCTGCCGGCCTGGTCGTGCGCGTCGAAGCGGTGGAGCGTGCCGCGCTGCCGGCCTGGATCGCGCAACGCCTGGCGCGCCAGGATCAGCGCGTGATGGGGGGCGAGGCCGGCCAGCAGACCCTGGCTTTCTTCGCCGATCGCGTCGAGGGCAACCTGCTCGCCGCGCACCAGGAGATCCAGAAGCTCGGGCTGCTGCACCCGCGCGGCGAGCTGAGCTTCGAGCAGGTCGAATCGGCGGTGCTGAACGTGGCGCGCTACGACGTCTTCAAGCTCGGTGAGGCGGTGCTTGGCGGCAAGGTGGCGCGCGCGCTGCGCATGCTCGACGGGCTGCGCGCCGAAGGCGAGGCCGCGGTGCTGGTGCACTGGACGCTGGCCGAGGACATCCGCGCGCTGAAGCATGTGAAGGACGCGGTGGGCGAGGGCAAGCCACTGCCGCTGGCACTGCGCGAGGCACGGGTCTGGGGCGCCCGCGAAAAGCTCTTCGAGCGCGCCCTGCCGTTGCTGTCACCACCCGTGCTCGAGCAACTGATGCGCGCGGCCAGTCTCTGCGACGGGCTGGTCAAGGGACTGAAACACCCGGACTGGCCGGCCGACCCGTGGGACGGCCTGCGTGCGCTGATGCTGGGCCTGCTGCAGCCGTTGGCCCGCTCGACCCCGGCGGGCGCGCCGCTGCGGTTGCTGCTGCGCGCCTGAGGCGTTTCAGTAGCCGCGCTCGATCTGCACCAGGTGGGCCAGCGGGCGGCCCTCGGCCAGCGCGCGCACGTTGGCTGCGACGACCTGCGCCGCGCTGTTCGGGTCGGTTTGCGCGGCCACGTGCGGCAGCACCGTCACCCGCGGGTGGGACCAGAAGGCATGCCCGGCCGGCAGCGGTTCGGTGTGGAACACATCCAGTACCGCGTGCTGCAGCTGCCCGCAGTCCAGCGCGGCCAGCAGGTCGGCATCGACCACATGCGCGCCGCGCGCCAGGTTGACGATGCCCGCACCGCGGGGCAATGCAGCGAACAAGCCGGCGTCCAGCAAGCCGGCCGTGGCCTGGGTCAACGGCAACAGGTTGATGACGATGTCGCTGGCCGGCAGCAGGCTGGCCAGGGCGTGTGTGCCGCTGTGGCACTCGATCGCGTCCGGCCCCGCCGGGGACTCGCGTGGCCGCAGGCTCCAGCCGTGGACGCGGTAGCCCTGCAACGCGATGCGCTTTGCCGCGGCCAGGCCCATCTGCCCCAGCCCGAGCACGAGCACCTGCAGTGCCGCGGCGCGCTGCTGCGCTTGCTGGCGCCACACGCCGGCGCACTGGTCGCGGGCATTGTCGAAGAAGCCGCGATGCAGCGCCAGCGTGGCCCACAGCGCGGTTTCGGCCATTGCCGCGGTCATCGCCGGATCGACCATGCGCGCGATCGGCACGCCCGGTGGCAGCGTCGGGTCGCACAACAGGCGGTCGACACCGGCCCACAGCGACTGGATCAGCCGCAGCTTCGGCAGCCCGAGCAGGCTGCCCGGCGGCGGATTCGCGACCACCGCCACCTGCACCGAATCGGCCACGGCCAGCGCCTGGGTGCGGTCCAGCCAGTGGACCTGCGGCAACGCCGCATGCAGCGACTGTTGCCAAGCGTGAAGTTCCGCCGCTTCGAATTCGCCACTGAGCAGGATGTTCATGTCCTGCTAGGGTAGCGCAGGCGAAAATGCCCGGCATGCAGCCACCACGCATGCGGGCTTGGCCGGTTGCGCCCGCCGTGGCGCAATGGATGCTGCTCGTAGCTTGTGCTGTGGTGTTCGCGCTCGGGGCGGTGCCCCGTGCCGATGCGCAGACCTTGACGCTGCACTACCAGGAGCGCGCGCCGTATTCCACGACCCAGACCGACGGCAGCGTGGCCGGGCTGACGGCCACCCCTGCGGCGCAGGCGTTGCAGCAGGCCGGGCTGGCATTCGCCTGGGCGCGCACGCCGAGCCAGCGGCAGCTGGCGCTGATCCAGGAAGGCGAAGGCCTGCATTGCGGCGTGGGCTGGTTCCGCAACCCCGAACGCATCGCGTTGGGCAAGTTCAGCAAGGCGTTGTACCGCGACCGTCCCTTCGGCGCGCTGGCGCGCAACGACAGCCACCTGCGCAGCGGCCTGCGCGGCGACGAGGCCCTCGCCCTGGCCGGCGAAGTGCTGCTGGTGAAGGAGGGCTACTCCTACGGTCAGGTGCTCGACCGCTTGATGGCGCAGCGCACACCACCCCCGATCAAAACCAGCGTGGAGACGGCGCAGATGGTGCGCATGCTGCTGGCCGGGCGTGCCAGCTGGATGATCGTGGCACCTGAGGAATCGCTGGTGCTGCGCCAGGAGATGGGCGCGGCGGGCGCGGGGCTTCGCAGCGTGGCCTTCGCCGACATGCCGGCCGGCGAGGCACGCCACCTGTATTGCAGCCGCGCCGTGCCCGATGTGTGGCTGGAACGAATCGATCAGGCCCTGGCGGCCGCCTCGCGTTGAGTAGCCTGATGCCATTGCGCTGGCCCTCGTTGTCGATCCGCAGCACGGTGCTCATCGCCATCGTCGTCGGCATGGTGCTGCCGGCGCTGGTGGTGCTGGGCGCGGACAACGTCATCTCGCGCAGTGCGCACGAGCCGCTGGTGCAACGCAACCGTGCGGCGGTGCTGGTGCTGGCCACGGCCGTGGTCACCGAGCCCGCCTGGACACTCAGCGAAGAGGGGTTGAAGGCCGCGGCCCAGCGCATCCTGCAGGAGCCGTCGGTGTGCGCGGTCGAGGTGCGCGACCTGCAGCCCACCCAGGGCCCGCTGACGATCGCGGCGCAGCGTTGCGCGGCCAGCCTGCCGGTGGTGGTGCGCGACGCGCCGGTGCTGCACGAAGGCCAGCTGGTGGCCAACCTGCGCCTGAGCTTCGATGCCACCGAGATCGACCAGATGCTCACGCAGCGCCAGGGCATCATGTGGGCTCTGGTGGCGGCACAGGTGGTGGTCGGCGTGGTGGTGCTGCTGGGCGTGCTGTCGCTGCGGCTGCTGCGGCCGATCCACCGCCTGAAGCTGCAGGCCAGCACGCTGGCCGCGCGCGAGTCGGTGCCGGCCCTGCCATGGCGCCAACGCGACGAGCTGGGCCAGTTGGGCCAGCACCTGAACACCGTGCGTGCGCGCATCCAGGAGTTGTTCGAGGAGCTCGAGGCCAAGAACAAGCAGCTCAGCAAGATGGCCATGTACGACCATCTCACCGGCCTGCCCAACCGCACCCTCTTCCGCGAGCTGTTCCAGCATGAGGCGGGTGCGGCGCGGCGCGGCCATCGCAGCTGTGCGCTGCTGTTCATCGACCTCGACCGCTTCAAGGCGGTGAACGACACCATGGGTCACGCGGCGGGTGACGAGCTGCTGCTCGGTGTGAGCCAGCGGCTGAGCTCGACGCTGCGCGAATCCGACATCGTCTGCCGCGTCAGCGGCGATGAGTTCCTGGTGCTGCTCACCCAGGCCGGCAGCTGGGAGCAGGTGTCGATCACCGCAGAGCGGCTGCTGCGCGCGATCCAGACGCCGATGCCGTTGGCGCGTGCCGCGGGCACGGCGCAGGTCAGCGCCAGCATCGGCATATCGCTGTTCCCCGGCGACGCCGACGACTTCGAGGCGCTGGCGCGCTGCGCCGACCTGGCGATGTACAAGAGCAAGGACATGGGCAAGGGGCGCTACAGCTTCTACCAGCCCGACCTGGACACCGCCTTCCGCTCGCGCCTGGCGCTCGAGCGCGAGTTGTTGCAGGCCATCGCCAAGCACGAGCTGCTGTTGCACTACCAGCCGGTGTTCGACGTACAAGAAGGCCGCCTGGTAGGCTGCGAGGCGCTGGTGCGCTGGATGCACCCGCAGCGCGGCCTGCTCATGCCGGGCACCTTCATCCAGACCGCCGAAGAGACCGGCTTGATCCGCGAACTGGGGCTGTGGACACTGGATGCCGCCTGCGCGCAGCTGGCGTCGTGGAAGGCGGCCGGGCTGCACCCCGGGCGCATCGCGGTGAACGTGTCGGCGCTGCAGTTCCGCGACCAGCGGCTTCCGCAGATGCTGAGCACGGCGCTGCAGACCTACGATATCCAGCCGGGCGAGCTGGAGCTCGAGTTGACCGAGAGCACGCTGATGGACGACACCGAGGCGGCACAAGCCACCGTGGCGAGCCTGCGAGAGCTGGGCGTGGCGCTGGCCATCGACGACTTCGGCACCGGCTATTCGTCGCTGTCCTACCTCAAGCGCTTGCGGCCGGGCAAGCTGAAGATCGACCGCAGTTTCGTCAAGGACCTGCCCGCCGATGCCGACGACCGCGCGCTCACCGAGGCCATCGTCAGCATCGCGCAGGCGCTGTCGATCACCGTGGTGGCCGAGGGCGTGGAAACAGCCGAACAGCGCGACTACCTGCTCAGCCTGGGCTGCAGGCTTCAGCAGGGCTATTTGCTCGGCCGGCCAATGCCCGCAGAGTGCTTGCTGGCGCTGATGGCAGAGCGCGAAGCGGAAGCATTGGCCTGACTATGAAACTAGCCGAGCGCTGCGTGCGCGCGCTGTAGAGCCAGCCGCACCGTCTGTTCACGTACCGCCGCGCGGTCGCCGTCGAACTGCAGCCGTAGCGCCGTCACTTCCGGCGCGCCCGGCCTGCCACGGGCGGCCACGGCCAGCCACACCGTGCCCACCGGCTTGCCGGGCGTGGCGCCGCCCGGCCCGGCGATGCCGGTCACCGCCACGCCCAGCTCGACCCGCGCGCGTTGCAGCGCGCCCAGCGCCATGGCGCGGGCCACGGCCTCGCTGACGGCACCGTGCTCGGCAATCAGCGCCGCATCCACGCCGAGCATCTCGGTCTTGGCGGCGTTGCTGTAGCTGACATAGCCGCACTCGAACCAGTCGCTGGAGCCGGCCACCGCGGTGCAGGCCGCGGCGATCAGGCCGCCGGTGCAGCTTTCGGCCGTGGCCAGGCGCCAGCCACGCTGACGCAAGGTCTCGGCCAGCGCCAGTACCTCGGTTTCGAAGGCTTTCAGTTCCATAGCGGGCGTACCAGGGCCATGACGAGCAGCGTACACGCGGCGGCGACCAGGTCGTCGAACAGAATGCCGAAACCCTGCGCCCAGCCGATGCGACCGCCCGGCGCGAGCTTGAACAGCCGGTCGGCCCAGCCCACCGGGCCGGGCTTGGCGGCATCGAAGAAACGGAACAGCCCGAAGGCCAGCAGCTGGGGAACCCAGCCGGCGGGCGAGATCAGCCACAGCACGGCCCAGAACGCGACGATCTCGTCCCAGACGATCGAGCCCGGGTCGGCCACGCCCAGGCGTCGCGCGCATTCGGTGCAGGCCCACACGCCGATCAGCAGGCCCAGAGCCAGCACGGCGGCCCATTGCATCTCGCTCAACCAGCGGTCGAGCACGACGAAGGACAGCCAGGCCCACAGCGTGCCCACGGTGCCCGGCGCGCGCGGTGCCAGGCCGCTGCCGAAGCCCAGGGCCATCAGGTTCGCCGGGTGCGCCAGCATGAAGCGCGCGCTGGCGCGTTGCGGCGCCTGGGCACCGTGCGCTCGGGTGTTCATGCGCGAAAGTGATCGAAGCCGGTGGCGCGCTCGTCCTGCACCCGTCCCGAACCATCCACCACCACCAACGCTGCCCCGGCCTCGAGCTGGCCGATGCAGGCGACGGACACCCCGGCCGCCCGCGCGGCATCGAGCACGGCGGCGCGCTGCGACGGCGCCGCGCTGAACAGCAGTTCGTAGTCGTCGCCGCCATGCAGCGTGCAAGTGCGCTGCGTGGCCGGTGGCAACGTGGCGAGCAGCGCACTGCGTGGCACGGCGTCGAGATCCACTCGCGCGCCCACGCCGGAGCGCCGCATCAGATGGCCCAGGTCACCGAGCAGGCCGTCGCTCAGGTCGATGGCGCTGCTGGCGATGCCGCGCAGCTGCTGGCCCAGTGCCACGCGTGGCTCGGGCATTTCCATCGCCAGGCGGGCGCGGTCGAAGCTGTCCCCCGACAGCGACAGCGTGCCGCGAAAGCACTCCAGCGCCGCGCGCGCATCGCCCAGCGTGCCGCTCACCCAGAGCTCGTCGCCGGGGCTTGCGCCGCTGCGCAACAGCGCGGTGCCTGTGGGCACCTGGCCGAACACGGTGATGCAGATGGTCAGCGGCCCGGCGGTCGTGTCGCCGCCGACCAGTTCGATGGCATGACGTTGCGCCAACGCCCACAGGCCCTGCGCGAAAGGTGCCAGAAAGGCATCGTCGGCGCGCGGCAGCGCCAGCGCCAGCGTGAATGCCAGTGGCTCGGCCCCGCAGGCGGCCAGGTCGCTGAGGTTCACCGCCAGCGCCTTGTGGCCCAGTCGTCGCGGCGACACGGTGGACAGGAAGTGCCGACCTTCGACCAGCATGTCGCTGGAGACGCACAGCTGCATGCCCGGCGTCGGCGTGAGCAGCGCGCAATCGTCGCCCACGCCGAGCGCGGCACGGCGCGCCGGCCGCGTGAAGTACTTTTCGATGAGCTCGAATTCGCCCAATGCCATGGCGCGAATTGTGGGCCCGTCGCGGGCCATCGACGGGACGTCGGCGCGATTGCTTTGGCCGGTTGGCTGGCGACTATGCCGGCGGCTCGCGCAGGAGGTTGGCCAGCTCCACCGCCGACTTGACGTTCATCTTCTCGAACACGCGCGCGCGGTGCACTTCCACCGTGCGCACGCTGATGCCCAGCGCATCGGCTATGAGTTTGTTCGGCCGGCCGTCGATGACCAGACGCATGACCTCGGCCTCGCGCTCGGTCAGGTCTGCCGTGCGCCGCGCCAGCGTACGCTGCTCGCGCCGCCGTGCCAGCTCGGCCGCGCTCGCGGCCAGCGCCTGCTCGATGCGGTCGACCAGCGCGTTGTTGGAGAAGGGCTTCTCGACGAAGTCGAATGCGCCTCGCTTGACGGCGGCCACCGCGGTGGGCACGTCACCATGGCCGGTGAGGAAGATCACCGGCAGTACCGGCAAGAGCCCGGCTTCGGCGAGCCGCTCGAACAGCTCCAGTCCGCTGGTGCCGGGCATGCGCACGTCCAGCACCAGGCTCACCGGCGCGCCCGGCCAGGCACCATCACCGCCGCGCCGCGATTGAAGGTGCGTCCAGAAGGCATCGGCGCTGCCGAAGCCTTCCGACAGCAGCCGGCGCGAGCGTAGCAGCCAGGCGAGCGCGTCGCGCACCACGTCCTCGTCGTCCACCAGGTAGACCACGGGCAGGCCCAGCGTCGGGTCCAGAGTCAGGCTCATGTCACAAGGGTCCGTGGGTCGCTCGCCTCGGTGTCGGCCTGCACCGGCGCGGGCGCCGAGGGCAGCGTGAACCTGAATTCTGTACCCGTGCGCATGCCCGGCACCGGGGAATCGAAGTCCATCGCTCCGCCATGCTGCTCGACCACGGTGCGGCACAGGCTCAGCCCCAGGCCCATGCCTTCGCTGCGCGTGGTGAAGAAGGGCGTGAACAGGCGCGCGCCGATCTCGCGGTCGATGCCCGGGCCAGCGTCGGCGATGTAGAAGGTGACCCAGCGCTCGTGCGTCTGGCGCACCCGGATGCGCAGCACGCGCGCGACCGGGTCGGTGTGGTTCTCCATTGCCTGGATGGCGTTGCGCGCCAGGTTCAGCAGCACCTGCTCGACCATGGTGCGGTCGCAGACGACGCGCGGCGCCGGTTGCGGCAGGTCGGTGTCCACTCGGGTGCCGCTCTTGCGCGCCTGCAGTCGCACCAATGGCAGCACGGCTTCGAGCAACAGGTCCGCGCCGATCGATTCGCGATGCTGCTCGCGCCGGCGCACGAAGTCGTGCACGCTCTTGATGACGCGGCCGGCGCGCTCGGCCTGCTCGCCCACGCGCTGCATTGCCTGGCGCAGCAGCGCCGGCGTCTCGGCATCGGGCTGCTCCATCAGGTTCAGCGAGCCGCTGGCATAGCTGGCGATCGCCGCCAGAGGCTGGTTCAGCTCGTGGCTCAGCAGCGAAGCCATCTCGCCGATGGTGGCCAGCCGCGCAGTGGCTTGCAGCCGTTCCTGCTGCTGGCGCGACAGGTCTTCGATGCGGCGTTGCGCGCTGACGTCGAGCACCGCGCTCATCCAGCCGGTGTGCTGGCCCTGACCGTCGACCAACGGCGCCTCGTAGATCATCACGGCGAAGCGTTCGCCGCTCTTGCGCATGAAGAGTGTCTCGAATCCCTCGCGCGTTGCGGCTTCGCCCGGGCCGTTGGCGGCGAGCCGCGCGAGCTGGCGCTGCTGGTACTGGCCCGCCAATTCGGGTGGCCAATAGGGCGGCGTGCCCGCCTGGCGAAGTTCGTCGGCCGAAAAGCCGACCATCGCGCAGAAGGCCGGGTTGACATAGCTGATGTGCCCGTGCAGGTCACGGGCGCGCAGACCGGTGATGAGCGAATCCTCCATCGCCTTGCGAAATGCCAGGGCCTCGGCCAGCGCTGCCTCGGCACGCGCGCGCCGACCGACATCGCGCGCCAACAGCAGTACCAGGGCAAACAAGGTCACCGACAGGCCGAGCACCAGCGCCGTGGCCAGGTTGGGGATCAGGCTGGGCGGCCCGGCCGCGCTGTCGATGCGCAGGCGCAGCGTCGTGCCCGGCAGGTCGACCAGCCGCTCGGCCATGTACACGCCCGTGCCACGCGGCATGCCGGCGCGCGCCAGGCGAGCGCCGTCGACTTCGACGAACGACAGTTCGTGCCCGCGCGCCGGCTCGGCCGGCAGTGCGGACTGCAGCAAGGCCTGCAGCGACAAGGTGGCGATCTGCACGCCCTCGTCGCGCCCGCCCGAGCTCACCGGCAGGCACAGGTCGATGACCTCCAGGCCGGCGCCGTCGGATTGCGGCACGAAGTAGCTGCGCGAAAACACCGGCGCCGCCGTGCGCCGCGCCGCCGCACACGCCGCGGCGGCGTCCAGGTCGATGTCGCGCCGTGGGATGGTGTTGAACAGTTCCGGCCCGAAGGGCGAGTCGAGACTGTCGACGATCCGCCAATCCGGATTGCGGCGTTCGACGCGCAACAGCTCGCGCTCGCGGCGCAGCAGCTCGGCGACGTCGCTTCGCCAGCGCTCGGGCAAGGGTGGGCCGAACACCAGCGCCTGCAGGCTCTGCTGCGCGCGCAGCAGGTTGCTGCGGATCTGCGAGGCGCCCTCCCCGGCCAGTGCATCGACCTGTTCTTGGGCGCGCGCGGCCTCGTGCCGCACGGTCAACACCACCAGCAGCGTCAGCGCGACCAGCAGCAGCAGGAACAACGCGCCCCACAACGCCACGCGCCGATGGCGACGAGCGGCAGGGACGCTCGATGGTGGCGGGGCGGCGGGGGATGGATTCATGACGGCAGCCGCCGCAGTATTGCCGGCGGCCGGGCCGGTGCCGATACGCAGTTTCGCGCATGGTTGGGGCCGCGCGCGGGCGCACACTCCCGACCGGGGCGCACCGCCGGTGCAGGCTCCTAGAATTGGCGCCCCTCGACGAACGACCACTCAGCGGAGACAAGCGTGCCCCACATCGAGAAGAAGTCAGCCGAACTGCGCCAGGCCGCGCTCGAGTACCACGAGTTTCCGGTGCCGGGCAAGGTGGCCATCGCCGCCACCAAGCAGATGGTCAACCAGCACGACCTGGCGCTGGCCTATTCGCCCGGTGTTGCCGCGGCTTGCGAAGAGATCGTCGTCGATCCGGCGAATGCGTTTCGCTACACCGCGCGCGGCAACCTCGTGGCCGTGATCACCAATGGCACGGCCGTGCTCGGCCTGGGCGACATCGGCCCGCTGGCTGCCAAGCCGGTGATGGAAGGCAAGGCCGTGCTGTTCAAGAAGTTCGCCGGAATCGATGTCTTCGACCTCGAGCTGAACGAGAAGAACGTCGACCGGCTGGTCGAGGTGATTGCCGCGCTGGAGCCCACCTTCGGTGGCATCAACCTCGAGGACATCAAGGCCCCGGACTGCTTCACCGTTGAGCGGCGCCTGCGTGACCGGCTGAAGATCCCCGTCTTTCACGACGACCAGCATGGCACGGCGATCGTCGTCGGCGCGGCGATGCTGAATGCGCTGAAGGTGGTGGGCAAGGACATCGGCGCCGTGAAGGTGGTGGCCTCGGGGGCTGGCGCGGCCGCGCTGGCCTGCCTGGGCCTGTTGCGCAAGCTCGGCGTGAGGCGCGAGAACATCTGGGTCACCGACCTGGCGGGCGTGGTCTACCAGGGCCGCACGGAATTGATGGACGAAGACAAGGCCGTGTTTGCGCAAGACACACCGCATCGCACGCTGGCGCAGGTCATCGTCCAGGCCGACGTGTTTCTCGGCCTTTCGGCCGGCGGCGTGCTGAAGAAGGACATGGTGGCGAAGATGGCGGGCGCGCCGATCATCTTCGCGCTGGCCAACCCGACGCCGGAGATCCTGCCCGAAGAGGTGCTGCAGGTGCGCAGCGACGCCATCATCGCCACCGGTCGCACCGACTACCCGAACCAGGTGAACAACGTCCTTTGTTTCCCGTACATCTTCCGCGGGGCGCTGGATTCGGGCGCGACGACGATCACCGAAGGCATGGAAATCGCCGCGGTGCATGCCATCGCCGAGCTGGCACAGGCCGAGCAGAGCGAAGTCGTGGCCGCGGCCTATGTGGGTGCCACGCTCAGCTTCGGCCCCGAGTACCTGATTCCCAAACCATTCGATCCGCGATTGATGATGAAGATCGCACCGGCCGTGGCGCGGGCGGCGGCCGAGTCGGGCGTGGCATCGCGCCCGATCAAGGACCTGGACGCCTATCGCGACAAGCTGCAGACCTTCGTCTATGCCTCGGGCACGACGATGAAGCCGATCTTCAACCTGGCCAAGCGCGCCAAGACCAAGCGTGTGGCCTTTGCCGAGGGTGAGGACGAGCGCGTGCTGCGCGCGCTGCAAATTGTCGTGGACGAGGGTCTGGCGCGGCCGACCCTGATCGGCCGGCCGCAGATCATTGCCCAGCGCGTCGAGAAGTTCGGCCTGCGCCTGCTCGAGGGCCGCGACTTCGGCGTCGTCAATACCGACAACGACCCACGCTATCGCGACTTCTGGCAGACCTACCACCGCATGATGGAACGCAAGGGTGTGACGGCGCAGTTCGCGAAGATCGAGATGCGCCGGCGCCTCACCCTGATCGGCGCGATGATGCTGCACAAGGGCGAAGTCGACGGCATGATCTGCGGCACCTGGGGCAGCACCGCGATGCACCTGCAGCACGTCGATCAGGTCATCGGCCTGCGCGAAGGGGTGAGTACTTACGCCTGCATGAACGGGCTGATCCTGCCCGGCCGGCAGGTCTTCCTGGTGGACACGCACGTGAATGCCGATCCCGATGCCGCACAGCTGGCCGAGATCACTGTGCTGGCTGCGGAGGAGCTCAAACGCTTCGGCATCCAGCCCAAGGCTGCACTGCTGTCGCACTCAAACTTCGGCTCCAGTCAGTTGCCTTCGGCGGTGAAGATGCGCGACGCCCTGGCGCTGATCCAGCGACGTGCCCCATGGCTAGAGGTGGACGGTGAGATGCACGGCGATACCGCGCTGGACGGCAAATACCGCGCTGAACTCATGCCGCGCAGCACCCTGGTCGGCGAGGCCAATCTGCTGGTCATGCCGAACATCGATGCCGCCAACATCGCCTACAACCTGCTCAAGACCGCCAGCGGCGGCGGAATTGCGATCGGCCCGGTGCTCTTGGGCGCCGCCAAGCCGGTGCACATCCTGACTCCTTCGGCCACCGTCCGGCGCATCGTCAACATGACGGCACTGACCGTCGCCGACGCCAACGCTGCGCGCTGACGGTTCCTGCTACACCCGTACTTTCGCCCGCTCTGCTCGAGCCGAGGTGATTCGGCTGGCGCTTGCTGCGAATGTGTGTGCACACTACGTTGACCTTGGTAATGCCCCAACTTGAGGCTGGCGCTTGAGCTTTTTGCGCGATTCCGCTAACATTGAGGCTTCAGATTCGAGGGTTATCCCGTGGTTTTGTCCCGTCTGCCCTCGCCGAGGCGGTCATTCGATAAGTTGGCGCTTGCAATCGCGGTCACGGGGTTCCTGGTTTTTGGGGTTGCCACCGCTGCCCGAAGCTCGGCAGGGTCCTCCGGCATGTCCACCGTGACTCTGGCGTCGCTGCCGGCTGAGGCGCAACAGGCTGATGCGCGGATTCGTAGCGGCGGGCCGTTCGCATATTCCAAAGATGGCAGCGTATTCGGTAATCGGGAGAAGCTTTTGCCGGCAAATGCTCGCGGTTACTACCGCGAATACACCGTGACGACACCCGGTGCGCGCGATCGAGGCGCGCGCCGCATCGTCTGCGGGGGCAGTCAACCCGTGAAGCCCGATGCCTGTTATTACACCGGCGATCACTATGCGAGCTTTGCGCGCATCGTGCATTGAGCGCCGGTTCGCAGCTTTTGTGTTTGAAGGAGGAACGTGACCATGCTGTTGCAAACAGTCCGTCCCAATATCGTGCAGGCGATTCGCGCCTACAGGGTGGAGGATCTGATGCAGGCCGCCGAGGGTGTGGGCCAGCATTTCCTGTATGCCAACCTGTCTGCCGCGCAGACCAAGCAGGACGTGCTCGACCGCATCGCCGAGGCCTTCCTGTTTCCTGCCCACTTCGGCAAGAACCTCGACGCGCTCTACGACTGCATGACCGACCTGGTGCACAAGGCCGGTGCGCAGCCCGGCTTCGTGGTGGTGCTCGAGCAGTTGCCCGACAACCCCCGCTTCGACCGCGAGGCACGTGAGCAGCTGCTCGACGTGTTCCGCGATGCCGCCGACTTCTGGGGGGAACGACGAATACCATTCAGGTGTTTCTATTCTTTTCAGTAGCCCGCTCCCTGGAAATCGGGTCAGGGGAGCGGGCGGAGATGACCCAGGTGGTGGCCGACAAGCCGGCGCCGAAGGTGGCTGTATCGAAGAACGGGACGAATCCGAACTTCGGCATGAACATGCCGCTGATGAGCAGCGCCTTCGATACGGCGATGTGGCTGAGCGCAGCCTAGCGTTGGCGTAGCGCCCATTGCGAGCGGCCCTTTCGGGGCCGCTCCTTCTTGTGCGGGATCAGTCTGCAGCGAGTTGCTGCGCCAACGCGACGTATTGCGCCACCGGCACTTCCTCGGCGCGGCGCTGCACATCGAAGTCGCCGGCAAAACCACGTGCTTCCAGCCAACGCCCGAGCGTATGGCGCAACAGCTTGCGCCGCTGGGAAAAGGCCACCGACACCAGTTCCGGCAGCAACGCCAGCCCTTGTCCGGCCGGCGCAGGCAGCGGTTGCATGCGCACGATGGCCGAATCCACCCGCGGCGGTGGATCGAAAGCCTGCGGTGGTACTTCGAGCACGGTGTCGATGTGGTAGCGCCACTGCAGCATCACCGACAGCCTGCCGTAGTCCTTGCCGCCTGGCGCTGCGGCCATGCGGTCTGCGACTTCCTTCTGCAGCATGAAGTGCTGGTCCGCCACGCGATCGGCCGACTTCAGCAAGTGAAACAGTATCGGTGTCGAGATGTTGTACGGCAAATTGCCCAGCAGGCGCAAAGGCCGTGACATGAGCTGGGCGAGCGCATCGAAGTCGACCTGCAGCACGTCGGCCTCGATGACTGTCAAGCCGCCGCGCCGGCGCAGCCGGGTGGCCAGGTCGCGGTCGAGTTCGATCACCGTCAGCGCGCCGCAGCGCTGCAGCACGGGCCAGGTCAACGCGCCCAGCCCGGGCCCGATCTCGACCAGGGCCTGGCCGGGCTGAGGATCGATCAGGTCGACGATGGCGCCGAGCACATAGTCGTCCGTCAGGAAGTGCTGCCCGAAGCGCTTGCGGGCGGTGTGCTTCATGGCGGCTCTATGGCGGATCACGCATTTCCACGTAGGCGCGCGAGCGCAGCTCCTTCAACCATTCGAGATAGGCCTGCTCGAACTTCTGCTCACGCAGCGCGTTGCGCGCCTGTTCGCGCACCTGCTTGGCATCCAGTGTCACCTCACGCCGCTCGACCACCTCGATCAGGTGCACGCCGAAACGCGACACCACCGGCTGGGAAATGCCGCCGACACTCAACCGGTTCATCGCTTCCTCGAACTCGGGTACGAAAGCGCCGGGGTTGACCCAGCCGAGGTCGCCACCCTGAGCGGCAGAGGCGTCCTCGGAGAACTGGCGCGCCAGGCTTTCGAAATTGCTGCTGCCGCGTTCGATTTGCGCGCGCATGTCGGACAGCCGCTGCCGGGCCACGTCCACGCTGAGCTGGGCTGACGGGCGCAGCAGGATATGCCGGGCGCGGGTCTGCGTGATGCGCACGCCGCTCATGTCGCGCCGCTCGAGCAGTTTCAGTACATGCAAGCCGGCGCCGCTGCGCAACACCGTGGGCGACACCTCGCCGGGCCGCAGGCCGCGCACCTGTTCGACGAACAGGTCGGGCAGCCGCGACGCCGTGCGCAGGCCGATCTCGCCGCCGCGGGCACGATTGCCGTCTTCCGACACCTCGCGCGCGACGGTGGCGAAGTCCTCGCCGCCGAGCACGCGCGCCAGGGCCGCGTCGGCACGTGACTGACGCTGCGCCAGCACATCGGGGCTGGCCCCTTCGGGCACGCTGACCAGGATCTGGGCAATGTTCAGCTCGGCATCCTTGGCGTTGATCACGTTGCGTTCGGCCAGGTACTTGTCGATGTCCGCGTCGAGCACGCGTGTGCGTACCCCCACCTCGCGCTCGCGCACCCGCTCCATCAGGATCTGGTCGCGCAGGTTGGCGCGGAAGCGCACATAGTCGATTCCGTCGGCGCGCAGGCGCTCGCGCAGCTGGTTCAGGGTCAGCTGGTTCTGCGTCGCGACGCTTTGCACCGCGCGGTCGAGTTCGGCGTCGTCGACCTTGATACCGCTCTCGCGGGCGTAGGTCATGATCACGCGTTCCTCGATCAGCGATTGCAGCGCCTGCTGGCGCATCTGCTCGCTGGCCGGCGGGAGCGCCGCGCCTCGCGGCACGGCGGCAGCCCGGATGCGGTCGAGCCGCTGCTCGACTTCCCCGGCCGTGACCAGGTCGCTGTTGACCACGGCGACGATGTAGTCGCCATTGAAGGCCGGTCCGCGGATCTGCACCGTCGGTGTGCCGGCCGGAGCGCGCAGTTGCAGTTGCGCAAGACCAGGTGCGGCGTACAAGCCCATCGCCAGCGCCAGGCCGAGCAAACGAATTCGAAGGAGGATTTCAGTCATAGAAGGCCGAGGCCGGCGTCGCGCTGCGGCTGCTGCGCAGCAGCTGATAGCCCGGGATATTGTCCCTCAGGACGCTGATCGCATTCGTGCCCAGGCGCGACAGGCCCACCAGCTCCAGTTGAAACAACACCTGGGTCGAAGCGTCGCTGACCCCGGTGGACAAGCGGCTCACCGCCATGCGGGCAATCCAGCAGCCGGCGTCGTACTCCAGGCCGAAGACCGAGTCGGTGACGCGGCTGTCGGTGGTGTTGTAGGTGACGCGCCCCACGGTGTACCAGGCGCTGGTGCAGGCGCCAGTGCGGCCGCCGTCGAGCCGCCGCTCCGCGGCACCGGCCGGCTCGTAGATCGGCCATTGCCAGGAGGCCTCGACCTGCGCGCTGATGTCACGCGCATAGCGGTAGGTCAGGTTGAGTGTGCGAAACGGCCCGGGCGCGTACTGTGTCGCCGAGAATCGCGCGCACCACGCGGTCGACGCTGGGGCTGTAGCGCACGTAGCCTTCCAGGTTGAAGGGCTGCAGCACACGCGTCGAACCGCGCAGCAGCACATCGGAGTAGCCCCTGTTCTCGGGGATACCGCTCTCCGTCACCAACTGGTCGTTGAACAGATAGCGCTGCACGATGCCCAGTTGCAGCAGTTCCGCGCCCGTGCCGGCGTCGAGCAGCCGCGTGGTCACGCCGGCGGTCAGCGCATTGGTGTCCGAGACCCGGTCGATCCCGGAGAACACGTTCTCCGAGTAGATCGAGGCGAAGCTGTAGTCCTTCACCGCCGAGTCGAAGTTCGGATAGTTCGACTGGTCGACGAAGGGCGTGTTCACGTACAGAAGGCGCGGCTCCAGCGTCTGCCGCAGCGCGCGGCCCCACCATTCGGTCGGACGTTCGAATTCGGCGCCGCCACCCAGGCTGAAGGTGGGGATGAGGCGCGACGCGGTGCTGCTGCCGTCGGGCATCGGCTCGTCGGTGTAGTAGCTGGCGGCGTTGAACAGCAGGCTCGGCGTGATCCACCACCCGGGCTCGCGCCAGGGCCGGTTGATCCAGCCCTGCGCGTGCAGCCGCGAGCCGTTCGACGGCGTGGCAGCGGCGCTGTATCCCGGGTTCTCGGGCAGCGTGAAGCGGTTGGCCTCGGTTTCGAAGGCGTACTGCGCCCCGGCGATCAGCTTGCCGTTGCTGCGCAAGCCCACCTGGGCCGCGCGATCGAAGGGCGCCTCCATCGTGTTCGGGTATTGCAGCACCTGCCAGCGCTGCGTGCGCGCGTAAATCCCGTTGCCCAGGGTCGATGGCCCCAGGTCCTGCTCTGCCTGCACCACCAGCGGCAGCAGTCGCGGCGTCAGGCTAAGGTGCCGGCGCGGAAAATCGTTCCACCATTCATCGTCCGACACTCGCTCGACCGTGGCGCTGTAGCGCGCGCTGTCGGAGATGCGACCCAGATGGTCGAAGCTCAGCCAGTAGCGGCTGCGGTCGGCCACCTGGTCGTGCGGCAGCCAGTCCAGGCCCAGGCGACCGGCAAATGCCGGCTCAAGGTAGCGCACCTCGCCGTTCACCGCGAAGCCGCGGCGCGTCGAGATCGACGGCGCAATCGTCGCGTCGCGGTTCGGCGCAATGTTCCAGTAGTAGGGCACGCCGAGCTCGATGCCGCTGCCGGTGGTGAAGTCCAGGGTCGGCGGCAGCCAGCCGGACTTGCGCTGATCGCTCAACGGAAAGCTCAAGGTGGGCAGCACCAGGATCGGCATGTCAAAAAAACGCAGCACGGCACCTTCCGCGACGCCGACGCCGGCGTCCAGGTCCAGGTCGAGTTGGCGCGCACTGAGTATCCAGTCCGGGTTGTCCGCGCCGTCGCGCTGGCAGCTGGTGTAGTTGCCGTTGATCACCCGCGACTGCCCGGGCCCGAGGATGTCGACGCGGTCGGCCCGCCCGCCGGCGCCCGTCGCGGCGAATTGGTACTCGGGCTGCAGCACCACGCCTTCCATGCGCTGCACCTTCAGCCTCACCTCGGGCCCGCTGAACGCCGAACCCTCGAAGCTGATGCGCACCTTGCCCTGGGCCACCGCCAGGTCTTCCGCCTGGTCGTAGCGCAGCTGGTCGGCGCGGATCACCACGCCGGCCTGGCGCAGTTCGACATTCCCCAGCGCCTGCACTTCGGCGTTGGGCCGGCCACGCAGCTCGTCGGCACGCAGGTACAGCGGTGCCTGCTGTCGTGCTGCCTCGCCCGAAGGGGCTGGTTTCAGCGTGCGGCCGGATGTGAGCGCGGGTCCTTCGTCGTCGGCCGCGGCGCAGGGTGCCCACACGAGGCACGCGATGGCCACCGACAGCACGAGCCGTGGATGCATGGCGACGGGTGTGGACGCGACGGAAGGCAAAGGCAAAGGCTGCGTCACTCATGCAGGCGCGACGCGACGCGCGCCGGGCTTCAGTCGAACGACCGATTTGTAGAATCGATTATCCAACGAGAGCGCTGTCACGGCGCCTGCCCCCATGACCCGCTCCCCATCGACCCCGAGTGCGCCGATCGCGTGGCCCGACGCGCAGCGGCACGCCGCCTTCGTGCAGTGGATCGAATCGATCGCCGAGCGCCACGGCCTGCGGCTGGACACATTGGCACCGGCCTCGGCCGACGCGAGCTTCAGGCGCTACCTGCGCATCGAATCGCAGACTGGCAGCTGCATCGTCATGGACGCACCGCCCCCGCAGGAGGACGTGCGCCCCTTCGTGCAGGTGGCGCAGTTGATCCGCCAGGCCGGACTCAACGGCCCGCAGGTGCTGGAGAGCGACCCGGCACTGGGCTTCCTGCTGCTCAGCGACCTGGGCCGCGAGCTGTACCTGCCCGCACTGCAGAAGGCCAGTGCGGTGCGCGCCGATGCCCTGATGCGCGACGCCATCGCCGCGCTGGTGCAATGGCAGCTGCACGTGCCCGCGCAATCGCTGCCGCCTTATGACGAGGCGCTGCTGGCGCGCGAGCTGGCGTTGTTTCCCGAGTGGTGCGTGCAGCGCGAGTTCGGCCTGAGCTGGAGCGACGCCGAGAATGCACGCTGGAAGCAGGTCTGCCGCTTGCTGATCGACAGCGCGCTCGCACAGCCACAGGTGGCGGTGCACCGCGACTGGATGCCGCGCAACCTGATGTTGGCCGAACCCAACCCCGGTATCCTCGACTTCCAGGACGCGGTACGCGGCCCGATCAGCTACGACATGGCCTCGCTGCTGCGTGACGCCTTCATCTCCTGGGACGAGGAGCGCGAAATCGATTGGGCCGTGCGCTACTGGAGCCAGGCCAAGCGCGCCGGCGTGCCGCTGGGCGAGCCCATGGCCAGCGACTTCGGCGAGTTCTGGCGCGCGCTCGAATGGATGGGCCTGCAACGGCACCTGAAGGTGCTGGGCATCTTCTGTCGGCTGAAGCACCGCGACGGCAAGCCCGACTATGCGGCCGACCTGCCGCGCTTCTTCGCCTATGCCACCCGGGTTGCGACGCGCTACGCGCCGCTGCGGCCGCTTCTGGCGCTGATCGAGCCGATGAGCGGCCTGCGCGCGACCACCGCGTATTCGATGCGCTGAGCGGCAGCGCCTACGGGCAGGCCGCCACCGCCTGCGCCACCGCCGCGGTCGAGCTTCTTGCCATAGGGCACGTGCAGGAACTCGTTCGGCCCGTGCGCATTGCTCTTCGGTCCGAGCACGCCGCAGACCATCATCTGTGCCTTCGGGAATCCCTTGCCCAGCATGCTCATCAGCGGGATCGTGCCGCCCTGTCCGATGTAGCCCAGCGGCGCGCCGAAGTGCGTGTTCGACGCGGCACTCAGCGCCTGCTCGAGCCACGGTGCCAGTTCCGGCGCGTTCCAGCCGGTGGCACCCAGCGCGCCGGCGCGGCCGTCGGGGTGGAAGCTGACCCTGGCGTTGTAGGGTGCGTTGTCCTCGAGCAGCGCCTTCAGCTTGATCGAGGCCTCGTGCCCGTCCACCAGCGGCGGCAGGCGCAGGCTGAGCTTGAAGGCGCTGTGGGGGCGCAGCACATTGCCGGCATTGCCCAGCTCGGGAAAGCCATCCACGCCAGTGACGCTGAGCGTCGGCCGCCAGGTGCGGTTCAGCAGCACCTGCACCGGGTCGGTGGTGGTGGGCAGCACCGAGCCGCCGTCGGCGCCACAGGCCCAGGGGAAGCGCTTGTAGACCTCGTCCTTCAGGATCGCGGCGGCGGCGCGGGCCTGCTCGACGCGCTGCGCCGGCACCTCGCAGTGGAAGCTGCGCGGCAACAACTCGCCGCTGCGCGAGTCCTCCAGCCGGTCGAGTACCTGGCGCAGGATGCGGAAGCTCGACGGCACCACGCCGCTGGCATCGCCCGAATGGATGCCTTCGCTCAGCACCTCGACCTTGAGAACGCCGCTGACCATGCCGCGCAGGCTGGTGGTCAGCCACAGCTGGTCGTAGCTGCCGGCGCCGCTGTCCAGGCACACCACCAGCGCCACTTGGCCCATGCGCGCACGCAATGCGTCCAGGTAGGCGGGCAGGTCGGTGGAGCCGCTTTCCTCGCAGGTCTCGATCAGGCCCACGCAACGCGGCCGCGCGATGCCCTGCGCGTCGAGCGATTCGATCGCCGTGATGGCGGCGTACACGGCATAGCCGTCATCGGCGCCGCCGCGGCCGTAGAGCCTGCCATGCTCATACTTCGGCGTCCACGGCCCGAGGTCGTGGCGCCAGCCGTTGAATTCGGGCTGCTTGTCCAGGTGGCCGTAGAAGACCACGGTCTCGTCGCCTTGCGCGCGCGTGCCCGGCACGTCGAAGAAGATCAGTGGCGTGCGCCCTTCCAGGCGCAGCACCTCCAGCTTCAGGCCCGGCACCTTGCGCCCTTCCACCCAGGCGGCAGCGTCGCGCACCACGCGGTCGAGGTAACCGTGGGCCTGCCAGTCGGCGTCGAACATCGGACTCTTCGCCGGGATGGCGATGTAGTCGGTCAGCGCCGGCACGATCTGCTCGTCCCAACTGCGCTGCGCATAGGCCGCCAGCGCCTGGCTTTGTTCGCGCTCCAGCGGCAGCTTCGGGTCACGTGCGTTCATGCTTGTCTCCGGTCGATCGCGCGCAGTGTAGGACCTTGCCGTGGTTCGCGTGCCGCCCTCCTCGGGGTGCACGACGAAGCGGTTCATCGTGCCATCGGCGCTGGCGATGTCGAGGTGCTGTTCGATCATGCAGGCGCCTGCGTGCACAGCCTCAGTCCGGGGCCCGGGCCGCCGCGGCGGCATCCAGCGCGCCTTCGCCGCGTGCGATGGCGGCGTCGAACATGGCGGCCACGCCGGGCATGACGAACAGGTCGACGCCGCCGCGCGCGGCTTCCTCGATCATCAGCCGCACGTCCTTGCGCGCCATCGCCATCTCGAAGGAGGGCGTGGCGTACTGGCCGGCTTCGATGCGCGCGGCACGGGCAGGCAGCGTCTGGCCCGGGTTGAAGTGCTTGAACAGCGAGAAGGCATCGGCCGTGGAGATGCCGACCGCGTGCGCCAGGCGGTTGACGTCGCCCAGCACGCCGAGCATGCCGATCAGCGTCATGTTGCCGAAGAGCTTGAAAGCCGCGGCACGCTCGGGCGCTTCGCCCAGGTAGAGCACGTTGCCGGTCATCTGCTGCAGCGCCGGCAGCAGTGCCTCATGGCGTGATTTGTCGCCCGACAGCAGCATCAGCCCGGTGCCGTCCGTCGCATTGGACGGGGCCATGAACACCGGGGCATGCACGAAGACCTTGCCGCGTGCGTTCCAGCGCGCGACGCGCTCGGCCGTGGGCCGTACCGCCGTGGTGGTGTGGTCGACGATCCAGGTGGCCGCGGGGATGGCCGCGGCGATGGGCTCGAGCACCGCGTCCACCGACGCGTCGTCGGCCAGCGAAAGGTGGATGCGCTCGACACCCGCCAGCGCAGCGGCCGCATCGTCGAAGGCCTTGGCGCCATGCGCCTCGAGCGCGCGCGCCTTGGCGCCGCTGCGGTTCCAGACATGGACCTGGTGGCCGTTGGCGAGTGCGTGGCGCACGAAGCCGGTGCCCATCAGGCCGGCGCCGAAGAAGGCGATCTTCATGGGGTGGTTCCTCCGTTGGGGTGTGAAATCAGGGGCTGCCGACGCCGAACTCGAGCCGCGCCAGCCAGTCGCCGAGCACGGCAAACACCTCTTGCTGCTCGGGCTCGTTGAAGATCTCGTGGAACAGAGGCTTGAACTCAAACGCGCGCAGCACCGCGGCGGGTGCGGCGGCGGCAAAGGCAGCGCTGCCGGCCGGGGCCACGCAGCGGTCGCTGCCGGCCCACATCAGCAGCGTCGGCACGCGCCAGGCTGGAGCGCGCTCGCGCACCCGCACGCCGCCATCGACGATGAAGCGCACCAACCGCGGCGCGATGCGGTCGTGCACCAGCGGGTCGGCCAGGTAACGTTGCACCACCGTCGGGTCGCGGGAGATCCACGCGGGATCGAGCCCGTTGTTCACCGCCAGGTTGGGCGCCAGGCGGCCAAGCAGCGCGAGCAGCAGCTTCTGCCCGACGTTCATGCCGGGGTCGAGCGCCGGCGACGACAGCACCAGCGCGTCGACCTCGCGAAACCACGGCTCGGACGGGCCCGGACCGCCGGCAACGAAGCGTGCGGCCACCAGCCCGCCCATGCTGTGGCCCAGCAGCAGCAGGGGTCCGCCATGCGATGCACGCACCGCATCGATCACCAGGGCCAGGTCGCGCAGCAAGCTGTCGTCGGTGCCCAGCCGGCCGCGCGGTCCTTCGCTGCGTCCGTGGCCGCGCTGGTCGTAGCCCACCACCGACCAGCCCCATGCATTGAGGTGCGCGGCGACATGGTCATAACGGCCGATGTGTTCGCCCAGCCCATGCACGATGAGCGCCGTGCCGCGCGCATCGGCCACGGGCCATTGCCGCAGGTGCAGCGCCAGGCCGTCGTGCGTGAGCTGCTGGCCGGGCAGCACCGGCCGAAGCTCGGCATTCACCGCATCGTTCATTGCCCGCAGTGTAGAGGTGCCGGGATCAGTTCACGCTGCCCGTCCAGCCGCCGCCGAGCACCTTGTAGAGCGTCACCAGGTTCTGCTGCTGCGCGGCCTGTACCACCACCGCCGCCTGCTGCGACTGGAACAGTGCGCGCTGCGCCTCCAGCACGTCCAGGTAGCTGGAGGCGCCATTTTGGAAGCGCAGGTCGGCCAGGCGGAAACGGGTCTCCTCGGCCTGCACCTGTGCCTGCTGCGCACGCAGCTGCTCGCCCAGCGTGGCGCGGCCAGCCAGCGAGTCGGCGACTTCGCGGAACGCAGTCTGGATCGAGCGTTCGTACTGCGCCACGGCGATGTCGCGGTTGGCTTGGCTCAGTTCCAGGTTGGCCTGGTTGGCGCCGGCGTCGAAGATCGGCAGTGTGATGCGCGGCGCGAATTGCCAGGCGCGGTTGTCGAACAGGCCACCCAGGTCCTCGCTGGCCAGCCCGACGCTGCCGGTCAGCGTAATGCGTGGAAAGAAGGCCGCGCGCGCCGCGCCGATGTTGGCGTTGGCCGCCTGCAGCTGTCGCTCTGCCTGGCGCACGTCGGGGCGCTGCGCCAGCAGTTGCGACGGCAGCCCTGCCGGCAGTTCGGCCAGCAGGCCTTGGCCTTGCAGCGGCAAGCCCGGCGGCAGGTCGGCCGGCAGCGGCTGGCCGATCAGCAGCTCCAGCGCGTTGTGGTCCTGCGCGCGCTGGCGCGTGAACAGCGCCAACGCGGCGCGCGCGCCTTCGACCAGCGACAACGCTTGCGCCACCTCATAGTCGGAGCTGGCGCCGTTGTCGAGCTTGAGTTTCAGCAGCCGGTAGCTCTGTTCGCGCGTGTCCAGTGTCTTGCGCGTCACCTCCAGCTGCAGCTCGTCGGCCAGCAGCGTCAGGTAGGTGTTGGCCACCGTCGCCACCAGGCTGATCTGCGCCGCCTTGCGCGCCTCCTCACTGGCAAAGTACTGCTGCAGCGCCGCGTCGGTCAGGCTGCGCACGCGTCCGAACAGGTCGAGCTCGTAGCCGGTGATGTTCAGTCCCGCGGTGTAGTAGCTGGTGCTGCCGTTGCCGTCGCGGTTGGGCTCGGCCAAGCCGGTGGCGCCCAGCAGCACGGTGGGCAGCTGCTCTGAGCGCTGGATCTGGTACTGCGCGCGTACGCGCTCGACGTTCAGCACCGCGATGCGCAAGTCACGGTTGTTCTGCAGCGCCAGCTCGATCAGCCGCTTCAGCCGCGGGTCGACAAAGAAGCGCTGCCATTCGATCTCGCTGGCCGGCATCGCCGCCGGCGCGCCCGCGGCTTGCGCGTCGGGGAAGGTGGCGGCCACCGGCGCTGCCGGACGCTCGTAGGGCGGCGCCATCGACGCGCAGCCAGCCAGCAGCGCGGCCAGCAACGCGGGCGCAGTGCGCGCCATCGTGCGGCGCGTGCTCACGACTTGAGCTCCGTCGCAGCGCCGTCGAGCTCATGCGCATGCAGTTTGCGCTGGCGCTCGCTGCCCTTGAACCAGCGTCGCACCACCACGTAGAACACCGGCACGAACAGCACCGACAGCAGCACGGCGCTGACCATGCCGGCCATCACGCCGGTGCCGATCGAGCGCTGGCTGGCCGAGCCCGCGCCGGTGGCGATGGCCAGCGGCAGCACGCCCAGCACGAAGGCCATCGAGGTCATGACGATCGGCCTGAAGCGCAGGTGCGCCGCCTGCAGCACGGCTTGCACGGCAGTACGCCCCTGCGCCTGCAGCTCCTTGGCGAACTCGATGATCAGCACCGCATTCTTCGCCGACAGGCCGATGATGGTGATCAGGCCGATCTTGAAGTACACGTCGTTGCTGAAGCCGCGCGCCTCGGTGCCGAGCACCACGCCGAGCACGCCCAGCGGCACCACCAGCAGCACCGCGAAGGGGATCGACCAGCTTTCGTACAGCGCCGCCAGGCACAGGAACACGGCCAGCAGCGAAAAGCCGAACAGGTACAGCGCGGTCGCGCCGGCCAGCCGTTCCTCGCGCGATTGGCCGGTCCATTCGAAGCCGAAGCCGGGCGGCAATTGCGCAGCAAGTCGCTCCATCTCGGCCATCGCCTCGCCGGTGCTGACGCCGGGTGCGGCGTCGCCGGAGATGCGCATCGTCGGGTAGCCGTTGTAGCGGATCAGCTGCATCGGCCCGCTGATCCAGCGCGTGCTGGCGAAGGCCGACAGCGGCACCAGCTGGCCGCGGTTGTTGATGGCGTTGAGCTGCAATATGTCGTCGCCCTGCATGCGCTCGGCCGCATCGACTTGCACCACCACTCGCTGCAGCCGCCCCTGGCTCTGGAAGTCGTTGACGTAGCTCGAGCCAAAGGCGGTGGAGATGACGTTGTTGATGGCGTCGAAGCCCACGCCCAGCGCGCTGGCCTTGTCGCGGTCGATGTCGACGCGCAGCTGCGGCGCGTCCTCCAGCCCGTCGGGGCGCACGCTGGCGAGCCGTTGACTCTGCCCGGCCATGCCCAGCAACTGGTTGCGCGCCGCCACCAGCGCCTCGTGCCCGTTGCCGCCGCGGTCCTGCAGGCGGAAGTTGAAGCCGGTGGCGCTGCCCAGCTCGGGAATCGGCGGCGGGCTCAACGGGAAGATGAATGCGTCCTTCACGCCCATCATCGCGCCAAAGGTGCGCCCGGCCAGCGCCTGTGCCGAACGTCCAGCGCCTTGGCGCTCGTCCCAGTCCTTCAGCGTGACGAAGGCCAGCGCCGCGTTCTGCCCCTGGCCCGAAAAGCTGAAGCCGAGCACGCTGACCATGCTCTTGACCTCGGGCTGCTTGAGCATGAAGCCTTCGACCTGCTCCATCACCGCCAGCGCGCGGTTGGCGGTGGCGCCCGGCGGCAGCTGCACGTTGACGATGATGTAGCCCTGGTCCTCGTTCGGCAGGAACGAAGTCGGCAGCCGCAGCACCAGCCAGATGACCGCGCCGACGATGGCGGCATAGATCAGCAGCATGCGGCCGCTGCGTTTGAGCAGCCGTCCGAGCAGGCCTTCGTAGCCGTGGGCGGTGGCGGAGAAGCCGCGGTTGAACCAGCCGAAGAAGCCCGACTTGGCGTGGTGGTGGCCGGCCTCGACGGGCTTCAGCAGCGTGGCGCACAGCGCCGGCGTCAGCGACAGCGCGAGGAAGGCCGAAAAGGCGATCGACGAGGCCATCACCACCGAGAACTGGCGGTAGATGTTGCCTACAGCGCCGGTGAAGAAGGCCAGCGGCACGAACACCGACACCAGCACCACGGTGACGCCGACGATGGCGCCGGAGATCTGGCCCATCGCCTTGCGCGTGGCCGCAAGCGGCGGCAGGCCTTCCTCGCTCATGATGCGCTCGACGTTTTCGACCACGACGATGGCGTCGTCGACGACGATGCCCACCACCAGCACCATGCCGAACATGGTGAGCACGTTGATCGAATAACCCAGCGTCAGCAGCACCGTGAAGGTGCCGAGCAGCGCCACCGGCACGACGATGGTCGGGATGATGGTGTAGCGCCAGTTCTGCAGGAACAGGAACATCACCAGGAACACCAGGGCCACCGCCTCGAGCAGTGTCTCCACCACCTTGCCGATGGAGATCTGCACGAAGCGCGAGGTGTCGTAGGGAATGGCGTAGCTCATGCCCGGCGGGAAGTAGCGCTGCAGCTCGGCCATGCGCGTGCGCACCGCCTTGGCCGTGTCCAGCGCATTGCCGCTGGGCGACAGCTGCACGCCGATGCCGGTGGAGGGCTTGCCGTTGAGCCGTGCCGAGGTGGCGTAGCTCTGCGCGCCGAGTTCGATGCGCGCCACGTCGCGCAGCTTCACGGCCGAGCCGTCGGCATTGGCGCGCAACACGATATTGCCGAACTGCGCGACGTTGGCCAGCTGGCCATCGACCACCACCGTGGCGAAGATCGTCTGCTCGGCCACGTTCGGCAAGTCGCCGAGTGTGCCCGACGAGACCTGCGCGTTCTGCGCACGGATGGCCGCGGTGACGTCGGCGGTGGACAGGCCGTAGCCCACCAGCTTGGCCGGGTCGAGCCAGATGCGCATTGCACGTTCGGTGCCGAACAGCTGCGCCTGGCCCACGCCCGGCAGGCGCTGGATCTCGGGCAGCACGTTGCGCGCGGCGTAGTCGCCGAGTGCGATCGGGTCGTACTTGGGGTCGTCGGAAGTCAGGATCGTGAAGAGCAGGAAGTTCGAGCGTGCCTTGTCCACGCGCACGCCCTGCTGCGTCACCGCCTGCGGCAGCCTGGGTGAGGCGCGGCCCAGGCGGTTTTGCACGTCGACCTGAGCCAGGTCGGGGCTGGTGCCGGGCTGAAAGGTCAGCGTCAACGTGCCCGTGCCGTTGGCCTGGGCCACCGATTCCATGTAGATCAGCCCGGGCGAGCCATTCATCTCCTGCTCGATGACGCTGAGCACGCTGTCTTCGAGCGTCTTCGCCGAAGCGCCCGGGTAGGCCACGGTGACGACGATGGCCGGCGGCGCCACGGTCGGGTACTGCGCCACCGGCAGTTGCAGGATCGACACCGCTCCGCCGACCACCATGAACAGCGCGATGACCCAGGCAAAGATGGGCCGGTCGATGAAGAACTGGGCCATGGTGTGCGGCCTTCAGCGGCTGGCCGCGGCGGCTGGCGCGCTGGCAGAGGGTGGCGCGGAAGGCGTCGCACTGGCGGCGGGTGCAGTCGCGCCCGGTGGCGTCGCCACGCTGCCGGCCCACGGCACCGGCTTCACCGGCGCGCCGGGCCGCATCTTCTGGAAGCCCTCGACGATGACCTGTTCCCCCGGCTTCAGGCCGTCCTGCACGATCCAGTTCGACCCGGCGGCGCCGCCGATGCTGACCGTACGCGTCGCGGGCTTGCCACCTTCGCCGACGACGAGCACGGTGTCGCCCTGCGGTCCGCGTGTCACCGCCTGCTGCGGCACCAGCATCGCACCGGCGATCTGCCCCTGCACCAGGCGCGTGCGCACGTACATGCCGGGCAGCAACTGCGCCTGCGGGTTGGCGACCTCGGTGCGCAGTGTCACCTGCGCCGAAGTCGGGTCGACCGACAGGTCGGCGAACATCAGCCGGCCGCGCTGCGGCAGCTCGCTGCCATCCTCGAGCACGATGCGCACCGAAGCCAGATCGGCGGCGGTGGCGCCGGACGCGGCGCGCTTGCGCAGCCGCGCTACGTCGGCCACGGCCTGCGTGGAATTCACGTACACCGGGTCGATCTGCTGGATCAGCGCCAGCTGCGTGGCCTCGGTCGCAGACACCAGCGCGCCTTCGGTGACCAGCGCGCGCCCGATGCGCCCGGAGATCGGCGCGGTGACGCTGGCATAACCCAGGTTGAGCTGCGCCGCCTGCAGCGCCGCACGCGCGGCGGCCACGTCGGCCTCGGCCTGGGCCTGGGCCGCCTGTGCGTTGACGTATTCCTGCTGGCTGATGGCCTTGGCATCGTTCAGCGGCTTGAAGCGCTTGGCCTGCTCGGTCGCTTGCACCGTGTTGGCCTGGGTCTTGGCCAGCGTCGCCTTGGCGCTGTCCACCGCCGCCTGGTAGGGCGCGGGGTCGATCTGGAACAGCAACTGGCCGGCCTTGACTTCGCTGCCTTCGCGGAACAGGCGCTTTTGCACGATGCCGGTGACGCGTGCGCGCACCTGCGCCACGCGCGAGGCCTCGACGCGGCCGGGCAGCTCGGTGCTCAGCGGCGCGGTCTGCGTGACCACAGTGATGACGCCCACCTCGGGCGGCGGTGGCGCCGCCGCGCCGGGGCCCGGCGCGGCCGGCTGCCCGCCGCCGCAGGCGGCCAGCGCCAGCGCCAGCAGCGCTGCGCCGATGGCGCGGACCGGCCGCCTTGTGGGGCCCGTTCGGCGGCGCACGGCCGTAGCGGTTGTGCTTTGCGTCACTTGGAGATCCTTGCCGAAATTCAGGCAGCGCGCCGGCCACCCATCACCACTTGGAGTATAAACATACATTCGTAAACGTATGTCAAGGCTGCGTGAAGGCCTTGATACCCGCTGCCCATCACCCCCCGAGCGTATGGTCCGCCGCACCAAACAAGAAGCCCAGCAGACCCGCAACGCCCTGCTCGACGCGGCCGAGGCGGTGTTCGACGCGCGGGGCGTGTCGGGCGCATCATTGCAGGAAGTGGCCGAGACTGCAGGCGTCACGCGCGGCGCCGTCTACTGGCACTTCCGCGACAAGGCCGACCTGTTCAACGCGATGATGGACCGCGCCATCCTGCCCTTCGAGCGGCACTGGCTGGTCGCCGGCGCAGACGACGCGGCCGATCCGCTGCAGCGGCTGCGCGACCTGCTGTTCGACATCCTGCGTCAGACCGCAGGCGATGCCCGACTGCAGCGCGTGCTGGCGATTTCCACGCAGAAGGTCGAGTACGTGGGCGAGCTCGACGCCATCCGCCAGCGCCACCTGCGCGTGTGCGCCCAGGCGCTGCAGCGCTTCGAGGCCCTGCTGCGCCTGGCCGCGGCCGCCGGGCAGCTGGCGCCTGGCGTGGCGCCGAAGGCCGCGGCCCGTGCGCTGCATGCGCTGGTGGACGGCCTGATTGGCAACTGGATGCTCGACCGCGACGCCTTCGACCTGCGCCGCGTGGGCCGCAGCGCCGTGCTGCAGCTGCTGGCCGGGCTCAGCCGCGCTCGAACCTGAATACCGCCACGCTGGCGCGCAGGTTCGGCCAGCGCCGCACGACGCGGCCCTGCTGCAGGCCGAAGCTGTCGCTGATGTGCAGCCCGATCTTGCGCGCCAGCAGCTCGAAATCGGCATGCGTGCCGACGCGGATGTTGGGCGTGTCGTACCACTGATAGGGCAGGGCCTTGGTCACCGGCATGCGTCCGCCGAGTACGCGCAGCCGGTTCGGCCAGTGCGCGAAGTTCGGGAAGCTGACGATGCCGATGCGCCCGACGCGCGCGGTCTCGCGCAGCATGTTTTCGGTGTGGCGCAGGTTCTGCAGCGTTTCCAGTTGCAGCACCACGTCGAAACTACGGTCCTCGAACAGCGCCAGCCCGTCTTCCAGGTTCAGCTGGATGACGTTCACGCCGCGCTGCGTGCAGGCCAGCACGTTGGCATCGGCGATCTCGATGCCATAGCCACTGCAGTTGCGGTGCTGGATCAGGTGCGCCAGCAATTCCCCGCCGCCGCAGCCCAGGTCGAGCACACGCGATCCTGGTGGCACCAGGTTGGCAATGATCTCCAGGTCGGCGCGCTCGCTCACCGGGCCGGCTCCTGCGCTATGCGCTCGAAGTAAGCCCGCAGCACGCCGTGATAACGCGGATCGTCGAGCAGAAAGGCATCGTGTCCGTGCGGCGCCTCGATCTCGGCGTAACTGACGTCGATGCGGTTGTCCACCAGCGCCTTGACGATTTCGCGCGAGCGCGCCGGCGCAAAGCGCCAATCGGTGGTGAAGCTGACGATCAGGAAGCGGTTGTGCCGCGCCGGCGCGAAGGCGCGCGCCAGGTCGCCCCCGCTGGTGCGCGCCGGGTCGAAGTAGTCCAGCGCACGCGTGATCAGCAGGTAGGTGTTGGCGTCGAAGTACTCGCTGAACTTGTCGGCCTGGTGGCGCAGGTAGCTCTCGATCTGGAACTCGATGTCCTGCGTGCTGTAAGCCGGCTCGGCGCCGCGCAGCGTGCGGCCGAACTTCGCGTCCATCGAGTCGTCGGACAGGTAGGTGATGTGGCCCAGCATGCGCGCCACGCGCAGGCCGCGCTTGGGCAGCACGCCGTGTAGTTGGTAGTGGCCGCCGTGGAAATCGGGGTCGGTGATGATGGCTCGCCGCGCCACCTCGTTGAAGGCGATGTTCTGCGCCGACAGGTTGGGCGCGGTGGCGATGGCCATGCAATGGCGCACACGCCCGGGATGGCGCAGCGTCCAAGCCAGCGCCTGCATGCCGCCCAGGCTGCCGCCGATGACGGCGGCGAGCTGCACGATGCCCAGCCGTTCGAGCAGCCGCGCTTGCGCGTCGACCCAGTCCTCCACCGTCACCACCGGGAAGTCCGCGCCGTAAGGCTGGCCATTTGCCGCCGGGTTCGGGCTCATCGGTCCGGTGCTGCCGAAACACGAGCCGGGGTTGTTGACGCCGATGACGAAGAAGTTGTCAGTGTCCAGCGGCTTGCCCGGGCCGATCAGGTTGTCCCACCAGCCGGTGCTGTTGTCCTGCCCGGCATGGGTGCCTGCCACATGGTGGCTGGCGTTCAGCGCATGGCACACCAGCACGGCGTTGCTGCGCTGCGCGTTGAGCGTGCCGTAGGTCTCGTACACCAGGGTGTAGTCGCTCAGGCGAGCGCCGCTTTGCAGCGGCAGCGCGTCGGCGAAGAACATCGACTGTGGGGTGACGAGTCCGATCGAGGCCATGTGCCAGAAACGAAAAACCCGGCGCCGCAAGCTTCGAGGCGGTCACCGGGTGCCCCTCTTTAGCTGCATTTGATATAGCGCCCGCAATCCGGACAAATCGGCGCTGTAGCGGCGAGTATAGCGGCCGAGCCTGGGCGCGGCGCGGCGGCGCCTAGAAGCTCTCCCAGTCGTCGGTACCGGTTCGCGCCGCTTCGGCGACTGCCCGAGCTTGCTTCCCGGCGTGCTGCGGCACGGTCCCGCGCCTGGCCCTGAAATCCGGCCGGGTGACGTTGATGGCACGCTGCGGACCACGCCGTTCGACCACCGGACAGGCGGGCTCGGCGCCCACGGGCGCTGCCTCGGCCGGGCCCAGCTGGAACAGCGCCACGGTCTGCACCAGCTGCAAGGCCTGCTGCCGCAGGCTTTCGGCGGCCGCGGCGCTCTGTTCGACCAGGGCGGCATTCTGCTGCGTGGCCTGGTCCATCTGGCTCACCGCCTCGCCGACCTGGGCCACGCCGCCGCTCTGTTCGGTGCTGGCCGCGCTGATCTCGCCCATGATGTCGGCCACGCGTTTGATCGCGGCGACGATCTCGGTCATGGTCGTGCCGGCCTGGTCCACCAGCGTGCTGCCTTGGGACACGCGCTCGACGCTCGTACCGATCAGGCCCTTGATCTCCTTCGCCGCCTCCGCAGTGCGCTGCGCCAGGTTGCGCACTTCGGCGGCGACCACGGCGAAGCCACGGCCCTGCTCGCCGGCGCGTGCCGCTTCCACGGCGGCGTTCAGCGCCAGCAGGTTGGTCTGGAACGCAATGCCGTCGATGACGCCGATGATGTCGGCGATGCGCCGCGACGCATCGTGGATGCCCTTCATGGTGTGCACCACCTGGCCCACCACTTCGCCGCCCTTCACGGCCACGCCGCTGGCGCCCAGCGCCAGCTGGCTCGCCTGCCGCGCGTTGTCGGCGTTCTGCCTCACCGTGGCGCTGAGCTGCTCCAGCGATGCGGCGGTTTCTTCCAGCGCCGACGCCTGCTGCTCGGTGCGCTCGGACAGGTCGTTGTTGCCCGCGGCGATCTGCGCAGAAGCCGTGGCCAGGCTGTCGGCGTTCTGGCGCACGGCCGTCACCACCTTGGCCAGGCTGGCTTGCATCTCGTGCAGCCGCGCCATCAGGCTGCTGCCGTCGCCGCGCGCCGGCTCGATGCGCGTGGCCAGGTCGCCCGCAGCGACGCGCTGGGCCAGTCGCGCGGCGTCCCGCGGCTCGGCGCCGAGCTGGCGCCCGATGGAGCGCGACAGGTGCGTGCCGAACAGCAATGCAAACAGCATGCCGCCGGCCATGGCTGCCAGGGCCGTGCGGCGCACCAGGGCAGCGCTGGCGGTCGCGGCGGCGTATGCCTCGCGCGCCCCGTCCGAGCGCAGGCGGATCAGCACGCGCAGGCCTTGCTCGGCGGAGGCGGCCAGCGGGCGCAGGCGCTCGAGTTCGAGGCGCTGTGCTTCCTTCAGGTTGCCGGCGCGCAGCGCCTTCAGCGTCGGTAGCAGCGCTTGCTGCACGAGAATGCCGCGATCCTCGGCCGCCTGGCGGGCCAGCGCCTCCTCTTGCGCGGTCATCGTCGTGGCGAGGTAGGCGTCCCAGACCGACGCCGCCGTGGCGATGTTCGCCTCGACCTGCGCCACTTGGGCCTGAATGACGGGCGGCGTCGGCGCCAGCAGCGCGCTGGCCACGGCCAGCCGGTCGGCCAGCAGCAGCGTCTGCATCCGACCCAGTTGGTCGATCGGCGCGGTGCGCTCCTCGTACACCGCCTTGAGGGCATCGCCGGAGCGGCCGATGCCGTGCAGGCCGAGCCCGCCCACGGCCAGCAGCACGGTGGCCAGGGTGCCGGCCAGCAGGGCCAGTCGCGTCGACAGCTTGAGCGTACTCACGCGGGCCGTCCGGTCGAAGGGCAGCGGGCCGCGCGGCTCATTGCAGGGTCGGCTCGGCCAGGCCGATCTCGGCGCCGGACATGAGCTTTTCGATGTCCACGAGGATCAGCATGCGTTCGTCGACCGCGCCGATGGCCAGCAGGTGGTCGCTTGCGATCGCGGCATTGAACTCGGGCACCGGACGAAGCTGCTCCGGCGTCAGCGTGATCACGTCGGATACGGCATCCACCACGATGCCCATCACGCGGCGGCCGATGTTGAGCACGATGACCACGGTGAAGTGGTCGTAGGTGGCCTGCTCGAGTCGGAACTTGAGCCGCATGTCGATGATCGGCACGATCACCCCGCGCAGGTTGACCACGCCCTTGATGAAATCAGGCGCGTTGGCGATGCGCGTGGGCCGCTCGTAGGAACGGATCTCCTGCACCCGCAGGATGTCGATGCCGTATTCCTCGCTGCCGAGCTTGAAGGCAAGGAATTCGCGGATCGGCGTGGCTGCCGTGCCGGTGTGGGATGCGTGGGGCAGGTTCATGGGGTGTCCTTGCTGGAGCGCCGGTAGCGTGGCCGTGTCCAGGCGCGGACAAGGGCCTGCCGACGCGCGGCGGATCGCTGCACTGCCCCTGTCATATCGGCACGCCGGCGCCTTTCTTGACGCCGCGGCTCAGGCCCTTGCCAGGCGGTACACCGTCTTGCCCTGCGGCTCGAACAGGTCGCGTGCCTGGGTGAGGTTCTCCGAGTGGCCGGCAAACAGCAGGCCGCCCGGTTTCAGGTGTCCGGCCAGGCGTTCGAGCAGGCGCCGCTGCGTCGGTTTGTCGAAATAGATCATCACGTTGCGGCAGAAGATGGCATCGAAGCGGGTGGGCATCGGCCAGTGCGCATCCAGCAGGTTGAGCTGGCGGAAGCTGATCGGCGCGGCCAGTTCCGGGCGCACGCGTGCCAGGCCGGCGCTCGCGCCGCGGCCGCGCAGGAAGTGCCGCCGCAGCAGCGACGGGTCGAGCCGGCCGGCGGCCTCGAGCGGATAGACGCCTTGCCTCGCCTTGTCCAGCACCGCGGTATCGATGTCGGTGGCCAGGATGGTCAGCGGCGGCGGCTGGCCGTCGAAGCAGTCCAGCGCCGTCATCGCCATCGAGTAGGGCTCTTCACCGCTGGACGCCGCGCAGCACCATAGCTGCAGCGGTGCCAGCGTGGCGCGCTGGCGCAGGTGCTGCGCCAGCACTGGGAAATGGTGCGCCTCGCGGAAGAACGCGGTCAGGTTCGTGGTCAGCGCGTTGACGAACTCCTGCCATTCCTGCACGTCGCGGCCGCAGGTCTCCAGCTCGTCCAGGTAGCCGGAGAAGTCGCTTCGGCCCAGCACCCGCAGCCGGCGCGACAGGCGGCTGTGCACCATGCTGCGCTTGCTCGGGTTCAACGCGATCCCGGCATGACGGTGGATCATCGAGCGCACGCGTTCGAAGTCGGCCTGGCTCAGCTCGTGGCCCAGGCTCGTTGGCCTGTCGTGGCTGCGTTTCATCGGGGCGGGTGCGGGCGAGGTCGTTGCCCTCAGTGCCGTGAACGCCGCACCAGCGCGCCGACATCGAGGATCAGTGCCACGCGGCCGTCGCCCATGATCGTGGCGCCGGAAACGTTGTCGACCCGGCCGAAGTTGGACTCCAGGTTCTTCACCACCACCTGCTGCTGCCCGAGCAGCTCGTCCACCTGCAGGGCGATGCGCGCGCCTTCGGCCTCGACCACGACCATCATTGAAGCCGCGCCCGCGCAGCCGCTGCGCTGCACGTCGAACACGCGTTCGAGCTCGAACACCGGCAGGAATTCGTCGCGCACCTGGATCACCCGGGCCTGGCCGCCGATGCTCCTGAGTTGCGCCGGCGCGAACTGGAACGACTCCACCACCGACGCCAGCGGCAGGACGTAGCACTCGTCGCCCACCCGCACCGACATGCTGTCCATGATCGCCAGCGTCAAGGGCAGGCGCACCCGGACGCCCATGCCGTGGCCTTCGCTGGAATCGATCTCGACCACGCCGCCGAGTGCAGCAATGTTGCGCTTCACCACGTCCAAGCCGACCCCGCGCCCGGACACATCGGTCACCACCGCCGCGGTGGAAAAGCCCGGCGTGAAGATCAGCCCCCAGGCCTGGGCGTCGCTCAAGCTGTCGGGGGCGTGCAGTCCACGTTCGCGCGCCTTGGCCAGCAGCGACGCCCGGGACAGGCCCTTGCCGTCGTCGCGCACCTCGATGATCACCGAGCCACCCTGGTGCGACGCCGCCAGCGTGATGGTGCCGGCGGCCGGCTTGCCGCGCGCGAGGCGCTCCTCAGGGCCCTCGATGCCGTGGTCGCAGCTGTTGCGCACCAGGTGCGTCAGCGGGTCGGTGATCATTTCGATCATGCCCTTGTCCAGCTCGGTGGCGCCGCCGTGCGTCACCAGATCGATCTGCTTGCCCAGCTTGGAAGCCAGGTCGCGCAGCATGCGCGGAAAGCGGCTGAACACCACCGACATCGGAACCATGCGGATCGACATCACCGCGTCCTGCAGCTCGCGCGTGTGGCGTTCCAGGTCGGCGAAGCCGACGCCCAGCTGGCGTTGGGCCGCGGGATCGAGCGTGGCAGCGTGCTGCCGCAGCATCGCCTGGGTGATGACGAGCTCACCGACCAGGTTGACGAGCTGGTCGACCTTGTCCACCGACACGCGCAGCGTGCTCGATTCGGCGGCCGGTGGCGTTGCATTCGGCGTCGCCGCGGGTGCGGCAGGCGGCGTTGCGGCTTGCGGCGCCAGCGGCACCATCTGGATCAAGCTGCCGTCGACATGGAACGAGAACAGATCGCGCAGTTCGTCGTCGCTGCTGGTGGTGGCGAGCTCGAAGCGACGCACGCCGGTGACGCCGGCGCCCGCGTCCGCATCGACAGCCTCGATGTGTCCCAGGGCCGGAATCTCGGCGAACATCTGCAGCAGGCCGTCGATGGCGCCGGGCTCGGGCAGCGGCCCGATGCGCAGTTCCAGCCGCCGCGGCACCGTGGCGGCAGGAGCGGCAGGCGCCGCCGCGAGGGACGGCATCACCGCGGGCGGTGTCGGGCGCACGCCGGCATCGAGCCCGGCCAGGCGGCGCAGCTCGAACTCCAGCACCGAGCTTTCGACGGCGTCTGCGGCGATACCCTGGTGCCGCGCCAGCTGCGCCTTCAGCGCATCGCCGGCCAGCAGCAGCACGTCGACCATGGCCGCAGTCGCCGCCAGTTCATGGCGGCGCAGGCGATCCAGCAGCGTCTCCATCTGGTGCGTGAGTTCGGCCACGTCGGCAAAGCCGAAGGTCGCCGCGCCACCCTTGACCGAATGGGCACAACGAAAGATGGCATTCAGCGTCTCGTCGTCGACTGACGCGATGTCGACGTCCAGCAGCAGCTGCTCCATGCGCGCCAGGTTTTCGCTCGCTTCCTCGAAGAACACCGGGTGGAACTGCCCGAGGTCGATGCCGGCGGCGGCATTGGCGCCGTTGGGCGTGGTCTTGTTCATGTGCCGGCTGGCGTGGTGGAGCGGCGGGCCACGACATCGCGGTCACGGCCCATGCCCATGTTGCTGCGCAGCTGGCTCAGCAGTCGCGGCGCAATCGCCGACAAGGGCAGCACCTCGTGCACCGCACCGGCGGCGATGGCCTCGCGCGGCATGCCGAAGACCACACAACTGGCTTCGTCCTGTGCCACGTTCCAGCTGCCGGCCTCGCGCATCCGACGCATCGCCCTGGCACCGTCGGCGCCCATACCGGTGAGCATGACGCCCAGCGCGTGCGGGCCGACCACGCGCGCTGCCGAGTCGAACAGCACCTCGACCGATGGCTTGTGGCGGTTCACCGGTTCGCCGTCGCGCACCCGTGCCACGTAGGCGGCACCCGAGCGCTCGATGCTGAGGTGCTGCCCGCCTGGTGCGATGTAGGCGTGGCCGGGCCGCACGCGCTCGCCGTCGCTGGCTTCCTTCACCGCGATGGGGCACAAGCCGTCCAGGCGGCTGGCATAGCCGCGCGTGAAGCCGCTGGGCATGTGCTGCGTGATCAGCAGCGCCGGCGCATCGGCAGGCAGCTGCAGCAGCAACTGCTTGGTGGCCTCGGTGCCGCCGGTGGACGCGCCGACGAAGATGACCTTCTCGGTGCTCACGCGGCCCAGCGCCGCGGGCACGGACGTCGGCGCGGTTGCGCCGGCGCGCTGCAGCTGGGCACGCGCCGCAATGCGAATCTTGGCGCTGATCTCGTCGGCCAGCAGCGCCAGGCCGTCGCCGACCCCGATCGCCGGCTTGGCGACGAAGTCGATGGCGCCGAGCTCGAGCGCGCGCAAGGTGAGCGCGGCGCCGTGCTGCGTGAGCGTGGACACCATCACCACCGGCATCGGGCGCAGCCGCATCAGCCGGGACAGGAATTCGATGCCGTCCATGTGCGGCATCTCCACGTCGAGCGTGATCACGTCCGGGTTGAGCTCGCGGATCATCTCGCGGGCGATCAACGGGTCTGCCGCGGCGCCTACGCAGGCCATGTCGCCCTGGCGATCGATGATCTCGGCGAGCAGGCTGCGCACCAGGGCCGAGTCGTCCACCACCAGCACCCGGATCTTGGTCGTCATCGTCGGATCGTCATCAAGCGCGAAGGTCGATACCGGGGGCACATGCATGCCACATCGGCTTGCGGCGCAGTATCTGGCGCGGCCAGTCGCGGCAAAGGCACGATCTGCGGGGTGTTTGTTGCGCAAAAGCCGGCGCCAGGCGGCATGGCTCAACTTCGGCACCGGGCGACCGATATGCCGTTCAGCCCCGGACATGGAAGGAGCCCCGTGAGCGACCCCACCCAACTGAAGTTCCTCATCGTCGACGACTTCTCGACCATGCGCCGCATCGTGCGCGGCCTGCTCAAGGAGATGGGGTGCCACCAAGTCGCCGAAGCCGAGGACGGCGCCGTGGCGCTGGACATGTTGAAGTTGCAGCACTACGACTTCGTCGTGTCCGACATCAACATGCCCAACATGAACGGCTTCGAGCTGCTCAAGGCAATCAAGAGCGACGAGGCACTTCGCCACCTGCCGGTGCTGATGGTCACCGCCGAGGCGCGCAAGGAGGACATCGTGCTGGCCGCGCAAAGTGGCGCTGCCGGCTACATCGTCAAACCCTTCAGCAAGGCGACACTCGAGGACAAGGTGCAGCGCATCCTGCAGAGGATGACGGCGACGGCGTGAGCCCGCGCATCATCCAGCGAGGTAAACATGCGCGAATGGTTGAACCAACTTGACCGGCTCGTCCCGGTTCGTTACGCCGTCTGGCTGCTGTGCGCCGTGGGCCTGCTGCTGTCGGCCTTCACCTGGGTGGCCTTCGGCCAAGGCGGCGCGCTGGCGCTGATCTTCGGTTCGCTCAGCGCGCTGGGCTTGCGCGACCGACTGCAGACGCGCCGCTCGGTGCTGCGCAACTACCCGGTGTCGGGACACCTGCGCTACCTGCTGGAGTACATCCGCCCGGAGATCCGCCAGTACTTCATCGAGCCCGACAACGAGGCCGCGCCCTTTTCGCGCCAGCAGCGCTCGCTCGTCTACCAGCGCGCCAAGGGCGACCCGGACAAGCGCCCCTTCGGCACGCAACTGGACGTGCATGCGCACGGCTACGAGTGGATCAACCATTCGATGGCGCCGACCCGGCTGCCGACGCACGATTTCCGCGTGACCCTCGGTGCCGATCGCGCCAAGCCCTATTCGGCCAGCATCTTCAATATCTCGGCGATGAGTTTCGGCGCGCTCAGCGCCAACGCCATCCTGGCGCTGAACGGCGGCGCGGCGCGCGGCCGCTTCGCCCACGACACCGGCGAAGGCTCGATCAGCCAGCACCACCGCGTGCACGGCGGCGACCTGATCTGGGAGATCGGCTCCGGCTACTTCGGTTGCCGCCACCCCGACGGGCGCTTCAACCCCGAGGCCTTCGCCGCCGCCGCGCGCGACCCGCAGGTGAAGATGATCGAGCTCAAGCTCAGCCAGGGCGCCAAGCCCGGCCATGGCGGTGTGCTGCCGGGTGCGAAGGTGACGATCGAGATCGCCGAGGCCCGCGACGTGCCGCCGGGCGAGGACTGCATCAGCCCGGCGCAGCACAGCGCCTTCGACACGCCAAGGCAGATGCTGGAATTCATCGACCGGCTGCGCGATCTTTCGGGCGGCAAGCCCACCGGTTTCAAGCTGTGCATCGGTCACCCCTGGGAATGGTTCGCGATCTGCAAAGCCATGCTGGCCACCGGCATCGTGCCCGACTTCATCGTCGTCGACGGTGCCGAGGGCGGCACCGGCGCCGCGCCGCTGGAGTTCACCGACCATGTGGGCGCGCCGCTGCAGGAAGGGCTGCTGCTGGTGCACAACACGCTGCTCGGGCTGAACCTGCGCTCCCGGGTCAAGATCGGTTGCGCCGGCAAGGTGGTGGGCGCCTTCGACATCGCGCGGGCCATGGCGCTGGGTGCCGACTGGTGCAATGCCGCGCGCGGTTTCATGTTCGCGCTGGGTTGCCTGCAGGCGCAGACCTGCCACACGGGGGCCTGCCCGACGGGAGTGGCCACGCAGGACAAGCGGCGCCAGCAGGCACTGGTGGTGCCGGACAAGATGGAGCGCGTCTACCGCTTCCACCAGAACACACTGGAGGCGCTGAAGGAACTGGTGCAGGCCGCCGGGCTGCAGCACCCGAACCAGATCAACGCCTTGCACATCGTGCGCCGTGCGGCCGACCACGAGGTGCGGTTGCTGGCCAACGTGCTGCCCTTCGTGCAACCGGGCGCGCTGCTGGCCGCGGCGCGCGGCCAGGGCGAGTGGCCGCACAACGTCTACCGCCACTATTGGCCGCTGGCCAGTGCAGAGAGCTTCGCACCGCGCCAGCCGATGGCGCTGCCGGCGCAGCCGGTGGCAGCGTCGGCCTGGGGCTTGCTGACCTGAATCAGGCCGGCGGCAAGGTATCGATGAAGCTCTGACGCGTGGCCAGCTTGTCGGCCAGGCGTGCCAGGTTGGCATGCCGCTCGCGCCAGGCGATCGCCGGGAAGCGGAAGCCCAGGTAGCCGAGCGCACAGCCGACGGCGATGTCGGCCAGCGTCAGGTGGATGCCCATGCAATAGGGCTTGTCGCCCAGGCCCTTGCTCATCGCCGCCAGGGCGGCGTCGACGCGGCTCATCTGCCGGTCGATCCAGGCCTGCGAACGCTGCGCTTCGCTGCGCCCGGTCCAGACCTTCTCCATGCGCGCCAGGATGGCCGCGTCGAGCACGCCGTCGGCCAGCGCCTCCCAGGTGCGTACCTCGACGCGCTCGCGGCCGCTGGCCGGGATCAGCTTGCCCACCGGCGACAGCGTGTCCAGATATTCGACGATGACGCGCGAGTCGAACATCGCCTCCCCGCCTTCCATCACCAGGCAGGGTACTTTGCCCAGCGGGTTGGACTTGAGCACCTCGTCGGTGGCCCACACGTCTTCCAGCCTGAGTTGGAAGTCGAGCTTCTTCTCGGCCATCACGATGCGCACCTTGCGCACATAAGGGCTGGTGAGCGATCCGATGAGTTTCATGTGTGCAGGGAGTCCGAAGTGCAAACGATTCTAACGAAGCAAGTCTTCGGCCAATGCCCGCGAATGGGGGTTGGCCGCAGTGGCTCAAGGGCGTGGCAGGGCCGTCCAGTCGACGGCGGCGGGCCGGTTGGGTAGGTCGAGCGTCGTTGACGCGGCGGGTGAGCGGGCAATCACTTTGCCGCGCCGCATGACCCACAGGCGGTTGGCACGCAGGCGGATCGCCTCGATCGGCGAGCGCGCCTGCAACAGCACGCAATCGGCCCGGTGGCCGGGTGCGATGCCGTAGCCTTCCAGGCCGAGCACGCGCGCATTGTTCACCGTCACCGCGTCGAAGCAGGCGCGCATGCCGTCCAGCGAGGTCATCTGCGCGACATGCAGCCCCATCTGCGCCACTTCGAGCATGTCGCCCGAGCCCATCGGATACCACGGGTCCATGACGCAATCGTGGCCGAAGCCGACATTGATGCCGGCGGCCATCAGCTCGGGCACGCGCGTCAATCCGCGGCGCTTGGGGTAAGTGTCGTGGCGGCCCTGCAGCGTGATGTTGATCAGCGGGTTGGCCACCGCGTGCAACCCGGCCTCGCGCATCAGCGGGATCAGCTTGGACACGTAGTAGTTGTCCATCGAATGCATCGAGGTCAGGTGCGAACCGGTCACACGCCCGTGCAGGCCGAGCCGCTGCGCGTGGAAGGCCAGCGTCTCGACATGGCGGCTGAGCGGGTCGTCGCTTTCGTCGCAGTGCATGTCCACGCGCAGCCCACGCTCGGCCGCCAGCTCGCACAGCAGGCGCACGCTCTCGGCGCCGTCGGCCATGGTCCTTTCGAAATGCGGGATGCCGCCGACCACGTCCACGCCCCTGTCGAGCGCGCGCTTCAGGTTGGCCAGCGCATCGGGCGCGCGCAGCAGGCCGTCCTGCGGGAAGGCGACGAGTTGCAGGTCGAGATACGGCTTGACCTCTTCGCGCACGTGCAGCAGCGCCTCCACCGCCAGCAGCCGCTCGTCGCAGACATCGACATGCGAGCGGATCGCCAGCAGCCCCTTGGCCACCGCCCAGTCGCAGTACTGCAGCGCGCGTTCGACCAGCGCGTCCTGCGTCAGCTGCGGCTTCAGCTCGCCCCAAAGCGCGATGCCTTCGAGCAGCGTGCCCGAGGCGTTGAGGCGCGGCAGCCCCAGGCTCAGCGTCGCATCCATGTGGAAATGCGCGTCGACGAAGGGCGGGCTGAGCAGCCAGCCCTGGGCGTCGATGACTTCGGCGCCTTCGGGGGTGGGCAGGTCCGGCCCGATGGCGACAAAGCGGCCCTCGTCGATCAGCACGCGCTGGTGTTCGCGGCCGTCGGGCAGGGTGGCATTGGTGATCGACAGCATGGCGATGGTCTCGGTCCTTGGGGCACGCCATGCAGGAAACACCTATCGGCCAGCGTGCGCGCTCAAGCCATGATGCCATCCGCCGCGCCAGGTTGCGGTGAAGCACGGAGACAAGGGCATGAAGATCTGGTTGCGGCGTGGGCTGGTCACTGTATTGGTGGTGGCGATCGCACTG
>CAWGOK010000016.1:0-129463 GCA_963824005.1 uncultured beta proteobacterium
TGATGCCCTTCTCGAGCAAGTATTCGTGGATGTCGATGATGCGGCAACCCGGGAAGATGTCCTCGAACTTGTAGCCCTGCAACTGGTCGTAGCAAGTGCCGCAGCTGACCACCACGGTCTTGATGTCCAGGTAGTTCAGCGTGTTGGCCACGCGATGGAAGAGCACCCGGTTGTCGGTGATCATCTTCTCGGCCTTGTCGAACTGGCCCGATCCACGCTGCGGATAGCCGCAGCACAGGTAGCCCGGTGGCAGTACCGTCTGCACGCCGGCAAACCACAGCATCGCCTGCGTGGCCAGCCCCACCTGCGAGAACAGCCGCTCCGAGCCGCAGCCCGGAAAGTAGAACACCGCCTCCGTCTCGGACGTGGTGGCCGCCGGGTCGCGAATGATCGGGACATAGTCCTTGTCCTCGATGTCCAGCAGCGCCCGTGCGGTCTTCTTCGGCAAGCCGCCAGGCATCTTCTTGTTGATGAAGTGGATCACCTGTTCCTTCACCGGCGCCGTGCCCAGCGTCGCCGGCGGCGCCGCCGTCTGCTTGCGCGCCAGCCGCTGAAACAGCTCGTTGGCGATGCGTTGCACCTTGAAGCCGACATCGACCATGCCCACGCGCATGGCCTTGATGAAGCGCGGGTCGGTGGCGTTCAGGAACAGCATCGCCGCCACATTGCCCGGGCGGAAGCTCTTCTTGCCCATCTTGCGCAGCAGGTTGCGCATGTTCATCGTCACGTCGCCGAAGTCGATCTTCACCGGGCAGGGCGACAGGCACTTGTGGCACACGGTGCAGTGCTCGGCCACGTCCTCGAAGTCCTCCCAGTGTTGCAGGCTGACACCGCGGCGCGTCTGCTCCTCGTACAGGAAGGCCTCGATCAACAGCGAGGTGGCCAGGATCTTGTTGCGCGGGCTGTACAGCAGGTTGGCACGCGGCACGTGCGTGGCGCAGACCGGCTTGCATTTGCCGCAACGCAGGCAGTCCTTGATGCTGTCGCTGATGGCGCCGATGTCGCTTTGCTGCATGATCAGGGACTCGTGCCCCATCAGGCCGAAGCTGGGCGTGTAGGCAGCGCTCAGGTCAGCAGCGAAACCACCGGCCGAGCCCTTCAGCAGTTTGCCCTTGTTGAAACGGCCTTCGGGATCGACGCGGGCCTTGTAGTCGGCGAAGGGTTGCAACTCGTCATCGCTCAGGAACTCGAGCTTGGTGATGCCGATGCCGTGCTCGCCACTGATCACGCCGTCGAGCCGCCGCGCCAGCGCCATGATGCGCGCCACGACCTCGTGCGCCGTCTGCAGCATGGCGTAGTTGTCGCTGTTGACCGGGATGTTGGTGTGCACGTTGCCGTCGCCGGCATGCATGTGCAGCGCCACCCAGACGCGCCCGCGCAGCACCTCCTGGTGGATGCGCCGGCACTCGGCGAGGATGGGCGCAAACGACTCACCCGAAAAAATCGCCTCCAGCGGCTTCAGGATCTGCGCCTTCCAGGACGCACGCAGCGTGTGATCCTGCAATTGCGCGAAGAGCGTGCGCTCGCCCTGCGGCGCGGCAGCGTCCAGATGCGCCAGCCAGACCTGCCACAGCTCGCGCACCTCTTGCAGCAGCTGGCGCGCCTGCTGCACCCGGTCTTCCAGCAGTTCCGCGCTCGGAATGTCGGCGGCATCGTCGGCCTTGCCCAGCGGCAAACTGCCTTGGGCGAAGAAGCCCTCCAAGGCATCGACCAGCTCGATCTTGTTGCGCAGGCTGAGTTCGATGTTCAGCCGCTCGATGCCTTCGGTGTACTCGCCCATGCGTGGCAGCGGGATGACCACGTCCTCGTTCACCTTGAAGGCGTTGGTGTGACGCGCGATGGCCGCGGTGCGCTTGCGATCAAGCCAGAACTTCTTGCGCGCCTCGGCGCTGACGGCGACGAAGCCTTCGCCGCCGCGCGAATTGGCGATGCGCACCACCTCGCTGGTGGCGCGCGCCACCGCGTCGGGGTCGTCGCCGACGATGTCACCGAACAGCGCCATCTTCGGCAGCCCGCCGCGTTTGCTCTTGGTGGTGTAGCCCACCGCCTTCAGGTAGCGGTCGTCCAGGTGCTCCAGGCCGGCCAGGATGGCGCCGCCACGCTCGGTCTCGGCAAACAGGTAGTCCTTGATCTCGACGATGCTGGGCACGGCCTGCTTCGGGTTGCCGAAGAACTCCAGGCAGACGGTGCGCACATGCGTCGGCATGCGATGTACCACCCAGCGTGCGCTGGTGATCAGCCCGTCGCAGCCTTCCTTCTGGATGCCGGGCAGTCCGGCGAGAAACTTGTCGGTGACGTCCTTGCCCAGCCCTTCCTTGCGGAACACGCCGCCCGGGATGTCCAGTCGCTCGCTGCGCTCGAGCTTCTTGCCGCTGGCATCGAAGTACCGCAGCTCGAAGCGCGCCACGTCCACGTCGTGGATCTTGCCCAGGTTGTGGTTCAGCCGAGTCACTTCCAGCCACTTGGCCTCGGGCGTGACCATGCGCCAACTGGCCAGGTTGTCCAGCGCCGTGCCCCACAGCACGGCCTTCTTGCCGCCGGCGTTCATGGCGACGTTGCCGCCCACGCAGCTGGCCTCGGCCGAGGTCGGGTCCACCGCGAACACATAGCCGGCACGCTCTGCGGCGTCGGCCACACGCTGCGTCACCACGCCGGCCTCGCTCCACACCGTCGCCACCGGTTCGCTCACACCGGGCAGCGCGAGCATCTCGACCTCGCTCATCGCCTCGAGCTTTTCGGTGTTGATGACCGCGCTTTTCCAGCTCAAGGGGATCGCCCCGCCGGTGTAGCCGGTGCCGCCACCGCGCGGGATGATGGTCAACCCGAGCTCGATGCAGCCCTGCACCAGGCCGGCCATCTCGGCCTCGGTGTCCGGCGTGAGCACGACGAACGGATACTCGACGCGCCAGTCGGTGGCGTCGGTCACGTGCGACACCCGCGACAGGCCGTCGAACTTGAGGTTGTCCTTGGCCGTGATGCGCCCGAGCACCCGGCGCGTGGCCTTGCGCAGGTCCCACACTCGGCGGAAATGCGCCGCGAAGCGCTCCACCGCATCGCGGGCCGAGCGCAGCAGCTCGGCCACCAGTTCATCGCGCTCGGTATCGCTGTCCGGGCTGCGGCGGCGCTCCACCTCGTTCAGACGGTGGTGCAGCGCGTCGATCAACAACTGCCGGCGCTTCGGGTTGTCGAGCAGGTCGTCCTCGAGATAGGGATTGCGCTGCACCACCCAGATGTCGCCGAGCACCTCGTACAGCATGCGCGCCGAGCGCCCGGTGCGCCGCTCCTGGCGCAGCAGGTTCAGCAGTTCCCAGGCGCGCACGCCCAGCAGGCGCAGCACGATCTCGCGGTCGGAGAACGAGGTGTAGTTGTAGGGAATCTCGCGCAGTCGGGGCGCGTCGCCTGTAGATGCCGGCGCTGCGGCAGCGCCCGCCAGGACAGGCTCGATCGGGAGCGGAGCGTTCATGTCGGTACAGGCGCGTCACACGTGCGGGCTGCGCCTGTAGGAAGCACTTGGAGCTGAATCGTACCGCAGCGCAACAATCCCGCGGGTCTGCGCGGTCGTTTCGGCGGGTTATCCCGCTTGCCGCCCAGTGGGCTTGTATGAAAGAAACGCGGTTGTCACAAAACCCGCGCACATTCGACCCTCTTTTGCACTCAGCGGCGTCACGGAGCAATCATGAACTTGAAGTCAATCGCCTTGGCCGCCTCGGCCGCGACGCTGCTGGCCGCACTGCCGGCGCAGGCACAAACCGAAATCCAGTGGTGGCACTCGATGACGGCGGTCAACAACGAGTGGGTCAACGACCTGGCGAAGGAATTCAATGCCAGCCAGAAGAACTTCAAGATCGTGCCCAACTACAAGGGCAGCTACGACGAATCGATGACCGCGGCAGTGGCCGCCTTCCGCTCGGGCAATGCACCGCACATCCTGCAGGTCTTCGAGGTCGGCACAGCGACGATGATGGCCAGCAAGGGCGTGGTCATGCCGGTCGGCAAGATGATGGCGGACGCCGGCTACAAGTTCGACCCGGCTGCCTACGTGCCGGCAGTCGCCGGCTACTACACCGCCCCGTCCGGGCAGATGCTGAGCTTTCCGTTCAACAGCTCGACCACGGTTCTCTACATCAACCGCGACGCCTTCAAGGCCGCCGGGCTTGACCCGGACAAACCGCCGACCACCTGGCCCGAGGTGGCGCTGGCCGCGGCCAAGCTCAAGATCAACGGCCACAAGTGCCCGTTCACCACCGCCTGGCAGGGCTGGACGCAACTCGAGAGCTTCTCGACCTGGCACAACACCGAGCTGGCCACCAAGCGCAACGGCCTGGGCGGAATGGATGCACGCCTGGTGGTGAACTCGCCGCTGCACCAGCGCCACATCGAGAACCTGGCGAACATGGCCAAGCAGGGCCTGTTCATCTACAAGGGCCGCGGCAACGTACCCGAGGCCAGCTTCGTATCGGGCGAGTGCGCAATGATCACCACGTCGTCGGGTTTCTACGGCAACGTCAAACGCAATGCCAAGTTCGGCTTCGCGCTGGCCACCCTGCCCTACTACCCCGACGTGCCCGGTGCGCCGCAGAACACCGTGATCGGCGGCGCGAGCCTGTGGGTGATTTCCGGCAAGAAGCCCGAGGAATACAAGGGCGTGGCCGCGTTCTTCAACTTCCTGTCCAATCCCGAAGTGCAGTCGGCCAGCCACAAGCGCACCGGCTACCTGCCGATCACGATGGCGGCCTTCCAGCTGACCGAGAAGTCTGGCTTCTACAAGGAGAACCCGGGCACCGACACCGCCGTCAACCAGATGATCCGCAAGACCACCGACAAGTCCCGCGGCATCCGCTTGGGCAACTACGTGCAGATCCGCGCCATCGAGGACGAAGAGCTCGAGCAGGTCTGGGCCGGCAAGAAGACGCCCAAGGAAGCGCTGGACAGCATCGTCAAGCGCGGCAACGAACTGCTTGAGCGCTTCGAGAAGGCTAACAAGGGCTGAAGCCCTTGTTAGCCGTCGGCTGAAATGACGGCACCCCTCTCCAGGCCCCTCCCCGCCGGGCGGGGAGGGGCCTAGTCAGAAGGACGATTCCTTGGCTGTCGAGAAACGCGTCCGCTTCAAGAGCTGGTGGTTGCCCTGGGCGCTGGTGGCGCCGCAGATGGCCATCGTGCTGGTGTTCTTCTTCTGGCCAGCGGGGCAGGCGCTGTACCAGAGCGTGATGCTCGAAGACGCTTTCGGCACCTCGACGCAGTTCGTCGGCGCCGAGAACTTCACGCGGCTGTTCGCCGACGACACCTACCTCGCGTCCTTCCGCATCACCGCCGTTTTCTCGGTGCTGGTGGCGGGCATCGGCCTGTCGGTCTCGCTGCTGCTGGCCGTGATGGCCGACCGCATCATCAAGGGCGGGCCGCTGTACAAGACCTTCCTGATCCTGCCCTATGCCGTCGCGCCCGCAGTGGCCGGGGTGCTGTGGCTGTTCCTGTTCGCGCCCTCGGTCGGCGTCGTCAGCTTTGCGATGCGGCGGCTGGGCTTCGAGTGGAACCACCTGCTCGACGGCAACCACGCCATGGCGCTGATCGTCATGGCCGCGGTGTGGAAGCAGATCTCCTACAACTTCCTGTTCTTCCTGGCCGGGCTGCAATCGATCCCGAAGAGCCTGATCGAAGCCGCAGCCATCGACGGTGCAGGGCCCTGGCGTCGCTTCTGGACGGTGCAGTTCCCGCTGCTGTCGCCGACCACCTTCTTCCTGCTGGTCATCAACATCATCTACGCCTTCTTCGAGACCTTCGCCATCGTCGACGCCGCCACGCAGGGTGGCCCGGGCAAGGACACCGCCATCTTGGTCTACAAGGTGTACTTCGACGGCTTCAAGGCACTGGACCTGGGCAGCTCGGCGGCACAGTCGGTGGTGTTGATGGCCATCGTCATCGCTCTGACGGTATTGCAGTTCCGCTACGTCGAGAAGAAGGTGCAGTACTGATGAGTGACCCCGCGCGATGATCGAGAACCGGCCCGTCGCACGCGTGCTTTCACATCTGGTGCTGGTGCTGGGCGTGCTGATCGTCGCCTTCCCGATCTACCTGACCTTCATCGCCTCCACTCACACGGCGCAGGAAATCGCGCAGCAGGCTCCGATGTCGCTGCTGCCAGGCGACAACATGCTCAAGAGCTACCAGCTGGCGTTGTTCGGCGGCCAGACCGACAACGGTGCGCGCACGCCGCCGGTGGCGCCGATGCTGTGGATCAGCCTGGTCAGCGCGCTGGTCATCGCCATCGGCAAGATCGCGATCTCGCTGCTCAGCGCCTTTGCGGTGGTGTACTTCCGCTTCCCGCTGCGCAGTTTCGTCTTCTGGATGATCTTCGTGACGCTGATGCTGCCGGTGGAGGTGCGCATCCTGCCGACCTACAAGGTGGTGTCCGACCTCGGCATGCTCAACACCTACGCCGGCCTGACCGTGCCACTGATCGCCTCGGCCACCGCCACCTTCTTGTTCCGCCAGTTCTTCCTGACCGTGCCCGACGAGTTGGTGGAGGCCGCACGCATCGACGGCGCCGGGCCGATGCGCTTCTTCCTCGACGTGCTGCTGCCGCTGTCGCGCACCGCCATCGCGGCGCTGTTCGTGATCCAGTTCATCTACGGCTGGAACCAGTACCTGTGGCCGCTGCTCGTGACCACCAGTGAGGACATGGCGCCGATCGTCATGGGCATCAAGCGCATGATTTCCGGCGGCGGCGATGCCGCCATCGACTGGAACGTGGTCATGGCCACCGCGATCCTGGCCATGCTGCCGCCAGCCTTGGTGGTGGTGCTGATGCAGCGCTGGTTCGTCAAGGGCCTGGTCGATACCGAAAAGTAGAAAAGTACAACATGGCTGCCATCACGCTGCGCAAGGCCGAGAAGACCTATGGCCACGGCCCCAAGGCCGTGAAGGTGATCCACGGCATCGACGCCGAGATCCGCGACGGCGAGTTCGTCGTCATCGTCGGCCCCAGCGGCTGTGGCAAGAGCACGTTGCTGCGCATGGTGGCCGGGCTGGAGGACATCAGCGGCGGCGAGATCGAGATCGGCACGCGTGTCGTCAACCAGCTCGAACCGGCCGAACGCGACATCGCGATGGTGTTCCAGAACTACGCGCTTTACCCGCACATGAGCGTGTACGACAACATGGCCTACGGCCTGAAGATCGCCAAGGTGCCGAAGGCGGAGATCGACGTGCGCGTGAAGAAGGCCGCGGGCATTCTGGAACTGGGTGCTCTGCTCGAGCGCAAGCCGCGCGAGTTGTCCGGCGGCCAGCGCCAGCGCGTGGCGATGGGCCGCGCCATCGTGCGCCAGCCCTCCGTGTTCCTGTTCGACGAGCCGCTGTCCAACCTGGACGCCAAGCTGCGGGCGCAGACGCGGCTCGAGATCCAGAAGCTGCACCGCGAACTGGGCATCACCTCGTTGTTCGTCACGCACGACCAGGTCGAGGCGATGACGCTGGCGCAACGCATGATCGTGATGAACAGCGGGCGCATGGAGCAGTTCGGCACACCCGAGGAGGTGTACCAGCGGCCGGCCACCACCTTTGTCGCCGGATTCATCGGCAGCCCGCCGATGAACCTGCTGCGCGGCCAGGCCGACGGCTCGCGCTTCACCACCGGTGGGCAGACGCTGCCGCTGCCGGCGGCCGCGCCACGCAGCGGCGAGCTGATCCTCGGCCTGCGGCCGGAACATGCGCTATGGGCCGAAGGCGGCGTGGGCACCTGGGAGTTGCGGGTGGACGTGGTCGAGACCCTGGGTGCCGAACGACTGGTGTACTGCCGCCTGGGCGAGACGCTGTTCACCGTGCGCATCGAAGGCACGCTGCCGCCGCCGCAACCTGGCGACCATGTGCCTTTGCGCGTTGCCGCGGATCGAGTGCACTGGTTCGATGCCCGCAGCGGCCAGCGGGTCGGCTGATGCAGCCCTGGCCCTATCCGCTGTGGATCGCCCACCGTGGCGCCGGCAAGCTGGCGCCCGAGAACACGCTGGCGGCCTTCCGCCTGGGCGCCAGCTACGGCTACCGGGCCTTCGAATGCGACGTCAAGCTCAGCGCCGACGGCGTGCCCTTCCTGTTGCACGACGCCACGCTGGAGCGCACCACCGGCGAACCAGGGTTGGCCGGCGAGCGCGCATGGACCGAACTGTCGCGCCTCGACGCGGGCAGCTGGCACAGCCGCGCCTACGCCGGCGAACCGCTGCCCAGTCTGCAAGCCGTGGCCGCCTACGTGCAGCGCAACGGCTTTGCGCTGGACCTGGAGATCAAGCCCACTCCGGGAACCGACGCGCACACCGGTGCCGTGGTGGCGGCCGAGGTGGCGCGGCTCTGGCAAGGCCAGGCGGCAACGCCACTGCTCAGTTCATTCCGCCCGGACGCCTTGCGTGCCGCCCGAGGCTGCGCGCCGCATCTGCGCCGCGCGCTGCTGCTGGACAAATTGTCGCCGGGCGACATCGAGTCGGCCGTGCAAATGGAGTGCGCAGCGCTGATCACCGACCACGGGCTGATGGATGCGAGCCTGCTCGAGCGCATCCACCAGGCCGGCATGCGCGCCATGGTCTACACCGTCAACGAGCCGGATCGTGCCCGGGAGCTTCTGTCCTGCGGCATCGACGGCATCGTCACCGACGCGGTCGACCGCTTCTCGCCCGCATAGCGCCCGCTCAGCGACCGAGCGCCGCCCAGTCGGCAGCCGCCTGCACGCTGGCCTCGGCACCCAGCGCCGGCTCGGCAACTCCCGGCTTCGGCAGTTGCCGCAGGTTGCGGATCAGCGCCTGGCGCCAGCCGCAGACGGCCAGCGCAAGCACAGCGGCGCCCGCGAAAGCCAGCGCCGCGCGCAGGCCGACGTGCTCGCCCAGCCAGCCGCCGAGCAGCGCCCCGGGGCCGGCCGGCAACAGCGTCAGCCAGCGCATCGTGCTGGTCATGCGACCGAGCAGCGGCTCCGGTGTCACCGCCTGGCGAAGCGCCAGGAAGTTGATGAACACCAGCACGGCGCCCAGACCGAAGAGCAGCAGCATCAACGCGAACGCAAGCACGCCCCAGCGGCCGGCCGGCAGCAGCGCCAGCAGCAGCCAACCGCCGCCACACAACACGAAACCCCACAGCAAGCTGGGTCCCGGACCGACCCGGCGCGTGAAGCGGTCGCCGAACACGCTGGCCAGGACGGTACCTACACCCATGGCCACATAGCTGAGCCCCACCGCTTGTTCCGACAGGCCGAGCGTGCGTGTGGCGTAGAGGATCTGTACCACGGTCGCGGCCTGGTTGCACATCTGCCAGCCACCGACCAGCAGCGCCAGCGCCAGCAAGAGGCGCTGTCCGGCGACGAAGCGCACGCCTGCCTTCAGGTCGCGCCAGAACAATGCGTCGGGGCGCTGCGCCCGAAGCTCCTGCACGCGGATGCCGCGCAGGATGAGCGCCGAGAACACCAGCATCGCCGCATCGACCAGCAGCGCCAATGGCGCTCCGACCAGCTTGATCAGCAGGCCGGCAAAGCCGGGGCCGGCGACCTCGGCACCCGAACTGGCCAACGCGTTCTTGGCATGGGCTTCGACCAAGCGCTCGCGCTCGACGATCTGCGTCAGCACGATCTGCGCGGCGGAGCCAGCGATGGTGAAGACCGTGCCGATGGCGAAGCCAGCCATGTACAGCCAGGCCATCGACAGCCAGCCCAGCCACCAGGCCAGCGGGATGCTGGCGACGATCAGTGCCAGCATCGACTCGCCAGCCACGTACACCGGCAGCTTGCGCACACGGTCGAGCCACACGCCCGACGGCAGCGAGAACAGCACGAAAGGCGCGATCTCCATTGCGCTGAGCAAGCCCATCTGCGTGGGCGTGGCCTGCAGCAGCACCGCGGCCGTCAGCGGCAGGGCGAGCATCGTCACCTGGCCGCCGAAGGAGCTGATCAGGATCGAGCTCCACAGCCGCCGGTACACGGCGTCGCGCAGCAGGTCGTTGGGCGGCAGGCTCAGGTGGTGCCGCCAGCGTGATTGCCAGGCTTTGAGGGTGGCCATGGTCTTCAGTCTCCATTCTTCGTCTTGGGCCCGGCCTGCGGGAGGCCTGGGGGACAGCGAAAACAGGCAGCGCGTGCCGGGTTCCGCCGAGGTCTCAGCGGAAACCGGCTGCGAGGCCGGAGGCTGAGAGGTCGCTAGGAGCGCGAGGTCGGCGAAATCGCCGACATGAGCCCACGTATTGCCGACACGCGCGCGAGCCCGGCGCCGGCGGCGCGAAGGGTCGTGGGGTCGAGGCGTTTCATGGGGGGCTCATTCAGGAGAAGATGCGAAATGCTAGCAGCGCAGCTTGATGCAGCGCAAGCGCCAGCACCCCCTAACTGCGGTAGTCGGCGTTGATGCTGACGTAATCGTGCGACAGATCGCAGGTCCACACCGTGGCACTCGCCGGGCCGCGGTGCAGGTCGACGCGTACCGTGATCTCGCTTTGCTTCATCACGCGCTGGCCCTGCTCTTCGGCATAGGACGGGTGGCGCGCGCCGTGCATCGCCACATGCACGTCGTCGAGAAACAGATCGATCAGGCCCTGGTCCAGGTCATCGATGCCGGCATAGCCCACCGCCGCCAGGATGCGGCCGAGGTTCGGGTCGCTGGCGAAGAACGCGGTCTTCACCAGGGGCGAGTGACCGATGGCGTAGGCCACCTTGCGGCACTCGTCGACATCGCGCCCACCATCGACCTGTACGGTGATGAACTTGGTGGCACCCTCGCCATCGCGCACGATGGCCTGGGCCAGTTGCTGGGATACCTCGATCAGCGCGGCACGCAGCAGCGCACCGTCGCCCTGCTCCAGTTGCGTGATCGGCGCATTGCCTGCCTGGTGGGTGGCGATCATCACGAAGGAGTCGTTGGTGGATGTGTCGCCGTCGATGGTGATGCGGTTGAAGGACGCATCGGCGGCTTCCTTCACCAGGCGCTGCATCAGCAGCGGGTCGATGGCGGCATCTGTGGCGACGAAACCGAGCATCGTCGCCATGTTCGGTCGGATCATGCCGGCGCCCTTGGAGATGCCGGTGATGTGCACGGGCACGCCGCCGAGCATCAGCCGCCGCGAAGCAGCCTTGGGCACGGTGTCCGTGGTCATGATGGCCTCGGCCGCCACCGCCCAGTGGCCAGGCCGGGCATCGGCCAGTGCCGCCGGCAGCGCCGCCTCGATGCGCTCGTGCGGCAGCGTCTCCATGATCACGCCGGTCGAAAATGGCAACACCTGCGCCGGCTTGATGCCCATGCGCGCTGCCAGCGCCGCGCAGGTCGAGCGGGCGCGGGCCAGCCCGTCCGCACCGGTGCCGGCATTGGCATTGCCGGTGTTGACCAGGATCGCTCGAATGCCCTGCCCTGCCGCCAGGTGCTCGCGGCACAACAGCACCGGCGCGGCACAGAAGCGGTTGGAGGTGAAGACGCCGGCGACGCTGGAGCCTGCGGCCAGCGTCACCACGGCCAGGTCGCGTCGGTTGGCCTTGCGTACGCCCGCCATGGCCACGCCGATCTCGACGCCACGCACGGGGAACAATGACGAGGGATCTGGGGCAACCAGGTTGACGGGCATGACGGTTCTCGCGGCAAGGGGAGCGCCGATTGTAGGAACCCACCGTGCCGCCTGGCCGCGGGCGGCCAGTGCCGCCTCAGGCCAGCTTGCCGTGGCAGTTCTTGTACTTCTTGCCGCTGCCGCAGGGGCAGGGCTCGTTGCGGCCGACCTTCGGCACGCTGTCGGTGGCCAAGGTCGCCGGCCCAGCTTCCTGCGACACGCTGCCGTCCTCGTTCGGGTGCGTGTAGGTGACGTTGCCCACCTGCGAGGCGCGCGCCTCGATCTCCTCGGCGGCCTGCGTCACCTGTTCCTGCGACTGGATGCGCACCGTCATCAGCAACCGCGTGACTTCCATCTTCACCACGTCGAGCAGTTGCGAGAACAGCTCGAAGGCCTCGCGCTTGTATTCCTGCTTCGGGTTCTTCTGCGCATAGCCGCGCAGGTGGATGCCCTGGCGCAGGTAGTCCAGCGCGGCCAGGTGCTCGCGCCAGTGGCTGTCCATCGACTGCAGCAGCACCATACGCATGAAGGGCGTGAACTGCTCGGCGCCCACCGCCTGCAACTTGCTGGTGAACAGCTCGTCGGCGGCGGCCACCACCTTGTCGAGGATGTCTTCGTCGGTGATGGTGTCGCTCTTGTCGACCAGTTCCTTCAGCGGCAAGTCGAGTTGCCACTCTTCCTTGAGCACCTTCTCCAGGCCGGGGATGTCCCACTGCTCCTCGAGACTGCCTTCGGACACGTAGGTGCGCACCACACCGCTCATCGCGCTGCGTCGCAGGTTGGCGATCTGCTCATCGAGCGACGCCGCCTCGAGAATCTCGTTGCGCTGCTGGTAGATGACCTTGCGCTGGTCGTTGCTGACGTCGTCGTACTCGAGCAGCTGCTTGCGGATGTCGAAGTTGCGCGCCTCGACCTTGCGCTGCGCGCCTTCGATGCTGCGCGACACGATGCCGGCTTCGATGGCCTCGCCTTCGGGCATCTTCAGCCGGTCCATGATGGCGCGCACACGGTCGCCGGCGAAGATGCGCATCAGCGAATCGTCCAGCGACAGATAGAAACGCGACGCTCCCGGGTCGCCCTGGCGGCCGGAGCGGCCGCGCAGCTGGTTGTCGATGCGCCGGCTCTCGTGTCGCTCGGTGGCGATGATGCGCAGGCCCCCATGGGCCTTGACCTGGTCGTGCAGCCCTTGCCACTCGTCCTTGAGCTGCTGGATGCGTCGCGCCTTCTCGTCCTCGGCCAAGGCCTCGTCGGCCTCGACCATCTGCACCTGCTTTTCGACATTGCCGCCGAGCACGATGTCGGTGCCGCGGCCGGCCATGTTGGTGGCGATGGTGATGACGCCCGGGCGCCCGGCCTGGGCCACGATCTCGGCCTCCTTGGCATGCTGCTTGGCGTTGAGTACCTGGTGCGGCAGTTTGGCCGGCGTCAACAAGCCGGAGATGAGCTCGGAGTTCTCGATCGAAGTGGTACCCACAAGCACCGGCTGGCCGCGCTGATGGCAATCGCGGATGTCCTCGATGACGGCGTTGTATTTTTCTTTCGCCGTCTTGTAGATCAGGTCGTTGTCGTCCTTGCGGATGGTCGGCTTGTTCGGCGGGATGACGACCGTTTCCAGGCCATAGATCTCCTGGAACTCGAAGGCCTCGGTGTCGGCCGTGCCCGTCATGCCCGACAGCTTGCCGTACATGCGGAAGTAGTTCTGGAAGGTCACCGAGGCCAGCGTCTGGTTCTCGTTCTGGATCTGCACGCCTTCCTTGGCTTCGACCGCCTGGTGCAGGCCATCCGACCAGCGCCGCCCGGTCATCAGCCGGCCGGTGAACTCGTCGACGATGACCACCTCGCCGTTCTGCACCACGTAGTGCTGATCGCGGTGGTACAGCTGATTGGCGCGCAACGCCGCATACACATGGTGCATCAGCGAGATGTTGGCCGGGTCATAGAGGCTGGCGCCTTCGAGCAGCAGCCCGGCTTCGGCGAGGATCTTTTCCGCGTTCTCGTGGCCATCCTCTGTGAGAAAGACCTGGTGGCTCTTTTCGTCGACGGTGAAGTCGCCCGCCTCGATCACGCCTTCGCCGGTGCGCGGGTCGGCCTCGCCGATCTGCTTCTTCAATTTCGGCACCACGGCGTTGATGCGCACGTACAGGTCGGTGTGGTCCTCGGCCTGGCCACTGATGATCAGCGGCGTGCGCGCTTCGTCGATGAGAATCGAGTCGACCTCGTCGACGATGGCATAGGACAGCCCGCGCGCCACGCGGTCGGCCACCTCGTAGACCATGTTGTCGCGCAGGTAGTCGAAACCGAATTCGTTGTTCGTGCCGTAAGTCACGTCGGCAGCATAGGCAGCCTGCTTCTCCTCGCGCTGCATGCCCGGCACGTTGACGCCGACCGTCAAGCCCAGAAAGGTGTAGATCCGGCCCATCCACTCGGCGTCGCGTCGTGCCAGGTAGTCGTTGACGGTGACCACATGCACGCCCTTGCCCTGAAGCGCGTTCAGATATACCGGCAGCGTGGCGGCCAGCGTCTTGCCTTCGCCGGTGCGCATCTCGGCGATCTTGCCTTCGTGCAGCGCGATGCCGCCGATCAGCTGCACGTCGAAGTGGCGCATCTTCAGCACGCGCTTGCCGGCTTCGCGCACCACGGCAAAAGCTTCTGGCAGCAGTTTGTCGAGCGCCTCGCCTTGCGTCAGGCGCTGCCGGAACTCATCCGTCTTGGCGCGCAGCGCGGCGTCGTCCAGCGCTTCGAAGCGCGGCTCCAGATCGTTGATCTCCTGCGCCGCGCGCCGGTAGGTCTTCAGCAGGCGGTCATTGCGACTACCGAAAATCTGGGTCAGGATCTTTGGCAACATGCGGCATCACGGATGGGTGGACTCGGCGCCTTGCGCCCGGCGCTGCCGGGCACGCGCCCGATTGGTATCCGGGCACAACGCCAAAGATGGGAGGCAGGTGGGTGCCACCTCCCGCATTGCAAGGCCTGTCACACCCGCAAGGGGCGCCGAGTTTAGCATCCGCACCGCGCGGATGGCTCTGCGCGCGCCTAGCGGCGCGAGCTGCCTTGTGCAATGTTCGGCGCCTGGGCGTTGCCCGCCAGGAAGCGCGCCGGGTTCTGCGGCACGCCGGCCACCAGCACCTCGAAGTGGAGGTGCGGCCCCGTCGAACGCCCGGAACTGCCGACCAGCGCGATGGCCTGGCCACGTCGCACGATGTCGCCGGGTTTGACCAATGACTTCGACACGTGTGCATAGCGCGTGGCCAGTCCGTTGCCATGGTCAAGTTCAAGCAGATGCCCGTACTGCGGGTGCCACTCGACAGTGAAGACGACGCCCCCCGCGGCGGCCTGGATCGGCGTGCCGATTTCGGCGGGGAAGTCCAAGCCCGTATGCAGGGCGGCGCGACTGGTGAAAGGGTCGGTGCGAAACCCGAAGCCCGACCCAACGGGCCCATCCACAGGCGGCGTGGTCGGCACCATCAGCGCTTGCAGGCGAGACTCAAACAGACGCGACTCGATCAATGTGAACAGGTCGATGTTCTGGTCGGTGGCCTCGTCCAAGCCTTGCAGCGTCTGCGTCAACAGCTGCATCGACGCGCTGCCCAGGGGAATGTAGGGCCCGCCCTTGCCGCCGGCCGACGCGCGCTGCAACGGCTTCAGTTCATCGGGCTTGACCCCCGCCAATCCCGACACGCGATCGCCCATCGATTCGAGTTTGACCAGCTTGGCCTGCATTTCGCCGACCTTGACGGCCATCGCATCCAGGTTCTCGCGCATGAAGCGGTCGCGCTGCGCGATTTCGTCGCGGACCACCAGGCGCACGATCTGGCTGACCACCGGCCAACCTTCGCGCGCCGCCTTCAGGAAGATGAAGTGGTAGACGGCACCTGAGAGCAGCATCAGCAGCACCACCACGACGACCACCGCAGACACGATCTGCAGCCGACTCAGTTGCACGACCCGGCTTCGCGCCAGGTGCCCGTGGGTGATCAGAATCTGCATCGCTAAACTCTCCGTCATGTCCGAGCGCAGGAACAGTGGCACGACCAGCCCAGGCACCCTGGCCCTGGGCGCCGCGCTCGATCAGAGTCAGCCCCTGGCAAGGCTGCTGCAGCGTCTGCAGGAATCGCGCGCGCGCTTTGCGGCCATTTACGAACTCTTGCCCGACACCCTGCGCGACCAAGTGCGCGCCGGACCTCTCGATGAGATCAGCTGGTCCTTGCTGGTGTCCAACGGCGCGGCTGCGTCGAAGCTGCGGCAGCTGGTACCAGCCCTCGAAGCGATGCTGATCAGCCAGGGATGGCAGGCTACTTCAATCCGCATCAAGGTTCAATCGACCTGAGGCAGCGCCTTGTCCCTCCGCAATGGTGCCGGCTGTCCGAATCGAACGGACGACCTTCCGCTTACAAGGCGGGTGCTCTACCAACTGAGCTAAGCCGGCATGCAGCGCGATTCTAGGGTTGCGCTACTTGATGCGTTTCAGCGTCGGCCTCGGGGCCGATGGCCCCGTCGGGTCCGGCGGGTCATCCGAAGGTGCGCCGATATTCGGGACCGCCGGCGCAGGCGTCTCGGCCTCGGTACGTGCCAAGCGCAGGCCGCGCAGCGGCGTGGCCGCCGCGGCGCCGTCATCCGCCACTGGACTGCCTGCCCCGGCGCCGCCGGCCGTGGGCACCGGAAAGGCCATGCCCTGCCCGTTCTCGCGTGCGTAGATGGCCACGATATGGTCCACCGGCACCACTATCTCGCGCGCCATGCCGCCAAAGCGCGCCTTGAACTCGATGAACTCGTTGCCCAGCTTCAGCGCGGTGGTGGCCTCGAAGCCGACGTTGAGCACGATCTCGTGGTTCTTCACGTACTCCATCGGTACCTGCACGCTGCCGTCGACGTACACCGCGACATAGGGGGTAAAGCCGTTGTCGGTGCACCAGTCGTGCAGTGCGCGGATCAGGTACGGCCGCGTGGAGCTGCCCTGCGAATCAGGCGGAATGGGCTTGTTCATGTACGGACCTGCGTCGGCGATGCACTACTTGCGCATCACCTTTTCCGACGGCGTCAGCGCTTCGATGTAGGCCGGGCGCGAGAAGATGCGCTCGGCGTACTTCAGCAGCGGCAACGCGTTCTTCGACAGATCGATGCCGTAGTAGTCCAGGCGCCACAGCAGTGGCGCGATGGCTACGTCGAGCATCGAGAAGTCGTCGCCGAGCATGAACTTGTTCTTCAGGAAGATCGGAGCCAGCTGCGTCAGCCGGTCGCGGATCTGCGAGCGGGCCCGCTCCAGCTGTTTGTCGGTGGCCTTGACGCCGCGCGACTCGAGCAGGTTGACGTGGGCGAACAGTTCCTTCTCGAAATTGAACAGGAACAGCCGCACCCGCGCGCGCGCCACCGGATCACCCGGCATCAGCTGCGGGTGCGGGAAGCGCTCGTCGATGTACTCGTTGATGATGTGCGACTCGTACAGGATCAGGTCGCGCTCGACGAGGATCGGCACCTCGTTGTACGGGTTCATCAGCGCGATGTCTTCGGGCTTGGCGAACAGATCCACGTCGCGGATCTCGAAGTCCATGCCCTTCTCGAACAGCACGAAGCGGCAGCGGTGCGAATAGGGGCAGGTGGTTCCGGAATAAAGCACCATCATGGTGGTGGGCTCCTGGTCAGCGGTGCGACAAGACCGTCGCGGCCAAAACATTGAAGCGCAGCGGGCTCGCACCGCCCGTCTGCGCTGGGAAGGGCGGCACGGCCAAGGCGCCGCGCCGAAGTAGCGCTACTTGACGTCTTTCCAGTACGCGGCGTTCAACCGCCACGCGATCACCGTGAACACGGCCAGGAAGAGCAGCACGAACACTCCCAGGCGCACACGCTGGCCCTGTTGCGGCTCGGCCATCCATTGCATGAAGGCCACGAGATCGGCCACCGTCTCGTTGAACTCGGCGGGCGTCATCGTGCCCGGCGCCGCTATTTCGAAGCCCTTGAACACATGCTGGGTCTTGCTCGAATCGTGCGGGTCCTTCTCGGTGGCGAACACCGCCCGCTGCTGACCCTGCAGTTCCCACAGCACATGCGGCATGGCCACGCTCGGGAAGACCAGGTTGTTCCAGCCCGTGACGGTGCTGTCGTCACGGTAGAAGGTACGCATGTAGGTGTACAGATAGTCCGCGCCGCTGCCACCATTGCCGGCACGCGAGCGTGCCACCACTGTCAGGTCCGGCGGCGCCGCGCCAAACCAGTCCTTCGCCTGCACCGGGTTGATCGTGACGGTCATCGGGTCGCCCACCTTCTTGGCGGCGAACATCAGGTTCTTCTTGATCTGCTCCTCGCTCAGGCCGATGTCTGCCATGCGGTTGTAGCGCATGTAGTTTGCCGAGTGGCAGTTCAGGCAGTAGTTGACGAACAGCCGGGCGCCGTTCTGCAGTGCCGCCAGGTTCGTCACCCGGTCGGCCGGGAACCTGTCGAGCGCCGCGCCGCCACCCGCCGCATGTACACCGGACAGCAGACCCAGTGCAAACAGCAGACCCAGGAAGATTTTCTTCGTCATGTTGTGCTCCGCCTGGCCGATCAGTGGGCGTGAAAGGTCACGCGCTCGGGCACCGGCTTGAAGGTGCCGATGCGGCTCCACCACGGCATCAGCAGGAAGAACCCGAAGTAATACAGCGTGCCGACCTGCGACACCAGCGTGCCGACGTCAAAGGGCGGCTTCGCGCCCAGGTAGCCGAGCACCAGAAAGTTGACGACAAAGATGCCGTACAGCCACTTGTTCCAGCCCGGCCGGTAACGGATCGACTTGACCGGGCTGCGGTCGAGCCAAGGCAACGGGAACAGCACCATCACGCCCACGCCCATGATCACCACGCCCCAGAACTTCGCGTCGAAGGTCTTGAGCAGCGCGATGACCACCAGAGCCGCCACGAGCACGGCGATCTTCCACTTGCCAGCCAGGCCGCCCTTCAGCACGGCCAGCACCGCAGCCAGCGCCACGATCACCGCGAACACATTGACCATCGGGTCGGTCACCGCGCGCAGCATCGAGTAGAAGGGTGTGAAGTACCACACCGGTGCGATATGCGCGGGCGTCTTCAGCGCATCGGCGGGGATGAAGTTGTTGTACTCGAGAAAGTAACCGCCCATCTCCGGGGCGAAGAAGACGATCGCGCTGAAGATCATCAAGAACACCGACACGCCGAAGATGTCGTGCACCGAGTAGTACGGGTGGAACGGGATGCCGTCGAGCGGAATGCCGGTCTTGGGATCCTTCTTTGCCTTGATCTCGACGCCGTCCGGGTTGTTGGAGCCGACCTCGTGCAACGCGATGATGTGCGCCACCACCAGGCCAATCAGCACCAGCGGCACCGCGATGACGTGAAAGGCGAAGAATCGGTTCAGCGTGGCGTCGCCCACCACGTAGTCGCCGCGGATCAGCAGCGACAGATCCGGGCCGATGAACGGAATGGCGGCGAACAGGTTGATGATGACCTGCGCGCCCCAGAAGGACATCTGGCCCCAGGGCAACAGGTAGCCCATGAAGGCCTCGGCCATCAGGCACAGGAAGATGGCACAGCCGAAGATCCAGATCAGTTCGCGCGGCTTCTGGTAGCTGCCGTAGATCAGCCCGCGCCACATGTGCAGGTAGACGACGACGAAGAACGCGCTCGCCCCCGTGCTGTGCATGTAACGGATGAGCCAGCCCCAGGGCACGTCGCGCATGATGTACTCGACCGATGCGAAGGCCAACGCCGCGTCAGGCTTGAAGTGCATCACCAGGAAGATGCCGGTGACGATTTGGATCACCAGCACCAGCAGGGCCAGCGAGCCGAAGATGTACCAGAAGTTGAAGTTCTTCGGTGCGTAGTACTCCGACATGTGCTCCTTGAAGAGCTTGGAGGCCGGGAACCGGTTGTCCACCCATGTCATCGCCTGCTCGGCCACGGGCGCCCCTGCAGGTGCTTGCTTGAAATCAGCCATGTCGATCCCTGTGGTAACGAAGGGGCGTTCAGCCCTTGCTGTCTTCGCCGATCAGCAGCAGCGTGTCGGACAGATACATGTGGCGCGGCACTTCGAGGTTGTCGGGCGCCGGCTTGTTCTTGAACACGCGTCCGGCCATGTCGAAGGTCGAACCGTGGCAGGGGCAGAAGAAGCCGCCCTGCCAGTCGTCCGGCAGCGAAGGCTGCGGGCCAGGCTGGAACTTTTCGGTCGGCGAGCAGCCCAGATGCGAGCAGATGCCCACGCAGACCAGGATCTCCGGCTTGATCGACCGAGGGATGTTGCGCGCGTATTCGGGCGTCAGTTCCGACGGGTTGCGCTTGGAGAACGGGTCGGCGACCAAGGCTTCGGTCTTCGCCAGCGTCGCCAGTTGTTCCTCGGTGCGGCGCACGATCCATACGGGCTTGCCACGCCACTCCACCGTCATCTTCTCGCCCGGACGCAGGCCACTGATATCGGCCTGGACCGGCGCACCCGCCGCCTTGGCGCGTTCAGAGGGTGCAAAGCTGCTGACAAAGGGCACCGCCACCGCCGCACCCCCGATGGCGCCGGCTCCGCAGGTAATGGCGATCCAGGTGCGCCGGCCTGAATCGACTTTGGCCTCACTCATGCTTTCCCTCTGCTTGAAGACTGGTGTTGCGGGTCAACCGGGGATTCTATCCGAGCACTTTGTGCGGGCCGAGGCCGCGCGGGCGCTGCACGCGATGGCGCCTTTGCACCCATTGACACCCAAATCGCCTGGACGATACTGGCGGCCCGCGCGGCCAAGGCGGCCCTGCATTTCAACCAAAGGGAGTACACAGCATGGGTTTTGCGACCGAGTTCAAGGAATTCGCGCTCAAGGGCAACGTCATGGACCTGGCGGTGGGCGTGATCATCGGCGGGGCCTTCGGCAAGATCGTCGATTCGATCGTCAGCGACCTGATCATGCCGCTCGTGGGCCGGGTACTCGGAGGGCTGGACTTCAACAACTATTACGTTCCGCTGGCCGGGCAGACCGCCACCAACCTGGTCGACGCCAAGAAAGCCGGCGCCGTCTTCGCCTATGGCAGCTTCATCACCGTGGCGCTGAACTTCGTGATCCTGGCCTTCATCATCTTTATGATGGTGCGGCAGATCAACAAGCTTCGAGCCGCAACGCCGCCGCCGGCGCCGCCGGCCACGCCCGAAGACGTGGTGCTGCTGCGCGAGATTCGTGACGCATTGAGGAAATAGCACGCTTGGCCCGCGCGGCGGGCCTCCAGCGGGCGGATCGGACGCCGATGCATGTCGGATACTGATTCGCCCCATGAACCCGACGCCTGCTTTAGGTCTGCCTGCGGCCATCGAAGCTGCCGTCCATCGCGTGAAGTCGGCGGTGCATGGCGCCGCCGAGCGCGCCGTGGCCAGCCTGGGTGTGTCGGCGCTGGCGTCGGCCAACGTCTTTCAGCGCGACGACCTCCTAGGCGCTCAGTTCGAGCTCAACCGCAAGCTGGCCATGTTCTTTGCCAGTTTCGACGAGGCCCTGGACCGCCGTGTCGAGCGTGAAGTGTTGCCACGCAACAGCGTGCCGGGTGCGCTGGCCGAGACCAGCTGGGATGCGCTGAGCCTCGTGGACGATCACGAAATGGAAGTCCAGGTCAACGCCGAACGCCTGGGCATGCAGCTTGCGCAGGACTGCGAGACCGAACAGCGAGAACTGGACACCTTTTTCGGATCATTGCTGCAAGGCAGCGCCGAGCCTTCGCGCAACCCGTTGCGCCCCGAGGTGATCGGCAATGCCCTGATTCGTGGCGTCGATCGCGTGACCGAACGCGCCGAGATCCGAAAGGTGCTGACGATCGAACTTGCCCGTTCACTGGCGCCGACGATGTCGGGCACCTATGCCGTGATCGTGGCGGACATGCGTGCCGCCGGCCTGAAGCCGGCCTCGCTGAGCTTTCGCAATTCCGAGCGCGGTTCAGGCTATGGCCGCACGAGTTCAGGCTACGACACCTCCAGCCGGCCGGTCGGCCTGGACGAACCCGCGCAACACACCTACTCAGCGACAGGCGGTCCTCGCGACGTGACGGCCAATGGCTGGCGCGGCAGCGGCAGGGGAGATTCGGAGCTTGGGCGTTCAGGGGCCAGCACCGGCCAAGGTCATTTCGGACCTGGGGGCTCGCGAGCGTCCGCTCACGGCCACGCGCCGCAGGGCACGCTGCTGGGCCAGGTGGATGCCGGTCTGATGTCGCTGATCCGGCGCCTGGCCTTCACCGACCTGGGCCCGGGCATCGAGGACTCCGGTTTCGCGTTGGATGCGGCGCACGGACACTCGCAGTCCGGCGCTTTCGAACGCGACGGCGGCCGCGGCGTACCGGTGGCGCCAAACCTGATCCGCACCCACCGCGACGCGCTGCGCCAGGCCTCCAACGGCTCGCTCGATCACATGGTGATCGACGTCATCGGCAGCCTCTTCGACCAGATCCTGTCGGATCCAAAGGTGCCGCCGCAGATGGCGCGCCAGATCGCACGGCTGCAATTGCCGGTGCTGCGCGCCGCGCTCGGCGACGCGAGTTTCTTCGCCTCGCGCAAGCACCCGGTGCGACGCTTCGTCAACCGCATCGCCTCGCTCGGCAGCGCCTTCGACGATTTCGAGTCCGAACAGGGCCAGCGCTTCGTGGCGCTGGTGCGTGAGCTGGTGCAGGAAATCGTCGAGGGCGACTTCGACCAGATCGAGGTCTACGAACAGAAATTGTCGGTGCTCGAGACCTTCATCGTCGAGCAGGCACGGCGCGACGTGCAGGACAACTCGGGCGCAGCCACTCTGTTGGCCGAGAAGGAAACCGATCTTCGGCTGCAGCAGCGCTACACGCAGCAGCTGCATTCGCTGCTCAAGCCACTGCCCGTGGTCGAGTTCGTGCGCGACTTTCTCAGCCAGGTGTGGAGCCAAGCGCTGATGCGCGCGGCGCGCCTCGACGGTGCGGACGGCGCACGCGTGAAACGGCTGCGCCACGCTGGTCGAGAGCTCGTCATGAGCGTGCAGCCCAAGGGCTCGCCCGAGCAGCGCAAGACCTTCCTGATGCAGCTGCCCACGCTGATGAAGGAGCTGAACGAGGGCATGGACCTGATCGGCTGGCCCGAGTCGGCGAAGAAGTCCTTCTTCGGCCTGCTGCTGCCGGCGCATGCCGAGTCGCTGAAGGGCCAGGCGCTGCGCACGCTCGATTACAACCTGCTGGCCAAGCAGGTGGACACGGCACTGGGCGAGGCCATGCCAGTCGCGTCTGAGCTGCCACCGCCGATGGCGAACCTGCCGGTATTGCGCGACGAGGTCATCGCGCCACGCTTCTCGGCCGAGGAGGCGCAGCGCATCGGGCTGATGGACGAAGGCGCTGTCAACTGGGACGGCAAGGTCGACATCGACCTGAGCGCCGAGCCCGAGCCCGCCGACGGCGACCTGGACATCGCCGGCCTGCCCAAGGCCGAGGCGGCCGAGCCGTCCAGCGGCAAGTCGCTGGCCGACCATGTGCAGATCGGCTTCGCCTACCAGATGCACCTCGATGACAAGTGGCAGAAGGTTCGCCTCAGCCATGTCAGCCCGGGGCGGACGTTCTTCGTGTTCACGCGCGGCAGCCGCCACAAGCAGACCATCTCCATGACCCATCGCATGCTGGTGCGGCTGTGCGAGACCGGACGCCTGCGTTCCTTCGAGAACGGCTACCTGATCGAACGCGCCACGGCACGCGCGCGCCGCCAACTGGCCGCCATGAGCGTGGCTGCCGGCGCCGTTGCCTGAGGCGGCCTCAGCCGCAAGCCGACAACTCGCGCGCCACGCGTATCGCCGCCTTCAGGCTGGAGGCGTCCGCCGCTCCGGTGCCGGCAATGTCGAAGGCCGTGCCATGGTCGGGGCTGGTGCGAACGAAAGGCAGTCCGAGGGTGACGTTCACACCCTGTTCCACCCCCAGGTACTTGACCGGGATCAGGCCGTGGTCGTGCGTCATCGCCACCACCAGATCGAACTCGCCGCGGTGGCCCGGCGCGTGGCGCGCGCGCATGAAGACCGTGTCGGGTGCGAAGGGGCCACTCGCGTCGATGCCCTGCTGACGCGCCGCCTCAACGGCCGGCGCGATGAAGCGCTGCTCCTCGTCGCCGAAAAGGCCACCCTCGCCGGCATGCGGGTTCAACCCCGCCACGGCGATGCGCGGCCGCGGCTGACCCCATGCGGCAGCAGCTTGGTGGGCAATGCGGATCGTCTGCAGCACCGAATCGAAACTCACCAGGTCCACCGCGCGGCGCAGTGCGACGTGAATGCTCACCAGCACCACGCGCAGTTCGCCGTTCGCTAGCATCATGCGCACCGGCGCGGGCATGCCCCCCGCAGGCGTGGCCAGGGCCTGCAGCATCTCGGTGTGGCCCGCAAAGCCGATGCCTGCGGCGGCCAGCGCCTCCTTGTGCAGTGGCGCGGTCACCATCGCCGCCGCCTGGCCGCCCCCAATCCACTGCACCGCACACTCGATGCAGCGCGCGGCGGCTGCACCGCATTGGGCGTGCACCCGACCCCAGGACAGTTCGGCCAGGCCGGCGGGCAGCTTGTCGGGCCGCAGCACCGTCAGGCATCCGGGCGGCACCACGGCCCGGTCTGCGGGCGCTTCGATCAACGCCAGCGGTACGGTCTGCGCCAGCACCTGCGCGGCGCGACGCAGCACCTGCGGCTCGCCCACCACCACGCAGCCTTCCATGGCCCCATCGGCAAAGGCCTTGACGATGATCTCGGGGCCGATGCCACAGGCATCGCCCATGGTCAGCAGCAGGGGCTTGGCATCCATGCGCCATTGTGGATCGAGCCGCAGCCGCGGCAACGATAATGCGCGCGACGGCGAGCGCCGGCCCGCACCCCCTCACCGCACCCCAGTCCGCCGATGTTGCGCAAGTTGTGGCTCCTTTTCGCCCAGACGGTGACCGTCGCGCTGGCGATTTGGTTCGTGGTGGCCACGCTGAAACCGCATTGGCTCCCCGGGGTGCCGATCGTTGTGCCGCCACCTCAGGTGGCGGCACCTGCCCCGGCGCCGACCCCCAGCGCACCCTTCGCTGCAGCCACCGGCAGTTACAGCCAGGCCGCCAAGCGGGCTGCGCCCGCCGTGGTCAGCATCGTGGCGAGCAAGACCTCGCGGCCGCGGCCGGAGGTTGAAGACCCCTGGTTCCGCTTCTTCTTCGGCAACGGCCGCGGCTCGGCGCGGCCGCAGATCGGCCTGGGCTCGGGCGTGATCGTCTCGACCGAGGGCTACCTGCTGACCAACAACCACGTGGTCGAAGGCGCCGACGACATCGATGTGCAGCTGGCCGACGGCCGCCAGGCCCGCGCCCGGCTGGTGGGCACCGACCCCGAGACCGACCTGGCGCTGCTGCAGATCAAGCTGGACAGGCTGCCGGTGATCGACCTGGGCGACGTGCGCGCGCTGCAGGTCGGTGACGTGGTGCTGGCCATCGGCAACCCCTTCAACGTCGGGCAGACGGTCACCTCGGGCATCGTCAGCGCACTCGGACGCAACCGGCTCGGCCTGTCCACCTTCGAGAACTTCATCCAGACCGACGCCGCCATCAACCCCGGCAATTCCGGCGGGGCGCTGGTCGACGCCGAAGGCCGACTGATCGGCATCAACACCGCCATCTACAGCCGCAGCGGCGGCAGCATGGGCATCGGCTTCGCCATCCCGGCGGACAGCGCACGCATGGTCATGGACGCGTTGCGGCGCGACGGTCAGGTCACACGCGGCTGGATCGGCGTGGAGCCGCGCGACCTGACGCCCGAACTGGCCGCAAGCCTGCACCTGTCGGTCAAGCAAGGCGTGCTCATCACCGGCGTGCTGCAGGACGGACCCGCCAGCCGCGGCGGGCTGCGACCGGGCGACGTGGTGCTCGCGATCGGCGGCGCCGAGGTCAGCAACACGGCACAACTGCTTGCGGCGGTGGCCGCATTGAAGCCGCAGTCCGATGCCAGCATCGCGGTGCAGCGCGGCGACCAGACGCTGCAGCTCGAGCTGACCGTGGCGCAGCGCCCGAGGGCGCAGCGCCGCGCGGCCGAGTAGCCGCTGTGGCTGCGGCGGGCGCCGGCCCGCCGCAGCGGTCAAGCTGCGGTGTCGGCGTTGGTTTTCGCCTCTGCGTCCGGCGCCTTGGTGTGCTTGATGAACAACCGCGCGCACCAGATGCCGAACTCGTAGAGCAGGCACATCGGGATCGCCAGCGCCAGCTGGGACACCACGTCGGGCGGCGTGATGACGGCCGAAACGACGAATGCCCCGACGATGAAGTAGCCGCGCCACTTCTTCAGCTGCTCGATGCTGACCACCCCCAGGCGCGCCAGCACGACCACGGCCACCGGCACCTCGAATGCCGCGCCGAAGGCGATGAACATGGTCATCACGAAGCTCAGGTAGGCCTCGATGTCCGGTGCCGCGGTGATGCTCTTCGGCGCGAAGCCCTGGATGAACTTGAACACCTGGCCGAAGACAAAGAAATACGAGAAGGCCACGCCCAGAAAGAACAGCACCGTGCTCGACACCACCAGCGGCAGCACCATCTTCTTCTCGTGGCTGTAAAGACCCGGCGCGACGAAGGCCCAGACCTGGTACAGCACCACCGGCAGCGCCACCAGAAACGCCGCCAACAGCGTGATCTTCAATGGCACCATGAAGGGCGAGATCACGTTGGTGGCGATCAGCGTGGCTCCTGCCGGCAGGTTGGCCACCAGCGGCGCGGCGAGCAGGTCGTACATCGGCCCGGGTCCGGGCCAAAACGCCAGTACCCCGAAGGCCACGCCGACGGCAATGAGTGCGCGAATCAGCCGGTCGCGCAACTCCACCAGGTGCGAGACAAAGGGTGCCTCGGTACCTTCCAGCTCATCGCGCGGCTTGTCGGCGTCGCTCATTCGTGGGTGGTGCCGGGCGGGCGGAATCGCGCCACGCGCGCGGCCCCCGACTGGGCCCGGGTGCGGATGCCCTGCCGCTGCTTGTACCACTGCGGCGTGGCGCCGCGCTTGAGCCGCCAGCGCTTCTTCGGGTGCTTGTACTGCGGCGGTGGCGCCAGGCCCTCGTGCGGCAGGTTGCCGCCGTCCACGCCGGATTTCACCGCGGTCCATTCGGACTCGAAGGACGCGCTGGCCTGCTTCACTTCGGCACTGACGCTGTTCTCGACATCGCGTGCCGCGTCCTCGAACTGCGTCTTCATCTTCTTCAGTTCGTCGAGCTCGATCGAACGGTTGACCTCGGCCTTGACATCGGCCACATAGCGCTGCGCCTTGCCCAACATGTGGCCCACGGTTCGCGCCACGCGCGGCAGCTTCTCGGGACCGATGACGATCAGCGCCACCGCGCCGATGAGCGCGATCTTGTCGAAGCCGAAGTCGATCATGCGTCGTCAGGGTGGCCCAAGCCCACCCCTGCGAAAGGAAGGCTCACGGCGCCGGGATCAGGACTTGGTCCGCGCCTCGACGTCCACGGTGTTGCCGTTGGCGCTCTTCTGAGTGCCGACCTGCGGTGCGCCCGGGCTGGCGTCGGCTTCGGCCGGCACTTCACCGCCGCTCTTCACGCCGTCCTTGAAACCCTTGACCGCGCCACCCAGGTCGGCGCCGATGTTCTTCAGCTTCTTCGTGCCGAAGATCAACACCACGACCAGCAACACGATGAGCCAGTGCCAGATGCTGAACGAACCCATGACATTTCTCCTGGAAAGCAAACCGGGATTCTAGGTGAGCCGGCGCTCGCGCACGGCAGCGCCCAGCCCACCTCACCCCTTGAGCCATGGGCGCGGGCCACCCATGACATGCATGTGCAGGTGCTGTACTTCCTGCCGGCCATCCTCGCCGGTGTTGATCAGCGTGCGAAAGCCGTTCACCACACCCAATTCGCGCATCAGCCGCGGCGCCAGCGCAAGCATACGGCCCAGCAGCGGCTCGTGCTCCGGGCCGACCTCATACAGCGTGGCGATGTGCGACTTCGGCACGACGAGCACGTGCACCGGCGCCCAAGGATGGATGTCGTGAAAGACGAGAAGTTCCTCGTCCTCGAAGACCTTCTTCGACGGGATCTTTCCGGCGACGATCTTGCAGAAGATGCAGTTCGGATCCTGGCTCATAAGACAACCTCCGTGCTGCGCACTGCGGCATGCGCCTTGGGAACGGCCCGGCGGCTCATGGCTGGCACCTCAACCTGGCATCGGCTGGTTGGCGTTCAGGCTCATCCAGCCGCGCACGATGCGATAGAGGAACCAGATCGAGATCACGCCCCAGGCGATCCACCCCGGCGCGAGCAGCAGCAGCCAAAGCGGCGCGGTCACCAGGTAAAGGCCCGCGGCCCAAAGTACCGTGCGGATGCGCCAGCTGAAGTGCGACTCCTGCCAAGTGCCGACGGCGCTGTCCTTCTTCACGAGATCGATGACGAAGGCCACGATCAACAGTGCCACGCTGGCCTGCGCACCAGGCATGACGGCAGCGACGGCCACGATGAGGTGCAACAGGTAGCTGACATGGCCGACGTTCTTCAGCGAGGCCTGCCTTTCGTCGAGTTCGATGATCTGGTTCATGTGCCTTCACTCTCCCGGTTACGCAACTTGCGAGCAGCAAACTCCTCCAGCCCGGATTGCCCTTCACGGCGCTCGAGTTCGCCCAACACATCGGACGGCTTCAGGCCAAACTGCGCCAGCAGCAGCATCGAATGAAACCACAGGTCCGCCACCTCGTAGACGATCTTCTGGCGGTCACCCTCCTTGCCGGCCATGACGGTCTCGGTGGCTTCCTCGCCGATCTTTTTCAAGATGGCGTCGCCCCCCTTGGAAAACAAGCGGGCGACGTAACTCTTCTGCGGGTCGCCGGACCGGCGCGACTCGATGACTTCGGCCAAGCGCGCCAGCGTGTCGTTGCTGCCCATTTACCTGCCTACTTGTAGATGCGTTCGGGATCGACCAGCACCGGCTCGACGCTGTGCCAGGCACCATTCTCGTAGCGCTGGAAGAAACAACTGTGACGGCCTGTGTGGCAAGCGATGCCCGGATCGTGGCCGAGTTGCGTCACCCTGAGCAGAAGCACGTCGTTGTCACAGTCCAGCCGCATTTCGTGCACCTGCTGGAAGTGGCCCGATTCCTCGCCCTTGTGCCACAGACGCTGGCGCGAGCGGCTCCAGTAGACCGCCTGGCCAAGTTCGGCGGTGCGCGCCAGTGCCTCGCGGTTCATGAAGGCGAACATCAGCACGTGATTGCTGCCAACCTCTTGCGCGATCACCGGCAACAGGCCCTGCCCGTCCCAATGGACATCGTCCAGCCAACTCATCGGGGCAGTGTAGCAATCACTCTGAGTGCGTGGCCCCCGCAAAGCCCTGCTCGGCCGCAAACCAATTCAGCACCGGGATCGTGCCCGGCAGCACCGGCCGCACCTGTACCGGCAGCGACTGCCAGGCCATGGCCTGGCCCTCGCGCATCTCGAAATCACCCTGCCAGTCGAAGACCTTGCAGAAGTGCAGCCGCACGCGTGCATGCGCATAGTCGACCAGCTCGGTCGTCCAGGGTTGCGCCGCACCGATGCGAATGCCCAGTTCCTCGTGCAACTCGCGCTGCAGCGCTTGCTCGACGCTTTCGCCGGGCTCGAGCTTGCCTCCCGGGAACTCCCAGTAACCAGCGTAGACCTTGCCCTCGGGCCGGCTGGTCAGCAGGAAGCGGCCCTCGGCATCGATGAGCACGCCCACCGCGACGTCCACCGCGCGGCGTGGCCCGTGTGAATCGACGTCCACCAACTGGCGCTCGCCGCTCAAGCGTGGTGCCTTCCGGAATAGTCCTTGGCGAACTGGTAGGCCACGCGGCCGGAGCGCGAGCCACGCTCCAGTGCCCAGACCAGGCATTCCTGGCGCGCCGCGGCGATGGCGGCTTCGTCCACGTCGAAGAAGCGCAGCCATTGCGCCACGATGGCCAGGTACTCCGCCTGCGTGAAGGGGTAGAAGCTGACCCACAGGCCGAAGCGCTCGGACAACGAGATCTTCTCCTCGACCACCTCGCCGGGGTGCACCTCGCCATCCTCGGTGTGCTTGTAGCTCAGGTTCTCCGACATGTATTCCGGCAACAGGTGGCGCCGGTTGCTGGTGGCGTAGATCAGCACGTTGTCGGAGGATTGCGACACCGAGCCATCGAGCATCGACTTCAGCGCCTTGTATCCGGGCTCGCCTTCGTCGAAGCTCAGGTCGTCGCAGTAGATGATGAAGCGCTCGGGCCGCTCGGCCACCAGATCGACGATGTCCGGCAGGTCCACCAGGTCGGCCTTGTCGACCTCGATCAGCCTCAAGCCCCGCGGCGCGAACTCGTTCAGGCAGGCCTTGATCAGCGAGCTCTTGCCGGTGCCACGCGCGCCCGTCAACAGCACGTTGTTGGCGCCATGGCCGGCGACGAACTGCTCGGTGTTTCGCAGGAGCCGCTGCTTCTGCGGCTCGACCTCCACCAGTTCGGCCAGGCGAATCGGCGCCACATGTCGCACCGGCTCGATGCGCCCGCTGCTGCCGCGCTTGCGATAGCGAAAGGCGTGCGACGCCAACCAGTCGGGCGCCGTCGGCGGCTGCGGCAGCACAGCTTCCAGACGCGCGAGCAGTGCATCGGCGCGCGCGATCAGCGATTCGAGCGGCATACGGTTCATGCCGCCAGTGTAGGGTTTGCGGCCACCGGCGATGCGCGCACGGCATCGTCGGCGACGACGAACACGTACACCCCTGTCACGCGCCGCACCGCGTGCATGCTGCCAAGGCACCGAATGCAGGCAAACAACTCGACCGAGGCGCCGACACAGGCACCAGGCAGGCCGCACGCGGCGGCAGCAGGCCGGGGCACGCACCGCCGGCGTCCCCCTCGAGCATGGGGCCGCGCCGGCCGAGTTCAGGCGCTCAGGCGGCGCAACGCCAGGTCGAGATGCTCGGTGGGCAGCCGCTTGAAACCGGATCGGGCGTAGCGCTGCAGCCGGCCCACGGTGAGCGCGGTCAACGCCGAGGCCAAGGCCTGTGCATCGACCGTCGGCGTCGGGGAACCGGCGGCCTCGGCCGCCATGCGCAAGGTCTGGCGCAATTGCGATTCGACACGGTCGAAGAACAGATTCATGCGCGCCGTCAGGCGCTCGTGCTCGAACACCAGCGCATCGCCGACCATCACGCGGGTCATGCCCGGATTCTTCTCGCCGAACTGCAGCAGCACGGTGACGATGCGCTGCGTCTGCTCGGCGCCACTGGCCTCGCGTTCCAGGATCTGGTTGACCAGCGTGAACACGCTGGATTCGATGAACTCGATCAGCCCCTCGAACATCTGCGCCTTGCTGGCGAAATGGCGGTACAGCGCCGCCTCGCTGACCGACAGGCGCGCTGCCAGCGCGGCGGTGGTGATGCGCTCGGCCCCCGGTTGCTCGAGCATCGTGGCCAGCGTCTGCAGGATCTGCACGCGGCGTTCACCCGGCTTCGGCCGCTTGCGCACGCGCGCCGCGGGCGCAGCCTCGGGCACAGCGGCCTCGGTGATGCTGTCTTCCGGCAGGTCCTGCCCCGCGTCGGCGTCGGCTGCGGCGTCGGCAGGGCTCTGCGGCGTGTCGGACATGGCGTCGGCGTGCTCGTCGAGTGGGGGCCGAAGCATTCTGGCATAGGCCCCGAATGCCTCCGGATGCAGGTAAACACTGACTTTCGCCGTGCGCGGGGCACGGCCGAGCACTCAGCCTCGCGGGTGCGTGGGGTCGATCCAGCGCACGTCTTCCGGCGCTTCGGCCGGCTCGATGTCCAGATTCACGGCCACCGCCTCGCCGTCGCTGCGCACCAGCACGCATTCCAGCGTCTGGTCGGCACTGGCGTTGATCTCCTGGTGCGGCACGAAGGGCGGCACGTAGATGAAGTCGCCCGGCCCGGCCTCGGCGACGAACTCCAGCGCCTCGCCCCAGCGCATGCGCGCCCGGCCCCTGAGCACGTAGATCACGCTTTCCAGCGCTCCGTGGTGATGGGCGCCGGTCTTGGCATTGGGGTGGATGTGCACTGTGCCAGCCCACAGCTTGCGCGCGCCGACACGGGCGAAGTTGATCGCCGCCTTGCGGTCCATGCCCGGCGTCTGCGCAGTGTTCGGGTCCAGTTGGTCACCGGGGATGACGCATACGCCGTCGTGCTTCCAGGCCGCCGCCTTGGGGGTGATATCGCTCATGGCCGAAGCTCCTGCGTGGTGATGCCGCATTCTGCCGGCTCAGCGCAGCCGGCGGCACAACTCGCGCAGTTGCCGCGCCTTTACATCCACATAGGGCGGCTGCATGCTAAAGCGCGTGCCCGGCTTGGCAGCGGCGCGCGTCCAGCGCTGCATCCACACCGTTTTCATGCCGACGCGCCGCGCGGCCTTCTGGTGCTGCAGCGTGTCTTCCACCAGCACGCAGCGCGCTGCGTTCACGCGCAACCGCGCCAGCAGTGTGCGCAGCATGCGCGCATCGGGCTTGGGACGCAGCTCGCCGAACATGCGCATGTCCTCGATGCTGATCAGGCGCTCGAAGCAGCGGCCGATGCCGAGCACGCCGATCACACGTTCGGCGTAGGCGCGCGGCGCGTTGGTCAGGATGAACTTGCGCCCGCGCAGCCGCTTGAGCGCCGCGAAGTCGTGCGCATGGCCGCGCACTGCCGCTTCCAACCCTGGCAACAGGTGCGTTTGATGCAGGAAATGCGCCGCATCGACCGCATGGTGCTTCACCAGCCCCAGCAGCGTGGCGCCGTAACGCTGCCAATACCTGCGACGCAGCGCGTCGGATTCCGGCTGCGTCATATTCAGGTGCTGCTGGATGTACTGGCCGAAGGACACATGCAGCCCCGGCATCGAGGCGGTGGAGGCGTCGTGCAGCGTGTCGTCCAGGTCGAACAGCCAGACGCGCGGCCGAGCCATCAATGACTGCGGATCATGGTGCCGTAGGCCTGGTCGGTCAGCACCTCGAGGAGCATCGCGTGTGGCACGCGGCCGTCGATGATGTGCACGGTGTTGACGCCGTTCTTCGCCGCGTCCAGCGCCGAGCCGATCTTCGGCAGCATGCCGCCGGAAATCGTGCCGTCGGCGAAGAGCTCGTCGATTTCACGCGCGCTCAGGTTGGTCAGCAGCTTGCCGCTCTTGTCCAGCACGCCCGGCGTGTTGGTCAGCATCATCAGCTTCTCGGCCTTCAGCACCTCGGCCAGCTTGCCGGCCACCACGTCGGCGTTGATGTTGTAGTTTTCGTTGTCGCGGCCGAAGCCCAGCGGGCTGATGACCGGGATGAACTGGTCGTCCTGCAGCGCGCGCACCACGCTCGGGTCGATCGACTCGATCTCGCCCACCTGGCCGACATCGTGCTCGATGCTCGGGTCCTTCTGGTCCAGCATGCGCAGCTTGCGCGCGCGGATCAGCCCGCCGTCGCGCCCGGTCAGTCCCACCGCCTTGCCGCCGGCCACGTTGATCAGGCCGACGATGTCCTGCTGCACCTGCCCGGCCAGCACCCATTCGACGACTTCCATGGTCTCCTCGTCGGTGACGCGCATGCCCTGGATGAAGGTGCCCTTCTTGCCGATCTTGGCCAGCGCGTCCTCGATCTGCGGCCCGCCACCGTGCACCACCACCGGGTTCATGCCCACCAGCTTGAGCAGCACCACGTCCTCGGCAAAGTCCTGCTGCAATGCCGGGTCGGTCATGGCGTTACCGCCGTACTTGATGACGATGGTCTTGCCGTGGAAACGGCGGATGTAGGGCAGCGCCTGCGACAGGATCTCCGCCTTGTCGCGCGGCGAGATGTGGTCGAGCCGGGGCTCGCTGGAGGGTGTGGGCAGGGTCATCGCGGCAGCCGCGGTGCGGCGGTGGGATTCGAATGCGCGGCATTGTAGGAAACCCCGGCCGGCCACGGCGCTATGCTCGACCCCATCTAGCCGAACGAAGGACGCCGCCCTTGAAGACCCTGCTCGCCCTGCTCCTGGGCCTGGCACTGCCGCCGGCCGTGCGGGCCCATGGCGATGCCCAAGTGCCGTCGAAGGCGGCCGCCGCCTTGTCCGACGAGCAGTACCCGTGGGGTCGTCAGGGCGACCCGAAGAAGGCCGCGCGCACAGTGCGCGTGACCATGAGCGACACGATGCGCTTCGACCCGTCGCAGTTGACGCTCAAGCGCGGCGAGACCGTCACCTTCGTCGTGCACAACGCCGGCAAGCTGATGCACGAGTTCGTCATCGGCACGCACGCCGCACTGGAAGACCATGCGGCGCTGATGAGCAAGCACCCCGGCATGGAACACGATGAACCGTACATGGCGCATGTGGCGCCTGGCAAGACGCAGCGCCTGAGCTGGACCTTCAGCGAGCCTGGCGACTACCTCGCCGGCTGCCTGGTGGCCGGCCACTGGGAAGCCGGCATGAGAGCCACGCTGCGCGTCAGGTAATCACCGGCCTGTGCACCGCCATGGCCGCCAGCGCGTTGTGGCAAGCTGAGAACCCGAGGAACCCCCGATGAAGAAACAGATCACCACCGTGTTGCTGGCCCTGGCCGCACTGGCCGCGCAAGCCCAGGCCTACGAGGGCGAGGTACGCAAGATCGAGAAGGCGCAGGGCAGGATCACGCTGCGCCACGGCGAGCTCAAAGGCCTGGACATGCCGCCGATGACGATGGTCTACCGTGTCGGCAATCCGGCACTGCTCGACAACCTGGCCGTCGGCGACAAGGTGAAGTTCGACGCCGCCAAGACCGGCGGCAATTACACAGTCACCGCGATCAACAAGGCGCAATAGCCCACGCGGCCACTACCATGCTCGTCTCGCGGCGGGCGTCGCCCTGCCGCGCCACCCCATGAAAGGCCATGCCATGAACAGCACGCTGAGTTCCCTCGTCAACCACCAGGTGCGCCTGGCGTCGCGCCCGGTGGGCATGGCCACCGCCGAGAACTGGCAGTTCACCGAGCAGGCAGTGTCCGAGCCGGCCGACGGCACGGTGCTGGTGAAGACACTGGTGCTGTCGCTGGACCCGGCGATGCGCGGCTGGCTCAATGAAGGCAAGAGCTACATCCCGCCGGTGGGCATCGGCGAGGTCATGCGCGCCGGCGGCATCGGCCGCGTGGTCGCGTCGAAGGACTCAGCCTTTGCGCCCGGCGACGTGGTCAGCGGCCTGCTCGGCGTGCAGGAGTACTGCCAGTCGGCCGCCGGCCGGCCCGGCAGCCACTCGCTGCAGAAGATCGACCTGAAGCTCGGCACGCCCGCGCAATGGCTCAACGTCTTCGGCATGCCGGGCATGACGGCTTACTTCGGCCTGCTCGACGTGGGCCTGCCCAAACCCGGCAATACGCTGGTCGTGTCCGGCGCGGCCGGCGCGGTAGGGCAGACGGTCGGACAGCTGGCCAAGATCAAGGGCTGCCGCGTGGTCGGCATCGCCGGCGGCCAGGCCAAATGCGACTGGGTCGTCAAGGAGCTCGGCTTCGATGCCTGCATCGACTACAAGGGCGGCTCGGTGCGCGAGGGCCTGAAGACCCATTGCCCGAAGGGCGTGGACATCTACTTTGACAACGTCGGCGGCGAGATCCTCGACCACGTGCTGGCCAAGCTGGCGCCGAAGGCGCGCATCGTCATCTGCGGTGCGATCAGCCAGTACAACAACACCACGCCGATGCAGGGGCCGAAGAACTACATGTCGCTGCTGGTGAACCGCGCGCGCATGGAAGGCATGGTGGTGTTCGACTACACCGAGCGCTTCCCGGTGGCCATTGCCGAGCTGGCCGGCTACATGAAGGACGGCCTGCTGAAGAGCAAGGAAGACATCGTCGACGGCGGCGTGGCCGCGTTTCCGCAGACGCTGAACAAGCTCTTCGCCGGCGAGAATTTCGGGAAGTTGGTGCTGCGCGTCGCAACGGAGTAAGAGGCGGGCGTGGCCGATCGCCTTGCGGGTGATTCGCCCGACAAGAGGACTGTTCAGACGCCCTTGCGGGTCATTCAACGGACGACATCGCGACGCCACGATGGGGGGCTCCAATGTCGGGTGGAATCGTCTGCCGCACTGCAAGCATTGGCCGCGCGATCGAAACTGACCACAGCGCCGGTAGCCCGGCGCTCAAGGCTGCAAACGCTGGTGCCGATCTCTCCCTGCTTGACGCTCAACCGCTGAGGCGCCACCGCATCGTTGTTGCGTCCGGTGCTGCCAGCGTGAGCGCGTTCAGGTGCTCTACGTGGGCCTGAACCATGCGCTCACGGGTGAGGGCTTCCAGGAAGTCCGAGCCTGGGCGATCAGGAACAGGGGCTTGACCGTTTCCGTGATCGAGTTCCGTGCGGCAGTGCTCGCGTTCGGCACCAGCCTGGAGCACTTCAACAAGCTGTGGTTCGACCTGCTCGACCGGGTGCTGCGCGCGGCCAATCCCGCCGAGACGCCGATCCAGCAGCCGACTCGGCCCGCGCAGGCATGGAACGATGCCGCCGTGCGCCAGGCAGAAGTTCGGCGAGTCGGTGACGGGTCTCTCGCGCCCGCTCAGCGGTTCTGGAATCGGTTGTAGTCGAACAGCCCGGCCTCCAGCGGCGCCCACGCGCCGTAGGCCTCGTGCAGCGCATCGCTGCCCGCCCAGAACTGCGGGTTCGTGCGCCTTAGCGCAAAGCGGTCGGCCAGCTTGCGGTAGTCGCCTTCCGACGCCATGCCGGCGATGGCATCACGCAGCGCCGGCAAATCGTCGGCGGCCACGCGATAGATCGCGTTCGGGTAGGCGCCGATGAAACCCGGCACCACCGTCAGTGTGTTCTCGTCCGGCAAGAGCTCGGACTTCTCGCGCGCCAGGTGGGCCACGTTCGCATGCGCGGTGTTGCGCAGCAGCGTGAAGTAGCGCGGCCCGCCAGCGGCGTCGTCGATGCGCAGCACGCTCATCTCCGGCAACCAGCTCAGGCTGGCGCCCTTGACCGCGGCCAGCGACTGCAGCTCGGCGCGCAGCCGCCCGTCGGGCACACCGGCCAGGTCGAAGCGCGCGTCGAGCACCGGCGCCAGATGCTGGCGCAGCAGCTCATACAGCTCGCGCTGCGGGTCGCCGCTGCGGTAGCGCACCGAGCTCTCGGCGTTGAGATAGGCGTTCTTGCCGTAGACGTATTCGCGCGCCTCGCCGGTGGCGCCGCGGTACCAGTACAGCGCCGTGCTCTCGCGCACCGCTTGCGGCAGGAACACCAGGAAGTTGAACTCGCCTTCCATGCGCATGAAGTCCATGTACAGGCGGCTGTTCAGCTGGTGGCCGACGTTGCCGTAGACGTCGTAGCCGCCGACCAGCAGGTAGAAGATGCGCTCGAACAGCGGGTAGTTGATGACCCAGGCGGTCTTCGGCGGTGCACCGATCAATCCCTGCACCACCGACGCGCTGTCGAAGTGGCGGAAGATCGTCAGCGCCGCATTGCGGTTGCGGCCGTCGCCGTCCCAGATCAGCGACAGGTCGAGCTTGGCCTGTCCGGTGGCAAAGGACTTCCGCAGCATCTGGCTCTTGGTCTGCAGGAAGCTGCGCTGCTCGCGTGCCATCTTCAGCCACGGCAGGAGCAGGCCCGAATCGCTGCCCTGCTCGGCCGGCAGCGTCAGGTTGCTCCGCCTGGCGCAGCAGCACTTCGCCCTGGATCGCCTCGGCGTTGGCCTTCGGGTCGACGAAGACCACCCAGAACTGGTCCTCGATCACGTCCACCGCCATCTGCCCGCGGCACACCGGGCCCTTGATGAAATTCATGATGAAGAACTGCGCTTCGTCGAGCAGGAAGCGGTAGCGCGCGTCGATCGGCAGCTCGCGAAAGGTCTCGAAAGGGTTGCTCGCCACCTCCACCGCATAGGGCGGCAGCGCGCCGACATGGACATCGCCGCCCAGGAACCAGCTGCGGTACTTGGCCATGCGTGCCGGGCTCAGCGCATAGGGCATGTGCGTCTTCGCCAGGATGACTTCGCGCTCGGGTTCGAGCCGATACCAGACGCGCCCGACGCCGGGGTCGTCGTAGGGCCGGCGTGTGGCGATGATCTGCAGCGGCTGGCCCGGCGGCGTGCTCGAGCGCACCAGGCGGAAGGCGCGGTGCGTGGCATCGGCCTCGAAATGCAGATGCCCGAGGAACAGGTGCTCGAACAGGTAACGGCTCATCAGCCGCTCCTTCAGCGATGCCCCGTTGAGGAAGGTTTCCCAGCTTTGAACCTGCTGGCGCTGCATGGCCGTCAGCGGCACGTCGCCCTCGTAGGGCGCCCCGGCTTGCAGCCAGCGCGCGAGGACGTCCACCTCGCGCGTGTCCAGCCCCGGCAGGCCATAGGGCATGCCGGCCAGCGGCGACTTGCGCGCATGGGCCTCGAACTGCTCGATGCGCGGGCAGGCCATCGCGCGGTCGAGGGAAAAATCGAAGCCCTCGCCCAGCAGCGGCCCGCCCGGCAGCGGGTGCCGCTGCTTCAGCACCAACGTCTGGTACAGCAGGCTGCCGGCAAGCTGGGCCTCGGGCGTCGGCGAGCGCTCGTTCAGCACCGGGAAGAAGCCCTTCGCGCGCCACTGCGAGGGCAGCTGCGCGTCGACGAACAACCGCGACGGCGCAGCCTCGAGGAGCCGCGTGGTGTCGTAGACATTGTCGCCGCTGCCGCCGCGTGCCACGCCTTGCCAGGCGCCGAGCTTGAGCTGGCAGGGCGCGTCGTAGCAGCCGTGGCAGACGACGCAGCGGCGCTGCAGGATCGGCTGCACGTCAGCGCGCCAGGACACGCCGCCCGGCGCCGGTGCTGCGGGCTGGTCGTAGCGCCGCGGGTCGGCGCTGCCGTAGCGTTGGTCGAAGGAATCGCGCGACAGGGTTGCGCAACCCACCAGGGCACTCAGGGTCAACGCCACAGCCAGCACACGCATATCAGCGATCCGGTCCTTTCTGCCATTCGGGTGCGGCCCGCCAAGCAAGACGGACCCAGATTCTCGACGCAGCGAAGCCACGGGCCGCTGCGCACTTTCCCGGAGGAAGGGTAGAGCCACCGCCCTAGAGAATGCGCATGCCGCCGGTCCCGCTTGGGCCTACAGTCAATAGGCCGCGTGTGGCATCGTGGTCCTGGTTCGAGCCCGCCCAAACAAGGAAGCATCATGGTCAAGAAACTGCAGAAGACGGCAAGTGCGAAGGCCACTTCGCCGTCAAGCCTGCTGGACAGCCAGTTGGCGCAGTCGGTGAAGGAATCGGCCCAGCAGATCTGGCTCGCCGGCATGGGTGCATTCGCCAAGGCCCAGGAAGGCCGCCTGAAGGTCTTCGAGGCGCTGATCAAGGAAGGCGCGACGCTGCAGCGCAAGACGCAGTCGGCCGCCGAAGAGAAGATCGGCGAGGTGACCGGCCGCATGAGTGCGATGGCCGGCGACGTCACGGCCAAGGCCGGGCAGCACTGGGACAAGCTCGAATCGATCTTCGAGCAGCGCACCGCCAAGGCCATGAACAAGCTCGGCGTGCCCACCGCCAAGGACGTGGATGCACTGATCAAGCGCGTCGACGAGTTGGCCGCCGCGGTGGCCCGGCTGTCGAAGACCGCACCCCTCAAGAAGACCGCTCCGGCCCCGGCCAAGGCTGCCGCCAGGGTGCCGGCGAAGAAGACCCCCCGGCGCGCCAAGCCGCGCAAGACGGCCGCCTGAGCGTGTCGCGGCCTCAGCCACGCATCGGTCTGGCGCTGGCCGGCGGGGGCCCGCTGGGCGCCATCTACGAGATCGGCGCGCTTTGCGCCCTGCAGGAAGCGCTGGACGGCGTCGACTTCAACGACCTGTCGGGTTATGTCGGTGTGTCGGCCGGCGGCTTCATCGCCGCTGGGCTGGCCAACGGCATGACGCCAAAGCAGCTGTGCAGCGCCTTCATCGAGAACGACAGCCCGAGCGAAGACCTGATCCGGCCCTCGCTGTTCATCCGCCCGGCCTGGGGCGAGTACGCACGCCGCGCCGGCGCGCTGCCGGGCTTGTTCGTGCAGGCGAGCCTACGCTTCCTGCTCAAGCGCCGATCGCTGCTCGCGGCCTTCGAGATCCTCGGGCCGCGCCTTGCCCACGGGCCTGTTCAGTCACGCACCGCTGGAAGCGCAGTTGCGCCGCGTACTCAGCGCGCCAGGGCGCAGCAACGACTTTCGCACACTGCAGCGCAAGCTGGTCCTCGTGGCCACCGACCTGGACAGCGGCGAGGCCGCGCCCTTCGGCCAGCCGGGCTGGGACCATGTGCCCATCTCGCAGGCGGCCGCGGCCAGCGCCGCGCTGCCGGGGCTGTTTCCACCGGTGGCCATCGACGGGCGCTGGTACGTCGATGGCGCGCTGAAGAAGACGCTGCACGCCAGCGTGCTGCTCGACATGGGGCTGGACCTGCTGTTCTGCCTGAACCCGCTGGTGCCCTTCGACGCCACGCATTCGCAGCGCCACCGCGTGCTGAGCAGCGGCGATGCGCGCATTCCGCAACTGGTCGACGGCGGCCTGCCGGTGGTGCTGAGCCAGACCTTCCGCAGCCTGATCCACTCACGCCTGGAACTGGGTATGAAGGGCTACGAAGGCAGCCACCCGCGCACCGACATCGAGCTCTTCGAGCCCGACCACCGCGATCCGGAGATGTTCCTGGCCAATACCTTCGGCTACGCGCAACGCCGTGCGCTGGCCGAACATGCCTACCAGCGCACCCGCGCCGACCTGCGCTCGCGGCGCAGCACGCTGGCGGTGACGCTGGCGCGGCATGGCATCACGCTGAACAACGCCGTGCTCGACGATGTGCAGCGCACGCTGGTCGGGCGCAAGCGGCGGCTGCGCACGCGCGCGGCGCGCACGCTGAAACGCCTGGACGAGGTGCTGAACGATCTGGATGTGGCGCTGGCCGAGCGCGGCGCTTGAAGCGGACCACCCCCTACGCGGCTTCGCGACCGCTGGCGGACCGGCGAAGCCGGTTACGCGGCGGTTGCGCGATGAAGCGCTTCGCGCGGGACTCAACCCAGGTAGCGTGATTCCAGGTGCGCCTTGAAATATGCCGGGTTCAGCGTTTCGCCGCTGGCACGCAGCGCCAGCTCGTCGGTGGTCCAGCGGCTGGCCTGCGACCAGATGTGTTCGCGCAGCCAGTCGAACACCGGGCCCAGATCGCCGTCGGCGATGCGCCGGTCCAGATCGGGCATCTGGCGGCGCATGGCCGCGAACCATTGCGCGGCGAACATCGCACCCAGCGAGTAGCACGGGAAGTAGCCGAAACCGCCTTCGGTCCAGTGCACGTCCTGCAGCGGCCCGTCCTTGTAGTTGCCGCGCGTGTCGATGCCCAGCAGCTCCATCATCTTGGCATCCCATAGCGCGGGGATGTCCTCGGCCTCGATCTCGCCTTCGATCAGCGGCCTTTCGATCTCATAGCGCAGCAGGATGTGCGCCGGGTAGCTCACCTCGTCGGCATCGACGCGGATGAAGCCCGGCTTGACGCGCGTGATCAGGCGGTGCAGGTTGCCCGGCTCGAAGGCCGGCTGGTCGCCGAAGGCTGCCGCAACCAGTGGTGCCAGCCGCGCGACGAAGCCGGGGTGGCTGCCGAGCTGCATCTCGAAGCTCAGCGACTGGCTTTCGTGCAGCGCCATCGAGCGCGCCTCGGCAATCGGCTGGCCGAGCCATTCGCGCGGCAGGTTCTGTTCGTAGCGGCCATGCCCGGTTTCATGCACCGTGCCCATCAGGCTGCCGAGGAAATCGTCCTCGCGAAAGCGCGTGGTCATGCGCACGTCCTCGGGCACACCGCCACAGAACGGGTGCGTGCTCACGTCCAGGCGGCCGGCCTCGAAGTCGAAGCCGAGCAGGTGGGTCACCTGTTCGCACAGGCGGCGCTGTGTGGCCACCGGGAACGGACCGACCGGCTGGATCAGCGGCTCGCGGCCCTGGCGCTCGCGCACCTGGCAGATCAACCCTGGCAACCATTGCCGCAATTCGCCGAAGACACGATCGACCGTGGCGCTGGTCATGCCCGGTTCGAAGCGGTCCATCAGCGCGTCGTAACGCGACAAGCCACTGCGCTCGGACAACAGCGCCGCCTCTTCGCGGGCGATCGCCAGCACCTCGCGGAAGTTCCCGAGAAAACCCTTCCAGTCGTTGGCCGGCCGCTGCACGCGCCAGGCATGCTCGCAGCGCGAACCGGCCAGCTGCCGGCGCTGCACCAACGACTCGGGCAAGGCATTGGCATGGCACCAGTCACGCCGAATCTCGCGCAGGTTGGCGCGCTGCATCTCGGACAGGGCCTCCTGCTCGGCCCGCGCGATGGCGTCGGCCAGCGCCGGGTCGGTGCGCAGCCGGTGCAGCAGCGCCGCCATCTCGCTCAACGCGGCGGCGCGCGCGGTGTTGCCCTTGGGCGGCATGTTCGCCGCCTGGTCCCAGCCCGCCAGCGACTGCAAGTGTCCGAGCCGATGCAGGCGCGTATAGGTGCGCGTCAACACATCGTAAGCGGGTGTGGCTTGCATAACAGGGGTCTCCAGATGCTCTTCTTGTTCCGGCGCGGCGCGACGACTCGGCGCGATGCACCGGCATTGTCGCGCCAGCGACGCCGGCCGCGCTACGGCCACGCCCTTCGACCCTTAGGGGAAAAACCCTTGTTGCGCAGCCTGTCACGGGCGCCTTGCAGCGCAGCGCGGTCAAGGCGTGAACTGCCCAGGGAAGACCCACAGCAAGAGTGCCGTGGCCGTCACATAGCGCAGGAACTTGCCGATGGCCATGTAGAACACGCAGGGCCAGAAGGCCAGCCGCAGCCAGCCGGCCACCGCACACAACGGGTCGCCCACCCCCGGCAGCCAGCTCGCGAGGCAGGCCTTGGGACCAAAGCGCTGCAGCCATTGCAACGCACGCAGCTCGCGCGGCGGCCGGTGCTTCACGTGCTCGTAGGTGCGCTCGGCCGCATAGCCCATCCACCAGCTGATGGCCCCACCCACGGTGTTGCCGGCCGTGGCCACCAGCACCGCCGGCCAGAACATGTCGGGATTGAGCTTGACCAGCCCGAAGACCACCGGCTCCGAGCCCATCGGCAGCAGCGTGGCCGACAGCAAGGCAACCACGAACACCGTACTCAGCCCGAACTTCGGCAGCGCCAGCGCAGCGAGCAGGGAATGCAGCCAAGCCTCCATCCGGGCCGATTATCGACAGCCGCGTCTCAGGCCGGTCAGCAACGGCGCCGCCGCTATACTCCCGCCTCCTTTTTCAGCAATTCCGCCCGGCCCCCCATGCACATCGGCGCCTTCGCGCTCGCGAACAATCTGTTCGTCGCCCCGATGGCGGGCGTCACCGACCGGCCGTTCCGCCAGCTGTGCCGGCGCCTCGGTGCCGGGCATGCGGTCAGCGAAATGATCAGCGCCCGGCCCGAGCTGCGCAATTCGCTGAAGACCGCGCGCCGCGCCAACCACGAAGGCGAGAGCGCGCCGATCACCGTGCAGATCGCCGGCACCGACGCGCCGATGATGGCCGAGGCGGCACGCTACAACATCGACCGCGGCGCACAGATCATCGACATCAACATGGGCTGCCCGGCGAAGAAGGTGTGCAACGCCTGGGCCGGCTCGGCGCTGATGCGCGACGAGCCGCTGGCGCTGGACATCGTCGAGGCGGTGGTCGCGGCCTGCGCGCCGCAGGGCGTGCCGGTGACGCTGAAGATGCGCACCGGCTGGTGCGACAGCGAACGCAACGCGCTGCGCATCGCGCGCGCCGCGCAGGACGCCGGCGTCGCCATGGTGGTGGTGCACGGCCGCACGCGCGAGCAGGGCTACAAGGGCGTGGCCGAGTACGACACCGTGGCCGCCGTGAAGGCGGCGCTGCGCATCCCCGTCGTGGCCAACGGCGACATCGATTCGCCGCACAAGGCGCGGCAGGTGCTGCAGCACACCGGCTGCGATGCACTGATGATCGGCCGCGCGGCGCAGGGCCGGCCGTGGATCTTCCGCGAGATCGCACACTACCTGCAGCACGGCACGCCGGCGGCTGCGCCGGCCACGCACGAGGTGCGCGAGTGGCTGCTGGAGCACCTGCAGGACCACTACGCGCTTTACGGCGAGCCCATCGGCGTGCGCACCGCGCGCAAGCACATCGGCTGGGCGGTGCGCGCGCTGCCCGGCGGCGAGGCCTTCCGCGCGGCGATGAACACGCTGGACTCCATCGACGCGCAGGTGCGCACGCTGTCCACCTTCTTCGACGAGCTGGCCGCGAGCCACCCCCGACTGCCTGAGGCCGCCACGCCGGCGGCCAACGATGCCATGGCGGCGCTGAGAGCATGAGCCCCGCCCGGCCGCCCGAAGGGGCTCATTCCCGCCTGGCGGGACCGGCCAAAGGCCGTAGGGTGCACAAATGAGCAAGAAACACATCGAGGAATGCATTCGCGCGAGCCTGGAGCAGTACTTCAAGGACCTGCGTGGCGCCGAGCCGCATTCGGTGCACGACATGGTCATCCACACCGTCGAAAAGCCGATGCTGGACGTCGTGATGCGCCAGGCCGAAGGCAACCAGAGCAAGGCCGCGCAGTGGCTCGGCATCAACCGCAACACCTTGCGCCGCAAGCTGCTCGATCACAAGCTGATCAAGTGAGCCGGCGCCTCTCCCTGCTGGACCTGCCATGGCTGAACTGACCGCGCTGCTGTCCGTGTCCGACAAGACCGGCATCGTCGACTTCGCCAAGTCGCTGGCAGGCTTGGGCGTGCGCCTGCTGTCGACCGGCGGCACCGCGCGGCTGCTGGCGGAGGCCGGCCTGGCGGTGACCGAGGTGGCCGAGGTCACCGGAGCGCCGGAGATGCTGGACGGCCGCGTCAAGACGCTGCACCCGCGCATCCACGGCGGCCTGTTGGCGCGGCGCGACCTGCCGGCGCACATGGCCGCGCTGCGCGAGCACGGCATCGGCACCATCGACCTGCTGGTGGTGAACCTGTATCCCTTTGCCCAGGCCACCGCGCGGCCCGACTGCACGCTGGAAGAGGCGATCGAGAACATCGACATCGGCGGCCCGGCGATGCTGCGCGCCGCGGCCAAGAACTGGGCCGATGTGGCGGTGCTGATCGACCCGGCCGACTATGCACGCGTGCTGGCCGAGCTGCGTGATGCGGGCGGAGGCGGCATCCAGCGCGACACGCGGTTCATGCTGGCAAAGAAGGTGTATGCGCACACCGCCGCCTATGACGGCATGATCTCCAACTACCTGGGCGCGCTGGCCGCCGGCGCCGAGCAGCATGTGGCCGCAGTACCGTCGCGCGAGCCCTTCCCCGCCGTCTACAACCTGCAGCTGACGAAGACGCAGGACATGCGCTACGGCGAGAACCCGCACCAGGCGGCGGCCTTCTACCGCGAAGGCCGGCCCGGCGAAGGCATGCTCGCGCGCTGGACGCAACTGCAGGGCAAGGAGCTCAGCTACAACAACATCGCCGACGCCGACGCCGCCTGGGAATGTGTCAAGACCTTCGACGCGCCGGCCTGCGTCATCGTCAAGCATGCCAACCCCTGCGGCGTGGCGGTCGGTGCGCACCTGGTCGAGGCCTATGCCAAGGCCTGGAAGACCGACCCGACCTCGGCCTACGGCGGCATCCTGGCCTTCAACCGGCCGGTAGATGAAGCCACCGCGCGCCAGATCGGCGACAACAAGCAGTTCGTCGAGGTGCTGATCGCGCCCGGCTTCACGCCCGAGGCGCGAACGCTTTTCGAGAGCAAGCAGAACCTGCGCGTGCTCGAGGTGCCGCTGGGCACGGCGATCAATGCGCTGGACTTCAAGCGTGTTGGCGGCGGCATGCTGCTGCAAACGCCGGATCTCAAGAACGTGGCCCGCGCCGAGCTGCGTGTGGTCACCCAGCTGGCACCCACCGCCACGCAGATGGACGACCTGCTGTTCGCCTGGAAGGTGGCCAAGTTCGTGAAGAGCAACGCCATCGTCTTCTGCGGCAATGGCATGACGCTGGGCGTCGGCGCTGGCCAGATGAGCCGCGTCGATTCGGCGCGCATCGCACGCATCAAGGCCGGCAACGCGGGCCTGTCGCTGGCCGGTTCTGCGGTGGCCAGCGACGCGTTCTTCCCCTTCCGCGACGGCCTGGACGTGGTCATCGACGAAGGCGCCGCCTGCGTCATCCAGCCCGGCGGGTCGATGCGCGACGACGAGGTCATCGCCGCGGCCGACGAACGTGGCATCGCCATGGTCTTCACCGGCACGCGGCACTTCCGCCACTGAACCACCCAAGAGGAAACAACACATGAAGACGCCCCATCGTTCCGCCTTGACGGTGCTGGCCGTGGCCGCGCTCGCCGGTTGCAGCGCCATGGCGCCAGCACCGGAGTTCACGCTCAGCAGCCCCGACCTGAAGAGCGGCGCGTTCGACAACAAGCATGTGCTCAACGGCTTCGGCTGCCGCGGCGAGAACATCTCGCCGACGCTCGAATGGCGCAACGTGCCTGCCGGTACCAAGTCGCTGGCGCTGCAGGTCTACGACCCGGACGCGCCCACCGGCAGCGGCTTCTGGCACTGGGCCGTGTACAACATTCCGCCGACGACCACCGGCCTGCCGCAAGGTGCCGGCAACCAGGCCTCGCGCCTGCCGTCCGGCGCTTTCGGCGGCAACACCGACTTCATGGATACCGGCGCCACCGGCGGCAACGGCAACTATGGCGGTCCCTGCCCGCCAGCGGGCGACAAGCCGCACCGCTACATCTTCACTCTGTATGCGCTGGCGGTGGACAAGCTCGAGGTCGCCGGCGGCGTGCCGAAGACGGGCTCGGCCGGGCTCTACGGCTTCGTGCTCAACAAGGGTGTCGGCCCCGGCCTGCTCGGCAAGACCTCGTTCACTGCCACCTACGGCCGCTGAAGCCGCGGCTGATTGGGCCCGCCGCGCGGGCGTGCGCGCGCGGCCGTCAAGCTACCATCCCCTCATGACGATCGCGGTCAAGGTCATGGGCAGGCTGGTGTCCTTCGTGGCACGTCTGGTCACCGGTGCCCAGGGCCATTGGCAAGGCTGCCCGCCCGAGGCGCTGCAGCGCATCTATTTCGCCAACCACCAGAGCCATCTCGACTGGGTGCTGATCTGGGCCGCCTTGCCCGACGACCTGCGCGTGCGTACGCGCCCGATCGCCGCGCGCGACTACTGGACGGCCAGCCGCTTCAAGCACTGGCTGACGCGCGAGGTCTTCCACGCGGTGTACGTCAGCCGCCAACGCAGCGACGACCAGGATCCGCTGGAGCCGCTGGCCGAGGCGCTGGAACAAGGCGACTCGCTGGTCATCTTCCCCGAGGGCACACGCAGCAACAAGGGCGAGCCGATGCCCTTCAAGAGCGGGCTGTACCACCTGGCGGAGCAATTCCCCGGCGTGCAGCTGGTGCCGGTATGGATCGACAACGTGCAGCGCGTCATGCCCAAGGGCGAGGTGGTGCCGGTGCCGATCCTGTGTACCGCTACCTTCGGCGCACCGATGCAGCTCGAACCCGGCGAGGACAAGCGCGTCTTCCTCGACCGCGCGCGCGACGCGGTGGTGGCCCTGCGGCCGGCGCCGACCTGAGCGCAACTGCCGCATGAACGCGCTGCGCTCGCTCACGGTCGAACAACATGTCGCGCTGCTGTTCCTGATCCTGTTCGGCCTGCTTGCGGTGGTCAGCATCGCCGTGTTCACACGCACCTTGCGCCCGCAGGACAGCGAGCAGCAGGACCAGCACACACGGCTGCTGCGCGACCTGCGCGCGCTGTGGATCGGCACCCTGGTGTTCTGGCTGTCCTGGCTGTCCGGCCCGGTAGGCGCGACGCTGCTGTTCGGCGTGTTCTCGTTCCTGGCGCTGCGCGAGTTCATCACGCTGGCGCACACGCGGCGCAGCGACCACCGCAGCCTGATCCTGGCCTTCTTCGTCGTGCTGCCGCTGCAGTATGTGCTGGTCGGGCTGCGCAGCTTCGACCTGTTCAGCGTGTTCATCCCGGTGTACGTGTTCCTGGCCATCCCGGTGCTCAGCGCGCTGGCCGGCGACCCGCAGCGCTTTCTCGAGCGCAACGCCAAGATCCAGTGGGGCATCACGGTGTGCGTGTTCGGCTTGAGCCATGCACCCGCGCTGCTGCTGCTGGAGTTCCCCAACTACGCCGGGCGCGGTGCGTTCCTGCTGTTCTTCCTGGTCATCGTCTCGGCCAGCGCGCAGATCGTGCAGGAGCTGATGAGCCGCTGGCTGCGCCGCCGCCCGGTGGCGCGGCGCATCGACCGCTTCTTCTCGTTTCGCGCCTGGATGGCCGGCGCATTGGCCGCGGCAGTCGTCGGCGCGCTGCTGGTCTGGATCACGCCCTTTCGCATCGGGCAGGCGCTGGCGCTGGGGCTGGTGGCCGGCGCCTGCGGCACGCTCGGCGAGTTCGTGATGAAGGCGCTGAAGAAGGACGCCGGTGTGCGCTTCTGGGGCAACCAGAGCTCGGTCACCGGCGCGGTGGGCCTGCTCGACCGCGTGGCGCCACTGTGCTTCGCCGCACCGGTATTCTTCCACTCGGTGCGCTGGTACTCCAGCCTCAACCCGTGAAGGGCCGCATCCTCGGCATCGACCCCGGGCTGCAGACCACCGGCTTCGGCGTGGTCGAGGTCGATGGCCGCCACCTCGGCTATGTCGCCAGCGGCACCATCCGCACGCGCGAGGCCGACCTGGGCGACCTGCCGGCGCGGCTGAAGATCATCTTCGACGGCGTGCGCGAGGTCGTGGACACCTACCAGCCGGTATGCGCCTCGGTGGAGATCGTCTTCGTCAACGTCAACCCGCAGAGCACGCTGCTGCTGGGCCAGGCGCGCGGCGCGGCACTGGCCTCGCTGGTGTCGGGCGGGTTGCCTGTCGCCGAATACACCGCGCTGCAGTTGAAGAAGGCCATCGTCGGCCACGGCCACGCCAGGAAGGAGCAGGTGCAGGAAATGGTGATGCGCCTGCTCAAGCTGCCCGGCCTGCCCGGTAAGGATGCCGCCGATGCGCTGGGACTGGCCATCACCCACGCGCATGCCGGCGCGTCGCTGGCGGCGATGGCCAGGGCGACGACGCTGGCACCGCGCGCGCATGCGCAGTACCGTCGCGGAAGAACTTACTGACCCCACGCGGAGACCCACGATGAGCGCACCCGTCACCACGTCCTGGACCACCCTCACCGGCAGCGCCGGCAGTTTCGATGCCTACCTGGCGCTGCCGCCGGCCGGCAGCGGGCCGGGGCTGCTGCTACTGCAAGAGATCTTCGGCGTCAACGAGCACATCCGCAGCGTGGCCGAGCAGTACGCGCTGGACGGCTTCGTGGTGCTCGCGCCCGACGTGTTCTGGCAGCAGCAGCGCCGGCTGGAGATTGGCTACACGCCCGAGGACATCCAGCGCGGCCGAGCTCTGGCGATGGCCGCCGACCGCAGCGCGCTGCAGCGTGACCTGGCCGATGGCGCGAAGGCGCTGCGAGCGCGGCCCGAGGTGCGCGGTCGCGGCATCGGCGCGCTCGGCTATTGCATGGGCGGGCGGCTGGCCTACGTGGCCGCAGCCACGGCCGGCATCGACGCCGCGGTGGCCTACTACGGCGGCGGCATCCAGGACATGCTCGAGCTGGCCCCACAGATCCACTGCCCGGTGCAGTTTCATTACGGCGCACTCGATGCCAACATCCCGCTGAGCGCGGTGGACAAGGTACGTGTCGCGATGCAGGGCCGCAATGCCGAGCTTCATGTCTACGACAGCGCCGACCACGGCTTCAACTGCTGGGCGCGCGGCTCCTACCGGGCGGCGAGCGCCGCGCTGGCGCATGGCCGCACGTTGCAGTTCCTGGCCGAGCGGCTATTCTGAAATTGCGTCGGCGCCGCGTTCCCGGCCGGCCTGCCGGTGGCGCGCGAGCAGCGCCACATTGCCGCGGCCGGTGCACTGGTCGACGGACGCTGGCGCGAGGCCGCACGCCGGCTCGAGGACCTGAGCCTGGAATACCCGCGCGACGCGCTCGCGCTGCAGGTCGGCCATCAGCTGGACTTCTTCCTCGGCGACAGCCGCATGCTGCGCGACCGCATCGCACGCGCGCTGCCGGCCTGGGACGCAGGCGTGCCCGGCTGGCATGCGGTGGCCCATGTGCACGAAATGCGCCACCGCCCGCGCGACGGCATCGCCTGGCTGCAGCCGAACAGCGAACGCTGGGCGCCGGGCAGTTTCCTCGGCTGCCACAACGGGTGGCACCTGGCGCTGTACTACCTGGAGCTGGACGACCATGCCGAAGTGCTGCGGCTGTACGACGCGGCCATCGGCGGCACGGGCTCGACCGCGGCGCTGGACATGGTCGACGCGAGCGCGATGCTGTGGCGGCTGATGTTGCGCGGCGTCGATCTGGGCACGCGCTGGCAGCCGCTGGCCGAGCGCTGGGCGCCGCCAGCTGAATCGGGCTGGTATGGCTTCAACGACCTGCACGCGATGATGGCCTTCGTCGGCGCCGGCGACGCGCTGGCGCAGCAGCAGCTGCTCGACGCACAACGCCGCGTGCAGAACGAGGACCGCGACAACACGATGTTCACGCGCGATGTCGGCCACCCTGCCGCGCGGGCACTGCAGGCCTTCGGCCAGGGCGACTATGCCCAGGCGGCGGCACTGCTGCGCGGCATCCGCGGCGTGGCGCACCGATTTGGCGGCAGCCATGCGCAGCGCGACCTGACGGCTGGAGGCGGCGCTGCGCAGTGGCCACCGCGCGCTGGCCACCGGCCTGGCGGCGGAGCGCCAGGCGCTGCGCCCGGCCAGTCCGCTGGCGCTGAGGGCACTGCGGCGCGCGCGGTCGCTGCACGCGGCCTGAGCGCCCCGGGTTCGGCCCGAAGCCGGCACTGACGCTCAGAGCAGCGGCGTCAGCCGCTCCAGCGCGATCACGCCAAAAAAGCCCAACCCGGCGAGCACGGTCCACTTCAGCACGACCAGGCCGCGCTGCATCCACATCCGCTGCTGCGTGCCGATGTACATCGCGAAGCACAGCAGCGCGGCCAGCAGCAGCAGCCCGAACACCAGTCGGAAGATCACCATGCCGGGGCCAGCGCGGCAAAGCCCTGCGGCGCCAGCGTCTCGTCGTCGAAGGTGACGGTCTCGTACGCGCTCGAGTCGGCCAGCAGCGCACGCAGCAGCCTGTTGTTCAGCGCATGGCCGCTGCGGTAGGCGCTGTACGCGGCCAGCAGCGGCTGGCCCAGCACGTGCAGGTCGCCGATGGCGTCGAGGATCTTGTGCTTGGCGAACTCGTCGCCATAGCGCAGGCCCTCGGCATTGAGCACGCGGCTGTCGTCGACGACGATGACGTTGTCCAGGCTGCCGCCCAGGCCCAGGCCGCGCGAGCGCATCATCTCCACGTCCTTGGTGAAACCGAAGGTGCGCGCGCGCGCGATGTCGCGCTGGTACTGCCCCTGGCTGAAATCGAAGACCACCTGCTGCCCAGTCTCGTCCACCGCCGGGTGGTTGAACTCGATCTCGAAGCTGAGCTTGTAGCCGTGGTACGGCTCCAGTCGCGCCCACTTCAGCGCGGCGCCCTCGCCCTCGCGGATCTCCACCGCCTTCTTCACGCGCAGGAAACGCTTGGGCGCGTCCTGCTTGACGATGCCGGCACTTTGCAGCAGGTAGACGAAGCTCGCTGCCGAGCCATCGAGCACCGGCACCTCCTCGCCGCTGATGTCGATGACGAGGTTGTCCAGGCCCAGGCCGGCACAGGCCGACAGCAGGTGCTCGATGGTCTGCACCGTCGGCAGCCCGGGCTGGCCGCCGGGCGAGATGGTGGTGGCCATGCGCGTGTCGCTGACCGCCGTGACCGACACCGGGATGTCCACCGGCACCGGCAGGTCGACACGGCGGAATACGATGCCGCTGTCCGGCGGCGCCGGCTTGAGGGTCAATTCGACCTTCTGCCCGCTGTGCACGCCCAGGCCGACGGCGCGGGTCAGGGACTTGAGGGTGCGTTGCGCGAGCATGCCGCAATTGTCCGCGAATAGGCGAGCCTTGCCGCTGTGGCCTAATCGCGCCTTTGCATTCAACCTCTGACGGAGTCGACCATGGGCAACAAGATCATCACCGAAGCCGACCGCAAGGCCACGCCGCGCCCGCCCGCCCCCACCGGCGTGACGGTGACCACCCAGCGCGGCCAGAAGGTCAGTCTGGAACGCGGCTCGCACACACGCAGCAAGAAGAACCCGGGCAAGCGCGCCAAGAAGGGCGGTTGACGCCGGCGCGCCCGGGCGCGCTCTACCCATGCTGCGCATCACCGAACTGCGCCTGCCGCTCGAGCATGCCGCGGGTGCGCTGCGCGCCGCCGTGCTCGCGCGCCTGGGCCTGGCCGATGAACAGCTGCGCGAACTGACGGTCTTCCGCCGCGCGTGGGACGCGCGCAAGAAGTCGGCGGTGATGCTGAGCTACACCGTCGACTGCCTGCTCGCCGACGGCGTGGACGAAACCGCCGTGCTGGCGCGGCTGGCCGGCGACCGCCAGGTGCGCATCGCCCCGGACACCACCTACCGCTTCGTCGGCCACGCGCCGGTGGACTTTGCGGTGTCCGGACGGCCGCGACCGGTGGTCATCGGGTTTGGCCCGTGCGGCATCTTTGCCGCGCTGATCCTGGCGCAGATGGGCCTGCAGCCGATCGTGCTGGAGCGCGGCAAGGCCGTGCGCGAGCGCACCAAGGACACCTGGGGCCTGTGGCGCCAGGGCGTGCTCGACCCGCAGTCGAACGTGCAGTTCGGCGAAGGCGGCGCCGGCACCTTCAGCGACGGCAAGCTGTGGAGCCAGATCAGCGACCCGCGCTTTCTCACGCGCAAGGTGCTGGACGAGTTCGTCAAGGCCGGCGCGCCGGAGGAGATCCTCTTCGTGGCCAAGCCGCACATCGGCACCTTCCGCCTGGTGAGCATGGTGGAGAAGATGCGCGCCGAGATCGAGGCCCTCGGCGGCGAGGTGCGCTTCGGCCAGCAGGTGGTGGACCTGCAGATCGAAGACGGACACCTCAGAGGCTTGGTGCTGGCCGGCGGCGAGCAGCTGCGCGCCGAGCATGCGGTGCTGGCGCTGGGCCACAGCGCGCGCGACACCTTCGCCATGCTGCAGCGGCGCGGCGTGGCGATGGTGGCCAAGCCCTTTTCGGTGGGCTTCCGCATCGAACATCCGCAAAGCCTGATCGACCGTGCGCGCTTCGGCCCCAGTGCCGGGCACCCGATCCTGGGCGCGGCCGACTACAAGCTGGTGCACCACTGCAAGGGTGGCCGCTCGGTCTACAGCTTCTGCATGTGCCCCGGCGGCACCGTGGTCGCCGCCACGTCGGAGGAAGGGTGCGTCGTCACCAACGGCATGAGCCAGTACTCGCGCAACGAGCGCAATGCCAATGCCGGCATCGTCGTCGGCATCGATCCGCAGGGCTACCGGCAGGACGGCCGGCGCGACGGCAGCGCGGTGAACCCGCTGGACGGCGTGGCCTTCCAGCGCTTCTGGGAATCTCGCGCCTACGAGCTGGGCGGGGGCGGCTACGTGGCGCCGGGCCAGCGGGTCGGCGACTTTCTCAAGCGTCAGCGCTCCAGTGCCTTCGGTAGCGTCGAGCCTTCGTACAAGCCCGGTGTGCGACCCACCGACCTGGCTGAACCGGGGCGCGAAAGCCTGCCGGTCCATGTGCTGGACGCCATCCGCGAGGCGCTGCCGGCCTTCGAGCGGCAGATTCCCGGCTTCTCGCTGCCCGACGCCCTGCTCACCGGCGTGGAAACGCGCACCTCGTCGCCGCTGCGCATCCCGCGTGGCGCCGATCGCTGCAGTGTCAACGTGGCCGGGCTGTACCCGGCCGGCGAGGGTGCAGGATATGCCGGCGGCATCATGTCGGCCGGCGTCGACGGCATCGAGACGGCCGAGGCGCTGGGACTGGCTATGCTGGCCGCGCACTGACGCCGGTCGAGCCGGACTGCGACAAGGGGTCGCGCCGCGATTGACGGTACTCAACCGCAGCCCTGCCCAACTCGGCAAGACTGCCTCGATGCGCAAGTCGATAGTCCCTGTTGTACGGGCTGCTTCGCCGACCATCGTCCTGGTATCGATGGCCTTGATGGCCTTGTCGACCGGCCTGCTGGTTTACCTGAGTGATCGGCCGGCTGGGGCGACTTGGCTGATTCCCGCCGTGCCCGCGTTGCAGAGCATGGGCCTGTTTGGCAGCGCCGGTGCGTGGCTGCCCAGCTTCGTCCACCCCTTCAGCTTCGGCCTGCTCACGGCCGCACTGCTGCCGGCCCACCCGACTTGGCGCTACGGAGCCTGCCTGGGCTGGTTCACCATCAATGCGGCTTTCGAGTGCGGCCAACTACCGCTGCTGGCCGCGCGGCTGGCCGATGCGATCCGTGCAGTGTTCGGAAACTCGCCCGTCGGCCAGCGGCTGGCCGGGTACTTCCTGCGCGGCAGTTTCGGCATCGACGACCTGGCCGCGGCGACGGGCGGCGCGTTGTGCGCAGCGCTCTTGCTGCGCCTGACAGGCGCAATCGGGAAGGACAAGCATGCACGTTGAACATCGGTCCTGGACGCGCCTCGGGCGCCTCGTCATGCTGGCCGGCATCGGATTCGCCGGCCTGCTGAGCATTGTCGGCAGTGGCGGAGGTGGAGGCGGAGGCGAGCCCGATCCTCTGGTGGTCAGCATCGAGCCTGCCGACACTACCGCGATGGTCGGCGCGACAGTGAGCTTCGAGGCGGTGCAGAGCAGCCACTACGGCAACCTCAGCTACCAGTGGCGTCGCTCGGCCGACGGCGGCGCCAACTTCGTCGACATCGAAGGGGCTGTCGGCAGCAGCTACAGGCTGCCCAGCGTGAACCTGGCCGACGACGGCGCGATGTTCATGGTCGTCGCGCGCACCAGCGACACCTTGGCGACGCAGGCCATGGCGCGCCTGTCGGTATCGGCCACGCCACCGCGCGTTTACCAAGACGGCGACTTCGATCTCGCGGGATGGACTGTGCTGCCGTGGACCCCACCGGGCACGCCGGCAGCTACTCCAACCGTGGAGCGCATGACCAGTGGCGGCAACCCGGACGCGTTCCTCAAGACCAGTCTGACGATGCCCAGCGGCACCGGCAGCGTCACGCTGCTGTACCTGTCGAACAGTGCGGTGCACGACCCTGCCGTCGACGGTGCGATCCGCAGCCTCGACTGCGGCGAGGACTGTGTTGCACTTCTGCGCGGCACGGCGACGGCGGTGCAACCGAAGCTGCTGGTCGAGCAGAGCGGCCGCCGCTACCTTTCGCCCGAGGTCTCTGTCGCTTGTTTTTCGTCGACCTGGAAGCCGGTCGCCAACCGCAGTGGGTTGCGCGCAGCGCAATTCACGCAACTCGATGGTCCGGCCTGCTCGGCTGCTGAAGCCTGTCCGGACTTTTCGGCCACCGCGGCGCCACTGCGGCTGGGCTTCGCGCGGGTCACGCTCAGCTACCCCGACGAGGCTTCCGCCGACGGCATCGACAACTGGAAGGTCAGCGTCTGGCGCAATTGAGCGCCACCGACCTCAGGGCTCAGTTCGCCGTCAAGCCCACGTGCTTGATCACCGGCGCCCAGCGGTTGCGCTCCTCGGTCATCCACTTCGCCAGCTCCTCCGGCGTCGAGCCCACGCTCTCCATGTAGGCCACGGCCAGCTTCTGCTGTGTCTCGGGCTCGGCCAGGATGGCGGCGATTTCCTTGCTCATGCGGTTGATGATCTCGGGCGGCGTCTTCGCCGGCGCCATGATCGCCATCCAGGCCAGCGCCTGGATGTCCGGGAAGCCGCTCTCGGCCATCGTCGGCAGCTCCGGCGCCAGCTTGCTGCGCTTGGCGCTGGTCACGGCAATGGCCTTGAGCTTGCCCGCCTTGGCCTGCGGCATCACCGCCACCGGCGGCACGCAGGCGAAGTGCACGTCGCCCTGCATGATGGCCAGGATGGCCAGCGGCGACGATGCATAGGGCAGGTGCACCGCATAGGAGTCGCTCTTCAGCTTGACGATCTCCACCGACAGGTGCGACATCGAGCCCACGCCGGTGGACGAGTAGTTGTACTTGCCGGGGTCCTTCTTCATCGCCTCGACCCAGCCCTTGACGTCGTCGACCTTCATGTCGTTGGACACGGCGCAGACGTTGGGCTGCACGCCAGCCAGCGTCACCGGCGCCAGGTCCTTGAAGGGGTCGTAGGGCAGCTTGGGGTTGAACACCGTGCTGTAGACCAGCGGGCCGTTGGTGCTGACCAAGAAGGTGTAGCCGTCCGGCGCGGCCTTGGCCACGTAGTCGGTGCCGGTGTTGCCGCCGGCGCCCGGCTTGTTCTCCACGATCACCGGCTGGCCCAGGCTCTTGCCCAGCTTGTCGCTGAACAGCCGCACCAGCACGTCGGGCGACGAGCCGGGGCCATAGGGCACGACGATGCGGATCGGCTTGCTCGGCCAGGCGGTCTGGGCCACGGCCGGTGCCACGGCCGCACACAGCAGGCCGGCGAACAGCAGGGTTCTACGGATCGACATGCGCTGGTCTCCTCGGGATCGGGGCGTCCCGACGATTCTATGCAGTGCCACCGGCAATCATCAGCGCTGCAACCAGTGCCGGTGTTCGGCCTCGATGAAGGCGGCGATCATCGTGCGGTAGGTGCGTTCCACCACGTCGGGCAGCGCGCCCTGCTGCAGCGCCAGCGCGCGCACGTTCGCGATGACCTGCTCCACACGCTGCGGGGCGGGTACCTCTTCGGCGCTGTGCTTGAAGCGCGCGGCGGCCAGCACGTAGCCGCCGCGTTCGGCCAGCAGGCGCACGATCTGCTCGTCGAGCCGGTCGATTTCGGCGCGCATCTGCGCCAGCGATGTGCAGTCTTCGGGAGCGTTCATTCGATGTCGCGGCCCAGCCAGGCCCCTTGTAGTTGCAGTTTGCGCTGCAGCGCGGTCACGTCGATGTCGACCACGGCACGAGCGTCCTGCAACGCCATTGCGGCACCCAGCCCGGCCGCCTCGCCCATGACGAAGCAGCCGCCGCTGACGCGCGCGGCAGACTGCGCCGCTGCGCTCATCGACGCGCAGCGCCCGGCCACCAGCAGGTTGTGCACCCGTTGCGGCAGCAGCATGCGCCACGGCAGCTGGTTGAAGCCGCGCGAGCCCTCGGCCGGCCAGCTCCAGCGCACGTCGCCGGCCACATGCTGCTCCAGCGGCCAGGCGTTGACGCCGATGCTGTCGTCGAAGTCGGCGCAGCCGAGCACGTGCTCGCCTTCGAGCACGGTACGGCCGATCAGGCGGCGCGTCTCGCGAATGCCCACCTGCGGCGCAATCTCCAGCAGGTAGGCGTTTTCGAAGCCGGGCATCTGCTCGCGCAGGAAGGCGAAGAAGTCGCGCACCTGGCGGCGGCCCTCGACCTCGCCGGCCGACAGCTGCAGCGCATCGGTGCCGTCCATCGCGCGGCCCGGCCTGCGTTGCGGATCTGCGTGACGTTGACGCGCCATTCGCCGGCATGTTTCATCGGCCGCAGGATCGCGCCCTGCCGGGCGAAGCGGTGGCGGCCGCTGCGCTGCGCCTCGACCATGCGTGGCCCGACCTCGCGCCAGGCCTCGCCGGCGCGCGCGTCGTCGACGCCGGCGACGCGGAACATCAGCGTCGGGTACAGCATCTCGCCCTGGTCGTCGCCCTTCTGCCACGGCGCGCCGGCCCAGGCCAGCAGGTCGCCGTCGCCGGAGGCGTCGACAAGGACCTGCGCGCGGATCGCACGACGGCCCGATCGCGTCTCGACCAGCAGGGCATCGACCTGGCCGCCATCGCGCATCGCCACGCCGACCGCGAGTGCATGGAACAGCAGCCGCACGTCACGCGCCAGCAGCAGTTCGTCGGCCGCGCACTTGTAGGCGGCGCCGTCGTAGGCCTGGGCCAGCGTGCGGCCGAAGATCGCATGCGGCTGGTTCAGCCCGCCCAGCGCATCGATGCGCTCGAGCAGTTCGTCGGCCACGCCATGCACCACGCGCCTCATCTCGCCATGCACGTTGGCATGCAGGCCGCAGAAGTTGGTGACACCAGCGGCCGTGCCCATGCCGCCCAGGAAGCCGTAGCGCTCGACCAGCAGCACATCGCGCCCGGCGGCCGCTGCGCTGGCCGCGGCGGCAATGCCGGCCGGGCCGCCGCCCAGGACCAGCACCTCGGTCTCGGCCAGCAGCGGCGTGCTGCGCGCGGCTTCGGCGACCGGAAGCTGTGCGCTCATCGAACGCTTCCCACAGGCAGGGACGGGGCGATCACTGGACTGCACGGCATCTGCCGATTATTGCGTCGCGATCCGGCCATGCCCGTGGCGGTGCGGGCCCCTCGGCCCCGTCGGCGCGGCGCGCAGCGCTTGGAATCTGCAGCACGGATCGGCAACATGAGACTGAATGGTCTGTTTGCGACCATGACGTATGCTTTAATACCGCTTCAGTAACTTCGGGCGTCGAGCATGTCGGTCTCCTTGCAACAACCTGCCCCCTGGGGCCCGACCCGTCGCCCGAGGATCTCGCACACAGGCGGCGCGATGGCGCTGCTGATGGCCAGCTCGATGGCGGCCGCGCAGGCGCCGGCACAGCCGGGCGACATCTCCAGCACCTTCAGCCTGACGGGGCTGAGCCAGCTCAACACGAAGATCGACGACGGCGGGCGTTTTCGCTGGAATTCAGTCGACCTGGGCGGCAGCATCAGCCGACAGTTCACCCCCGAACTGTCGCTGGGCATCAACGCGCGCTACATCGCCGAGTACTGGTCCTTCGACACGCCGACCGCATTCGGCGCGGTGGCGCCGTGGACCGACATCCTGCGGCCCAGCGTGGGGCTGAATCTGGGCTACAGCCTGGCGCCGGACCTGTCGATGTTCGTCGCGCCGCAAGTCGAATGGGCCTACGAATCCGGCGCAAGCGCATCGAATGGCCTGAACTACGGCGCCGTGGTCGGCGTCACCAAGGTGTTCTCGCCCACGCTGTTCGTCGGATTCGGTCTGGGCGCATTCCGCCAGATCGACCGCATGCAGTACTTCCCCTTCGTCATCGTCAACTGGCAGATCAACGAGTCGTTGCGCCTGTCCAACCCATTGCAGGCGGGCCCGGCCGGCGGTGCCGGCCTCGAACTGGCCTACACCTGGAGCGACGACTGGGAGCTGGCCGGCGGCGCGGCCTACCGGGACTACCGCTTCCGCCTGCGCAGCGACACGGCGGCACCCGGCAACCTGGGGCAGAACTCCGGCGCGCCGGTGTTTGCCCGGTTGACGCGCAAGTTCGGCCCTGTGGCGCAGGTGGACCTGTACATCGGCGCCGTGGTCGGCGGCCGGCTCAGGGTCCTGAACGATGCCGGATCGACGCTGCAATCGTCCAACTACAACCCAGCCCCGTTCTTCGCATTGAGCGGGTCGATCAGCTTCTAGCGGCGCAGCGAAGCGCGGACACCGGCAGCGCACCAGCGCCGCCGGTGTGCCTGGCCGGTCAATCCGCCTGCTTGCGCAGGAACGCCGGAATCTCGATCTCGTCCATGCCGTTGGAGGACAGCGCCTCGACCTTGGCCGCGGCGCTCTGCGAGCGCGCGGTGCGCCACACGCTGGGCGTGCTCAGTCCGCTGTAGTCCTGCGGCTGCGCGGGCGTGCCGCCGATCTGCGCCGGCTGGTTCAGGATCGGCAGGTTGTCGGTGCCGGTGCGCTGACCATAGCCCTGCGCCGCCTGCGGCTGCACCACGCTCAGCGGCGGCTGCGCTCGGCGCGCCACCGACGACAGGCCGGTGGCGATGACGGTCACGCGCAACTGGTCGCCCAGGCCTTCGTCGTAGGCGGTGCCGAAGATCACGTGCGCATCGTCGGCCGCATAGCGGCGGATGGTGTTCATCGCGTTCTTGCTCTCCGCCAGCTTGAAGGTGCTCTTGCTGGCGGCGATCAGCACCAGCACGCCACGCGCGCCGGACAGGTCGATGCCTTCCAGCAGCGGGCAGGCCACGGCTTGCTCGGCGGCCTTGTTGGCGCGGTCCGGGCCGCCGGCCTGCGCCGTGCCCATCATTGCCTTGCCCGGTTCGCTCATCACCGTCTTCACGTCCTCGAAGTCGACGTTCACCAGGCCGGGCACATGGATGATGTCGCTGATGCCGCCGACGGCGTTCTTCAGCACGTCGTTGGCGTGTGCGAAGGCCTGCTCCTGCGTGACGTCGTCGCCCATCACCTCGAGCAGCTTCTCGTTGAGCACGACGATCAGGCTGTCGACGTTGGCCTCGAGCTCGGCCACGCCGTCCTCGGCTTGCTTGCCGCGCTTCTTGCCTTCGAAGTCGAAGGGTTTGGTGACGACACCCACGGTCAGGATGCCCATCTCCTTGGCCACGCGGGCGATCACCGGCGCCGCGCCGGTGCCGGTGCCGCCGCCCATGCCGGCGGTGATGAACAGCATGTGCGCGCCCGTGATGGCCTCGCGGATGCGGTCCAGCGCCTCTTCGGCCGCGCCGCGGCCAACCTCGGGCTTGCTGCCCGCGCCCAGGCCGCTGTTGCCCAGCTGCACCAGATGCCCGGCGCCGCTGCGGTTGAGCGCCTGCGCGTCGGTATTGGCGCAGACGAACTGCACCCCCTGCACGGACTGGGCAATCATGTGCTCGACAGCGTTGCCGCCGCCGCCGCCGACGCCGATCACCTTGATTTGCGTGCCTTGGTCAAACTCTTCGATCATCTCGATAGCCATGTGCGCCTCCTAGTCAGAATGCAGTTGCCAGTAAAAAAAGTACCCACCACCCACGAACCGGGAACCTCGTCATGCATGCATCGGGTTCCTTCCTTCAATCCCAGGCTTCAGCGTCGACTTACTTGAACTCAAGTTAGTCGGAGCTAGAAATTGCCCAAGAACCAGTCTTTGGCGCGGCCGACGATGGTCTTCACCGACCCCGCCTGCCCCGCCGCCTTGAGCCCGCGCGCGCGCGCCGAACGCGCTTCTTCCAGCAGACCCATCACCGTCGCCGAACGGGGATTCGCCACCATGTCCGACAAGGGGCCGCTGTACAGCGGCAACCCCTTGCGCACCGGCTTGAGGAAGATGTCCTCGCCCAGCTCCACCATGCCCGGCATCACCGCTGAGCCACCGGTGAGCACGATGCCGCTGGACAGCAGCTCCTCGTAGCCGCTCTGGCGGATGACCTGGTGTACCAGCGAGAAGATCTCCTCGACACGCGGCTCGATCACGCCGGCCAGCGCCTGGCGGCTGAGCTTGCGCGGCGCGCGGTCGCCCAGTCCCGGCACCTCGATCTCCTGGTTCGGGTCGGCTAGCAGCTGCTTGGCCACGCCGTACTCGACCTTGATCTCTTCCGCGTCCTTGGTCGGCGTGCGCAGCGCCATCGCGATGTCACTGGTGATCAGGTCGCCGGCGATCGGGATCACCGCGGTGTGGCGGATCGCGCCGTCGGTGAAGATGGCCACGTCGGTGGTGCCGGCGCCGATGTCGACCAGCGCCACGCCCAGGTCCTTCTCGTCGGCGCTGAGCACGCCGGCGCTCGACGCGCTGGGGTTGAGCACCAGCCGCTCCACCTCCAGCCCGCAGCGGCGCACGCACTTCAGGATGTTCTCGGCCGCGCTCTGCGCGCCGGTGACGATGTGCACCTTGACCTCGAGCCGGCTGCCGCTCATGCCCACCGGCTCCTTCACCTCGTGGCCGTCGATGACAAATTCCTGCGGCTCGACCAGCAGCAGCCGCTGGTCGTTGGGGATGTTGATGGCCTTGGCGGTCTCCACCACGCGCGCCACGTCCACCGGCGTCACTTCGCGGTTGTCGCGCACGATCACCATGCCGGTGGAGTTCTGGCCGCGGATGTGGCTGCCGGTGATGCCGGTGTAGACCGACGTGATCTTGCAGGCGGCCATCATCTCGGCCTCCTTCAGTGCCTCCTGGATGTTCTGCACGGTGGCGTCGATGTTCACCACCACGCCGCGCTTCAGGCCATGGGCCGGCGCGACACCGAGCCCGGCGACGCGCAACTCGCCGCCGGGCAGCACCTCGGCCACCACCGCCATGACCTTGGCCGTGCCAATGTCCAGGCCGACGACCAGATCCTTGTTTTCCTTGGCCATGGGTCTTCTACCTCGGTTTTTTCGTGGCCGTGCCTGGCGGCACGATCGTGGTGGTGACGCCGCGCAGGCGCACGGCATAACCGTCGGCATGGCGCAGGTCGGCATGTTCGAGTTCGCGCTGGAAGCGGCCGGTCACCTGGCCCACGCTGCGCAGGAAGCGCTCGACGCGTGCGACCACTTCGTCCTCGCTGCCACGGCCGATCTCCAGGCTGGCACCGGTGTCGAGCTCGGCGCGCCACGAGCCGCGGCCAGACAGGTGCAGCGCCTGCAGCTCGAGCTCACTCGATGCGAACAGCGGCGCCAGCCGGCGGTACAGCGACAGCATCGGCGCCGACGTGCCCTCGGGCCCGCTGAACTGCGGCAGCTGTTCGTCCTCGACATCGCCGACATTGGCCTGGAAGATCTCGCCGAAATCGTTGACCAGGCGGTCGTTGCCATCCTCACCCTTCCACAGCGCCACCGGGTGGTGCTCGGCCAGCCGCACCGCCAGCCGATCGGGCCAGATGCGACGCAGCGTGGCCTGGCGCACCCACGGCACGGTCTCGAAAGCCGCGCGCGCCTTGCCCAGGTCGATGGAGACGAAGTTGCCCGCCAAGCGCGGCGCGGCGTTGGCGCGGATGGTGCTGACGCTGTTGCGTTGCAACTCGCCCTCGAGCTGGATGACGCGGATGTTCAGCCACGGCGCGCGCGACAGCCACAGCAGCACCGCAGCCAGCAGGGCCACGCCCACCAGCACGAACAAGCCGCTGGCCACGCTGTTCATCAGACGCACGTCGATGGGCAGCGTGGGGTCGTGGGCGCTGAGGCTGGCCATGGGTTCAGGCCTTGGTGCGCGGGGCACTGTCCAGTGCGGCATGCGCCAGCAGGTGCAGGCACAGCTGCTCGTAGCTCATGCCGGCGGCACGCGCCGACATCGGCACCAGCGAATGCCCGGTCATGCCGGGCGAGGTGTTCATCTCCAGCAGGAAGGGCTTGCGGTCATTGGCGCGCAGCATCAGGTCGGCGCGGCCCCAGCCGCGGCATCCCAGCGCGCGGTAGGCCGCGACCACCAGGCGCTGCACTTCAAGCTCCTCGGCCTCGGGCAGGCCGCTCGGGCAGCGGTAGCCGGTGTCGTCGGAGAAGTACTTGTGCTCGAAGTCGTAGTTGCCGTCGGGCGCGTCGATGCGGATCACCGGCAGCGCGCGGGCGTCGGCGCCAACGCCCAGCACCGGGCAGGTGAGCTCGATGCCTTCGATGAACTCCTCGCACAACACGTCCGGGTCGTACTGCGTGGCCAGTTGCACCGCGTCGTGCATCTGCGAGTAGCCCATCACCTTGGTGATGCCGATGGACGAGCCCTCGCGCGGCGGCTTGACGATCAGCGGCAGGCCGACACGGTCGGGCACCTCGCGCAGGCGCTCACGACCGAGCTCGTCGCGCGAAAGCCAGACCCAGCGCGGTGTCGGCAGCCCTTCGGCGACCCACACGCGTTTGGTCATGACCTTGTCCATGGCGATGGCCGAGGCCATCACGCCGGAGCCGGTGTAGGGAATGCCGAGCAGTTCGAGCGCGCCCTGTACCGTGCCGTCCTCGCCATGGCGGCCGTGCAACGCGACGAACACCCGGTCGAAGCGTTCGCTCTTCAGGTCGGCCAGGTCCTCGTGTGCCGGGTCGAAGGCACTGGCGTCGACACCCAACGACAGCAGCGCATTCAGCACGCCGGTACCCGACATCAGCGACACCTCGCGCTCGGCCGAGTCGCCGCCCATCAGCACGGCCACCTTGCCCATCGACTTGGCGATCGACTTCATGCGTGACCCTCCACCGCGGCGCCGAGTTGCTCGCTGACTTGTTGTGCCACCGCGCCGATCGAACCCGCGCCCATGGCGATGATCACGTCGCCATTGCGCACCTGGTCGGCAATGGCCGCCGGCAGCTCGGCCACGTCGTCGACGAAGATCGGGTCCACCTTGCCGGCCACGCGCAGTGCGCGTGCCAGCGCACGGCCGTCGGCCGCGACGATGGGTGATTCACCGGCCGGATAGACCTCGGTCAGCAGCACCACGTCGGCCGTGCCCATGACCTTGACGAAGTCCTCGAAACAATCGCGCGTGCGCGTGTAGCGGTGCGGCTGGAAGGCCAGCACCAGGCGGCGTCCGGGGAAGGCGCCGCGCGCCGCCGCGATCACCGCCGCCATTTCCACCGGGTGGTGGCCGTAGTCGTCGATCAGCCTGAAGCTGCCGCCTCCTGAACGCTGCGGCACTGCCAGCTCGCCATAGCTCTGGAAGCGCCGGCCCACGCCGCTGAAGGCGGCCAGCGCCTTGACCATCGGCGCATCGGGCAGCTCCAGTTCGGTGGCCACGGCCAGCGCCGCCAGCGCGTTGCGCACGTTGTGCTCGCCCGGCAAGTTGAGTGTGATGTGCAGGTCGGGCATGGCCATGCCATTGCGGCGCTGCGCGACGAAGCGCATTTGCCCACCAGGCAACGCCGTCACGTCCACCGCGCGCACCATCACGCCTTCGTCCATGCCGTAGGTGACCACCGGGCGCGAGATCATCGGGATGATCGAGCGCACGCCGGGATCGTCGGCGCAAAGGATCGCAGCGCCATAGAAGGGCATGCGGTGCACGAACTCGACGAAGGCGGCCTTCAGCCGCGCGAAGTCGTGGCCGTAGGTTTCCATGTGGTCGGCGTCGATGTTCGTCACCACCGACAGGATCGGCATCAGGTTCAGGAACGAGGCGTCGCTCTCGTCGGCCTCGACCACGATGTAGTCGCCCGAGCCCAGCCGCGAATTGGCGCCGGCGCTGTGCAGCAGGCCGCCGACGACGAAGGTCGGGTCGAGGCCGGCTTCGGCCAGCATGCTGGTGACCAGCGAGGTGGTCGTCGTCTTGCCGTGCGTACCGGCGATGGCGATGCCGCGCTTCAGCCGCATCAGCTCGGCCAGCATCACGGCGCGTGGCACCACCGGCACACGCCGGGCGCGCGCGGCGATGACCTCGGGGTTGTCGCCCTTGACCGCGGTGGACGTGACCACCGCCTCGGCGCCGGCAATGTGACCGGCATCGTGGCCGGTGAAGACGCGAATCCCCAGCGACGCCAGCCGGCGCGCAGTGGCGCTGTCCGACTGGTCCGAGCCCGACACGGTGTAGCCCAGGTTGTGCAGGATCTCGGCGATGCCGCTCATGCCTGCGCCGCCGACGCCGACGAAGTGGATGTGTTTGACGGCGTGTTTCATTTGGCCCCCTTGCGAGCCAATGCTTCGATCTGATCGGCCACGCGCGCGGCGGCATGCGGTTTCGACAGCGCACGCGCCTTCTCGGCCATCTGCAGCAGCGCCGGGCGCGTCAGGCTGCCGAGCAGCGCCGCCAGTTGCTGCGGCTCGAGCGCGCTTTGCGGCTGGTTCAACGCCGCGCCGTGCCGCGCCATGAACTCGGCGTTGTCGCGCTGGTGCGTGGTGGTGCTGAGCACCAGCGGCACCAGGATGCTGGGCACGCCGGCAGCGCACAGCTCACTGACCGTGACGGCACCGGCGCGGCAAACGATCACATCGCAGGCCGCCAGCCGTGCGGCCATGTCGTCGATGAAGGGCAGCAGTTCGGCCTCGACACCGGCGTCACGGTAGGCGCTGCGCACGGCGTCGATGTGCGCGCTGCCGGTCTGGTGGGTAATGCGCGGGCGGGTGTCGATCGGCATGCGCTGCAGCGCCGCCGGCAGCGTGTCGTTGAGCACCTTCGCGCCCAGGCTGCCGCCCACCACGAGCAGCTGCAACGCACCGCTGCGCGCGGCAAAGCGTTCGGCCGGCGCGGGCATCGACTCGATCTCGGCGCGCACCGGGTTGCCGGTGACCACGGCTTGCTTGGTGCGCGCCGCGGCCGCGCCGTCGAAGCCGAAGGCCACGCGGTCGGCCACTGGCAGCAGCGCCTTGTTGCTCATCAGCAGCGACGCGTCGGCATTCACCAGCACCAGCGGCTTGCCCAGCAGCGAGGCCATCAGCCCGCCGGGGAAGCAGACGTAGCCGCCCATGCCGAGCACCACATCGGCCCCGCGCCGGCGCAGGATGCCCAGGCAGGACCAGAAGGCCTGCAGCAGGCGCAGCCCGCCGGTCAGCGTGTGCATCAAGCCCTTGCCGCGCAGGCCGGTAAAGCCGATGCGGTCGAGCGCGATGCCCGATTGGCTCTCAGGCGGCACGAGCTTGTTTTCCATGCCCTCGCGCGTGCCCAGCCAGCTGACGCTCCAGCCGCGGCGCTGCATCTCACGCGCCACCGCCAAGCCAGGAATCACGTGACCACCCGTACCCGCAGCCATGATGACGAGGTGACTCACTGGACGACCCTTCGCGCTACGCGCTGCGGGATCAGCGCTCGGGAGCGGCCCAGCGCGCTCATGACCTTCCCCCCGCATGAGCGCCCGGCTTTCCATGTCGACCCGCAGCACGATCGCCAGCGCGATCAGGTTGACCAGAATCGCCGAGCCGCCATAGCTCAGCAGCGGCAACGTCAACCCCTTGGTCGGCAGCACACCCAGGTTCACGCCCATGTTGATGAAGGCCTGGCCGCCCATCCAGATGCCGATGCCCTGCACCATCAACCCGGCGAAGACGCGGTCCAGCGCCACCGCCTGGCGGCCGATGACGAAGATGCGCCGCGTCAGCCAGAAGAAGGCGACGATGACCGCGCACACGCCGACGAAGCCCAATTCCTCGCCGATCACCGCCAAAAGGAAGTCGGTGTGCGCCTCGGGCAGGTAGTGCAGCTTCTCGACGCTCGCCCCAAGCCCTTGGCCGAAGATCTCGCCGCGGCCGAAGGCGATCAGCGAGTGCGTCAGCTGGTAGGCCTTGCCCTGCGCATACAGCGGGTTCCACGGGTCCAGGTAGGCAAAGATGCGCTGCGCGCGCCACGGGCTGAGCACGATCATCAGCGCGAAGGCCCCGGCCAGCACCGCCACGCCCAGCGCGAACATGCGGCCGTTGACACCACCCAGGAACAGGATGCCCAGCGCGATCATGGCGATGACCATGAAGGCACCCATGTCCGGTTCGGCCAGCAGCAGCAGGCCGATGAGGGCCAGCGCCACCGCCATCGGCCACACCGCCTGCATGAAGTTTTCCTTCACGTCCATCTTGCGCACCATGTAGCTGGCGGCATACAGCGCGATGCCCAGCTTGGCCAGCTCGCTGGGCTGGAAGTTCATCAGCCCCATTGGCAGCCAACGGCGCGCGCCGTTGACTTCCAGCCCCACCTTCGGCACCAGCACCGCCACCAGCAGCGCCAGCGAGACGACGAAGCACCAGGGCGCGTACTTCTCCCACAGGCTCACCGGCACCTGCAGCGCCAGCAACGCCGCCACGAAGCCCAGGCCCAGCGACATGGCATGACGGGTGAGAAAGTGCGTCGGTGCGTAGCGCGAGAAACGCGGGCTGTCGGGTAGCGCTATCGACGCCGAATAGACCATCACCAGCCCCAGCGCGAGCAGGGCCACGGTGATGAAGACCAGCGGCCGGTCGAAGCCGGCGAGGCTGGTATTGCGTTGCGGCGTGATCTGCACCTGGTCGCGCACCGGCAGCGCGTCCGCACTCTTGCGGCTCGGCCAGGCCATCGCCAGCCGACTCCACCAGGCAGGGCGGGCAACGGTACTCATGCCAACACCTCGCCGCGTTGGGCCGCGAGCTGCCGCACCGCGTCGAAAAACACCTCGGCGCGATGACCGTAGTTGCGGAACATGTCCAGGCTGGCGCAGGCAGGCGACAGCAGCACCGCATCACCCGGGCGGGCCTGCTCGAAGCACCAGGCGGTGGCGGCCGGCAGGCTGTCGTGGCGCTGCATCGGCACGCCACAGCCGGCCAGCGTGGTTTCGATGGTGCCGGCGTCGCGGCCGATCAGCGCCGCCGCACGGGCGAAGCGCTGCACCGGCGCGGCCAGCGGCGAGAAGTCCTGGCCCTTGCCGTCGCCGCCCAGGATCAGCACCAGCTTGCCCGGCGAGCGCTCGGCGCCCAGGCCTTCCAGCGCGGCGACGGTGGCACCGACATTGGTGCCCTTGCTGTCGTCGAAGGCTTCGATGCCGCCGACGGTTGCCACCGGCTCGACACGGTGCGGCTCGCCGCGGTAGTCGCGCAGCGCATGCAGCATCGGCGCCAGCGGCAGCCCGATCGACGTGGCCAGGGCCAGTGCGGCCAGGGCGTTGGCGGCGTTGTGGCGGCCGCGGATGCGCAGCGCATCGGCTGGCATCAACTGCTGAAGGTGAATCTCCGGCGGCTCACCCTTGCGCAGCTTGACGCCTTCTTCCAGCGGCAGCGCGCGCACCAGCCAGGCGATGCCGTTGTGCTCGACCAGGCCGAAGTCGCCGGGCCGTGTCGGCGCACCGAGGCCGAATTCGCAGACTCGCCGCGGCTCGAACTTCGGCGCCTTGGCCCTGCGCGTCGCATCGGCGGCCGGCGGCACCGGCACCATCGCGCGCACCCGTGGGTCGTCGCGGTTGATGACCATCAGCGAGCGGCGGCCGAAGACGCGCGCCTTGGCCTCGGCATAGGCGTCCATCGTGCCGTGCCAGTCGAGGTGGTCCTGCGTCACGTTCAACACCGCAGCCGCGTCCGGCTCGAACGTGCTCGCGCCGCCGAGCTGGAAGCTCGACAGCTCCATCACCCAGACCTCGGGCAGCGGCATCGGTTCGGGCGCGACTTCGGCGTCGAGCGATTGCGCCAGCGTGTCGAGCAAGGTCGGGCCGATGTTGCCGGCAGCCACGACACGCCGGCCAGCGCGTTCGACCAGCCGCGCGGTGAGCGCGGTGGTGGTGGTCTTGCCGTTGGTGCCGGTGATGGCCAGCAGCTGCGGGGCATAGCCGCACGCAGCCTTCAGATCGGCCAACGCCTCGATGAACAGTTCGAGCTCGCCCTGCACGGCAATGCCGCGCTTGCACGCCAGTTGCAGCAGTGGCGCGATGCGCTCGTCGTGCGGCGCCAGGCCAGGGCTCTTCAGCACGCGCTGCACGCCGTCGAGCTGAGCCTCGCCCAGCGCGCCGGACAGCAGCGCGGCTTCGGGCACGGCAGTGCGCAGTGCCACGGCCTGCGGCGGCTGTTCGCGCGAGTCCCACACACGCACCGACGCGCCGCAACGCGCACACCAGCGCGCCATCGCCAGCCCGGACTCGCCCAGCCCGAGCACCAGCACCGTTTGGGATTGCAGCCGGTTCATCGCAGCTTGAGGCTGGCCAGGCCGACCAGGCACAGCAGCATGGTGATGATCCAGAAGCGCACCACCACCTGCGTCTCGGTCCAGCCGGACTTCTCGAAGTGGTGGTGCAGCGGCGCCATCTTCAGGATGCGCCGTCCCTTGCCGGTCTTGCGCTTGGTGTACTTGAACCAACCCACCTGCGCCATCACCGACAGCGCCTCGACGACAAAGATGCCGCCCATGATGCCGAGCACGATCTCCTGGCGCGTGATGACGGCGATGGTGCCCAGCGCCCCGCCCAGCGCGAGCGCGCCGACGTCGCCCATGAAGACCTGCGCAGGATGGGTGTTGAACCACAGGAAGGCCAAGCCCGCGCCGGCCATCGCGGCGCAGAAGATCAGCAGTTCGCCAGCGCCAGGGATGTAGGGGAAAAGCAGGTACTTCGAGTACACCGAGCTGCCGACGACGTAGGCGAACACGCCCAGCGAACCGCCGACCATGACCACCGGCATGATCGCCAGCCCATCCAGGCCGTCGGTCAGGTTCACCGCGTTGCTGGCGCCGACGATGACGAAGTAGGTCAGCGCGATGAAGCCGAACACGCCCAGCGGGTAGCTGATGGTCTTGAAGAAGGGCAGCATCAGGTCGGCCTTGGGCGGCAGGTCGTTGGAGAAGCCGCTGCCCACCCACCGCAGGAACAGTTCCAGCACACGCAGGTTCGAGGTCTCCGACACACTGAAGGCGAGGTACAACGCGGCCAGCAGACCGATCGCCGACTGCCACAGGTACTTCTCGCCCGAGGGCATGCCTTCGGGGTTCTTCTGCACCACCTTGCGCCAGTCGTCCGCCCAACCGATGGCACCGAAGCCGAAGGTGACGAGCAGCACGATCCAGACGAAGCGGTTGCTCCAGTCGAACCACAGCAGCGTGGACACGCCAATGCCGATCAGGATCAGCACCCCGCCCATCGTCGGCGTGCCACTCTTGGCCAGGTGCGACTGCATGGCGTACTCGCGGATCGGCTGGCCGATCTTCAACGCGCTGAGCCGGCGGATGACCCACGGGCCGAAGGCCAGGCCGATGAGCAGCGCGGTCAGCGCCGCCATCACCGCGCGAAAGGTGATGTACTGGAACACACGCAGGTAGCTGAACTGCTCGGGGTACATGTCGAGCAGCCATTGGCTCAGACTAAGCAGCATGGCCGGCCCCCTCGAGCAGGGCCTGCACCGCCCGCTCCATGCGCATGAAGCGCGAGCCCTTGACCAGCACCGACGCCGCCTCGGGCGCGCCGGACAGCGCTGCCAGAAGCGCATCGACCTCAGCGAAGTGCCGCGCTCCTGCGCCATAGGCCAAGGCCGCATGCGCGCACAACTCGCCCACGGCCCAGAGTTCCTCGATGCCACGCTGGCGTGCGTACTCGCCCACCTCGGCGTGAAACTGCGGGCCCTGGGCACCGACCTCACCCATGTCGCCCAGCAGCAGCCAGCGCGGGCCCGTCAACATGGCGAGCACGTCGATGGCGGCACGCACCGAATCCGGGTTGGCGTTGTAGCTGTCGTCCACCAGCGTGAGTACCCGGCCGCCACGCTTCAGCCGGTGCAGCCGCGAGCGGCCCTTCACCGGCTCGAAGGCTTCCAGCCCGCGCACCACATGCAGCAGCGCCACGCCGGCAGCGAGTGCACAAGCGGTGGCAGCCAGCGCGTTCTTGAGGTTGTGCCGCCCGGCCATGCGCAGCACCGCCGGTGCCGTGCCGGCGCGGGTGTGCAGCAGCAGCGCCCAGTGGTCGTCCTGCCACTGCGCGTCGGCGCGCACATCGGCCTGACCCTCCAGCGCGAAGGTCCACACCGCGCGCGCACCGGCCAGTTGCCGCCACAAGGGCGTGAACGCATCGTCTGCGGGGAAGACGGCAATGCCCTGCGGATCCAGCGCCTCGATGACCGCGCCGTTCTCGCGCGCCGCGGCCTCGACCGTGGCCATGAACTCCTGGTGCTCGCGCTGCGCGTTGTTGACAAGCGCCACCGTCGGTGCGGCAAGGCGCGCCAGCATCTCGATCTCGCCGGGGTGGTTCATGCCCAGCTCGACCACGCCGATGCGCGCGGTCTCGCGCAGGCGCAGCAGCGTCAGCGGCAGGCCGATGTGATTGTTCAGGTTGCCTTCGGTGGCGAAAGCCCCGGGCCCGTGCGCTTCGCGCAGGATGGCGGCGACCATCTGCGTCACGGTGGTCTTGCCGTTGCTGCCGGTGACGGCGATCAGCGGCAGCTCGAAGCGCCGGCGCCAGGCCGCCGCCAGTTGCTGAAGCGCCAACAGCGCGTCGGCCACCTGCAGCCCCGACATCCCGGCCTGTTGCAGTCCACGCTCGGCCAGCGCCGCCGCCGCGCCGGCTTCGCGCGCACGGTCCAGGAACTCGTGCGCATCGAAGCGATCGCCTCTCAGCGCCACGAACAGGTCGCCTGGTTCCAGGCTGCGCGTGTCGCTGTGCACGCGCGAGAAGCGCACGCTGCCGTCGCCGATCAGCATCGATCCAGGCAGCATCACCTGGGCCTGGGCCAGCGTCATCATGCGCCCACCCCGGCGCGGCGCACCAGTGCCTGGCGCGCCTCGAGCACGTCGGAGAACGCCCGCTTCGTGCCTGCGATCTCCTGGTAGTCCTCGTGCCCCTTGCCGGCAAGCAGGATCACGTCGGCGGCTGCGGCGCGGGCGGTGGCGTGGGCGATGGCCTCACGCCGATCCTCGATCACGTCGACTTCGTCGTGGCCACTGATACCGGCCAGGATCTGCTCCAGGATGAACTGCGGCGCTTCGTCGCGCGGGTTGTCGCTGGTCAGCACCACATGCGCGGCCAGCCGCGCAGCGACCGCGCCCATCATCGGCCGCTTGCCCGCATCGCGGTTGCCGCCGCAGCCGAACACGCACCACAGTCGACCACCACGTTCGCGTACGAAGGGCTGCAGCGCGAGCAAAGCCTTCTCCAATGCGTCGGGGCTGTGGGCGTAATCGACCACCACCTCAGGTTGCCCAGGCGCCGCAGCCACGACGCGCTGCATGCGCCCGGGCACCGGGCCCAGGCTGCTGGCGGCACGCAGCGCATCGGCCAACGACACGCCCAGTGCACGCAGCGCACCGATCACCAGCAGCAGGTTGCCGGCGTTGAAGTCGCCGATCAGCGCGCTGCGCAGCGGCAGCACGCGGTCGCCCTCACGCAGCTCGAAGGCCAGGCCGCCATCGACATAGCGCAGCGCCTGGGCGCCCAGGCGCGCCGGGCCCTGCGTCGAGCAGGTCCACAGCTCGATGCCGGTGCCGCGCAACTGCTCGGCCAGCACCGCACCATGGGCGTCGTCGATGTTCAGCACGGCCGCCTTCAGACCCGGCCAGGCGAAGAGCGCGCGCTTGGCCTGCCAGTAATCGGCCATGCTGCCGTGATAGTCGAGGTGATCGAGCGTGAGGTTGGTGAACAGTGCCACGTCGATGTGCGTGCCGGCCAGGCGATGCTCGCACAAGCCGATCGACGAAGCTTCGAGCGCACAGGCCGTGAAGCCCTGGTCGACCAGGCCCTGCAGCGCCTGCTGCAGCCTCACCGCGTCCGGCGTGGTGAAGCCGGTGCCGCGAAATCCGTCCTGCGCCGCTGGCGCTGCCGGCACGACCGGCGGCGGCTCGCCGATGCCCAGTGTGCCGACCACGGCGCAGCGGCGGCCGAGCTGGCTCAAGGCCTGCGCCGTCCACCAGGTGGTGGAGGTCTTGCCGTTGGTGCCGGTGCTGGCCACCATGTCCAGGCGCTGGCTGGGGCGGCCGAAGAACTCGCTGGCGATGGCGCCGCACTGGCGCTTGAGCTGCGCTACGGCGGCGATGCGCGCGTCATCGAAACCGAAGGCGCCGACACGATCGGCGTCGACCAGGCAGGCACTGGCGCCGCCACGCAGTGCCTCGGGAACGAAGCGGCGCGCATCGTTCGCATACCCCGGCCAGGCAATGAAGGCGTCGCCGGGGCGCAGCTGGCGGCTGTCGCTGCACAGCGTGCCGCGGACATGTTCGCCCAGCCAGCGCGCGGCCGCTGCGGCCGAAGGAAGGTGCGTCAGCGCCATGACCGGCCTGGCTTAGAAGCTCTCGCGCACGGCAGCCGCCGCACTGTCGGTGATGATCTGCGGCGCCACATCGAGATCCGGCGGCACGCCCATCAGGCGCAGCGTCTGCAACACCACCTGGCTGAACACCGGTGCGGCGACCGCGCCGCCGTAGTACACGCCCTTGCTCGGCTCGTCGACCATCACGGCGACGACGATGCGCGGGTCGTGGATCGGCGCCATGCCGACGAACCAGGCGCGGTACTTGTTGGAGGCGTAGGAGCGCCCCTCCTGCTTGTGCGCGGTGCCGGTCTTGCCGCCCACCGAATAGCCCAGCGTCTGCGCCTTCGGCGCGGTGCCGCCCGGCCCGGCAGCCATCTGCAGCATTTCGCGCACTGACTGGGCAGTCTGCGCCGACAGCACGCGCACGCCGGCCTGGGGCTGCTCCTGGCGCAAGATCGAGGTCGGCAGCAGTTCACCGTCGTGCGCCAGCACGCTGTAGGCGCGGGCCAGCTGGAACAGCGACACCGACAGGCCGTAGCCGTAGCTCATCGTCGCCTGCTCGATCGGCCGCCAGCTCTTGTATGGCCGCAGCCGCCCGGTGACGGCGCCGGGAAAGTCGATCTGCGGCTTCTGGCCGATGCCGAGTTGCGCGAACAGCTCCCACATCTCGCGTGGGCGCATCTGCATCGCCAGCTTGACGGTGCCGACATTGCTCGACTTCTGGATCACCTCGGCCACGCTCAACAGGCCGTGCGGATGCGCGTCCTTGATGGTGCTGCCGGTGATGCTGAGGCTGCCGGGCGCGGTCTGGATCATCGTCGCCGGCGTCACGCGGCCACTTTCCAGCGCCAGCGCGATGACGAAGGGCTTCATCGTCGAACCGGGCTCGAAGGTGTCGGTGAGTGCACGGTTGCGCAATTGCGCGCCCGACAGGTTCTTGCGGTTGCCAGGGTCGAAGCTGGGGTAATTGGCCAGCGCCAGCACCTCGCCGCTACGCACGTCGAGCACGACCACGCTGCCGGCGCGCGCACCATGCTCGGCCACTGCGTCGCGCACGCGCTGGTAGGCGAAGAACTGCACCTTCGAGTCGATCGACAGTTGGATGTCGTGGCCGTTCACCGGGTCGACCTGCTCGCCGATGTCCTCGACCACGCGGCCCAGGCGGTCACGCACGACCGAGCGCGAGCCATCGCGGCCCTGCAGCTGCTGCTGGAAGGCCAACTCGATGCCTTCCTGGCCCTTTTCTTCGATGTTGGTGAAGCCGACGATGTGCGCCGCGGACTCGCCCTCCGGGTAGTTGCGGCGGTACTCGCGCAACTGGTGCACGCCCTTCAGCCCCAGGCTCTTGACCTGGCTCCATAACGCTTCATCCACCTGACGGCTCAGCCAGGCGAAGTTGCGGCTGCCTTCGAGCCGTTGCTCGAGCTCGGCAGCTTTCATGCCCAGCAGCCGGGACAGCGCCCTGCGCTGCTGCAAGTCGGCGTCGAAGTCCTTCGGGATGGCCCAGATCGACGGCACCGGCACGCTGGTGGCCAGCACCTGGCCGTGTCGGTCGAGCACGCGGCCGCGACTGGCCGGCACGTCCAGCACATGGGCAAAGCGCTTCTCGCCTTGCTGCTGGTAGAAGTCGGTACCGATGATCTGGATGTACACCGCGCGGCCGATGAGCACGGCGAAAGACAGGCCCACCAGAGCCACCACCAGGCGCGAACGCCAGGGCGGCGTCTTCGACGCCAGCAGCGGGCTGGTGGCGTAGTTCAGGTTGCGCACGCTACTCGCGGACGCGCGCTTTGGGGCCTTCGCGCTGCGGCTCATCGCGTGCCGACTCCGCTGGCTGCGATGGGTTCCGCGGCCGAATCGGACGGCTCGACGGCATCGGTCACGTACTGCGTGACGGCCGGTGTGGCGGTGCGCATGCGCAGCTTCTCGCGTGCCACTTTTTCCACACGCAGGTGGGTGGCTTGCGTCTGGCGTTCGGCCTCCAGGCTCTTGAACTCGGTGTCGAGCTGGCCCTGCTCGGCGCGGGCGCGGTCGAGCGCATGGAACAGCCGCCGCGACTCGTACGCGGTCTTCACCAGGTACAGGCAACTGGCCAGCAGGGCAGCAAGCAGCAGCAGGTTCACGCGGCTCAACTCCGAACCCCATAGGGCACGGCCGTACGCTCGGCCACGCGCAGCACGGCGGAGCGCGCGCGGGGGTTGGCGGCAACCTCGGCCGCCCCGGCACGGATGCGACGCAGCGCGCGCAGCCGCGACGGCCGCGGCGGCGCAAAGGGCGCGCGCCGGTCAGGCTCGTCGCGGCTCTCGCGCGCGATGAAGCTCTTGACGATGCGGTCCTCGAGCGAATGGAAGCTGATCACGACCAGGCGTCCTTGCGGTGCAAGCAGCTCCAGCGCCGCGCTCAGGCCCTGCTCGAGCTCTTCAAGCTCGGCGTTGACGTGAATCCGAAGAGCCTGAAATGTGCGCGTTGCAGGGTTCTGGCCCGGCTCGCGGGTCTTGACCGCACCAGCCACGACTTGGGCCAGTTCGCCTGTGGTTCGAATGCTTGCCCCGCCCTGTCGGCGAGCCACAAGCGCCTTTGCAACCTGAAAAGCAAACCGTTCTTCGCCATAGTCACGGATCACCTGCGTCAGTTGGCGCTCATCGGCGCGGGCCAGAAAGTCCGCGGCCGTCTCGCCGCGGGTCGTGTCCATGCGCATGTCCAGCGGCGCATCGAAGCGGAAGCTGAAGCCGCGCACCGGGTCGTCGAGCTGCGGCGAGCTCACGCCCAGGTCGAGCAGCACACCCTGCACTTGCGCGATGCCCTGCTGCACCAATCGCTGGTGCATGCCGGCAAAGCTGGCATGCAGCAACTGCAACCGGGCGTCGCTGGCGGCCAGCGCTGCACCGGCCCCGATGGCCTGCGGATCCTTGTCGAACGCAATCAACCGGCCCTGCGGCGACAACTGGCCGAGGATGGCGCGTGCATGCCCGCCGCGGCCGAAGGTGCCGTCCACGTAGACGCCATCCGGTGCATGCACCAGCGACTCCACCGCTTCGTGCAGCAAGACCGTGGTGTGCGTCCATGCCTCGGCGCCCGGGTTCACAGGCTCAGGTCCAGCACTTCGTCGGTCATGCCGGCGGCGACCACACGCGCCTCGACGGCCTCGTGGCGCTGTTTGTCCCACAGCTCCAGTCGGCGGCCGGTGCCGATGAGCAGCACGTCCTTGTTCAGGCCAGCGGCGTCGCGCAGTTCGGGGGGAACGAGCACGCGCGAGGCGCCGTCGATCTCGGCGTCGACCGCGCTGCCGAGGAAGATGCGGCGCCAGCCATCCGAGGCCGTCTTCAGCGCCATCAGTTCGCGCTCGACCGCCTCCCAGGTGGGCCGCGGGTAGATCAGCAGGTAGCCTTCGGGGTGGCGCGTCAGGGTCAGCTGGCCATTACAGGCCGCGATCAGCGGGTCGCGATGACGCACAGGCACATTGATGCGCCCTTTTGCGTCCAGCGCCAGCGCCGACGTTCCCCGAAACACCCATTCCGACACTTTTTTCCACCTCTGGCCACTAATCGACACTGTATCGCACAAAAACCACAGGGTCAACGCGCCGGCGGAAAAAATCAATGAAATCAGGCACTTAGAGGCATTTCTTCAGGTTGTCTCATGAAAATCTGCTTCAAAAATAAGGACTTGCAAGAACCATTGAAAGTTAAGTCTTAGGTGAGCGGCGAAAACCGTTTGCAGTCGCTTCGTGACATATTGCCGCAGCGGCCCAAGATGGGCCGCAGGCCGCCTTCAGCACCATGCTGCGCCGGTCCGCGACAAGCGGCGCCAATCAAGGGGACAAACCATGAGACTCACCCGCCAACAGCGCGAGCAGTTCGAGCGCGACGGCTATCTGTTCTTCCCGGGCCTGTTCAGCGCCGACGAGGTCGGCGTGCTGAATGCCGCCGTGCCCGAGCTGTACAGCCGGCGCGAGGCCTACAACGTGCGCGAGAAGGACTCGGATGCCGTGCGCACCAACTTTGCCGCGCACCTGTACAGCGCGCCCTTTGCGCGGCTGGCGCGGCACCCGCGCATGGTGCAGCCGGTGATGGACCTGCTGGACGAGGAGCTGTACATGCACCAGTTCAAGATCAACGGCAAGATGGCCTTCGAGGGCGATGTCTGGCAGTGGCACCAGGACTACGGCACGTGGCTCAACGACGACCTGATGCCCAGCGAACGCGCGATGAACGTGGCCATCTTCCTGGACGACGTGAGCGAATTCAACGGGCCGCTGATGTTCATCCCGGGCAGCCACCGGCGTGGCGTCGTCGACGCCAAGCACGACACGCGCACCACCAGCTACCCGCTGTGGACGGTGGATAACGCGCTGATCCGCCAGCTGGTCGAACGTGCCGGCGGCAAGCATGGCGGCATCGTCTCGCCCAAGGGCCCGGCCGGCTCGATGATCCTGTTCCACAGCTGCCTGGTGCACGCCTCGGGCAGCAACCTGTCGCCGTGGAACCGCGTCAGCGTGTACCTGAGCCTGTGCGCGGTCAGCAACCACGTGCGGCGCTTCAAGCGGCCGGAGTACATCGCGCACCGCGACTTCACGCCGATCGAATGCCTGGGCGACGACTGCCTGCTGCGCAACGACCCGGTCGCGCTGCCGTGGAAGGACGGGCTGCCGGCCAGCGCGCTGCAGACCTCGCTCGAGCCCCTCACGGAGGCGGCATGAGTCTCTACACCAAACTGCAGCAGCGCGCCGCCGCAGGCCGGCCGATCCGCGTCGCGCTCATCGGCGCCGGCAAGTTCGGCTCGATGTACCTGGCGCAGATCCCGCGCACGCCGGGTGTGCACCTGCTCGGCATTGCCGACCTGTCGCCCGCTGCAGCTCGCGCCAACCTGCAACGAGTCGGGTGGGAGCCGCAGCGCACCGCTGCGGCGTCGTTGGCCGACGCGTTGAAGCACGGCAGCACCCACATCGGCGAGGACTGGCGCGCACTGGTCAGCCATCCGGCGGTGGACGTGGTGGTGGAATGCACCGGGCACCCGATCGCCGCGGTCGAGCATTGCCTGGCCGCCTTTGCGCAGGGCAAGCATGTCGTCAACGTCACCGTCGAGGCCGACGCCTTCTGCGGGCCGCTGCTGGCGCGGCGCGCGGCCGAGTCCGGCGTCGTGTACTCGCTGGCCTTCGGCGACCAACCGGCGCTGATCTGCGACTTGGTCGATTGGGCGCGAACCTGCGGCTTTCCGGTGGTGGCGGCCGGGCGCGGCCACAAGTGGCTGCCGCACTTCAGCCAGAGCACGCCCGACACGGTGTGGGGCAACTACGGGCTGACGCCCGGAGCAGGCCGACGCGCGGCGGGCTGAACCCGAAGATGTTCAACAGCTTCCTCGACGGCAGCAAGCCGTCGATCGAAAGCAGCGCGGTCAGCAATGCCACGGGCCTGGGCGTGCCCAGCAACGGGCTGCTCTACCCACCGGCCAGCGTCGAGGACATTCCCTTCGTCACGCGGCCGCGCGACGAAGGCGGCGTGCTCGAACGCAAGGGCATGGTCGAGGTCATCTCCTCGCTCGAGGCCGACGGCCGCAAGATCCCTTACGACATCCGCATGGGCGTGTGGGTCACGGTCGAGGGCGAGACCGAGTACATCCGCAACTGCTTCGAGGAATACAACGCCCACACCGACCCGAGCGGGCGCTACTTCACGCTGTACAAGCGCTGGCACCTGATCGGCCTGGAAGTCGGGCTGTCGGTGGCCAGCGTGGCGCTGCGCGGCGAAGCCACCGGCGCGGCCGTCGGTTGGAACGCCGATGTCGTGGCCACCGCCAAGCGCGACCTGAGGGCGGGCGAAGTGCTCGACGGCGAAGGCGGCTACACGGTCTGGGGCAAGCTGCTGCCCGCGGCCACTTCGCTGCGACACGGCGGCCTGCCGCTGGGGCTGGCGCACGGCATCAAGTTGCTGCGGCCGGTGCTGCAGGGCCAATCACTGAGCTGGGACGACGTGGCCGTGGACACCGGTACCGACGCCTACCGGCTGCGCCGCGAGATGGAGTCTCTGTTCGCGCCCGTCGGAGCGAGGCAGGCAGAGCTCAGTTCGACTGCTTGATCATGCGGCCCGCGGCCTGCTGGATCGGCCGCGCGTTCATCGGGTACAGCCGCGAGAAGATGTCGATTTGCTGCGCCGACACCGGTACCGGCTGCTGCATCACCAGCCACAGCACGCCTTCGCTGCACGGCGGCGTGGTCAGCGAGCCCATGTAGGTGAAGTAGCGCCGGTCCGTGGGCAGCAGTTGGTTCAGGTCGATCTGCGCGCGGGCGGCGAACTCCTCGTTCTTCTCCAACGGCAGGTTGTTCCAAACCGTCTGCAGCAGCGGCTGCGCCGCGCCGCGCTCCAGCAGCACCGCCACCACCGCCAGGCGGCCCTCGGCGTCCTGGTGCACCAGGTGCGTGTCCATCTCGAACTGGCGGCCGTTGATGCGCTCTTCCGACGGGCGGTGGAAGTGGAACTGCTGCAACGCATAGCGCTTGCCATTGACCTCGATCGAGTTGCCCGGCGCCACGTTCACCTGCACCGTGTGGCCGTTGTCGATGACCGAGAAGCCGCTCGGCTGGTAGTCGAACTGCACCGGCTCCAGTTCGAGCGCGATGCCATCGCGGATGTCGATCGGGCTCTGGCGCTGGCCGACCGCGCATTGTCTGAACTCGGGTTTGAGCCGGCCCCAGGCCTGCGGGCCGCCGCGGCCCTCGTAGCCCCAGTGCGCGGCAGGCTGGCGGTCGGGTGCGACGTGAGACGCTACCGCGATCGTCTCTGGCCGGCCCGGCGCTGCATGCGCGACCGACGCCACGCCGGCACTGCGCGTCAGGACACGCAGCTCGCCGGAGCGCTCTGCGTCGACCGCACCCTTCGTGCCGAGCACCTGCCCCAGGCGGCGGCGCAGCCGGTCCAGCGGCTCTTCGGTTGTGGCCATGCGCGCCGAAGCCGCCGCTGGCGGCGCGTCGCCGTCGTGTGGCACCGGGTGCGGCCCGATGGCCGACGCGCCAGCCGGCATAGCGGCGCTGGCAGCCATCGGCGCCGTCGCCACCGCCTCGCCTGGCGCCGAAGCTGGCGAGGCCGCTGCCGTTGCCGCAGACGCCGCCGTGGCGACCAATGCCGCCTTGCGTGCGGCCGTCTTGTCGCGGGTGGCCTTTGCCGCGGGTGCGTCGGCCGCTTTCGGCCAGAACCACCATGTCGCCGTACCGGCCAGCATCACCAGCAACAGCACCGACGCAGCGCCAACGATCAGCAGCTTGGGCGCAAAGCGTGGCGGCTTGTCGGCCGGTGCCGCATCGGTGGCGGCGGGCGCGGATTCGGGGTTCATGCCCGGGTATCGGCGCCGAGCCGTCACCCTTGAGGCAATAGTTGCCGCTCAGGTGACGCGCGGCTTGACCCAGATCCAGGCGACCACGCCGATGCCCAGCATGCCCAGCGATGTGAGCGCCAGCGCCTGTGCCGAATGCATGACCAGCGGTGCGATCACACCCGCCACCAGGCCGTTGGCCATGCTGCCGACGAAGGCCTGCACCGAACTGGCCATGCCGCGCCGCTCGGGCACCAGGTCGAGCACCATCAGCGTGACCACCGGCACCATCAGCGCCCAGCCGAAGGAGAAGATCGACACCGTCAGCATCGCCCAGAACGGGTGCGGCGTGCTCAGCAGGTTCATCAGCACGTTGGCCACCGAGGTGCCGAGCATGATGACGAAGCCGTGGCGGATCTGGTGCTTGGGCTTGATGCGCCCGGCCAGCCGGCCCGACAGCCAGGCGCCGAGCATGATGCCGGACACGCTCATGCAGAAGAACCAGAAGAACTGCGTCGGCTGCAGCTTCAGGATCTCGCCCAGCCACACCGGCGCGCTCAGCACGTACAGGAACATGCCGTTGAAGGGGATGCCGCTGGCCAGCGCCAGCATCAGGAAGCGCGGGTTGGCGCCCATCTGCATATAGCCGCGCAGCAACGGGCCGACATGCACCGGCTGGCGCTGCGTGCTGTGCAGGGTCTCGGGCAGCTTGCGCCAGACGGCCCACCACAGCGCCACGCTGATCACCGCCAGGAACCAGAAGATCGCGTGCCAGTCGACGCTGACGAAAAGCCAGCCGCCGACCAGCGGCGCCACCGCCGGCGCCACGCCGAAGTAGATGGTCACCTGCGACATCACGCGCTGTGCGTCGGCCGGCGGAAACATGTCGCGGATGATGGCGCGCGACACCACCATGCCGGCGCCGGCGCTCATGCCCTGCAGCGCGCGGAAGAACACCAGCTGGCCGATGGTCTGCGACAGCGCGCAGCCCAGCGAGGCCAGTGCGAACACCGCGATGCCCCAGAGGATGACCGGCCGGCGGCCCAGGCTGTCGGACAGCGCGCCGTGGAACAGGTTGAGCAGCGCAAAGCCGAACAGGTAGGCCGACAGCGTCTGCTGCATCTGCACCGGCGTGGCCTGCAGCGAGCGCGCAATGCCGGCGAAGGCCGGGATATAGGTGTCGATCGAAAACGGCCCGAGCATGCCCAGGCAGGCCAGCAACACGGCCAGCTTCCAGCGCGGGCCGCGCCAGAGCAGGTGGGCGTCGGGATTCATCGGGGAGGAGACCGCGCGCCAGGCGCGGCCGCACGGAACTTTTGCAGTGTATGGTGGCCCTCAGTGGCACGCTGGCTGCCGCCGCGATGCCCCCAGGAGAGCGCATGCATCCGCACGATCTGACCCGACCCCGCCGCCGCCAGTTCACACAGGCCAGCGGCGCCGCACTCGCCGCGCTGGCCTGGCCGGCGCTGGCCACCTCAAAGCGCACGATCACCGGCATGACCGACGGCCCGTTCTACCCGCCGCGCGCCTGGCGCGAGCAATGGACCGACTGGGACGCCGACCTCAGCCGCGTGCAACGCGCCGGCCGCACCCTCGTCGCGCGTGGTGAGCATCTGGGTCTGGAACTGCAGCTGACGGATGCGAACGGCCGCATCGTCGACGGCGCCGAGGTGGAGATCTGGCAGTGCGACGTGCTCGCCGCCTACCGCCACCCCGGCGTACGCCTGGTCGCTGGGCAGTACGACGAGGCCTTCCAGGGCTTCGGCGCCAGCCGCAGCGAGCGCGACGGCCGGCTGCGCTTTCGCAGCATCAAGCCGGTGCCCTACCCCGGGCGCACGCCGCACATCCACATCAAGCTGCGCCATGCCAGTTTCGGCGAACGTCACTTCGCAGTTGTTCATCGCCGGCGACAGCGGCAATGCGCGCGATTTCCTGTGGCGCGCGGTGGACGCGGCGGAGCGGCCGATGCTGGAGATGAACCTGCAGCCTGCAGCCGCCGACAGCGGCCTGCGCTGGCAGGTGCAGCATGCGCTGGTGCTGCCGGCCTGAGCCCGCGGCGGCAGCCGAAGTCACCTGCCGGCCGTGAAATGTGTGAAGCAAGCCGATAGGCCGGATTCTGTGCGGCGCGGCGTTCTTGCGAACGCCGCGCCGTGACCGCCATTCATCTGGGCCGTGCATCGCTGCGCGGCTCGGTGCCACCTACCCGCACACTCGCCGGGCCGGGTCAATGTGTGCCTATTTGGTGTTGCTGCGCGTAGAGATTGCCCGTTTCACCCGAACTGAATCGGCTCGTCTCTGTTGCTCTGATCCTCACCTCACGGTGGACAGCCGTTAGCTGCTACGCCGCCCTGCGCAGTCCGGACCTTCCTCCCGTGCGGCCTTTCGGCGATTGCACCAGCGGCGGTCTGGCTTGCTTCACTGTGCGATTATCGGGCCATGTGCAGCATGGAGAGTAGACGATGAAAGCGGACAACATCCTGGCGACCATCGGCAACACACCGCACATCCGCATCAACCGGCTGTTCGGCAACGCATCCGTGTGGATCAAGTCCGAACGCTCCAACCCGGGCGGGTCGATCAAGGACCGCATCGCGCTGTCGATGGTCGAGGACGCGGAAGCGCGCGGCGCGCTCAAGCCCGGCGGCACGATCGTCGAGCCGACCTCGGGCAACACCGGCATCGGCCTGGCCATGGTGGCCGCGGTCAAGGGCTACAAGCTGGTGCTGGTGATGCCCGACAGCATGAGCATCGAGCGCCGTCGCCTGATGCTGGCCTATGGTGCCACCTTCGAGCTGACGCCGCGCGAGAAGGGCATGAAGGGCTCGATCGCGCGCGCCGAGGAGATCGTCGCCAGCACGCCCGGCGCCTGGATGCCGCAGCAGTTCGAGAACCCGGCCAACATCGAGGTGCATGTGCGCACCACCGCGAAGGAGATCCTCGCCGACTTCCCCGAGGGCCTGGATGCGCTCATCACCGGCGTGGGCACCGGTGGCCACATCACCGGCTGCGCGCAGGTGCTGAAGGCCCAGTGGCCGGCGCTGAAGGTCTTTGCGGTCGAGCCGGCGGCATCGCCGGTGATCAGCGGCGGCCAGCCTTCACCGCACCCGATCCAGGGTATCGGCGCCGGTTTCATTCCGACGAACCTGCACACCGCCGTGCTCGACGGCGTGATCCAGGTCGACGCCGAGGCGGCGCGCGAGATGGCCCGGCGCTGCGCGCGCGAAGAGGGCATGCTGGTGGGCATCTCCAGCGGCGCGACGCTGGCGGCCATCGCGCAAAAGCTGCCCGAGCTGGGCGCTGGCGCGCGCGTGTTGGGCTTCAACTACGACACCGGCGAGCGTTACCTTTCCATCGAAGGCTTCCTGCCTGCCTAAGAAAAGGCCCCGCGGGGCGGGGCCTTTCGAGGCGCTTTCGCAGCCGGGCTATTGAGCGTTCTGCAGCCTGGCGATGCGCTCTTCCATCGGCGGGTGGCTGGAGAACAGCGCCATCATGCCGCTGGGCCGGGAGCTGATGCCCATGGCCTGCAGCGTCTTCGGCATCTCGCCCGGGTCCAGCCCGCCCAGCCGCGCGAGCGCGTTGATCATCGGCTGCTTGCGGCCCATCAGGCCCGCGGCGCCTGCATCGGCGCGGAACTCGCGCTGCCGCGAGAACCAGGCCACGATCATCGCCGCGACGAAACCGAGCAGGATGTCCATCACGATGGTGGTGATGAAGTAGCCCATGCCTGGGCGGTTGCCCTCGTTCTTCAGGATGACGCGATCCACCACATAGCCGACGACGCGCGAGATGAAGACCACGAAGGTGTTCATCACACCCTGGATCAAGGTCATCGTCACCATGTCGCCGTTGGCCACGTGTGCCACTTCGTGGCCGATCACGGCCTCGACCTCCTCGCGTGTCATCGACTGCAACAAGCCGGTGGACACCGCCACCAGCGCCGAGTTCTTGAACGCACCGGTGGCAAAGGCGTTGGGTGCGCCTTCGTAGATGCCCACTTCGGGCATGCTGATGCCGGACTTGTCGGCAAAGCGGCGCACCGTCTCGACCAGCCAGGCATGCGTCGCATCGGTCGAATCGTTGATGATCTGCGCGCCGGTGCTGCGCTTGGCGATCCACTTGCTCATCAACAAAGAGATGATCGCGCCGCCAAAACCGATGATCAGCGAGAAGCCGAGCAGCGTGCCGAGATCCAGGCCCTCTTGTGTCAAGAAGCGGTTCAGCCCGAGCACGCTCACGGCGATGCCCAGCACCACCATCACGGCCAGGTTGGTCAGCAGGAAGAGCACGATTCTTTTCATGGCTTGGGCGAGAGTTGAAACAAGTCGATGATGGGGCCTGTCGGGCCGAATTAAAGGCCGGGCATCAATACTGCCAGAGTGTCCAAGGCTCTGGCTGCCACCATCAGGCGCGCGCGGCCTTGGCCAGCCGCTTGTCGCGCAGCACGAACTGCGTGCCGCGCCGGTCGAGCTCGAACAACTGCGTCGCTTCGATCAGGTCGATGAGCTTGCGGTAGCCGTAGTTGCGCGGGTCGAAGGAGGCCTGGTTGCCGATCTGCTGGCCCACCGAGCCGAGCGCGGACCAGCCGTCCTCGCCGGCCGCCGATTCCACCGCATTGCGCAGCAGCGACACCAGTCGCGCGTCCTGCTTCAGCGCGGCGGCATCCCAGCGGGTGGGTGCGCCGTCCAGCGGTATGTCCACCGGTATGTCCACGCTGCCCTTGTCGGCCGCAGCGCGCGTTCGCGCGGACTTCGGCGTGCCGGATGTGGCGCTGCGGTCGTCGGGTGCCACGCCGCTCTGGCCCAGGTTTTCAAGGTACAGGAAGCGCGAACAGGCGTTGACGAAGGGCATCGGCGTCTTCTTGGCGCCGAAGCCGAAAACCAGCGCGCCCTTGGCCTTCAGGTGCATGACCAGCGGCGTGAAGTCGCTGTCGGAGGTGACGATGCCGTAGGCCTCGGGCTGGTCGGTGTAGAGCAGGTCCATGGCCTCGATGATCATGCACATGTCGGTGGCGTTCTTGCCCTTGCTGTAGTCGAACTGCTGCACCGGGCGGATGGCGTACTCGTGCAGCACCGCCTCCCAGCCTTTCAGGCCGTCTTTCTTCCAGTTGCCGTAGGCGCGGCGGATGTTGGTCACGCCCACCTTGGCCAGCTCGGCCAGGATGACGTCGATCTTGCTGGCCGGCGAGTTGTCGGCATCGATCAGCAAGGCAATTCGTGGCTGTTTTTCGATCATGTCGATTCCTGTTGCAATGCCTCTGCGACGAACTGCCACGACAGGGTTTCGCCGCCGCACAACGGCTTGAGCTGCAGCGCAGCGAAAGGCAGCGCCTCGGGCAACGTCCACGCTTGCTTGCGCAGGGTGATGCGGCCACTGTTGCGTGGCAGGCCGTAGAAGTCGGCGCCATGGAACGCCGCAAAGCCTTCCAGCTTGTCCAGCGCCCCTGCGGCGTCGAAGGCCATCGCATACATCTCGAGTGCCGACAACGCGGTGTAGCACCCGGCGCAGGCCGTCGCATGCTCCTTCAGCTGCGCGGCATGCGGCGCACTGTCGGTGCCGAGGAAGAACTTCGACGAGCCGGAGGTGGCGGCGTCCACCAACGCACGGCGATGTTCCTCGCGCTTGAGCACCGGCAGGCAGTAGTAGTGTGGCCTCAAGCCGCCCAGGAAGATGGCGTTGCGGTTGAACAGCAGGTGGTGCGCGGTGATCGTCGCCGCCAGCCGCTCGTCGCCCGCGGCCACGTACATCGCTGCCTCGCGCGTGGTGATGTGCTCGAAAACGATCTTCAAGCCGGGGAAGTCGCGGCGCAGCGGCTGCAGCACACGTTCGATGAACACGGCCTCGCGGTCGAACAGGTCGATGTCGGCATCGGTCACCTCGCCGTGCACCAGCAGCAACAAGCCCTCGCGTTGCATCGCCTCGAGCGTGGCGTAGGTCCTGCGGATGTCGGTGACGCCGGCATCGCTGTTGGTGGTGGCGCCGGCCGGGTACAGCTTCAATGCGACGATGCCGGCCTCGCGCGCGCGGCGGATTTCATCCGGCGGCGTGCGGTCGGTCAGGTACAGCGTCATCAGCGGCTCGAAGGTCGCACCAGAAGGCAGCGCGTCGAGGATGCGGCGGCGATAGTCCAGCGCCAGCGCGGTGGTCGTCACCGGCGGCTTCAGGTTCGGCATGACGATGGCCCGCGCGAACTGCCGCGCGGTGTGCGGCAGCACGGCACGCAACGCATCGCCATCGCGCAGGTGCAGGTGCCAGTCGTCGGGTCGGGTCAGCGACAGCGTCGTCGTCATGCCGAATTGTCGCCGCTTTGCTGCAGCCGCCACATCTCGGCATAACGCCCGCCGCGCGCCAGCAGCTCGGCATGCGCGCCGCGCTCGACCACGCGGCCCTGTTCGAGCACGACGATCTGATGCGCGTCGACCACCGTGCTCAGCCGGTGCGCGATGACCAGCGCAGTCTTGCCTTGCGCCGCGCTCTTCAGCTCGGCCTGGATGGCGCGTTCGTTGGCCGAATCCAGCGCCGAGGTGGCCTCGTCGAAGATCAGCACCGGCGGGTTCTTCAGCAGCGTTCGCGCAATCGCCACGCGCTGCTTCTCGCCGCCCGACAGCTTGAGCCCGCGCTCGCCGACGATGGCGTGATAGCCCTTCGGCGTGGAGGCGATGAAGTCGTGGATGTGCGCCGCGCGGGCCGCCGCCTCGACTTCGACGCGCGAGGCACCGGGCCGGCCGTAGGCGATGTTGTACTCGACCGTGTCGTTGAAAAGCACCGTGTCCTGCGGCACGATGCCGATGGCCGCGCGCAGGCTCGACTGCGTGACACCCGCCAGGTCCTGGTCGTCGATGGTGATGCGGCCCGCGCCGACATCGTAGAAGCGATACAGCAGACGCGCCAACGTGGACTTGCCGGCGCCCGAGGGCCCGACCACCGCCAGCGTCTTGCCGGCCGGGATCTCGAAGCTCACGTCGTGCAGGATCGGCCGCGACGGCTCGTAGGCGAAGGACACGTGCTCGAAGCGCACCACGCCCTGGCTCACGCGCAGCGGCTGCGCGCCGGTCCGGTCATCGACCTCGCGGTTGCGCTCGAGCAGCGAGAACATCTTGTCCAGGTCGGTCAGGCTTTGCTTGATCTCGCGGTACAGCACGCCCAGGAAGTTGAGCGGGATGTACAGCTGGATCATGAAGGCGTTGATCATCACCAGGTCGCCCAGCGTCAGCCGGCCGTCGACGACCCCTTGCGTGGCGCGCCACAGCATCGCCACCAGCGCGCTGGCGATGACCAGTTGCTGCCCGGTGTTGAGCAGCGACAACGTGCTCTGGCTCTTCAGCGCCGCGCGGCGCAGCCGCTCCAGGCTTTCGTCATAGCGCTTCGCCTCGAAGTCTTCGTTGTTGAAGTACTTGACGGTCTCGTAGTTCAGCAACGAATCGATGGCACGCGTGTGGGCCGTGGCGTCGAGCTCGTTCATCTGACGGCGGAACTTGGTGCGCCACTCGGTCACGGTGACGGTGAAGCTGATGTAGACCACCAGCGCGGCCGCGGTGATCCAGGCGAACAGGGCGTCGAACTTCACCGCCAGCAAGGTCAGCACCATCGCCACCTCGATGATCGTCGGCACGATGCTGTAGAGGGAATACGAGATCAGCGAATGCACCGCGCGCGTACCGCGCTCGATGTCGCGTGTCATGCCGCCGGTCTGGCGCTCGAGATGGAAGCGCAGGCTCAGTGCGTGCAGATGGCGGAACACCTGCAGCGAGATGCTGCGCGCCGTGCCTTCGGTGGCCTTGGCGAAGATCAGCTCACGCAGTTCGGTGAACAGCGAGGTCGACAATCGCAATCCGGCATAGGCCAGCAGCAGGCCCACCGGTACCACCAACAGCGCCGATGCATCGCCGGGCTTGATCGACAGGCCGTCGACCAGGTACTTCAGCAGCACCGGCACGCCGACGTTGGCCGCCTTGGCCGCCACCAGGAAAGCCAGCGCCAGCCCGACGCGCCAGCGGTAGCGCCACAGGTAGGGCAGCAGCTTGCGCAGCGTGCCCCAGTCCGAGCGCGCGATGGTGCCGCGGCTCGTGTCCATCGGAGCGGGCAGGGCAACATCGGATCGGCGCATGGCTCGGGTCGGTGGGGCAGGCGTGGAAGAATGGTCGCAACGAAACCTGGGAGATGACGCCGATGGACAGCGATTCAAGCAGCCAACCCGGCAGCCTCGGCGGCCCCCTGAGTTTGCCTGACGGCAGCGCACTGGTACTGCGCGTGATGCCGCTGCCGGCCGACGTCAACGGCAATGGCGACGTCTTTGGCGGCTGGATCATGGCCCAGGTGGACATGGCCGGTGCGGTGCTGCCGTCGCGCATCGCCAAGGGCCGCATCGCCACGGTGGCGGTGAACCAGTTCATCTTCAAGCAGCCGGTGTCGATCGGCGACCTGCTCAGCTTTTATGCCAAGGTGGAACGCATCGGCCGCACCTCGGTCACCGTGCACGTACAGGTCTATGCCGAGCGCAACCCGGCCGACCTGCGCGTGGTGAAGGTCACCGAGGCCAATCTGACCTACGTGGCCATCGATCACGAGGGCAAGCCGCGGCCGGTGCCAACCGCCTGATGCCGATTGGCGATCGAGCGCAAGGAGTCCTTGGCGGCTCGCGGCGCCTAGCGGACGAGGACGAACAGCCGCTCTTACAGGCGTTCGGCACGTCGCGAAGCGGCGACCGCCGCAGCATGAGCCCGTGGCGGGTGCCGCCTGGCGCGTGCGCTCACGCGGGCACGAATGCGGTCGGCCGCAAGCAGCCGCTATGCGCCGGGAACCACCACTCGATTCTTGACTGTTCTGAAGCAAGTTCGTAAGAGAGCGGCGCTTGGCGTCACTCCCGCAGGCCGAGGCCGACGCGGCTGATGACACCGCCCTGAAGTTCGCGCACGACGAAGGTGGCGGCGCCGAGTTGCACCGTGTCGCCGGCCACCGGTGGGCGGCGCAGTGCCGATGCGATCCAGTCGCCCAGCGGCAGCGATGCCTGCTCGGGCTGCGGCAGGCCGTAGAACTCGCACACCGAGGCGAGCGAGGCCTGCGGGTCGAGCTCGAAGTCGCGAAACACCGCACGCACCGCGCGCTCGTCGCCCGGCTCGGGCAGGGCCACGCCGAGCCGGCGCGCGACCCAGCCGATCGTCGTGCCCTGAACGAGCAGCGACACCAGCACCACCACGAAGGCGACGTTGAAGAGCAGGCCCGCCTGCGCGATGCCGGCCAGCAGCGGGAACAGCGCCAGCACGATCGGCACCGCGCCGCGCAGGCCGACCCAGGCGATGAACCAGGTCTCGCGCGCCGTGAAGCGGAACGGCCGCAGGCACAGCCACACCGCCACCGGGCGCGCGACGACGATCAGCACCAGCGCCACGCCCAGGCTCGGCAGCAGCGAGGCCTGCAACGCGGACGGCGTGACCAGCAGCCCGAGCAGCAGGAACATGCCGGCCTGCGCCAGCCAGGCGTAGCCGTCCATCGCGGCCAGCGTCGGCAGCACCGCGGCGGCCGCGCGATTCGCGACGATCAAACCGAACAGGTAGACGGCGAGGAAGCCCGACCCGCCAAGCAGCCCGGAGGCAGCGAACACCGACAGCCCGCCCGCGCCGATCAGCAGCGCGAGGATGCCGCCGCCGACATCGCGCGCGCCGACGCGCAGCAGCAGCGCCGCCATCGCCAGGCCACCGGCCAGGCCGAGCAGCGTGCCCCAGCCGAATTGCTGCATGAAGGTCAGCGCCATCGCCGGCCACGGATTCGACGTTGCCGGGCCAGCGCCGGCGATGCCGATGAAGGCCAGCGTCAGGTACACCGCCATCGGGTCGTTGACGCCGGATTCGATCTCCAGCGTCGCTGCCACACGCTCGTTCAGCGTCACGCCCGATCGCTGCAGCAGCGCGAACACCGCCGCCGCGTCGGTGGAGCCGACGATCGCCCCGAGCAGCCACGCCGTGGGCCAGTCCAGGCCGAGCAGCGCCGCGCCCGCCAGCGCGGTGATCGCGGCACAGACGACGACGCCCAGGCTGGCGAGCAGCGATGCCGGCCGCAGCCCGGTGCGGAAGCGGGCATAGGCGGTGCGCAACCCACCGTCGAGCAGGATCACGGCCAGCGCCAGGTTGCCGACCCAGAAGCTCAGGCGGTGATCGTCGAAGCGGTAGCCGCCGGGGCCGTCCTCGCCGGCCAGGATGCCGGCCAGCAGGAACACCAGCAGGAACGAGAAGCCGATGCGCGCCGAGAACAGACCCGCCAGCACGCTGGCGAAGACCAGCGCTGCCGCCGCGAGCAGGGGCGCGTTGACGAAGTCCACGGCCACAGTATCGACGGCGCGACGGCCGGCACCGTGCGCGCCCGGCGTCAGTCGACGAAGAAATCGGGGATCAGGTCCCTGGTGCCCGGCGTCACGCTGTAGCGCTCGAAGTCGGTTTCGCCGCGCTCTGCGAGCAGGCTGTCGTCGATGAAGAAGTTGCCGGTGACCTGCGTCGCGTCGCTGGTCAGCACCAGGTAGGCCGCGTCGGCCAGGATTTCCGGCGTGCGGCACTTGCCGATGTCCACGCCCGGAATCATCTGCAGCGCCGCGGTATTGATGGCCGTGCGCGGCCACAGGCTGTTCACCGCGATGCCGTGACGGCGAAACTCGCCTGCGTGGCCCAGCGTGCACATGCTCATGCCGTACTTGGCCATGGTGTAGGCCACGTGGTTCTTGAACCAGTGTTCGCGCATCGACAACGGCGGGCTCATGTTCAGCACATGCGGGTTGCGGCCGGCCTTCGCGCTCTTGATCAGTTCGTCCAGGCAGGCCTGGGTGCAGCAGTAGGTGCCACGCACGTTGACGCCGAACATCAGGTCGAAGCGCTTCATCGGCGTGGCCGGCGTCGGTGTCAGGCTGATGGCGCTGGCGTTGTTCACCAGGATGTCGATGCCACCGAAGCGCGCCACCGCCTGCTGCACCGCCGCGGCCACACTGGCCTCGTCGCGGATGTCGCACTGCAGCGCCAGCGCCTGGCCGCCGGCGGCCTCGACTTCGGCCGCGGCGCTGTGGATCGTTCCGGGCAGCTTGGGGTTTGCTTCGGTCGTCTTCGCGGCGATGACGATATTGGCGCCGTCGCGTGCCGCTCGCTTGGCGATGGCCAGGCCGATGCCGCGCGAGGCGCCAGTGATAAAGAGGGTCTTGCCTTGCAGGTTCATCGTGCTCTTTCGTTGGGCAGGGTGGCGATGTGGGCGGCCAGTGCTTCGCCGCAGGCGCGGTACACCGGTTCGCCGGGATGGAAACCGTCCTCGGCCATGGCCTCGGGGCCGAGCTCGAAGTGAATGTCGATGTGCGACACATCGCTGCGCGTCGCTGCCCAGCGCGCCAGCGCCTCGTCGTGGCGGCGCGCGTCGGCGCCCATCACGCGCCGCAGCGGCTCGGGCAGCAGCGGAAAGCGGTGCACCGGCGGCAGCGGTGCAAACACCACGTGCCCGGCACGCCCTTCGGCCAGCAGCCAGTCGGCCAACTCGGCGCGCTGTTGCAGCGCACGGCGCGTGGGCACCAGTTCGATGACGTCGTTCACGCCCGTCAGCACCACCGCCACGTCGGCCGCCTGCAGCGCATGGGCGCGCAGCAGCGCGAACACCTGGTGCGTGGTCAAGCCGGAGCGCGCATGCAGCGCCCAGTGCACCGGCCGCGCCGTGAGCCGGTGCAGCGAGCGGCTCAGGTGCCCGGCCAGCGCCTGGTCCTGGTGGGCCACGCCCACGCCGGCAGCCGAAGAGTCGCCGGCGATCAACAGCCGCAGCGCGCCTTCAGCGGGGCCGATGCGGCCCTGTCGCGGCCCGGCGGCTTCGGGCAGCACCGGCGCGCGTTTGCGCGTCCTCACCGCCTGCGCCACCAGCACCGGCGCGAGCACCAGCTTCAGTGCGAGCGACATGCTGCGATGGCCCGCCAGCTCAGAACTTCGAGAAGTCCGGCTTGCGCTTCTGGAAGAAGGCCTGGAAGGCCTCCATTGCCTCGGGGCTGCGCAGCCGCGCGGCGAACAGTTCCGCCTCGGTGCGGATGGTCCGGCGGATGGCTTCGGTCTGCGGCCCGCGCAGAAGCTTCTTCGCCTCGCGCACGGCACCCGGCGGCAGGCTGTTGAAACGTTCGGCCATGCGGCGCGCATGGTTGACCACCTCGCTAGCCGGAAGCACTGCGTTGGCCAGGCCGAACTCCACCGCGTCGGCGCCGGTGAAGGGGTCGCCGAGCAGCAGCTTCTCGGCCGCGCGTGCATGACCGGCCAGTTGCGGAAACAGCAACGACGAGGCGAACTCCGGCACCAGGCCCAGACTCACGAAGGGCATGGCCAGCCGCGCCTCGTCGGAGATGTAGGCAAAGTCGCAGTGCAGCAGCATGGTCGTACCAATACCGATAGCCGCGCCGGTGACGGCCGCGATCACCGGCTTGTCGCACTCGACCAGCGCAAACATGAACTGGAACACCGGCGCGTCCATGCCGTCGCTGGGCGGGCGCGACATGAAGTCCTCGATGTCGTTGCCGGAGGTGAAGATGCCCGGCTGGCCGGTAATCAGCACCGCACGCACCGCGGGGTCGGCCTGCGCCGCACGCAGCGCATCGGCCATCGCCTGGTACATGGCGGCGGTGAGCGCGTTCTTCTTTTCCGGGCGCGCGATCTCGATGGTGGCGACGCCGTTCAGCGTGGCGGTCTTGATGCCCATGTCAGACCCGTTCCAGGATGCCGGCGGCACCCTGGCCCATGCCCACGCACATCGTCACCATGCCGTACTTCAGGTTGTGGCGGCGCAGCGCGTGCACCACGGTGGCCGAGCGGATGGCGCCGGTGGCGCCCAGCGGGTGGCCCAGCGCGATGGCGCCGCCCATCGGGTTGACGATGCTGCGCTCCAGGTCCAGCGAGTTCAGCACCGCCAGCGACTGCGCGGCGAAGGCCTCGTTCAGCTCGACCCAGCCCAGGTCGCTGCTCTTCAGCCCGGCCAGTTTCAGCGCCGCGGGGATGGCCTCGATCGGGCCGATGCCCATGATCTCGGGCGGCACGCCGCGCACCGCAAAGCTGACGAAGCGCGCCAGCGGCTTCAGGTCGAACTGCTTGACGGCCCTCTCGCTGGCCAGGATCAGGCAGCCGGCGCCGTCGCTGGTCTGCGAGCTGTTGCCGGCCGTCACCGAGCCCTTGGCGGCGAACACCGGCTTCAGCTTGGCCAGCCCCTCGGCCGAGGTGTCGGCGCGCGGGCCCTCGTCGATGTCCACCGTGCGCGTCTTGACGATGCTCTCGCCGCTGGCCAGGTCGGGCGTGCGGCTGGTCACGGTGATCGGCGTCATCTCGTCCTTGAACTCGCCGGCGGCGATGGCCTTCAGCGCCTTCTGGTGCGAAGCCAGCGCAAATTCATCCTGCGCCTCGCGGCTGACCTTCCACTGCGCCGCCACCTTCTCGGCGGTGATGCCCATGCCGTAGGCGATGCCGATGTTCTCGTCGCGCGCGAACACCTCCGGGTTGAAGGACGGCTTGTTGCCGCCCATCGGCACCAGGCTCATGCTTTCGGCGCCGCCGGCGATCATCACGTCGGCCTCGCCGACGCGGATGCGGTCGGCCGCCATCTGCAGCGCGGTCAGGCCCGACGCGCAGAAGCGGTTGACGGTGACGCCGCCCACCGAGGTCGGCAGCCCGGCCAGCACCGCGGCCACGCGGGCCATGTTCATGCCCTGTTCGCCTTCGGGGAAGGAGCAGCCGATGATGGCGTCCTCGATGGCCTTCGGGTCCAGCGACGGCACCTGCGCCAGCGCGCTGCGCATCACCGCGACCAGCAGGTCGTCGGGGCGGGTGTTGCGGAAGTAGCCGCGGCCCGAGCGGCCGATCGGGGTGCGCGTGGCGGCGACGATGTAGGCGTCTTGAACTTGTTTGCTCATGGTCGTGCTCCGATCAGTTGCGGACAGGCTTGCCGGTTTGCATCATTCCCATGATGCGTTCCTGCGTCTTCGGGTGGTCCAGCAGCGAGCAGAAGTGCTTGCGCTCCAGCGTCATCAGGTATTCCTCGGTGACCAGCGATCCGGCATCGACATCGCCGCCGCAGACCACGTCGGCGATCAGCGCGCTGATGTGGAAGTCGTGCTTGCTGATGAAGCCGCCGTCGCGCATGTTGGCCAGCTGGCCCTTGATGGTGGCGATGGCATTGCGGCCGGCCGCCGGGATCATGGCGCGCGCCGGGGCGCGGTAGCCCGAGTCGAACATCGCCTTGGCCTGGGCGATGGCCACGTACAGCAGCTCGTCCTTGTGCGGCACGATGATGTCGCTGTCCAGCAGGTAGCCGAGCTTGCGGCTCTCGATCGCGCTGGTGCCCACCTTGGCCATGGCCGCGGCGGTGAAGCCTTCGCGGATGAAGGGGAAGACATCGGCGTTGGCATTGCCGGCCGCCGCCATCTCGGCGGCGCGGCGCGCGATGTAGGTCAGCCCGCCGCCGCCGGGGATCAGGCCCACGCCCACTTCGACCAGGCCGATGTAGCTTTCCATCGCTGGCCACGCGCTTGGCGCAGGCCACCGCGATCTCGCAGCCGCCGCCCAGCGCCATGCCGCGCACCGCGGCCACCGTCGGCACGTTGGCGTAGCGCATGGCGAGCATCGCGTCCTGCAGCATCTTGATCGCCGGCGCGATGGCCTTGGAGCCGCCCTTCATGAAGTCGGGCAGCATGGCCTGCAGGTCGGCACCGTAGGAGAAGGGGTCGTCGCCCGACCAGATGACCAGGCCCTTGTAGCCGCTCTTCGGCCAGCGCGATGCCGCTTCAGCAGGCCTTCGATCACGCCCTGGTCGATGGCATGCACCTTGGTCTTGATGCTGGCGATCAGCACCTCGTCGTCCAGCGTCCACAGGCGCATCGAGTCGTCCTCGTGCACGCGTCTTGCCGGCGGTGGCCGGGTCGAGCACGCTGGCGCCGACGACGTTCTCGCGGAAATACTGGCGCTGGTACACCGGCAGCGCCGACAGCGGCTGATACTGCTTCTGCGTCGGGTTCCACGAGCCTTCGGCCGTGTGCACACCCTCGCGCCCATCGAACACCCAGTCGGGCAGCGGCGCGCTGCTCAAGGCCTTGCCGGCATCGATGTCGTCCTTGATCCACTGCGCCACCTGCTTCCAGCCGGCCTGCTGCCACAGCTCGAAGGGGCCCTGCTTGACGCCGAAGCCCCAGCGCATGGCGAAGTCGACGTCGCGCGCGCTGTTGGCCACGCTGCCCAGGTGCACGGCCGCGTAGTGGAAGCTGTTGCGGTGCAGCGCCCACAGGAACTGGGCCTGCGGGTTGCTCGATTCGCGCAGCAGCTTCAGCCGCTCGGCGGCGGGCTTCTTCAGCATGCGCTCGACGATGGCATCGGCCTTGCCGCCCGCCGCCACGTATCCGCCGCTGGCGGCGTCGAAGCGCTGGATCTCCTTGCCCACCTTCTTGTAGAAGCCGGCGCCGCTCTTCTGGCCCAGCGCGCCGGCCGGCCAGCAGCTTCGTCAGCGCCGCCGGCGTGGCGAAGCTGGCGTAGAACGGGTCGGTCTCGGCCGACAGCGTGTCCTGCAGCGTCTTGATGACATGCGCCATCGTGTCCAGGCCCACCACGTCGGCGGTGCGGAAGGTGCCGCTGGACGGCACGGCCCAGCTTCTTGCCGGTGAGGTCGTCGACCACGTCGTAGCTCAGGCCGGCTTTTTCGGCTTCGAGCATCGTCGCCAGCATGCCGGCGATGCCGACGCGGTTGGCGATGAAGTTGGGCGTGTCCTTGGCGCGCACGACGTTCTTGCCGAGGCCGCTGGTGACGAAGGCCTCCAGCTGGTCCAGCACCTCCGGCCTTCGTGCTCGGCGTGGGGATCAGCTCGACCAGCGCCATGTAGCGCGGCGGGTTGAAGAAGTGGATGCCGCAGAAGCGCGCGCGCATCTCTTCGGGAATGGCTTCGCTCAACTTGGTGATCGACAGCCCCGAGGTGTTGCTCGCCAGGATGGCATGCGGCGCCACGTGCGGCGCGATCTTCCTGTACAGGTCGAGCTTCCAGTCCATGCGCTCGGCAATGGCCTCGATCACCAGGTCGCAGCCAGCCAGCTGCTCCAGGTGCTCTTCGTAGTTGGCGGGCTGGATCAGCGCCGCGCCCTCGGGCACGCCCAGCGGCGCGGGCTTGAGCTTGCTGAGGCCCGCGATCGCCTTCAGCGCGATGCCGGACTTCGGGCCTTCCTTGGCCGGCAGGTCGAACAGCACCACCGGCACCTTGCAGTTGACCAGATGGGCGGCGATCTGCGCACCCATCACACCGGCGCCGAGCACGGCGACCTTGCGGACATTGAATCGATTCACGTTCACACTCCTTGGGTTCATTCCACGCGATGCCAGGTCTGCGTACGCCCGAGCATCGGCATGCCGATGTAGCCGCGCACGTCGAGCTTCTTGCCGCCATCGACCAGCTTCAGCAGCACCTTGTAGATCTTGCCGTTGTTCGGGTCGAGGATGTCGCCGCCGACCCAGGTGCCCTTCTCGGCGGCATCGGGCTTGATGCCGCGCAGGATGGTCATGCCCAGCACCGGCTTGTCCTTGCGTTCGTCGGTGCACTCGACACATTTGGCGTCGGCCTTGTCGGTGAGGATCTTTTCGACCTTGCCGGTGAGAACACCGCCGCCGTCGGTGATGCGCACCAGCGACTTCTCGGCCTTGGTCTCGTCGTCGATGGTCTTCCACAGGCCGGTGGGCGTGGCTTGCGCCAGTGCCGTTCCGGTGGCTGCACACAGCAGCAGGCTCGCGAGCAGTGTCTTCATGGTTTGTCTCCTAGAAAAGGGCTTCTTCCATCTCCATCAACGGCGCCATGCCGGCGCGGGCGCTGCGGATCAGGCCCGCGGTCTCGGGCAGCAGCTTGGCGAAGTAAAAGCGCGCCGTGTGCAGCTTGGCAGCATAGAACGTGTCGCCCGAATCCTTCTTCGCCAGCGCGATCTTCGCCATGCGCGCCCAGAAATAGGCAAACACCAGGTGGCCGCACACGCGCAGGTAGTCGGTGGCCGCAGCGCCCACCTCGTCGGCGTTGGCCATGGCCTTCATGCCCAGTTCCATGCTCAGCTTGGTGACCTTGTCGCCCAGCTCGGCCAGCGGGTTGACGAATTCCTGCATCGCCTCGTCGGTGCCCTCGTCCTCGACGAACTCGCTCACCAGTTTGCCGAACTTTCGCATCTTCGCGCCGTTGTCGCCCAGCACCTTGCGGCCCAGGAAGTCCAGTGACTGGATGGTGTTGGTGCCCTCGTAGATCATGTTGATACGTGCATCGCGCACGAACTGCTCCATGCCCCATTCCTTGATGTAGCCATGGCCGCCGAAGACCTGCAGGCACGAGGAGGTGGCGATCCAGCCGTTGTCGGTGAGGAAGGCCTTGACGATCGGCGTGAGCAGCGCCACCAGGTCGGCAGCTTCCTTGCGTTCGTCCTCGTCGTCCGACGAGCGCTCCTTGTCGAGCAGCAGCGCGCAGTACATCGCCAGCGCGCGGCCGCCTTCGGCATAGGCGCGCGCGGTGAGCAGCATCTTGCGCACATCGGGGTGCACGATGATGCTGTCGGCGGGCTTGTCCGGATTCTTCGGGCCGGACAGCGCGCGCATCTGGATGCGGTCCTTGGCGTAGGCCACCGCGTTCTGGTAAGCCACTTCGGTCAGGCCCAGTGACTGGTTGCCCACTCCCAGGCGCGCGGCATTCATCATCACGAACATCGCGTTCAGGCCCTTGTTCGGCGCGCCGACCAGCGTGCCCACGGCGCCGTCGAGATTCATCTGGCAGGTGGCGCTGCCGTGGATGCCCATCTTGTGCTCCAGCGCGCCGCAAAAGATCGGGTTGCGCTCGCCCAGCGAACCGTCGGCCTCAAGTCTGAACTTCGGCACCACGAACAGCGAGATGCCTTTGCTGCCGGCCGGCGCGTCCGGCAGGCGCGCCAGCACCAGGTGGATGATGTTGGCGCTGAGGTCGTGCTCGCCGGCGGAGATGAAGATCTTCTGCCCGCTGAGCTTGTAGCTGCCGTCGGGCAGCGGTTCGGCCTTGGTGCGCAGCAGGCCCAGGTCGGTGCCGCACTGCGGCTCGGTCAGGCACATCGTGCCAGTCCACTCGCCTTTGGCCAGCCGCGGCAGATAGGTCGCCTTCTGCTCCGGCGTGCCGTGCTCGTGCAGGCAGGCGTAAGCGCCATGCGACAGGCCGGGGTACATGGTCCAGGCCTGGTTGGCCGAGTTCAGCATCTCGAAGAAGCACTGGTTCAGCAGGATCGGCAGGCCCTGGCCACCGTATTCGGGGTCGCACACCATCGACGGCCAGCCACCCTCGACGTACTGCGCGTAGGCGTCCTTGAAACCCTCGGGCGTGCGCACCTCGTGCGTCTTCGGGTCGAGTTTGCAACCCTGCTGGTCGCCGCTGATGTTCAGCGGAAACGCCACCTCGGCGGCGAACTTGCCGCCTTCCTCGAGCACCGAGTTCACGGTGTCGGCGTCGATGTCCTGGTGGCGCGGCATCGTCTTCAGCTCATCGACGGCGTTCAGCAGTTCGTGCAGCACGAACTGCATGTCACGCAACGGCGGGGTGTACTGGGGCATGGCTCAGGCTCCTGGAGGAAAAGACTTGGGATCAGTGGCGCGCCTTGCGCGCCAACGGGTTGGCACCGGACGGTGTAGCGGCGGGTCACCGGCTCGGCTTCGAGATAGAAATTCACGACACGCTCGAAGGCCCGCTGCGCGCGCTCCAGCGCGCCCGGCGTGCGCATCAGGCGCGCGTCGTGGTGCAACGCCAGGATCAGGCCGTGCATCTCGAACAGCATCTGGTGTGCGTCGGTGTCGGGTTTGAGCTGGCCGTCTTCGATGGCGATGCGGATGGCGCGCTCCATGGCGTCGTGCCAGGCGCGCACCATGCTCACCAGCGCATCGCGCACCGGCCCCGGCCGGTCGTCGAACTCGACCGCGCCGCTGATGTAGATGCAGCCCGAATCGACCTCGACCGAAACGCGGCGGATCCAGCGCTCGAACAGCGCGCGCAGCCGCGGCACGCCGCGCGGCTCGCGCATCGCCGGGAAGAAGACCTCCTCCTCGAAGCGGTGGTGGTACTCGCGGATGACGGCGATCTGCAGTTCCTCGCGCGAGCCGAAGTGTGCGAACACGCCCGACTTGCTCATGTGAGCGACTTCGGCCAGTGCGCCGATGGACAGGCCTTCCAGGCCCATCTGCGAGGCCAGGCTCAGCGCCGAATCGAGGATCGCGGCACGCGTCTGCTGCCCTTTCTGCAAGGGCTTGCCGACGTGGCTGTCCTGGGGCGGGCGGTGCGATGGCTGAGAAGACACGGTGCGATTGCGGGCCGGGATGTCAGAAAATGAAACGAACGATCGTTCTATTTTGCAGACTTCCAGGGTTTCGTGTGCGTCGGCGCACGTGAATTTCTAGGGTCCACGTTCTAGAAACGCGGCCTGCCAGTGCCGAGCCAAGGGTTTACCCGCGATCGGCGGCATGACTCGGGCGAACCGAAGGCGGCTCGAAAGGCACCGATTGAGCGCCGCATATGGATTCGATTACTCTTGCGGCCATGGACGTGCTTCAACTCGACGTGTCGGGTCGTCCGCAAGCTTGGATCGCACCTCGCGACGCCGCGGTGCTGTATGCCAGCGATGCGGTGGCGTGGACGCTCGGCGACACCTTTCAGGTGCTGCGCGGTGGCATCCAACGCATCAGCGGCCTGCAGTCGCGCATCGAGTTACACCCGATCATTGCGGTACGCGGCGCGATCCCGTCGCGCGCTTGGCGGCAGGCGCCGGCGCTGAACAATTCCAAGCTGTTCAATCGCGATCGCCAGGTGTGCGCCTACTGTGCAGGTCGCTTCCATTTCGACGAACTGACCCGCGAGCACATCACGCCAGTGTCGCGCGGCGGCATCGACAGTTGGATGAACTGCATCACCGCCTGCCGCGCCTGCAACGGGCGCAAGGGCAACCGCCTGCCCGAAGAAGCGCGCATGAGCTTGCACTACCTGCCCTACGTGCCCAACCTGCACGAGGACATGATCCTGCGCGGCCGGCGCATATTGGCAGACCAAATGGACTTTCTTCTCGCCAGCGTGCCGCGCAGCAGCCGGCTGCACACCTGAGGGTCGGCGGCCCTCAGGCCGGCGCTACAGCACCGATCGGTGGCGGCGTGTTCGGCGGCGGCACCGCCGGCGCCACACTCTTGCGCGGCACATCGACCGGCGGCGTGTAGCCGGGCGGGGGCGGGGGAGGCGCCGGCGGCCGCTGCCGAGCGCTGGGCTGGCCCGGGATCTGGTTGCCGAGTGAATACATGCACTGCATGTACGCGACGTCGAAGCGCTGCTGCAGCCCGGGGTTGGCCGCCTGCGAGCCGGCCCCGCCGACGGCCCCACCGTACAGAAGCCCTGTCCCGGCGCCCCAGGCAGTTGCCTGTTGGGCGTAGTGCCCGTAGTGGCCGTAGCCGCCATATCCGCCGTAGTAGCCCACCAGGGCACCGAACGCGGCGCCGATGGCCGTACCGACGATGGCGCTGGCCGCCGCCTGGTTGTTGGCCGCGTCGACACTGGACGCCACCTGTGCTTGCGCCTGCTGCTGGCAGGTCAGACTGTCGGTCTGGAATTGCGCCGTCGACTTCTGCGTGCCAGGCAGCACCATCACGCTGGGCCCGCTGGGGGCGACCGCGCAACCACCCAGCACCATCGCCGCCGCGAGAGCGGCGCAACGGCTCGAAGCTGTCGCCGACATGGTGACCCCGATCAAGGCGCCAGCCGCGGCGGTGCCGTGGTTTCGCCCGGCACCTGCGGCACCACCTTCATCCACGCCTGGCTGCAATCCTTGACGTAGGGAAAGTAGCCTGCCGGCTGGGTGCAGTAGTACCAGTAGCTGTCCACCGGCGCCGCGGCCGGCGCAGCGTCCTGCTGGACGAACACCTGCGGTGCCGGCGCCGCATTCACCACCAGGGGCGCATAGGCGAAAGGAGCCGCATAGGCGAAAGGAGCCGCATAGGCGGCTCCCCAGGCGTAGGGCCATGCGCCGCCCCAGTAGCCGGGGCTGCCGTAGTACACGCCGTAGCGCGGCCCCCAGTAACCAGCGCCCCACCCGCGGTAGATCGGCCGGTAGCCGGGATAGATCGGTCTGTACCCAGGGTAGCCCGGCCGGTAGGCGGGGTAGGCGCCTTGGGACCCGGAATGACGCCCGCCACCCGGCGGGGGCGGTCCCGCTTCAGCCCAGAGAGGCACGCCCCACAGCAAGCAGGAGGCGATGGTCAGCAAGCTTGTCTTCATGTTGCATCCTCAGCCGAAGCCTCGGCCACGCGAGCTGGCGCGCCCCAAGAGCACGCAATACAGACGCGTTGCCTTCATGCTAACGCGCGAAGCCGCGCTGCGGTGGACAGCGTCAGCCACCAACAGGCCCGACCTTTCGCCGTAGGCATGCACGTCGCTGGGCTTGAGCTTCGCGGCCAACGTCCTGATGGGCATCCCACTTCATGTCCCCATGGCGCGTCGGGTTCCGGGCCGAGCACCGGCGCGCGAGCGTTCGGCAGGCCAGACTAACGGACATGAAACCATCGACGTCGATCAGACGCCGCGCCCTGTGCCTGGCCCTGCCGATGCTGCTGGCCGGGCAAGCCTGCGCGGACGAACGAGCCGCTTGGACGGCGTTGCGCAGCGGCGCCATCGTGCTTTTCCGGCATGCCAACGCGCCGGGTGTCGGCGACCCGCCTGGCATGCGGCTCGGAGACTGCAGCACCCAACGCAACCTGGACGAGGCCGGCCGTGCGCAGGCACGGCGCATCGGCGAGAACCTGCGGCGCGAGCAGGTGCTGGTGGGCGCGGTGTGGAGCTCGCAGTGGTGCCGCGTGCGCGAGACCGCCGACCTGGCAGCGCTGGGGCCGGTGCGCGAGGTGGCCGCATTCAACTCCTTCTTCGGCGAGCGCCATGCCGAGCCGGCGCAGACCGCTGCCGCGCGTGCGCTGCTGCTGGGCTGGCGCGAGCGCGGCAGCCTGGTGGTGTTTACGCACCAAGTGAACATCAGCGCACTCAGCGGAGAAGGGGCCATGTCCGGCGAAGGTGTCGTATTGCGCCACCAGGATGGTGCACTGAAGCTGATCGGCCGGATCCGGCCGTAGGAGCTGACCGAACCCGGGCATGATGCCGGCCATGCAAATCGACGACATCCGCCGCCGGCTGCGTGACCTGGGCGCGAAGTCTGCGCACGAGGAACGAGTGCTGCGCCACTGGGCGCGGGCCTGGCCGCAACACGCCGGCCGGCGCCGCATCGAGGATTTCCTGCCACAGGCGCTGCGCCAGGCGCTGCCGCAGTTGTCGGCGGAGCTGGAGGCGCTGGCGCGTCTGCATTCCGCGCATGCGGGCGAAGATGGTTCGCAACGTCTGCTGCTGCAGCTGGCCGACGGCCAGACCGTGGAAAGCGTGCTGCTGCCGCGCGACGGCCTGTGTGTGTCGACGCAGGTGGGCTGCGCGGTCGGCTGCCGGTTCTGCATGACCGGGCAAGGCGGGCTGCTGCGCCAGCTGGGCAGTGCCGAGATCGTGGCCCAGGTGGCGCTGGCCCGTGCGCGCCGCAGCGTGAACAAGGTGGTGTTCATGGGCATGGGCGAGCCGGCGCACAACCTCGACGCCGCGCTCGAGGCGATCGATCTGCTCGGCACGGCCGGCGGCATCGGCCACAAGAACCTGGTCTTTTCCACCGTCGGCGATGCGCGGGTGTTCGAGCGGCTGCCGCTGGGCCGCGTCAAGCCCGCGCTGGCGCTGTCGCTGCATTCCACGCAGACGGCGCGTCGCGAGAGCCTGCTGCCGCGCGCGCCGCGCATCACGCCCGACGAGCTGGTGGCGCGCAGCGAAGCCTATGCACGCGACAGCGGCTACCCGCTGCAGGTGCAGTGGACGCTGCTGGACGGCATCAACGACGGCGCCGACGAGATCGACGGCCTGGTGCAGCTGCTCGCCGGCCGCTATGCGGTGCTGAACCTCATTCCCTACAACCGCGTCGAGGGCCTGGACTTCGCGCGCCCGGATTGGGAACGTGCCGCCGCGATGGCGCGCACCCTGCACCGCCGTGGCGTGCTGACCAAGCTGCGGCGCTCGGCCGGCCAGGACGTGCAAGGCGGGTGCGGCCAGTTGCGCGCGCGCTCGGCCGTGGGCACGGCGCGCGTGATTCCGCTGCAGACAGCGGCGGCACCGGCATGAAGCCGCAGACCTTCGCTCCCGACAAACGCCTACTGCCGGTGCAGGACGCCTCGGCCTGACACGGCCCGGCGCCGATGGCCGACCGGCTGTCGCGCGCCGGGATTCGTGACCATGCCGGATGGCGAGCTTCATGGCCCCTTGGCCGATGGCCGAACAGGGACAGGAGATGCGCTGGATCAGCTCGGCTTCGGCTGTTCGCGTTCGGTGGCGTGCCGGCGTGCCCGCCGCACCGTCAGGAATGCCAGCACCGCCAATGCCGGCACGGCGACACCGACGATGAGGTCGGGCTCGAAGCGCAGGCCGCCGGCCTTGATGCCCTTGGCCAGGTAGCCCACCAGCCCCGCAAGGTAGTAGACGATGGCCGCAACGGACAGTCCTTCCACGGTCTGCTGCAGCCGCAGTTGCTGCTTGGCGCGACGGTCCATCGACGCCAGCAGCGCCTGGTTCTGGCGCTCGCGCGCGATGTCCACGCGTGTGGACAGCAGGTTGCTGGCGCGCGCGATGCGTTCGGACAGGCCGTGCAGGCGTTGTGCCGCCGTGTGGCAAGTGGCCACCGCCGGCGTGAAGCGGCGCGCCATGAATTCCTCGATGGTCTGCAGCCCCGGCAGTCGCGACTCGCGCAACTCGGCAATGCGCCGCGTCACCAGTTCGAAGTAGGCGCGGCACGCGCCAAAGCGGAACTGGCTGGCCGCCAGTCCACTCTCGACTTCGGCCGCCAGGCGCGTGAGCTCGTGCAGCAGGTCCTCGTCGCCGCCCTGCCCTTGCGCCAGGCCATCGGTGAGCAGGGCCAGTTCGCGCTCGATCTGCAGCATGCGCGGTGTCTGGCGCCGCGCGATCGGCAGCGCCAGAAGCGCGAGCAAGCGATAGGCCTCGATCTCCACCAGCCGTTGCAGCGTGCGCCCGGCCTGACCCGGCGTGAGGCCGCGGTCGAGCACCAGCCAGCGCGAGAAGCCATCGTCGTGGATGCGGAAATCGGTGAACACCGCGCCGGCGCCCTCGGCGATGCTGGAGCCGGCCACGCCGTGGCCGCCGAAGTGTTCGGCCAGCGCCGCGGCATCGTGACCCATCGACAGGCCGTCGACGATGTCCACATGCGTCGCGGCAATGGTCTGCCCCGGCACCGCCGCCAACCAGTCGTTGGGCAGCGCGGTCGCCGCCGGTTGCGCAAAGGGCTGCGCCACCGTGCCTGCGGCGATGAGCAGGTAGCCGGAGAACTCGCCATGCCGCTCCCACTTCAGGCGCACGCCGCCGCAAGTGGCGCGGAAATGCGTCGCGCCGGCAGGCGGCCCGGACACCGCAAAACGTCGACAAAGCATGTCGAGGTGCGCCAGTTCGCGCCCGCGGTCGTCGCTGTCGATGAGCACCGCGACATAGCTGGCCCGCGACGGCACGGCCACCGTCTCGGGCGGCCGCGCATGCACCTCTTCGGCCATCGCATGGCGATCGGCATGATTGGGCGGAAACATCGGCATCGTGCGCGGGCTCGTCCGTGGGCTGGCACTCTCAACGTGGCGCAGCGCTGGTGGAACCTTCCGCGAACTCTGGCCGGACGGTGCTGGCGTCCTTGTATCGGGGCTGGATGTGGCTTTCCGGCGTCGGCGGCGGCAGGCGGCGGACATAACCCCAGGGACTGCCAGCGGTGCCCCAGATGTCCTGTTCCACAGGCACAGGGTCGTCCGGCGCAGCCGGGCGCCTGGGTGCATAGCGCTCGTCCCAGCCCCAAGCACTGCATCCGCCGAAGCGCAGGCAGGCGCCAGCGTAGTAGTACCGAGGGTACGGCGCCAGGCGGCGGGGCGGGTAACCCGGCCATGCCGGCGCGGCGTTCGTGGCCGCGGCCCCGACCTCGAGGTTTACGCCCGTCGCCACCGCGGGCCAATGCGGGGCAAGCAGCATCACGGCCGCCACCAGCGCCAAGAGCGCGCTGCACTGTTCAGTCCGCTGGTGTGTCGTCATGAGGGCCACCCTCTGCCGTGCCCCGGCCGATGGCGCAAGCCTACCATCGTGCGGCTTCGCACGGCCACCCGGCGCGCGAGGACGGCGCGGCCTGCCGCCACCGATGGATAACATGCGCACCGGTGTGGCGCGCCCGGCAGACCCGGCAGCAAGGTCGCCGTCTTCGGAGGAACAAGACATGGGCTTCAAGCCATTGCCAGCTTTGGTCGCCTGTGCCATCGGCCTGCTTATCTGGTTCGTGATCCCCGTTCCCCAGGGCGTGGCAGTGAATGCCTGGCACCTGCTGGCGCTGTTTGTCGCCACCATCGCGGCCATCATCGGCAAGGCCATGCCGATCGGCGCGTTGTCGATCCTGGCCATCGCGCTGGTGGCGCTCACCGGCGTCACCAGCGACAAGCCGGCCGTGGCCATCACCGATGCACTGAGCAGCTTCGCCAACCCGTTGATCTGGCTCATCGGCGTGGCGATCATGATCTCGCGTGCCCTCATCAAAACCGGGCTCGGGGCGCGCATCGGCTACGGCTTCGTCGCGCTCTTCGGCAAGCGAACGATCGGCATCGGCTACGCGCTGGCACTGTCGGAACTGACGATCGCGCCGGTCACGCCCAGCAACACCGCGCGTGGCGGCGCGATCATGCACCCGATCATGCGGGCGATCGCGGACAGTTTCGGTTCGGATCCGAAAGAGGGCACGCAGGGCCGCATCGGCAAGTACCTGGCGCTGGTGAACTACCACGCCAATCCCATCACCTCGGCGATGTTCATCACCGCCACGGCGCCGAACCCGCTGATCGTCAAGCTGGTGGCCGAGGCGACGGGCGCGAAGATCTCGATCAGCTGGGGCATGTGGGCGCTGGCGATGCTGCTGCCGGGCCTGGCGGCGATCCTGCTGATGCCGCTGGTGCTTTACTGGCTGTACCCGCCGCAGGTCAAGAGCACGCCCGATGCCGCGCAGTTCGCGCGACAAAAACTCGCCGAGCGCGGCCCGTTCAGCCGCGGCGAGACGATCATGCTCGGCGTCTTCGTCATGCTGCTGCTGTTGTGGGCCGGCGTGCCGGCCATGGCATTCGGCAGCGCCTGGGCGGTGGACCCGACGACCACGGCGTTCATTGGCCTGGGCGTGTTGTTGCTGACCGGCGTGCTCGAATGGGAGGACGTGCTCAAGGAAAAGAGCGCCTGGGACACCATCGTCTGGTTCTCGGCGCTGGTGATGATGGCCACCTTTCTGAACAAGCTCGGCCTGATCGCGTGGTTCTCGTCGTCGATCGAAAGCGGCATCGGCAGCCTGGGCCTGGGATGGGCAGGTGCCGCCGCGCTGCTGCTGCTGGCCTACCTGTACGCGCACTACCTGTTCGCCAGTACCACGGCCCACATCACGGCCATGTTCGCCGCCTTCTACGGGGCCGGCATCGCGCTCGGCGCACCCGCGCTGCCCTTTGCGCTGCTGATGGCCGCGGCGTCCAACATCATGATGACCCTGACCCACTACGCCACCGGCACCTCGCCGGTGATCTTCGGCTCGGGCTACACCACGCTGGGCGAATGGTGGGCGGCCGGCTTCGTGATGAGCCTGGTGCTGATCCTGGTCTGGCTGGTCGCGGGCGGTGTCTGGTGGAAGCTATTGGGGTACTGGTAAGCGGGCACCGCCGCGGCTCCGCGTGCCACGTCGCAAGGAACGCACGCAGCCGCCAACCCCAGACCCCGGCACAGCCAAGTTGTTCACGTCGTGGGCCTGTGCATGCGCACCGGCCAAGGCGTCGAGGCTGCCACGGGAGCCGCGTCGCGCGCACAATGGCTCCGGTGAATACACACGGCAAGACACAGGCCCGGTCCGTCGAACGGCGCTCGGGCAACGATCGCCGGCTCGACGAGAGCCAACCGCCGGGCACCTGGGAGCGTCGGCGCAGCGTCGAGCCACGCAAGCCGGATGTTGCCGAGTTGGAGATCACCCCGTCGCAATGGGACTTGTTGCACGCAGACGCGCTCCCCGTCGCGAATGGCACGCGTGCCGACGGAACCTGAGCCGGCGCGCTGAAGCTCAGCCTGCATGTCGGCACGGGTCCGGCGGGCACGCTCAGCCCGTGTGCCAGATCACCTTCTTGCGCGTGCGCTCCCACTGCTCGTAGTGCGCAGCGAAGCGGTCTTCGATGCGGTTACGCTTGACCTTGAAGGTGGGCGTGATCAGATCGTTGTCGACCGTCCAGGCCTCGTTCGTGACCACCAGGCAATCGAGTTGCTCGTGCGGGTCGAGCGTGGCGTTGATGCTCTGCAAATGCTCGGCCAGCGAACGCTCCAGCGCGCTGCGTCCTTCGGCACCAGCGGCTTCCTGCATCGCCTCGAGGTTGAGCATCACCATCGCAAGTGGCTGGCCAATGTTCGCGCCCGTCACGCAGCATGCCTCCACTGCGGCATGCATCACCAACTTGTCCTCGATCGGAGCCGGCGCGACGTACTTGCCTTTGCTGGTCTTGAACAGGTCCTTCACGCGGCCGGTGATCTTCAAGGTGCCGCGCGAGTCGATCGAACCCTTGTCGCCAGTTCGCAGGAAGCCGTCCGAAGTGAACACCTGCTGCGTGAGTTCGGGCTGCCGGTAGTAGCCGGTCATCGTCGCGGCGCTCTTGACCAGGATCTCGCCGGTGTCCGGGTCGATCCGGCACTCGACGCCGTCGTAGGTACGGCCGACGGTGCCGATGTCTTCGCCAGGCCCGGTGATGTGGCTGAGCGCACAATTCTCGGTCAACCCGTAGCCCTCGGCGATCTTCAGCCCGATGCGGGCGTACCAACGCAGCAGGTCGGGCGGGATCGGCGCAGCCCCGCTGATGGCCATGACGCACTGGTCCAGTCCGAGCGTCGTCAGGATCTTCTTCTTCACGATGCCGCCAAGGATCGGCAGCTTGAGCATCAGGTCGAGCTTCTTCTGCGGCATCTTGTGCAGCACCGCCTGCTGGAACTTGACCCACAGCCGCGGCACACTGAAGAAGACGGTCGGCCGCGCGCGCTGCATGTCGTCGCTGAAGGTCTGCAGGCTGTCGGCGAAGTAGACGCGGAAGCCGCTGCCGAGTTGGCCATGCTCGACCAGGGCGCGCTCGAGCACATGCGACAGCGGCAGGTAGGACAGCATGCGCGAGTCGGCATTCAGCGGCAGACGCGTCAGACCCGTCTGCACTGCGAACGCCAGGGTACCGAAGGTTTGCATCACACCCTTGGGCATACCGGTGGTGCCCGAGGTGTAGATGATCGTGCACATCTCGTCGGCTGGTCGCACGGGCTCGCCGGCCAGCGGCGCGGTGCGTTCGACGATGTCGTCCCACTGCGCGTAGCTCTTCTTCGCGTCCTCGCTCGCGAGTGGGTGGGCGATGCAGGGCAAGCCGGCCGGGATGCCTGGCTTCATGTGCTCCCAAGCGTCGAGCTTTCCGACAAACAGCAGCTTGCTGCCGCTGTGCTCGAGGATCTGCTGGATCGTCGTCGGCGCCAGCGTCGGGTACAGCGGCACCGACACGGCGCCGGCCATGAAGATGGCGTAGTCGCTGATCATCCAGTGCACGGTGTTCTTGGACAGGATCGCCACGCGGTCCCCCGGGCCGATGCCCACCGACTGCAGGTGCGCCGCCATGCGGCGGGCTTGGCCGACCACCTCGCCCCAGCGGTAGTCGCGCACGGCACCGCCACCCAGTGGCTGCGTAAAGGCGATGCGCTCGGGAGCGGTCCTTTCCCAGAAGTACAGACGCTGCAAGGCAAGCGTGTCGGAAGCGGCAAGGGTGGCCATCACGAGTCTCCGGTTGTCGCGGACATTTTCCGCTGCCTGGCACAGGACACCACGCCTCACCGACACGCCCGTTGAGCTTGCGCAATCCGGCGGCGTCGAACGACACTTCCGCCCGCACTTCGCCCCGGTTTTCAGGGGCAAAGGCGAGCCCAGGACCGTCTTCAGCCGACGTCAGCTGGCCGGCATCACCGACGTGGATGACGTTTTCCAGCCGGCAAGTTCGAAAGATCGGGTGTCAAGCGGTGGCCCTCAGCCGCCCTCCGGCTCGCGGGCCGCTGCCCATGAAACGAAGGTCGCTGGCCATCTTTCAGCATCCTGACTGCAGCCTGCAAGCCGACCAGGGCCTCGTGGCGGTGCGCTCCGCCTTGCCGCCTATCGCCAGCGCATGCAGGATCTCCAGCGGCATGCGCAGCCACTTCCGCTTGCGATCGGGTGGCTGCGGTCAACCGCCTCGGCAGCGTCGAGGCGACCCTGTGCTCAGCGCCGGGGCCTTCCGAACACATCCACCAGGTCCGCCGGCAAGGCGTCCATCGGCGTTTCGTGCACGATCAGGCCGCACAGCAGGTCACGCGACGACTCGAACCAGCCGCGGTCGGGAAGCTGCGAGGGTGCGTCGAAGCCGGTCGGCGGGTCGCTCAGGTCGATGTCCACAACCAGCGGGACGAAGCCCGAACTGCGCTGTGCGCGCGGCTGTGCAAGAACGGTCGTCCTGCGGTGGAACATGTATCGGACCTCCTCGCCAAGGCTGGCCACACACGAGGCACGGCATGGCCTCAAAGCTTGGCCAGGTCCGGCCCGCCAGGCGGGCCGAACCAGGCGCGCTCGAAAGCCTTGCGCGCCACGCGCTCGGCCTGCACTTCGCCTTTGCGGCGTTCGACCTCCGTCAATCCGGCCAGCGCCCAGGCGTTGTTGCGTACGCGGCCCAATGAGTCGCGCAAGGCCTGCTGCGCGGCATCCAGCTGGCCCTGGCGCAAACGCACCGAGCCCAGCGACTGGCGCACCGGGTAGTACCAGAACGGCGGCTCCATGTAGGCCAGCGCGTCTTCGATTGCAATGGCGCGTTCGTAGGCCTGGGCCGCCGCCTCGAGATCGCCGTTCGCGTCAGCCAACCGGGCCGTGGCCACCTGCAACGCGGTCTGCACGATCTCGCGGGCCGGCAACTGCCAGGCTTCGAAGGGCTTGAAGTCTGCCGTGCTCTCGATCTTCGCGATGGCGTCGATCTCCTGTTGCGCGTGGGCCGCATCCTTGCGGCTGGCGTAGGCCACGGCGCGCGCGTAGTGGTACAGGGTCTTGACGATTACCAGATCGTCCGCCGGTGGCGCCAGCGCGAGGATCGTGTCGGCATCGCTGAACTGCGCGTGCGTCGTATACGGCGCCGCCTTGATCGGCTGCAGGATGGCGAACATCCGCACCACCTCGCCCGGCACCGCTGCGTCGAGTTTGTCGGCCGCGGCGATGGCCGTCTTGCCGTCACCGCCCATCTGCGCCGACACCATCACGAAGTGGATGTTGTGCGGGTAGTAGGCGGTGCGGTACAGCGGGTCGGATGGCGAGGTCTTGAAATAGTCCTCATCGACCTGGATGGCCTTCTGGTTTGCCGCCAGCGACTCTCGGTACATGCCCACACGGTAGTAGATGTGCGCCGGCATGTGCACCAGGTGGCCGGCGCCGCGCACCAGGCCGCCCAGGCGTTTGGCATGAGGCAGTGCCTTCTCCGGCTGCGACGAGGCTTCGACCGCATGGATGTACAGGTGGATTGCACCGGGATGCGACGGGTTGCGCCTGAGCACGATTTCCAATGCGCGAACGATGTCGGCTGCCCGCCCCTTCGGCTTCGTGCCCGCGGCCTCCCAGTAGTCCCAGGGCTGGGTGTCCATGGCAGCCTCGGCAAACAGGGCCTGGATCGTATCGTCGCCAGGGAAGCGCTTCGCCGCGGCCTGCATTGCTTCCGCATAGGCGGCGTCCAGCGCCGCGCGGTCGGCAGGGGCGTCGGCCGCGTAGCGTTTCTGCAGAGCCTCGATCAAGCTGCGCTCGCGCTCGCTCGTGCCGTCCTTCAAGGCCACGGCCCGGGCCAGCGCGGCCAGGGCGGCCGCGTTTGCCTCGGGCACCATCGGCACGTTGATGTTCGGCCCCAGCACGAGGGCCTCGCCCCAGAAGCACATCGCGCAGTCCGGGTCGAGCTGTTGCGCCGCCTGGAAGGCACGCTGCGCTTCGGCGTGGTTGAAGCCGAAGGACAGACGCAAGCCCTGGTTGAAATAGGCCTGCGCCTTGGCGTTGCGCGTACTGATCTTGTATGCCAGCGTGCCGAGATTCGTGTACAGCGGCACTTCGCCGCCCGCCGCCTGCATCGGCACCGGCTGGAATGGAGTGGTTTCGGCCTTGGCGAGGACCAGGGCCTTCAGCAGCGCCGGTGGACCAGCGACGACGGGGCCGCAGAGTCTTCCGCCGTCGGACAACAGTGGATCAAACGGCTCGGCGGCCGTGCGGCCGGCACTGACCCCGTCGGCGACCAGCAGGCCGGAGGCCAAAACGGCAAGACCTGCAGCCATTGCAAGGCGGCTGCGCGCCGAGGTGGGTTGCGACTTCATGGCGCCTCCTTCGCCTGGCTTGAGATGGAACCGCCCGGCGTAGACCGTGGACTGCTCGACGACCACGAAGCGTCGAATGGCGGTCGAAAATTCTTGCACTCGAGTCGGGTCGGTGCAATGCCTTCCCGCCACGAACACCCCCCTACATTGTTAGGTTCTCAGCCGTTGTGCACGCCGCAGGCCGACCGATAAAGTCGGTCGTGGATGACGTAACGGCGCCACTCTTCGGCCGCGAGCTCTCGCCATGCGACAAGGCAGGCGCGCGCCGCCCACGCTTTGGTGCGTAGATCGGCCACCAGCGGCGCCAGTCCGGGCGCGGTGGCGACGTACAGTCGGCCCGTGCCTGGCGCAAAGCCGAGCGGACGCCCATGGGTCGGCAACAGGATGGCTTCCGGGGTATGCGGCGGATGGGTGCGGCCAAGTCAAGCACGTCGGCGCGCAGCCGTGGGTCGTTGGCGACTGGCTGGTCGAGTTGCCGCGCCCAGCGCAGATCGACTGGCTGCGATGGATCCACTGTACTGCCGCCGCTCACGGCGCCCTGCGCGACAAACACAGGGTCTCGCCGAGGTCACCGATCCGGCGGCAGCTTCTTGCGCAGGCCTTGCGCTTCAAGGCCTCCCCAGGGCCTGCAGGGCGTAACGCGATGCCGGGCGTCCGGCGACGTAGGTTCGGCCGTCCTTGCGGTAGGTCGTCATCGGTGGCCGTTGGCAGTGCGTCCTGCTCGCAGCGCCCATCACGTCGGCGCCGTCGGCACCGATGCGGATCGTGCCGGGGCTTCAGTCGTCCGGCGGGGGTGCCTGTTCGAGGAAGAATCGCAGCATCTCGCGACTGGCATCGGGCCCTTGCGCGTCGGTGTAGGAACCCGCCGTCTGCCCACCCGACCAGGCGTGACCCGCGCCGTGCACCAGCCAGTGCTCGGCGATCGGCTGCCCGGTGTCTGATCGGTGGGTCGAGCGCGTATAGCGCCGACCCTGGGTCGACACGCCATGCTCGATGACCGGGCGACTGTCTGTCGAGGCGGGAGACCGCAAACGGCTCCTGAGCACGGCCGCGACGACCTGCTCACCATTGCGCGGGTGAACGGTCTGATCGTGATCCCCATGAAAGACGATGGCCGGTACCGGCAGTTCCGCAGCAGGCGAAGAGCTTGCCTTCGAACGCATTCGATCAGGAACGCCGGCAGACATGGCCGTCCCGCCCGTGCCGGTGCGCATCGCCGCCAACCCCTCCGGCAGGCTGCGTGCCGCACCCGGCGGCAGTCCCGAATGAACCCCGACGGCGGCAAACGTCTCCGGGTACGCCGCCGCGACCAGCGATGCCATGGCGCCACCCGCCGACAGCCCGGCGATGTAGACGCGTTCGGGGTCGATGCCACGCGCTTGCATCACCGCGTGCGCCATGGTGGCAATCACCGCTGCTTCGCCGCGCTCGCGTGTCTGGTGGTTGTGCTTGAACCAGTTCCAGCAACGCGATGGATTGGCGTCCGGTGCCTGTGCCGGGTACAGGACATAAAAGCCCTGCTCGCACGCCAGGACATTCATGCCCGTACCGGCAGCGAAGTCATCGGGATCCTGGGTGCAGCCGTGCAGCATCACCACCAGCGGCAGCGACCGCCCGGCAGCACCCGGCGGCACGAAGAGCTTGTAGTGGCGGGTGAGCGAGGCGTTCGTGTGCATGCCGGCGACGAACTCGCCTTCACGCGAACTCCCGGTGCCAGGTATGTCGGCGAAGTCCGGTGCAGATGCCGGGCCGGGATCGACGCGGTCGTCCAACTCGAGCACACAGCCTTCGAGCACGACCGAGCCGCGCGCGGATGGGTCCATCGCCGGTTTGGGCTGCAAGGCCCCGCTCGACGAGCGTGGATCTGGCGCGGGCGTAGCAGTTCCGGCGCCGCCAAGCGCACGTTGAATCGCGGCGGTGGCCGCGGCCAGACGCCCGCCTCGGGTCAGTCGGGTCGCTTCGCGCATCAGTTCCTGGAATGTCGGATTCATGCTGTCCTGGCAAACTTGAAATCGTTGTTTTCAGCGCTGGCGACTGGCCAGCGCGGCCTTGACGGCGGGGCTGGCATGCAGCGCACCGAGCACGTCCAGGGATTCGATGGTGGCCAGCGCCAGTTCGGGGGTCACGTCGTGGGCGATCGACGCCAGGCCCAGGACGCGGATGCGCAGCCTTTGTTTGGCGGCCTTCGCGGCCCGCAGGTCGTCGGCGCTGAAGTGCTGCAAGCCCAGCACCAGCGTCTTGCGCGCCACCGCCTGTTTGACGGCATCGGCGTGACTGCCCAGCTGGTTGCGGATGGCCGTGCGAATGAAGTCCGTGCGGTTGCCGAAGAAGCCCTCCGACACCAGCAGGTCGATTTGTCCCAGATCGACGAAACCGAGGTTGATGGTGATCTTCTCGGAGTCGGCGCTCTTTTCCTTGACCAGGTTTCGGGCGGGAGTTGATTTCATTTGGCCATCATATCACCATCCCTATGGATGGTAGATGGATGGTGACGAAATGACGATGCCGTGGTGATCGAAGGTGTCCGTGCAGGCAGTGTCTGGTGCGAAGGTCGAGATCGATGCCCCGACCGCGCTGCTGCCGACCTGATCGGCACAGCGGCCACGGGCGGTTCAGCGCCGCTCGGCCAGCTGCGATTCGGCGACGAGTTCGATGACCTTCGCGCTCGCCGGAGCGGCAGCTTCGTCGTCGAATAGGGATCAACTGTCCCTGGACCTGGGCGCCGACGTCCATCTTCAGCTGACGGTAGCGCAGCGTGCCCGTGATGCGGGCGCCTGCCTGAAGCTCGACGAACTGCTCGACCTCGATGTCGCCTGTGATGCTGCCATTGATGAGCGCATTGCCGCAGTGCACGCTGCCGTCGATGCGGCCCGTCTGCGACAGTACCAGCAGGGCCGGCTTGCCGTTGTCGCCGGGACGGCCGTTCAGGTGACCCCGGACCTGGCCGTCGATGCGCAGGCCGTTGCTGAACACCAGGTCGCCCTCGATCTCGACGCCGTCGTCGATCAGGCTGGACAGCTGCGTGAGCTTGATGGCGGGCGGATGCTTGGGCTTGCCGAACATGGGTGGGTCCTTCTAGCGTTTCGCGTCGCGCGCCTGGCGGAAGAAGGTCAACTCCTCCCTGCACTCGCGCAATTGCTGGTTCAAGGTTTCGATCTGGCGTTCGAGTGCCTGGGCGCGTGCCTCGGCTACACCCGACACCAGACGCATCTGTGCCATCGATTGCTCCCAGTGCGCCCGCTCCGGCACCTCGGCCGGCGGCAGCAGATGGGGCAGCGCGGCCGCCAGACCGACGCCGGCTGCCAACGCAAGCAGCACGGCCACGACCAGGCTGCCGTGGCGCCATGGCCGCGGCGCGATCACGAGTCCGGCGCGCGTCAGGTCATGGCTGGGGAGCTCGGCGCGGCGCGACATCGCGGGGACAGCCTCAGCGCTGCGCGAGATAGCGGCGCGGGTCGACCGCAGCGCCCTGACGCAGCACCTCGAAGTGCAGGTGCGGACCGGTCGAGCGACCGCTCGAGCCGACCAGCGCAATGCGCTCGCCTGGGGCGACGACGGCGCCGCTACTCACGAGCAGCTTGGAGGCATGGGCGTAGCGTGTGCGCAGTCCGTTGCCATGCTCGATCTCGACCATCCAGCCGAAATCCGGCCGATAGCCGGCGACGTCAATGCGGCCCCCGGCTGCTGCCAGGATCGGCGTGCCATGCGGGGCTGCGAAGTCGACGCCGGCGTGGAACGCGTGGCGCGTCGTGAACGGGTCGCTGCGGTTGCCGAAGGGCGAGACCAGCTGACCGTCGGCGACCGGCTGCAGACGGGGCAGCCGCATCAACGCGGCGTAGCGCAACGCGGCGGCGTCGGACACGAGGTCGATCTGCTGCTCGAGCCGTTCGAGCTGTTCGTCGAACGCGCCGAGATTGTCCAGTTCCGGTGGCGGCCGCGGCTGCAGCAGAGGTCCGCCGCGCGCGTCAGTTCCCGGGCTGCTTGCCGGCAGCTCGGGTACGGTTCGATCCTGTGCGGCAGCAGGAGCGGCCGTGCCCGGCAGCAGGCCGATGCGACGGCCGAGTTGGGCGGCCTGGCTCTCGAGCCGGAACAGGCGCGCCGACAGGGCGCCGATCTGCGCGAGCGTGAAAGGATGCACCGGTGGTTCGGCAGATGCGTTGGCGATCGCCGGTGCGGGCGCGGGCGCGGGCGCCGCCAACCAGTAGCCGAGCGCACCGCCAGCGCCGAGCAGCACAAGCGCGGCACAGGCCGCAGCGACCGCGGCGCGACCAGCCGACAGCGTGCGCACGCGCGAGCCGCGTCGGGCATTGGCAGCGATCATCACGAACGACAAGCGCGACTCCTTCGAAAGCAGCGTCACGAAACCGGGCAACTGCGAACTCGAGCACCAAACCGTCGGTGAGGGCTTGATCGCTCGGCCCGCCGGCTTTGCGATTCATCTTACGTGCGCACAGGTCGCATGCGCCGCCGCAGCGTGCAACGGTTTGTTCGTGACGCCTTCAGCGGTCGGATGTCACGCAGCACCGAGCCCGCGTCAGGCGTCAGGCACCGACAAACGCAGGACCCCACTCATGAGCGGCCCGCTGCTGTTCGTCGAGGCCCGCGATGCACAGTCGCGGAGAGCCGTGCACCAGATTGCCGCACTCCACGAACAACGCGTCGAACTTGTTCTTGGTGATGCCCGCAATGGACCAGCACCATCAGACGGACGCACGCTGGGGCCAATGGCGTGCATACCGCTTCGCCGTGGCCGTCACCGAACACGACGCAACACTCGCTACCAGGCGGGCGCTACCCCTTACCTGGGCCGGACTTTCACCGGCTGGACCACGCCAGCTTTCCTGGCGCACCAATGGCTGGCCTATTCGCACCCCTGTCAACGCTTCGCCGCTCACCTCACGGTGCGCGACGCATGACTCGGGGATGGTGCGTTTCGCTACAACTTCACCATATGGGACTTCCACCCTTTCCTCCTTGCCGGTCTCCCGGCGCACTCCACATCCCGCTCATCGGTAGGGTCGAGGACTGGCGCGCCGACCTTAGGCGCCGGTGGGTGTTCCAGTGCTTTCGCATGGCCCGCAGTCCGGCTGCCATCGTCCTATTCGAGCGCGATCTTGCCGTCGAAGGTCCGCTCCAACTGCAGCGCATCGACCGTCAGCGTCATCATCACCGACAGCGTCTCGGTGCCGGCGATCGTGCCGTCGGCCACGGCCTTTGCGACGGCCTGTTCAATCTCGCGCTGCGAAGCCACGCCGACCGTTTTCAGGAACTTGCGAATGCCCAGGTTGAATGTGTCCTGATCCATGAATGCCTCCGTCATGTGCGCGCCCCAAGCAGTGCGTCGACGAGCTCGCGCATGCGGCGCCAGTGCGAGCCTTCCCAGAAGATACGCGCGCAGCCGTCGCAGCGGCTGAAGCGGTCATGACGCTCGCTTACCCGCGGCGGCAGCAGCGAGTCGATCTGCGCCTTGTCCACCGGATGCAATGAGCCGTTGCAGCTCAGGCAGCGCGTGAAGGGCCGTGCCGAGCGCGCAAGATCGAGTCGATCGAAAACCTCGCGCAGCTGCGGTTCGGCATTCAAGGCCCGCACGTAGCAGCCATGGCTGATGCCACGTCGCTTGAGAAGCTCGCGATCGCGCGTCAGCACGATGCGCTGCTGCGCGTGCGCCAGCCGTTCGATCTCGGCGTCATGGAAGTGGTTGTCGTACAACGTGTCGAAGCCGGTCATGCGCAGCAGGTGGGCGAGCCCACCGAGATGCGCGTCGGCGACGAAGCGGGTCTCGCGCAGCGGCTGCTCGCGCACGCGCAGCAGCGGCGTGATGTCGAGCGCTTCGAACCTGGGATACACGGCGACACGGTCGCCGTCGGCCAGCGCACGCTCGAAGCCCACCGACTCGCCGTTGACCAGTACCAACTCGACCTCGGTGTGTGGCACGCCGAGCGCCTCGATCATGTGCTTGGCGGTGGCCGCATGCGCACAGCGTCTTGTGAACTCATGCCCGCGCCGTTCAGGGGCGAGAAAGTCATTCAACTCCTCGTAGAAGCGGAAAGTTGCGGTGGCCATTGGATCAGGCCGGCGGTTGCGTGGTGCGGCAATGCCCGGTCAATGGGCGAGATCGGCGCAGAATTGCCCGTGCCGCACTGTGGCCATCAGCGCGTGGAACTGATCGTGTGACAGGCGCAGGAGGCGCTCGTGGTCTGCGCCTTTGCCGTAGGCCGTCGTGCCGGCTTCGAGTTCGTCGTCGACCACCGTCTCGACGTTCCCGGCCATGCCCAGCGCGGGCACCGCGCCGTGTTCGCAGACGCTGCACAGTTCGACGATGCGCTGCTCGTCGGCGAGCCGCAAGTGCTTGCGGCCGAGCATTCGCGAGAACTCGCCGAGCTTGACTTTGCGGTCCGCCGGCATCACGGCCATCACGCAGCCGGCATCGTCGTCCACGATCACCGACATGGCCAGATCGTGCGGCGCGACGTTGGCGGTGCGCGCGGTCTGCGCGCTGGTGCGGCCTTGCCGGCGCGGGCACACTTCGGAGTGCACGCCGCGCTGGTTGAGGTAGCTGGAAAGGCGCAGAGGAATGGACATGATGGCCTCCATACGCGGGTCGACCACTGTGGCTCGACGCTGCCCGTTGTAGCCACCGAGCCCATCGACAGTGTGCTCCAGCGCGGATCGCTGCACCAGCCCCCCGCAGACGCTTGACGGCAGACTCGGTGAGTGCGAACTCGTCCGCTGCGGCGTAGGATGAACAGGCTTGTCGGCGGGTTCCATGACTGAATCGGACTTCGCAACGCTGCGCCAGCGTATGGTCGGGGAGATCGTTGCCCACACGGTCTTTGTCACTGGGCGCCTGGGAAAGGCGGCGCTCGGTCGGCGCACCCTCGGGGCGATGGCCAAGGTGCCGCGCCACGCGTTCGTGCGTCTCGAGTTGCAGCCCTTCGCGTATGCCGACACGCCGCTGCCGAGTGGGTATGGCAAGACGATCTCGCAGCCGTTCATCGTCGCGCTCATGACCGATCTGCTCGACCTGCAGCCGACCGACGTCGTGCTCGAGATCGGCACTGGGCTGGGTTATCAGGCGGCGGTGCTGGCCGAACTGGCGCTGCATGTGTACAGCGTTGAGCTGATCGATGAACTGGCGGACGAAGCACGCCGCCGCCTTCACCGGCACGGTTACGTCAATGTCGACATCCGCACCGGCGACGGCCGCGCCGGCTGGCATGAAAACGCGCCGTTCGACAAGATCATCGTCACGGCGGCGCCCGATCTCGTGCCGCCGTCACTCATCTATCAACTGAAGCGCGGCGGCAGGATGGTCATCCCCGCCGGCCTGGCCGACGCGCAGCAACTGCTGCTGGTGGAAAAAGACAGCAGCGACACCGTGTCGACGCGGGAGATCCTGCCGGTGCGGTTCTCGCAGCTCGAACAAGCCGAAGCAGGCTGAACCGCGCCGGCCACTGTCTCATCCGGGTGCACTCCCCCCGAAGCGCCGAGGCCACCACCGCCAGGTGTCAACGCGCCTTTCGATGCAGCCAGCCGCTGTAGGCCGTGTCGATGGCGAGCGTCTACAGCGCCAACACCCGCACGGCGCTTGTGACGTCCGCAGACGTCGCGCTGGCGAGCGCGTTGAACCCCAGTGCCCACGGCGACAATATCAATCACAGCCCGTGCACCGCATTGCTCCACGCTTTCCAGGCCTGCGGGACCAGCATCGCAGCATCGCACCGAGCGCGATGCATCGCTTCGCCGGGCGCCCTATACCGTCACGCAGTTTGGCACCTGGGCATCCGCATCAACGACCCGGCCACGACGGCGGTGTACAGCGGCAGGTTCCGGCCGCGTTGCTGACTTTCAGCCAGCGTGGTTCGACGGTTCCTTCATGGCCGGAAGTGAAGCTTGACAGGTCGCTTTGTGCCCACCGCCGCTGGCCCACCTTGACAGAAGGACCGTGCCGCGATCTCCAAAGCTGCCGTTCGTGGTCGCCACGGCCTTCGATGCCTTGACGACATAGTCCTGACCGGCCAGCGATGCGTGGCATCGGGTCTGGGCCTACTGATAGCACTGGCGCTATCATTGACTCATGCCAACTCTCGTGCTGGACACGAACGTCCTGGTCGCCGCGCTACTGCGCGGCGGGGGTAGCGCGCGTGCTGTTCTCCGAGCGTGTCTGCGTGGGCCGTACCAGCCGGTCGTGGGTCCCGCGCTGCTTGCGGAGTACGAGGACGTGCTGGGACGGTCGGCCCTGTTCGCCGACTCGGTGCTCTCGGCCAGGGAACGAGGGGAGGTGTTCGATGGCTTGCTGAACCGCTGCCGCTGGGTCGAGGTGTTCTACGCCTGGCGTCCGAACCTGCCGGACGAAGCCGACAACCATCTCATCGAGCTGGGCGTGGCTGCACAAGCCGAAGCCATCGTGACGCGAAACCTCCGCGACGTGGCGCGCGGCGAACTGAAGTTTCCCTCGCTCAGGGTCTTGACGCCCGAGCAATGCCTGGAGGTCTTTCCATGTCGACCTTGACGATTCGTTTGCCGGACGACAAGCACGAGCGCCTGAAGGCCCTCGCGAAATCGAACTCAATCAGCGTGAACAGGCTGATGGACGAGCTCGCCACGGTCGCGCTTGCCAACTACGACGCCCGCGTGCGCTTCGAGACGCGCGCGGCTCGGGGCAATCCCAAGCGCGCGCTGGCCTTGCTCGACAAGCTAGATATGGCTGGCTGAATCAACGCGAGGCGGCCAACGTCGCCTGAGGGGTGCCGCATCGAGCACCGCTGGTCGAAGAGTGGAGCGCTGCCGCGTCCGCGAAGGGAGCGTTCATTTTCCGTTTTCGACCCACAGCTGATTCTAAAAGGTCCGATCCAATGCCGCGAAGCGGCCATTCAGCAGAGCTGAATCCGCTGCGGAACCGGCCTTAACTGGCGCCAACGTCAATCGCGTTCAGCGAGCCAGGCTCCGAGAGCGAACGGTCGATGTCGCCGTTCTGGAGAATCCTCAACGCGGCGAGCATTTGGCCGCGGGCCCAATCCTCGCGCCGGCCTTCGAAGCCGAGCGTGGCCAGCGCATCGACAGTCGGCATGCTTCCGAAGTTGCTGCCGTAGTTGCACTCCACGCCCCAGATGGCAAGCAAGATCGCGGGCGCCACGCCATAGCGAGACCCGACTCTTCGCCACCGCGCAGTCCGGTGTGTGCTGCCATGACGTTGGCGGTCGCGGTCCAAACCGCTCGCTACTCGATGGCAAGCGATGGCATCGCGGCATCGGTCTTGATCCGAATGAAGGACTGAATCGGTGAGGATGTATAGCATCGTCACGCGGCTGAGAACCTCGCCCAGGCCGATGCCCTGATCTTTGGCCGGGTAAATTGCGAGATGATGGAGGCAGCGTTTCGGCCGCCGGCGGGTACGGGAGCGGAACCCTTCGCTCGAACGATCGATGCGGCAAAGAAGTACGTCGTGTCGCGCACCATGGATCGGGTCGATTGGAACGCGGAACTCGTGCACGGGGATCTGGAGAAGGCCGTTCAGCAGCTCGAGCGGGAGTCAGGTAAGGGGCTGCTCGTGGGGAGCGTGAAGCTCCCGATGGCGTTGGTGGAGCTGGGATTGATCGATGAGTATGAATTCTTGGTGCAGCCCCAGGGTAGCGGGCAACGGGCCGACGTTGTTCGCAGGGCTGTCGAAGCGTGTCGACTTGAAGCTCGTGAGCCGGCTGAAGTTCGGCTCGGGGGGTGGTGGCGATGCGGCATGAGCCTAGAAGATAGCCATCCGGCTTGCTGGAGAAGACCGAATTGTCCGCACCGGCCTTTGCCGCATCCCCGTGCGGTCCGCTTGCCGGAAGATCCATGCGAGGCCACGGTGGGACCGGTCCTGGCCGGCAGTGTGAGCACGATGCCGCGTCAGGCTTCACGGTGAAGTAGATGGCCGCGCTGCCCGCACTGCGCGGCGGGTTGTTCGCGCTGCTTGCCGCCGCGCTCTTCGGCGTCAGCACGCCGCTGTTACAGCGCGCCGGTGAAGGCGTGGGTGCGTTGAGCACCGCCGCGCTGTTGTACGCCGGCGCGGCCATCGTCGGCGCGTTGTCACGCCGGCCGGCACACCGCGAGGCGCGCCTGGTGCGTGCCGACCTGTCGCGGCTGCTGGCGATGGCTTTTTTCGGCGCCGCCATCGGCCCGGTGGCGCTGGCCTGGGGCCTGCAGCGCACCAGCGGCACCAGCGCATCGCTGATGTTGACGCTGGAGGCGCTGTTCACCGCGGTGCTGGCGTGGCGGCTGTACCACGAGACGATGGACCGGCGCGTCTGGGCGGCGATGGCACTGCTGCTGGCCGGCGCCATCGTGCTCGTGCTTGACCAGCAGCGCGGCGGCGACCTGCAGTTGTGGGGGCTGCTCGCGGTGGCGGTGGCGACCGCCGCCTGGGGCGTGGACAACACGCTGTCGCGCCGGCTGGCCGAACGCGACCCGGGGCAGGTGGTGATGGCCAAGGGCGCGCTTGGCGCAGCGGCCACTGCGCTGCTGGCGCTGGGCCTGGGCGAGCCGCTACCGTCACCGGCGACGGCTCTCGGCCTGTTCGCCATCGGCGCCACCGGCTATGGCCTGAGCCTGCGTTTCTACCTTCTCGCGCAGCGCGCTTTCGGCGCGGCGCGCACCGGTTCGGTCTTCGCCTTCGCGCCCTTTATCGGCGCGGCCCTGGCGCTGCTGTTGGGCGACCGCTCTGCCAGCGGCTGGATGGCGCTGGGCAGCGCGCTGATGCTGGCCGGAGTCGTGCTGCATCTGGCGGAGTCGCATGGCCACGCGCACGAGCATGTGGCGCTGGAGCACGAACACGCGCACCGCCACGACGATGGCCATCACGAGCACCGGCACGAGCCGATGCCCGAGGACGCGCACAGCCACCGCCACAGCCACGCGCCGCTGCAGCATGTCCATCCGCATGTGCCCGATGTGCACCACGGACACCGGCACTGAAGGCCGACCCGCACCCGCCGGTGGGCCAGGGGCCAAGGGCGGGGATCGACAAAGGCGAGCATGATCCGGCTCGAGGTTCGAACATGAAGCTCTTCGCTCGCCACGACACCCAGGCCAGGCGTCCTCGTCAGCGCGGGCGCCGTGCCATCCTCATCGCAGTCGCCGTCGCGGCCGTAGCCTTGGCCTGGCTGATCTTCAACGCCGTGCTCAGGTTCGTCACCCTCGACTGATTCCCTGCCGCAGCGACGCGGACAACTACAGCAGTCGCTCGTCGACGAGCAGCGACTGCAGCCACAACTTCAGCTTCAACCAAGGGTTGCTGCCGGGTTCATCGGTCGTGGTCTGCACATGGCCCTGTTCGTCGCGGCTGAGCCATTCGATGGTCCGGCCGTCCGCCTGCAGCCGCAACCGATACATCATGGCGCGCTGTGATTTCTTCTCGCTCAGACGCACCAGGTCGGCCACCAGCGGCGGACTGTCGATGACGACACTCATTTCGGTGTTGCCGACGGCAGAGCGAGGATCGAGATTGACCGAGCCCACCACCAGCAGCCGGTCATCCACCACGGCCACCTTGGCATGCAGCTGCGCGCTCGACGGGCCGCTGAACCCGAACCCGCTCGAGCGTCGGATCAGTTCGGGGCTGAATTCGTAGATCTGCACACCGGCCTGCAGCATCTCGACGCGATAGTCCGCGTACCGGTGATGCACCAGCGGCTCGTCGGACGAGGCCAGCGAGTTGGTGTACAGCGTGATGCGAACACCCTGCCGCATTCCCGTGCTCATCGCCCGCATGCCGACCGGGCCGGGCACGAAGTAAGGCGACATGATGCCGACCTCGCGCCGTGCCCCGGCCATCGCGTCCAGCACGCCCTGCATCGCGGTACCGGGCCGGCCCAGGGTCGGGTTGGGGTCAAGAGCCTTGCCTGGTGAATCCGCGTGCACATGGCCGCTGCCCGCTACCAGGGCAAGACGGCCCGTGGCAAGTTGCGCGGTCAACGTGGTCTGGCCAAGAGGGTCCTTCGCGTCCATCGACAGCGCCGGTGCGGCATCGCGCACCGCGGCACCGAAGCGCTCGCGTGCCGCGTCGGCAGCGGCCGGCGCGCCGAGCACATCCTGCACCGGCCAGGCCAGTTCACTGTTCCAGTAGGCATCGAAGGCCGTGGACAGCTGTCGCACCACTGCACCCGCGGCCAACACGTCCAGATCGACGAAGTTGTAGTCCAGGTGGCTCATGAAGTATTCGTCGCCGATGTTGCGCCCACCGAAGACCGCCAGTGCGTTGTCGGCGACCAGGAGCTTGTTGTGCATGCGATGGTTGTGCAACTCGAAGTCGCCCGGCGAAAGCAGCAGGCGAGCCGTTGGCGCCCCCTTGCGCAAAGCCAGCGGATTGAACAGTCGGACCTGCAGGTGGTCGTGCGCGCCAAAGTCGAGTAGCAGATCCTCGATCGCCGCAGCGTGGTAGTCGTCCAGCAGCAGCCGCACGCGCACGCCGCGCGCTGCCGCGTCGCGAAGCGCGCGCAGCAGCGCACGGCCGGCATGGTCTGGCTGCCAGTGGTAATACTGCAAGTCAATCGAGCGCTCAGCACGCTGCACCAACGCCACTCGCGCGTCGAATGCGAACTCGCCTCGGGGCAGCAAGCGAAAGCCGGACGGCACGTCACCCGCCGCGATGCCCACGGGCAGGCTGGCCACAGCGATACGGGCCAACAGCGTGCCCTGGGCGTCGGCATACGCCGTGGTCGGTTCGCCTGGGCTGCGCTCAGCGAGCGCAGCGCATCCGACCAGCAGGGCCATCAGAAGACAAACCAGCAGCAGTCTTGCCGCGCGAGCCGACACGTGGGTGCTCGAAGCGGTAGGCAACTGCATCGACGCCAGGTTCGATCAGCCAGTTGAGGCGGCGATCGCCGTCGACGGACGCCGCCACAGCCAGGGCACGACCAGCGCGCCGCTGAGCAGCAACGGCCAGTCCTGCGGCACCGCCAGCAGAAAGGCGGCACTGCCGCCCACCAGCGCCCACAAGAAGGGGATGATCAGCAGCCGCCGTGGCACCGGTCCCTGCGCCACCAGCAGCACGCCGAAGGTGAACAGTGTTACCGGACACGGCGTGATGCCGAACATGGGCATCGCCGGGTAACCATGGCCGGCGACGCCGACCAACGGGTAGACCACTGCCGAGTAGACGATCAGCGCCCATCCCAACCAGGAGTGAGGGCCGTGCCCTCGGGCAAAACGCAGGTCGGTCTGGAACAGCGTCGCGTGTGCAAGGAGCAGGCCCTGCACGACGAACAGTGCGGCGAACGCGCCGGCCGGCTCGTTGATCTGCGCGAACAACATGGCGTGGTAGGCCACGCCAGTCCAGACCCACATCAGGCTCAGTCCGACACCGACGATCCTGTTGCTCGACCCCGAGGGCCGCAGCATGGCGTGCACCATGCCCACGCCCAGCAGATACGCGACGATCTGTGCCGGCCACACCGCGCGGTTGTAGGCGGCGAACACCTCCAGGAACTGGTCAGGTGTGAAGGGCAACAGCATCAAGACACCCTGTGGCAGCGTGTGCCCTCAGCGTAGCCGACACTTGCAGCCTTGGCCGTGATGCCGATCAACCCTCGCGAGGCGTGGACCAGTTTAGACTCTGGCCAGGTGCGTCCTCGTCGCCGCGACCAGCGGCGCGATCGACGAGGGCGGAAACGGCGACACGCTGCTGACGTTGATCTCGCACAGCACGTAGCGCTCGGGCTGCGCCGGCGCTGCGCGCTCGCCGAACATGAAGTCGCAGTCCCACAGCAGCGGCAGACTGCTCGCGCGGCAGGCCGACGCGCTGGCGCAGCAGCTCGATCCACTGCGACTCGAGCTGTCGCTCTCAGCGCCTGGAACTCGGGCATCGTCCGGCCCGTGGTACAGGCGCGGGCCCGGCTGCGGCGCCGGTTCGCCGTCCTGTGCCGGAAGCAGCGCATTGACCGCCTGGTGGCCGAAGCCGGTCACGCGGTCCTCGACCAGGTAGGCCCGCACCATGCCCTCGGCCAGGCGCGGCTGCCAGGCCTGGTCGATCATGTGGCCGCCCTGCCGCCGGCTCGAAGTACGGTGCCAGGCGCTGCAGCAGCGCCGGCAGGTCGACGAGTTCTTCCTCGCTGCCGCGCTGCGCGTGGCGCAGCTTCAGCAGCGGCGACGGCCCATCTGGCTCGGCCCGCTTCGACGCGCCACACGCCGATGCCGCTGTGGCCGCGGTACTGCTTGAGCACGCGCGCGCCGCGCTGCAGCCGCGCCGGCAGTTCGGCCTCGAGCTGGGCCAGGCTGTCGACCCGGTGCACGTCGCTGCCGAAGGGCAGGTCGCGGGTCTCGACAAGCACGTCCTTGGTGCCCAGGCGCAGGATGGTGTCGGGATGCGCGCTGACGAACACACCCGCCTGCGCCACTTCGCGCAGCAGGGCGTCGAGCCGGTCGCGCCGGCGCCCGCCCTCGATCGGGTTGCACCAGACCAGCACCCCGCCCACTCTGCCGCAACTGCGCCGCCACCTCGTCGGCGAAGTCGTCGTGGTAGACCGCCGGCTCGGCATCGACGCCGGCGCTGCGAACGCGGCGAACAGCGCCGCGAAGCGGCTCTCGGCAGGATCGGACCGATCGCGCGCCGCGCGATCGCCGGGGTAGAGCAACGCAACCCGCGGGTTGTTCGTGGCTGCCATGGCTTCAACCCGCCGGCTTGGCGACGAGCGGCCGGCCGGCGGCGCGCCAGCCGTCGATGCCGCCGCGCAGGTAGCGTGCGTTCAGGCCCGCGGCGCGCAGTCGCAGCGCGGTGGCGCGGCCGACTTCGTGGCCGTAGACGCAGTAGACGACGACCTCTCGCTGCGGCGCGCAGCTCGCGCGCCCAGCGCCGACACGGCGGCCGGGTCGCACCAGCGCGCGCCGGGATCATCGTCTCCGCCTGTTCGAACACGCCGGCGCGGCGCACGTCGAGCAGCACGGCGCCGGCGACCTCGTCCTGCGCCGCGCCGAAGGGCTCGCTGGCCGCGTGCACGGCCGCCTGGTAGCGCGCGTAGACGCCGGCCCAGTCGATGTTGGCCATGAAGGCATCGACATAGGCCCCGGCGGCGGCGCCGTAGTCGAGGTGGTAGGCGTGTTCGTACATGTCCAGCGCCAGGATCGGCACGCCGCCGGCCAGCGCGTGCGTGTGGTCGGCCGCCCATTGGTTGACCAGCGTGCCCTCGCGCGGCTGGAACACCAGCAGCACCCAGCCCGAGCCGCCGCCGAGCGCCTTGCCCATGGCGACGAACTCGTCGCGCCAGCGCTGCGACGCTGCCGAAGTTGGCCTCCAGCGCCAGCTCCACGCCGGCTCCATCGTCTGCCCGTCGCCGCCCAGGCTCGGCGAAGTACAGCTCGTGCAGCAGCATCGAGTTGGTGGCGATGAGCTCCTCGCGCTTCAGGCCGTTGAGCTGGAAACCGGGCGCGGCGGCAACGGCGTGACTCGGCGCAGCTCGGGCGCGGATCGCGTTGAGGCGCTTGACCGCGCCGCCGTAGTTGTTCTGGTGGTGGCTGGCGATCAGCGCGGCCGACAGGCCGTTGCAGCGCCGCCGGGTCGAAGGGGAGGTCGTGAATTCGAGCGTCCATGGGCACTCCTTCAGCGCAGCAGGGGAAGCAGCCAGGTCACCGCCAGCCCGACGGCCGCGCAGGCGCCGAGCAGCGGCATCACGCCGACCTTGAAGCGGAACAGCGCCAGCGCCGCCGCGACCGCGATCACGGCCGAGACCGCATCGAAGCGCCCGCCGAAGCCCTGCGGCCACAGCACGTGGTAGGCGAAGAACAGCGCCAGGTTGAGGATCACGCCGACCACCGCGGCGGTGATCGCCGACAGCGGCGCGGTGAAGCCGAGCTTGCCGTGCGTGGCCTCGACCAGCGGGCCGCCGGCGAGGATGAAGACGAACGACGGCAGGAAGGTGAAGAAGGTGACCACCGTCGCGGCCAGCGCGCCGCCGAGGAACAGCGCGTCCGGCCCGAGCACCTGCTTCATGCCAGCCGCCGACGAAGCCGACGAAGGCCACCACCATGATCAGCGGCCCGGGCGTGGTCTCGCCCAGCGCCAGGCCGTCGATCATCTGCGGCCCGCTGAGCCACTGGTGCGTCTCGACCGCGCCCTGGTAGACGTAGGGCAGCACCGCGTAGGCGCCGCCGAAGGTCAGCAGCGCGGCCTTGGTGAAGAACCAGCCCATCTGCGTCAGCGTGCCGTGCCAGCCTTGGTCGGCGACCGAGCGCCGCCATCGCCAGCAGCCCACAGGCCGAGGCCGACGCGCCAGCACCGCGCACCAGGTGGCCCGCGAGAAGCGCGCGTGCGCCGGCGTCGGCGTGTCGTCGTCGATCAGCGCCGGCCCGAAGCTCGCCTTCGGCGCTGCCGTGCCCGCCGCCGAGCGCGAAACACCTGCGGCGCAGCGCCGCGCGCCGAAGTAGCCGATCAGCGCGGCGGCGAGCGACGATGGCCGGAAACGGCGTGTCGAAGGCGAAGATCGCGACGAAGGCCGCCGCCGCGATGCGCCCACATCCAGCGGTTCTTCAGCGCCCGCGTGCCGATGCGGTGCGCCGCGTGCAGCACCAGCGCGGTCACGGCCGGCTTGATGCCGTAGAAGATGCCGGCCACCAGCGGCACGTCGCCGAAGCGCAGGTAGATCCACGACAGCGCGATCAGGATGAACAGCGACGGCAGCACGAACAGCGCGCCGGCGACGATGCCGCCCCAGCGTGCGGTGCATCAGCCAGCCGATGTAGGTGGCGAGCTGCTGCGCCTCCGGGCCGGGCAGCAGCATGCAGTAGTTCAGCGCGTGCAGGAAGCGCTGCTCGCTGATCCAGCGCCGGCGCTCGACCAGCTCGCTGTGCATGATCGCGATCTGCCCGGCCGGCCCGCCGAAGCTGATGAAGCCGAGCTTGAGCCAGAAGCGGAACGCCTCGGCGAAGCTCACGGCCGCGGGCGCGGCGGCGGCTGCAGCGGGCAAGGTCGCTGTTCGAGGGCAGCGTTCACGCGGCGTCGTCCCGGTCGTGCCGTGTCGGGGCGGCGTACAGCGCGTCGAACACCGCCGCCGCCGCGGCCACCAGCGCATCGTCGTCGGCGTGCAGTTCGCGCAGGCCGGCGAGCACGGCTTCCAGGCCGGCGGCCTCGGGCGACGGGATGCCGCCGACGTCGAGGTAGTGCACGGCGGCGGCGATGCGCTGCAGCTTCGGGTCGCGGTCCAGCCCGAAGCTGGCCAGCAGCACCTCGAAGGTGACGCGCGCGCCGACGTGCGTGAAGCGGGCGCCGTCGAAGTCGAAGCCGAGCGCGCCGCGCGGCAGCTGCGCGCGGATCGGCGCAGCCAGACGAAGCGCGCCTGCGGGTCGATGAAGCGGCGGATCAGCCAGGCGCAGGCCAGCCGGTCGACCCACGGCCGCGCGCGCGTCGCCCAGCGCTTGCCCTGGAACTTGCGGAGATCGAGGCGCGCGATGCCGTGGTCGGCGCGGGGCCGCGGTTCGCCCGCGAGAAGCGCGCGTCGAGCGCCGCGCGCAGCGCGTCGAGTGCGGCCTGCGCCTGCTCGGCCGCCGCGCCCGGGTAGTAGTCGATGCGCTGCAGTGCCTGCAGCGCCTCGGCGACGGCGCGCAGGCGTCGCCGCGCCTCGGTCTCGCCCAGCGCGGCCGAGTTCGGCCTGCAGCGCCGCTGGCCGTGTCGCGCCACTGCGCGTAGGCCTCGCTGCGGTCGAACAGGGCCAGCAGTTCGTCGCGCTGGCGCGTCGTCGTGCGGCGACAGGCGCAGCACCATCGCGGTGCCGCCGTGCTCGCGCACGTCGGCGGCCAGCGGCTCGAACAGGGCCTCGTGCGCCTGCCGGCAGCAGGTAGGCGCCGTCGCGCAGCGCGGCGCAGCCCAGCGCCTTCAGCGCGCGCCAGATGCGCACGCGCACGGCGTTCGGCTGGGTCGGCAGCGTGAGGAGCAGGATGGACCACATTGGATGAAGCATATGCTACTTATCATGGAATAATGATTTCAACATTCAGAGCATGGTCAATCGGCGGCATCTACCGGCTTTCCCACCCTGTCGGCGCCGATTCAAATCGGACGTGCCGACGCGAAGTGCCTTCATCATGGCCGTGGTTACGCCGGCAGAGCGCAGTGCCGCCGCCAGTCTTGCGGCGGCACT
>CAWGOK010000017.1:0-50474 GCA_963824005.1 uncultured beta proteobacterium
CTGTAGACGTAGGGCGCCAGATTAGTTGCGACTGGCGCCACAGTTCTGCGACTGGCGGTCGCTAGTTGGTGCGACTGACCTACTGAGGGTCGTCCGGCCGCAGACCGGTACTCGGCGGCTAACGGCACGATCGCCGTATTGCCAGGCCAGGGATTCATCCTCCTGTATGAAGCCAGGGCCGCTGGCGTATGCCGTGGCCATCCCCCACCTTGGACCCTCATCGACCCAGCCAATGACAGTGCTGGTGTTCTCATCGCCTCGCGCCTGAACGTCGAGTCCAAAACAGTCGCCATTTCCGCTACCAGCGCCCTCGCGTCTCGGGACGCTGCTTTTTGCCCCGACTGCGGCAGTGTGAGCGGAGCCCTTAGCCGAACAGGAACGTGCGGAATGACGCGGTCGACCAGGTGCGCCGCTGTCAGCGACATGCGCCGCGCACCACACGAGGGACAGAACCCACGCCGCTTGCAGCTGAACGCCAGCAGCTTGTCGTGGCCGCATTCCCCGCAGCGCACCCTCGGGAAGCCGGGCCAGGATGCCGCATTCGAGGAAAGCTTCGAACTCGTCCTTGATGAATTGAGGCAGCTCGGCGTCGGTGTGGGCGATGAAGCTGGCCGCATGATGTTGCACCAGGCGGTACAGCCCGGTCCGCTCCGAGGGTGGCACTCGTAGTGAAGCGGGGCGCCCACCTGCGGGTGCATGCCTTCGGGTGCCTACCTCCGTGTGGCTAGCACCGACCAGGCCACAGTCGGCGTCAGGTTGGCCGGGTGCCATGCCAATAAGCGGCCCTTCATCTACGACGGCTCATGGCCGGGTGCTCCGGCAGACGAATTCGACGCCACTTTGCTGGCGTTGAAGACCAGGTCCTGACCGACCGGTTTGGGGCAAGCAGTTCCGCGAGCCAGCCGTCGCCGGTCGGCCATCAGCGGGTATTCGCGGCCGTCCGGTTCGGAGCACCCTGGTTTGGAGCTTGCTTTGGTTGCGGAGCAACCGCGGAGACCGCTGACACCTTCAGGTAGGCCGCCACGTCGCGACTGGCGGCGTGCGGACGGAGGGCAGCGCAGGGGGGTTGGCGGTGGTGCGGGTGGCGCTGAGTTCCGAATGGAATGCACGAAGGGAGAAGCGCCGCCATCGCCTGCCTGCGTCGTTGGCTTGCTCTGTTTTCCGTATTTGCTTGGATGTCCTGATTTGCTTAGAATGGTGGTATGAGCACCAATCTCAGTACCCCGGTCCTGCTGCGCCGCATCGCACAGCTCGAAGCCACTGTTGGGCGCCTCAGCGAAGACCTCGGCAGCTTGCGCTCGGCGGTCAGCAAACAAGGCGTAGAACTGCCGAGGGCGCGAGGTGTTCGAGCGCGAGCGGTGCACCCCAAGTCCTCTACCACGAACAACCCGCACGATCAGGCCACCGGTGGCTTGGCTGCTGCAACGGCGCGCGGCGAGGCGGCGCGAGTCCAGTGGGTCAAGGCCGGCCTCGTCGTGCCCGGCGAGCAACTCGCGCAGGCCTGGGGGCTCACGCGCCAAGCCCTGGCGCCGGCCGCAGAGCGTGGCGAAGTCTTCGCGGTGAAGGTCGGCAACCGGCTGTACTACCCGCAGGCGTTTTTGGGGATGGACCGCGAGACCGTGGCAGCCATCTGCCGCGCACTCGGCGACCTCGGCGCCAGCGAGAAGCTGATGTTCTGGTTGCGCGACCACGGTGCTCTGGCCGGCAAGAGCGTCGCGGCCGCATTGGAGGCGGGCGTGGCCGTGACCAAGGTGGAGCGCCTGGCCGAGGCGTGGGCGCGCGAGCGAGGAGCCGCCCGTGTCGCTGCGGCTGCCTGAGCCGGGTTCCTTCGAGGATCTGCTTCGACCGGTCAGGATAGAGATCGCGTCGCTCGTGCGGATGAGCCGGCATCCGACCTCCGAGCCCTACTGGTCGACTGGCGTCTACCGCTTCGACGATCCAGATCCAGACCGCGCTGGCGCATTCGGCACCTGCTACAGCGCCAGCAGCATCGAGGTCGCCTTTGCGGAAAGCGTGATCCATGAGTCCGGGCGGTTCGTGGGCGGCAACTATGAGGTGCCGACCGCCGAACTGACCGAGCGCTCGGTCGTGCGCTTCATCTGTGAACGACGCAAGACGCTGGTGCTGGCCGACCTGACCGGGGCGGCGCTCAAGTCCCTGGGCCTCAACAACGACATCAGTGCGTCCGCCGACTACTCGGTGAGCCAGGCCTGGGCGCAGGCAATTCACAGTGCGAGCCAACGTTGGGACGGAGTCCGATACGTGTCGCGGCAGATGAACAAGGGGTTTGCTTACGCCATCTTCGAGCGGACAGGGCTTCGCAAGCTGAAGGCAGAGAAGCTCAAGGCACGGCAGGTGGATGCCCTCTGCGATCGGTTCAACGTCACCGCTGTCTGACGGCACGGCCTTGCGGATCTCAAGGTCAGCAACTTGGTGCAGACCCACCGTTCGTTGGCGAAAATCGGTCGACCCCACTCGGCTCCGGCAGCGACCGTGGACAACGCGCCGCTGCGCGGCCTGCGTTGCCCACCGCCGCAGCCTTCGCCCACATGCCCACAGCCTTCAACCATTGAAGAGAAAGAAGGAGCCGAAACGACAACAAGTCGGCGGGTAACATTCCTTCGTGAGGGGAGCAGCCGACAAGGCTGCCAATCTGGAGAGGTGCAAGTCCTCTTACCGTCAATTGCCCGGATTTGGACGGTTAGCATGTCCGCTGCGTGGCTAGGCAACGAACCATGATAGGCGCGGATGTAGAAGCCACGGCCGCCGCGCACATAAGCGCGCGGTGGGAACTACCGGCGTGGCGAGCAAACCTGCGGGTCTGAACATTAGAGAATGACTGCAGCTTCGAAAGGAATGCCGACTGAAGTAGTTGTCGGGGTAACCGCGTCGCGCCGACCCGTCCTCACGCGGGGAAGGCCAATGTCCTGGGAGAAGCAACGGGCGTATGCACCCTGGGAGCCGCCGGAGCAGGGGTCCAGACACGTGGAGAAAGATTGGCAGAGATAACGTCGGGAAGGGCCTCGGCCCAGCAGGGGCTGGCAGCAACCTGCAAAGACCATCCGTGCGAGGCATTGCCGAAGCCGAATGGAGGGACGAGGTCTGGCGCATGAGCCTGTATGAGCGACGACGAAGGGGCAACGCCCTTCCAGGGGGGAGTTCATCCCTCCCGCGTGGCGGTAACACCGGTGCGCGGCAAAGGGGCTCTGGGCGCTTGGCGGTCCCTGGGTGGCTCTCGGACACTGAGCCGAGGCACGGCCGACCCATGAAACGGGGACGAGATGATGAGCAAACCAGCGAGCGGTGGGGTGTATGCGGGCCAGTGCTTAAGCCACGCCACGTTCTGGGAAGGCTTATCAAGGAAAAGCCAAGGTCAGAACCGGACCGGGGAAATCCCGCCGTCCGGGATCGTAGGGGGGCTTGCAGAAACGTGGACAAGATGGGAGCCGGAATGAGGCCCGTCGGGAAACCGCCGGAATCGCCACCGTACCCTACGAGGTCGCGCGCGCTGCACTTCTATCCCGACCAACACGGTGGACTCGCTAGTTGACACCGGCCAAGCAGCTCAGATTGGCGTGCGTCCGGCACGCTGCGAAGGCGTGATCCAGCATCCGCCGCGTCCGTCGCATCAGCGTTCGAGTCAGGTTGCAGTTATCAATGTTGGCAGCGCGGCAGATAGGGACGGTCCACCCCGATCAGCCGTGCCCATTCATCGGGCGTGATCGCCCGGCCGGCCAGTGCGCAGGCCCAATCGGCTAATTGCTTCGGTCGCAGGTCCAGGCTGAGCAGTCTGCCGCCGGCAAGGTCTGCCAGCCACAGCGGCTCCTCGCCGTCGATCGAGCCCAGCAGGGTGCCGTCGTCGGCCTGCCAGCTGGCGTCGAGGCGCCTGAGCGAGCGCAGGTCCCACATGTCGACGTGAGGTCTGGAGCCCATTTGATCGACAAGGTACAAACGCTGGCCGCCGTCAACGAAGATCGCGCTGACAGGCAAGATTTGGTTCGTCGAGCTCAGACTCGCCTTGCGCACACGCGCCTTCAGGCTGGGTGTCTCGAGCAGCGTCAGTGCCGCGCCGCCGCTTCGATCCAGCTTGAGGATCTGCATCGCTGCGATGTGCAGCACGGCCAGCCAGCGACCGTCGGGACTTGCCACCAGCGCCGAGGCGCGATCACCGACATCGACCGCCTCGCCGACCCGAGTGCCGGAGCTCGGATCCCAGGCCTGTACCAGGTGTTTGGCCAGCGTGTACACCGTCCGCCCGTCGGCGCTGAAGGTGGCTGCCTGGGCCCGCTCGCCAACGGCCAGTGCAGTTGCTGTTGTTCCGCCCGGACCTTCGACGAGCACGTCGGTTCCGCGTTGGCGCAGCAGCAGGTTCTGGTTGCCGTCCGAGGACACTTGGATCGGGACGAACAGCCGAAACATCGGGAGGCGGCGCGGCCGCCACCTCGACCCGAGTCGTTTTCGGGTCGAACCACTGCAGGCGACCTGCGGCGAGCAATCCGATCCTCTGGGTCTGCCGATCGATCCAGGCGCGGTCCAGGCGCGGCGATTCTTTCCAGATCACGCGTGCGGGTGCGCTTGTGCCCTCGTCGTGCGCGACATACAGGCGCCCATCGCGATCGACCGAGACGAGCCTTGAGCCCTCGTCGAGCAACGCCAGGCCACTGACCGCATCAGCGTGACGGTACAGCTCTGTGTTGCGCCAACCTCGGTCAACGGCGCCGCGTCGCCATCGCACGACCGAGCCGTCGGTGTAGCCCGCGAACAGCGACTGCCCATGGGGCGTGACCACCATCGACGCGAGCTGCCCATGCGCGGTGGGCGCGATCGAGTCGACCCGGGTCTGGCTGAGCAGGTCGAAGACATCGATCTGCCCGGTCAGCCAGGCGACGAACAGGCGCCGGCCCTGGTCGACGAGGGCAAGCTTGACGACGGAGCCGCCACCTTCGGACGGCAACGCGATGGCCTTGGCACCGGCATCGAGCGGCAGCACGTTGAGCTGGCCATGGTCACCGCCGATGATGAGCCGGCGCCCATCGTGCGTGAACACGAGCTTGGCGGCGGTGCCAGCGCCCCGTACGAACCGGTGCTCTCCCGAGACCAGGTCGTGGATGACGACGAAACCGTTGCTGCCTGCACTGCCATCCAATGCCTGGCCGGCCATGGCCAACCGCGTCCCATCGGGACTGAATGCCAAGTCGAGGGCGATCTGCTCCTTCTCTATCGGCGACTCGATCGTTCGAACGATGGCCCCCCCACGCCAAAGGCGCAGCGTGCCGCCGTAGCCGGCGAAGGCCACGGTCTGTCCATCGGGGGATACCGCGTGTGCCGACGGACCCGAGAGGATGTGGCCGGCGCCTTCATGCAACCTGGACCACTGGCCGGTCGGCAGCCGCAGTTGCCAAAGAGCACCACCGGCATCGCCGGCGAAGAGCGACGCGTCGCCCGCGCGCGCAGCGAGCGAAGAGAAACGAAGGTCGTGCTCGACGATGCGCTCGAGCGGCATCGTGCTCGCCAGACGGATCAGCGTCGAGTGCGCTTCGGTCGTCGGCGCCGTGGCCTCTGCCTGGGCGGCGAGCAGCAGCGCCAGCACGGGCTCGCGCACGCGCATCTCTGAGGCCTGGGCGGCCAATTGCCGGGACACCGCGCGCTCGCGCTCGTCCTCGGCCTGCACGCGCTGCCGATTTGCCTCGATGGCCTGCCAGATGGCGACGGCGGCGGTGACCGTGATGGCGCTGACCGCGGCGCGGCGCAAGGTGCGGGCGCGGCGGAGCTGACGCACGTCGTCGCCATCGAGCTGGTCCTTGGCGATACCACGGACCGGTGCTGCGAGGTCCAGGCAGGCGGCGCGCAGGCGCGGGTCCTGGGCGTCGATCTTGTCGGCCTCACGCGCCCAGCGCAGGTCCACGTACAAGGGTACTTCCGAGAACCGGCCCGCGGTGTCGGCGCGCGGTAGCACGGTGGTGCGGGTCCAGTCGAAGTCGCTGGCGGCATCGTCCCATTCGATCTCGCCTTCGGTCAGGACGATCAGCATCTGCGCTGTGCCGCGTTCTTCGAACCACCAGCGCAGTTCCTTCTGGCACCAGGGCGAAGCGGCGGCCTTGGCCGACGCCAGGTAGATGAACCAGCGCGCGCCGGCGAGGTGCGCGAGGATGCCACTCCAGACGCCCGGGCCAGCCGACAAGCTGGTCTGGTCGCGGAACACGTCCATGGCGCGCAAGCGAAACGGCGGCCGGGCTAGCCGCTCGAGGCCGGACTCCAGTGCGGGTGCGAGCCGGCCATCAACCAGGTGGCTGTAGCTGATAAACGCGTCGTGAACGATGGTCACGCTGGCCTGACGGGAGAGTGGACCCGCAGGCTACAACAGCGGCCCATCAAGACGATGCGCACGGCTGGCGACGCCGCGGCACGGCAAGTCGTGGTCTCGCTGCCGTGGCAATGTGTCAGGTCGGGGCTTGCCAGCAGCGAAGCTCTCCCTAAGAATCCTCAATGGGTAAAGCACAAGTGGTAAAGCTTCTGTATCGACCTCTCGTTGGAGCGTGAGGCCGTTTCGCGGGTTATGCCCGACGGCCAGCGTGCAAGTCCTTGATTTGCAAGGACACCGATTCTCGGCTTATGCCTGTCTTTACAACGTAGGTCGGCTTGTAGGGTGGAATCTGGATCATGCAGTTGCCTGACTTCATCACCCAACAACGCTCGGCGATCGACGCCCTGTGCCAGCGGTTGCATGTCCGCCGGCTCGACCTGTTTGGCTCGGCCGTTCGGCCGGACTTCGATTCCAAGCGCAGCGACCTCGACTTCGTCGTAGTCTTCGACGAACTGCCGCCGGTGGAGTACGCAGATGCCTTCTTTGCGCTGAAGGACGAACTGGAACAGCTGTTTGGCCGGCCGGTGGACCTGGTGGTCGAGCAGGCAATTCGCAATCCGCACTTCAAGGAGCGGATCGAACACGAGCGGCAATCCGTACATGCCGGTTGACGCGACCAAGTACCTTTGGGACGCCAAGGAGTCCGCGGCGCGCATTGCGCGCTTCGCTCAAGGCAAGTCACTCGATGACTACCTTGCCGACGAGCTGTTGCGGGCAGCCATCGAACGGCAGTTCACCATTCTTAGGTGAGGCGCTAGGCAGGCTCCGCCAACTGGATGCCGCGTTGGGCGCCCGTATCTCCGACTTGCCACGCGCAGTGGCCCTACGCAACCTATTGGTTCATGCGAATGCCGACATCGATGACCGCATCGTTTGGGGCGTGGTCACGGGCCAACTGGCCCGCCTGGTTGCCGAGCTGGATGCGATTTGAGTCTAAGTGTCTGACCGAGACATGTCATGAAGTCGAAGCTCTCCGACTTGACAGACGCATCTGCGGTTGCGTTGGCGCTTGAAGAGTTTGGCCGTCTGGGCCGCGACGATTTCCTTGTCCGCCATGGCTTTGGCAAGTCTCGGGACTACTTGGTGCAGAACCCTCGCACCAACGAATTGGCGGATTCAAAGGCGATAGCCGCTGCTGCTCTGAAGCACCAGTTCCCTGAACTGGAAGCCACCGTGGCGCGCGTCGGCCATCGCGAACAGATCATTGCTTTGTCGCAACATCCTGATCCATGGGTACGACCTGCTCGACCACGGGCTGGTGTTGACCACTGGCGAGAACCAGGTGCCGAAGCTGTTGGTGGAAGTTGAAGCGCTGCTTGCAGCGCGGGGATAGGCCGGCCCGCTGCACGCGTGGCTTAGCCAACGGCGATCTGGCGTTAAGATGTCGCGTCGCACCTGCAACGCAGCCATGAAGTCCTCCTCCTTCCCGTCCCTGCGCGTCGAGCCCGAGTTGCGTGAGGCTGCCGAGAGCGTGCTGCGCGACGGCGAGACACTCACCAGCCTGATCGAAACCGCGGTCCGTGAAACCATCCGGCGTCGTCGTGTTCAGGAGGAGTTCATTGCCCGCGGTCTGCGCTCGCGCGAGGACGCCGAACGCACCGGGATCTACCACTCCGCCGAATCCGTGCATGCAGAGTTGCAGCGACGCCTGGACGCGCGGCGCAAGTCGGTCCTGGGGTGAGCGCGGCGTTTGAAGTCCGGTACTCCGACTCGGCGCTGGAGGACCTGCTCCGGCTGTTCGACTTTCTGCTCGACCGGGCCAAAACCGTAGAGGACTTCGATGCAGCGCAACTCGCTGTCGACGCGATCCGGGAGGCCGTGGAGCGAAGCCTGAGCCGGGCGCCGTTCGTCTATCGCAAGGCCGGCGACAACCCCTTCCTGCGTGAGTTGCTGATTCCGTTCCGTGGCGCCGGCTACGTGGCGCTGTACGAGATCAAGGATGCCGCTTACGTGACGGTGTTGGCGGTACGCCATCAGGTCGAAGACGACTACCACTGAGGCGGGACACGAGCCTGCGCCCGCGCACAGGCCCGCGCCGGGCGAAGGCCGAACTCTCCCGCTGTTCGGGCTGAGCCCCCTGAATCGACAAACCGCCAGGATATGTCGATAAATTTGGCCAGAATCGACACGTTCTGCCATCATGTCGATCGGATAACCAAGTCCCGCGGATAGGTCGATTTCTGACCAACCAATCGACATACGACACATGGCCTTCGATCCGTCCAAGCCCTACAACGACTTGCCAGCGCTGCCGCCGCAGGCCGACGTGGAATCGCGGGCCGTGCTCAAGGCGTGCATCGCGGCGCGCGCAGCAGTCGCGGAGCTGAAGGCGGCCCGGCAGTTGATCCCGAACCAAGGGGTGCTGGTCAACTCGATTCCACTGCTCGAAGCCCAGGCCAGCAGCGAGATCGAGAACATCGTGACCACCACGGACCAGATGTTCCTGTTCGATGGGGTCAGCGAAGGTGAGGCGGACCCGGCCACCAAGGAGGCACTGCGCTACCGAACGGCGCTGTGGGAGGGTTACCAGGCGCTGAAGACGTGGCCGCTGTCGACGAACACGGCCGTGCAGATCTGCCGCGTCATCAAAGGCGTGGACATGGACATCCGCAAGACGCCCGGCACCACCCTCAGCAACGACCGCACCCGGCAGGTCATCTACACCCCGCCCGAAGGCGAGGCGCTACTCCGCGAGAAGCTGGCCAATTGGGAGCAGTGGATGCATGGCACCCTGCCGGGCACCGCGGACATCGACCCGCTGGTGCGCATGGCGGCGGGTCACTACCAGTTCGAGGCTATCCATCCCTTCACCGACGGCAATGGTCGAACGGGGCGGGTCATCAACCTGCTCTATCTGGTCGAACAAGGCTTGCTCGACATCCCGGTGCTCTATCTCAGCCGCCATATCCTGCGCAACAAGGCCGGCTACTACAGCGGGCTGCAGTCGATCACCGAGACGGGCGCCTGGGAGCCCTGGCTGTTGTACATGCTGGGCGGTGTGACCGAGACGGCCCGCTGGACCATGAACAAGATCGTCGCTGTACGGGGCCTCCTCGAGGAGACCACGGACCGGATGCGACGAGACGCCAGCCAGATCTACTCTCGCGAACTGGCCCAGCTGGTGTTCGTGCGGCCGTACTGCCGGATCGCACACGTCGTGGAGGCGGGACTGGCCAAGCGCCAGACCGCGAGCACCTACCTCAAGGAGCTCACGGCCATCGGCATCCTGCGTGAGCACAAGTTGGGCAGGGAGAAGATCTTCCTCAATCCGGCGTTCATCGATCTGCTGAAGCGCGACTGAACGACCTGGGCGCACACACCGAGCGGATGGACATACCGAGGCCCAACCGAGCCCGTCGAAGGCGTGGAACAACACGTGACGCAGGCCGCGAGATCCGCCGGCGTCGGGATGAAGAGTGCCGGCTTCGGGCAGAGCAGCAGTAGTGCGCCAAGCGCGGCTTTCTCGCGCGCGCCGGCGTCACGCCCTCGCTCTACGAGGCCAAGGGCGAAGGGCCCGGTTGACGGTCGGTTGAAGCCGCCTCTGCCAGTTGCTGTTCGGGGCGAGGCACGTCGGCGACGACCAAAGCGTCTGCGGATCCGACGTCACCCGCATGAACCCTTTCCAGAGACCGGCTGAATTTGTGCGCTACTCTGATTGCCAACAGGGGCACGCGTTGAACGCGACGGCTTGGCGTTGTAGCCTGACGCAGTCGCCACGGGGACGGCCGTGCCGGGGTCCGCGCAGCGAGAAGCCATGACCCTCAGGACCGGTTCGGACAGACAGGGTGCGCAATGAAGACGCTGTTCCTGGTTCGCCATGCCAAGTCGAGTTGGGACGATCCGACCTTGGCCGATCGGAGCCGGCCGCTCGCGGCGCGCGGCGAACGCGACGTGGCAACCATGAGTCAGCGTTTGTCGCAACGCCATGTGCGGCCGGACCTGATCGTGTCGAGTCCGGCGGTGCGTGCCTTGTCCACAGCGAAAGTCATCGCCAAGGCGCTCGACTACAAGGCCAAGGACATCGTCGTCGATGCCCGCCTCTATGCCGCCACTGCCGATGTCTTGATCGCTGTCATCGAGGCGCTCGACGTCACCGTCAGCTGCGTGATGCTGGTCGGTCACAACCCCGAGTTCAGCGAACTTGCCCATCATTTTTCCAGCGAGATCAGCGGCATGCCGACCTGCGCCGTCGCTGAGTTCGAGTTCAAGGCGAAGACCTGGAAAGGCATCGGCCGAACGAGGCCGGTGAGTTCGGCCTTCGACTCCCCGAAGAACGGCCCAACTTAGGCCGGCAAGCCGGCGACCGCGTCGACGCTGCGTCCGAGGCGGTTCAACGCACGGCCTGCCCCGTCTGGTGGGCGATGCATTGCCTGGGTTGGTCAGATGCTGTGAAATGTGGCGAGGTGTAGCGATCGGCTGAAGGTATCTTGCGAGGACATGTCAATCTGTAGTGCAAAGGCATCGCAGCATCAAACAGCCACCAGGCCGTTTGCAGGCGCCAGCGTAGTGCTCGCGGCGGCCGGCACAACCGGACCATGAAGTCGCCAGGCTCGCTGCTGCCCGAGCACGAGGGCCTGCGAAGGGCGGTGCAGTGGTTGGCTGCACAGACGTCCTGGGACGCCAAGACTATCGAGGAGGCGAGCCTTCGCTTCGACCTATCGCCGATCGACGAGGACTTCCTGCTGCGGCACTTCCTCGGGCCCGGCCATGGTGGCGAAGACGCAGCACCGTAGACTGCCTGGTGCCATGACTGCAAGTGTCACCCAACCTGCACTGGATCAACTGTCGGGTGTGGTCGAGCGGGTGACTTTCCACAACGCCGACAGCGGCTTTTGCGTCTTGCGCTTGAAGGTCGGAGGCGAACGAGACCGCGCGTGCGGCGGCGGCTTAGGCCCTGAACCTGGTGGTCCGGCCCGCGCAGCCGCACACGAGTCGAGGAGCCGCCGATGTCCGCGCATACGGCATCTTGCAGATTGGCGAGGAGCCTCTTGACTGCCGCGTACCTCGCCGCGACGATCGCGCCGGCGCAGGCACGCTGGGCGTCTTTCACGGGCCGCGCAAGTTGGCCTCTTACGACGCCAAGGGCACCCAGGCCCTCACGAAGCAGGTGCTGCGAGCGGCTGCCTGAGCTGCTCCTGATCGACCCGACAAAGATCATTCTCGGGGTGGTGGATACACGCCGCCCAGCCCCGCGGTGACTTGGCGCGCCGCCCGGCATACCTGCGGCGCATGTGCGGCATTCAGCCGCGGCGCCGGCATGGTCAGCGTGACGGCGCCGACCAGTTCGCCAGCCGCGCCGAACACCGGCGCCGAGATACCGGCCAGCTCGGGCACGCGGTCGCCGCTGGCCACCAGCACCTGGTCGCGGCGGATCTGCGTGTAACGCGCGCCGCGTGCGCCCGAAAACGCCATCAGCACGCGCCCGCCGGTGCCACGCTCCAGCGGCAGCAGGTCGCCGGTGCGGATGTGGTCGCGCACCGGTTGTGGTGAGTCCACGCGGTACAGGCACAAGCGCTTGTCGCCCTGGCGCACATGAAAGGCCGCGCTCTCGCGCGTGGCCTCGACCAGCTCGCGCAGTGCCGGCATGACGGCAGCCTCGAGCGAGAAGCCGCTGGCATAGGCGGCATGCAATCGCGCCACGGCCGCGCCCAGCGCGTAGCGCCCGTCGGCCTGGCGCTGCACCAGGTGCGCATGTTCGAGCGAGGCCAGCAGCCGCAACACCGTGCTCTTGTACTGATGCGTGGCCGCAGCCAGCTCGGCCAGGCTCAACTGGGGCTTGCCGGCGCTGAAGGCGGCCAGCAGCGTCAGCGCGCGGTCCACCGCCACCACGCCGCCGCTGGCGGCATGCTGTTCGGCAAGCGAGGGATGGGCGGCGCGGCGCGGCATGCTGGGGACGGATTCTGCCTGCGCGTGCGGGCGCACCCGACCGTCTCTGGCACCATGCCGGGCATGCCGAACCCGCCCGCTTCGAACGATGCTGCAGCGCAGCGCTTTCTGCAGGCCTGCGAGCAGGCGCTGCGGCACGGCCGTTTCGACAGGCTTCTTCTGGCCGGCTATCGCGGGCCGGAGCCCGAACTGAAGCGGCTGGGCATTCGCGCCATCGTGCTGCGCGGCCAGCCGCACTTGAGCCTGGTCTACAGCCACGAACGGCGCGACGTCACGCGCAACCTGCCGGTGGCCGAGGGTTTGGCCGAGTTGCGCGCGCTGCTCGGGCCGGCCGGCTTCGGCAACGCGCACCTGCACACCCAAGACGAGGAGCTGCAGCTGGCGCTCAGCCGCAAGGGCCGCTGGAGTTTGCGCGTGGGCCGGCGTTCGTCGGCTGCGCTGCCCGAAGCCGCGCCGGAGCACAACCGCGAGAAGCAGCGGCTGCTGACGCTGGACCGCCCCTTCCTGGCCGAGCTGGGCGTCACCGATGCGGCGCACCGGCTGGTGCCGGCGATGGCGCGCAAATGGAAGCAGATCAATCGCTTCCTGGAGGTGATCGGAGCGGCACTGGCTTCGTCGCCGCTGGCCACACAGCGGCACATCGAGGTGCTGGACTTCGGCGCCGGCAAGGGTTACCTGACCTTTGCGCTGCACGACCACCTGCGCCATGCGCTGGGGCTGGATGCACAGGTCACCGGCGTGGAGCTGCGCGAGGAGATGGTGGGGCTGTGCAACGGCATCGTCGGCCGGCTCGGCCTGGAGGGCCTGCGCTTCGAGCAAGGCGACGTGGAGTCGTACGCGCCGCGCGCGGTGGACGTGATGATCGCGCTGCATGCCTGTGACACCGCCACCGACCATGCCATCTACCGCGGCATCCGCGGCAGCGCGTCACTGATCTGCTGCGCGCCCTGCTGCCACAAGCAGCTGCGCCCGCAGCTGCTCAGCCCGCACCCCTTGCGGCCGATCCTGCAGTACGGCGTGCACCTGGGCCAGGAGGCCGAGATGCTGACCGACGGCCTGCGCGCGCTGCTGCTCGACGCCTGCGGCTACGACACGCAGGTCTTCGAGTTCGTGTCGCTGGAGCACACCGCCAAGAACAAGATGATCCTGGCGGTGAAGCGGGCCCAGCCCGCGGCCCGGGAGCCGCTGCTGGAGCAGGTGCGCGACATCAAGGCCTTCTACGGCATCCAGGCACAGTGCCTGGAGACGCTGCTGAAGGCCGATGCGCTGATCTAGTCGAAGGGCTTCATGAAGGCGATGCAGGCACCCTGTGCGTCGATCAGCGTCGCGAAGCGGCCGACATTCGGGATGTCGGTGGGCGGCACGATGACCTGTGCGCCCAGGCTGCTGGCCTTGGCCGCGGTGGCGTCGCAGTCGGCCACCGCCACGTAGGGCACCCACAGCGGCGGGGTGTCGGGCATCGGCGAGCGCATCAACCCGCCACGCATGACCTCGCCCTTCTTCAGCAGGTAGTAGGTGCCCTGCGGGCCCATGTCCATGCTGTCGTGGGTGTAGCCGAACACACCTTCGTAGAAGGCCAGCGCCTTCTTCTCGTCGGGTGTCATCAGTTCGTTCCAGTGCCAGTCGCCGACAGGGGTCTTCTCGGCATCGGCGCGGTCGTCCTGGGCGCTGGTCCAGATCGAGAACACCGCGCCGGTGGGGTCGGCCAGCGTGGCGCCGCGGCCGACCGGGGGGAAGTCGGTGGGCGGCATCAGCGACTTGGCGCCGGCGGCCAGTGCCGCCGCATGCGAGGCGCTCACGTCGGCCACCGACAGGTACGACATCCACAGGCTGGGCGCACCCGGCGGCGCCGTGCGGAAGCCGCCGATGCCCTGGTTGCCGTTCATGATCAGCGGGTAGGGCTCGGTGCCGCCCATCGGCGTGAGCTCGGTGTGCCAGCCGAACAGGGCGTCGTAGAACTTGCGCGCGCGGACGGCGTCGCCCGACATGTGTTCGAACCAGACGAATTTGCCATGCAGCTGACTCATGCGCTTTCTCCTAGGTGGGTTGGGGGGCGGTGGGGTCGGTCTGGATGAAGCTGGGACGCGCGCGCACGGTGGCCTGCGCGCGCTTGACGTTCGGCGCGCAGGCCAGCAGCGCCGCGCCTTCGGGCATGCGCTCCACGTAGGCCAGGATCGGTGCGACGAACAGGTCGGCCATCGACAGCGCGCCGCCGGCCAGCCAGTCGCCGGCGCCGTAGGCCTTGTCCAGTGCGGCCAGCTGCGCCGGCATTTCCTTCAGCGCCGCGTCGATCACGCCGCGGTCGGGCTGGCCGTCCGCACCGCGCGGGAAGATGTACTGAAGCACATAGCGCCGCACCATCGTGTCATACAGGTAGGCGTTGACGGCGCTGACCCATTGTTCGCATTGCGCCCGCGCGAGCTGTGAGCCCGGCAGCAGCATGGCGGCACTGCCGAAACACTCGTCCAGGTAGCGCACGATCGCGCTGGTCTCGAACAGCGTGGTCTCGCCATCGCGCAGCGCCGGAATGCGGCCGAAGGGGTGAATCGCCAGGATCTCCGGCGAATGCGGCGCGCAGGGCTGCAGCGTGTAGGCCAGTCCTTTTTCCGCCAGCGCCATGCGCACGGTGCGCGTGTAGCTGCTGCGCACATCGCCCAGCAGCGTGAGCGTCGCGGCGCTGCCGCGTTCGTCGACGTGGTCGAGCAGGCGGTTGAGCGTGGAGCGCCAGCCGGCGGCGTGGGCGTCGCTGGCCGCGGCGGCCGGGAAGCCGCTGTGGCGCAGCCGCAATTCGGTGCCGCCGTCGCGCGCCAGGAAATCGACCTCGACCAGCGTTTCGATGTCGGCCATCGGCGAGTTCTCGCCCTGCCAGGCCCAGGTATAGACCAGGCGTTCGGGGCGCTTCACCTCGCGGTAGGCGCCGCCGACGGCCAGGCGTGTGCCGTCGCGCGCCAGCATGTTCAGTTGCCACTGGCCACCGGCGCGGGCGTCGCAGCGGCACTGCGCCACGTTCATGCCGCGCGGGCAATGCCACTGGCGCAGCAGCGCCTCGTCGGTGAAGGCGTCGAAGACCTTCTCGCGCGGCGCGCGGATGAAGCGCGTCTGCTGCAGTTCGAAACGTTCGGGGGCATTCATCGCGGCTTTCTCCTGCGTGCCGGCTGTGCGCGGCGAATGTTGCTGTCGCGCCTCGACCAGCTCGGTCAGGCGGTCGAGGCTGCGTTCCCAGTGCTCGGCGTAGTGCTCCAGCCAGCCATGGGCCTGCTGCAGCGCCGGCGTGCGCAGACGGCACAGCCGCCACTGCGCATTCACCTCGCGGCTGATCAGGCCGGCGTTCTCGAGCACGCGCAGGTGGCGCGAGATGGCCGGGCCGGAGATGTCGAAGGGCTGCGCCAGTTCACCGACATGGGTGTCGCCGTACGCCAGGCGCGCCAGGATGGCGCGGCGCGTCGGGTCGGCCAGCGCGGCAAAGGTGGTGGAAAGCGGGTCCATGCGTTCATTTAACGCGTTGGTTAAATGAAAGTCAATGACCCGGCGACTTCTTTCTAGGGGGTGGTCGAGCTTCGCGCTGCACCAGCGCATCGCGCCGCGCCAGCGCCGGGAACCAGCGCCACCACAGCGCGGCCACCAGCAGCGTGCCGGCGCCGCCCAGCACCACCGAGCCCACCGGGCCCAGCACGGCGGCCGTGGCGCCGGACTCGAACTCGCCGAGCTGGTTGGACGCGCCGATGAACACCGAGGCCACCGCGCTGACGCGGCCGCGCATGGCGTCCGGCGTTTCCAGCTGGATCATCGTCTGGCGCACCACCACGCTGACCATGTCGGCCGCGCCGGTGACGCACAGCGCCGCCAGCGACAGAGCGAACGAGGTCGACAGCCCGAAGATCAGCGTCGCCAGCCCGAACACGGCAATGGCCGCAAACAGCTTGGGCCCGGCGTGGCGCGAAATCGGCCAGCGTGTCAGCACGATCGACATCACCAGCGCGCCGAGCGCGGGGGCGCCGCGCAGCAGCCCCAGGCCCCAGGGGCCGACCTGCAGGATGTCCTTGGCGAAGATCGGCAGCAGCGCCACGGCGCCGCCGAGCAGCACGGCGAACAGGTCGAGCGAGATCGCGCCCAGCACCACCTTGTTCTGCTGCACGTAGCGCACGCCGGCGAGCAGGGTGTCCAGGCTGACGGGCTCGCCGGGCGGCGGATCAGCGTGACGGATGCGCAGGCTGAGGCCAGCCGCCACGCCGAACAACGCCGCGCACAGGCCATACACCACCGACGCGTCCGGCCACGTAGACGAAACCGCCCAGCGCCGGGCCGGCAATGATCGCGCCCTGCAGTCCGGCGGAACTGAAGGCCATGGCGCGCGGCAGCAGCGTGCCCGGCACCAGCAGCGGCACCAGCGCCTGCTGCGCCGGCATCTGAAAGGCGCGCACCGCACCCAGCACCGCCGACAGCGCCAGCAGCAACGTCGCGTTGCGACAGCCCGTCGAAGGGCGCGGCGGCCAGTCCCAGCGCCACCAGTCCCTGCGCGGCCACGCACAGCGCGACGATGCGCGCGCGGTGGTGCCGGTCGACCACGTGGCCGGCGACCAGCACCAGCGCCAGCGCCGGCAGGAACTGCAGCAGCCCGACCAGACCCAGGTCCCAGGCCGAGCCGGTCAGGTCGTACATCTGCCAGCCTATGGCCACCAGCATCATCTGGCTGGCGCTGACGCCGGCCAGCCGCGCCCACCACAGGCGCATGAAGTCGCGGCAGTCGAGGAGCTCTCGCGTGGACATGGCCGAGATCATCCCCTGGGCCGCGGGCCGGAATGCGCTCACTTTGATGAAACGCAATAAGAATGGTTCGCATTGTGTTTAGAATTCGGGCAGTACTGAACTCTGGAGCCCCTGCCATGTCCCCGACCTCCCACCCGAAGCGGCTGATCCTGGCCGCACTGCTTGCCGGTGCCGCCTTCGGCGCCGCGGCCCAGGACAAGGTGTTGAACCTGTACTCGGCGCGCCACTACCAGACCGACGAGGCGCTGTACGCCAACTTCACCAAGGCCACCGGCATCAGGATCAACCGCATCGATGCCGACGACGCCGGCGTGGTGACGCGGCTGCAGGCGGAAGGCGCGGCCAGCCCGGCCGACGTGGTGCTGCTGGTCGATGCCGCGCGGCTGACCAAGGCCGAAGCCGACGGCCTGTTCCAGCCGGTCAACTCGGCGGTGCTGCAGGCGCGCATCCCGGGGCACCTGCGTGATGCCAACGACGGTGGCGGTCCGGCATGGTTCGGCTTTTCGACGCGGGCGCGGGTCATCGTCTACAACAAGGCCGCGGTGCAGGCCGCCGATGTCGACACCTACGAGGAACTCGCGGACCCGAAGAACAAGGGTAAGGTGTGCACTCGCTCCGGTTCTCACCCTTACAACCTCACGCTGTTCGGCGCGATGCTGGAGCACCTGGGGCCCCCGGCCACCGAGGCTTGGCTGAAGGGCGTGGTGGCCAACATGGCACGGCCGCCGAAGGGTGGCGACACCGACCAGATCAAGGCCGTGGCCTCGGGTGAATGCGCGATCGCACTGACCAACAGCTACTACCTGGCGCGTCTGATGCGCTCGACCAAGCCCGAGGACGTGGAAACCATGTCCAAGGTGGCGGTGGTCTTCCCCAATCAGCAAAGCTGGGGCACGCACGTCAATGTGGCCGGCGGCGCCGCGGCCAAGCATGCCAAGAACCGCGCCGAGGCGGTGGCCTTCCTGGAATACCTGGCCGGCGACGAGGCGCAACTCTACTTCGCCAATGGCAACAACGAATGGCCGGCAGTGGCCACGGTGAAGATCAGCGGCAACCCGGCGCTGGAGGCGATGGGCAGCTTCAAGGCCGACAACCTGCCGATCGCCCAGGCGGGCCGGAACCAGGCGAAGGTGCAGCAGATGCTCGACCGCGTCGGCTACAAGTAGCCCAGCTGCTTCTGCAGAAGGCCGCGCCGTGTCATCACGGCGCGGCCTGTCTCATCCGGTACATCCCCCAGCCCTCCATCGACAGCACCGCCTCGCGCTGCTGGTTGAAGAGCTCCCAGCGCGACTGCACCAGGCCGACGCCGGGGCGGCTGTTCATCGCGCGCGCGGCCAGCACCGTGAGTCGCATGCTCAACGTGTCGCCGGGGAACACCGGCTTCAGCCAGCGCAGGTTGTCGATCCCGGGCGAACCCAGGCTGGACGAATCGAGCATGTACTCGTCGCACATCATGCGCATGGCCATCGCGCAGGTGTGCCAGCCGCTGGCTGCGAGCCGACCGAACAGCGATTGCGCGGCGGCGGCGTCGTCCAGGTGAAAGGGCTGCGGGTCGAATTCGCGCGCGAAGGCCAGCGTGGCCTCCCGCGTGACCGGCATCGCGCCGAAGTCGCGCACCGAACCGACGACGAAGTCTTCCCAGTAGTGGCGGATCGTGCGCGCGGTGGGGCGGGCGGTGGTGTCGGTCATGGGCGATGGTCTCGAAGTCAGCGACGGCCAGCATATCGCGGCCCCGCGCGATGGGGCCTGCTGGCACAACGCGCGAGAATGCCGCCACCAAGTTGTCGAGCCTTGCCACACCATGACCCTCCTCATCCTCGGCCTGATCCTGTTCCTGGGCGTGCACTCGGTGCGCATCTTTGCCGAGGGCTGGCGCACGGCGCAGATCGCGCAGCGCGGCGAAGGTGCTTGGAAGGGCCTGTACTCGCTGGCCTCGATCGTCGGCTTCGGGTTGATCATCTGGGGCTACGGCCTGGCACGCGCGCAACCGGTGCTGCTGTGGGCGCCGCAGTTGTGGGCCCGGCACCTCGCGTCGCTGCTGATGCTTCTGGCCTTCATCCTGCTGGCCGCCGCCTACGTGCCGCGCAACGGCATCAAGGCCTGGGTGCACCACCCGATGGTGCTGGGCGTGAAGGTCTGGGCGCTGGCGCACCTGCTGGCCAACCACACGCTGGCCGACCTGCTGCTGTTCGGCAGCTTCCTGGTGTGGGCGGCGCTGGACTTCCGCGCCGCGCGCAGCCGCGACCGCGCCGGCCTCGTGAGCTACGCGCCGGGCACGATGGGTGGCACGTCGGTGACGCTTGTCGCCGGCGTGGTGGCCTGGGCCGTGTTCGCCTTCTGGGCGCACGGCTTCCTGTTCGGCGTGACGCCCTTCGGCCGTTGACGCTCAGCCCAGCACGGCGACGGCGTCGATCTCGACCTTGAAGCCGCCGGGGAAGGCGCTCACTGGCACGATGGCACGCGCCGGCTTGTGCGCGCCGAAGAACTCGGCGTACAGGTGGTTGAAGAGCGTCCAGCCGTCGGGCTCGGCCATGTAGACCGTGACCTTGGCCACCTGCTCGAGCGTGGCGCCGCCGGCTTCGAGCACGGCACGCAAGTTGGCCAGGCACTGGCGCGTCTGCGTTTCCAGGTCGGCCTGCGCCAGCGAGCTGCCGTCGGGCGCCACGGCGATCTGCCCCGACACGAACAGCAGATTGCCGGCGCGGATGGCTGGGCTGTACGGGCCCTTGGCCGGCGCGGCGTTGGCCGCGGCAATGCTTTGCAGCGTGCTCATTCAGGCGTTGACGTTGACCACCAGCCGGCCGCGGACGCGCCCGGCCAGAATCTCGGCGGCCGCGTCCAGCGCGCCGGCCAGCGGAATCTCGTGCACCAGGCTGTCGAGCTTGGCCAGGTCGAGATCCTGTGCCAGCCGCTGCCAGGCCAGCTTTCGTTTGGCCAGCGGCGCCATCACGCTGTCGATTCCGTAGAGCGTGATGCCGCGCAGGATGAAGGGCGCGACGCTGGCCGGGAAGTCCATGCCCTGTGCCAACCCGCAGGCCGCGACCGCGCCGCCGTACTGGGTGCCGGCGCAGGCGTTCACCAGCGTGTGGCTGCCCACCGCATCCACCACGCCGGCCCACCTTTCCTTGGCCAGTGGCTTGCCCGGAGCCGACAGCTCCGCGCGGTCGATGACTTCGGCCGCACCGAGCTGCTTCAGCGTTTCGGCTTCATTCATGCGGCCGGTCGACGCCACGACGCGGTAGCCCAGCTTGGACAACAGTGCGATGGCCACGCCGCCGACGCCGCCATTCGCGCCGGTGACCAGGATGTCGCCGTTCGCAGGCTTCAGACCATGGTGTTCGAGCGCCATCACGCACAGCATCGCGGTGTAGCCAGCGGTGCCGATGGCCATGGCCTGGCGCGTGCTCAGGCTTGCCGGCAGCGCGACCAGCCAATCGCCCTTCACGCGTGCGCGCTGCGCCAATCCGCCGGAATGCATCTCGCCGACACCCCAGCCGTTGAGCACCACCTTGTCGCCGGTCTGCCACATGGCATGGCTGCTGTGTTCGACCGTGCCGGCGAAGTCGATGCCGGCGACCAGCGGGAACTTGCGCACCACCGGCGACTTGCCGGTGATGGCCAGGCCGTCCTTGTAGTTGAGGGTCGAATAGTCGACGCGCACGGTGACGTCGCCTTCGGGCAGATTGTCTTCGTCGAGTGCCTTGACGCCGGCGCGGTAGCCGGCCTGGTCCTTTTCGATCAACAGGGCGTTGTACATGCGGTGTCTCCGAAGCTCGATGCGAGCGGCAAAGTATGGCATCGCCGGCTATCCTGCTGCCCGAACCCCGCGCACGAGGAGCATGCCGATGAAGACCCAAGCCGCCGTGGCCTGGAAGGTGAACGAACGCTTGAGCATCGAGACCGTGGACCTGGACGGCCCGCGCGCCGGCGAGGTGCTGGTCGAGATCAAGGCCACCGGCATCTGCCACACCGACCTGTACACGCTGTCGGGGGCGGATTCCGAAGGGCTGTTCCCGTCGATCCTGGGCCACGAGGGCGCGGGCATCGTGCTCGAGGTCGGCGCGGGCGTCAGCTCATTGAAGGCTGGCGACCACGTGATCCCGCTGTACACGCCCGAATGCCGGCAGTGCAAGAGCTGCCTGTCGCGCAAGACGAATCTGTGCACGGCGATCCGCGCGACGCAGGGCAAGGGGCTGATGCCGGATGCGACCAGCCGCTTCTCGATGAACGGCAAGCCCTTGTTCCACTACATGGGCACCAGCACCTTCAGCAATCACATCGTCGTGCCCGAGATCGCGCTGGCCAAGATCCGCGACGACGCGCCCTTCGACACCGTCTGCTACATCGGCTGCGGCGTCACCACCGGTGTCGGCGCGGTGCTGTTCACGGCACAGGTCGAGCCCGGCGCCAACGTGGTGGTGTTCGGGCTGGGCGGCATCGGGCTGAACGTGATCCAGGGCGCGAAGATGGTCGGCGCCGACAAGATCATCGGCATCGACCTGAACCCGGCTCGTGAAGCGATGGGCCGCAAGTTCGGCATGACGCACTTCGTCAACCCCAAGGACCATGAGAACCTGGTCGACCACCTGGTGCAGCTGACTGGCGGCGGCGCCGACTACAGCTTCGAGTGCATCGGCAACACCACCACCATGCGCCAAGCGCTGGAATGCTGCCACCGCGGCTGGGGCAAGAGCGTGATCATCGGCGTGGCCGAGGCCGGCAAGGAAATCAGCACGCGGCCGTTCCAGCTGGTGACCGGCCGCGTGTGGATGGGCAGCGCCTTTGGCGGTGCGCGCGGCCGCACCGACGTGCCGAAGATCGTCGACTGGTACATGGACGGCAAGATCAACATCGACGACCTGATCACGCACCGGCTGCCGCTTGCTCGCATCAACGAGGGCTTCGACCTGATGAAGAAGGGCGAGTCGATCCGGTCGGTGGTGATCTACTGAAACGGCCTCGCGCTCGATGTCGGGTGACCTGTGGTGCAGCCCAGCGCCTCCAGTCGCCGTGTTGCCGAGCGTCGAACTCAGTGGGCAACAGGTCGCTTGCGACCCCATCGCGGCGTTCGCGCCGGCCGATCCGTCGGCCGACACCTGAGCGTCGGCAATGCTTCAGAACGGCACGGGCGGGCCGTTGACGCCATCGGTCAGCGGCCTTGCGCGTGCCAGGGCGAACGAGGCCTCACACCAGCCGTCGCAGCCATTGCGGCCCGGCCGGCGCCGCCAAAGGTTCAGCAGCCCCTTGCACTTGGCGTAGAAGTGAAAGAAGCGCAGCACCGTACGGATCTCGGTCGCGTTCGGCTGGTGCTCGCAGCAGATCAGCTTGTCATCCGACATGCCTCGGTCGGTGAGGGTGACCGCGCCCCAGGCCTTGACGCGCAAACGCGTGCCATAGCGCAAGCGCGGCCCGAGCACCACTGCGTCGAGCAAATCGCCTTCAAGGCCGAGCAGTGTCGGGACGGCACCGTAGTTGAATGGGCAAGGCAGAGGCGAAACAAAGTCGATGGTGCCGGTCGAGCCGCGCTTGAGAAAACTACCGCGAGGCACCTCGATGACCACCTCGACTTCGATCGGCGTCTGCGGGCCGAGATCGCCCGGCGCGGCAACGAATCTTGCGCCGTGCATCACCCAAGCCTAGCGTTGGCCGCCAGGTCGTCGAAGCGCCATGCCCATCGCGCGCAGGCTCATCCGAATACGCTGCGCAGGGCGCGAGCAACGGCCTGTGTGTCCGTCAATGCGACGAAGGCAATGCCCGCCAATGCCCCCGCCAGATGCGCGTCGTGATTGATCCGGCCACGGGCCTGCCGTGACGCGTAGTAGCTGAAGGCCAGATAGGCGACGGCGAACAAAGGCGCCGGAATCGGAAACGGGATCGGAAGAATGAAGATCGACGCGGTCGGAAAGTAGACGATGGAGGCAAACAACACGGCCAGGATCGCACCGGACGCACCCAGGCATCGGTAGGCTGGATCGCTTCGATGCTTGAAGTAGGTGCCCGCGCCACTTGCCAGCAGTCCGAAACCATACAGGGCCAGGAACCTGGCGGTTCCGAGCGTGCGCTCGAGTTGGAAGGCGAACGCCCAGAAGGTGAAGGCGTTGAAGAACAGGTGGGCGAAGTCAGCGTGGATGAAAGCGCTGGTGATGAATGTCGGGTATTCACGGCGCTGAATGAACCAGAACGGGCGAAACAGGTTTCGCTGGATCAACGACGGCATCGCGAGCAGGCCGATGAGGCTGGCAAGCACGATGGTGGCGAGCAGTAGCGTTGCTCCTGGGGAGCTGTTGACAATTGCCATCAAATTTCGATGCGCGAGCCACCAGCGCGGCGTGGCAGCTTGGCGAAGGGTGCTAGCAAAGGTCGAGTTCCGGATAGCAGCGGAAGATGCCTTGCTCGTTGAACGCAATGCGCCGTTCACTGCGCAAATAGGCCGCCACCCTGGGCAGTGCGGCTACACGATCGTGCAGTTCAGAGACCCTCGGTGTCCTTGCCAGTACGCCGTCCGCAGTTTTGGGGAAGGCGTAGCGCAGGCCTTCGACCAGTTGGAACAACGACAGGTCGGCGTAGCTCAGTCTGCCGCCGACCAGATGCCGCGAACCGGCAGGGTTGCGTACCAAGATGCTTTCAAACCACATCAGGAACTTCGGCATGCGCACGCTGCAGAACTCCTTGGCCCGACGCACCGCCTCGGGCTTCTGATCCTCGTAGTAAAGGCTGCCACCCACGGGATGGTGCGTGTCGTGGGCTTCGGTCACCATGTCCGCGATGGTGAGCTGGATTTGCTGGGTCCAGATGCGTGCCTGTTCGCTGCGCGCCACCAGCTTGAGCTGCGGCGCGAGGTACTGGAGGATGGCTGCGGTCTGCCCGACCAGGACGGTACCGTCCTTCAGGAACGGCGGTGCAAATGGCGGGTGCGTCGCGCCGTGGTCCTGCAGGTAGCCCAACATCGCCGGCACGCCTTGCCCCGAGTCTTCTGCGCCACGCGCCACATCGATGTACGGCGCGCCTGCCGCTTCCAGCGCAAGGCGCACGAATTCACCGCGGCCCTGTATCGTCGGCCAATAGAAGAGTTGATAAGGCATGAGTCCGACTGTAGCTCGGGACCGCGGACCCCGGCCCCCGCGGCGCAGGGGCCTGTCCAACCGCATCCGCAATGCGGTTCGGTCGCTCACGCTGCAATCCGCCGAGCGGGCTATCGCAGCACCCTGTCGGCGCGCAGCAGCAGCGAATTCGGAACCGCGATCCCCAATGCTCTTGGCGGTCCTCAGGTCGACCATCAGGTTGAATCGGGTCGGCTGCTCCACCGGTAGATCGCCCGGATTGGCGCCGTTCAGAATCTTGGCTATGAGTCTGGCTGCCCGAACAAAGTGGTCATCCCAGTCGAAGCGGTAGGCGACCAGTACACCGTCCGACATTCCCTCCGCGGCCAATGGCAGATGGTGCTTCAGTGCGAAGGCCGCGACCTGCGAGACCAGCAGGTTGAGCATGGAATCGTCCTGGACGAGGATCCCCTGAACCTGGGCCTGCGCCATCTGCTCCAGAGCCTTGGCCACTTCTGAAGGCGAGCGAACAGCGAACAGGCTGAGTTGGACACCGAGCAATCTGCCGGCCGCCTGCAACTGCCGCAGCGGCGCTGCCAGGTCGGTCGCATCAGGATTGGTGACGACGGCGACACGCGTGATTCTCGGCGCCACTTCCTTGAGAAGTTCCAGCCGCTTGACCTCCGTCTCGGGCCCCAGGATCGACAGCCCGGTGACGTTGCCGCCCGGTTGCCGCAGGCTGCGCACGAGGCCTTGTCCAACTGCATCGCCGACCCAGAGAAAGACGATCGGGATCTTGCGGGTTGCATCTACCGCCGCCGTGACTGTGGGCGTGTCGCCGTTCGCGACGATGAGGTCGACACGCAGCGCGACGAGTTCGGCCGCGAGCTTCGGCAGTTGGTCCCAGCGATCGTCGGCCCAGCGTTCCTCGAACCTGACGGCAAGTCCGGCTTCGCGAAGACGCAGGCCCAGGTCTTCGACGACCGGGGAGTACCGCTGGCCCTGGCTGAGCAGGCCGATCGCGTACGTCCTGTGCGCTGGCTGCGCGTGCAAGGCAAGCGGCAAGTGCAGTGAGCTGACACCGCACGCCATGCCGAGGCCGAGGGTCATTCTGCGTCGCATGTTGCGCGGCCCTACTTGCCCAGCAACAGCCGCGGCAGCCCCGTGGCCAGTCCCGGCAAGGCCATCACGGCCGCCAGCATCAGCAGCCCGAAGAACACGTAGGGCAGGCACCGCCGCAGTAGATCTGCCGGGTGCTGATCGTCTTCGGCGCGACGCTGCGCATGGTGAACAGCAGCATGCCGAAGGGCGGCGTCAGCAGGCCCAGCTGCATGCAGATCAGGTACATCACGCCGAACCACAGCGGGTCGAAGCCGAAGTGCTGCACCAGCGGCATGTAGAAGGGCAGCGTGATCAGCATCGTGCTCACCTGGTCGATGAAGCAGCCCAGCACCAGCAGGATCGCCATCATCACCAGCAGCACGCCGAAGGGCGACAGCCCCGAGCCCTGCACCAGCGTGACCAGCCCGTTGGTGCCGCCCGAGAAGCTGAGGATCTGCGAGAAGGTGGTCGCACCGATGACGATGAACAGGATCATCCCCGAGATGGCGGCGGTGCCGCGCAGCGAATCGAGCAACGCCTTCCAGCTCAGCGAGCGGTAGGCCACGCACACCGCCACCGTGGCCAGCGCGCCCAGCGCGGCCGATTCGGTGGGCGTGGCCCAGCCGGCCGACATGGCGACGATGACGATGACGAAGATGGCCACCAGCGGCGTCACGTACAGCAGCAGCGGCCGCCAGCGCTGCCCAGCCGATGACGGCCTGCTGCTCGAAGGCCGGCGCCAGCGACGGGTTGAGCCAGCAGCGGATGACGATGTAGCCGACGAACAGCGCCGACAGCAGCATGCCCGGCACCACGCCGGCCACCAGCAGCCCGGTGATGGAGATGCCGGCCAGGCTGCCCAGCAGCACGGTGATGGCCGAGGGCGGGATCAGCATGTCCACGCCGCCGATGGCCATGATCGGGCCCATCGCCATGCTCGAGTCGTAGCCGCGCCGCAGCATCTGCGGCAGCAGCAGCCCGCCGAGCAGCGCGGTGGTGGCGATGGTCGAGCCGGAGATCGCCGAGAACACCGTGCCGGCGACGATGGCGATCACCGACAGCCGCCCCGGCACGCGCGAGATCAGGTTGTCGAAGGCGTCGATGGCCTTCATCGCCACGCCGGTGTGGAACAGCACCTCGCCCATCAGCACGAAGAAGGGGATCGGCGTGAGCGAGAAGTTGGTGACCGAGGCGACGCCGTTGCGCACCACCTGCATCAGCCCCGGCTCGCCGCCCAGGAAGAGCAGCGCACCCACCAGGTTGACGCCGAGGAAGGCAAAGGCCACCGGCAGGCCCAGGCCCAGCAGCACGGTCAGCGCGCCGAACAGCGCCGTCAGCGTGACCCACCAGGTCATGCGAGCCACCCTCGGCCCGCGCAGCAGCTGCCGCGCCGCTTCCAGCGCCAGCAGGCCGAAGCACAGCGGCGCCGGCACGTAGACCCACCATTCGGGGAAGGTGAAGGCCTTCATCACCACCGCGCCGGACTGGCGCAGGTCGACGATGACCGCCACCGAATACCAGGCCAGCACCGCGCTGATGGCCAGGCACACCAGCGCGGCGGCGCGGTACAGCCGGCGCCAGGCCGCGGGCGACAGGCTCATCTGCAGCAGGTCCAGCCGCACGTGCTGCTCGCTCCACAGCAGCCAGGGCGCGGCCAGCAGCGTGGCCAGCGCCAGGCCGTATTCGCTGGCCTCGGCAATGCCGCCGGGGCTGGGCAGGCGCAGGTTGCGCGCCAGCACGTCGTAGCCGACCAGCACGGTCATCAGGCCGATGACCAGCGCTGCGGCGATGCCGCAGGCCTGCATCAGCCGGCCCCAGGCGCCGACCTTCATCGGCCTACTTCGGCGCCATCAGCTCGCGCAGCTTCGGGCCCTTGGTCGGGCTGGCCTTGATGATCTGCTCCCAGCCGCCGTCGTAGGCCGCCTTCAGCAGGATCTTCGATTGCGCGTCGTCGAGCTTGATCACCTGGATGCCGGCGTCGAGCTGCTTCTTGGCATCGGCCGGGCCGTCGACCTTGCCCATCTCGACGTTCTGCGCCTCCAGCCATTCGGCCTGCTTCTGTCAGGAAGGCCTTCTGCTGGGCGTTGAGCTTGTTCCAGCTGTTCAGGTTGAAGACCACGCCCAGTTCGATGGCGTAGAAGCCGGGCTCGAGGCGGTACTTGGTCTTCTCGTGCCAGCCCAGGTCGAAGATGCCGATCATCGGCCAGCCGTAGCCGTCGACCACGCCGCGCTCCAGCGCGGTGTAGACCTCGCCCGGCGCCATCTGCACGACGGTGGCGTTCTGCTTCTGCAGGAAGTCGCGGTAGATCGGCGCGACGCGCAGCTTCAGCCCGGTGAGGTCGGCCTTGTCGATCTTCTTGGTGCTGTAGATGTAGTACTGCACGCCCTCGCCGGTGCGGGCGTAGTAGTACAGGCCCTTGTCGGCATAGCTGGCGTTGATCTGGTCGAAGATGCCGTTCTTGCGCATCTCGGCCTGCGTCATCTCGGTGTAGTTCAGCGCCAGGCCGTCGGGCACCAGCCCGGCGGTGAAGGACGAGGTGGTGTTGGCCATGTCGACCACGCCGTTGCGCAGCGCGTTCGGCTGCTCGAAGGTGGGTATCGCCTTCGGCCCGCCGATGTAGTTGATCTGCACGATGCCCTTGCCTTCGTCGTTGACCTTCTTGACGAACTTCTCGAAGCCGCGCGCGAAGTAGGTGCCTTCCTGGAAGGCGTTCACCGCCTTCAGCGTGACTTCCTGGGCGAGGGCGGTGCCGCCGGCGACGGCCAGCGGCAAGGCGCAGGCGCGGGCGATCAGGGTGCGTTTGTTCATGGGTGTTCTCCGTGGGTGGTGAAGGGGTCAATCGGTGACGGGGGGTTTGAACAGGCCGGCATGCTTGAGCATGCCCAGCGTGCGCTGCAGCACGTCCAGACGATAGGCAGTCGACATCGATGCCGCGGTAGTCGTAGAAGCCCTGCCCGCTCTTCAGCCCGTTGCGGCCTTCGGCCATCATCGTGTCGACGATGGCCGGCGCGGTGTAGCGCTCGGCGCTCAAGCGTGCGGCTGAGGTAGCGGCTGGCGTGGTACAGGATGTCGTTGCCGCCGAAGTCGATGAACTCGACCACGCCCATCGCCGCGAAGCGCAGGCCCAGGCCGTAGCGCGTGGCCTTGTCGATGTCCTCGGCCGTGGCCACGCCTTCTTCGACCATGCGCGCGGCCTCGTTCATGATCAGCGCCTGCAGCCTCGGGACGATGTAGCCGGGCGCCGGGCCGCATTCCACCGTCTGCTTGCCGATGCCTTCGAGCAGCGTGCGCAGGCGCTGGCGCACGGCGGGCGCGGTGCCTTCGTGCACGCTCAGCTCGACCAGCGGAATGATGTAGGCCGGGTTCAGCCAGTGCGCGTTGATCAGCCGCTCGGGGTGCGTGACCAGCGGCACCAGGTCGGTGACCAGGATGGTCGAGGTGGTGGAGGCGATGATCGCGTCCGCCGGCGCCGCGGCGCACACGCGCGCCAGCGCCTCGCGCTTGGCGTCCAGCGTCTCGGGCACGCCTTCGAAGACCACCGTGGCCGCGGCCAGCGCGGCATCGGCCTCGGTCGTCGGGCACGAGCGTGACGCGCGCGGCGATGCGCTCCACCGCATCGGCCGGCACCGCGCCCAGCTGCGACCAGCAGCTGCAGGCTGCCGCGCAGCTCGGCCGACGCCTCGGCCGACAGCCGGGCCCAGGCGTCGGCGCTGCGCGGCTTCAGGTCGATCAGGGTCACGGGCATGCCGGCGTAGGCGAATGCAATGGCCATGCCACGGCCCATGCGGCCGGCACCGACGCAGGCGATGCGCTCCGTCATGCGGCGGCTCCCGTGCGCAGCAGCGCCTGCAGCTGCGCGCGGCTCAAGGCTGGCCAGGCCGAGCGCGTCCAGCGTGCGCGGGCCCTTGCGCAGGTCGCGGCCGAGGATCGCGCCGGCCAGCGCCAGCAGGCCGTGCGCCACCGGCGCATCGACGCCGGCATAACGCGCCACCGACGCCAGGAAGGCCAGGCCGAGCGCCGTGTCCTCGAGCATGTAGCGGTGCGTGTGCAGGTCGATGCTCTCGCGCCAGTCGCCGCTGAATCGGTGAGCTTCTTGTGCGCGTCGCCGTACATCCAGCGGTCGTTGTCGTAGTGGTCGGCCAGCGGGAAATGCGGCGCGCCGTAGCCCAGCGCCTCGCGCGTGGCCATGCGCTCGGCATCGAGCGCGGTGGTGACGGCGCGCACCGCCGGCTGCGTGCCTTCGTTGTGGATGTCCCAGCGCTCGAAGTGCTGCAGCGGCGCGGCGTTCATCAGGATCAGCGGCGGGTGGATGATCGGCCCGGCATTCATCAGCGCGCCCGACAGCGCGTCGCCGCAGTCCTCGATCACGCCGGGGAAGGCCTTCGAGATCACCGCCAGCGCATGCGCGCTGCGCGATTGCGGGTACACCCCCGTGGGCAGATGGATGGCGCGGATGGTGATCGCCACCTCGGCCGCGCCATGCTTGCGCGCCAGCCAGGGCAGCGTGCCGGTTTCGGCATAGGTCACTTCGGCTGCGTTGCCCGCGGCGCGCACGATGCGGTCCATCGTGAAGCTGCCGAAGGTGCCCGGCGGCAGGTAGACCACCTGGCCGTCCACCAGGTGCGGCGCCATCGCGCGGGCGATGTCGTCCTGCGCGATGGCGGGCGACGGGATCAGCACCAGCTCGGCGCCGCGCAGCACCGCGCCGATGTCGCCGCTGGCCAGCGCGATGCGCACGTCGCGCGCGCCCTTCTGGTCCTTGATGCGGATGCCGCCTGCTGCACCGGCTGCCAGTGCCGCCGCATCGCGGCGCCACAGCCGCACCTCGTGGCCGGCATCGCTCAAATCGGCGGCGGCGGCATAGCAGCCGTGGCCGCCGCCGAGTACGGCAATCTTCATAGGGTCAGGCTCCCCACGCTGGTGCCACCACACACATACAACACCTGGCCGGTGACGAAGCCCGCGTGTTCGGAAACGAAGAAGCGCACCGCATGCGCCACGTCGGCCGGCTGGCCCAGGCGCTTGACGGGGATGCCGGCGGCGATCTGCGCGACCTTGGGGTCGCCCACCGGAATGACGCCGTGGAACATGTCGGTCTGCACCGGCCCGGGCGCGACCACGTTGACTGTGATTCCGTGCGGTGCCAGCTCCAGCGCCCAGGTGCGCGCCATGCCCAGCATGCCGGCCTTGGTGGCGGCGTAGGCGGTGCGCGTGGCCAGCCCCAGCGCGCCGCGCGAGGACAGCAGCACGATGCGGCCGAAGCCCGCCGCCTTCATCGCCGGCAGGCAGGCCTGGGCCAGCAGGATCGCCGTGGACAGATGGATGTCGACCAGCGTGTCCAGGTCGTCCAGCTTCACGTCCTGCAGCAGCGCCGGCAGGATGACGCCGGCGTTGTGGATGATCGTGTCGGGCGCGAAGCGCTGCGCCACGTCTTCGGCCGCCGCGGCCGTGGCCGCGCGGTCGGCCAGGTCCACCTCCACCGAATGCAGGTGTTCGTGCGTGAAGGGCGGCGGCCGGCGGGCCATCGACACCACCGCCCAGCCGTCGTCCAGCAGCTGGCGGCAGATCTCTTCGCCGATGCCGGCGCTGCCGCCGGTGACCACGGCCAGGCGCTTCTTGGGAATGTTCATGTCGCCACCAATGCCAGCACGCGCAGCGGGCTGCCGCTGCCTTTTTCGATCTTCAGCGGCGGGCAGATCAGCACGCTGCCGGTGGGCGGCAGCTGGTCCAGGTTGCTCAGGCACTGCAGCCCGTAGCGCCCCGCGCCGTGCATGTAGTAGTGGCAGGGGTAGGGCGGGCGCAGGTGGTAGCCCTGGCCGGCATCGGTGCCGATGGCCTCGCTGCCGAAGCCGAGCACGTCGCGCTGCTCGACCAGGAAGCGCGCGACCTCGGCATCGGGGCCGGGCGTGTGCTGGCCGGTCTCGTCGAAGTTCTGGTAGGCCTCGGGGTCGCTGCGCTTGGACCAGTCGGTGCGCATCAGCACCCAGCTGCCGGCGGGGATGCGGCCATGCGTCTTCTCCCATTCGAGCACCGCGTCGACGGTGAGCAGGTGGTCGGGGTCGGCCGCGGCCTGCGCCGAGCAGTCGATGACCACCGCCGGCGCGACGAAGTGGCCGACCGGAATGGTGTCCACCGAGTTGTTCGGCAGGTCGCGGCCCGAGATCCAGTGGATCGGCGCGTCGAAGTGCGTGCCGGTGTGTTCGCCGCAGGAGAAGTTGTTCCAGTACCAGCCGGGGCCGCGCTCGTCGTACTTCGACACCTCTTCGATGCGGAAGGGCCAGCACTGGCCGAACTCCGGCGGCAGCGCGATCTGCGGGAACTCCGGCGTCAGCGTCTGCGTCAGGTCGATGACCTGGATCTGCCCGCCGCGCAGCGCGCCGGCCAGTGCGCTGAGGATCTGCGCGCCGTTCACAGCCCGCTCCCCGCCGCGAGTTCGCGTTCCAGCACCTTCGGGTTGTCGCGCCAGCGCGCCAGCCATTCCTGCGCCACGTCGCCGGGGTACAGGTCCTCGATGCCGTCACGCAGGCCCTTGACGATGGCCGAGGCCAGCGCGGCGGGCGCCACCTTCGGCGGCGGCATCAGCTGGTTCCATTCATCGTCGATCGGCCCGGGGAAGACGTTGAGCACGCGGATGCCGGCCGGCCGCATCTCGGCGCGCAGGCATTGCGCCAGCGAATGCGCCGCGGCCTTCGACGCCGAGAAGGTGCCGTGCGAGGGGAAGTTGCTCAAGCGCGAAGATCGACAGCAGGTTCACCCAGGCGATGGCGTTGCTCTGGCCGTCGGCGCCGCGGCCCTTGAGCGCCGGGCCGAACTCCTGCGCCAGGCGCAGCAGCGCCGAAGTAGTTGATGTCCATCTCGGCGCGCGCCACGTCGGTGCCGCGCCGGCTGGCCACGCCCTGCGTGCGGTGCACCTCGGCGTTGTTGATGACGATGTCCACCTTGCCGGCGATGGCGCCGGCCAGCTCGCTGACCGAGCGGCCGTTCGTCAGGTCCAGCGGCACCAGCGTCACCTGGGGCAGCGCGGCGATGGCGTCGAAGCCCGGCAGCTTCTTCCACGGCTCGGCATGGCCGACCCAGATCAGGTCGGCGCCGGCCTTGGCCAGCGCCTGCACCAGCGCCTGGCCGACGGCGGACTTGCCGTCGGTGACCAGCACCTTGCGGAACTTCGGGTCGCAGCCCATCTCGCGCAGCATCGGGTCGTCGGCCATGTTCGGGGTCTCCTTGTCGGGAAAGGCGATCAGCACCGCCTGGCCGGCGCGGTCGAGCCGCGCGCCGACCTTGACGCGCGCCGGCGCGTCGGGCACGTCGCCATGCAGGTGCAGCATCAGCGTGGCGCCGGCATCCAGCCGCACCAGGCCCAGCCGCCAGGGCAGGCGCTCGCGGAAGAACAGGTCGTTGCTGTGGGCCAGCGTGGTCTGGCTCAGCAGCTCGCCTTCGCCGCTTTGTTCGCGCCACTTCAGGCGGTGGACAGGCAGCGGTGGCAGGCTTCGCGCGGCGGGTACTGCACGGCGCCGCAGTCGTCGCATTCCTGCAGCTCGAAGCGGCCTTCGGCGGCGGCCGCGGTCATGCCGAGCGCGACGCGGCCGCGTTGTCCCGGCGGCAGCGTCGGCAGCCGCGTGCGCAGGACCGGGTTCTTGCGCTTGGGGCGCATCAGGGGCATGGTCATTCGAAACCCTCCATGCCGATACCGCTGCGGCAGCGCGCCGGCGTCACCCGCGTTCTCCGGCCCACATCGCGGGCCAGCGGCTTCTGTCCGCGGCCAATACCTCGTCGCCACCGACCCGGCTTGCCGCCAGCCAGCGTACCGCGAACCCGCGCCGCGCGCCACGCTGAACGCCACGCAGGCATCTCATGACGCACGCCCCAGGATCAACGCACCGGTGCACAAGCACCGGTCGTAGGTGATCATGCCGAAGCCGCTGACCAGCCCGATGTTCGCGTCGGGCACCGCCTTGCCCAAAGGCCTGTCGGTCAGCTGGCGCACGGTCTCCACCAGCCCCAGATAGCCGCCCGCGGCGCCGGCCTGGCCCATCGACAGCTGCCCGCCGCTGGTGTTGGTGGGCATCGTGCCTTCGCAGTCCAGCGTGTGGGCGCGCACGAACTCCGCGCCCTCGCCTTCGGCGCACAGGCCGTGGCCTTCGTACTGCATCATCACGATCACCGGGTAGTCGTCGTAGAACTGCACGAGGTCCAGGTCCTTGGGCTGGATGCCGGCCATCGCGTAGAGCTCGTCGCGGTCCACCGACCAGCCGCCGCGCACCATGATCGGGTCTTCGCGCCAGGCGTTGTGGCGCTCGGTGGCGGCCAGCACGCGCACGAAGGGCAGGCCCAGATCGCGCGCGCGCGCCTCGCTCATCACCAGCACGCCGTCGCCGCCGGCGCAGGGCATCACGCAGTCGAACAGGTGGATCGGGTCGGCGATGACCCGCGCGCCCATGTACTCGTCCAGCGTCAGCGGCTTCTTGAACATCGCGTGCGGGATGCCCAGCGCGTTCTGCCGCTGCGCCACGCAGATCTTGCCGAAGTCCTCGCGCTTCGCGCCGCGCGTGCGCATGGTGTGCGCGGTGATGAAGGCGAACATCGAGTTCGGCCCGCCCGAGCCATAGGGCCAGGTGGCATCGCGCGCGAAGGCGCTGAAGCTGCCCAGCATCAGCCGGAAGGAATCGACATGGTTGGTGTCGCCGCTGATGCAGGCCACGATGTCCGCATCGCCGGCCTGCACCGCGCGCGCGGCGCGGCGCACCGCCACCACGCCGCAGGCGCCGCCCATCGGGACGTGGTCCAGCCAGCGCGGGCTCACGCCCAGGTGCTGCGTCAGGCCCACCGCCGTGTCGGGCGTCAGCGAGAAGCTGGACACGCACAGGCCGTCGATCGCGTCCTTGGGCACGCCCGACTGCTTGACCAGCTCGGCCAGCACACGGCCCAGGAACCACGGCGCACCGTTCGTCGAGAAGCGCTCGTAGGGCACCGTCACCGGCACCGCCACCGCCACGCCTTCGTAGCCGCGCCGCGTCATGAGCTGGCGCTTCTTCATCGCGCGGGTGTCGATGCAGTGCGGCTGGCCGGGCAGCGTCTGCGCCAGCGTCTTGGTCTGCGCGCGCTGCACCTTCTGCGACAGCGTCAGCGGCAGCGCGTCGACGAAGGCCACGTAGCCCGGCGCCTTGTAGTAGGCCAGCTGCTGCAGCGCGTGCTGCGTGATCTGCGCCGCCAGCGCGCCCAGGTCTTCGTCGGGCTGCGGGTCGCGGCGCACGATCAGGGCCAGCACCTCGTCGCCGCGCACTTCGTCCGGCGCCGCGGCCACCGCCACCGCGGCCACGCGCGGATGCTGGGCGAGCACGCTTTCCACCTCCACCGCGGAGATGTTCTCGCCGCTGCGGCGGATGACGTTCTTCTTGCGGTCGACGAAGTACAGGTGGCCGTCGGCATCGGCGCGCACCAGGTCGCCGGTGTGGAACCACCCCGCCTCCCAGGCCTCGGCGGTGGCGGCCTCGTCCTTCAGGTATTCGCTGAAGAAGCCGCGCTTCGGGTCGGCGCCGGCCGCGCGCACCCACAGCTCGCCGGGCTCGCCGGTGGCCACGTCGGCGCCGTCTTCGCCGACCAGCCGCCATTGCACCGCCGCTTCGGCGCGGCCGAAGCAGCTTTGGCCCACGTGCCGCGGCTCGTGGTTGGCGATGACCACCGCGCCGGCGCCGGTCTCGGTCATGGCCCAGGCTTCGAGCAGCGGGAAGCCGAAGCGCTGTTCGAACACCGCCTGCTGGCGCCGGTCGACGCCCGCGCCGAAGCCGAAGCGCACGCGCATGCTCGCGGTCCTGCGGCGAGGGCGGCGCGCCCAGCAGCATGGCCGGCATCACGCCCAGGTAGTGCGCGACGGTGGCGCGCGACTGGCGCACCGAGTCCCACCAGCTGCCGGGATGGAAGCGGTCCAGCTGCACCAGGCAGCCGCCGGTCATCACCATCGCCATGGCGGAATAGGCCATCGCGTTCATGTGCGTCAGCGGCAGCGGCGTGATCATCCGCTCGGTGCCTTCGTGCAGCGTGCACAGGCCGCCGATCGTCGCGTACCACTCGCCCGCGAGCAGGAAGTAGTCGTTGCTCAGCACGCAGCCCTTGGGCCGGCCGGTGGTGCCCGAGGTGTAGAGCAGCGCACATTCGCTGGCGCGCGTGATCGGCGCAGTCGGCCTTCGGCGCCGGCCAGGGCGCGGCGGGCACGGCGCCGGCGTGGTCCGGCGTCAGCAGCACCGGCATGCGGCCGGGCACGGCCGCGGCACGCAGGTCGTCGATGCGGCCGGGCAGGCTGATGGCCAGGCACAGCTCGCTGTGTTCCAGCAGGTAGCGCAGCTCGGCCGCGCGCATGTCGTTGTTGATCGGCACCACGCCGACGCCCAGCGCATTGAGCGCGAACCAGTGCAGGAAGAAGTCGGGCCGGTTCTCCAGCAGCAGCCCGGCGCGGTGGCCGTGGCCGTAGCCGGCGGCGGCATAGCGCTCACGCAGCGCGTCGATGCGCGCCAGCGCCTCGCCGTAGCGCAGCGTGCCGGCGGCGATGCCGTAGGCCGCGGCAGTGACCGGCTCGACGCACAGGAAGTCGGCCTCGGGCTGCCGGCGCGCGCGCTCGGCAAAGGCCTCGAAGACGGTATGCGACATGGAAGAACTCGGCGCTCAACGCCGCCGGGCCGGCTGGGCGGCCCAAGGGTTGAACAGCGGCACGCCCATCGGTTCGAAGTCCGCCACGTTGCGCGTGACCAGGGTCATGCCGTGGACCAGTGCGGTGGCGGCGATCAGCGCATCGCGTTCGGGGCGAGGGTCGGGCACATGCAGCGCCGCACAACGAAGGGCCACCGCCTCGTCGACCGGCAGGATGCGGCCCGCGAAGCCGGGCATGCACCTTGTCGCCGAGCCAGCTGCGCAGCATGGCGCCCTGCTTCGCGTCGCGCCGCTCGACCAGGCGGACGCCGGTTTCGAGCTCCATCAGCGTGACCACCGAGATGAAGAAGCCGCCGGCACCCGCCGACTTTGCCCAGCTCGCCACCCCGGTATCGATGCGCCGGGAGCCGATCTTGCGCAGTTCCGAGACGACATTGGTGTCCAGCAGCTGCATCGGGCTCAGCCCAGGTCCGCCGGGCGATGCCGCGTGCGGCTGCGCGGCGGCGTGAACTCGATGGCTGCGGTCTGCGGCATCGACAGCACGTCGGCCAGGCTGGCGCGCTGGCCGACGAGCGCCTGGTACTGCTCGGCCGTCAGCAGCACATGCGCCGGTCGTCCGCGGTCGGTGATGAATACCGGGCCGGCCGCGGCGGCGCGCTTGGCCCGGCCGGCATCCTGGTTGAACTCGCGGCTGGTCATGGTGGTGACAGACATGGTCGGCTCCTGCAAAGTAGCAACGTTACTACATTTGCTAGATGAACAGCTGGATCGACGGCAGCGCCGCGTCGCAGTTGAGCAGGTTCACGCGCTTGAGCGTGAAGCGCAGTGCACCGTCTTCGACGCGGAAGTGGTGGAAGGCGGTGCCCACCAGCATCAGCATCTCGTCGCCGCGCGCTTCGCTGTAGTGGAACTCGGTGCGCGTGACGAAGTGGTTGGCCGCGGCGTCCAGCACTTCCACGCTGGGCGTCTGCAGCAGGTGATGGCTCCGGCTGGGCGGCTGCTGCGAGAAGGCACGCGGGCTCTTCAGCCGTTCGATGCGCAGCTCGCGCAGCAGCTTGTCCTCGTACATGTGCGAGGTGTGGTCGATGCCGTCGGGCTGGTCGTGCTGCAGCGGCACCCAGTAGTAGGCGTCGTCGGTGAACAGCCGGTTCCAGGCGTCGTAGTCGCGCGCGTCGAGCAGCCGCGCCTCGTGCAGCACCAGCGTCGATCAGCTGGGCGGCGCGTCACGTCGTGGGGAGTGGTCATCGCGGCCTCCCTCACATCGTCCAGCGTCATGTACTTCGCCCAGGCGCGGTACTGGTTGCGCATCGAGATCTCGCTCAGGCCGTTGACCGTCAGGTCCTCTGGCCGACCTCGGCCGGGTCGAAGTTGCGGTGCAGGCTGATCCAGTCGTTGCCGCTGGCGCGCAGGCCTTCCTGGATGCCGCGGTAGGCATGCAGGTCGTCGTGGCCGACGACCGAGAAGGGCGAGTTGATCAGCCGCGTGTACATCGCCGTGCGGCGCAGCAGCTCCGGCGGCGCGCCCTTCAGGCGGAAGGTCCAGCTTTCGATCAGCGTCTTGTCCACCGCCAGCGGCTTGACGACGCGGATCGCCTGGATCGCGCCCTTGATCGTCAGGTTGGGGAAGTACACGGTGTTGTGCCGCGTCAGCCCCAGGATGTCGTGCGCGCGCTGCTCGCCGTAGGCGGCGACCATGGCTTCCTCGTAGGCCGGCACGCCCGAGTACTTGCTGTGGATGCTGAAGTTGGCGCCGGAGAAGCTGTGCCCGTTGTCGAACACGCGCACGCCCATGTCGTCGAAGAACTGGTAGTCGGACATGAAGGGCGCGAACTGCTCGATGGCCATCGGCTTGGGTGCGTCGGCCGGCTTGCCCATCCACATCTTCACGGCGGTGCCGGCCGAGGACTCGTGCGCCACCATCGGGTGCATGGTGTCGTTGAGGTTCTCGACGAACATCTTCCAGTTGCAGTTGTGCAGGTAGCGCAGGCAGCCGCCGGCGATCTCCAGCTCGCCCTCGGGCGAGCGGTCGGCCATGTTGTCGATGCTGGACAGCGAGTCGCCGAAGTACTCCTCGAAGCCGGGGCCGACGTCGTTGAGCTTGGCGAACAGGAAGCCGCGGTACTCGCGCAGGTGCGGCACGACGACCAGTCCCTTGCCGGACTCGCACTCGCGCATGCGGGTGCCTTCGTAGCCCTCTTTCACCGGCGTGTTGAGCAGCGAGCCGTCGGTGCGGAAGGTCCAGGCGTGGTACGGGCAGCGGAAGAACTTGCCGGTGTGGCCGCACGGCTGCGTTGACCAGCCGCGAGCCCTTGTGCGCGCAGCGGTTCATCAGCACCTTGACGCCGCCGTCGGGCTGGCGCACGACGATCAGCGGGCGGTTGCCGATCTCCACCGTCAGGTAGTCGCCGGGCTTGGGGATCTGGCTGCCGTGGCCGACGTAGTTCCAGGTGTTGGCGAAGAAGTGCTCCTGCTCCAGGCGGAAGATCTCCTCGCTGATGTACAGGTCGCGGTGCACGCGGTCGGGCTGCACCAGCGCCTGGATCTGCGCCTTCAGGTTGTCGGTCGGGCCTGTGTAGCGGTCCATTCGGGGCTCCTTGCTCAAAGTGCCGGCGGCTGCCAGTGCAGCGCCCAGTGCCTTGCCGTGTTCGTCGGCCAGCGCCGCGTCGCGCAGGCGGCGCAGCGCTGCAGCGGCATCGTCGCGGCCGGCCAGCTTGCGCGCGGCGCGCCATCAGCTGCTCGAAATTGCGCACGCCGCGTTCGTGCGTGTCGCTGTAGCCGGTGACCAGGCGCTGGCAGCGGGCGATCTCCAGCGCCAGCGCGGGTTGTGCCGGCAGCGCGGCATGGATCTGCGCCAGCCAGGCCTCGATGCGCGCGTTCTCCACCTGGTAGCGCAGGCTGCCGCGGCGCCAGCGGCGCAGGCCGGCCAGCGCATACAGCATCAGGTAGCCGCGCAGCGAACTGGTCTGCACGACGCGGCCGCTGCTGCGTGAAGCGCTCGACCAAGGCGCCGCGGCGCGCCGGAGGCGGCCAGCCAGCGGCCCAGTGCCGGCGGGCAGCGTGTCGCAGATCTCCTGCAGCCGCGGGTGCAGGAATTCGTGGATGTCCAGCAGCTGCGCGTCGGCCACCTTGACCTCGCTGCGCACGCGCTCGAAGCGGCCGGCGCGCAGTCTTCAGGTCGGCCACGCGCACGGTGTCTTCGTAGCTCATCCACAGCGCCAGGTGGCGCGCGGCCTCCACCGTCAGCGTCGTCGTTGCCGGCGGCGGCGATGCGCGCCATGCGCTCCAGGTACAGCGCGCCATAGGCCGGGTCCTGGTAGTCGATGGTGCGGCGCAGGCCTTCGCCCAGCCAGGGCCGGTGCGGCTTCGCTGAACTGGCTGTGCAGCGCGCTTCAGCAGCGCATCGACGGCCGGGTGCGCATGGCTTGCGGCGGCAGCGCCGGCACGGGCCGCGGCGGCGGGCCGGCCGGCGGTGGCGGCTCCAGCGCCAGCCGCAGGCCTTCGCCGAAGGCGCGCAGGCTGGCCTCGACGCCGACACCGCCGCGCGCGGATCGTGGCCTCGAAGGCCTCGCGGCCGAAGGGCAGCGTGGCCGATGCGCACAGCGCGCCGAACAGCACCGCGCTGATGACGCTGCCGCTGCGCTCGGCCGCCGCGGCCATGTCGAAGCGGATGAAGCGCTGCGCCGCATCGGCGCAGGCGGCTTCCAGCGCGGCGCTGTCGGCCACGCCGTCGCCCAGCGCCGACTTCTCGGCGATGGCATAGACGCGGTGGGTGGAGGCGATCAGCGTCGTGCGCTCCTTCGTCACCAGGCCGCGCTGCACCGCGCGGCCGGCTTCCATCAGCTCGGAGGCGATCAGCACGTCCACGTCGCCCGGCGTGGGGATCAGCGCCAGCACCGGCGCGGCGCCGGCGGCCTCGGCCGCGGCGCGCGGGAACAGCTCCAGGTAGTAGATGGTGGCGCCGGTGCGCTGCGCCACGCCGGCCACCGAGGTGGTCTGCGCGATGTGGCCGTGGGCCTCGCCCAGGGCGACGATCCAGTCGGCGAGCACGCCGCCGCCCTCGCCGCCCATGGCCAGGATGGCGATCTTGATCGGCTGGGTGTGGGTGATCATCGGCCATCAGAAGGCGGTGGCGGCCAGCCGCCTGTCGATGCGGCGCTGCAGCGCGCCGATGACCCACTGCCGCAGCCGACGCGCGCAGCCGGTCCCAGGCATTGGGGTTGCTGATCACCTCGGCGCGGTAGAACGACGGGCACAGCACCGCGGCGTGCGAGACCTCGCCGCACATGCCGCAGCCCACGCAGCTGTCGAGCACGGTGGTCACCGGGTCGCTGCGCAGCGGGTCGGGGTTCGGCTTGATGCTCAAGCTGGGGCAGCCGCTGATGCGGATGCAGGAATGGTCGCCGGTGCAGGTGTCGCTGTCCACGCCGAAGCGCTCGCGCACATGGCGCTTGCCTGCGGCGATGGCCTTCCTGCACCTGCGGCTTTTCGCGGCGCTGGCGGTTGAGCATGCATTCGCTCTGCGCGACGATGACCTTCGGGCCCGGCTGCTTGCGTCGTCAGCGCCTCGCGGATGGCCGTGCGCATGCCGGCCACGTCGTAGGTGCGGCGGATCGTCTTCACCCATTCGACGCCGACGCCGCGCACCGCCTTCTCGATCGGGTGCCAGGTGCTGCGCGTGCGGTTGCCGGCGCGCGAGGACAGGATGTCCTGCCCGCCGGTGGCGGCGGTGTAGTTGTTGTCGATGACCAGCGTCAGGTTGTTGCTCTTGTTGAACACCGCGTTGGCGATGCCGCTGGTCAGGCCGTTGTGCCAGAAGCCGCCGTCGCCCATGATGCTGATGGCGCGCTTGGCCGGACGGCGTGTTGAAGGCCGCCGCGCCGGCCGCGCCCAGGCCGTAGCCCATGGTGGTGTTGCCGATGTGGAAGGGCGGCAGGATCGAGAACAGGTGGCAGCCGATGTCGGCGCTGACATGGTGTTCGCCCAGCTCGCGCTGCACCAGCTTCAGCGCGGCGAACACCGGCCGCTCGGGGCAGCCGGTGCACAGCCCCGGCGGGCGGGGGTGCACGGTCCATCGGCTGGAGCGGAATGACCTTCGGCGGCGCGGCGCGGCAGCCAGCCCGGCAGCTGCTCGCCGACGAAGGCGCGCAGGCCCTTGTGCAGCACCGTCGGGGCTGTATTCGCCGGCCATCGGGAACGGGCCCTTGCCGACCAGCTTGGTCTGCAGGTCGTGCTGGCGCAGCACGCTGGCGATGCCCTGTTCGATGAAGTTGGGCTGGCCTTCTTCCACCAGCAGCACGGCGCGCTTGCCGGCACAGAAGCGCAGCAGCTCGGCGTCGACCAGCGGGTAGGCGACGTTCATCACGTACAGCGGCACGCTGCTGCGGCCGTAGACGTCGGCCAGGCCCAGGCGCTCCATCGCGCGCAGCAGCGAGTTGTAGAGCCCGCCCTGCACGATGATGCCGACGTCGGCGGCGTCCTCGGCGAAGAACTCGTTCAGCCCACGCTCCTCGATGAAGCGCTGCGCCGCGGGCCAGCGCTGCTCGATCTTCTCGCGCTCGTGCAGGAAGCTGGCCGGCGGCAGCACGATGCGGTCGACGTCGCGCTTCGGCGCGGCCAGCGCCTCGTCGATGGAGAAGGCCGGGCGCCGGTTGTCCTTGGCGACGAAACGGCCGTGCACGTGGCAGGCGCGGATGCGCAGCTGCAGCATCACCGGCGTGTGCGTGGCCTCGGACAGCTCGAAGCCGTCTTCCACCGCGCGCACGATGCTCGGCAGGTTCGGCCGCGGGTCGAGCAGCCACATCTGCGACTTCATCGCGAAGGCGTGGCTGCGCTCCTGCATGATGCTGGAGCCGTCGCCGTAGTCCTCGCCGACGATGACCAGCGCGCCGCCGGTCACACCGCCCGAGGCCAGGTTGGCCAGCGCGTCCGACGCGACGTTGGTGCCCACCGTGGACTTGAAGGTGACCGCGCCGCGCAGCGGGTAGTTGACGCTGGCGGCCAGCGTGGCCGCGGCGGTGGCCTCGCTGGCGCTGGACTCGAAGCGCACGCCCATCTCGGCCAGGATGTCCTGCGCGTCGGCCAGCACGTCCATCAGGTGCGAGATCGGCGAGCCCTGGTAGCCGGCGACGTAGGCCACGCCCGACTGCAGCAGCGCCTTGGTGACGGCCAGGATGCCTTCGCCGGCGAATTCCTGCCCCGCGCCGAGGCGCAGCTTCTTCACTTCCTCGGCAAATGATCGTTCGGCCATCGGTTCCCCGTCAGTCGCTTTCCGCCACCGGCTCGATCAGCGCCTCGCCATCGCTGCTGCTGCGGTTGACGTTGCGCGACACCGGCCAGGCCTGCAGACGTGCCGGATCGGTGGGCCTCAGCAGCGGCGCCAGCGCGGCCACGTCCTGTTGCTCGCGATTCAGCCAGGCGTCCCATTGCTCGCGCGCCAGGATCACTGGCATGCGGTCGTGGATCGGCGCCATCAGCGCGTTGGCCTCGGTGGTGATGATGCAACAGGTAAGCAACCACTCGCTTTCGGGTGGCGATGCCGGCGCGCGCCAGGCCTCGAACACTCCGGCAAAGGCGAACAGCGGCTCGCTGCCGTCGGCGTTGCGCGGGCTGATGTACCAAGGCTGCTTGCCACTGGGCGTGGCCTGCCATTCATAGAAGCCGCTGGCCGGCAGCAGGCAGCGGCGGCGGCGGATCGCCTGGCGGAACGAGGGCTTGTCGGCAAGGCCCTCGGCGCGCGCATTGTTCAGCTTGGCGGCCAGCTTCTCGTCCTTGGCCCAATGCGGCAGCAGGCCCCAGCGCATTTGAGTGGCGATGCGTTCGCCCTCCTTCGTGTCGTGCACTACCGGCACCATCGACATCGGCGCGACGTTCCAGCGCTTCGGAAACGGCGTCACGCGCGTCACGCTGAAGCCGCTGATCAGCGTATTCGGGTCGTAGGCCACCACATAGCGTCCGCACATGGCGCGAATGGTGACATGCCTTCCCCCGGAAGGGGGACCCCGATCGGGCGCCCCCATCGCGCCCGCCCTCGGGGTGATGGTGCCCGGGGCCGGCGCACGCGACGATGAAGCCCTGTCATCCACGCCTGCAAGGAGAGCCCCATGAACCTGCGCACAAGCCTCTGCTGGTGGCGTACCGGGCACGCCAGGCCGACGGCGCGGCCGGCGGCGCCGGATTGGGTCAACGCGACGCTGGACGCGCCCCAGCCCGACCCGCAGGACACCGTGCGTGGCTGCGGCTGGTTCGATTCGAGCCACGAGCTGATTGCCGGCGTGCAGGTCACCGAGCACCTGACGCCGGACCAGGTCGCCAACGAGGTACCGCTAGGCTGGTGGCTGGACTGGCAGTCGTGCGGCGCGGGGCAGCGCTCGCTCGCGGCACCGCTGGCTCCGGCCGGCTAAGCTACCCGCATGGCCACGGCCGGCGCCGTGCAAGGAGCAGCTCGATGAAGGCAGTCTGGAATGGCGTGGTCGTGGCCGAAAGCGACGACACGGTGGTGGTCGAAGGCAACCACTATTTCCCCGAGAGCAGCCTGAAGCGCGACTACGTCAGCTTCAGCAACCACCGCAGCCATTGCCACTGGAAGGGCGAAGCGCACTACTACAGCCTGTTCGTCAACGGCGAGATGAACCCCGACGCGGTCTGGTACTACCCCGAGCCGAGCGAAGCGGCGGCGCAGATCAAGGGCCGCGTGGCCTTCTGGAAGGGCGTGAAGGTGGCGTGAGCCGCCGCTCAGGCCAGGCGCCCGGCCTGGAAGTCCTGCACCGCCTGGAAGATCTCTTCGTTGCTGTTCATCACGAAGGGCCCGTACTGCGCGATCGGCTCGTTCAGCGGTTGCCCGGCGATCAGGATCGCGCGCGCCCCTTCACCGCCGGCGCGCAGGCGCACGCCGTCGCTGCCCGGGGTGTTGGCCAGGATCGCCATGCGCTGCCGCGGCACGGCCTGGCCTTCGATGTCGAGCGCCCCGCGATAGACGTAGACGAAGGCGTTGTGCGTGGCCGCAAGCGTCTGCTCGAAGCTGGCGTCCGGCGGCAGGTGCAGGTCCAGGTAAAGCGGCTGGGTGTGCTCGCGCTGCATGGCACCGGCGACACCGTGGCTGTGGCCGGCGATGACCCGCACGGTCACGCCTTCGGCGGTGTGCAGCTGCGGGATCTCGGCCGCCGGAATGTCGCGATACCAGGGTGGGCACATCTTGTCGCGCGCCGGCAGGTTGAGCCAGAGCTGGAAACCTTCCATGCGCCCCTGTTCCTGTTCGGGCATCTCGCTGTGCACGACGCCGCGCCCGGCGGTCATCCACTGCACGCCGCCGCCGGACACCAGGCCTTCGTGGCCGGCCGAGTCGCGGTGGCGCATGCGCCCGTCGAGCATGTAGGACACGGTCTCGAAGCCGCGGTGCGGGTGGTCGGGAAAGCCGCCGATGTAGTCGCCCGGGTTGTCGGTGCCGAAGGCGTCGAGCATCAGGAAGGGGTCGAGCCGGCGCTGCAGGTTCTGCGTCAGCACGCGGGTGAGCCTGACGCCGGCGCCGTCGCTGGTGGCCTGGCCGGCGATCAGGCGTTCGACGCGGCGCGGACGGGTGACGGTGGGTGATGGCAGTGGTCGTGTTCATGGGCGCATGGTGACACGGGCTCGGCGGCGGCGCATGCAGTGCCGTTGAACACAGCATGGCGTGCGCCTGAAGCCAGCGCCGGCCCGTGGACAATGGCCGGCGCGGCCGCGCACCGTGCCCGGCCCGGCGACACTGCCGCAGCCGGGACCGAGACCGCCGACTCTGATATGCCCAACCCACCCCACGTTTTGCCGGCCGACGGCCTTTCGACGCAGGCCCACCAGGCCGCGCGCGAGCGCAAGGCGCTGTGGGTGGCCGTGGTGCTGATCCTGGTTTGGGGCTCCAACTTCAGCGTGCAGAAGATGGTCTTCTCGGCCATGTCGCCGGGCGGCTTCCTGATGGTGCGTTACCTGGTCATGCCCGTGGCCGCGGCGTTGCTGTTGTGCTGGCGCCATGGGCTGCACTGGCCGCGGGTGCCGAAGAGCGACCTGCTCGCGCTGCTCAAGCTGGGCATTGCCGGGCACCTGCTGCACGTGGGGCTGGTGACCTATGGCATCCACTGGTCGACGGCCTTTTCCAGCTCGCTGATCCTGGGCTGCGGGCCGGTGTTCACGCTGCTCATCCTGCGCGCCACCGGCATCGAGGCGCTGACGCGCGGCCAGGTGGCGGGCGTGGCGGTGGCGTTGCTGGGCGTGCTGCTGTTCCTGTCGGACAAACTGCTCGGTGGGCAATGGTCGGCCTCGGCCGGCGACCTGGTGCTGCTGGTGGCGGCATCGTTCTTTTCGTACTACACCGTGGCCGCCAAGCCGTTGATCGAACGGCACGGCGGCGTGGTGGTGATGACCTATGCGGTGCTGCTGGGCAGCGCGCCGGTGGTGCTGATCAGTCTGCCCGCCGGGCTGCAGGTCAACTGGTCGCAACTGGGCCCGGCAGTGTGGGCGGGCATGATGTACGCGGTGCTGATCTCGGCCTTCCTCGGCTGGCTGGTGTGGGGCTGGGTCAATGCCGTGCGCGGCGTGGCACGCAGTGCACCGCTGATGTACTTGATGCCGCCGGTGGCCGGGCTGGTGGCCTGGGCCGTGACGGGCGAGAGCTACACCGGCATCAAGCTGGCCGGCGCCGCGCTGGCGCTGGCCGGGGTGGCGCTGGCGCAGTTTGCCGGTGGCGCGGCGCGACCCGGTGCGCGAGGCGGTGGCGCCGGTCGATTGACGGCTTGTGTTGCATCGACTTCGGGTCGATGTGCCCGCGACGCTGATGAGCGACGTGTGGTACATACCGCGTAGCATTTCCGGCCGGCTCACTCGCGCTGCGAGAGCGCCTGGGTTCGAGCGGGCCGTGCGGCTGCAATGGCATCGAGTTGCCAATCCGGCCCACCAAGGACTGAATTGACGGAGTTTCGCGCGCTGCTGCTGACCGACGTGGTGGACAGCACCAAGCTGTCCGAGGCGATCGGGGACCGTGCCATGGCGGAGGTCTGGACGGCGCACGACCGTGTGGCGCGAGATCTGCTGCCGCAGTGGCGCGGGCGCGAGATCGACAAGACCGACGGCATGCTGCTGCTGTTCGACGACGCGGCCGACGCGGTGAACTACGCGCTGCACTACCACCATGCGCTGGCCAACATGGCGGTGCCGCTGAAGGCACGCGCCGGGCTGCACGTCGGGCCGGTGATCCTGCGCGAGAACAACGCCGAGGACGTCGCGCGCGGCGCCAAGCCGCTGGAAGTGGACGGCCTGGCCAAGCCCACGGCCGCGCGCGTGATGTCGCTGGCGCGCGGCGGGCAGACGCTGCTCACGCCCGAGGCGCGCGACGCGTTGGGCGACACCGACCTGCCGACGCTGTCTCACGGCCACTGGATGATCAAGGGCGTCTCGGCGCCGGTGGAACTGTTCGAGGTCGGCACCGACCCGGCGCTGTTCGCGGCGCCGCCGGACAGCGACAAGGTCTACCGGGTGGTGGAAAGCGGCGGGCGCTGGCTGCCGGTCAAGGAGATCCCGAACAACCTGCCGCAGCAGGGCACCTCGTTCATCGGGCGCGAGCGCGAGATCGACGAAGTCAAGCGCATGCTCGGCGAGACCCGACTGGTCACGCTGCTGGGCATGGGCGGCCTGGGCAAGACGCGGCTGTCGCTGCAGGTGGCGGCCGAACAGATGGCGCTGTTCCCCGACGGCGTGTGGTTCCTGGACCTGTCGCCGCTGCGCGACGCGGCGCTGGTGGTCAGCGAGGCCGCACGCGTGCTCGACGTGCCCGAAGAGCCCGGCCGGCCGCTGCTGCAGGCGCTGTGCTCGCACCTGAAGCAGCGCGCGCGTGCTGCTGATCCTGGACAACTGCGAGCACCTGATCAAGCCGGCCGCCGACATGGCGCACGCCATCGTCAAGGCCGCGCCGCACGTGCGCATGATCGCCTCCAGCCGCGAAGCGCTGCACGTGCCGGGCGAGAAGGCCTACCCGATCCTGCCGCTGCAGGTGCCGGACCGCAGCGGCCAGCCTGCAGGTGCTGCAGCGCTCCACGGCGGTGCGGCTGTTCGTCGAGCGCGCCCAGGCGCACAAGCCGGCCTTCGAACTGAACGAGCGCGAGGCGCCGGCCGTCGCCGAACTGGTGGCGCGGCTGGAAGGCATCCCGCTGGCGCTGGAGCTGGCCGCGGCGCGGGTGCGCTCGCTGAGCGTGGCCGACATCAACACGCGGCTGAAGGACCGCTACAAGATCCTCACCGGCGGCAGCCGCGTGCTGCAGGAGCGCCAGCAGACGCTGCGCGCGCTGGTGGACTGGAGCTACGAGCTGCTGAACGAGAACGAACAGCTGATGCTGCGGCGCCTGGCGGTGTTCATCGGCGGCTTCGACCTGGAGGCGGCGGAGAAGGTGTGCGGGGTCGAGCCGATCGAGGACTTCGAGGTGCTGGACCTGCTGGGCTCGCTGGTGGAGAAGTCGCTGGTCATGCTGGAAGAGCGCGACGACGGGTCGCGCTACCGCATGCTGGAGACGATCCGCGACTATGCGCGCGAGAAGCTGCAGCAGGATGCCGACGAGGCTGCGGCCGCTGCCGTGCGGCATTGCGACTACTTCTTCCAGTTGGCCAAGGACGCGAACCGTGGACTCGACGGTGCCGAGCAGGGCACCTGGATGCGGCGCGTCGAGGCCGAGCTGGACAACATCCGGGGCGCGGTGACGCTGTCGATGATCGGGGGCGTGGACCCGGTGATTGCGGTGAAGTTCTGCGTGGCCATGCTGGGTTTCTGGATCCTCAGGGGCTATGCGTCCGAGGGTCGCGAGGTGGTCAAGGCCGCACTGGAGCTGCCAGCGATTGGCGCGTCCGATCTCGCACAGGCGCATGCGCTTGTACGTCGGCGCGGCGCTGGCCGAGGCGCAAAGCGACCATGCCGAGGCGCGCAAGATGCTGGAGTCCTGCCTGGAACTGCGCCGCGGACTGGGCAGCCCGGTCGACGTCGCTGCGACGCTGTCGACGCTGTCGATGGCGCGCCTGCGCGCTGGCGATGCCGTGGCGGCCAGCGTGGGCGAGCAGGAGGCGCTGGAGATCTTCCGCCGTCTGGGCGACCGCGTCGGCGAGGCGCATCGGGCTGCTTCACCTGGGCCAGATTGCGCTCTACCTGGGTGAGGATGAGCAGGCCAGTCGCCACTTGCAGCAGTCGCTTGACCTGGCACGCGATATCGAACATCGCGAGCTGGAAGGCGAGTGCCAGCTGATGCTGGGCAAGTGCGCCTTCGAGGCCCAGGACTACGCCGGTGCGGCGCAGCACCTGCGTCGTTCGCTCGAGATTTGCACGCAGGCGGCCGACAAGCGCGGCGAAGCCAATGCCCAGTGGTGGCTGGGCAAGGTCGACCTGGAACTGGGTAGCCTGGCGACGGCGCGCCGCCACCTCGGCGAGGCGCTGGGGCAGTTCCGGGCTTTCGAGATGTGGGACGAGTTGCTCGGCTGCCTGGAGGACCATGCAGTGCTGATGCATCGCGAAGGTGCGGCCGTGCTGGCGGTGCAGGTCTCTGCCGTCACCACCAAGATGCGGCAGCGCCTGAACCTGGCGCGCGCGCCACGCATCGAGAGGCGCTGGCAGTCGCAGCTGGACAGCCTTCGCAATGCCCTGACGGACGAGGCCTACGCCGCTGCGTGGAGCACCGGCTTGGATCAGCGCGAGGTCGACGATGCCGTTCGCCTCAGCAGGGCCGCACGTGCCGCGCGGCGTAGCCGGTTTGGCCAACTCGAACAGCATGCCTGTCGTCCGATTGACGACGCCAAGTACCGTCCAGACAGCTGGAATGCGGCGCGGTATCGTTGGGCCGATTGACCGTTACCGTTGGCTTTGGTGACTGCAACTTTGTGGCGACTTGGCTCTCAGGTCTGGGGTGATCCGGTCGCTGTACGCACCCCTCAAGTGAGGGGGGGGGGGTGTGCATGGAGCTTTTGTTTCCGGCCACACAGGCCTAGACTCCAGTCGGATCGTCCAGAAAGTCGGTCTGGTTCGGCTGGCTCGAAGAGAGCTGGTGGTTCATGGGTGCTACGGTGCAGACTTGCGGGGAGAACGAAAATGAGCAACCGAATTACGAAGATGCGTGGATTGGCTCTGACGTTGCTCGTCATGGGGGGCTTTGGCGTAGTGTCGATGGCTGAGGCGAAAACGTCGACCAAGATTTGGGACCCGCAATACGGTGCGGATTTGCCCGATCTCGGGTGGAGCGGGAAAGTCACGTTCGATGTCAGGGATAGTTGCCTTATCGGCGTGAATTCCAGCAAGTGGATTTCCGACCTCACGTATGGCTGTTTTGGCGCGCTGAGTATCAAGAGCGCCACGGTGACACTGTATGACTATGACGCGTTGGCGACTGGTGGCAATGGAATGGAAGAAGACGTGACACTGTCTTACCAGTCGGGACTCCTCCCCCCTGGAAACCTTTCCGTTGTGCCGCGTATGTATATAGACGTAGATGGCGGGCTTAAGACCATAAAGGCGGTGCAGGCTGCGCAATTCCATCCTCTCTGGCCTGAAATCACTGACGCGAGTTTTGCCAAGGCGGCCAAACTGGTCGGAGAATACGACGCTGCGGCATTTTGGCTGTCGTTTAACTCGAATCAAGACAATTCCTATGACCTGCTGTCGAACGCTCCGCCGGCTGGGGATTTTGCGTTCTTGAATAGTTGTAGTTTCGATTACGCCAACCAGCCGGCTGCCGATGAAACGTTGGCAGCATTCAAGGCTCGAGTGAAAGATGCGAAGTGCAGCCAGAATGACGGTCTTGAAAACCCGGCAATCCTGAGGCCGATTCCGGAGCCTGAGGGCTATCTGCTTGGGCTGGCCTCGTTTGGCGTCTTGGGAGTATGGGCGCGCCGCCGCCGACTCAATGCCCGCTGACTGATTTCACCGCCCGCTTGGCTTTCCGACGCGCCCTCAGGGGCGCGCTGTCATGATGGGTTCAGTTTGGCCTGGTGGACTGCGCTCGCCGCTGTAGGCCGGTGGCGAGAGGAATTGTGTCGATGCCACCAACGAGCGTTTGTCGACCTGGACCCACTTCAACACCGGCGCATTGGGCCCGCGTTTCTCCTCACCGGAACGCAGAGCTTTTTGACCACCTGGGACTGGCCTGGCTATCTGCAGCGGTTCCACCCCGCCGCGTTGGCCGACCCACCGGCAGACTCCGATCAATCCGCTTGAGCCGAAAACTGCGACCCGTTGACGGGTCGACCTGACCGGCGTTGTTGATGGCTGGCCGGCTAGCCGCTCTTGCGGCGGAACTCCCTGCGATTCTCCACCGGTCCGTGCGCCCCGCGCGACTGTTTACGCCCCGCGTCGGCATGTAACACCATCGGCGTCTGCGTCTCTTGCGCTCCAGCGCCTCCCGGAACTTACGCTTGGTGTCGTCTTCCGGTGTCTCGTCGGCCATGGCCTCAGCCTAGCCCCCGGGCGCCAGGTTCTTTCGTAAGCATTCATCACCGCATCCAGGGGCGTCCCATATAGATGCGAAATCGGCAGGGTCAGAAGCGCCCGGCGGCCATCGACCATGGCCCGGCGGTAGTCGTCCCAGTGGGGTGTTCTCCAGCGATGTTGCGGTACAACGCAATCAGCCCCTCGACGGTGTCATCGCCGGCTGGCTGGGGCGGGGTGAGGATCCCGTCACCCTCGG
>CAWGOK010000018.1:0-128077 GCA_963824005.1 uncultured beta proteobacterium
CACCGGCCGCGCCGCGGCGCATCTGTGGCGCGGCGAGCCTGCCCTGGTGGTGCCGCGCAGTTGCACCACCCTGCCGGGCTGGCCGGCTGCCGCAAAGGCCAACCGCGTGCTGCTGCGCGCCTCCGGTGGAGGCGTCGTGCCGCAGGGGCCGGGGCTGCTGAACCTGAGCCTTGTCTGGCGCACCGACGCCGATGCCGATGCCAGCGGCGCGCCCAACGGTACCGAGGCGATCTACCGCGCGCTATGTGACGGGGTAGCGGCTGCGCTGGCGCGGCTGGGCATCGCGGCGGCGCCACAGGCGGTGGAGGGATCGTTTTGCGACGGCCGCTTCAACTTGGCCGTGGCCGGCCGCAAGCTGGTGGGTACCGCGCAGTCGTGGCGCCGCGTCGCTGGCGTGCCGGTGGTGCTGGCGCATGCGGTGATCGTGGTCGACGCAGACCCGCAGGCGCTGACCGAGGCCGCCAACGCCTTCGAGCGCGATCTCGGCTCGGGGCGGCGCTACCGCGCCGAAGCGCTGACCAGCGTGGCCCTGGCCTGGCAACAGGCCCACAGCCGCGCGCCAGCTCCTGACCTGGAGGCTAGGCTGAACACCGCACTGGCTGAGCGGTTTGCCGGCCTACTTGTCCCGCGTGAATTCGCGGCTTGAACGTTCAATCAGAAGGAGTCACAAGTGGTACTGCTCGAATTCTCGATCGCCCCGGTGGGGCAGGGCGAAAGCGTCAGCGCCTACGTGGCGCGCATCCTCGACATCATCGATCGCAGCGGCGTGCCGTACCAACTGACGCCGATGGGAACGATCCTCGAAGGCGAATGGGCCGAGGTGATGGCCGTAGTGACACACTGCTTCGAGGCGTTGGCCGAGGACTCTTCGCGCGTCGCCCTGCACCTCAAGGTGGACTACCGCGCTGGCCCGGCTGGGCGGCTGCAGTCCAAGATTGCCAAGGTCGAGCAGACGCTGGGGCGAAAACTCCAGACCTGAAGGCCTCTGTGCCGAGCCGTTGGCACCGGCCTCGACTCCGACAACGCGCCGATGATTGGGCAGGACATTGACCAAGACCCGATGGCAAGTGACGGCGCGGCATCATCGGCGGTGGTCGTGGCTCACCGGGAGATCGGCAGCGTCGTTCATTTGGCGCAAAGCGGCTTTGGCACCAACAGCATGAGAACTCGACTTGGGAGCCGGTACCCGAGAACGGCAGCCTCACGGCATCGCGGCTTGGGCGTCAGCTTTGTGGCAACGAAGTTCGCAAGGTGACGAGCTCTTGGCGACCCACAGCGGACACACGCACTCTCAGATTCGACGCCGAGAAGCCGACATAGCTTCTAGTTTTGCGCGCTCTCGCCACAATGGACGAGCGCCTGAATAGAGGTCGTGCCAAGCACGCCCCTATGAAGGGGCCAAAGGTTCTTCCTTCGGGCTCCACGCTCCTTCGACCTGTGGCAAGTCGTCCGTGATGCGATCCCACGTTGCGCAAGAGGCCACGTAGGTGTGAGACTGCGATTCGATGCCCGGGTAGTGGCTCTGGCGCAGGCGTCGACACGGTTTCCGCTCGGTCTGCTCTACAACGTCGACCACGTGCAGCTACGGCGCCAGACCGGCCCCTTCACCACCGAATTGCTTGCGCAGCGGGCCGCCGACACGCAGACCGAGTTCAGCTTTGGCTCCGCACGAACACGGCGTCCCTTAGCCGGGCAAGTGGCTGCGGCGCGCTGCGACCCGGGCCAAAACAATCTGGCACGGCTGCCAGCTCGCGCGAGAACTGGTGAACTGGTCTCGCCGACGGGCTTACAACGGCAACCCGGCCTCAATCCAACGTAGTCCCGTTGTCCCTGTTGCCCCACCAGCCGTGGGCCGCGCGATACTGCGGCCGCCGATGATGTCGGCTTTGTGAGCCATGATCCCTACCACTGTCCATCGTCGTCGCGCCTTCGTGTTCGCGCTGTTCGCCGGCGTCTTGACCGCCGGCAGGGCCGCTGAGTCGCCCTTCGCCAAGCTGCCGACGCCGCAACCACGCAGTGCGCCGCTGGATTCCCAGGCGCCGACCGAAAAGGCCTATCGCAAGGATGCGGGGGCGCACTTTTACAGCGCCTACCCCGCGCAGGTGTACTACGGCAAGCTGCCGCCCCTGCTGTATGCCATCGCCGTCACCGAGACCGAGGTCGACGCGCAGGGCGCGGTGCTGAACGTGCGCATGAAGCGTGCGCCGGCAGGCGCAAAGCATGTCGGGACATGGGTCATGAATCTGATCCGGCGTGCCGCGCCGTTGCCACCACCGATGCGGATGGGCAGGGTGAGATTCATCGAGATCTGGCTGGTCGACAGGTCGGGACGCTTCCAGGTCGATTCGCTGACCGAGGGCCAGCTATGACCGCCTTGGTGTGAAGTGCCGTGCTTCCTCAGCGGCCGCGGTCAGCCTGACCCGGCGCTGGCCTACGCTGTGCCGGTTGGATGGCTCTGCGCCTGGCCATTCCGGCAGCTATGCAGTGCCGCTGTATCCGCCGGCGGGCATTGTGGTGGCCGCTGCGTGGGTCTGCGGGCGGCCGGCGCTGGCGGCCGCAGCGCTGGGCGCCTTCAGCGTCAACTTCGGGCTGAGCGCGACGCGCGGGTAGTTCGATGTCTCGGCGCTGGGCGTGCCGCTTCTCATCGCACTGGGCGCCGCACTTCAGGCCTCGATTGGCTGCCTGTTGGTGCGCGTCTGTCGCCCAGGCGCTGACGCGGGCGCAGCCACACGACATCTGGCGCTTCCTGCTTCTGGCCGCGCCTGTGGCCTGCCTGGCAAAGGCCACCATCGTTACCGCCGCATTGGGCGTGGTGGCGCGGTATCGGTGCCAGCGCTGGCCACGCAGCGTGGAAAGCGCCGCGCGGCGGGAGGCTTCCACATGGCCAAGCACCTGACACGGGCAATCACCGACACCAGCCTGGACTGGGCTCACATTTCGCACATCGGACCGACACCCATGCGGCCAGCCCGCGCTCGGCGTGGTCGCCACACTGATCTGGCAGCGCAGTCGATCCATCCAATGGTGGCGCTGCCGGCGCCGGCGCGGCCGCACCCCGAGGCCATGGCACGGCGGCTTGGGCCGCTGCGATTGTTCGTTAGCGCACAGACACACACTTGTTGATACCGTACCGTGGTCTTGTCAGCATAGGCTCTCAGGGTGAGTGTGCGCTTCGCGACTGCCTCGCTTGATCGACACCCAACTCGAGTAGGCATGTCGCAAACAGACCTTGCACCATCGATCCGACCGGCCCGCGCGATTGCAGCCGAGTTGCCGATATCACGTGCGCCCGTCCCCGTCCCCGTGCCCGTGCCCGCTGTGCACTGTGCAGCCTGCCCTTGCCCTGAGCATTGCCTGCCGCGCGGCCAATCAGGCGGTGCCTGCGGTGTACGCCGTACGCACCTGTCCGGACGACGCAAAGTCCTGGCGGGCCAGGTGCTCTACGGGCAAGGTGAACGCTTCCAGTTTATCTATTCGGTGCGCTGCGGTACGCTCAAGTCGACCTTGACGCTCTCGGATGGCCGCGCCCAGGTCTGCAGCTTCCATATGGCGGGCGAAGTCATTGCGCTGGACGCCGTCGCCACGGGAACGCATGGCACCACCGTCAGCGCACTCGAAGATGCGCAGGTATGTGCCATTGCCTACGCGCCACTCATCGAGTCGAGCGCACTGGATGTGCCGCTGCAACGGCGCATTCTCAGCTTGATGAGCCAGGATATCGCGCGCGGGCAAAGGCTCACATTTCTGTTGGGCAGTTTCAATGCACAGGAGCGCATTGCGGCTTTCCTGCTGGACCTGTCTCAACGCTTCGATGCCCTCGGCTATTCGGCCCAGGAGTTCAGCCTGCGCATGACACGGGCCGAGATCGGCAGCTACCTGGGGCTGGCGCTGGAGACCGTCAGCCGCACGTTCGCGGCGTTCCAGGAGCAGGGCCTGATCGAGGTGCACAACCGCCGGGTGCGCATTGCCGACCTGACGGACTTCTCGCGCCACTTCGAAGCCTTGCCACAGGCGCGATGACAGGGGCGAGCCACACAAGATCTGAAGGTCACCTGGTGCGTGGTGTCGTCGCGCCAGGGCGTCTTCAGCTTCAGCACGACCTGCCCACCAGCGTTGCATTGCACCCGTCCGTTGGGCAGCGCCGGGCGGGTGATGTAGCGGCACAGTTGTTCCAGCGCCTTGCGGTCGTGCCGCGCAGCGCACTGCGGCCTGCAGGCTGAACCCGTTGATGTCTTAGAACAGCGCCCGTTTGAAGCCCCCCCTCCCTCGGCATCGCGTCCTGCAGTGTTAGGGCAAGCCTCCACTTTGCGCTTCAACTTGATCACCACTGGTTGGCCCTTGCGATCTACTGTCCGACCTGCAGGAACCTTCGCCCAGCCCTCACTGATGCCTCACGCACCTGGGTCAGAACTTGATCAGCTCAGTATTCCTCGACATCGGACCGCTACTTGTCATGGAATCCCGGGGCCGGCAGCGCGAGGGGTCTCGATGGGCTTGGGCATGGGGAAGTAGGTGCATCTCTTCAACGACGATCGCCGCCGGCCGTATCACGGTGCTGCGTTGCGCCAAGAGATTGCGGTAGAGCAGCGGCTCCGCACGCGACAACCATCGCATGAGCATTGCCGGCGCGCGCCGCACGGTCCCCGCTTTCGACGTACTGGCGGCTCAGATTATCTGCCAGCTTGTCCAAAGGCACTTCGCGCACGTGCAGTCCATGGCGCAACTCAAAGGACGACTCCAGCCAACTGTGGTCCGGCAAGTCGAGCGGCGCGTTGGCTTCGGACTTGAGATCAGTCAGGTACCCCCGGCAAAGCCAGGCATAGCCGGGGGCTGGCCTTATGAGTCAGATTGATGTCTACGGACACCTGATCGGCCACGGTCATGCGCCAGTCGACGCCCTTCACTGCCGTACCGGCGCCCGGCGCCAGCGGCGCCTTGCCCACCGCAGTGGGGTCTTTGACGGGCTTGCCCTTCGGCGCTCTCGTGGCGGACGGGGTGGCTTTGCTCATCATTGCGCTCCGATCGATCAGGATTCGCGACGCGTTCAGGCGGTAGCTTGGGGTTGTGGCTCGCCCGGCCGGCACGGCAGGCGCAGGGTGAACACCGTGCCGGTCTCGACGCTGGATTGCACCTCGATCGTGCCGCCATGCCCAAGCACGATCTCGCGCACGATGAACAGGCCCAGGCCCAGGCTCGTTTTCGAGCGATCGTGCGACTGCGCGGCGGTACTGGGCGCGCGGACCAGCGGCTCGAAGATGACCAGCAGCGCGTCCGCCGCGATCGGCTCGCCCTGGTTGCCGACCTTCAGCACCACCGCGTCCGCCTCACGCGTCGCACTGAGGGCGATTGGTGCGCCGCGGTCGCCATGCTGCACCGCATTGGCCAGCAGGTTGGACAGCGCCTGGTGCAGCCGTGGCGCGTCGGCCTGCAGGCTCAGGTCACCGGACAGCGTCTGCACGAATTGCTGTTCGGGAAACCCGGTGCGTATGGCTTCGAGCGCGTCTTCGCACACCGCGCCGACATCGCATTCCGCCAGCTCCATGGGCATGCCCGCACCGAGCCGCGTGCGGGTGTACTCGAGCAAGTCGGTGATCAGGCCACCCATCTCGGTGCTGGCGCGCTTAATGCGCGAAGCCGCCTTGTGCCGCGCGGCTTCATCCAGGCCCGGCTTCGCCAGCAGCAGGGCGGACAAGCTGATGCCCGACAGTGGGCCGCGCAGGTCGTGGCCCAGCACCGCCAGGAACATGTCGCGCGAGGCCGCTACCTCGCCGGAATAGCGCTGCACTGACTCGGCCAGTGCTTTGTCCATGCCTTCGTTGAACAGCATGATCTGGTCGAGCGAATCGTACGTCGCACTGGCCTCGTCGGAGCGCTTCCAGGACAGCATCACACTGGCGCGCAACGCACGGAATTCGGCAACCAGTTGCACCAGATCGAAGCCGGCCATCTGCCGCAGCGCGCCGTGCTCCGCCGCAGCGGTGCCGGCAGGCAGCGCCGCGGCGCTGATGTCTTCGGCCTGCGCGCTGCGTTCCTGGTCGGACTGCGGGCGCTCCATATCCGCAGCAATGCTCACCAGGATCTCCCGGCTGTGATCGCGCAGCGCCAGCCGGGTCATCGATTTGCCCGCTGGCAGGCTGCGGGCAAAGTCCTCCCAGTCGGCGACGATCGAGTCGAGATTCGCCTTGATGAACTGGCTGAGTTTCATGCGCTGAGTCCTGCAGTCACGTGGCTGGCGATTCGGGCTTGCCTGCTAGTAAACACGGGCCTCTTCGGCCCGTTCTTCATTCTGTCCATCATCGAGACCATCAATACCTGAGCAATTGCACAGGGCACACAAGAGCCCGCACGCGGCGAGCCTGAAGATGGCGGCCGACTAGTGATCGCTGGCACGGCGCCGATGGGGTGCAGTCGAACGAGTGCCATGTCTGTGGCGATAGTGGCGCCTCCCGTCTTGAACCGACAGCCACCAGCCCCAGAAGATGACGACACCGACCGCGGCCAGCCACCAAAGTGCGAGCGGCAAAGGAGTTCCAACACAGCCCCTTACACATCAACAACGGGCGCATCGAAGCGTTGGGCAAGGCGCGCGCCTACGCTCACGAATGCCCAGGCAAAAAATGCCCTGCCGAAGCAGCTCGCCGTGCAAGGAGCTCGATCTGGGCACAGCGGGGTGGCGGATCCCGGCCAAGGGTAGTCATTCGATCACCTCGTTGGCGCGCGCAAGCAGCGTGTTGGGGACATTGATGCCGAGCGTTTTCGCGGTCTTCAGGTTGATGTACAGGTCGACCTTGGTGACCTGCTGCACCGGAAGGTTGGCCGGCATTTCGCCTTTGAGTATGCGGCCGACGTAGGCGCCGGTCTCGCGGAACGCATCGGTGATGCTGCCTCCATAACTGAGCAATCCACCCGCCGCGGTGAATTCGCGAAAGTGGTAGACCGCGGGCACGCCATGACGCAACGCCAGCGCGGCGAGCTTTTCCAGCCGGCTGGTGAAGAATGCATCGGTGCCGATGACGAGCCCACCAGCCCGCAGTGCGTTCAAGCTCGCGAAGACCGCGTCCAACTCGGGTTCCGTGCTCGCATTCAGGATGTGCAGTTCCAGCGCGAGGCTGCGCGCCGCCGCCTGCGCATCGCCAATGGCGATCTTCGTGAGATCCGGGCTCGTCGGGTTGACGAGCAAGGCGATGGACCTGGTCCCGCGTACAACTTCATTCATCAGTTCCAGGCGCTTGGCCAGCAGCTTGTGATTCAAGGTGGTCACGCCGGTGAGATTGCCTTCCGGCCGGTTCATGTTGGCGACGATGCCAAGCTCGATCGGGTCGCTTCCGATCCAGAAGACGATTGGAATCGTCGAGGTTGCCGCTTTCGCTGCAAGTGTTGCCGGGGTGCTGCCGGGCGTGGCAATGACCGTCATCCGACGACGAACCAGATCCGCGGCCATCGCCGGCAAACGATCGTTGTGCCCCGCTGCCCAGCGGTATTCGATGACCACGTTGCGGCCGTCGATGTACCCCATGTCGTTCAGTCCCAGATGGAACGCACGCATTCGACCCGCCCAAAGCTCAGGCGTTTCGCTGCCGAGCAGGCCGATCACCGGCTTCGCTTGAGGCTGCGCGTTGCACAGCAGCGGGGAGGTCGCCAGCGCAAGGACCGTGTCACGCCTGTTCATTTGCTCCTCCGTTGGTGCCTATGACATTGCGTCAGCACCGGCGAAATCGCCCTCCGGGCGCTCCGCCAGACCTGTTCGGCAGCCAGTCTAAGTCGAGCTATCCGCTTCAGGTGGTTTTGCCCGTCCGGCGCCACGTTGCGGACGCAGGCAGCGACAGTCGCGCGCTGAGGCCGCCAGATTCGGCGGCAGCCGGTGTGAGCTCACCGCCGTACAGCCGAGCCAGGTGTACCGCGATGGCGAGGCCGAGTCCGCCGCCGCCGCGGGTCTGGGTCCAGACGCACGCCGCGCTGCGGCGCGGCGGTCAGCTGATCCGGTTCAGTGCCGGGGCCGTCGTCGTCCACCGTGAACCGCAGCCGCGGCCCGTCTCGAGTCGCATTGACAGTCACGACGCCGCGCGCGCTGCGGCAGGCATTGCCGAGCAGGTTGCCCAGCATCGCCTGCAGGGACGACTGTTGCAGCGACTGCTGGCTGGTCTGGTAGTCGCTTGTTCAGGAATCTTGCCCCTGCGCGAATCAGCTACAGGATCCCCAACCGGTGGAACACGTCGGCCAACTTTTCCCCGCGCTGCAGTGCCTCGCGCGACAGGTTTTCGCCTGCGACCTTGTCGAGCGCAAGGCGCACGACGTCCTGTTCCACCTCATGCGGAATGATGACCACGCCGTCGACATCACCGAACACGAGGTCGCCGCGGCGCACGGTGACACCGGCGCACATCACCGGCACGTCACGCTCGACCATGCGCGCGCGGCCCTTGGTGTCGAGTGGCCCGATGCCGCCGCAGAACACCGCAAAGCGCATCTCGCGAATCTGCTTCACGTCGCGCACCAGGCCGTCGGTCACGCATCCGACCGCGCCACGCGCCACGCAGGCGGTGGAGAGCAGTTCGCCCCAGGGTGCGATGCGCTCGGTGGGGCCGTCGCAAGCCAGCACGACCACGTCGCCGGGTGCCAGGTCGTCGACGAGCGCGATCTCCACTTCGTAGGCGTTCTCACCCTTGGCCGGCGCCGCGTACACCGGCATGTACAGGCCAGTACGCGCGCGGCCGATGAGCTGAAGCGTGTCGTCCAGCGGGCGCATGAAGGGCTTCATCGCCTGCTGCATCAGCCCGAGGCTGTCGAGCGTGTCGGAAAGCACCGCGGCATTCAGCGCGTGCAGCGTGTTCTGGGTCGACGTCATGCTGGCAGTTCCCGGCGCGTGGCCTGTGGTCGGTGAGCGCTGCGAGCATACCTTCACTGATCCGCGTCGTCGCCCCACAGGCGATCATGTCCCTGGCGGCTGCCGCATCGACCTCTCGACCATCGGGGGTCTGAGCAGGGCGTCGAAATCGGCCTTGCTTTGCACGGATGGCGATAAACAGGTGCGCATCTTCGGCGACGACATCGCCGTGCACGCCAGCATCCACACCTTGCGATGGCAAGGCCTGGCGCCGATGATCTTGACGACGTTACCGGCTGCCGCGCCTTGTCAGCCTGGCGCGCTATCGGTTGCGCTCTGCGAGCGCCGCGACATAGGCCAGGATACCCACGACCATGACCGCCACGCCGGCCAGCAGCAGGGTTCCCGAGGACAGACCGCCGACGTGCCATAGGCCCACGGCTCGGGCCACCACGGCACCGATGCCGACGAGTACGCCGACGACTCCCGCGATTCGGCCAATCCAGATCAGCATGTCATTCACGGTGGATGGTCCCCCTGCCGCCATGGCCATTTTGGCCCCGCCCATCTTAGCGTGGCGACGAAGGCGACCGCGTCGCGGCGCATCGGCGCAGTCAATCCGTGTCGCGCAGTCGCGTATCGCGTCGGTCGCCGCAAGCCTGCCCATACAACGCCATGTAGGCCCGCGCCGGCCCGTCCCAGGACAGGTCTTCCCTCATGCCACGCTGCATCAAGCGCGCCCAGGCTTCGGGTTGCCTGTAGGCATCGATGGCGCGTGACACGGCGCCTTGCAGCGCCAGCGGTTGGGCGAAGTCGAAGACAAAGCCGTTGCCTTCGGCCGCCGCGCCGTCACCGGCGTCACGCACCGTGTCGGCCAGTCCGCCGACGCGGCGCACGATCGGCACCGTGCCGTAGCGCAGGCCGTACATCTGCGTCAGCCCGCAGGGCTCGAAACGCGATGGCACCAGAATCATGTCGGCACCGGCAATCAGCCGGTGCGCGCCGATCTCGTCGTAACCCAGCAGTACACCCACCCGTCCAGGGTGCGCACTGGCGGCCATGCGGAAGGCGGCCTCGAGAGCGGCCTCGCCCGTGCCCTGCACGATCAGTTGGCCGCCCATGCGCATGAGCTCCGGCAGCACCGAGAGCACCAGGTCCAGCCCCTTTTGCGAGCTCAGGCGCGAGACCACGCCGAGCAAGGGTGCGGCGGGTTCATCGGCCAGCCCGAACTGCGCCTGCAATGCCGCCTTGCACGCGGCCTTGCCCTGTGGCAGGTCGGCGCTGTAGCGCTGCGGCAAGGCGCCGTCTCCCGCGGGATCCCAGACCCCGGTATCGATGCCGTTGAGGATGCCCGACACGTCTGCGCCGCGGCCGCGGATCACGCCCTCCAGGCCGACGCCGAACTCCGGCGTGGCGATCTCGCGCGCATACGACGGGCTGACCGTGGTGACGCGGTCGGCGAACTTCAGCCCCGCCTTCATGAACGACAACTGCCCGTGGAACTCGAGCGCCGACGGCGACATGTAGCGCGACGACAAACCCAGCAGGCCACAGTCGTCGTGGGGAAACAGCCCCTGAAAGGCCAGGTTGTGGATGGTGAAGACCGATGCCGCTGCGCACGCTGGATGGGCATGCAGGTAGGCGCAACTCATGGCGGCATGCCAGTCGTGCGCATGGACCACTTCGGGTGTCCAGCCCGCGTCGAGCTCGCCCTGTGCCAACTGCGCAGCCACCCAGCCCAGCAGGCCGAAGCGTTGCAGGTTGTCGGCCCATTCCGTGCCGTGGCTGTCCTGGTAGGGGCCACCGGTGCGGCGGTACAGGAACGGTGCGTCGATCACGTACACCGGCAGGTGGGTGTAGGGCATCTGCGCGCGCAGCAGGCTCACATGGGCGGCGCCAAAGACGGGCCCGATGTGGCACACGCGCCTGGCATGCAGCACTGCATCGATGATTCCGGGCAGCCCGGGCAACAGCAGGCGCAGGTCGGCGCCCTGCGCGCAAAGGGCCTGGGGCAAGGCGCCCAGCACATCGGCCAGCCCGCCGGTCTTGATCAGCGGGAAGACCTCGGCCCCGACCTGCAGCACCTTCATGCGCGTCGGCTCACTTCAGCGCGTCGAGCATGCCTTGCGTGACCAGCGTGATGCCATTGGTCGTGCGGAAGAAGCGGCGTGCATCCTCGGCCGCGTCTTCGCCGACGACCATGCCGTCGGGGAGCACGCAGCCCCGGTCGACCACCACGCGGTTCAGGCGGGTGCCGCGGCCCACTTCCACCAACGGCAGCAGCACCGACCATTCCACCGACGAGTGGGAGTGCACGCGCACGCTGGAGAACAGCACGGAGCGGAACACGCGCCCCGAAATGATGCAGCCACCCGAGACCAGTGACTCGATGGCCATGCCGCGCCGGTCGTCCTGGTTGTGCACGAACTTCGCCGGCGGCAGCTGCGGCTGGTAGGTCAGGATCGGCCACTGCGTGTCGTACATATTGAGCAACGGGTCGGTCGCGGTCAGGTCGATGTTCGCGTCCCAGTACGCGTCGATCGTGCCGACGTCGCGCCAATACGGCTCCTGCCCTGGCTTGGTGCCCACGCAACTCAGCGCAAACGGGTGGGCCACCGCGTTGCCCTCCCGTACCGCGCGCGGAATGATGTCCTTGCCGAAGTCGTGGCTGGAGTCCGGGTCGGCCACGTCGCGTTTTAGCGCCTGGTCCAGGTACTTCGCGTCGAAGACATAGATGCCCATGCTGGCCAGGGAGGTGTCCGCCTTGCCGGGCATGGCGGGCGGGTTGGCGGGCTTTTCCATGAAATCGACGATGCGCCGCTGCTCGTCGATCGCCATCACGCCGAAGGCACTGGCCTCGCTGCGCGGCACCTCGATGCAGCCCACGGTGCAGGGCCGCCCCTGCGCGGCGTGGTCGGCCAGCATCAGCGCGTAGTTCATCTTGTAGATGTGGTCGCCGGCCAGCACCACCACGTAGTCGGCATCGTAGCCGTCCAGGATGTCCTGGTTCTGCGACACCGCGTCGGCCGTGCCGCGGTACCAGGATTCCTCGTCGACGCGCTGCTGCGCAGGCAGCAGGTCGACGAATTCGTTCATCTCGGTCTTCATGAAGGCCCAGCCGCGCTGCAGGTGGCGCAGCAGGCTGTGGCTCTTGTACTGAGTGATCACGCCGATGCGGCGGATGCCGGAGTTCAGACAGTTCGAAAGCGCGAAGTCGATGATGCGGAACTTGCCCCCGAAATACACCGCCGGCTTGGCGCGGCGGTCGGTCAGGTTCTGCAGGCGGCTGCCGCGTCCGCCGGCCAGCACCAGCGCGACCGCACGCTTGGGCAGATCGAGCGTTTGCGCCAGGTAGTTGGAGTTCATCGACATCCTTCCCGTTGCGCGGTGGCGGCACGGCGCCACCGCCATCCTATTGTCAAGCACATCACGATCGCTGCAGCGCCGGGAGGAACCCTGACCAGCGAAAATGTGGCCCGAGTCCACCGCCGCGCGAGCCGCCCCGCCGCCTGGGCTTGCCCTCGCGGGCACGAGTCCTGCAATGTGGCGCAACGCCACTCCGGCGATACTGCATCCCGTGCACGAACGACCCTGAACAATCGAATCGACCATGAATCTCGCAGACGCAAACCCGTTGGGCGCCGAACTCGAGCGCCAGTTGCTCGATCACGTTGGCGTCGCCCCGGCCGAGGCCTCCGCGGCCGACCTGATGAGCGGCGTGGCACAACTGGCGCGTGAGCAGCTTTCGCAGCGCTGGGTCGCGGCCCAGGCTGCGCAGCGCGGCAGCCGACGGGTGTACTACCTGTCGATGGAATTCCTGATGGGCCGCACGCTGGGCAATGCGCTGGCGGCCCTGGAACTGCAAGGCGAGGCCGCCGCGGCCTTGGGCGCACAAGCGAAGCGCCTCGAGGACATCGAGCAGCACGAGGCCGACGCCGCATTGGGCAACGGTGGCCTGGGGCGCCTGGCCGCATGTTTTCTGGATTCGATGGCCACGCTCGGCCTGCCCTCCTTCGGCTATGGCATCCGCTACGAGTACGGCATGTTCGCGCAGAGCATCGTCGACGGCCGCCAGGTCGAGCATCCGGACTCCTGGCTGGGCGACGGCTCGCCCTGGGAGTTTCCGCGCCGCGGCGTGCACTACCCGGTGCGCTTCGGCGGGCATGTCGATCACAGCGGCGACCAGGCGCTGTGGTTCCCGGCCGCCGAGGTCAGCGCCAAGGCCTACGACATGGTGGTGCCGGGTCACGGCACGCCGCGTGTCAGCACCTTGCGCCTGTGGCGCGCCACCGCGCCCGAGCACATCGACCTGCACGCCTTCAACAGCGGCGACTATGCGCGTGCCGCCGAGGTGAAGAACGAGTTCGAGAACATCTCCTGGGTGCTGTACCCGAACGACAGCACGCCGGCCGGCCGCGAGTTGCGGCTGCGCCAGGAGTACTTCTTCACCAGCGCCTCGATCCAGGACATCGTCGGCCGGCACCTGCTCGAACACGGCACGCTGCTCAACCTGGCCGACAAGGTCGCGATCCACCTGAACGACACCCACCCGGCGATCGGCGTGGCCGAACTGATGCGCGTGCTGTGCGACGAACACGCGCTGGGTTGGGCCGAGGCCTGGGCACTGACGCAGCGCGTGTTCAGCTATACCAACCACACGCTCATGCCCGAGGCGCTGGAGACCTGGTCGGTGGGCTTGATGCAGCATGTGCTGCCACGTCACCTGGAGATCATCCTGCGCATCAACCAGGGATTCCTCGACTTCGCGGCCTCGAAGCGCCCGGGCGACGTCCAGTTCCTGCGCCGGCTATCGCTGATCGACGAATCGGGCGAGCGCCGCGTGCGCATGGCCCACCTGTCCATTGTCGGCAGCCACAAGGTGAATGGCGTCTCGGCGCTGCACTCCGAGCTGCTGGTGAAGACCATCTTCGCGGACTTCGCCCATCTGTGGCCCGAGCGCTTCACCAACATGACCAATGGCGTTACGCCGCGGCGCTGGCTGGCCCATTCCAACCCGGGGCTGAGCCGGCTGATCGACCGCCACATCGGCAAGGCGTGGCGGCTCGACCTGGACCAGTTGCGCCTGCTGCGGCCGCTGGCGGAAGTCGCCGCGTTCCGCGACGAATTCCTCGCCGTCAAGCTGGCCAACAAGCAACGCCTGGCCGAGCACATTGCCAAGACCGTTGGCTTGAAGATCGATGCGCACGGCCTGTTCGACGTGCAGGTCAAGCGCATTCACGAATACAAGCGGCAACTGCTCAACCTGCTGCACGTGGTGACGCGTTACCAGGACATCCTGGCCGACCCGCAGCGCGACTGGGTGTCGCGCACCGTGATCTTCGCCGGCAAGGCGGCGTCGAGCTACCACATGGCCAAGCAGATCATCCGGCTGATCCACGATGTCGGCCAGGTGGTCAACCGCGACGCGCGCCTGGGTGGCCGGCTGAAGGTGGTGTTCGTGCCGAACTACGGCGTGTCGGTGGCCGAGCTCATCATGCCGGGCGCCGACCTGTCGGAGCAGATCTCCACCGCCGGCACCGAGGCCTCGGGCACCGGCAACATGAAACTCGCCCTGAATGGCGCGTTGACCATCGGCACCGACGACGGTGCCAACATCGAGATCCGCCAATGTGTCGGCGACGAACACATCTTCATCTTCGGCCACCGTGCGCACGAGGTCGCGGCGCTGCGTGAAGGCGGTTATCAGCCGTTGCGCATCCACGACCGGCACCCGCGCCTGCAGGCGGTGCTGCAGGCCATCGGCGGCGGCGTCTTCTCGCCGGACGAGCCGGCACGCTACCGAGGCCTGGTGGATGCGCTGCTGTGGGGCGGCGATCACTACCAGCTGCTGGCCGACTACGACGCCTACCTCGCGGCGCAGGCACGAGTCGACGCGCTGTTCCGCGACCCGCAGGCCTGGGCGCGCTCGGCCATCCTGAACGTCGCCGGCATGGGCATGTTCTCGTCGGACCGAACGATCCGCGAGTATGCCCGGGACATCTGGAACGTTCAGGTTCAGCCTGGCAGGAACGGCGCGACTTGAAGCCGCCCATGCTTTCCGCAAAGGACGTGCAGGCGCTGTGCCAGGGCCGGCATGTCGACCCCTTCGGCGTGCTCGGTGCGCACACGCTGGCCGATGGCAGCCGCTGGCTGGCCGCATTCCTGCCGGGTGCCGTGCAAGTGCATGCCGTGTCGCGCGACGGCGGCGACCCGATGGGCCCACTGCAGTTGCGTGACGCCGCCGGGCTGTTCGAGGGCCCGCTGAACGGCCCCGGCCCCTATCGGTTTCAAGTGCGGTGGGCCGACGGCCAGAGCGCCTTGCTCGACGATCCTTATGCATTCGGCCAAGTGCTGGGGGAGATGGACGCGTGGCTGCTGGGCGAAGGCTCGCACCTGCGCCCCTTCGAAATCCTCGGCGCGACGCCCAGGCTGATGGATGGCGTGGCCGGTTGCGGCTTTGCAGTGTGGGCGCCCAACGCCATGCGTGTCAGCGTGGTCGGAGACTTCAATCACTGGGACGGTCGGCGCCATCCGATGCGGCTGCGCCGCGAATGCGGCGTGTGGGAGATCTTCCTGCCCGGCGTGGCCGAAGGTGCACGCTACAAGTTCGAGCTGCTGTCGCGCGAAGGGCAACTGCTGCCGCAGAAGGTGGACCCCTACGCGCGCCAGGCCGAGTTGCGCCCGGCCACGGCCAGCGTGGTGGCGCCACTGCCGCCGCTGCAGCCGGCCTCGCCGCAGCGCCAGCGCGCCAATGCGCTGGACGCGCCGATGAGCATCTACGAGGTGCACCTGGGCTCGTGGCGGCGCAAGGTCGAGGACGGCAACCGCTGGCTGAACTGGGATGAACTGGCCGACGAGCTGGTGTCCTACGCGGCCTACATGGGTTTCACGCACCTGGAGCTGATGCCGGTGACGGAGCACCCCTTCGACGGCTCCTGGGGTTACCAAACACTCGGCCTGTACGCGCCGACCGCGCGCTTCGGCGAGCCTGCGGGATTCGCGCGCTTCGTAGCGCGGGCGCACGCCGCGGGGCTGGGCGTGCTGCTCGACTGGGTGCCGGCGCACTTTCCCACCGACGAACATGGGCTGGCGCGCTTCGATGGCACGCCGTTGTACGAGTATGCCGACCCACGCGAAGGCTTCCACATCGACTGGAGCACGCTGATCTACAACTTTGCGCGCACCGAGGTGCAGAACTTCCTGGTCGGCAGTGCGCTGTACTGGCTGGAGCGCTACGACGTCGATGGCCTGCGCGTGGATGCGGTGGCCTCGATGCTCTACCGCGACTACAGCCGCAAGCCGGGCGAATGGGTGCCCAATGCCTACGGCGGCCGCGAGAATCTCGAGGCCATAACTTTCCTCAAGCGCGCCAATGAAGTCGTCGGCGTGCAACGCCCGCAGGCGGTGACGCTGGCCGAGGAGTCCACCGCCTTCCCGGCCGTGTCGCGACCCACCTATTCCGGCGGGCTGGGCTTCCACTACAAGTGGAACATGGGCTGGATGCACGACACGCTGGCTTACATGGCGCGCGATCCGGCGCACCGCAAGTTCCATCATGGCGAGCTGAGCTTCGGCCTGATGTACGCCTTCAACGAGAACTTCGTGCTGCCGCTTTCGCACGACGAGGTGGTGCACGGCAAGGGTTCGATGCTGACCCGCATGAGTGGCGATCGCTGGCAGAAGTTCGCCAACCTGCGCGCCTACTACGGCTTCATGTTCGGCCACCCCGGCAAGAAGCTGCTGTTCATGGGCAATGAATTCGCGCAGCAGCGCGAATGGGACCACGATCGCAGCCTGGACTGGCACCTGACCCAGGACCCGCTGCATGCCGGAGTACAGGCGCTGGTGCGCGACCTGAACATTCTGCATCGCGAATCTGCGGCGCTGCACCAGCGCGATTTCAGCGCCGATGGCTTCGAATGGATCTCGCACAGCGACGCGGCGCACAGCGTGCTCAGCTTCGTGCGCTGCGGCCTGGGCGCGTCGTCGCTGATGCTGGTGGTGTGCAACTTCACGCCGGTGGTGCGGCAGGGCTGGCGCGTGGGCGTGCCGCGCGCCGGGCGCTGGCGCGAGCGCCTGAACACCGATTCCGTCTTCTACGGCGGCAGCAACGTCGGCACGCCCTTCGGCGTGGCCGACTCGCAAGGCGTGCCGTGCGACGACCGTGCCGATTCGATCGTCGTCGACCTGCCGCCATTGGCCACCGTGATGTTCGAATGGGCCGCCTGAGCGAACCCGGCGCTCGCGTGCCACCGGTCTCGCCCGCCCTGCAACCCGGCAAGCCCTGGCCACTGGGTGCCAGTGTCGACAGCCATGGCGTGAACTTCGCGGTCTTCTCGGCGCACGCCACGGCGCTCGAGCTGTGCCTGTACGACGCCGAAGGCCGGGTCGAGACCGCGCGCAGCGCCCTGCCCGGCCGCAGTGGCGACATCTGGCACGGCCACCTCGGCGGCGCCGCGGCGGGCCAGGTGTACGGGTTGCGCGCGCATGGGCCATGGTCGCCGCAGCAGGGCCATCGCTTCAACGCCAACAAGCTGTTGCTCGACCCGTACGCCCGCGAGCTCGTCGGCACCTTCTCCTGGGATGGGGCACACCGCGGCGACGATGTCGCGAAGCCGCATCAGCCCGATGCGCGCGACAACGGCACCAGCGCCTTGAAGGCGCGCGTGGTGAACGATTCCTTCGACTGGCAAGGCGACACGCCGCCAGCCACGCCCTGGGCCGACACGGTGCTGTACGAACTGCATGTGCGTGGCTACACCAAGCAGCACCCGGGCGTGCCCGCCGCGCAGCGCGGCAGCTATGCCGGGCTGGCCTCGGACGCGGCCCTCGCGCACCTGAAGCGGCTGGGCATCACAGCGGTGAGCCTGATGCCAGTGCACCGCTTCATCGACGAAGAGCGGCTGGTGCGCATGGGCCTGCGCAACCACTGGGGATACAACACGCTGGGATTCTTCTGCCCCGAGCCGCGTTATGCCAGTGCCGACCCTGCCGACGGCCGTGCCGTGCGCGACGAGTTCCGCCACATGGTGCGGCGCCTGCACGCGGCCGGCATCGAGGTGATTCTCGACGTGGTCTTCAATCACACGGCCGAAACCGACGAGTTCGGCCCCACGCTCAGCTGGCGCGGTCTGGACAACGCCAGTTACTACCGTCTGGCCGAAGGGCATGCGGCGACTTACGAGAACCATGCCGGCTGCGGCAACACGCTCGACCTGCGCCGGCCGCGTGTGCTGCAACTGGTGATGGACAGCCTGCGCTACTGGGTGCAGCAGATGCATGTCGACGGCTTTCGCTTCGACCTGGCTACCGTGCTGGGCCGCGGCAGCGCCGGCTTCGAGCGCGACGGCCCCTTCTTCGCCTGCGTGGCGCAGGACCCGGTGCTCGCGGGCGTGAAGCTCATCGCCGAGCCCTGGGACATCGGGCCCGGCGGCTACCAGCTCGGCCAGTTCCCCACAGGCTGGCTCGAATGGAACGACCGCTTCCGCGACACGATGCGGGCGTTCTGGCTGGGAGGCGACTGCACCCGTGGCGAATTCGCGCGTCGGCTGTGTGCGTCGGCCGATTTGTTCCAGCAGCGCCAGCGTGCCCCGGCATCCTCGGTGAATTACATCGTGTCGCACGACGGCTTCACCCTGCGTGACCTGGTCAGCTACGAGCTGCGCCACAACCAGGCCAACGGCGAAGACAACCGCGACGGGCACGCCCGCAACTTGAGCTGGAACTGCGGCCGGGAGGGCGAGACTGACGACCCCGACGTGCTGGCGTTGCGCGCACGGCTGCAGCGTGCGCTGCTGGCCACCACGCTGTTGTCCCAGGGCACGCCGATGCTGGCGGCCGGCGATGAACTCGGCCACAGCCAAGGTGGCAACAACAACCCCTATTGCCAGGACAACCCGAGCACCTGGATCGACTGGAGCCGGGCCGACACGGCGCTGATGGAGTTCAGCGCTCGGCTCGTGCAGCTTCGACGGCACTGGCTGCCGTTGGGGGCGCAGTGGTTCGACGGCCGGCCCGATGCCCAAGGCAGCGTCGATCTGCGATGGCAGCGTGCCAACGGCCAGGAACTGGGCGCGCCGCATTGGCACGACAACGTGTCGCGCGTGCTGGGGGCCCGGATCGCCGGCCCCGGGCGCGGCGGTGCCCCCCTGATGCTGTTGTTCAATGCCGGCGGCGGCGACGCGGTGGTCACGCTGCCGGTCGGCGCATGGCGTGTGCTGCTCGACACGGCACGGCCCGAGCCCAGCGATGCCGACTTCGTCAGCACGGTCTTCGATACCTGCAAGCTGCTGGCGCGCAGCGTCGTGCTGCTGATGCGCAGCGCTGCCTGATTCGCACCGGACGTTGCCATGAGATTCCCACGTGCCAGCGGCGTCTTGCTGCACCCGAGCTCACTGCCCGGGCCGCATGGCAGCGGCGACTGCGGGCCCGCCGCGTATCACTTCGTCGACTGGCTGGTGTCCTCCGGGCAGCGGCTGTGGCAGATCCTGCCGTTGAGCGGCGTCGGCGCCGGGAATTCGCCCTACACCAGCACATCGGCCTTTGCCGGCAACCTGCTGCTGGTGGACCTGGGCGAACTGCAGGCTCAGGGCTGGCTGGAGGCGACCGAACTCGAGCCCGTCGAAGGGCTGCTGGAGCAACGCGTGGACTTCGCGGTCGTGCGTCCATTCCGCATGCAGCGCCTGGCTCTCGCGGCCGAGCGCTTTTTTGCCGCACCGGCGCGCGGCGAGAGCTTCGCGCAGTTCAGCCGCTTTTGCGAACAACAGCAGGACTGGCTCGACGACTACAGCCTGTTCATGGCGCTCAGCGAGGCCCATGGACCGCAGGAATGGTGCCACTGGCCGGCCGGACTGGCCGCGCGCGACGCCGCTGCGCTGCAGGACGCGCGCGAGCAGCATGCACCGCGCATCCTGTTCTGGAAGTTCGGCCAATGGTGTTTCTACCGCCAGTGGCTCAAGCTGAAGGCCTACGCAAACCAGCGCGGTGTCGAGATCATCGGCGACGTACCGATCTTCATCGCCCATCACAGTGCCGAGGTCTGGGCCCATCAGTCGCTGTTCGAGCTGGGCATCGATGGTCGGCCCACCGTCGTCGCGGGCGTGCCGCCCGATTTTTTCAGCACAACCGGGCAACGCTGGGGCAACCCGCTGTATCGCTGGAAGGTGCATGCCCGCGATGGCTATGCCTGGTGGGTGCAACGCATGCGGCGCATCTTCGAGCTGGTGGACATCGTGCGCATCGACCACTTTCGCGGCTTTGCCGGCTACTGGGAGATCCCGGCCAGCGAGCCCACGGCGATCAACGGCCGCTGGCGCAGCGGGCCGGGCGCCGATCTGTTCGAGGCCGTGAATGCCGCGCTGGGTCCCATGCCGATCATTGCCGAGGACCTGGGCTTGATCACCCCCGATGTCGAGGCGCTGCGCAAGCGCTTCAGCTTCCCGGGCATGCGCATCCTGCAGTTCGCCTTTGATGGGGATGCACGCAACCGCTTTCTGCCGCACCACCACGAACCCGACACCGTGGTCTATCCGGGCACGCACGACAACGACACCAGCATGGGATGGTGGGCCGGCGCCGGCGAGCATGAGCGCTACTTCGCCCGTGCGTACCTTGGCGCGGACGGGCAGGACATGGCCTGGTCCCTGATTCGTGCCGCTTGTGCCTCGGTGGCCGACACTGCGATCTATGCCATGCAGGACGTGCTGGCGCTGCCGAGCGCGTGCCGCATGAACTTTCCGGGCCAAAGCGAAGGCTGGTGGGAGTGGCGCATGCAGTGGAGCCAGGTGCACCCGTGGCATGCCCAGCGCCTGGCGGGGATGTGCGAGCTGTTCGACCGCAGCGGTCGCGGCCTCCAGGACCCGGCCTGAGGCGACTCGCGCCCATGAAAAAGGCGCCCTCGCGGGCGCCTACTTGTGTGCGGGCTGACGAGAATCAGCGCACCACGGCGATCTGCTCGCGCTTGCCGTCCTTGTAGGTGTACAGCGTCAGCGCACCATTCTTTACGTCCCCCTTCTCGTCGAAGGAGATCGTGCCGGTCACGCCCTTGTAGCCTTCGGTCTTGGCCAGCACGGGCAGGTACTTGGCCGGATCGGAAGACCCAGCCTTTTCCATCGCGGCGACCATCACGTTCAGCGCGTCGTACACGTACGGCGCATAGACCTGCACGTCGGTGTTGTACTTGGTCTTGAACTTGGCGCGGAAATCGTCCATGCCGACCTTTTGCTCGCCTTCGACGCCACCGGCCTCGGCGCACACCACCTGGCCATCGGCCATCGCGCCGGCTGCCAGCTTGGGCAACTCGCCCGAGCAGATGCCGTCGCCGCCGACGAACTTGGCCTTGATGCCGAGTTGTTTCATCTGGCGCATCATCGGCCCGGCCACGGCATCCATGCCGCCGAAGAAGACGATGTCGGGCTTCTTGGACTTGATCTGCGTCAGGATGGCGGTGAAGTCGGTCGCCTTGTCGGTCGTGAACTGGCGGTCCAGCGTCTTGCCGCCGGCGGCCACCACGGCCTTTTCGAACTCGTCGGCCACGCCCTGACCGTAGGCCGTGCGGTCGTCGATCACGGCGATGGTCTTGCCGCCCATGTCCTTGGTGGCGTAACGGCCCAGCGTACCGCCCAGGTGCACGTCGTCGGCCACCACGCGGAAGGCGGTGTTAAAACCTTGACGGGTGTACTTCGGGTTGGTCGCCGAAGGCGAGATTTGCGGGATGCCGGCGGTGTTGTAGACCTGCGAGGCGGGAATCGTGGTGCCCGAGTTCAGGTGACCGATGACACCCTGGACTTTGGAGTCCACCAACTTCTGCGCCACGGCGGTGCCCTGCTTCGGGTCGCCAGCGTCGTCTTCAGCGAGCAGTTCGAACTTGGCCTTCTGACCGCCGATCATCACGCCCTTGGCGTTGAGGTCGTCGATGGCCATGCGCGCGCCCATCTCGTTGTCCTTGCCCAGGTGGGCGATGGCACCGCTGGTCGGGCCGACGTGGCCGATCTTGATGATCAGTTCGGTCGGCGCGGGGGCCGCCGCCGATGCCGCAGGGGCGGCCGCCACAGGCTTGGGCGCTTCCTCTTTCTTGCCGCACGCTGCAAGCAGCACGGCCGCGGAGGCGACAACCGAGAAGGCGAATTTGTTCATGGGGCGAGTTCCTGTGGAAAATGAGGTACCCAGGATGATAGCGGAACGCCATACAGCGCTGGTATGCGGGTCAGCGCGGGTTGTATTTCTGCGCGATGTACCTGAGTCGCGCGCGCACTCAGGCGATCGCCTGGGCGTGGTGCTTGATGTCCCAGCCGCGCGCTTCGTAGTCACGCCAGCGCGTTCGCGCGAGTTGCCGTTCTTCGGCGTCGGTAGAAACGACCTCGATGATGCGTTCGAATCGACTCGGCTCGAATCCCGCGTGAGCTCCCAGGTTGAGCAGGACTTTCGGGCTGGCCGACGGTGGCTCGTCTTCGCACAACCAAATGGGTGTGCGCCGAAATGCCGCGTCCACCTCTTGGCCGCGCCTCAGGTACAGGTGCGGCACGAATTCCTGTGCTTCGAAGGTCCACAGCTCGCGATCCAGGGCCTGCAGTGTCGGTGCCGGCGCTGTCACCAGCACGGGCACACCTTGGCGCAGGGCCTTGCGCAAGAGCCGGCAGGCAAAATGCAGCGGCTCGACCACGCCGCTGTGGAACTCGACCCGCGCCATCGACCCAGGCGTCAAGCGGCGCGCGACAGCACAAACTGCGTGAGTAGCGGCACCGGCCGGCCGGTGGCGCCCTTGGCCGCGCCCGACTTCCAGGCGCTGCCGGCGATGTCGAGGTGGGCCCACGGGTACTTGGCGGTGAAGCGCTTGAGGAACATTGCTGCCGTGATGGCGCCGCCGGCCCGCGGGCCGACATTGCCCATGTCGGCGAAGTTGCTCTTCAGGCCCTCGTCGTACTCCTCGTCCAGAGGCATACGCCAGCAAGGGTCGAGTGCGACCTGCCCCGCGCGATCGAGGTCGGCGGCCAATGCGTCGTCGCTGCTGAAAAGGCCACTGCGGTGGTGCCCCAGGGCCACCACGCAGGCACCGGTGAGCGTGGCGATGTCGACCACGGCCGCGGGCTTGAGATGCTCGGCGTAGGTGAGTGCGTCGCACAGGATCAAGCGGCCTTCGGCGTCGGTGTTCAGGATCTCGACCGTCTGCCCCGACATGCTGGTGACCACGTCGCCGGGTTTGACGGCAGCGCCGCTGGGCATGTTCTCGCAGGCCGGAATCAGGCCCACCAGATTGATCTTCGGCTTGAGCTCGGCCACCGCGCGCAAGGTGCCCAGCACGCTGGCGGCACCGCCCATGTCGAACTTCATCTCGTCCATCTCGGCGGCCGGCTTGATGGAAATGCCGCCGGTGTCGAAGGTAATGCCCTTGCCCACCAGCACCAGCGGCGCCACCGACTTGGCGGCGCCATGGTACTTCGCGACGATGAACTTCAGAGGTTCCTTCGACCCCTGCGCCACCGCCAGGAAGCAACCCATGCCGAGCTTCTCGACCTCCTTGCGGCCCAACACCTGCACGCTCAGGCCGAAGTCCTTGCCCAGCTGCTTGGCTTGTGCGGCGAGGTACGCGGGGGTGCAATGGTTGCCGGGCCGGTTGGCACATTCGCGTGCCAGCGCGACACCGGCGGCGATGGCTTGGCCGCGCGTCAGGCCTTCACGTGCAGCGGCGGACTCGGAAACCGTGCACGCCAGGCTCACACGCCCGAGCTTCGATGCCGCTGGCGCCGAGGGCTTGGTGTGGCGATACACGTACAGACCATCGCCGACGGCGCCGAGCAACGCCTGCGCATGATCGCCGCCGAGCGGCTGAGGCAATGCCGACGCCACCAGCAGATGCTTGGCACCCCCCCCCTTGATCAGGCCCAATCCAGCGAGCACTGCGGCGCGAAAGGCCTTGGCCGAAGCGTCGGCTGCCGCCGCAAACACCACACGGGACGGCTTCACGCCGGCAATGCGGTGTAGATACAGGCAGCGCCCGGCCTTGTACGCCAAATCGCCGTCCTTCAGCGCATCCGACAAGGCCGCGCCCAGCGCCTTGCCCAGGGACTCGGGCGCCGTGCCCTCGCCGACCACCACCAGCAGGGCATCGGCCGTGGCATTGCGCAACTCCTTGGGCTCGGTCACCAGCAGCTTGAAGTCCATAATTCGATCCGCTTTGGAAACCGGCCCATGTTATTCGATAGCTCGTTGAGGCGGGAACTGGCCCGCACCTTCGGTGCCACGTTGGTGGTGCTGCTCACGATCGTCATCACCATGCTGCTGGTGCGCACGCTGTCGCTGGCCGCCAGCGACGTGGTCGAGCCCAAGGACGTGGTGCTGGTGTTGGGTTACACCGCGCTGGGGCATCTAGCGACGATTCTGAACGTGTCGTTGTTCGTGGCCATCGTCGTCACGCTCGGGCGCTTGTACCGCGACAGCGAGATGGCCATCTGGTTTGCCAGCGGGCTGGACCTGGCGCGTTTCGTGCGGCCAGTGTTGCAGACCTTCTGGCCGGTGCTGCTGGTGGTGTGCCTGCTGCTGGTGTTCGCCTGGCCCTGGGTCAATCGCAACAGCAGCGAGCTGCGCGACCGCTACGCGCAGCGCTCCGACCTGGCGCGGGTGGCGCCCGGTGTGTTCCAGAGTTCGGCCGACGGCCGGCGCGTGTTCTTCGTCGAGCGCGACACGGCCGACGAGTTGAGCGTGCGAAATGTCTTCGCGTTGTCGAACAAGGACGAGCTGGAAAGCGTGGTCTCGGCGCGGGGCGGGCGCTTCGACATGCGTGGCGACGATCGGTTCCTGGTGCTGGAGAACGGCCAGCGCAGCGACATCAACACGCGCAACGGCGAGTCCACGCTGGCCGGCTTCGAGAGCTACCGCGTGCTGGTGGACATCAAGGCGCTGCGCCGCGCGCAGGAGCAACCGCCGAAGACGATGGCCACCCTCGCCCTGATGCGCGAGCCGAGCTTGAAGAATCAGGCAGAGCTGGTCTGGCGCTTCGGCCTGATGATGGCCGCGGTCAACTTGCCCTTGCTGGCCATCGGCCTGTCGCATGTCAATACGCGCCGCCCGAACAACTGGAACCTGGTGCTGGCGCTGCTCGGCTCGCTGAGCTACTTCAACCTCATCAACCTGACCCAGACCTGGGTGGCCGGCGGCCGCTACGGCATGACCGTGGCCTTCGCCACGCTGCACGGCGGTGTATTCCTGCTGGCACTGGCGCTGCTCTGGTGGCGCGACCATGCGGCGGTGCTGCATTTTCGTTTCGGCGCTGCACGCACGGCACGCGCATGAAGACCGTGCGCCGCATGCTCTACCGCGACATCGGCGCGTCGGTGGCTTTCGTGGCGCTGGCCTTCCTGTCGCTGTCCTTCTTCATCGACTTCGTCGACGAACTGCAGAAGATCGGACGCAGCGGCTTCACGGCCTGGGGCGCGGTCTTCAGTGCCCTGCTCGAGCTGCCGGGCAACTTGTACGAATTGCTGCCGATCGCCGTGCTCATCGGCACGATCTATTCGTTGTCGAGCCTGGCACAGTCCTCCGAGTTCACGATCCTGCGCACCGGCGGCTTGAGCCCGGCCCGTGCACTGCGCTTGCTGGCCGTGCTGGCGCTGATCTTCAGCGCGATCACCTTCGCCATCGGCGAGTACGTCGCGCCCTACACCGAAAGGTACGGTGAACTGGTAAAGGCCTCGCTCAGCGGCGGTCGCAAGATCGGCCGCACCGGTGCGTGGCTGAAGGAGCGGCGCGCCACCGACCAGGGCGAACGCAGTTTTTCGGTCAACGTGGCCGGCATCGACGGCAAGGGCAATCTCGACGGTATCCGCATCTTCGAGTTCGACGGCAACGGCCGGCACCTGTCGCGCATCATCGCGGCGCAGGGGCGCGTCGGCGCGGGCTCGATCTGGACGCTGACCGATGTCGAGGTGACGCGCTGGCCCGACGTCTCGCAGGGCAGCCAGGACGTGGTGCGCCGCGAGTCACTGGCGACGCTGCAGTGGCCCAGCACCCTCAGCGCCGGTGTGGTCTCGGCCGCAGTGTTGCCGCTGAAGACGATGTCCACGGTCGAACTCTGGCGTTACAGCCACCACCTTAGCGACCAGGAGCAGGCTGCGCAGCGCTACGAGATCCAGTTCTGGAAGAAGGCGCTCTATCCGCTGGCTTGCCTCGTGCTGACCGCCCTGGCGCTGCCCTTCGCCTACCTGCACGCGCGCGCTGGTGGCATCAGCATCAAGGTTTTCGGCGGCATCATGCTGGGCATCAGCTTCGTGCTGCTGAACAACGTGGCCGGCCATATCGGCCTGTTGCGTGGCTGGACGCCCTGGGTGGTGGCTGCGATGCCGAGCACGGTGTTCATGCTGATCTCGCTGGCCGCCTTCGGCTGGCTGGTGCGCTACCGATGAGCGCCGCACGGCCGCTCCGAAGGCGCGCATTCCCCCGCGGGGGGACGGCGCGCAGCGCGAAGGGGGATCGATGAGCACGCAGGGCTTGATCCTCTTCGCCCATGGCGCGCGCGATGCGCGTTGGTCGGCGCCCTTCGAAGCCGTGGCGCGACAGATCCAGGTGCAGCAACCTGGGCTTGTGTTGCGTCTGGCCTTCCTGGAATTCATGGCGCCGAACCTGCATGACGCCGGTGAGGCGCTGTGCGCAGCAGGCTGCAGCACGGTGGAGGTCTTGCCACTCTTCCTGGGCACGGGTGGGCACCTGAGCAGGGACCTGCCGCCGATGGTCGAGCGGCTGCGCGAGCAGTTTCCGAGCGTGCGCTGGACCTTGCACCCGGCGGTTGGCGAACATGACGCGGTGATGCAGGCCATGGCTGCCGCGGCCCTGGCGCTGTTGCCCAGCTCCTCGCTTCAGAGGCCATCGAAATGAACCTTCACCAGTTCCGCTTCGTGCAGGAGGCCGTGCGCCGCAACCTGAACCTGACCGAGACAGCGAAGGCATTGTTCACCTCGCAGCCGGGCATCAGCAAGGCGATACTCGAGCTCGAGGAAGAACTTGGCATCGACATCTTCGCGCGTCACGGCAAACGCCTGCGCCGCGTCACCGAGCCTGGGCAGGAGGTGCTGAAGGCGATCGAAATCATCCTGCGCGAGGTCGCCAATCTCAAGCGCATCGGCGACGAGTTCTCCAAGCAGGAGGCCGGTACGTTGTCCATCGCGACCACGCATACGCAGGCGCGCTACGTGCTGCCCGGCCCGGTGGCGCTGCTGCGCCGGCGCTTTCCGAAAGTCCAGGTGGTGCTGCACCAGGGCACGCCGGAACAGGTGGCGCAGATGCTGCTGTCCGAGACCGCCGACATCGGCCTGGCCACCGAATCGCTGAGTGGCTTCGACGAACTGGTGACGCTGCCGTGCTACGAGTGGCAGCACGCCATCGTGGTGCCTCGCGCCCATGCGCTGGCCACGGTCGAGCGGCCGACGCTGGAGCAGATCGCCATCGAGCCGCTCGTGACCTACCACCCCACCGTGACCGGGCGCACACGCATCGATGCGGCGTTCGCCAAGGCGCGACTGAAGCCGCAGGTGGCCCTCGAAGCGCTGGATTCCGACGTCATCAAGACCTATGTCAAGCTGGGCCTGGGCGTGGGTATCGTCGCCGAGATGGCGGTGCGCGACGAACCGGCCGAGGGCGATCTGGTTTCGCACCCGGCCGGACATCTGTTCGGCCAGAACGTGGCGCGTGTGGCCTTCCGCCGCGGCGCCTACCTGCGGCACTTTGTCTACACTTTTGCCGAACTGCTGTCCGACCGGCTCACGCGTGCGCTGATCCAGCGCGCCATGAGCGGTGGCGGCGACGATTTCCAGATGTAAGGTCCTCATGCCGCAACCCGCACTCGCCGTGACCACGCCGCCGCTGAAGAGCCGGCTGCCGCAGGTCGGCACCACCATCTTCACGCTGATGTCGGCGCTGGCGCAGAAGTACGGCGCCGTCAACCTGGGCCAAGGTTTCCCGGACTTCGATTGCGATCCCGCGCTGCTCGACCTGGTGAATGCGGCCATGCGCGAGGGCCTGAACCAGTACCCTCCGATGCCGGGTGTAGCGCCGTTGCGCGAGGCCGTCGCACGCAAGGTCGAGGCTCTCTATTCACACCGCTACGACGCCGACACCGAGGTCACCATCACCGCGGGTGCCACCCAGGCCATCCTGACTGCGGTGCTGTGCTGCGTGCACCCCGGCGACGAGGTCATCGTGCTCGAACCCTGCTACGACAGCTATGCGCCGAACATCGAGCTCGCCGGGGGCACCGTCGTGCGCGTGCCGCTCACGCCGGGCCGCTTCAGGCCCGACTTCGATGCCATCGCGGCCGCGGTCACGCCCCGCACCCGGGCCATGATGGTGAATTCGCCGCACAACCCCAGCGCGACGGTGTGGACTGCCGCCGAGATGCAACGCCTGGCCGAGTTGCTGGCGCCCACCGACATCCTGCTCATCTCCGACGAGGTGTACGAGCACATGGTGTTCGATGGCGTGCCGCATGTCAGCGCCGCGTCGATCCCCTCGCTGGCATCGCGCTGCTTCGTGGTATCGAGCTTCGGCAAGACCTACCACGTCACCGGTTGGAAGGTGGGCTACGTGGTGGCGCCGGCAGTGCTGATGGCCGAATTCCGCAAGGTGCACCAGTTCAACGTCTTCACCGTGAACACGCCGATGCAGCACGGGCTGGCGCGCTACATGGCCGAGCCGCGCCACTACCTGGAGCTTCCCGCCTTCTACCAGCGCAAGCGCGATCTGTTCCGTGCCGGCCTGGCGCAGACCAAGCTGCGCGTGCTGCCCAGCGAGGGCAGCTACTTCCAGTGCGTGGACTACAGCCGGGTGAGCGAGCTGCCGGAAGCCGCGTTCTGCGAATGGCTGACGCGCGAGGTGGGTGTCGCCGCCATTCCCTTGTCGGCGTTCTATGCCGACGGCACCGAGCAGCAAATCGCGCGTCTGTGTTTTGCCAAGCGCGACGACACGCTGAACACGGCGCTGGCACGCCTGGCGCGGCTTTAGGAATCCGGCGTCAGCGTCGGCCGCGCCGCAGTGGCACGACGACCGGCGCCAGCGCGCCGCTGCGGCTGTGCGGTGCGTCAGCCAGATCGCTCAGGTCCAGATCGATCGGCGCCGTGGGACGGTCTTCGAAGTTCGCGGCGACGGCCTCGGGGCTCTGTTCCAGTCGGTCGAAGATCGACTGCATCGGGGCGGCCGCCAGGTCGCGGCCCATGTGCAGGGGCAGCAGCACATCCACGTCGGCAACGGGGCGATCATCGACCTGCCTGTGCAGGTCGCGCGCAACGGCGAACAAGGTCAGCACATCGTGATAGGCGGGCAATTCGAAGAGCTCGCCGCTGCGCTTGCGAAACAGCAGGTTTTCGAGTTCGGCCATGGCATCCAGCGGCGCGGGCCAGGCCTGCTGCAAGGAAGACAGCACGGCCGGGTAGTCCTGCAGGTCGCGCCCGAGTTCGGGGTCGGCGTCCCAATCGGGCGCCACCGCGTTGAAGCGGCGATCGAAGCGCTTGCGCATGCGCTCGTAGGACTCGCGGTCCTGGCGTCGCCGGTAGATCTCCAGCAGCTTCAGATAGGGCAAGGGACTGATCCCGCCGGTGCTGCGCAGGTGAACCATCAACAGGTCGATGGCGGCGTCTTCCTCGCCCAGCACGAGGAAGAATTCGGCTTGCTGCTCCAGATCGATCAGTTCGTCCACGCTGAGCGGACGGGTGAGCGTCTCCTCGGTCAAGGCGCTCGGCGGCAGCACGTCCTGGCGATGGGCCACGGCCTGCGAAGGTCGTGCCGGTGTATCGGAATCCGCGGGCTCGGAGGTCGGCGCGCCCGTTCCCGGCGGAAGCGATGGGTCGGCCAAGGGCAATCCGGCGGCTGAGGCATGCGCTGGCAATGTCTCGGCCTCAAACGCAGCGGCCGCGGCTTGCCTCCAACCAGCCTGCTGCTCGCGCTGCTGAGCGCGCAGGCGCAGGCCCAGCCAAGCGGCGACGGCGGCCAGAGCGACAGCCAGGGCAATCAGCGCCCACACCATGCCCTTCTGGTCCTCGGCCTGCCCCAGGCGCGAGCGCATCTGGTCCATCGCCGCGCGGTGGGCCGCCGCATCGGCACGCATGTCCTGCAGGTTCTTCTCCAGTGCGGCCATGCGCTGCTCGGCAGCCAAGGCCGCCGCCTGAGCTGCGCTGGCCACTTGCGCGGCGCTGGCCAGCGCCGCATCCTGCGCCGCCACCGCCAGAGTGGCGGCCTGCAGCAAAGCCTCGGGTTCCTCGAGTTTCAGCCGAGGTGCGGCACGCACGTCGCCGCGCACCACAGGCTGTGTGGCGCTGATGCTCTTCGCAGTCCGGGCCGGTGTGCCGATGGCACGTGTTGCCCCTGCCGCTCTGCCGCTGACTCTTGCACCCGCGGTGGTGGCCAAGGCGGGGCGGGCTGGCGAGGCCTGCGTGCGTACGCCCGTTGTCGCAGTCACCGTGGCAGGCGGCAATTCGGCAACCCTGGTGGGCGCCGCTTCGGTGAACGCGGTCGGCGGGTCCGCAAACACCACGAACTGCCGTGACACCGGGCCGGTGCAACCCACGGACAAGCTGACGGCGACCACGGGCTCCTGCACGAGCACGTTGCTGCGGATGCGCACGCGGGCGGCCTCTGCACCCTGGCCCATGCCCTCGAGCTGCAACCGGACCGCCGCCTTTGGCAGGCGCTGTTCGCCCAGGCTGAGCTCGGCATTCAGGCAGGCCGGCGACAGGCTTTCGCCAGGCTCCACACGCAGCGGCACCGACAGGTCGAGCGCTTGCCCGTAGACCAGCGATTCGGGGATGCGGCCAAAGCCCAGTGCCAATGCAGGCGGTGCGGCCGCGGATCCACACAGCGCGAGGATCACGATGCTCAGGGGCCGCTGGTACATGCGTGGGTTGATCGTGGTTCGGCTTCTCGATCGACTCTAGCATGCACGGTTACAAATGGGCCCGTACCAAGGGCCTCTGGATGTGCAGCAGCGCACGGTTAGGATAGGCGCTCGTGCGGCTCGCCCGGCCGCAGCCTCGGCCCGACCCTTTTCCGCCCTGCCATGAACGCCTCGACCCTCAGTGTCGAAGAACGCCAGAACATCGATGCCGGTGCCTGGTTCGCGAAGCTGTCGCTGCCGTTGCGCGAGGCCATCCTTTCGCGCGCCGTGGTACGGCGCCTGAAGGACGGCGCCAGCCTGTCTTCACGCGGCGCGGCGGCCGAGGAATGGTGCGGTGTGGCGCTGGGCGCAGTGCGCATCAGCTCGGTCTCGTTGTCGGGCAAGCAGGTCACGCTGACCTATGCGGAGCCGGGCGTGTGGTTCGGCGACATCGCCTTGTTCGACGGCCTGCCGCGCACGCACGATGCCGATGCCCACGGCCAGACCACGCTGCTGGCCGTTCGCAAGCCCGACTTCAAGGAACTGCTGTCCTTGCATGTGGAGCTTTACGACGCGCTGTTGCGCCTGAATTGCCGCCGCCTGCGGTTGATGTTCAACCAGTTCGAGGACTTGAACACGCGGCCGCTGCAGGCCCGGCTGGCCAAGCAGATCATTCTGCTGGCCAAGAGCTATGGCATTGCCCAGGGCGAAGAGATCCGCATCGGCCTGCAACTGGCACAGGAAGACCTGGCGCAGATGCTGGGTGCGTCGCGCCAGCGGGTGAACCAGGAGCTCAAGGGCTTCGAACGCGAGGGCGCTGTGCGTGTCGAGCCCACCCGGCTGGTAGTGCTGTCGCGCGACAAGCTGCTGCAGATCGCCGAACGCTGAGCCGGCCACGGCCTGGACGAACCATCGAGGAACGCACGACATGGATCATTTTCTCGGTACCAAGCCGATGGCCGGCGCGCACGCCTTCGACACGGCGGCGCTGCAGGCGCACCTGCAGGCGTACCTGCCCGGCTTCGCCGGCCCTCTGACGGTCGAGCAGTTCAAGGGCGGGCAGTCGAACCCGACCTACAAGCTGATCACGCCGCAGGTGTCCTATGCCATGCGCTCCAAGCCCGGGCCGGCGGCCAAGCTGCTGCCTTCGGCCCATGCGGTGGAGCGCGAGTTCAGGGTCATGGGCGCACTGGCCGGCAGCGAGGTGCCGGTGCCGCGCATGCACCTGCTGTGCGAGGACGAGTCGATCATTGGCCGCGCCTTCTATGTGATGGAGTTCGTGCAGGGTCGCGTGCTCTGGGATCAGTCGCTGCCCGGCATGACGCGCGAGCAGCGCGGCGCGATCTACGATGAGATGAACCGGGTCATCGCCGCGCTGCACAAGCTCGAAGTCGGCGCGCTCGGCCTGTCCGACTTCGGGCGGCCTGGCAACTATTTCGAGCGCCAGATCGCGCGCTGGAGCAAACAGTACCAGGCCTCGATCACCGGCGCCAACGAGGCCATGGACCGGCTGATTGAATGGCTGCCGAAGAACATCCCGAAAAGCGCGCGCGACGAGTCGATGGTGTCGGTGGTGCACGGCGACTTCCGGCTCGACAACCTCGTCTTCCACCCGACCGAAGCGCGCGTGCTGGCGGTGCTGGACTGGGAGCTCTCGACCATCGGCCACCCGCTGGCCGACTTCAGCTACCACTGCATGTCGTGGCACATCCCGCCCGGCACTTTCAGGGGCATCGGCGGCCTGGACCATGCGGCACTCGGCATCCCGCTGGAAGCCGACTACGTACGCCGCTACTGCGAGCGCAGTGGCCGCGGCACGCCCGCCACCCTGAAGGCCGATTGGAATTTCTACCTGGCCTACAACTTGTTTCGCATTGCCGCCATCGTGCAAGGCATTGCCAAGCGCGTCGAAGCCGGCACGGCGGCCAGCGAACAGGCGCGTCAGTCCGGGGCGGGTGCCCGCCCGCTGGCCGAACTGGGGTGGCGCTTCGCGCAGGCGGGTTGAGCGGACCGCGATCTGCCCGGACCGTGTCCCCCGGGTGTTGCCTCAGGTGCGCATGGCCTCGGTGGGCAGGCTCGATGCCGGGAACATGCTGGGCTGGGTACTCGGGGTGCCCTGGTCGACGTAGTCGATCGCCACGCGCTGCGCTTCCTGCAGCGCGCACTCGAACAGGCGTACCCAGGCTTCCAAACGGGTGGCGTCGGCGCTCGGCAGAGCCGTGCGCAGGCTCAGGCGGCGGCGTCCGATCATCAGCACCAGCGGGCGCTCGGCCGCGGTGGGCAATGCCGCCAGCGTCGGCGTCAAGGCCCCGCTCAGCCACTGCTGCATCCAGGGCTTGAAGCTCGCCAGGGCGCCATAGCTATCGCGAAGAGCCTTCAGTTCGGCGCCGGTCAATTTGGGAAACATCACCAGCCAGCGCATCTCGGGCGGCGTGGCGGTGTCGATGCGTGTCTGCACACCTTCGACATACTGGTCGAAGACGGCTTTCTCCATCGACTCCATCAACTCCCGGTTCAGAACCAGCGCCTGCAGTTCGCGGGGCACCGCCAACTCGGCGCGCAGGCGCAACTCCTGCCCCTGGATGTAGGGGCGCTGTGACGGCCCCCATTCGAGTCGCCACGGAGTCGCTCCGCAGCGCCCATCGACGACGAAACCTTCGATGTCGCGCACGCCGCGCAGCGTCCACTGGTGCGCCTGCGCCCAGGCGGCCTGATCGCCCCAGCCCTGGGTGTCGGTTGAGGCCGTGCCGAGCCAGCGTTTGATCGAATCGAGCATGGTTTAGAGTGGGTTGCCGCGTGACGGAGTTCACGCGCGAAAGGGACAAGGATGATCGAGGTCTATTCCTGGCCAACCCCGAACGGCCACAAGGTTCACGTCATGCTGGAGGAATGCGCCCTGCCCTACAAGGCCATTGCAGTGGATATCGGCAAGGGCGACCAATTCCGAAGCGATTTTTTGGCCATCAGCCCGAACAACAAGATCCCCGCCATCGTCGACCCAGACGGCCCCGACGGGCTGCCGATTTCGCTGTTCGAGTCGGGTGCGATCCTGCTGTACCTGGCGGCCAAGACCGGCCGCTTCCTGCCGCAATCGACCCGCGGCAAGTACGAAGTGCTGCAGTGGCTGATGTTCCAGATGGGCAGTGTGGGGCCGATGCTCGGCCAGGCACATCATTTCCGCATCTACGCACCGGAAAAGATTCCTTACGCCGTCGACCGCTACAGCAACGAAGCCCGGCGCCTGTATGGCGTGATGAACAAGCGCCTGGCCAGGAGCAAATACGTGGGCGGGCCGGAGTACTCGATTGCCGACATTGCCGTCTTCCCCTGGTTGCGCTCCTGGAAGAACCAGGGCATCAATTGGGACGACCATCCGCACCTGAAAGGCTGGTTCGACGAGATCGGCGCACGGCCGGCGGTGCAACGCGGCGTGGAGGTGCTGGCCGGCCTGCGCAAGCCGTTGACTGACGACAAGGCGCGCGCGGTGCTGTTTGGCGAGGAACAGTACAAGGCACATTGAAGGCCGGGGCAACGCCCTGCCTAGAATCCGCGCCAGCGGCAACTGCCCGTAGCTCAACTGGATAGAGCACCAGCCTTCTAAGCTGGGGGTCGGGGGTTCGAGTCCCTCCGGGCAGGCCACCTGCTGCGTTTTCAGCAATCGACGCTTCAACGCAGGCGGTCAACAGTTCGCGTCCTGGCGCGCGACCCCTGGATGCAATGAGCGCCGCAATGCCGCGCGCATCTCAGACGATGCGCGTCTTCTTCCCTGCCCAATAGCGATCGCGCAGCGGTTTCTTGTACAGCTTGCCGGTGGGCAGCCGCGGCAGCGGATCCATGAAGTCCACGCTCCTCGGACATTTCAGCTTGGCCAGGTGCGCCTGGCAGAAGGCGATCAGCTCGGCTTCCAGCTCCGGGCTGGCCGTCACGCCCGGCATCGGCTGCACAACCGCCTTGACCTCCTCGCCCATCTCCTCGTTGGGCACGCCGAACACCGCCGCATCCGCCACCTTGGGGTGCGTGATCAGCAGGTTCTCGCATTCCTGCGGATAGATGTTGACGCCGCCGCTGATGATCATGAAAGTGCTGCGGTCGGTCAGGTACAGGAAGCCGTCGTCGTCGACATAGCCGACGTCGCCCACCGTGCTCATCGTGCCGTCGGCCGAGCGGGTTTGCTGCGTACGCTCGGGGTCGTTGAAGTAGACGAAGGGCGTGGCCGTCTTGAACCAGATCTCGCCGGGCACACCCTTTGGCGCGGGCTGCATGTTCTCGTCAAGGATGTGCAGGTCGCCGAGCAGCACCTTGCCGACGCTGCCCTTGTGCGCCAGCCACTGTTCGCTGTCGCAGGCCGTGAAGCCCAGGCCTTCGGTGGCGCCGTAGTACTCGTGGATGATCGGGCCCCACCATTCGATCATCTGCTCCTTCACCTGCACCGGGCAGGGTGCGGCGGCATGGATGGCGATCTCCAGCGTCGAGCGGTCGTATTTGCCGCGCACATCGGCGGGCAGCTTGAGCAGACGGCTGAACATCGTCGGCACCAGTTGGCTGTGCGTGACCTTGTACTGCTCGATCAACCGCAGGTAGTGCTCGGGCTCGAAGTTCTCCATCACCACCACCGTGCCGCCGTTGCTGAGGGTCAGCGACACCGCGGCCTGCGGCGCCGAGTGGTACAGCGGCGCCGGCGACAGATAGATCATGTCCTCGCGATAACGCCACAGCTTGTTCAGGAAATGGAACAGCGGCAGCGGCTCCGATGCCGGCTGCTCGGGCAACGGCCGCAGGATGCCCTTGGGCCGGCCGGTAGTGCCTGATGAATACAGCATCGCCGTGCCCAGGCATTCGTCGGCAATCGGGGTGGCCGGGTATTCGGCAATTGCCGCGGCGTAGTCCTTGAAGGGCGGCGCCAGGCCGGCGCCGCCGTCCACCACCAGGCACTGCGTGACCCTCGGGCAGGATTTCAGCGCCTCGGCCGCCACCGACAGCTTCGCGTGCGACGTGATCAACAGCTTCGATTCGCTGTTGTTGACGATGTAGGCCAACTCCTGCGGTGTCAGGTAGCTGTTGATGCAGGTGAAATACAGCCCCGCGCGGTAGCCGGCCGACCCGGTCTCCAGGTAGCGGTTGTTGTTCTCCATGAAGATGGCGTAGTGGTCCAGCCGCTTCAGGCCCTGCGCGCGCAACAGGTGTGCCAGGCGGTTGCTGCGCGCCTCGTATTCGGCGTAGCTCACCGACTCGCCGGTGTTGGCCATGATGAAAGCGGCCCGGTCGGGGTGCTGGGTGGCGTAACTGCCTGGGTACATCGTGTCGTCTCCTGGGTCTCGAGTGAATCCGCTCAGCGCGGTGTGTAGATGTTGCGGCCTTCGACCTGCGTCACCTGCCCCGGCCGACCGAGGCTGTCGCGATTCTGCAGATCCCACAGCCCCGCCGGGTCTTCCGGCAGGTTCGCAATGAAGCGCTGGCCGGTGGCATTCAGCCGGCCGAAGACCACCGCGAACTCCGGGCCGTCGCGGCCGTGCATCACGGTGTAGGTCTCGATGATGGCCTCGCCTTGTGGCGTTTCGGTGAACGGCGCCTTCGGCAGCGCGTCCATCTGCGCCTGCAGCACGGACGGACTCTCACGCTGCCACGGGCCGGCCGGCGGCTCGGTCGAGTAGACGCCGAAGGAATGTTTGGTGACGTAGTTGCCGTTGGCCGTGACCAGGCCGAAGGCGCCGGGTCGCGCCCGCAGCCGGCGCAGCATCTCGCTGATCGAATGCGTCACGTAGTTGTTGCCCGGTCCGCCAAAGAAGGGCAGCCCGCCGGTGATCGTCAGACCCCGCGGGTCGGCTTCGGACAGGCCAATCTCCGAGGCGCCGATCTGCACCGCCGACGCGAAGCAGCTGTACAGGTCGAAGACCTCGATCTCGTCCAGCGATTTGCCGGCCATGGCCAGCGCCTGGCGCGACGCGGCGCGGATGGCGGGCGAGCCTTGCAGGTCCGGCCGCTCGGTGACGTACCAGTGGTCGTGCCCGTCGGCGCAGCCATGCAGGAACACCCATTTGTCGCGCGCGATGCCGAGCTCGCGCGCGGTGGCCACGTTGGTCATCACCACCGCGGCCGACTGGTCGATGAAGGCGTTGGCATTCATCAGCCGCGGATAGGGGAATCCGATCCAGCGGTTGCGCTCGTTCACCGTCACCAACTGCTCGGCGGTGTAGCCGTCGCGCCGCGTGGCCAGCGGGTTGCCGGCGGCCACCGCAGCAAAGCGGGCCATCAGCGCGCCGATGGCCTGCTGGTGCACTTCGACCGAACGGCCGCGCGCGCCGCGGATCGCGTTCTCGATCAGCGGGTACATGACGATCGCGGCACGCATGCGGTGCAGGTCTTCGTGATCGCTCCAGCCGCGACGCGCTTCGCCGATCAGCTCCGGCGTACCGCCCGGGTCCTCGTTCCACACACCTGCGGCGCCCGTGCGCTCCAGCCCATGCTGGGTGCGCAGCGCCTCGCCGCCGCACAGCAGCGCAGCTCGCATCTCGCCACGCGCGATGCTTTCGGCAAACTGATTCAGCAGGTACTGCGGCATGTTGCCGCCGCTGTGGCTGTAGATGTGGCGCGACGCCTGCAGGCCCAGGCGCTGCGCCACGCTACGCGGCGGGTTGACCGACGTGCCGAGCTTAGTCGCGAAGCGCGGCGAGGTGTCGGCAAAGCTGCGGATCATCGCCACCGTGTCGATGGCCTCGGCCATGCCGGCGGCGCCGCTGTTCTGCAGCGCCAGCCGCGCCGCCTGCGCGATCAGGTCATAGGGCGAGCGGCCGGCTTCGGCCGGAGTCTCCAGGTCGGTGACATCGCCGCAACCGACGAGCACCGGCATGCGCCCATCGATCTGCTCCATCGGCGTGTTACTTGCCGAGGCCCATCGAGCGAGCGATGACTTCCTTCATGATCTCGTTCGTGCCGCCGTAGATGCGCGATACGCGCGTGTCGGCGTAGGCGCGGGCAATCGGGTATTCCCACATGAAGCCGTAGCCGCCGTGCAGTTGCAGGCATTCGTCGATGACCTTGCCGGCCATGTCGGTGCAGTTGAGCTTGGCCATCGACGCGGTGGGCGCATCCAGTTCGCCAGTCAGAAGCAGCGTCATGCAATGGTCGACGAAGACCCGCGCCATCTGTACCTGCGACTGCATCTCGGCCAGCTTGAAGCGCGTGTTCTGGAAGCTGGCCACGGCGTTGCCGAAGACCTTGCGCTCGCGCACATAGGCCATCGTGTCCTCGATCGCCTGCTGCGCCGACGCCACCGCGCCGATGGCGATCTGCATGCGCTCCCAGGGCAGCTCCTGCATCAGGTAGACGAAGCCCTGGCCTTCGGCGCCGAGCAGGTTCCTCTCAGGCACCTTGACGTTGTCGAAGAACAGCTCCGAGGTGTCCTGCGCCTTCAGGCCCAGCTTCTTCAGCCGCTTGCCGCGCTCGAAGCCCGCCATGCCGCGCTCCACCAGCACCAGGCTCGTACCCTTGGCGCCGAGCGCCGGGTTGGTCTTGGCCACGACGATCACCAGGTCGGCGTTCCAGCCGTTGGTGATGAAGGTCTTGGCGCCGTTGACGGTGTAGTAGCCCTCGCCGTCCTTGACCGCGCTGGTCTTCACCGACTGCAGGTCCGAGCCGACGCCAGGCTCGCTCATCGCGATGGCGCCGATGATCTCGCCACGCGCCATGCGCGGCAGGTAGTGGGCCTTCTGTTCCTCGGTGCCGTACTTCAGCAGGTACGGCGCGACGATTTCCGAATGCAGCGAGAAGCCCAGGCCCGTGGTGCGGGCCTTGGAGGTCTCCTCCATCATGGCCATGCTGTACAGGCGGTCGGCCCCCGAGCCGCCGTAGGGCTCGGGCATGCTCGGGCACAGGAAGCCATTGGCTCCCGCTTTCTGCCAGACCTCGCGGTCGACATAACCACGCTCTTCCCAGGCCTCGTGGTGCGGGATGACCTCCTTCTCGAGGAACCTGCGGAACGACGCGCGGAAACTCTCGTGCTCTTCGCTGAACAGCTTGCGGGGGATCATCGCGTCGCTCCTTTGCGGTTTACAGACGTTCCACGATCGTCACGTTGGCCTGTCCACCGCCCTCGCACATGGTCTGCAGGCCATAGCGCTTGCCGCGCGCATGCAGCGCATGCACCAGCGTCGTCATCAGCTTCGTCCCGGACGCACCCAGCGGGTGGCCCAGCGAGATGGCGCCGCCATTGACGTTGAGCCGCGCCGGGTCGGCGTGCGTGTTTTGCAGCCAGGCCAGCGGCACCGAGGCAAAAGCCTCGTTGACCTCGAACAAGTCGATGTCGTCGATCTTCATGCCGGCCTTCTTCAGCGCGTGGTGCGTGGCCGGCAGCGGCGCCTCGAGCATGATCACCGGGTCGCCGCCGATCACCGTCATGTGGTGGATGCGCGCTAGCGGCTTCACGCCCAGTGCCTTCAGGCCCTTTTCGTTGACCACCATCACGCCGGACGCACCGTCGCAGATCTGGCTGGCGCTGGCCGCGGTGATGTACCCGCCTTCACGCAACAGCTTGACGCCGGCGATGCCTTCGAACGTGGCGTCCATGCGGATGCCTTCGTCGGCGACGTGCAGTTCGCTAAGTTCCGGGCCTTCGGCCAACTTGGCCGCGATCGGCACGATCTCGGCCTTGAAGGCGCCTTCCAGCGTGGCCGCCTTGGCGCGCTGGTGACTCTGCAGCGAGAAACGGTCGAGCTCGTCCTTCGACAGCTTGTACTTCTCGCACATCATCTCGGCGCCCATGAACTGGCTGAAGTCGGGACCGGGGAAACGCTGGCGGATCACCGGGCTCATGTAGTGGCCCAGGCCCGCTTCCTTGTAGACCTTGGGCAGCACGGCCATCGGCACGCGGCTCATGCTCTCCACGCCCGCGGCGATGACGCAGTCCATCGTGCCCGACATCACCGCCTGCGCCGCGAAGTGCAGCGCCTGCTGCGACGAACCGCATTGGCGGTCGATGGTCACGCCGGGCACGTTCATCGGCAGCTTCGACGCCAGCGCGGCCATGCGGCCGATGCAGCCGCTTTGCTGGCCGGCCTGCAGCACGCAGCCCATGATCACGTCTTCCACCAGCGCCGGGTTGGCGCCGCTGCGCTCGATCAGCGCGTCGATGACCTGCGCAGCCAGATCCACCGGATGCCAGCCCGAGACACGGCCCCCACGCTTGCCCCCGGCGGTGCGCGCGGCGGCGACGATATAAGCTTCAGCCATGATGCGTTTCCTTTGCGATGAGACCCGATCATTTCGGGCACAGAATATGAAGGCGCAGCATAGCGCGTCGCGCGCACCCCTGAACAGTCGCGCAAGTGACAACCACCCATAGAGGCAACCCCATGAAACTCTCTTCCGACATCTCGGCCATCGTCACCGGCGGCGCATCCGGCCTGGGCGCCGCCACCGCACGGCGGCTGGCCAAGCACGGCGTCAAGGTCGCGCTGTTCGACCTGAACGAATCTGCCGGCGAAGCGCTGGCCAAGGAAATTGGCGGCGTGTTCTGCAAGGTCGACGTGACCAACGAAGAGCAGGTCGACGCCGGCTTCGCCAAGGCGCGTGCCGCGATCGGCCAGGAGCGCGTGCTGATCAACTGCGCCGGCACCGGCAACGCCATCAAGACGGCCAGCCGCGACAAGAAGACCGGCGAGATCAAGGCCTTCCCGACGCTCAACTTCGACCGCATCATCCAGATCAACCTGGTCGGTACCTTCCGCTGCATCGCCAAGAGCGCGGCCGGCATGATGACCCTGCCCGCGCTGGAGCACGGCGAGCGCGGCGCCATCGTCAACACGGCCTCGGTGGCGGCGCAGGACGGGCAGATCGGCCAGGCCTCGTACTCGGCCTCCAAGGCCGGCATCGTCGGCATGACGCTGCCGATCGCCCGCGACCTGATGACCGAAGGCATCCGCGTCAACACCATCCTGCCGGGCATCTTCGAGACCCCGCTGCTGGCCGGCCTGCCCGACAACGTCAAGGACGCGCTGGCCGCGTCGGTACCCTTCCCCAAGCGCCTGGGTCAACCGGATGAGTACGCGGCGCTGGCCGAGTTCATGGTCAGCACCGGCTACATGAACGGCGAATCGGTGCGCATCGACGGCGCGATCCGCATGGCACCGCGATGACCCGCGCAGCCGCCTCGCCCGCCAACCCGGACGCCGCGCTGGCGGGTGAGCGCGACCGGCTGCCCAAGCCCACGCTGATCTACCCCTTCGAGCATCCGCCCGAGCCGGGCGCGGCGCTCGAGGTGGCGCCTGGCGTGGTGTGGATGCGCATGCCGTTGCCGATGATGCTGAACCACATCAACATCTGGGGCATCGAGGAAGACGACGGCTGGGCCGTCGTGGACACGGGGATGCGCACCGACGAGACGCTGGCAGCGTGGCGCCAGCTGTTCAGCCAGGCCACGCACGGCAAGAGCCTGAGCCGCATCTTCGCCACCCACATGCATCCCGACCATGTCGGCATGGCCGGCTGGCTGACCAAGAAGTTCAAGTGCCGGTTGTGGATGACGCGTCTGGAGTACCTGAACTGCCGCGTGCTCACCGCCGACACTGGTCGCGAGGCACCGGACGACGGCGTGGTCTTCTACCACCGCGCCGGCTGGAGCGACGCCGCCATCGAGAACTACCGCGCGCGCTTCGGCAACTTCGGCAAGCGCATCCATGCGCTGCCCGACAGCTACCGGCGCATCGCCGATGGCGAGGTGCTGCGTATCGGCCAACATGACTGGCGCGTCATCGTCGGCACCGGTCATTCGCCGGAACATGCCTGCCTGTACTGCCCCGAGCTGAAGCTGCTGATCAGCGGCGACCAGGTGCTGCCGCGCATCTCGTCCAACGTGTCCGTGCACCCGACCGAGCCCGACGAGAACCCGATGGCCGACTGGCTGGCCTCGCTGGGCAAGATCAAGGCTCAGGTCCCCGACGACGTGCTGGTGCTGCCCTCGCACAACGAAGCCTTCCGCGGGCTGCATGCGCGACTCGACTACCTGGCCGCGGCGCAGCTGCGCACGCTGGCGCGGCTGCACCGGTCGCTGGCCGAACCGAAGCGCGCAATCGACGTTTTCGCCGCACTCTTTGCAAGGGCCATCGGTGAAGGCGACGCCGGGCTGCTGAACCTGGCCACCGGCGAGAGCCTGGCCTGCCTGAACTACCTGCTGCACCGCGGCGACGTCAGGCGAGAGGTCGACGCCGACGGTGTCGCGTGGTACCAGCGCACTCCACACTGAGGGGACCTCCATGGACATCCGCTTCTCTGAAGAGGAAAACGCCTTTCGCGCCGAAGTGCGCGCCTTCCTGAAGCAGGCGTGGACGCCGGAGCTGGCCGCGCGCATCGACGACGATGCCAGCTACCCGCAGGCCATCGTCGAATGGCAGCGCAGGCTGTTCGAACGCGGCTGGGTCGCGCCAGGCTGGTCCCGATCGCAGGGCGGCTGCGAATGGTCACCGACGCAGCGCTTCATCTACGACAGCGAGCGATCGGCCATCGGCGCGCCGGAGGTGCTGCCCTTCGGGATCAAGATGGTCGGCCCGGTGATCCTGAAGTACGGCAACGAGGAGCAGAAGGCACGCTTCCTGCCGCGCATCCTGCGCGGCGAGGACTGGTGGTGCCAGGGCTACTCCGAGCCCGGCGCCGGCTCCGACCTGGCCGCACTGAAGACCCGCGCCGAACGTGCCGGCGACCACTACATCGTCAACGGCTCGAAGATCTGGACCACCTACGCGCAGCATGCCGACTGGATGTTCTGCCTGGTGCGCACCGAGCCTGCAGCGCGGCGGCAGGACGGCATCAGCTTCCTGCTGATCGACATGAAGACGCCGGGCATCCGCATCAGCCCGATCATCTCCATCGACGGCGAGCACAGCCTCAACGAAGTCTTCTTCGACAACGTGCACGTGCCGGTGGCCAACCTGATCGGTGAGCAGGACAAGGGCTGGACCTACGCCAAGTCGCTGCTGGCGCACGAACGCACCGCCATCGCCGGCGTCGGCGATTCCAAGCGCCGCGTTCGCCAGCTGCGCACACTGGCCCGCAGGGAGACGCAGCGTGGCACGCCGCTGCTCGAGGAGCCGCTGTTCCAGGCCCGGCTGGCCGACATCGAGATCGAGCTGATGGCGCTGGAGACGATGGAACTGCGCGCGCTGTTCGAAGCCTCCAAGGGCAAGGGCCCGGGTGCCGAAAGTTCGCTGCTGAAGATCAAGGGCAGCGAACTGCAGCAGGCCATCCAACAGCTGATGATGGACATGGCCGGCCTGCACGGTGCGGTGCTGGGCGACAGCGGCCACGACTTCGGCAACGAGGCCCGGCGCAGCTTCATGTACGGCCGTGCCGCCACGATTTACGGCGGCTCGAACGAGATCCAGAAGAACATCACGGCCAAGGCCGTACTCGGGCTATAGGAGCGCGCGATGAACTTCGATCTTTCTGAAGACGACGCCGCGCTGCAGGACAGCGTGGCCCGCTGGGTGCAGCAGCGCTACCCCTTCGACGTGCGCCGCAAGCTGGCCTCGCAGGCGCCCGGCTTCAGCCGTGAACACTGGCGCGAGATGGCACAGCTGGGCTGGCTCGCGCTGCCCTTCGACGAGGCACTGGGCGGCCTCGACGGCGGGCCGCTGGGCACGATGCTGATGATGGAGCAACTGGGCAAGGGCCTGGTGCTCGAACCCTTCGTGCCGAGCGTGCTGCTCTTCGGCGGCCTGGTGCAGCGAAGCGCGGCGCTGCGCGAACATTGGGTCCCGAAGATCATCGACGGCAGCGTGCTCGGCGCGCTGGCCTGGCAGGAACGCCACAGCCGCCACGAACTGGCCGACGTGCAGACCACGCTGCGGCCGGCCGGCGACGGCCACCTGCTGAACGGCGACAAGGTGCTGGTGTTCAACGGCGCCGCCGCAGACCAGCTGGTCGTCAGCGCGCGCAGCGCAGGCCACCGCTTCGACGAAGCCGGCATCAGCCTGGTGCGGGTCAACGCCGATGCCACCGGCGTGGAGCGCACTGCTTTGCAGCTGATGGACGGCCAGTGGGTGGCACACATCCGCTTGCGCGACGTGAAGGTGTCTGCCACACAACTGCTGTTCGCGCGCGGCGAAGGCTTCGCGCCGCTGCAGGACACGGTGCATGCCGCGATGCTCGCGCTGTGTGCCGAAGCCTTCGGCGTCATGCAGGTGCTGCAGTCGACCACGCTGGACTACGTGAAGACGCGCAAGCAGTTCGGTGTGACCATCGGCTCCTTCCAGGTGCTGCAGCACCGACTGGTGGACATGCTCATGGCACTGGAGCAGACGCGCTCGCTGCTGTACCGCGCGGTGTGCTCGGCCGGCGAAGGCAGTGCCGAGGCCTGCCGCGACCTGCTGGCGCTGAAGGTGATGGTCGGCAAGGCTGGCCGGCTGATCGGTGGCGAAGCGGTGCAGATGCACGGCGGCATGGGCATGACCGACGAACTGGCGGTCGGACACTACATGAAGCGGCTGATGGTCATCGACACCAGCTTCGGCAACGCCGACGTGCAGCGCGCGCGCTTCGCCGCGCTGGCCGCCTGACGGGCCACTGCCCATGCGGCTGCGTCGGCTGCTCCAACCATGTCTGTGCGTCGCGGCGCTGCTCGCCGGCGCGCTGTGCCACGCCGCCGGCTTTGGTGAGCCCGGCGGACCGACGCCGTCGACGGCTCGACGCGGCCTTCGAGACACTGCGTGCCGACCCCTACGCGATGGAACTGCTGATCAGCTTCGGCACCTCCAAGGGCGGCTCGGCAGGCCACCTGGCGCTGGCGCTGCGCGACACCGAGGACGACACCGTCTACTCGGCCAACTTCTACGCCGACCGCGAAAGCGAACACGCGCAGGGCTTCTACACCGACGAACTGATGATCGCGGTGCCGAAGAAGGAGTACCTGTACGGCACGCGTTCGTCGCTCGGCGAGACCGCGTCCTTCGGCCTGGACTTCGGCGAGGTCTACAAACGCTCGGTCATCGGCATCCGCGTGTTCGGCGTGCCGTCCGTCGAACCGGATGCGCTGCGGCGCTTCTTCCGGCGCCTGAACGACGACTACCGCCGGCGCGCGTCATCCACCGAGTACCACGACGGCGAGATCAGCTACGACTACATGAACCTTAACTGCGCCAAGACCATCGGCGCGGCCTTCCGCCATGGCGCGGGTTACGACACGCTGGAAGTGCGCGACGCGCTGCCGCTGTCGTCGGCCGTGCGTGCGATCGCGGCAGTCTCGGCCAACATCCCCACCGAGATGGCGATGAAGCTGGTCGAGCAATGGCAGGCCCGCGGCTACGCGATGGACGTGGTGCTGTACAAGAAGTGGCCGCATTCGCAATGGGTCGACCCGCACGATGACCCGAAGATTGCCTTCGGCGCGCTGCCCGACCGCTTCCCGTCGGTGCTGTCGCTGGACTTCCGCGCCGACGAAGGGCAATACGAGGACGAGGACAACCTCTACGCGATGTACCTGCTGCGCCACCTGGGCCGCTACGGCCTGAAGATCGACGACACGACACGGGAGCTACAGGTCGAACGCAGCGCCGGCACCCTGCCCTACGCCGAGGCCGCCCGGCTCGCACGCAGCGATGCGCGCAATCAAAGCAAGAACGTGCTGCGCCGCTTGCCGGTGGGCGTGCGCGATGCCGCCGGGTTCACCGGCGAGGCCGACCATCCCTACGACTTCACGACGCCACGCCCCTGAGGACGCCGACATGCCCGAACCCGCTGCCATCGCCGAGTTCGGCCCGGTCACCGTGCACTTTGGCGAGAAGAGCGGCAAGTACCCCGACGGCAACCAGGTGATCGTGCGCGGCCGCGACGCCGTGGCCGTGTTCGACACGCCGCAGATGGCCAACCGTCTCGGACCGGTGCTCGCCGACGCCGACCTGGTGATCCTGGGCCATGTGCACGAGGACCACATGGCCGGCCTGCACCTGATGCCCGGCAAGCCGGTGCACGTGCACGAGGCCGACCTCGAGGCCGCACGCAGCTGGCGGGGCTTGAGCCGCCACTACGGCTACCCGCAGCCCGTGCTCGACAAGCTGCGCACGAAGATCGAGCGTGATTTCCACTACCGGCCGCGGCCCGATGCCATCGGTTACGCCGACGGTGCGGTGTGGGATCTGGGCGGCGTGCGCGTGCGAGCGGTTCACATGCCGGGGCACACGGCGGGCCACTGTGTGCTGCTGGTCGAGCCGCAGGGCATTGCCTTCATCGGTGACTTCGACCTGTCCAGCTTCGGGCCGTATTACGGCGATGCCACCTCGAGCCTGGCTGATTTCCGCCGCAGCCTGCAGCGCCTGGCCGAACTGCCGGCATCGGTGTGGATCACCTCGCATCACAAGGGCGTGATCGACGAGCGCGCGCGGTTCCTGGAACTGCTGCAAGCCTACGCCGCACGCATCGACGAACGCGAGGCGCGATTGCTGCAGATGCTGGCGGCCGGAGCGCAGCCGCTGGCCGATCTGGTGCGACAGCGGCTGCTCTACCCGTCCGAGGCTGACGACCTGTGGATCGACTGCGCCGAGGCGCGCTCGATCGCGCAGCACCTGGACGAACTGCTCGCCGCCGGCCGGGTCGTGCTTGATGAGGACGGCCGCTACGGGCTGGCCGGGCATCGAGGCCAGGCATCGCCATGGCAATAGCCGCGCCGCGGGCCAATATGTTGGCGACCCGGCTTGTCTAGCGACTCCACCGCTGCGCGCCGCACGATCGGCGCCGCGCCCTTCGACATCAAGCCGCTGTTGTTCGCCAACATGGCCTGCACGATGGCGATGATGGCTTTCGTGGCCGTGGTCGCGCCTGTGGCGCGGGTGCTCGGCCTGCAACCCTGGCAAGCCGGCGCCACCGTCACCGTCAGCGGCGCGCTGTGGATGATGATGGCGCGCGTCTGGGGCACGGCCAGCGACCGACGTGGCCGGCGTCCGGTGCTGCTGCTCGGCGTGGCCGGCGTGTGCGTGTCCTATGCCGCGATGTGCCTGGCCATCGACGCGTCGCTGCGTGTGCTGCCTTCGGTGGCGCTGGCCTTCCTGGCCATCGTGCTGACGCGCGGCGCCGTGGGTCTGTTCTATGGATCGATCCCGGCCATCGGCCAGGCCCTGATCGCCGACCATGCGCCACCGCACCGGCGTGCCGGCGCCCTGGCCTCGTTCGGTGCGGCCGGTGCCATGGGGCTGGTGCTGGGTCCGGCGGCAGCGGCCTGGCTGGCGCAGTTCAGCCTGAGCGCGCCGCTGTATGGCATGGCCGGCCTGCCCTTTCTCGCATGGCTCGTGCTTTGGCGCGCGTTGCCGAAAGAAGCCGCGCGCGCGGCGTCGGGCATGCCGTCGATCCGCCTGGCCGATGCACGCCTGCGCCGGCCGATGGCCGTGGCCTTCGTCGCCATGTTCGGCGTGGGCATCGCGCAGATCACCGTCGGCTTCTATGCGCTGGACCGGCTCGGCCTGGAAGCCGCCGCCGCGGCGCGCGTGGCCGGCATCGCGCTGACGCTGGTCGGCGTGGCGCTGGTGCTGTCGCAGATCGTGGTGCGGCGCCTGGCGCCGCCGCCGCAGCGCATGATCCGCATCGGTGGCATGGTCGCCGCTGGCGGCTTCGCTGCCGTCGCCTGGGTCGACACGGTGTGGGGCCTGTGGGCCTGCTATTTCATCTCCGCGGCCGGCATGGGCTGGATCTTTCCGGCCTTCGCGGCATTGGCCGCCAATGCCGTCGAGGCGCACGAACAGGGTGCCACCGCCGGCTCGATCGGTGCCGCGCAGGGCATGGGCATGGTGACGGGGCCACTGATCGGCACGCTGCTGTATGCGGCCGGGCCGGCCGTGCCCTATCTGCTGGTGGCGGCCATGCTGCTGGTGATGGCGTTGTGGCCAGTCGCTCCGGCCCGGCAAAGCCCTGATTGACGCGGGTCGGCCTGCGGCCCAGCATGCGCCGCATTCGGGCCGCCTCGCCGGTTCCGCGAGAGCCGATCATGACCGCACCCGTCCTGCCCCTGCGCCTAGCACGACGCCTGGCGCTGTTCGCCACCATCGGCCTGCTGGCCGGCTGCCTGAACGGTGCGCCGCGCCAGGACAGCGCGCAGGCGCTGCCGATGGCCAAGCCCGAGGAGCTGGGCCTGTCGCCGGCGGGGCTGGCGAAGATCGGCGACTGGATGCGCGCCGAGGTGGCGGCGAAGAAGATGCCCGGCGCGGTGCTCATGGTCGTGCGCGGCGGCAAGCTGGGCTATGTCGAAGTCGTCGGCCAGCGCGACCCGTCGCAGGCCGCGCCGATGAAGGTGGACGACATCTTCCGCATCTATTCGATGACCAAGCCGCTGACCAGCGTGGCCGCGATGATGCTGGTGGAAGAAGGCAAGCTCGACCTGGATGCGCCGGTGTCGAACTTCATCCCGGCCTTCGCCAGCGTCAAGGTCGGCGTCGAGCAGACCGATGCGCTCGGGCCAGCAAGACGCTGGAGATGGTCGATGCGCAGCGGCCGATGACGGTGCGCGACCTGATGCGCCACACCTCCGGGCCTGACCTACGGCTTCTTCGGCACCGGCCTGGTCAAGCAGGCCTACCGCGACGCGCGCATCGGCGCCGAAGGCGACATCAGCAACGCGCAGTTCGCCGAGCCATCGCCACGCTGCCTCTGGCCTACCAGCCGGGCAGCACCTGGGACTACAGCAACTCGCACCGACGTGCTCGGCCGCGTGGTCGAGGTGGTCTCCGGCCAGAGCGCTGGGCCAGTTCCTGAAGGCGCGGCTGTTCGAGCCGCTGGGCATGAAGGACACCAGCTTCTACGTGCCCGAGCGCCGAGCGCCAGGCGCGCCTGGCCGAGCCCTTTGCCGGCGACGGCATCACCGCCGAAGTCGCGCTGTTCGACCCGCGCGTGCCGACAGCGCTATCGAGTCCGGCGGCGGCGGCCTGATGAGCACGGCGCACCGACTACACGCGCTTCCTGCTGATGCTGCGCAACGGCGGCCAGCTCGACGGCAAACGCTATATCAGCGAAGCCACGCTGAAGGACATGACGCGCGACCAGCTGGGCCCGCAGGTGACGCGCACCGCGCTGTACCTGCCCGGCGCCGGCTACGGCTTCGGTCTGGGCTTCGCGGTGCGCACCCAGCCGGCCAGCGGCAAGCCCGACAGTGCGGTGGGCGAGTACTACTGGGGCGGCGCCGCCGGCACCTACATGTGGGTGGACCCGGCCAACGACCTGTTCATCGTCTACATGATGCAAAGCCCGAAGCAGCGCGTGCCGCACCGTGCCGCGCTGCGCGAGCTGGTGTACGGCGCCCTCACCGACGCCAAGCTGACCGCCAGCAAGTAGCCTGCGCGGCTCAGGCGCCAGACGACCGTGTGCGCGGCGTGAAGATCGCGTAGTTGCCGTTGGCCATCGCCACCAGCGTCTCGCCGGCGAACAGGCGCGACTCCAGGTTGGCCACCGTGCGCCCGCGGTTCACCACCTGGGTGATGCAACTGATCACGCCGCCGCTCACCGGCTTGAAGTAGTTGATCTTGATCTCGATGGTGGCGCAGATCTCGCCTTCGGCCAGCGACGGGTACAGCGCCGCGCCCATGCCGGTGTCGGCCAGCGCATAGAGCACGGCGCCATGCACCACGCGGTGCGGGTTCAGGTGCGCCGGCGCCACCACCAGCGACAGCCGGCTGTGGCCGGCGCCTTGCTCCTCGGTGCGCAGATCGATGAGTTCGGCGAAGGGGTGGTCCATGGATCGCTCTTGCGGCAGCTGCGGGGCACGCCGATCTTAGCCAGCCGACCGCTCGCGCGCCGGCTTCGGGCCCGGTCAGGGGCTCATGGTCAAATACGCTTCCTTCCACGGCATGGCAGCAGCCACGCCGGCCCGATCGAAACCACAGAGGAACCCATGAAACACCGCTTCGTCCTGAGCATCGCCATGGCCGCCGCACTGAGCCCGGCCGCCTACGCCCAACAAGCCACGCCCCCGGCAACTGCGGTCATCGCCGCCAGCGCGCCGGGCAAAGGCGGCGTCGCCGGCGCCGTCAAGGTCACCGCCACCGTGGTGGCGCTGGACCGTGGCACGCGCACCGCCACACTCAAGGGTGCCAAGGGCAAGATTGTCGACGTGGTGGTGCCCCCCGAGGCGAAGAACTTCGACCAGATCCGCGTCGGTGACCTGGTCACCGTGGAATACCTGCGCGCGTTGACGCTGGAGCTCAAGGGCCCGGGCAGCATCCGCTCGGGCAGCTCGCAGGCCGCTTCGGCCCCGGCACCGGCCGGTGCGGTGGCCGGCGGCTCCGCCGCGCGCCAGGTGGTGATCATGGCCAACGTCACAGCGGTCAACGCCAAGGAAAACGTCATCACGCTGCGCGGCCCCAAGGGCAACAGCGTCGACGTGACGGTGGACCCCTCTCAGCTGAAGCTGGTCAAGGTGGGTGACCAGGTCGAAGCCGTCTACACCGAAGCCATGGCCGTGACCGTGGAACACGTCAAGAAGGCGGCGTCGAAGTAGGCGCTTCGGCGCGCAGCGCCGCCGCGACGTTGCGGGTGAATCCGGCCGTGTGCTCCGGGTTCATCCAGCGCAGCACCACCACGGCGCGATGCGCCGGCTCGATCCAGGTCAGGTGTCCGCCGGCGCCGACCATGAAGGCACTGCCGGCCGACGCACCGGGAAAGTTGCGCCCGTCGCGGTTCAGCCAGAGCAGTCGCCCGTAGAACGGCGCGATGGCGCAGGGCTCGAACATCGAGCGCACCCAGGCCGCCGGCAGGACCTGCCGGCCGCGATGGCTGCCACCGTCCAGGATCAACTGGCCGAGGCGCGCCTGGTCGCGCGCGCTGATCGACACGCCGCCGCCCCAGTGCGTGCCGCCGGGCACCGACTGCACACGTCGCGCCGGCCGGCCGGCTGCGGCGGGCAGATCGACCCAGGCGTCGTCGTAGCCGCGCCAGGCCCAATCGTCACTGGCGCCGATCGGGCGCATCACCTGCTCGCGGAATACCTCAGGCAGCGGCGCGCCGAACAGGTGCAGCAGCGCCAGCGACAGCTGGTTGATGCGCACGTCGTTGTATTCCCAGTACGTGCCAGGAGGCTGCAGCGGCCGCGCATCGCCCTTGCGGCCGTTCGGCGGGTGCGGGTCGAAGCCCACCTTGCGGTAGCGGTCCACCGTGTCGGGCAGGCCGAAGCAGCTGCCTTCCCATTCGCTGGTCTGCTGCAGCAGCATGGTCCAGGTGATCGGTCGGTTGTGCGCCGATTCGAAGCCGATGCCGCGCACGCGCTCGACCACCGGCTCGTCGGCATCGGGCAGCAGGCCCATCGCCTGGGCCACGCCGGCCAGGATGGCCAGATAGGTCTTGGCGACGCTGAAGGTCAACTCCGGTCGGTCGGGTTCGCCCCAGGCGGCGACTTCGCGCCCTTGCCACCAGACCATGCCCGACACCGGGCCACGGCCATGCACCGGACCGCGCAACGCGTTGTAGGGCGGCGGGTCTTCATGGTGCACGCCCCAGGCCGAGGGGTCGGCCTGCGGCTCGCGCGGCCAGGGCATCTCGTGGGCCACCGCGAAATCGATCGCGTCGCGGAAGTCGGCGGCGTTCATGCCTTGAGCTGGTATTCCTTGAACTGCTCGCGCAGCTTCAGCTTCCACAGCTTGCCGGTGCCGGTGAGCGGCATTTGCTCGACGAAGACCACGTCGTCGGGCAGCCACCAGCTGGCCACCTTGCCGCGCATGAACTCGATCAGCTCGCCCGCGGTCAGCGAAGCGCCCTCGCGCTTCGTCACCACCAGCAGCGGCCGTTCCTGCCACTTGGGGTGGGCGATGCCGATGGCCGCCGCCTGCAGCACCGCCGGGTGGCCCGAGGCGACGTTCTCCAGTTCGATGCTGCTGATCCATTCGCCGCCGGACTTGATGACATCCTTCGAGCGGTCGGTCAGCGAGAGGTAGCCGTCGGCATCGATGGTCGCCAGGTCGCCGGTCTTCAGCCAGCCCTGCTCGTCCACCGCGCTGCCGCCCTCGCCCTTGAAGTAGCCGTTGGACACCCACGGCGACTTCACGCGCAGGTGGCCGAAGGCCACGCCGTCGTGCGACAGCTCATTGCCGTCGTCGTCGACGATGCGATAGCGGTTGCCGAAGAGCGCGCGCCCCGACTTCATGCGCTGGTCGATGCGCTGCTCGAAGGGCAAGTCCGCCGCGCCCGGCTTCATCGTCGCCGCGCTGCCGCCCAGCGCCTCGGTCATGCCCCAGGCCTGCATCAGCTGCACGCCATAGTCGCGCTCCATGGTCTCGATCAGCGAGCGCGGCGGCGCCGAACCGCTGCTCAGCGACGTGCGCAACGTGCTGAACTTCTTGCCGTGGCGCTGCAGCCACTCGGTCAGGATCAGCCAGAAGGTGGGCACGCCGCAGGTCAGCGTGACACGCTCGCCTTCGAGCAGCTCGTACAGCTTGTCGGGCTCGTAGTTGCGCCCCGGCAGCACCAGCCGTGCGCCGACCATCGGCGCCAGGTACGGAAACTGCCAGGCATTGCCGTGAAACATCGGCGCCATCGGCATCATCGTCTCGAGCGCGCCATTCTTCGCACCCAGCGTGACGAAGGGTGCGAACTGCATCGCCACCAGCAGCGCCGAACGGTGCGAATAGAGCACGCCCTTCGGGTTGCCGGTGGTGCCCGACGTGTAGCACAGCGTCGAGGCGCTGCGCTCGTCGAAATCGGGCCAGTCGTAGCGCGTGCTCTCGCCGGCGATCAGGTCCTCGTAGCACAGCAGCCTGGGCAGGCTGCTCCTGGCCGGCATGCGTGCGCGCTCGCACATCATCACGTAGTGCTCGATGGTGTTCAGCCGCGGCGCGATGGCTTCGGCCACCGGCAACGTGGCTGCGTCGACGAAGAGCAGCCGGTCTTCGGCATGGTTGACGATGTAGACCAGCTGCTCGGCAAACAGCCGCGGGTTGATGGTGTGCAGCACCGCGCCAGTACCGGACACACCGTAGAACATCTCGAAGTGGCGGTGCGTGTTCCAGGCCAGGCTGCCGACGCGATCCCCGGGCTTCATGCCCAGGCGCAACAGCGCATGCGCCAGCTGCTGCATGCGCGCATGCGCTTCTGAGTAGTCGTAGCGGTGGAGGTCGCCTTCGATACTGCGCGCCACCACCTCGGTCTTGCCGTGGAACTCGGCCGCGTGGCGGATGGCCGCCGAGATCATCAGCGGCATGTCCATGATCAGACCCAGCATCGTCGGTCTCCTTCAGAACTTGGGAATGCGCAGCGTCTTGCTGATCATCGCCGTGCCCGACAGCGCGAACAGCAGGCTGATCGGATGCAGCAGCCAGGGACCGAGTTGCCAAGCGCCGCCCCACAGCTGCGCGCCCAGTGCACCCTGCCAGCCGGCCCAGGCCAGTACTGCGGTGATGGCCACGCTGGTGGGGATCGGCGTGCCTTCGAAGTAGGCCACCTTGCCCGAGCCGCCGGACAGGTCCTCGGCGGTGATGTTGTAGCGCGCCAGCCGGCTGACGCCGCAGCAGACGAAGTAGCACAGGATGGCCATGTCCCAGCCGCCCTGCAGCCCGCCGGCAAAGCCCAGCGCGGCCGGGCCGACGCCGAAGGAGATGACATCGGCCAGCGAATCGAGCTCGCGGCCCAGCGGCGAATGCTGGTGGCGCCAGCGCGCCACCTTGCCGTCAAAGATGTCGAAGATGAAGGCCAGTGGCGTCATCAGTGCCGACAGCAGGAAGTGCGTGAGCGAGCCGCTGGCCATGTAGAGCATCGCGAACAACACCGACAGCACGCCGCAGGCAGCGTTACCGAGTGTGATGAAGTCGGCCAGGTGGAAGCCACGGATCATCGAAAAGTGGCGCGGCGGGGGCGAGGTGGAGTTCATCAGGGCTCCAGGATGTTGAACATCGGGTTGAAGCTGTCCAGCGTGCCCAGCAGCTGGCGCAGCGCCTGCACCTCGCCTTCGATCGGGATCTGGCCTCGCTGCATCGCCGCGGCGAAGCCACCGACGACGATGCCGGCCAGCGTCGCGCGGTCCATGCGCACCGTGGCCATGGCCGCGGGTCCGTGTGAGCCCACCGCATGGCTCAGCGCCGAATGGCTGAGCGTGAGCTTCCAGCGCTCGGGTTCGCCTTCCATCACCCAGTCGATGCGCAACTGCAGTCCCTCGGCCTTCTCTGCATTCACGCGCATCGCCAGGAAGTCGAAGAACATGTCCATCGGCAGCATGCCCACCACCTTGGGCGTGACGATGCCGGTGGCGCCCGGCGGCGGTTTCGGCGCGCCGAAACGCAGTTCCTTCGCGCCCAGCGCATAGGCATTGCGCCAGGTCGAACTTTCGCTCTGGTAGGCCAGCTGCTCCATCGCATCGGCCGCCAGCTGGCGGGCGCTCTGGTTCGCCGGGTCGGCGAACACCAGGTGGTGCGTCACCTGCACCACCCAGCGGTAGTGTCCGGCGTCGAAGTCGGCCTGGGCGCGCGCCAGCGCAGCGTCGGCACCGCCCATGTACTCGACGTACTTGGCCGCAGCCGCCTGCGGCGCCAGCGGGTCCAGGTTCACCGGGTTGCCGTCATAGGGGCCCATGTAGTGCGCATATACCGCGCGCACGTTGTGCGCGATGGCGCCGTAGTAGGGCCGCGCATGCCAGCTCTTCTGCAGCGACGCGGGCAGGCGGACGTTCTCGGCAATCTCGTGCGGCGTCAGGCCGTGGCTCATCAGCCGCAGCGTCTGGTCGTGCATCAGCCGGTACAGGTCGCGCTGCTCGGTGATGAACTTGCGTGCACGCTCGCGGCCCCAGGTGGGCCAGTGGTGCTGGGCGATGACGACGTCGGTGTCGTCGATGAAGTCGCTCAGTGCTGCATCCAGGTATTTCGACCAGGCCAGCGAGTCGCGCGTCTTCGCGCCGCGGATCGGGCACAGGTTGTGCATCGTGTGGCAGCCGTTCTCCGCCAGGTTCAGCACCTTGAACTGCGGGAAGTGGAAGTTCATCTCCGCCGGCGCCTCGGTCTCGGGCGTGAGCTGGAAGACGATGTCGACGCCATCGATCGTGTGCCTCTCCACCGGTTGCTTGATCAGCCGGTTGGGCGCTATCAGGCTGGTGGTGCCGCGGCCCATGGCCTTGCCCAGGCCGCTGTCCACGTGCGAGCGCGCACCCGGCGCCAGCGTCGGGCCGAACTGGAACATCGCGCGCCGTCGCATCGGGATGCCGGCCAGGATGTTCTCGGCGATGGCCGCTTCCATGAAGCCCTCGGGCGCAATCACCTGCACCTCGCCGCTGGCTGCCTGCGCGGGGGTGATCACGCCTTCGACGCCGCCGTAGTGGTCGGTGTGGCTGTGGCTGTAGATGACGCAGCGCACGGCTTTGTCATGGCCACGGTGCTTTCGGTACAGCGCCAGCGCCGCAGCGGCGGCCTCGCAGACCGTGAGCGGGTCGATCAGGATCAGCCCGGTATCGCCTTCGATGATGGTGATGTTGGCGATGTCGAAACCGCGCACCTGGTACATCCTGTCGCACACCTTGAACAGCCCGTGGATACGGTTCAACCGAGCTTGCCGCCACAGGCTGGGGTGCACCGAGTCGGGCGACTCCACGTGTTCCAGGAAGGCAAAGGCCGACAGGTCCCAGATCACGCGGCCGTCGGGCGTGGTGATGCGCGCACCGGGGATGCTGCCGATGAAGCCGCGCTGCGCATCGTCGAAGCAGGACTCGTCAGTGAAGTCCAGCCGTGCTGCCTGCGCCGCGTTCGATTTGCAGGTGTGCAGCGCGGCCGGTTTCAGCACCGAGCCCGGGTCCAGGGGAGCATTCATGCGCGGTTCCTGCAGCGAAGATCGGTCGGTCCCATTCGGTCCCACCTTGTACCCCAGCACGCGCAGGCCCCGACGCCGTGCTTCCCCGGGGTCGCGGACCGGTCGAAGGCTCATCCACAATGGGACCTTCAGACCTGCACTTGCCGCGATCGCCTTCGACCGCGAAAAAGATCTCGATGAAGATGCATGCACACTTGCTTGCCGCGACCTTGGGCGTCGCCATCTCTTTGCCCTGCATGTCACAGACGAAGATCGAGTACCTGAAGGAAGAGCCGTCCAAGGGGACACTGCCGTTGGGAAAGGTCGTCTATGTCGACGATGCCAGTTGTCCCAAGGGCGAGATCAAGGAGGTCACGGGTGGAAGCCAGGCGAAGTCCATTCCACGCAGGCTTCGCTGCGTCAAACGGCCTGGCTAGTCACTCGGGATTGCGCGCATGAACCCTGACCTGCTGTCCGGCCTGCGCATCATCGAGTTCTCGGCCTTCGTCGCCGTGCCCAGCGCCGGTCTGGCGCTGGCGCAGCTGGGTGCCGACGTCATCCGCATCGACCCGCGCGGCGGCAACATCGATGTCAAGCGAGCGCCGCTCAACGCCGAAGGCCGCAGCCTGTACTGGGCCAGCCTGAACCGCGGCAAGCGTTCGGTGGAACTCGACGTGCGCAGCGCCGCCGGTCGCACGCTGATGCAGCGGCTGATCTGCGCACCGGGCGAAGGCCCGCCGGTGTTCCTGACCAATCTGGCCGTGGACGGCGAGCTGTCCTACGCCGCGCTGTCGAGCGCTCCGACAGGACCTGATCATGGTGCAGCTGACGGGCTCGCCCGACGGCAGCAGTGCGGTCGACTACACCGTCAACTGCGCGGCGGGCTTCCCCGGCATCACCGGCAGCGGGCGCGACGGCCCGGTGAACCATGTGCTGCCGGCCTGGGACGTCACCGCCGGGCAGATGCTGGCGCTGGCGGTGCTGGCGGCCGAGCGCCACTGGCGCATCACCGGCCAGGGCCAGCTTGTCCGACTGGCACTTTCCGACGTGGCCATGGCGACCGTCGCCAACCTGGGCTACCTGGCCGATGTCGAACTCAACGGTACGCAGCGCGGCGCCGACGGCAACTTGCTCTATGGCGCCTATGGCGACAGCTTCGTCTGCGCCGATGGCCGGCATGCGATGGTGGTGGCCATCACCGACCGCCAGTGGAGCGCGCTGCTGCGCGCCACCGCGCTGCAGGACGCGCTGCCCGCGGCCGCCGCGGCACTGGGCTTGAAGCTCGACGACGAGGCCGGCCGCTACGCCGCGCGCGGGCTGATCTCCACCGCGCTGCGGCCGTGGTTCGAGGCGCGCACGCTGGCCGAGGTGAGCGCCGCCTTCACCGACCGCTCGCTGCTGTGGGGCCCGTACCGCAGCTTCGAGCAGATGCTGGCCGAAGACCCGCGCTGCTCCGAAGCCAACCCGATGTTCCGCCGTACCGATCACCCCGGCGTGGGCAGTTTCCTGACTGCCACCTCGCCGCTGCACTTCGGCGCCGCGGCACGGCCCTCGCCCGGCATCGCACCGAGCCTGGGCGAACACACGCGGCCGGTCCTTCGGCAGCTGCTGGGGCTGGACGACAGCGCGCTGCACGCACTGCAGGCGGCAGGCACGATCGCGAAGGATTGAGATGAACGGTCACGACCGCTCCCTGGCCGATGGCCAGCAGGCGCTGACAGCCGCCGAAGCCTTGCTGCAACAGCTGATGGCCGCGCTGCGCACAACGCTGCAGCAAGCCGACACCGACGAGACCCGTGCGCTGCATCTCGAGCAGTCGCGCGCCCATGGCATCGCCTGGGCGGCGACCTACGTGCGCGCGCTGCAGCAGATGCTGGCCTGGGCACAGCGGCTGCAATCGGTCGGTCGGCTCGGCGAGCTGGAGTCGCTGCTGCTGCGCGCGGCCTTCGCCGAATACCTGGCGCAGCTGTCCGGCGGCCTGCCGATGAGCCAGGGCGAGTTCTTCCGTGCCGAATCGCTGGACCATGATGGTTCTGCGCGCACGGCCTTCGATGGCGACGCCGCGGTGCGGCGCCTGCGTGTCGACGGCTTTGCGCCTGCCGCGCGGCAGCGCATCGCCGCGTTGGTCAGCGAGGGCGCCGCAACACGCGCCTTCGGTGATCCTGGCTACGACGATGCCGCGCTGTACGAGGTGCGCGAGCAGTTCGCGCGTTTCGCCGACGACCATGCGGCCGCCGCACACGACTGGCACCTGCGCAATGCGCTGATCCCCGACGATGTGATTGCCGAGATGGCGCGGCTGGGCGTGTTCGGCCTGACCATTGGCGAAGCCCATGGCGGCTCGGGCATGGGCAAATCGACGATGTGCGTGGTCACCGAGGAGCTGGCGCGCGGCTACATCGGCCTGGGCTCGCTGGGCACGCGCACCGAGATCGCTGCCGAGCTGATCGAGCGCAACGGCACGTCCGAGCAGAAGGCGCGGCTGCTGCCGGCGATCGCCAGCGGCGCGCTGATCCCCACCGCCAGCTTCACCGAGCCCGATGTCGGTTCGGACCTGGGCTCGATCCGCACGCGCGCCGAAAAGGTCGAAGGCGGCTGGCGCATCCACGGCAACAAGACGTGGACCACGCACGGTGCACGCAGCGACCTGATGACGGTGATGGTGCGCACCGACGCGGCGGTGCCGGGCTACCGTGGGCTGTCGATGTTCCTGGCCGAGAAACCACGCGGCAGCGATGCAATCCCCTTCCCCGCTGCAGGCATGAGCGGCAGCGAGATCGAGGTGCTGGGCTACCGCGGCATGAAGGAATACGAGATCGCCTTCGACGGCTTTTTCGTGCCCGACGCGGCGCTGCTCGGTGGCGCCACCGGCCAGGGCTTCAAGCAGCTGATGCAGACCTTCGAATCGGCGCGCATCCAGACCGCCGCGCGCGCCGTCGGCGTGGCGCAGAACGCCTTCGAACTCGGCCTGGCCTATGCGCAGCAGCGGGCGCAGTTCGGCCGCCCGATCATTCAGTTTCCGCGGGTCGCCGACAAGCTGGCCTGGATGGCGGTGGAGACGATGGTCGCGCGCCAGCTCACGCTGTTTGCCGCGCGCGAGAAAGACGCACACCGGCGCTGCGACCTCGAAGCCGGCATGGCCAAGCTGCTGGCCGCGCGTGTGGCCTGGGCCAACGCCGACAACGCCGTGCAGGTGCACGGCGGCAACGGCTATGCGCTGGAGTACCGCATCAGCCGCGTGCTCTGCGACGCGCGCATCCTCAACGTGTTCGAGGGCGCGGCCGAGATCCAGGCCAACATCGTCATCAAGGGGCTGCTGGCGGCCGACTGATCGAAGCCCACGGTGCGTGCCTTCAGCAGAGATGGTGCACCGGCTGCAGCCCGTACACCGGTGTGGCCAGCCCTTCGCAGCGCGCCTTCAGTTGCAGCGACAGGAATTGCGAGTAGTGGCGGCTCTGGTGCAGGTTGCCGCCGTGGAACCACAGCGCCGGCTGCTGCGTGGGCTTCCACATGTTGCGCTCCTCGCCTTCCCACGGCCCCGGGTCCTTGGCCGTGCCCGAACCCAGGCCCCAGCACTTGCCCACCTTGTCGGCCACCTGCTGGCTGATGAGCCTGGCGGCCCAGCCGTTCATCGAACCGTAGCCGGTGGCATAGACGATCAGTTCGGCCGGCAGTTCGGTGCCGTCCTTCATGACCACCGAGTTGGCGTGTGATGCGCTCGATCTCGACCCCGCTCTTCAGCTTGATGCGCCCGTCGGCCACCAGCTCCGACGCACCGACATCGATGTAGTAGCCCGAGCCGCGGCGCAGGTACTTCATGAACAGCCCCGAGCCGTCTTCGCCGAAGTCGAGCATGAAACCGGCCTTCTTCAGCCGCGCATAGAAGTCGGCATCGCGCCTGGCCATCTCCTGGTACACGGGGATCTGGAAGGTGTGCATGATCTTGTACGGGATCGACGCGAAGATCATGTCGGCAGTGTTGGTGGTCACGCCGGACTTCACCGCTTCTTCGGAGTACAGCCCGCCGAGCGCCAGTTCCATCAGCGTGTCGGAGCGCGCGATGTGCGTGCTCGACCGCTGCAGCATCGTCACGTCGGCGCCGTGTTCCCACAGGTCGGCGCAGATGTCATGCGCCGAGTTGTTGGAGCCGATGACCACGCACTTCTTGCCGCGGTACTTCTCGCCGCCCGGGTGTTTGCTGGAGTGGTGGATGTCGCCCTTGAAGCTTTCCGCGCCGGGGATCTTCGGCACGTTGGCGATGCCCGACATGCCCGTGGCCAGCACCAGCTGCTTCGGCCGCAGCACCACGGTTTCGCCGTTGCGGTTGACGCTGACCGTCCACTCCTGCTTCGCTTCGTCATAGGTGGCGGAAGTCGCCTCGCTCAGCGTCCAGTAGTTCAGCTCCATCACCTTGGTGTACATCTCGAGCCAGTCGCCGATCTTGTCCTTCGGCGCGAACACCGGCCAGTGCTCCGGGAACGGCAGGTACGGCAGGTGGTCGTACCACACCGGGTCGTGCAGGCACAGCGAGCGGTAGCGGTTGCGCCACGAGTCGCCGGCGCGCGGGTTCTTCTCCAGGACAATGGTCGGCACGCCCAGGCGCTTCAGCCGCGCGCCCAGCGCGATGCCGCCCTGGCCGCCGCCGACGATGACGCAGTAGGGCTGCGTCTTGTAGCCGAGGTCGGCCTCTTCCTGCGTCTTGCGTTCGAGCCAGCTCTTGCGGTCCTGCGACGCGCCATGTTCCACGCCCTTGGGCCGGGTTGCGCCCTTGGCTTCCTCGAAGCCCTTGAGCTCGGTCATCGTGGTGAGCAAGGGTCCAGCATCGGTCGCCCTTCAGGCGGATCTGCCCGCGCCCGCGCGCCACTGCGGTCTCGAAGCCGAACCAGGCCTCGGTCACGCCACCGGCTTCGCTGGCCTCGCCTTCGATGGCCCATGCGTGCGGCTGCGTCGCGGCAGCGCAGGCGTCGAGCATCGCGCGGATGGCCTCCTGGCCCTCCATCGTCTTGAGGTTCCAGGTAAAGCTGACCAGGTCGCGCCAGTAGCAGTCGTCGTCGAACATCGCGGTGGCCGCGGCGTGGTCGCCGCGCTCGAGCGCGGCGCCAAAGGCGGCGAGCCAGTTCGATACCTGTTGGGTGGGCGTGCTGACGCTCATGGACTTGTCTCCTCTTGTGAGTTGAACCGGCGATAGACCGCCAGTGTCATCGCTGGTCGGCACAGCATGCCGCACAAAGCGTGCGGCATGGGTGAAGCCCTTCAGCGGGCAGGGTTTGCGCCGGCCCGCCAGGCACCGGGCGTGATGCCGGCCCAGCCGCGAAACGCGCGCACGAAGGCCGGCGCATCTGCATAGCCCAGCGCCATGGCGATCGCGCCGAGCGGCAACTGCGTGTCCTGCAGCAGCTGGCGCGCCAGCTGGTAGCGTGCCGCGGACATCAGGTCCTGCAGCCGGGCACCTTGCTGGGCCAGCCGACGGCGCAGCGTGCGCTCGTGCAGCCCCAGCGCCGCGGCAAGCTGCGGCGCCGAGACCGTGCCTCCGCTCAACAGGACCTGCGCCACGGCGCGGGCACGCTCGACGATGCCCTGCGCCACCGCGGCTTCGGCCTGCAGCGCCGCCTGCTGCGCCAGCGCATGCCGACTCGCATCGCCGCCGGCCACCGGCGCCTGCAGCCACTGCGCATCGAAGCGGATTTCGGAGTGCGGCGCATCGAAGCGCAGCGGCGCCGCGAAGAAGCGCTCGTACCCTGCCACGGCGCGCGGCGGGCTGCGCTGCAGGAAGACCTCCTGTGCGCGGAAAGCCCCTGCCCGACAGGGCGCGCAGCAGGCGCATGCCGATGGCGATCACCAGGTCGTGGATCACGGCCAGGCCCGGCCCGGGCTGACCGAGGATCGAATAGCCGAGCGCGACTTCGGACGGGCCCCTGCGGCCGAGGTAGGCCGCACCGCCGCGGTCCTGCAGGTGGAAGAAACGGTACAGGTCGTTGAGCGCTTCGCCGACCGTGTGCGCACGCGCCATCAGCGCTCCGAGCAGGCCGAACTGGTCGATCTGGAAACGCTGGCCGAGCAGCAGCCCGATGTCCTCGCGCCGTGACAGCGTCGCCGCCCGTTGCACCACGCCGGCCACCACGGCAAAGGGCAGACGCCGCTCGGCATCGTCGAAGGCGTCCGATGCCAGGTCGAAGGCGCCGAAGACCGGTGCCGGGTCCTGCCCCAGATCGCGCAAAAGCGATGCCAGCGGTGCCAGCGGCCCGACGCGCACGTCGGTGGCCGAAGGCGAGCCCGACTCCGGCCGGAGCCCGGGCTCGCGAACCGACGCACTGTGTGATCCCATGGGCGCGACTCCTGGCACCGCGAACGCGGTCTGTCCGAAATTATCAATGCACACGGCCGCAGCTTCAGTAGCATGCAGCGCATTCGACACATTCGTGAGGCATCGGCCATGGAACATTCACAGCTTGTCGGGCGTTGGCTGGCGACGCTGGCCCTGGCCGGCGCGGCGCTGACGGCGACGGCGCAGCAGATCACCGGCACGCCGGGCTCGCCCAGCGCCACCACCACGCTGCCCGGCAATCAACTGCCGGCGCCGGATCCGAAGTTCGGCGGCGTGATCAGGAACGACGCGCTGCAGTCCAAGCCCTGGTGGGCGCCGCGCGTGGTGCCGCCCAAGGGCGCCCCGAACGTGCTGCTGATCATCACCGACGATGCCGGCTTCGGCGTGCCCAGCACCTTCGGCGGCGTCATCCCGACGCCGACGATGGACCGCATCGCGCAGGAAGGCCTGCGCTACAACCGCGTCTTCTCGACCGCGCTGTGCTCGCCGACGCGCGCCGCACTGATCACCGGGCGCAACCACCATTCGGCCGGCTTCGGCGTGATCTCCGAGCAGGCCACCGGCTTTCCCGGCTACAACAGCATCATCGACGCCGACAAGGCGACGATCGGCCGCATCCTCAAGGACAACGGCTATGCCACCTCGTGGTTCGGCAAGAACCACAACACGCCGGCCTTCGCTGCAAGCCAGGTCGGCCCCTTCGACCAGTGGCCGATCGGCATGGGCTTCGAATATTTCTACGGCTTCGTCGGCGGCGACGCCAACCAGTGGCAACCGAACCTGTTCCGCAACACCACGCAGATCTTCCCCTTCGAAGGCAAGACGCCTGGTACCTGGAACCTGGTCACCGCGATGGCCGACGATGCCATCGACTACATGACGCGCATGCACCAGATCCAACCGGACAAGCCGCTGTTCATCAAGTACGCGCCGGGCGCCACACACGCACCTCACCATCCGACCAAGGAATGGGTGGAGAAGATCCGCGCGATGAAACTGTTCGACGACGGCTACGAGAAGCTTCGCGAGCGCATCTTCGCCAACCAGAAGCGCCTGGGCGTGATCGCGGCCGACACCCAGCTGGGGCCGTGGCCGGCGGAGCTGCTGACACCTTGGGACAAGCTCGGCGCCGAGGAGAAGAAGCTCTTCATCCGCCAGGTCGAGATCTTCGCCGCCTATGCCGCCTACAACGACTACGAGATCGGCCGCGTGATCCAGCACTTCCAGGACCTGGGCCGGCTGGACAACACGCTGGTCATCTACATCAACGGCGACAACGGCACCAGTGCCGAGGGCGGGCCGCTGGGCACGCCCAACGAGGTGGCCTTCTTCAACGGCCTGAACAAGCTGCCGGTGGACGTGCAGATGAAGTTCTACGATGTGTGGGGCACGGAGGCCACCTACAACCACATGTCGGCTGGCTGGTCGTGGGCCTTCGACACGCCGTTTTCGTGGTTCAAGCAAAACGCCTCGGCGCTGGGCGGCATCAACCAGAACATGGTGGTCTCGTGGCCGGCGCGCATCAAGGACAAGGGCGCGTTGCGCGAGCAGTTCGTGCACGTCATCGATGTGGTGCCGACGATCTTGGAGGTTGCCGGTCTGAAGGCGCCGACGGTTGTCGACGGCATCCAGCAGAAGCCGATCGAAGGCACCAGCTTCGCCTACACCTTCGACGCGAAGAATGCTTCAGTGCCCGAGCGCCACAAGACCCAGTACTTCGAGATGATGGGCCAGTGGGCGCTGTACGACGACGGCTGGTTCCTCAGCACGAAGGTCAACCGTGCGCCGTGGGAGGCCTTCGGCCCCGCCAACTCCGACCCGCTGAACAACCAGGTGCTCGAGCTCTACAACCTGAAGAAGGACTTCAGCCAGACGCAGGACCTGGCGGCGCAGTACCCAGGCAAGGTCAAGGAACTGAAGACCAAGTTCGTGGCCGAGGCGAAGAAGTACCAGGTCTTTCCGCTGGATGCGTCGGTGGCTGCACGCATCGTCGCGCCGCGGCCGAACATCACCGCCGGGCGCAGCGAATTCGTCTACACGCGGCCGATGACCGGGCTGCCGCAGGGCGATTCGCCGCTGCTGCTGAACACCTCGTACACGGTCAGCGCCGACATCGAGGTGCCGGCCGGCGGCGCCGAAGGCATGATGCTGACCTCCGGCGGGCGCTTTGGCGGCTACGGCTTCTACCTATTGAAGGGCAAGCCGGTGTGGCTGTGGAACATGGTCGACCTGGAGCGGCTGAAGTGGGAAGGTGCGGAGGCGCTGCCCCCGGGCCGGCACACCGTCGAGTTCGACTTCAAGTACGAGGGGCTGGGCGCCGGCACGCTGGCCTTCAATGACTTCAGCGGCGTCGGCCGCCCCGGCGTGGGCACGCTCAAGGTCGACGGCAAGGTGGTCGACACCAAGCCGATGCCGAAGACGCTGCCGATGATCCTGCAGTGGGACGAGAGCTTCGACATCGGCTCGGACACGCTGACCGGCGTCAACGATGCCGACTACAAGCCGCCGTTTGCTCTGAACGCGAAGCTGAACAAGCTGACGATCAAGATGGACCGGCCGCAGTTGTCGCCTTCCGACATCAAGAAGTTGCAGGCGGCGATGCTGGAAAAGGCCAAGCGCGATTGAGCCATCGCGCCAACGCGGCAAGCAACGGCTCACGCGACATTGTTGCGCGCCGTGCACGGGTGGGGCCGAGCGCGTGCGTCGGGCTTGGCCCGCAGCGGGTGGTGGCAGGAGAATCAGTTGCTGGCCGGCGCCGCCCGCCACCACACCCCACTCATGGAGACTCGAGCATGAAAAGCAGTCACACAGGCCTTGTCGCGGCGCCGTTGCTTGCCCTTGCACTGGCTGGAACGGCGCCGGTCACGGCGCAGGCCCAGGCCATGACCGACGGCTGGCAGTTCGAGGCGGCCATCTATGGCTGGTTCCCGGCCATCAGCGGTGCAACCTCGTTTCCACCCGACGGCGGCGGGCCCAGCATCGACGTCAGCATGGGCGACGTGATCGACGCGCTGAAGTTCGCCTTCATGGGCAGCCTCCAGGCGCGCAACGGCCAGTGGGGCCTGTGGACCGACCTGGTGTATGCCGACTTCGGTGCGTCCAAGCAGGCCTCGCGCGACTTCAGCATCGGTGGCCAGCCGCTGCCCATTGGCCTGGATGCCAACCTGGTACTCGACATCAAGTCGTGGATCTGGTCGCTGGCCGGCACCTATTCACTGAAGGCCGACAACGAAGGCACGATGGACATGCTGTTCGGCATGCGCATGATCGACATGACGAACACGCTGAGCTGGTCGCTCAACGGTACCGGCCCCGGCTTGCTGCCGCCACGCACCGGTACTAAGGAGGTCAGCGTCACCAACTGGGACGGCATCGTCGGCCTGAAGGGGCGCGCCTACCTGGGCGAAGAGCGCAGATGGTTCGTGCCTTTCTACGTCGATGTGGGCGCCGGCGAGTCGAAGTTCACCTGGCAGGTGAATGCCGGCGTGGGCTACCAGTTCGGCTGGGGTGCGCTGGTCGCATCCTGGCGCTACCTGGACTATGACTTCAAGAGCGACTCGCGCGTCACCGACATGAGCTTCAACGGGCCGTTGATCGGCGCGGTCTTCAAGTTCTAGGCACTGCACGACTGTCCGGCAGCCACGAGCCGCCGGGCAGTCATTGATCGGTATGCAGCCTGGCTTGCTGCACCACGCGCTTGCGCTTCACCGGCGCGCCTGCCGCCACCGCGCGCCGCGTTGCGTAAGTTGCTCGATGGCATCAAGGGCACGCGCAATCGGCCCTGAGTCGATCGGCGCGGCGGCGTTCCCGGGTGTTTCGGCCTTCAGGGAAATCACCTGCGCCCGGGCATCATCGGCCCCGCATGATTCAATCCGACGAGGACGCGGCCCCTTCGATCGCGGGACAAGGAGACAATTGTTCGAGCGTCTGCACGGCTGGCGCCACGGCGCCCGAGGCGCTGCGTCACCGTTCTCCTGGCCTTCGGTGCAAGCGACCGCCTGATGCGCGGTTACATGCTGCGCCGGCTTCTGGCGCTGCTGCCCACCTTGCTGCTGGCCAGCCTGATTGTCTTCATCACGGTGCGTCTGATCCCCGGCGACGTGATTGACCTGATGCTCAGCCAGAACGATGTCGCGGCCGACAAGCACAACCGCGAGCAACTGATCGCTGCACTCGGCCTGGACTTTCCCATGTGGCAGCAGTACCTGCGCTGGGTCTCGGCGATCGTGCTGCACGGCGACCTGGGCAAGTCGTTGTGGCAAGGCACGCCGGTGACCGAGCTGCTGCTGGCGCGGCTGCCGGTGACCTTCGAGCTCGGCGCGATCGCGCTGCTGGTTGGGGCTGGTCATCGCCTTGCCGATCGGCGGGTATTCGGCCGTGCGCCAGGACGCCGCGGGTGACTACTTGGCGCGGTCGTTCTCGATCCTGCTGCTGGCGGTACCGAGCTTCTGGCTCGGCACCATGCTGATGGTGTTCCCGGTCTGACACCAGGCGGACCCGCCATTGCGTGAACTGGGCCAGAGCCGCTCGGTGGCCTGGCCATCTGCATGCCGCGGCCACGGCCACGGCTTGAGCGGCAGCGAGGCCGGCCGAAGCCCGCCTGGCGTCCGCGCCACGGCCGTGCGCGTCGGGTCGGACGATGGCTTCAGCGTGGCGCGCCACGCGCCAGCAGGCGCAGCGCACGCTGCAGCACCGGCTTGTCGACCATGCGGCCATCGACCCGCACCGCACCCGACGAGCCTTCGGCCGCGGCGATCACACGCCGCGCCCAGTCGAGTTCCGCCGCGCTGGGCACCAGCACCTCGTGCACCACGGCCACCTGCTTCGGGTGGATGCACAGCTTGGCGCTGAAGCCGTGAGCGCGCGCACGCGCGAAGTCGGCGCGCAGCCGCGCCGCATCGTCGATGTCGGGCGTGACGCCGGCCACCGGCGGTGGCAGCTCCGCCGCGCGCGAGGCCCAGGCCAGCCGGCTGGCGGGGGCGTCCAGGCCCAGCGGGCCGGCCAACGGGTCGTCGACCAGGTCGAGGTCGAGTGCGAAGTCGAGCGTGCCGAAGACCAGCCGCGCCACGCCGTCGGCGCCGGCCAGGGCTTCGGCGTGAAGCACACCGCGTGCGCTTTCGATCAGCGCCAGCACTTCGGTGCCCGGGGAGGCAGCGCGTACACGGGCCACCGTGGCCACCGCTTCGGCCTTGGGCAGCATCACGCATCGCGCCTGCGCCGCAGCGAGCATCGCCAAGTCGGCGTCGAACCAGGGCGTGCTCTCGTCGTTGATGCGCACCACGAGCCGCGTAAGCAGCGCCTCATCGGTGGTCGTCAGGAAGCGCGACACGGCGTCGCGCGCGACGGCCTTGTCCTCCGGCGTGACCGCGTCCTCCAGGTCCAGCACGACCGCGTCGGCACCCGAGGCCAACGCCTTGTCGAAACGTTCGGCACGGTTGCCGGGCACGAACAGGTAGCTGCGTGGAATCATGGCGTCGCGCCTCAGATGGCCTGCGTCGCGCGCAAAGCGGCAATGGCCTCGGCGCCGTAGCCCAGCTCGGCCAGCAGGGACCCGGTATGTTCGCCCAGGCCGGGTACCGGGTCCATGCGCGGGCCCTCGCCGTCGTCCCAGTTGCCCGGTGGCAGCAGTGCCGGCAGCACGCCGGCCGGCGAACCGATGTCGCGCCAGCGTTCGCGCGCCGTCAGTTGCGGGTGCTGCCAGAACTCGCGCATCGTGTTCACCTTGGCGCTGGCGATCTGCGCGGCCTCCAGGCGCTGCAGCACCTCGTCAGCGCGCAGCAGGTCGAAGGCCGCGACGATCAGGGCACGCAGCGCCTCGCGCTGTGCGCTGCGCTTGGCATTGCTGTCGAAACGTGCGTCCCGCGCCAGCGCCGGCTGCAGCAGCACCTTGTCGCAGAAGGCCGCCCATTCGCGCTCGTTCTGCAGGCCCAGCATCACCGTGCCGCCATCGCCGGTGGGAAATGGCCCGTAAGGATAGATCGTGGCGTGGCTGGCGCCGCTTCGCGGTGGCGGCTCGGCGCCATCGAAGGCGTAGTACATCGGGTAGCCCATCCATTCGCCCAAGGCCTCCAGCATCGAGACCTCGACGCGCCGGCCGCGGCCATCGCGCTGGCGCTGCAGCAGCGCCGCCAGGATGCCGCTGTAGGCGTACATGCCGGCAGCGATGTCGGCGATGGACGCGCCCACCTTGCACGGTGCGTCCGGCGTGCCGGTGATCGAGACCAGCCCGGCTTCACTCTGGATCAGCAGGTCGTAGGCCTTCTTGTCGCGGTACGGCCCGGGATGTTTCGGGTCGTCGCCATAGCCCGAGATGTCGCAGACCACGATGCCGGGCTTGGCGGTCGACAAGACGTCGTAGGACAGCCCCAGGCGCGCCGCCGCGCCGGGCGCCAGGTTCTGCACCAGCACGTCGGCCTTGTCCAGGATCAGCCGGCGCAGCACCTCGGCGGCCGCGGGCTGCTTGACGTCCAGCGTCAGGCTTTCCTTGGAACGGTTGGTCCAGACGAAATGGGAGGACAGGCCGCACACTCGCTGGTCGTAGCCGCGGGCGAAGTCGCCGCTGCCAGGACGTTCGATCTTGATCACGCGCGCGCCCAGGTCGGCCAACTGGCGCGTGGCGAAAGGCGCCGCGATCGCGTGTTCCAGCGTCACGACGGTGATGCCATTCAGGGGTTGCATGGCAGATCTCGCGGGAGGGTTCAGCGTAGCGTGGCGGCGGCATCCATCGTCAGCCAGCCTTCATGGTCCTGCGCCCACAGGCGCACGGTCTTGCCGTCGGCCTGCGGCGCGCCGTTGACGCACATCGGCTGCCCGTCGAAGGTGGGGCGCAGCGCCTTGAAGCGAAATGCGGCGACGTCGGCCTCGGGCGCATTGCGGCGCAACAGGTCCATCAGCAACGTGGCGATCAGCGGGCCGTGCACCACCAGGCCCGGATAGCCTTCGACCTCGGTGACGTAGCGTCGATCGTAGTGGATGCGGTGGCCGTTGAAGGTCAGGGCCGAATAGCGGAACAGCAGCACTTCGTCGGGCACCAGTTCGCGTCGCCAGGCCGCGCCGGCCGGCGCGCTCTGCGGCGGTGGCGGCACGTCATCGGGCCGCTGGGCCTCGCGATAGACGATGTCGTGGAACTCCACCAGCGCCGGCTCTGCGGCGTCGTTGCAGCGCAGCTCGTGCCGCACCTTGACGAACACCAGCTGCCCCGTGCGTCCGTCCTTGACCGAGACATCGGCAATCGTCGAGCTGCGCGCCACGCGGTCGCCGACACGCATCGGCGAGCGAAATTCGAACTGGCTGCCGGCCCACATGCGTCGCGGCAGCGGCACGGGCGGCAGGAAGCCGCCGCGTTGGGGGTGACCGTCGGGACCGATCTGCGACTGCCGATGCATCGGCAGGAAGTACAGCCAGTGCCATAGCGGCGGCAGCGGCGTGCCCGCGACCACCGGCGCAGCCGGATGGTCGAGCGTGGCCGTCAGCGCCACCACCGGCGTCGGTTGCACGGTGTCGTGCACGGTCTCGCTGCGACCGATCCAGGCTTTCAGTTCTTCGTGTGTGGCACTCATCACGCTCTCCATCGAAGGCTTGTGCACAGGGCCCGGATGCCTGCGCCGAAGTGTGGCCCTTCTGCGCCGCCGGGAACTGCAGTGTTGGCACAAATTAATGCGTCGGACGAAGCGCCGGGCCGGGCGCGGGCGGGCGCGATCGCAACGCGATCAGTCGTCCAGCCCGCTCATGCCGATGCGGTGCGCCAGCGGCTTCGGCCCGGCGATGCGGAAGGCCGTCTTGCCGGGCCAGGCCAGCGTGCCGTCGAGCCGGCGCGAGAACAGCACGCCGTCGCTGCCCGCCAGCAGCGGCGTGCGCGCCGCGGGTCCGCGTTCGTCGGACGGGTCGATGATCTCGCAGATCACCTGACCCTTGCGCACTCGCGTGCCCTTGGCCACGCGGTACACCAGCACGCCGGTGCCCTTGCAATAGCCGACGTCCATGCCGGCGATCGGCGTGGCCTCGGCCTTCAGTGTGGGCAGCTTGCCGGGTCGGCCGGCGACTGCGCCGCAGCGCTGCAGGAAACGCAGCAGCCGCGCCGCGTCGTCGGCACCGAGCGCATGGTTCACGTCGTGCTGGCCGCGGTATTCGACGGTGGCGCTCAAGCAGGCCTGCGGGATGTCGGCCTCGGGCAGGGCTTCAGCCAGCCGCGCCCACAGCGCGCCGTTCACGCCGGAGAAGGTCAGCGCTTGCGGATACGGGTCATTGACCAGCGTGGCCTCGGCGCCAATCTCGGCCGCCAGCGCCTGCGCGCGGCCAGGCCAGTCGCGGCGCGAGATGAACAGGTGCAGCACCGCCTCAAGGTCGCAGTGCAGGTCGAGCAACACGTCGGCATCGATCGCCAACTTCAACACCTCGACGCGCAGCGTCTGCAGCTCGTTCAGCGGCTGCATCTCGGCCAGCGCGGCGAGCGCGGTCTTGCGGATCAGCGTGATGTTGGCCTGTGCGTCCTTGCCGAGCTGGCTGCCCACACGTTCGGCCACCGCCGGCGCCAGGTCGGGCCAGTTGCGGTTGAAGTTGTCGCGGCCCAGCTGGTCGTAGCGGCCCAGGTGGTTGTTGCCCACCAGCTGCGACAGGCCGATCGGGTTGACCGCGGGCACCACCACCACCTCGCCGACGATGCGTCCGGCCGCATCGGCCTTGAGCAGCTGCGGCAACAGGTGGTGCAGCGCCATCGCGCCCGGGAACTCGTTGGCATGCACGGCCGCCTGCAAGTAGACCTTGGGCCGCGCACCGAGCTTGCCGAAGCGGTGTACCACCACGTGGCGGGCGCTGCCCGGCGTCATCGACGGCAGCATGATGCGGAACTTGCTGTGTGCCACGCGGGCCTCGCTTTCTGTGCTCAGGACAGCACGGCGCCGTCTTCGGGATACAGGCCGCGCACGCGCGCGAACAGCCGGGTCAGGCCGAGCAGCGCGTCGATGTTCGGCGTGGCGATGGCGAGGCGCTGCGCGATCTCGCGCACCACCGTCACCAGTGCATCGAGTTCGATGGCGCGGCCGGCTGCCACGTCGTTCTGCATCGAGGTCTTGAAGCGGCCCAGCTTGCGCGTCACCGCATGGCGGTCTTCGGGGCTTTGCGCGATCGCGCAGCCGATGCCGGCGCCGATCTCGGCGGCCTCGCGCATCGCGGCCGAGCAGAAGGCCCGCACCAGCGGGTCGTCGAGCACCTGGTCACTGGTCGCGCCGGTGATGGCTGTCACCGGGTTCATCGTCATGTTGCCCCACAGCTTGTACCAGATGTCCTGGCGGATGTTGGCCGATACCGTGGCGTCGAAGCCGGCGCGGCCGAGCAGCTCGCCCAGGCGCTGCACGCGCGCTGTCACGCCGCCGGCCGGCTCGCCGATGATCAGGCCCTGGCCCATGCGCTGCTCCACCAGCCCGGGCTCGGGCGTGAAGGTGCTGGCATGCACCACGCAGCCGACCACCTGCGCCAGCGGCAGGTGTGCGGCAATGGCGCCATCCGGATCGACGCTTTGCAGTGGCTGGCCGCCGAGCACCGGCGTCGACTGCGCGAACCACCAGGGCACGCCATTCATCGCCGGCAGCACCAGCGTGTGCGGGCCGAGCAGCGGCGCCATGCGGCGCGCCACCTCCGACAGCGCCGGGCCCTTGACGGCGATCACCACCAGGTCCATCACCCCCAACTCGCGCGGGTCCTCGGCGGCCCTGGCCGGCACCTGCAACAACTGGCTGCCCTGGCGCAGGCGCCAGCCGTGTTCGCGCAAGGCACGCAATGTTGGCCCGCGCGCGACGGCGCCGACCGTGCATTCGCCGGTGGCGGCCAGCCGCGTGCCGATGAAGCCGCCAATGGCGCCGGCGCCGTAGATGCAGACCTTCATGTCGAGTCTTTCCGCGAGGGGGCAGGCGCTGAATCTATCAGGACCATGGCCACCCGAGTTGCGGGATTGACCACCCTGGCGACGATGCACAAGATGCCGCCACCGACCCCACCGCTCGTGCCCACCCCATGAACTCGCCCTCATCGCCAGGCCCGGTGCCCTTGCCACCGACGGATGCCCTCGAAGCCCGCATGCAGGCGTTGATGAAACTGCGCCGACAGATGCTGGAACTGCACGCGCGGCTCGAATACCTGCGGCTGATGCTGCGTTTGAACCGCCGGGTGCCGGCGCAGCGCCACCTGCCCGGCTGACGCAGGCCCGCCGCACCACAGGCCCGCGCATCGGCCATTGCAGGGCCAGCTCGAACCGGGCTTAAGTGTCGCCGAACTTGGGCTCGCGTTTTTCGATGAAGGCAGTCACGGCCTCGGCATGCGCCGGCGACTTGTGCGCCAGCACCTGCAGCGCCGCGGACAGTTCGAGCAACGACTCCAGCCGCTGGTGCTGGCCTTCGCGCAGCAGGCGCTTCGACCAGCGCAGCGTCTGCCCCGGATTGCGCGCAATGCGCGCCGCCAGCGCACGGGCCTCGTCCATCAGCGCCTCGGGTGCGACCACGCGCGACACCAAACCGATGGCCAGCGCCTCGTCGGCCTTCACCGCATCGCCGGTGAAGGACATCTCCATCGCCTTCGACAGGCCCACCACACGCGGCAGCAGCCAGGCGCCACCGTCTCCGGGGATCAGGCCAACGCGGATGAAACTTTCGGCGAAGCTGGCATTCGTCGATGCGATGCGCATGTCGCACATGCAGGCCAGATCGTTGCCGGCGCCGATGGCTGGGCCGTTGACCGCGGCGATGCTCGGCACTTCCAGCTTCTGCAGTGCCAATGGCAGGCGCTGGATGCCGGTGCGGTACCACTGCGCGATCGCGCCCGGCGAGACGGCGTCGGTGGTGAAGCGCTTCATGTCCTTGACGTTGCCGCCCGACGAGAACACCGTGCCGGCGCCAGTGAGGATCATCACGCGCACTGCAGGGTCGGCATTGATGCGCTCGACGGCGGCGACGAATTCGTCCACTGCCGCATTGCCGGTGAGCGCGTTGCGCACTTCGGGTGCATTCATCGTCAGCGTGACGACCGCGCCGCTTTGTTCATAGGCCAGAAAGTCGCTCATCGACGGGATTCCTGAAAAGGCTGGATCAGTTCGCGTGTCAGCTCGGCCGCGCCCAGCGTCTTGCAGCCGCTGGCGTTCTGCCCCGACCACAACGGCGTGAAGTCGATGCTGCCGCGCGCTTCGGCCGCGCTGCGCAGCGGCACCAGCGCCGCGGCGGCCAACGGGAAGGCCGGCAGCGCATCGCGCATCGGGCCCAGTTCACGCATCAGCCGGTTGACGATGCCACGCGCCGGCCGGCCGCTGAACAGGTTGGTCAGCGCGGTGTGGCGCGCGCCCTCGCCTTGCAGCGCTGCGCGGTGCAGCGCACTCGTCGTCGCTTCCGGGCACAGCAGGTAGGCGGTGCCGATCTGCACGCCGGCGGCACCCAGCGCCAGGGCCGCGGCCACGCCGCGCGCGTCGGCGATGCCGCCGGCCGCGATCACCGGCAGGTTCACCGCGCGCACCACCTGCGGCAGCAGCGCGAACGTGCCCTGCTGCAGGCTCAGGTCGGTCGACAGGAACGAACCACGGTGACCGCCGGCCTCCAGGCCCTGGGCGATGACGGCGTCCGCACCATGCGCCTCGAGCCAGCGCGCCTCGTCGACGGTGGTGGCTGAAGCCAGGATGCGCGCCCCGGCGGCACGCACGCGGGCCAACAGCTGTGGCGGCGGCAATCCGAAATGGAAGCTCACCACCGCCGGCCTGAACTCTTCCACCAGCTCGGCGGCCGCAGCACCGAAAGGCGCGCGCGAGGCGCCGGCCACGCTGGCCTGCGCATCCAGGCCCAGCTCGGCGCAGTACGGCGCCAGCGCGGCGCGCCAGGCGGCTTCGGCCTGCGCGTCGGGCTGCGGCGCACTGTGGCAGAAGAAGTTCAGATTGAAGGGCCGTGCGGTTCTTGCCTTCAGCGCCTGCAGCTCGCTGCGCATCGCCTGCGGCCCCAACATCGCGCAAGGCAGCGAGCCCAGCGCGCCGGCGTTCGACACTGCCGCGGCCAGCGCATGGCCTTGCACGCCGGCCATCGGCGCCTGGATCAGCGGCCAGTCGATGCCGAACAACTGCTGCAGCGTCATGGCCATGTCAGGCGGACTGGGGCAGCAGTTCGTCCAGCATGAAGGGCAGCGTCGGGCGGCGATCCGCGAGCAGCGCCTGGCCGAGTTGCCCATGCCAGTGAGCCTGCGAGCCGAAATCGGCGCGCCATTCCTGCAGCCGGCGGGTGTGCAGTTGCAGGTCGTATTCGGCCGTGACGCCGATGGCGCCGTGCACTGCGTGGGCAATGGCCACCACCTTCTCGGCCGCTTCGCTGGCGCGCGCCTTGGCCACCGCCGCGCGCAGCGGCTGCGGCACGATGCCGTCGCTGGCGCAGCCGATCTCGGCCGCCATGCGTGCGGCAAATACCTGCTCGGCCATGACACTGAGCTGCTGCTGCACCGCCTGGAACTTGCCGATCGACTTGCCGAACTGCGCCCGGTCATTGGCAAAAGCCAGCGTGGCCTCGAGCACGCGCTGCATCGCACCGGCCATCATCGTGGCCGTCATCAACGCGCCGGCATGCGTCGCGTCACAGGGCGTCGGCAGCACCAGAGCGCCGGCGGGCCGCGCCGGCCAGCGGACGTGCGCCTGCAGGCTGCCGTGCACGCCGGTGTGCTGGCGCTCGCCGGCAGCCACCGGCAGCAGCGTGCAGCCCTGCGTGTCGGACACCAGTACCCAGTCGGCCAACGCGCCAAAGGGCACGTTCTGGCAGCGCAGCGCGCCATCGTTGGCGCGGTTGCCCTGCGCGGCCAGCGTCAGCGGCCCGGGCGGTGCAGCCACACCCGCTTGTGCCAATGCAGCACGCACCCACGCCGTCGTGGCCAGCGGCGCCGGCAGCGCGTGCCGGCCGCAGGCCAGCCACAGCGCGAAGGCCTCGCGCAGGCTCTGACCCGCGCCGCCCGCGGCTTCGGCCACCAGCAGGTCCGCATAACCGGAGGCTTCGACCTCGGCCCACAGCGCCGTCCCAGAGCGGCCACGCTCCACATCGCGCACTACCGCCGGCGTGCTGCAGCCGGCCAGGAAACGCTCGATCGATTCGGCAAGCAAGGCGTCCATCAGCGCAACCCCAGTCCGCGCGCAATCACGCCGCGCAGGATTTCGCGCGTGCCGCCGCGCAGCGAGAAGGTCGGGCACACCTGCAACACGTAACTCAGCGTGCGCAGCAAGGCGTCGGGCCGCTCGGCCTGCGGGTCGGCGGCGATGACATCGGCCAACAGATTGGGTATGGCCTGCTCCAGCTCGGTGCCCAGGTCCTTGACCAGCGCGGCTTCGATCACCGGGCTGCCGCCATGCGCCAGCTTGGCGGTGAGCGCGGCCGACATCTCGCGCAGCGGCACCAGGTGGGCGAGGATGCGCCCGGCCAGCGCCACTTCGGCCGATGTCGGCGATGTCCGGCTGCGCAGGTGCTCCAGCCAGGCATCGAAGAGCAGCATGCTGCCGTAGATGCGCTCCGGCCCGCTGCGCTCGAAGGCCAACTCCGCCGTCACTTGCGCCCAGCCGGCACCCTCTTCGCCGACCAGCGCGTCGTGCGGCAGCAGCACGTTGTCGAAGAAGACCTCGTTGAAATGCTGGTCGCCGGTGAGGTCGCCGATGGTGCGCACGGTGATGCCGGGCAGCGACAGGTCGACGATCATCTGCGACAGCCCCTTGTGCCGGTCTTCCGGCGTGCCGCTGCTGCGCACCAGCGCGATCATGTAGTGCGCGCGGTGGGCGTTGGTGGTCCACAGTTTCTGGCCCGTGAGAAGCCAGCCAGCGGTGCTGCGCGTGGCGCGCGTGCGCAGCCCGGCCAGGTCGGAGCCGCTTTGCGGCTCGCTCATGCCGATGCAGAAGAAGATGTCGGCCGCGCAGATCTTCGGCAGGAAGAAGTCGCGCTGCGCCGCCGTGCCGTACTTCAGGATCAGCGGGCCACTCTGCCGATCGGCGATCCAGTGCGCCGACACCGGTGCGCCACGGCACAGCAGCTCTTCGGCTAGAACGAAGCGGTGAAACGCGTCCTTGCCGCCGCCGCCATATTGGCGTGGCAGGGTCATGCCAACCCAGCCGTGCTGCGCCAGCGCGCGGCTGAACTCGGCGTCGAAACCCATCCACGAGCGCGCCAGCCGGTCCGTCGGCCGGTCGCGCAGCGCGTCGTCGAGAAAGGCGCGCACCGCGGGCCGCAGGGCATGGGCCGATTCGGGAATGGCGCTGAGTTCGAGGGCGTCGATCATCGTTGTCAGTACGACTTTGGCAGGCCGAGCACCTTCTCGGCGATGTAGCACAGTATCAGCTGCGGGCTGATCGGCGCAATGCGCGGGATCAGGCTTTCGCGCAGGTAACGCTCGACGTGATATTCCTTCGCGTAGCCGAAGCCGCCATGCGTCATCACCGCCTGCTGGCAGGTGTCGTAGGCCGCCTCGCCCGCCAGGTACTTGGCGGCATTGGCTTCGGCCGCGCAGGGTTGGCCCTGGTCGTACAACCAGGCCGCTTTCAAGGTCATCAACCAGGCAGCTTCCAGTGCCATCCAGTTGGCCGCGAGCGGATGCTGGATGGCCTGATTCTGGCCAATCGGCCGATTGAAGACCACGCGCTCCTTCGCATAGGCGCTGGCCCGCGACAGCGCCAAGTGGCCCAGGCCCACCGCCTCGGCGGCGATCAGCACACGCTCGGGGTTCATGCCGTGCAGGATGCAGTCGAAGCCACGGCCTTCCTCGCCAATGCGGTCGTCGAGCGGGATCTTCAGCCCCTCGATGAACAACTCGTTCGAGTCGATGCACTTGCGGCCCATCTTGTCGATCTCGTGCACCCTCACGTGCCGGCGGTCGAGCGCGGTGTAGAACAGGCTCAGACCGTGCGACGGCTGCGTCACCTCGTCCAGCGGCGTGGTGCGCGCCAGCAGCAGCATCCGGTCGGCGACCTGCGCGGTGGAGATCCACACCTTCTGGCCATCGACGAGGAAGTGGTCGCCGTGCCGCATCGCGCGTGTCTTCAGTTGCGTGGTGTTCAGGCCCGTGTTCGGCTCGGTCACGGCAAAACACGCCTTCTCGCGCCCGGCCACGATCGGAGGCAGCATGCGACGCTTCTGCTCCTCGGTACCGAACACCACCACCGGATTCAGGCCGAAGATGTTCATGTGCAGCGCCGACGCGCCCGACATGCCGGCGCCGCTCTCGCTGACCGCGCGCATCAGCACCGCCGCTTCGGCCAGGCCCAGGCCCGAGCCGCCATGTTCGGGCGGGATGCAGATGCCGAGCCAGCCGCCATCGGCCATGGCGCGATACAGTTCTTCGGGGAAACCGCCGTCGCGATCCTTGCGCAGCCAGTACTCGTCGTCGAAGGGGCGGCACAGCGCGAGCGTCGCGTCGCGGATGCGTTGCTGCTCGTCAGTGAACGCGAAGTTCATGGTTCGGCCCTGTCAGATGGCGGCGCGGGCCCGACGGGCTCAACCTGCGGCCGTACCTTCGCCAGGCACCGTGGCCCGAACCGCCCACGCTCTGGCCATCATTGCGATCGAGCCATCCGGGTTCGCCGCAATGCGCTGCTTCAGCGTGTCGCGCAGTCGCTGCCTTGCAGCTTCGTCCAGCGACATGGCATAGGACGGTGCGGGCCCCTGCCCGCCCAGGAACGGCGCCCAGTAGTCGTCGAAAGACGCAAAGGGCGTGGCGATGTCGATGGCGCTGACTTCGATGTCCTGCAGCCCAGCATCGGCGAACAACCGTCTCAGCGGCTCGGGCCGGCAAACCGGAAAGCGCACCAACTCATCCAACTGCGCCACGCTGGCGTCCAGGCTGATGGCGGCATCCCAGAAGTGGCGCATCAGTTCCATCTTTTCCGCATAGTCCCAGACATAGGCTGCGATGGTGCCGCCGGGCACAACGACTCGCTTCATTTCGGCCAGCGCCGCCGGCTGATCGGGAACGAAGTTGAGCACCAGACCCGAGACCACCACATCCACCGACGCGTCGCCCAGCGGGATGGCCGTGGCGCTGCCCGGGAGCAGGCTGACACGCTCGCCGAGCCGGTCTCGCGCGGTGTCAAGGAATCCCTGTGACGGATCGACGCCTACCACCGACGACGGCGAGCCTCGCTCCAGAATGGCGGCGCTGAGCGCCCCGGTGCCGCATCCGACATCGAGCCAGCGGCGGCCGCTCGGCACCTTGATCGAGTCCACGAACACGGGCGCGACCTGGCGACTCCAGCGGCCCACGTAGCGTTCGTAAAGATCCCCGTGCGCCCATGCATCCGTTACAGGCCTGTGGTTCATGGTGGTTCATGTCCGTGAGCTTGCGCGGTGCTTGACCCTGCTGGCCATCGGCCGAACCGTCAGGCCCCGTAGGAACCGAGCACCGCGATGGCGGCCACGTTCTGGCTCGGGAAGCCACCGAGGTTGTGGGTCACGCCCCAGGTGGGCGCGGGTCGCTGCCGCGCGCCGGCACGGCCCGACAGCTGCAGGTACATCTCGTACACCATGCGCAGGCCAGACGCGCCGATCGGATGGCCGAAGCACTTGAGCCCGCCGTCGATCTGGCACGGCACCTCGCCGTCGGCATCGAAGAAGCCGTCGAGCACGTCGCGGATCGCCGTGCCCTCTGCGGACAGCTGCAGGTCTTCCATCGTCACCAGCTCGGTCACCGAAAAGCAGTCGTGCACGTCGACCAGCGACACCTGCTCGCGCGGCCTGGTGATGCCGGCTTCCTTGTAGGCGCGCGCCGCGGCAATGCGCGTGGTGGCGAAGTAAGAGCCGTCCCACTTATCGAACTGCACCTCCTCGCCGTTGGACACCGCCACCTGCAGCGCCTTCACCGCCACCAGGTCCTTCTTGCCGAGGCCGCGCGCGATGTCGGGCGTGCAGACGATGGCGCAGGCACTGCCGTCGCTGACACGCCGCAGCAGTCGTACAGGCCCAGCGGCTCGGCGATCATGCTGGCGTTCATCACGTCGTCCATCGTGATCGGGTTGCGCAGGTGGGCCTTCGGGTTCTTGCCGGCGTTGGCGTGGCTCTTCACCGAGATGTGCGCCATGGCGCGCTTCAGGTCGCCCTTGTCGGCACCGTGCTTGGCGGCATAGGCGGTGGCGAGTTGCGCGAAGGAGCCGGGCGCCGACAGATTGGGCCAGAACAGGTCGTTCAGCGCGCCGCGGCCGCGCTGCGGCAGGCCGCCGTAGCCGGTGTCCTTGAGTTTTTCCACGCCGAGGGCCAGCGCGATGTCGGCCGCGCCGGAGGCCACCGCGTAGACCGCACCGCGCAGCGCCTCGGTGCCGGTGGCGCAGTAGTTCTCGACCCGCGTCACCGGGATGTAGGGCAGCCGCAATGTCATCGCCAGCGGCACCGCCGACTTGCCCAGGTGCTGCTCCTCGATGGCCGTGCCCAGCCAGGCGGCATCGATCTGCTTGCGCTCGATGCCGGCGTCGGCCAGCGCCTCCTCGAAGGCCTCGACCATCAGGTCCTGCGCGTTGCAGTCCCAGCGCTCGCCGAACTTCGAGCAGCCCATGCCGAGAATGACGACCTTGTCCTTGATACCGCTTGCCATGTCATTGCTCCCAGTAGTCAGGCCGGTGTGGCCTTCCAGAAATAGCGCACGAAACCGCGCATCGCATCAGTGTCTTTGATACGGAAGACCAGCCGCACCGGCAGCCCGACGTCGATCTTGCCGGCCTCGACCTCGCTGAAGTCCATCAGCATGCGCCCGCCGCCGTCGAACTGCACCATGCCGAAATAGGTGGGCGGGTCGGGGCTGTAGGTCAGCGAGTCGGCGGTGTAACTCATCAGCGTGCCGTTGCGCTCCGAAAACGCATAGTCGTCCTGGCTGTCCAGCGCGTTGCATTCCGGGTTGACGCAGTAGCGCTGCCGCGGGTACTGCACCGTTCCGCAGTTGCGGCACTTGCCGCCGACCAGGCCCTGAATCATGTCGCGGTTGCGGTAGAGCACCGTCATCTGCGTCGGTTTGTCGGGCTCGGCACGCATGCCGCGCTCCAGGTCGACCAGGTTGTTGAAAGACAGGTAACGCATGTAGTTGCCGTCCTCGCGGCGGGACTCCAGTGCGCCTTTCACACCTTTTGCGCCGCGCCGCCCGCTGGCCTTGGCGACGGCCGGCGTCACCTCGAACAGCAGGGCATCGCAGCCTTCGCCAAAGGCGGCAAGCAGGATGCGGTCGCCCGGCTTGGCGTCTTCCAGCGCAGCGGCCAGCATCAGCAACGGATGGGCCACGCCAGTGTCGCCGCACACGGCGGCCAGGTTGTCGCGCACCGCGTCCTCGCCCAGGCCGCAGCGCTTGGCCACCGCCGCGCCGATGCGCGACAGCGTGCCAGGCATGCAGAAGTGCGTCACCGACGCCGCATCGACGCCGCTCTTGGCCAGCAGCGCCGACACTGCGCGTGGCACGATCTTCAGGTAGCCCTCGTCGCGCACCCAGCGCTCTTCCCAGGCGTAGTCGTGAGCATGGTCGTGCATGCGGTACTGATGCACGAAGTCCACCGTCTCGCTGTGCGACGCCACCAGCCGTGCCAGCGGCTCGCCATGGCCCACCAGCATGGCCGCGGCACCGTCACCGTAGTGCATCTCCTGCGTGCTGCCGGCCTTGGACTTGCGCGTGTCGGAGGCGATCACCAGCGTGCAGCCCGGTGCCGCACCACCGTCCAGCGCGGCGGCCAGCGCCGTGCTGCCCGCGCGCTGGCTGCCCGCCTGGTCCATCGAGCGCAATGCCGATTGCAGTTGCAGCGCATTGGCCACCACGCCGGCGTTCTGCCGGTCGTCGAAAGGCAATGTGCTCGAGGCCAGCACCAGCTGCGTCAGCGATTGGCGGTCGAAGCCGACCAGGCAATCGCGTGCGGCTTCCACGCCCATGGTGATGCTGTCTTCGTCCCAGTTGCAGATCGCGCGCTCGCCCTTGGCCAGGCCGCGCAGGCCCGGCGCGAACCAGGCGTTGGCCGCGGCGATGGCCTTGCGCTGCAATCGCGCGCGCGGCAGGTAGGCGCCGAAGGACAGGATGCCGAAGTCGGTCGCACTCATCAGATCGGGTCCCAGCTGAAGACGTCGGCCGAGCGGTGCAGCGGATAGAAGTCCGCCTTCATCGCCGGGATGGCATGCGAGGCCACGGTCTGCGGTGTCCAGCCTTCGGCGCGGTGCACCGAGCGCATCGGCCGGCTCTGGCTCATCAGGAAGATCTCGTTGGCGCGCACCGCGAAGATCTGGCCCGACACGTCCTTGGCCTCGTCGCTGCACAGGAACACCGCCAACGGGGCGATCTTGTTGGTTTCCATCGCCTTGATCTTCGCCAGCCGCGCCTGCTGCTCGGGTGTGTCGCTGGGGATGGTGCCGATCAGTCGGCTCCAGGCGAAGGGCGAGATGCAGTTGCTGCGCACGTTGAAGCGCGCCATGTCGAGCGCGATCGACTTGCTCAGGCCCACGATGCCCAGCTTGGCCGCCGCGTAGTTGGCCTGGCCGAAGTTGCCCACCAGGCCGGAGGTCGAGGTCATGTGCACGAAGGCGCCGCGCTCCTCGCTGCGGAAGATCGACGCCGCGGCTCGCGCCATGTAGAAGCTGCCGTTCAGGTGCACGTCGATGACCATCTTCCACTCTTCGACAGACATGTTGTGGAAGATGCGGTCGCGCAGGATGCCGGCGTTGTTGACCACTGCATGCAGCGTGCCGAAACTGTCGGTGGCGCACTGGATGATGCGATTGGCCGAAGTCCATTCAGCGACGCTGTCGGTGTTGGCCACGGCCTTGCCGCCTGCCGCCTTGATCTCGTCCACCACCTGCTGCGCCGGGCCGGCGTCGTGGCCCGTGCCACTTTCTGAAACTCCCGGGTCGTTGACCACCACCGAGGCACCCTCGGCCGCCATGGCAATGGCGAAGTCGCGGCCGATACCGCGGCCCGCACCGGTGACGATGATTGATTTGCCGTCGAGCATGCCCATGCAGAATGTCTCCATTCGGCCCACCGCGGGCCCTTTCGATGCATTCTCACGCAAACCACAACCACGCCGGAAGTGATGGAACCCTGATGAGCGCCGACGACACCGACGACACCAACCGCCGCCGCTACTGGACCGAGCAGTTCGATGCGGCCTACCAATTCATGTTCGACGCAGTGCTGCCCTATCCGGTGGCCGAATGCGGCGAGCCGCTGGTGTCGCTGCAGGAGGCCGCAGCTGTCGCCAACGTGACGGTGCAGTTCTCGGACCGACCGCACGTCAACGACCTGCCGCGCCTGTACTTCCTGCGCGACGGGCAGATCCCGGGCTTCATCGGCGCCGCCGCCGAGATGAACGAGCGCGGCTGGATCCTGCGCGTCGAGGACGGCTACCGTACGCCCGAGATGCAGAAGGCCCTGGGGCGCACGCCGATGGTCTTCGACGCGGTTCTGAACAGTGTGATATGGGAACTGGGCGGCCAGCGCCCGACGCCCGAGTTCATGTTCCGCCGCTGCTCGGCGCTGGTGGCCAGCGTGCCCAAGTTCGGCACCCACATGTCGGGCAGCGCCATCGACATCTCGGTCATGCACCTGGACGATCCGTCACGCGAGGTGGATCGCGGCGCGCCCTACCTGGAGATGTCGGCGCTGACGCCGATGGGCTCGCCTTATGTGTCCGACGCGGCGCGGCGCAATCGCAAGGAGATCACGGCGCTGATGCGCCGCCACGGTTTTGTCGACTACCCGTGGGAGTTCTGGCACTACTCCAGCGGCGACGCCTACGAGCAGGTGCTGTGCAAGAGCGGTCGGCCGGCGATCTATGGCGCGGTGCAATGGAACCCGGCGACAAACCGGGTCGACGCCATTGCCGCAGCCGGATCAACCGCTGAACAGCCTTGAAGAAGTCCGCGCCGAGATCGATGCCGCGCTGGCGCGGCGGTCCTGATCAGACCTTGCGCTTGCGCGCCGGTGTCTTGGGCAGGCGCAGCACCTTGGCGCCGGACGTGGACTCGCGCAGCGCCGCGTCCACCAGCGCGTCGGCCATCCACAGCGCGATGCGTTCCACCTCGCGGTCGGGCAGGCCCCAGATGTCCTTCAGCACCACGTAGGGCTCGATGCCATAGACGACGGACAGCGCCCGGTGCAACCGGTCGCGCACCGCCGGCGGCATGTCGGCAGCCAGCGGCGCGATCGCATGTTCCAGGATGCCGATGCGATGCCCGCGGCGGTAGGGCTCCTCGTCAAGCAGCCCGGCGCGCTCCAGCGCCCACTGCTCCAGCGATAGTTGCGCGGCCGCGCGTAGCGGCGCCTCGAACTCCTTGAAGCGCGGGAAGGTCTTCTTGAACAGCTGGTGCAGCCGTTCGCGCCCGGCCAGGCCATCATCCGAGAAACTGCGCACCGGGCCGAGCGAGCTGTCGATGACCGCCGTGGTCAATGCGCTGCGGCTGGGAAAATAGCGGTAGGCCGTGGCGCGCGAAACCTTGGCATGCAGCGCCACGTCGGCCACCGAGGGCACGTGGCCTTCGCTGCGGATCAGCGCCATGGCCGTGTCCAGCAGCAGGTGGAAGGTCGATGCCCTGACGCCGCGCTCGGGCGGCGCGGGCGCTTCGCTGATTCGGAGTCTGGGTCGCGCCATGCGGGTAATTCCGGGGATGCGGCAAGTGTGGTTGTTCTTGTCTTGTATGGGTGGCGGCCCGTATGATGCACCGATCCAGAATTGAGACACAAGTCTCAAAATGCAAGCGTTAACCCGCAGCGCCGGCCGTCTCAGGCTCGGTGCGCAGGTTCCACGGAGACAAGGCTCGATGCGCATCGCCAGTTGGAGCTGGGGCGGACGTGACCACGTGGGCAGCCTTTCGCCCTGTGGCCGTGAAGTCACGCCGCTGGCGTGTGGCCGATGCCTCGCGCGGCGCGCTGGGGCTGATCCAGGCGCTGTCGCTCGGCGAGAGCTTGCCCTCGCCCTCCGGCACACGGCTGCCGACCGAGGTGGTGACGCTGCGTGCGCCGCTGCCCAGGCCGCTGCGCAGCCTGTTCTGCGCCGGACGCAACTACCGCGCGCATGCCGCCGAGCTGGCCACCACGGTGTTCCGCGACAGCCTGCCGAAGGAAGACCTGTGGCCCATCGTCTTCGGCAAGCTGCCCGAATGCGTGGTCGGCCCCGTCGACGACGTGCGTCTGCCCGGCGCGGCGGTGTCGACGCAGATCGACTACGAGTCCGAGCTGGCCGTGGTCATCGGCCGCGGCGGGCGCGACATCTCGCGCTCGCGGGCCATGGACCATGTGTTCGGCTACACCATCGTCAACGACGTCAGCTGCCGCGACGTGCAGGTGCGCCACCAGCAGTGGGACCTGGGCAAGAGCTTCGACACCTTCTGCCCGATGGGGCCGTGCATCGTCAGCGCCGACGAGCTCGACGGCCGCGACACGCGCGTGCGCGGCTGGGTCAACGGCGAGCTGCGCCAGGACGCACGCACCCGCGATCTGATCTTCGACATCCCGACGCTGATCGAGACCTGCTCGCGCGGCATCACGCTGTACCCGGGCGACGTCATCGCCACCGGTTCGCCGGCGGGAGTAGGGATGGGCTTCGACCCGCCGCGCTGGCTGCGTTCGGGCGACGTGGTGCGCATCGAGGTCGATGGCATCGGTGCCATCGAGAACCGGTTCGTCTAGATGGCGCTGCACCTGATCGACCGCATGGCGGTGGAAGACGAGGGCGTTGGCGATGCCGTGGTCTGCGTGCACGGCCTGGGCGGCAGCTCCAACACCTGGACGCCGCTGATGCCGGCGCTGGCGCGGCACCGCGTGCTGCGCGTCGACCTGCCCGGCAGCGGCCGTTCGCAGCAGGCCGAAGGGCCGCTGTCGATGGCGCGCTTCGTCGAATCGCTGGTGGCGGTGTGCTCGCGTCTGGGCATCACGCGCGCGCACTGGCTGGCGCATTCGATGGGCACCATCGTCTGCCAGCACCTGGCCGTGGCCCAACCGAAGCTGGTGCGCAGCCTGGCGCTGTTCGGCCCGCTCGCCGCGCCCACCGACGCGGCGCGCACCGGCATCCGCGCCCGCGCCGCCAAGGCGCGCAGCGAAGGCCCGGCCGGCATGCAGGCGATCACCGAGGCGCTGCTGCAGGCCGCCTTGTCCAACGACACGCGCCAGCGCCTGCCGCTGGCCGTGGCCTTCGTGCGCGAAAGCCTGATGCGCCAGGACGCCGACGCCTATGCGCGCAACTGCGAGGCACTGGCCGACGCGCAGGCTGCCGACGTGTCGCCATGCAGGCTGCCGGTGCTGCTGGTCACTGGCGACGAAGACGGCGTTGCGCCTCCGCAGGTGGTGCGGTCGTTGGCCGAACGCTTCCACAGCGCCCAGTCGGCGCGTGTGGTGGTGCTGCCGCGCTGCGGCCACTGGACACCGATCGAACGGCCCGAGGAATGCTCGCGCGAGCTGCGCGACTTCCTCGCGTCGCAAAGGAGTTGAAATGAGGACCTCCACGCTCACTTCGTTCGCTGCCCCCCGAGGGGGCGCTCGGTACCTTCGGAACGGCCGGGCGGTACCGAGATGAGCGACGTGCTGTTCACCAACGTGCGCATCTTCGACGGCGGCGGCGAAGCGCCCTTCACCGGCGACGTGCTGGTGCAAGGCCAACGCATCAGCCGCGTGGTCAAGACCGGCTACGGCCAGCGCACGACACCGGTGCTGGGCGCGCAGACCATCGACGGCGCGGGGGCCTTCCTGATGCCCGGCATGGTCGAGGCGCACACGCATTTCAGCTGGAACGACCAGCCCAGCCTGGACGCCATCCAGCGCATGCCGCCCGAGGAGCACATCCTGTGGTGCGCCGAAGTCGCCAAGCGCTACCTCGACATGGGCTGGACCTCTTGCGTCGGCGCCGCGGCCGCCAAGCCGCGGCTGGACGTGGTGATCCGCAACGCCATCAACGACGGCACTATCGTCGGGCCGCGCTACCTGGCGGCCAGCCAGGAGATCACCGTGCCCGGCGGCCTGGGCGACACCACGCAGCCGCACCTGCCGCAATCGGAGTTCGCCTTCGGCGCGGTGGTCAGCGGCGCCGAGGAGATGCGCCGCTGCGTGCGCATGTTCGCCAAGTACGGCGTCGACACGCTGAAGATCAACCTGTCGGGAGAGTCCATCACCGGCATGTCCAGCGAGATGAGCCAGTTCACGCCCGAGGAGATCACGGTGTGCGTGCAGGAGGCCAAGGCCTGGGGCAAGCGCGTCGCCGCGCACGCACGCAGCACCTGGGCCATCAAGGAATGCGTGCGCCAGGGCATCGAGGTCATCTACCACGCCAGCTTTGCCGACGAGGAGGCGCTGGACCTGCTGGAGGCGCACAAGTTCGAGCACTTCGTCGCCCCTGGCCTGGCCTGGCTGATCAACACCTGCCACAACGCCTCGCAGTGGGGGCTGACGCCCGAGGTGACGAAGAAGATGGGCTACCACCGCGAGCTCGAAGCCGCCATCGAGAGCATGAGGGCGCTGCGCAAGCGCGGCGTGCGCATCCTGCCCGGCGGTGACTACGGCTTTGCCTGGACACCGCACGGCAGCAACGCCAAGGACCTGGAGTACTTCGTCAAGCACGTCGGCATGAGCACGATGGAGGCGCTGCTGTCGGCTACCGCCTGGGGCGGGCCGATGATGAAGATGGGCAAGCAGCTCGGCTACATCCGCGAAGGCTGCCTGGCCGACATCCTGCTGGTCGACGGCGACCCGCTGGCCGACATCACGATCCTGCAGGACAAGGCGCGCATCCTGGCGGTGATGAAGGACGGCGAGTTCCACCGCGCGCCGCCGATAAGCCAGGCGCGGCCGGTGCGCAGCGGCATGCCGGCCACCGTCAACCGCTGGGCCGCTTGAGGAGCACGGGCATGAGCGATACCCTGTTCACCAACGTCCGCATCCTCGACGGCACGGCACAAACCCCTACACCGGCAGCGTGCTCGTGCAGGGCAACCGCATCCGCCAGGTGGGGCGCAGTACGGCGCCGATCTCGCCCAGCGGGCGCCACGGTCGATCGACGGCGCCGGCGCCACGCTAATGCCGGGCATGTGCGAGGCGCACACCCATTTCTCCTGGAACGACGCGGCCACGCTCGCGGCCATCCAGACCATGCCGCTGGAAGAACACGTGCTGTGGTGCGCCAAGGTGGCCAGGAAGTACCTCGAGTCCGGCTTCACCAGCTGCCTGGGCGCGGCCTGCGCCAAGCCGCGGCTGGACGTGGTGACGCGCAACGCCATCAACTCGGGCCAGATCCCCGGCCCGCGCTACCTGGCGGCCAGCCAGGAGATCACCGTGCCCGGCGGGCTGGGCGACGAGACGCTGCCGCACCTGCCCTTCCCCGAGTTCAGCTTCGGCGTCAACGTCAACGGCGCCGAGGACATGCGCAAGGTGGTGCGCATGTTCCTGAAGTACGGCGTCGATTCCATCAAGCTGAATCTTTCGGGCGACAACTTCGTGCCCGGCGCCGGGTCGCACACCACCTGGATGACCGATGCCGAGGTGGCCGCCGCCGCCGAGGAGGTGAAGATGCGCAACAAGCGCATCATCGTGCATGCCCGCTCGGCGGCCAGCGTCAAGCAGGCGCTGCGCCACGGCATCCGGCTGATCTACCACGCCAGCTTCACCGACACCGAGACGCTGGACATGCTGGAGGCGGCGCGCGACGAGGTCTTCGTCGCGCCGGGCATCAGCATCCTGTACGCGCTGCTGCACGAAGCCGAGCCCTTCGGCGTGACCCACGAGACCGCCGTGTCCTGGGGCTACGAGGAGGAATGGGCTGCGGCGGTCGAATCGCTGAGCAAGATGCACCGGCGCGGCATCCGCATCCTGCCCGGCGGCGACTACGGCTTCGCCTTCAACCCGCATTACCAGAACGCGCGCGACCTGGAGTTCTTCGTCAAGTACCTGGGCTTCACGCCAATGGAGGCGATCCGCTCGGCCACGCTCTACGGCGGCCAGATCATGATGAAGCCGAACGAGCTGGGCGCTATCAAGGAAGGCTATCTCGCCGACCTGCTGCTGGTCGACGGCGACCCGCTGGCCAACCTGTCGATCCTGCGCGAGCCGAAGCGCCTGCTGGCGGTGATGAAGGACGGCGTGTTCGCCAAGCATCCGGACATCGCGTCGCAGCGCGCCTGGGGGCGGGCCGCATGAGCATGGCGATGTCGCGCACCCGCCTGGCTGCCTGGATCCTGATCGGCGGCCCGATCGCCGTGTTCTCGCTGTGGGCGATTTTCGACAACACGCGGCTGTACTTCGTCACCCTGCTCAACGGCCTGACGCTGGCCTCGCTGTACTTCATCGTCGCCAGCGGCTTCACGCTGGTCTTCGGGCTGATGCGCAACGTCAACCTGGCACACGGTTCGCTGTACCTGCTGGGCGGCTATGTCGGCTACGTGGTCGCGGCCTGGACCGGGTGGTGGCTGATCGCACTGGCGGCGGGCTTCCTGGCCGCGGCGCTGGCCGGTCTGCTGATGCAATGGGGCATCCTGCGCCACATGCAGGGGCAGGAGCTGCGCCAGACGATGGTGACCATCGGCTTGTCGATCGTCGTCGCCGACATCCTGCTGTGGATCTTCACCGGCCAGGTGCACCAGATGGAAGCGCCTGAATGGCTGCAAGGCCCCATCCGCGGTATCCCGTTGATCAACGCCTACGGCGCCTTCCGCCTGAGTTTGCTCGGCTTCGGCGTCGCCATCGGCCTGTTCCTGTGGTGGCTGCTGGCGCGCACGCGGGTGGGCATGATGATCCGCGCCGGCGTCGATGACCGCGCCATGCTCGCCGCCGCAGGTGTCAACGTGAATCTGGTCTTCGCCGTCACCTTTGCGCTCGGCGCCGGGCTGGCCGGCTTCGGCGGCGTCATCGGTGCGGTGGAGCTGAGCATGGTGCCGGGCGAAGACATCCGGCTGCTGCTGGCCTCGCTAATCGTCGTCATCGTCGGCGGCATGGGCAGCGTCGTCGGCGCGGCCATCGGTGCGGCGATCCTCGGCCTGTCGGAGACCTATGGCCTGGCCTACGCGCCGACCTACAGCGTGGTCTTCACCTTCGTCATCCTGATCCTGGTGCTGGCCTTCAGGCCCCGCGGCATCATGGGGAAAGCGGCATGAGCGCTGCGCCCAGTGGCGCACGGGCGCGATGAACGGCGGCCTGGCGGCTGCGCGGCGACCGCGCCGCGCTGCGCCCGCGATCGCCGCGCGGCCCTGCCGCATGCTCGCGCCGGTCGAGGACCCCTACGCCGACAGTGACGCGCCGCGCTGGCTCAAGTACCTGTGGCGCAGGCTCGAACCGCGCCACGTGTTCATCGGCGCCTTCGTGCTGGTGTTTCCGTTCATCGCCACATCCTTCTTCACCTTCCAGGTGGCCTCGCAGTCGCTGATCCTCGGCCTGATCGCGCTGTCGCTCAGTTTCCTGGCCGGCTACGGCGGCATGGTCTCGCTGGCGCAGATGACGGTGGCCGGCATCGCCGGCTACGGCATCGCGGTGCTCGGCTTCAGCAGCAGCCCCGAGATCAGCCTGCGCTGGCCCTGGTGGGTGGCGGTGCCGGCGGCCATCGCGCTGGCTGTCCTGTGCTCGACGCTGATCGGCTGGCTGTCGGTGCGCACCGAGGGCATCTACACCATCATGATCACGCTGGCCATCGGCGTGGCTTTCTACTACCTGGTGCTGCAGAACTACAGCATCTTCAACGGCTTCCAGGGGCTGCGCGAGCTCAAGCCGCCCACAGTGTTCGGCATCGACTGGCGCGCGCCGATCCCTTTCTATTTCCTGTCGCTGTTCTGCGCGATGGCGGGCTATTTCCTGGTGCGCTACATCGTGCGCGCGCCCTTCGGCATCGCGCTGCAGGGCGTGCGCGACAACCCGCGGCGCATGGAGGCACTGGGCTTCCATGTGGTCGCGCACCGCGTCGCCGCCTATGCGCTGTCAGGCGTGCTGGCCGCGGTGGGCGGCATCCTGCTCGCCTGGTACAACGCGCTGATGACGCCCGGCTCGGTGGGCACCAGCTGGCTCATCAACATCCTGGTCATCGCCGTGCTCGGCGGTGTCAGGCACCCGATCGGCGCCTTCCTCGGCGCGCTGGTCTTCGTGCTGCTGCAGACCTTCGCCATCGACCTGATCGATCGCGAGCGCTTCAACCTCGTGATCGGCGGCGTGTTCCTCGCCATCGTGCTGTTTTCCCCCGACGGCCTGCTCGGGTTGTGGGCGAAGCTTCGCTCTCGCTTCGGCCCGAACCAGGTCTTGACTTCAACCCAAAGGAGACATCCGTGAAATTGACCAAGAGACTCTTCGTTCGTACGGTACTGGGCAGCGCCGCGGCGGTCGCAGTGGCAGGCTCGGCCTGGGCCCAGGGCCAGCCGGTCAAGATCGGCCTGCTGGCCACACTGGAAGGGCCTTTCGCCGCCGGCGGCGCCGACGGCATGCGCGGGGCCGAACTGGCGGTCATCCAGCGCGGCGGCACCGTGGCCGGGCGCAAGATCGAGATCATCAAGGCCAGCTCCGACGCCAAGCCTGACGTGGCGGTGAATGCCACACGCAAGCTGGTCGAGCAGGACAAGGTCGACATCATGGTCGGCCCGCTGTCCGGCGGCGAAGGCATCGCCGTCAAGGACTACAGCAAGACCCAGCCGCAAGTGACCTTCATCAACGGCGGCTCGGGTGCGCAGGCGACGACGCTGGTCAACCCCAGCCCGAACTTCTTCCGCTTCAACACCGAAGGCGGGCAGTGGATGGTGGGCCTGGGCAAGGCGGCGATGGACAAGGGCTACAAGACGCGTGATGGTCATCGCCGAGGACTACGCCTTCCCCTACTCGCAGGTGCAGGGTTTCATGGCCGAGTATTGCCGCCTCGGCGGCAAGGTGCCCGAGAAGGCCTGGGTGCCGTTGGGCGGCAAGGACTACTCCTCCGTCATCGCCAAGATCCCCAAGGACGTAGATGCACTGCTGGTGGTGCTGGGCGGTGCGGACGCGGTGAACTTCCTTACACAGTACGAAAACGCCGGCGGCGACAAGCCGATGCTCGGTGGCTCGATCACCGTCAGCCAGGACGTGCTGAACTACAAGGGCAAGCGCCGCGATTCGCTCGTCGGCACGCTGTCGGCGGGCCCGCTGGCTGACGCCTACGACGGCGCCGACTGGAAGGCCTTCGTCGCCGACTACCAGAAGAACTTCCCGGTCAGCAAGGGCGGCTTCCCCAGCCCCAGCCTGTTTGCCTACGTGTACTACGTCAACATGAAGGCCGCGCTCGACGGCCTGGCCGCCGTGAACGGTGACCTGTCCGGCAACCAGGCCAAGTACCGCGAGGCGCTGTCGAAGATGGTGCTGAAGACGCCCAACGGCGACGTCAAGCTCGACGCGAACCGCCAGGCCATCGGCACCACCTTCGTCACCGAGGTGGTGAAGGACGGCCAGGGCAATCTGTTCAACAAGGTCAACCGCAAGGTGGACAACGTGGAGCAGACGCTCGGCATACCCGCGGGCCAGTTCAAGATCGGCTCGCGCGACGAACCCAACTGCCCCTGAACCTGGCACTGCAGGTGGCTTCCGTCACGCAACTGCGCCGCGGCACGCGCGCCCCCGCCCGGGGCGCAGGCGCGCCGCAGACATCCACGCTCGCGTCCAACGACGCGCTGCGCCTGGACAGCGTGACGCGCGCCTTCGGCGCGCTGCGCGCGGTGGACGAGGTGTCGCTGACGGTGGCCGCGGGCCAGAAGTACGCGATCCTCGGTTCCAACGGCGCCGGCAAGACCACCCTGTTCAACGCCGTCACCGGCGACTTCCCGCCCACTGCCGGGCGAATCTTTTTTTTCGGTGAGGACATTACCGAGCTGCCGCCGCACGAGCGCATCCGCAAGGGCCTGCGGCGCACCTACCAGTCTTCGCTGCTGTTCCGCGAACTCAGCGTTCGCGACAACCTGTTCCTGGCGGTGCGCGGCGTATCCAATGGCCGCTTCGCCTTCCTTCGCGCGCGCGCTGGCCATGCCAGCAGCGTGGCCACACAGGACCTGCTGGAGCGCGCGCGCCTGTCGCACCTGGCCGACGAACTGGTCGCCAACCTGGCGCACGGCCAGCAGCGCCAGCTCGAGATCGGCATGGCGCTGGCCGGTGCGCCGCGGCTGATCCTGTTCGACGAGCCGGCCGCCGGGCTGTCGCCGGCCGAACGCCGCGAGTTGGTGGCGCTGCTGCGCTCGCTGCCCGAGCACATGAGCTTCGTGCTGATCGAGCACGACCTGGACCTCGCGCTCAGCGTCACCGAGCGTGTCACCGTGATGCACAACGGCCGCGTGCTGAAGACCGGTACGCCTGCCGAGATCGAGAACGACGCGCAGGTTCAGGCCATCTACATGGGGAGCAAACACTGATGGCCTGGTTCGGTCGCGACAAGGAAGCGCCCGAGAAGTCCCGCGGCCCGATCCTCGTCGTCGAAGGCCTGGACGTCTACTATGGCCGTGCACATGCGTTGCAGGGCGTGAGCTTGGCCATCGACAGGGGCGTGTTGGGCATCGTCGGCCGCAATGGCATGGGCAAGACCACGCTGTGCAATGCCATCACCGGCCTGGTGCCGGCCAACGGCAGCGTCAAGCTGCATGGCGAGGAACTGCTCGGCCGCGCGCCGAACGAGATCACCAAGCGCGGCATCGCCTACGTGCCGCAGGGCAGGCGCGTCTGGCCGTCGCTGACGGTCGAAGAGACGCTGCGACTGGTGGCACAGCAGAAGCGCGACGTGGAGCGCGTCTACACGATGTTTCCGCGCCTGGCCGAGCGCAAGAGCCACGGCGGCGCTCAGCTGTCCGGCGGCGAACAGCAGATGCTGGCGATCGGCCGCGCACTGCTGCTGCAGCCGAAGCTGCTGGTCATGGACGAACCGACCGAAGGCCTAGCGCCGGTGATCGTCGAGCAGGTTGCGCAGGCGCTGCGCGAGCTGGCGGCCGAAGGCGAGATCGCCGTGCTGCTGATCGAGCAGAACCTGGGCGTGGCCATCGAGGTGGCGGACCGCATCGGCGTCATGGTAAACGGCCGCATCGCCGAACTGTTGCCCGCCGCACAGTTGGCCGCCGACCGCGATCTGCAGGAGCGACTGCTGGGTGTGCGCTCCGGCGGCCACGACGAAGTGGCCGAGGCCACGGCGCCGGAACCCGTCGACGACACACCGCCGCCGACCCAGGTGCTGACGGTGCGGCGCGCGCATGGCGACGGCGCACCGAGCTTGGACGACCTGGCGCCGCGTACGGTGCGCGGCTTCACGCGCTGGAATGCCGCCGACGCCAGCGCGCCGGTGGTCGACATCTCCCGAGAGCCGGCGCACGCCCAGCGAAGCCACGCTTCGCAGCCGCGCGAGACCAGCGCCCGTGTCGTTGAATTTCCGGTCGCGGCCAGCGCCGGACGCGCCGCCTACGTGGCCGGCACCTTCGACACCAAGGGCCGCGAGCTGTTCTTCCTGCGCCAGTGCCTGGAACGGCTGGGCCTGCGCGTCGTGACCGTCGACCTGTCGACCTCGGGCAAGCCCTCGCCGGCCAGCGTGCACCCGCGCGAGGTGGCGCGCCACCATCCGCAGGGCGAATCGGCGGTGTTCAGCGGCGACCGCGGCGGCGCCGTCAGCGCCATGGCGCTGGCCTTCGAGAACTTCATCCGCACGCGCCGCGACCTGGGCGGCATCATTTCCGCCGGCGGCTCGGGCGGCACCTCGCTGGCCACGCCGGCGATGCGCGCGCTGCCCATCGGCGTGCCCAAGGTGATGGTCAGCACCATGGCCAGCGGCGACACCCGCCCCTACGTCGGTCCCAGCGACATCTGCATGATGTATTCGGTGACCGACGTGCAGGGCATCAACCGCATCAGCGAGAAGGTGCTGTCCAACGCCGCGCACGCGCTGGCCGGCATGATCGCCCACCCGCCACCCAGCGAAAGCATCACCAAGCCCGCGCTCGGGCTGACGATGTTCGGCGTGACCACGCCTTGCGTGCAAGCCGTCACCAAGCGGCTGGCCGACGACTACGACTGCCTGGTCTTCCATGCCACCGGCGTGGGCGGGCAGAGCATGGAGAAGCTTGCCGATTCCGGGCTGCTGGCCGGCGTGATCGATGTCTCCACCACCGAGATCGCGGACGAGATCGCCGGCGGCACGCTTTCGGCCGGGCCGACGCGGCTGGACGTGTTCGCGCGCCATGCCCTGCCCTACGTGGGCAGCTGCGGTGCGCTGGACATGGCGAACTTCGGCGCCTGGGACAGCGTGCCCGAGCGCTTCAAGGGCCGGCGGCTGGTCCGCCACAACCCCAACGTCACGCTGATGCGCACCACCGTCGACGAAAACCGCGCCATCGGTGAATTCATCGCCGGCAAGCTGAACGCGATGCAGGGGCCAGTGCGTTTTCTCATCCCCGAAGGCGGCGTGTCGGCCGTCGACAGACCCGGCCAACCCTTCCACGACCCCGAGGCCGACCGCGTGCTCTTCGACACCCTCGCGCTGCGCTTCCGTCCCGGCCCGGACCGCAAGCTGCAACGCCTGCCGCTGCACCTGAACGATGAAGCCTTCGCCGACGCGCTGGTGGCGGCGTGGCACGAGATTTCGCGCAGCGCCGCCAGCGCGCGGCGCGCCTGACCACGGAGCGAACCAGAATATGCCACGCATCGCCCGCAGCACCCTGCTCGAACGCTTCCGCGCCAAGATCGCCGCCGGACGGCCGCTGATCGGCGGCGGCGCGGGCACCGGCCTGTCCGCCAAGTGCGAAGAAGCCGGTGGCATCGACTTGATCGTCATCTACAACTCCGGCCGCTACCGCATGGCCGGGCGCGGCTCGCTGGCCGGTGTGCTGGCCTACGGCAACGCGAACGACATCGTCTGCGAGATGGCGCGCGAGGTGCTGCCGGTGGTGAAGCACACGCCGGTGCTGGCCGGCGTCAACGGCACCGACCCGTTCATGATCCCCGACGAGTTCCTGCGCCGGCTGATCAACCTGGGTTTCTCCGGCGTGCAGAACTTCCCCACCGTGGGCCTGATCGACGGCACCTTCCGCGCCAACCTGGAAGAAACCGGCATGGGCTACGCCTTGGAGGTGGAGATGATCGCCCGCGCCCGAGAGCTCGACCTGCTGACCACGCCGTATGTGTTCAGTGAGGCGGAGGCCCGCTCCATGGCCGCGGCCGGCGCCGACATCATCGTCTGCCACATGGGCCTGACTACAGGCGGCGCGATCGGCGCGGAGACGGCGATGAAGCTGTCGGACTGCGTGGCGCCGATCAATGCCTGGGCGGCAGTGGCGCGCGCCGTCAACCCCGAAGTCATCGTGCTGTGCCACGGCGGGCCGATCGCCACGCCCGAGGACGCAGCCTACATCCTGAAGCATTGCCCCGGCATCAATGGCTTCTACGGCGCCAGTTCGATGGAGCGGCTGCCCACCGAGGTGGCGCTGACCGAGACCACGCGGCGCTTCATGCAGATCGAGAGATAGAGAAGGAGACACCCCCATGTCCGGCGCAGATTTCGGAAGTTTCATCCTCGGCCTGATCGTCGTCGCGATCGTCGTGGCCATTGCCGTGTGGCTGCTGCACTGGCTGTACCTGCGCAGCAGCAAGGAGCGCGCCTTCGTGCGCACGGGGCTGGGCGGGCAGAAGGTGGTGCTCGACGGCGGCGCCTTCGTGCTGCCGATCGTGCACGACGTGATTCCGGTGAACATGAACACACTGCGGCTGGAAGTGAGCCGCGGCCGCGACAAGGCGCTGATCACCAAGGACCGCATGCGCGTCGACGTGATTGCCGAGTTCTACGTGCGCGTGGCCGCGCAGCCCGACGCGGTGGCCGCGGCCGCGCAGACGCTGGGCCTGCGCACGATGGAGCCCGAGCAGTTGAAGGAACTCGTGGAGGGCAAGTTCATCGACGCCTTGCGCACCGCCGCCGCGGAGATGACGATGGAGGAACTGCACGAAAAACGCGGCAGCTACGTCAAACGCGTGCGTGAGGCGGTCGCCGGTGACCTGACGAAGAACGGCCTGGAGCTGGAAAGCGCCTCGCTGACCCAGCTGGACCAGACCGGCATGGAGTACTTCAACCCCAGCAACGCCTTCGACGCCGAGGGCTTGACAAGGTTGACTGAGCAGATCGAGCAGCGCAAGAAGCAACGCAACGATGTCGAGCAGGACACGCTGATCGCCATCCGCAACAAGAACCTCGAGGCCGAGAAGCTGAGCCTGGAGATCGACCGCGAGAGCGAATACGCGCGCCTGACGCAGCAGCGCGAGGTGGAGATCGCGCGCGCCCGCCAGCGTGCCGAAGTGACGACCGAGCGTGCGCAGCGCGAGCAGGCGGCCGAAGGCGCACAGATCTCGGCCAAGCAGGCCATCGACGCGGCGCGCATCCGCTCCGAGCAGAGCATCGAGCAGGAGCGCATCGGCAAGGAACGCGCCATCCAGAGGCGCCGAGATCGAACGCCGCCAGGCACTGGAGCTGGCCGAGCAGCAGCGCGCCATCGCCATCGCGCGCGAGAGCAAGACGCAGAGCGAGGCGCAGGCCGAGGCCGAGATGGCGCGCGCGCTGGCCGTGTCGGCCGAGGAGAAGGTGTTCACCGCGCGCGAGGTGGAGATGGCCGAGCGCAAGAAGGCCATCGATCTGATCGGCGCGGCGCAGGCCGCCGAGCGCGACGCGCTGCGCCTGACCAGCGCCGCGCAGGCCGAGAAGGACGCCAGCGCCGACCGCGGCGCGGCGGTGCGCGCGCAGGCCGAGGCCGATGCCGACGCCGACAAGATCAAGGCGATGGCGATGCGCGTGCGCGCCGAGATCGAGGCCGAGGCGCTGCAGATGATGAACACGGCGCACAACATGCTCACGCCCGAGGCGCGCATGTCGGCGCTGCGCATGAAGCTGGTGGAAAAGGCCGAGGGCATCATCCGCGAATCGGTGCGGCCGATGGAGCGCATCGAAGGCATCAAGATCCTGCATGTCGATGGCCTGGGCGGCTCGGGCAGCGGCAACGGCATCGATGGCGGCAGCGGCGGCAACTTTGCCGACGGCGTCGTCAATTCCGCGCTGCGCTTCCGCGCGCAGGCGCCGCTGGTGGACCAGCTGCTGCGCGAGATCGGCATCGAAGGCGGCGACATCCAGCGGCTTGTGGGCGGTGCCAGTGGGGCCACTGCGGCGCTGCCGCCGGCCTCGCCATCGCCGAAGAAGGAGTAGACGGTGATCCGCGTCTACGTCTCCAGCGTCATCGACGCCAGCGCCGACAGCGTGTGGGCGCGCATCCGCGACTTCAACGCCCTCCCCCTGTGGCACCCGGGGATCGCAGACAGCCGCATCGAGAACAACGAGCCGAGCGACCGCGTCGGCTGCATCCGCCACTTCCACACTCGCGACGGCGGCATGATCCGCGAGCGGCTGCTGGCCTTGAGCGACTACGAGTTCAGCTGCGTCTACGAGATCCTGGAAAGCCCGATGGGCGTGGAGCACTACGTGGCAACGCTGAAGCTGACGCCGGTGACCGACGGCAACCGCAGCTTCGCCGAATGGAGCGCCGAGTTCGACTGCGACGAAGGCCGGGAGCGCGCGTTGACCGAGTTGATCGGCAACGGCGTGTTCCAGGGCGGGCTGGACGCCTTGAAGCGCCACTTCGCGCGCCGCTGATGCTTCAAAGGGTCGTCCGCTCCACCGTCATCGACGCGCCGATCGAGCGCGTCTGGGCGGTGATCCGCGACTTCAACAGCCACGACCAGTGGCACGAGGCGGTGGCTGTCAGCCGCATCGAGCGCAACGAAAGCAGCGACCAGGTGGGCTGCGTGCGCAGCTTCAGCCTGGCCGACGGCAACCGCATTCGCGAGCAGTTGCTGACGCTGGACGACCGCGCCTACAAGAGCACCTACTGCATCGTCGAAGCGACGGTGCCGCTGCAGCGTTACGTGGCCACGGTGACGCTCAAACCCGTGACCGATGGCCAACGCACCTTCTGGCACTGGGAATCGAGCTTCGCCACGCCGGCGGGCATGGAAGCCGAACTGCGCAACATGGTGGCAACCGGCGTGTACGAAGCCGGCTTCGAGTGCCTGCGCCGACATCTGCGCGAAGGCGGCGACCTGCGCACCCCCGGCAGCCCGCCGATGCCCACTGCCCTGCCGGTGCCCGCACGCCGCGTGTCACTGCGCCGCTACGGCGGGCCCGAGGAGCTGGAGGCCGAGAACTTCGACGCGCCGCCGCCGCGCGACGGTGAGGTGCGCATCCGCCAGCGCGCCATCGGCGTGAACTTCATCGACGTCTACCTGCGCCGCGGCTGGATCCCGCCGATGCTGCCGGTGTCGAACGACACTCCCGGCGTGCCGGGCATGGAAGCCGCAGGCACTGTGCTCGATGTCGGCCCCGGTGTCAGCCACGTGATGCCCGGCGACCGCGTCGCCTACCTGGGTCCCGTGCCCGGTTCCTACTGCAGCGTGCGTTGTGTGCCGGCGCAGTGGGTGTTGCGTCTGCCCACCGCGGTCGAAGACGACACCGCCGCCGCGCTGCTGCTGAAGGGCCTGACCGCCGACGTCCTGCTGCGCGACCTGGGCCGGGTGGGCCCCGGCACGCGGCTGCTGGTGCATGCCGCGGCCGGCGGCGTGGGCCAGCTGGTGTGCGCCTGGGCACGCCGCCTGGGCGCGCGGGTGTTGGGCACCGTCTCCAGCGAGGAAAAGGCGCAGGTGGCGCGCGCTCACGGCTGCGAACACGTGATCGTGACGCCTGACTACCGCTTCGCCGACGCCGTGCAAAAGGCCTGCGGCGGCGCTGACGTGGTCATCGACGGCCTGGGCGACGCCGCGCGCGAACAGAATCTGGCGGCGCTGGCGCGCAAAGGACACTGGATCAGCCTGGGCCAGGCCAGCGGCGCCTTGAGCCCCATCGACCCGAACGAGTTGGTCGCCAAGTCGTTGAGTTTTTCGCGGCCGGTGGTCTTCGACTACGTGGACACGCGCGATGCGCTGGCCGAGCGTGCCGGGCGGCTGTGGGCCGCGCTGGCCGATGGCACACTGCCTCTACCGGTGATCGAACGCCATGCGCTGGACGCCGCGGCCGATGCGCATGCCCGCTTGGAATCGCGGCGCACGACAGGGCCGCTGATCCTGGTGAGCTGAACGAGGAGCGTTGTGATGATCCACGGCATGAACCACTTCACCATCACCGCGGAAGACCGCGCGCAGACGCTGGACTACTACTGCGGCCTGCTCGGCCTGAGCGAAGGCCACCGCCCCGACCTGGGTTTCCCGGGCGCCTGGCTCTATGCCGGCGACCCGCAGGCGGTGCTGCACATCTACTGGGACCGGCCGATGCCGGTCACGCGCACGGGAGTCATCGACCACATGGCCTTCAGCGCAAAGGGCCTGAAGGACATGAAGGCGCGCTTCGACGTACGCGGCTGGAAATATGAGCTGCGCCAGCAGGCCGGCGCCGGCACCTGGCAACTGTTCAGCCACGACCCGAACGGAGCACGCGTCGAGTTGGACTTCGACGCCAGCGAGACGCCATAGGACGCCGGTGGAGCAGACGCAACGGGCGCTTGGCAGGGGGCCTCGCGCCGGTCGCGACCCGTCGCGTCAGTATTCGATGATCCGGTCCACATCGAGCCGCTTGCCGGCCGGGCCGGACTTCAGCTTGTATTGCATCTGGCGCGCGCCACCGCTCGGCGCCGCATGCGTATCGCTGGCCCTGTAGACCGGAAAACGCCGCACCAGCGTGCCTTCGGCCACGGCAATCTGGTCGTGGCCCATGTAGCCCTTGTCGGCACCGGGCATTTCGGCCAGCGGCGGCAATGTGATCTCGCTCAGGCAGGCCTCGGGCACTACCGCCCAGGCCCATACGGAGCCATAGGAACCCGAGCCGGCGGACCTCACGTAGACATACAGCTCGGGCCGGCCGTCGCCATCCAGGTCCGCCACCTCTGCGCCAGTGGTTGGCCGTCCATGTCACGCACGACTGGTGCCGTCACCTCGGGCAGGCCGGCAATGCTGATCGTCAGCGGGTTGATCGAGCCGGCATTGCGGCTGCTCAGGCGGAAGCGGGTGCCCTGGGAGGACAGCGTGCACTCGAAGGGCACCGCATTGCCGAGGCGCGATCCGAGCCCTTGGGGTAGATGTCGCAGCGCCCGTCGACGGCGTCGGCGCGGGCCAGCGCCGTCAGGCTCGCGGCGAGGATGGCGATGAATGCATTGGCGGCTGTGTGGTTCGTGCTTCGATCTCCTTGAGCAGGCGGATGCTCCACGCGCGCGACGCGCGCATCAGCGCGCCTTGCCCCAGTGGTCCAGCTTCAGTGCGCCAGCGCAGGTCAGACCGTAGACCACCATCGCCGCGGCGCTGAGCGCGAACAATTGCCCCGCGGTGGCACCGTGGGCCACCAGCCAGCTGCCGGCCACGGCCACCAACAGCAGCCGCATCGTCGCCGCGAACACCGGCCCGACCATGCGCCCTGCGCCTTGGGATGCGAAGTACAGCGTCAACCCCAGCCCGAAGAATGCAAAACCCGGCCCGGCCCAGTGCAGGAACAAGCGGCCGTAGCCCAGCACCTGCTCGTCGTGGGTGAAGATCGTCACCCACAGGTCCGGGAACAGCGCCACCACCAGCCCGACCACGCCCAGCACCGAGGCCGTGACGCCAGCCGCCGTCCAGGCCACGCGGCGTGCGCGCGGCACGTCGCCCGCGCCGATGGCCATGCCCACCATCGGCACCGAGGCCAGGCCGATGCCGAAGGCCACCGTGCTCATCAGGAACTCCAGGCGCTGGCCGATGGCAAAGCCGGCCAGCGGCAGCACGCCCAGCTGCGCCACGAAGCCGGCCATCAACAGCATCGTGGCCACCGATTGCAGCGGCGACAGGCAGGCCACCGCGCCCACCTTGAGGATGTCGCGGAACAGCGCGCGGCGAATCGGCACGCCGCGCAGCACCAGGCGCAGCCGGCCGCGGCCGCTGCGCAGGTACCAGAACAGCCCCGCGGCGCCGATGGCTTGCGCCAGAATCTGCCCCAGCGCCACGCCCGGCATGCCCAGTCGAGGCACGATGCCCCAGCCCAGCCCGAGCAGCCCGCCCAGCGAGATCTGCAGCAACGCCGAACCGATCAGCGCCATCGACGGCACGCGCATGTTGCCGGTGCCGCGCAGGATCGAGGCCAGCGTGTTGAACAGCCACACCGCGAGGGCCCCGGAGAACAGCACCGTGGCGTAACCCAGCGCCTCGCGCAGCACCTCGCCGCGCCCGCCGAGCAGGCTGAACAGCGGCGCCGACACGCCCAGCAGCAGCAGCGAATAGAGCACGCCGCCGAGCGTGCCGATGAGCATCGCGTGCAGTGCCACCGACTGCGCCCGCACCAGGTCGCCGGCACCGAATGCCCGGCTCAGTGCCGACGCCACGCCGCCGCCCATGGCGCCGGCGGACAGCATGCCGGTGAGCATGGCGAAGGGGAACACCAGCCCCAGCGCGGCCAGCGGTACGACGCCGAGTACGCCGATGTAGAAGGTCTCGGCCAGGCCCACCAGCACGGCCATCGACGTGGCCATGACATTGGGCGCGGCCAGGCGCAGCAGCGTGCGCAGGATCGGGCCGTCGAGCAGTGCATTCGCCGGCCTGTCGATCGACTTTGGGGCCGCCGGCGCGGCCGCCCTGGCTGGCGCCGCCCTGGGCGCGGTGTCGCTCAGGGTTGCAGCACCACGCGGCCGACGACGCGGCCCTGCGTCAGGTCGCCCAGCGCCTGGTTGACGCTCGACAACGGCCGCAGGTCGAGCGGGATCTGCGGCAGCGTGGCGCGCTGTGCCAGCGCCACCAGGTCGCGCAAATCGTGCAGCCCGGCCACGTAGGAGCCGCTGATGCGCAGCGACTTCAGCGCAAACATCGGCAAGGGCATGCGGAACTCGCCGCCGAACAGGCCGACGATGACCACCTGCCCGGTGCGCCGCACCAGGTTCACCGCCATCGACGAACTCGACTCCGAACCGACGAAGTCGACCGCGGCGGCGATGTTCATGTTGCAGGCCTTGCCGATGGCCTTCAGTACATCGGGCGCGCCCGGGTCGAAGGCCATCGTCGCGCCGTGGCTCAACGCGGCCTCGCGCTTGGCCGGGTCGGGATCGATGGCGACGATGCGCGCCGGCGACGTGGCCGAGTACAGCGCCACGGCTGTCATGCCCACGCCGCCGCAGCCAATGATGGCCACGTGGTCCTCGGCGTCGAGTGGGTCGAGCTTGCGGATCGCCCCATAGGCGGTGATGCCGGCGCAGGCGAAGGTGGCGGCGCGTGCCGGCTCGAGCGTGCCGATCGGCACCAGGTAGCGCGCATGCGGCACGCGCACCAGGTCGGCATAACCGCCGGGCAGCTGGATGCCCAGGTTGCGCATCGCGCGCGTGCACAGGTGCTCGTCGCCGCGCTCGCACACCAGGCAACTGCCACAGCCCAGCCAGGGATAGACGATGACCTTGTCGCCGAGCTTCACGCCCTGCACGTCGGGGCCGAGTTCGACGACCTCACCGCCGATCTCGTGGCCCATCGTCACCGGCAGCTTCGTGCCTGCGCGTTCGAGCGAGGACAGCTTGCCCCCGCCCATGTCGAAGCCGCCGGCCTGCACATGCAGGTCGGAATGGCACATGCCGCAGTGCGTGACGCGCACCGTCACTTCGTGGCCGACGGGTGGCGACAGTTCTTCGGTCATTTCCTGCAAGGCACCGCCCCAGGACGGGAAGGCCCATCGGTGCGCACAGCGATAGTTCATGTCGGTCTCCGGATGGATGGGTCTGATTGCAGCCCAAACGGTAGCATCACTTCGGGATGGCACTCGAGGCATCGGGAGCGCATACTTTGACCGGCAACGCTCCGCTGCGCCATTGCCCCACCAGACCATGAGCGACAACGCCTACCTGCGCCAGCCCACGCTGCAGGGCGAGACCGTCGTCTTCGTCAGCGACGACGACTTGTGGCGTGCCGACCTGTCGGGCGGCATCGCGCAGCGGCTGACGGCTGGCCTGTCTGAGCCGTCCACACCCTGCCTGTCGCCCGACGGCCGCTGGGTGGCCTACATCGGTCGCGACGAGCAGCACCCCGAGGTCAACCTGATGCCGGCCGACGGCGGGCCCGCACGGCGCCTGACCTGGCTGGGCCCCGACACGCTGGTGCGCGGCTGGACGCCGCAGGGCCACATCCTGTTCGTCAGCACGCATGGCCAGCCCTTCTTCCGCAACCACCAGGGCTTCACGCTCGACCCGGCCGGCGGCATGCCAATGCCTTTGAATCTGGGGCAAGTGAATCACCTGAGCTTCGGGCCGGGCAACGCCAGGGTGATCGGGCGCAACACCGCCGACCCGGCACGCTGGAAGCGTTATCGCGGCGGCACCGCCGGGCATCTGTGGATCGACGCCGCTGGCTCGGGCCACTACCGCCGCATGAGCGAGTTGCGCGGCAACCTCAGTTGCCCGATGTGGATCGGCGAACGCGTGTACTTCCTGTCCGATGCCGAGGGCGTGGGCAACCTCTACTCCTGCCGGCCGGACGGCAGCGATGCACGCCGCCACACCGACCACGCGGACTACTACGCGCGGCATGCGCAGAGCGACGGCCGGCGCATCGTCTACCAGTGTGCGGCACGCCTTTGGCTCTTCGATCCAGCCAGTGGCGAGAACCGTGCGCTCGACCTGCGCGTGCCCAGCGCGCGCGCGCAGGCGGCACGCCGCTTCGTGCCGGCCGAGATGTACCTGGGCGCGGCACGGTTGCATCCGCAAGGACACAGCCTGGCGCTCGACGTGCGCGGCAAGCTGTTCACGCTGCCGCTGTGGGAGGGCGCGGTGAGCCAGCACGGCGCGGCCGACGGCGTACGCTACCGCCATGCGCAGTGGCTGGCCGATGGCCGCACGCTGCTGGCCATCAGCGACGCCAGCGGCGAAGAGCGCGTCGAGCTGCATGTCGAAGGCACGGTGCGCGCGCTCGACTGGGACATCGGCCACGTCAGCAGCCTGCAGGCCGCGCCGGCGGGCACGCGGGTGGCCATCGCCAACCACCGCAACCAGCTGCTGCTCGGCGATGCCGATGCAGGCACCGTGAGCGTGCTCGACCACAGCGACGCCGGTCGCTGCGAAGACCTGGCCTGGTCGGCCGATGGTCTGTGGCTGGCCTACAGCTTCCAGGTGTCGGCCCGGCAGCGCGCCATCAAGCTGTGCGAGCTGGCCACGCAGCGCTGCACGCTGGTGACCCAGCCCGAGTTCCGCGACTACAGCCCGTCCTTCGACCCGCAGGGACGTTTCCTGTACTTCCTGTCGCTGCGCACCTATGACCCGGTGTACGACAGCGTGCAGTTCGAGATGAGTTTCCCGCGTGCCGCGCGGCCCTACCTGGTGGCGCTGCAGGCGGGCGGGCCGGCGCCCTTCGAGCGCGAGCCCAAGGGGTTCGCGGGCGGCGACAAGGCCGAGGCCAAGGCGCCCGGCACGGCCGCCACCGAGCCGATGCGCATCGACCTGGACGGCATAACACAACGCATCGCCGCCTTCCCGGTGTCCGAAGGCCGCTTCGGCAAACTGGCTGGCGCGGCGATGGGCAAGCTGCTGTGGACCCTGCTGCCGATCGAGGGCCAGCAAGGACGCGGCGGCCACAAGGACGGTGCAGGACGGTTGCAGGTGTTCGACTTCGACAGTCAGCGCACCGACACGCTGATGGACAAGGTCGACGACTTCCAGGTCGCCGCCGACCACGCCACCGTGCTGGTGCGCGAAGGCAAGCGTCTGCGCGCCATCGCGGTGGACCATCGCGAGGACCGGCGCGCCGAGGCCGGCGACGGCGACGCACCCTCGCGCAAGAGCGGCTGGATCGACCTGGGCCGCGTGCGCGCATCGGTCGAGCCCCGGCTCGAATGGCGGCAGATGCTGCGCGAGGTGTGGCGCCTGCAGCGCGACCACTTCTGGGTGGCCGACATGTCCGGCATCGACTGGCCGGCCGTGCTGCGCCGCTACGAGCCGCTGCTCGAACGCGTGGCCACGCGCGCCGAGCTCTCCGACCTGATCTGGGAACTGCAGGGCGAACTCGGCACCTCGCACGCCTACGAATACGACGGCGACCATCGCAAGCCGCCACAGTGGGCCTTGGGCCACCTGGCAGCCGAGCTGCAACTGGTGGAGGCCGACGAGAGTTATCGCATCACGCACATCGTGCGCGGCGACACCTGGGATGCGACGGCCGATTCGCCGCTGCATGCGGTGGGCGTGGAAGCCCGTGTCGGCGAGCGCATCGTTGCGGTGAACGGCCAGCGCGTGTCGCGCCAGCGCCCGCCGCAGGCGCTGCTGGTGCACCAGGCGGCCACCAAGGTGGCCTTGACGCTGGCCAGCGACCACGGCGGCATGGTCGCGCAACGCCAGGTGCTGGTGAAGACCTTGGCCGACGAGGTGCCCGCGCGCTACCGCGAGTGGGTCGAACACAACCGCGCCTGGGTGCACGAACAATCCGCCGGCCGGGTCGGCTACCTGCACCTGCCGGACATGATGGCCGACGGTTTTGCCGAGTTCCACCGCTACTTCGGCACCGAGTGCGATCGCGATGCCTTGATCGTCGACCTGCGCTACAACCGCGGCGGCCATGTCTCCGAGCTGCTGCTGGAAAAAGTGGCGCGCAAGCGCATTGCCTACGACGTGTCGCGCTGGGGCCGCACCGTGCCCTACCCCGAGGAATCGGCCGCCGGGCCGGTGGTGGCGCTGACCAACGAACACGCCGGCTCCGACGGCGACATCTTCGCGCATGGCTTCAAGCTGATGGGCATCGGCCCGCTGGTGGGCACGCGCACCTGGGGCGGCGTCATCGGCATCTGGCCGAGGACGCTGCTGGTCGACGGCACCGAGACCACCCAGCCGGAGTATTCGTTCTGGTTCCGCGACGTCGGCTGGGGCGTGGAAAACCACGGCACCGACCCGAACATCGAGGTCGACAACGCACCGCAGGATGCCGCCGCCGGTCGCGACCGCCAGCTCGAGACTGCCCTGGCCACCGCGCTGCAGCTGGCCGATGGCCATGCGCCGCAGCTGCCGCGCATGGAACAGCGGCCGAACCTGGCGCCGCCGCCGCTGCCGCCGCGCGCACGCACCACGTGAGCGGCGGAGCACCGCGCCGCCGGCGAGGTGCTGCCTTCGACTTCAGCCTGCGTTAAGGCGGGGCAGCTAAGATCGATCGTTTTTGCCCCGTGAGCCAAGCCGTCCTCAATGACTCGCACCATGACCTTCGACTACGCCGGGCAAGTCTCGGTGGTCGTGCCGGTAAAGAACGAAGCCGACAACATCCTGCCGCTGATCGAGGAGATCCATGCCAGCCTGGAAGGCAAGGCGGAGTTCGAGATCATCTACGTCGATGACGGCAGCACCGATGCCACGCCGCAGCAACTGGCGCAGGCGCAGCAGCGATTCACCCGACTTCGCGTCATCCGCCATCGCCAGTCGTGCGGCCAGAGCTCGGCTCTGGCCACGGCGGTTCGCGCCGCGCGGCACCCCTGGATCGCCACGCTCGACGGTGACGGGCAGAACGACCCGGCCGACATCCCGGCGCTGCTGGCCGCGCTCAGCCCCGGCCGGCGCGCGCCGGGGCTGGCCCTGGTGGCGGGCTGGCGCGCCAAGCGCAACGACAGCGCATTGCGCAAGCTGTCGTCGCGCATCGCCAACAGCGTGCGCGGCGGCCTGCTCGGCGACCGCACGCCCGACACCGGCTGCGGGCTGAAGGTGTTCTCGCGCGAGCTGTTCCTGCGCCTGCCCTTCTTCGACCACCTGCACCGCTTCCTGCCCGCGTTGTTCCTGCGCGAAGGCGCGCAGGTGATCTCGGTGCCGGTAAACCACCGGCCACGCACGCGCGGCCGCTCCAAGTACGGCGTGCACAACCGCCTGTGGGTCGGCATCGTCGACCTGTTCGGCGTGATGTGGCTGAACCGGCGCATGACCCATCCGGTGATCGACGAATGAACATCCACTCCATCAGCATTCCCGAATGGTTGGTGCTGGCCTTCGGCTTTGCCGGCCAGGCCATGTTCTCGGCACGCTTCCTGATCCAGTGGATCGCCAGCGAGCGCAGCCGCAAGAGCGTGGTGCCGGTGCTGTTCTGGTACTTCTCGCTCGGCGGCGGGCTGACCTTGTTCATCTACGCGCTGTATCGCGAGGATCCGGTGTTCATGATCGGACAGGGCTTCGGCCTGATCGTCTACACCCGCAACCTGTGGCTCATCCGGCACGAGAAACACGCCGCCGCACGGCTTGCCCCGCCCGACCCCAACGAGTGAAGACGCCGTCGAACCGAGGCGACGCCCTGTGGCTCGCCGCCTTGCTGGCTGCGCTGCTGGTGGTCAGCCTGTTCCGCCCGCTGCTGCCGATCGACGAGACACGCTATGCCAGCGTGGCCTGGGAGATGTGGGTGCGCGGCGACTTCCTCGTGCCCTTCCGCAATGGCGAGCCCTATCACCACAAGCCGCCGCTGCTGTTCTGGTTGATGCACGCCGGCTGGGCGGTGTTCGGCGTCAACGAATGGTGGCCGCGGCTGATCTCGCCACTGTTCGCTGCCGGCACGCTGGTGCTGACCTACCAGCTCGGCCGACGGCTGTGGCCGCAGTGGCCCGAGGTGGCGCGCATGGCGCCGTTCATCCTGCTGGCCAGCGCGCTCTTCGTCTATTTCGCGTCGGCGCTGATGTTCGACGTGATGATCGCCTTCTTCGTCGCCTTGGGCCTGCTCGGCCTGGTGCGCGCCTGGCAGACCGGCGCCGGAACCGGCGGCTTCGTGCTGCTGGCGCTGGGGCTCGGCGGTGCGCTGTTTGCCAAGGGGCCGGTGGCGCTGCTGCATCTGCTGCCGCCGGCCCTGCTCGCGCCCTGGTGGATGCGCGCAAACCCACCGCCGTGGCGCCGCTGGTACCTGGGCGTGTGGCTGGCCGTGCTGGGCGGCGCGGTGCTGATCCTGGCCTGGGCCGTGCCGGCGGGCATGTCCGGCGGGGACGAATATCGCAATGCCATCTTCTGGGGCCAGACCGCCGGCCGCATGACGCGCAGTTTCGCCCACCAGGCGCCGTGGTGGTTCTACCTGGCATGGCTGCCGCTGATGCTGGCGCCCTGGTTGCTATGGCCACGCTGGTGGCGCAACCTGCACCGTGGTCTGTGGGCCGAAAGCGGCTTCCGCCTTGCCGTGCTCTGCACGATGTTCGGCCTGCTGGCCTTCAGCCTGATCAGCGGCAAGCGCTGGCACTACCTGCTGCCGCAGTTTGTGCCCTTCGCGCTGATCGCCGCGCGCGCCCTGCACGACAGCCGGCCGGGTCGCGGCTCCCTGGCGCTGCAGGGCGGAGTCATGGCCGCGCTCGGCCTCGGCGTCGTGCTCGGCGCACCGCGGCTGGCCACCGGCCTGGGCAGCCCGGCCGCGTCGTACGCGCTCTATGGGGGCGGCGCGGTCACGGTCGTCGTCGGGGCCATCCTGTGCGCCCTGCGGCCGGGCTCAGCCCTGCGCGACGTGCGCATCATCGCCACCGCCACCGTCGTCATCGTCGTGGCGCTGGCGACCGGTGCCAACTTGATGCTGCGCGAGCCCTACGACGTGTCTGGCGTGGCCGGGCAGCTTGCGCAGTTCGAACGCGAGGGCCGCCCCGTCGCGGTCGAAGGCGAGTACCACGGCCAGTGGCACCTGGCGGGCCGCTTGCGCCGACCCCTGGTCGAACTGTCGGCCGACGAGGTGCCGTCGTGGCTGGGCCGGCATCCGCAGGGACGCGTGGTCTTCATCTACCGCCATGACAGCGACCTGCCGCCTGGCCTGCGCATCGTGCACACCCAGCAGCGCTATCGCGGACAGAAGATCGCCATCCTCGCGGCGCCGGAGTAGCCCCACCAGATCGGCCGTCAAGTGGTAGCCACTGGCGAAGCTGCCGGGCGCATCGACATGGGTGTTGTCGCGGTGCGGGCCGAGCTGGCTCGGGCCAGTGCGGCGCGGCGCCCCCCCGGCGCGCTGACGTATTCTCGGCACGATGCACGACAACCCAACGCCCAGAGTCCGCCTTGTCTGAAGGCACGCTCGCCACCGACCTGCTGCAGCTGCTGCACGCGGTGCTGCTGATCGTCGGCGCGCTGCTGCCGGTGGTCAACCCGCCGGGCAACGTGCCGATCTTCCTGAACCTGACCCAGGGCTGCGACGAAGCGACGCGGCGCGACCTGGCGCGGCACATCGCGCTCTACTCCTTCGCGCTGCTGCTCGGATCGATGCTGCTGGGCACGCTGGTGCTGCGCCTGTTCGACCTGTCGGTGGGCGCGCTGCAGGTGGCCGGCGGCGCGGTGGTGTGTGCGCTGGGCTGGAAGCTGCTGCACTACGAGCCGCGAGCCGCCGAAACGCTGCCCGACCCCGAAACGGCACGGCAGGTGGCGCTGGGTCGCGCTTTCTACCCGCTGACGCTGCCGGTGTCGATCGACGCGGGCGTCATCGCCGTGGCCATCACGCTGGGCGCGCACCACGGGCAGACGCTGTCCGGTGAGGCCATCCAGATCCTGGCCGCACTGCTGGGCTCAGCCGCCATCGCCGCGTCATTGCTGCTGGTGTACCGCTACGCCGGCCGCGTCAGCGGCTGGATCGGCAACAAGGGCATGGAGGTGATGCTGCGGCTGTCGGCGTTGCTGGTGCTGAGCATCGGCGTGCAGATCGTCTGGAACGGATTGAAGTCGCTGCTGGTCGAGATCAACATCGCATGAACGGAGGAGACGCATGAACCTGCAAGACAAGGTCGCCTGGGTCACCGGCGGCGGCAGCGGCATCGGCCTGGCCGGCGCCATCGAGCTGGCCCAGGCCGGCTGCCGGGTGATCATCTCGGGCCGCGATGCGGCCAAGCTGGATGCCGCTGTACGGCGGGCCGAGAGCGCCGGCACGCCGGCCGGCGCGATCACGACGGCGCCGCTGGACGTCGCCGACAGTGCCGCGGTCGAGCGCGTGGCGCAGGACATCCAGGCGCGCTTGGGCCGCGTCGATATCCTGGTCAACAGCGCCGGCGTCAATTTTCCCAAGCGCTATTGGAACCAGACCGACAGCGCCACCTTCAACGAGGTGGTGGCCATCAACCTGAACGGCGCGATGGCCTGCACGCTGGCGGTGCTGCCTGGCATGCGCGCGCGGCGCGAGGGCACGGTGATCAACGTCGCCAGCTTTGCCGGCTGGCACTACGGCTACCTCACCGGCCCGGCCTACACCGCCAGCAAGGCCGCGCTGATGGCGCTGAGCCATGCCTTCAACATCGAAGAAGGCATCAACGGCCTGCGCGCCACCTCGCTGTGCCCCGGCGAGGTGGCCACGCCGATCCTGCAGAAGCGCCCGGTCGTGCCGAGCAAGGAAGAAATGGCGCGCATGCTGCAGGAGCAGGACCTGGGCCGCACCATCCGCTTCATCGCCGAGATGCCGGCGCACGTGTGCATCAACGAGCTGGTGATCTCGCCGGTGTGGAACCGCATCTACCTGGGCGGTGACGACCTGAAGCGCAAACCTTGAGCACGGACGCGCTGCACGCGCACGCCGCCGCCATCGCGCAGCGCCATGGCCTGGGCGGCGAACCGGTCACGCGCTACGACAGCGGCTCGCTGCCGGTGTTTGCGCTGGGCATGCGGCACGTGCTCAAGCTGTACCCGCCGCAGGACCATGCGCATGCGCAGGTGGAGGCGCGGGTGCTGGGCTTCGTCGACGGCCGACTGCCGCTGCCCACACCCCAGGTGGTGGCCAGCGGCGAGTGGGACGACGGCAGCTACCTGCTGATGACGCAGCTGCGCGGCCGCCGCCTGGTCGAGGTGTGGCCGCAACTGACCCCCGCCGAGCGCGAGCGCCTGTGCCGGCGCCTCGGCGAAGCCGTGGCGGCGCTGCATGCGCTGGACAGCCGGCCGCTGGCCGACTTGCCACCGCCGCACTGGGAGGCGTTCATGCCTTCGCAACGCTGCCAGGTCGTCGAGCGCCAGCGCCAATGCGGCCTGCCGCAACCGTGGCTGGAACAGATCGAGCCCTTCCTGGAGCGCTGGGCCGGCTCGGCCGATACCGAGCAGGTGCTGCTGCACACCGAGGTCATGCGCGAGCACCTGCTGGTGGAGCCCGATGGCACCGGCTGGCATCTGAGCGGGCTGTTCGACTTCGAACCGGCGATGCGCGGTGCGCGAGAGTACGAGTTCGCCTCGATCGGCCTGTTCGTCAGCGCCGGCGATACCCGCGCGCTGCGCTGCATCCTGCGTGCCTATGGTTATGCCGAGGCCCAGCTCGACGACGCCCTGCAGAACCGGCTGATGGCGATGGCAATGCTGCACCGCTACAGCAACCTGCCCTGGTACCTGCAGCGCCTGCCGCTGCCCAGCGCGATGCGCCTGGAACAACTGGCCGCGCATTGGTGGAAACTTGGCATCGACGAACCCGCATTCACGAGGAGACAGACATGAGCTACGCGCTGACCGGCTTCGACGACAAGGTGGCGGTGGTCACCGGCGCAGGGCGCATGCGCAGCATCGGCCGGCCCATCGCGCTGGCGCTGGCACGCGCCGGGTGCGACCTGGTGCTCACCGGCTCGGGCAAACCGGCCAGTGCCTACCCCGAAGACGAACGCGCGGCCGGCTGGCGCGACATCGAATCGGTGGCCGACGAGGTGCGCGCATTGGGACGCCGTGCGCTGGCGCTGGTGTCGGACGTGCGCGACCCGCAGGCGGTGGAAGCGCTGGCCGCGCGCGTGATGGCCGAATGGGACCGCGTCGACATCGTCGTCAACAACGCCGGCTCCACGCGCGGCAGCGACCGCGTGCCTGCCACCGAGCTGCCGCTCGCCGAATGGCAGCGCGTGCTGGGCACGAACCTGGACGGCACCTTCTACATGTCGCGCTGCTTTGCGCGCCACATGGCGAAGTCAAGCCGCGGCGGTGCGATCGTCAACATCAGTTCCATCGCCGGGCGCAACCGCATGCCCAACACCGCCGCCTATGCCACGTCGAAGGCGGCGATCGACGCGCTGAGCACGGTGCTGGCCGGCGAACTGGGCCCCAAGGGGATCCGCGTCAACGCGGTGGCGCCGGGCATGATCGACACCAGCCGCATGGACGACGTGCCGCGCGGCGAGGTGTGGGACCGCATCGTGCAAGCGCAGATCCCGCTCGGCCGCGCCGGCAGCGGCGAGGACATCGCGCACATTGTGGTGTTCCTGTGCAGCGAGCAAGCGGCGTGGATCACCGGGCAGACCTTTTACGTCGACGGTGGACATGGGCATGCGCCGCGCTCTTGAGGGAGCGGGAGCAATGCACCCTTTCGCGTGGGGCCGCTTGGCAGCGAAGGCCGTCGGTCGTGGCCGGACATCGAACTCACGGTCTCAGCCACCTTGCAGTCGTTCGAGCGCATGGCGGTCGCCACCACCACCGACCGTTATCTGGGGTACCGCTGACGTAGCGGCCGGCTGGGTCGGTGGCTGGCGCCTTGAGCCGTGCGGCACCAGTCAGAATTCACCAAGCCCGGTCGAACGACTGCTGCACTTCGGCCCAAAAGGTCACTGCCGACCCAATGGAGCCCCTGACGATTCTCAGGTCGAACGACCGCTTCACCTTTGGAAACGGACTGTCGCCGACCCAGTCGAGGCAATCGGCGTTCGGCGATTGCTATCCCTCGCTGAAGGCAACCGACGATGGCGAGCTGATCGCGGCTGAACGGCTTCATCCGAAGGTACTGAACCGGGGCTGCCGACCGGCCACGCCCTAGGCGATCCTGCACTCGTTGACTCGGTGAATTGATCCAGCGCAAAGCGTCGACAGCGGCGACGCGCATACTCCGGCGCGCCACCGCGCATGAAGGAGTACCGGTTTGCCCACCGCTCACCGCGCGTCGCCCCGGTGTGATTCGAAGAGTTCAGCCCAGACCGCTGAGGTCGCGAGTTCCGTTGACACGCCACTGCCGCAGAGCATTGCCTTCGAGCGGCTGTTGGCCGACCTGTCGGCCGGCTTCGTCAACCTGGCAGCCGACAAGGTGGACGCGGCGATCACCGACTCGCTGCGCCGCATCTGCGAGGTTCTCGGTGTCGACCGCGCACTCAGCTGATCCGCTTTGCGCGACGGCAGCGGGTCACCGCGTGTCACCCATTCAGGCGCGACTCACGGCGTACCTCGAGGGCTCGCCCGGCACGCTGACGCACGGTCTTTCCTTGGGCCATCCCACGTCTCATGGCGGGCCAGCACCATCGCATTCGGCCGACTGGGACGAACTGCCCGAAGAAGCGGCCGTCGATAGGGCAACGTGGCAGAAGTTCAAGGTGAAGTCCTGCCTGGCGGTGCCACTCCACGTCGCTGGCGCGATCGAAGGCGCCATCGCCCTGGACTGCCAGCGAGCGCGAGCGCGTCTGGCCGCCGGAGCTGGTCGAGCGCATGCAGGTGATGGCGACCATTTTCGGCAGCGCCCTGGCGCACAAGCGGACGAGTCAGGAGCTCGAAGCGGCCATCGCCTTCGAGCGCATGGCCGCCGACATCATGGGCGCGCTGCTTGCAGGCGCCGCGCGCGCAGCAGGACAGCGTGCTCGAGGCCGGGCTGCGCCAGGTGGCCCAGGCCTTCGGCGCCGACCGCGCCACGCTCGTGGCAGCGCGTCGGCGACACGGCCGAGTTCAGCAAGTCGCATCGCTGGACAGCCGACAGCCAGGTCGCGGCGCTGCCCCTGCCCGGCAGCCGGCCTGCGCTGGGTCAATGCCCAGATGCTGCGCGGCAGCGTGGTGCGTTTTGCCTGCCATGCCGACCTGCCCGCCGAGGCCGCAACCGACCTGCCGGCGCTGCAGACCCTGGGCATCGGCGCCGCGGTGATCGTGCCGCTGCAGATGTCGGGCCGCGTGGCCGGCGCACTGTCGATCGCCGACTCGCGCGAGCATGTCGATTGGCCCGATGTGTTGTTGCCGCGCGCGCAGCTGCTCGGCCAGGCCTTCGCCAGCTTCACCGCCCGTCAGCAGGCCGAACAAGGCGAGCTGCAGGCGCAGGCGCAGGCGGCGCATGCCGCCCGCGTGGCGACGCTGGGCGTGTTCGCCACCTCGCTGGTGCACGAGCTGACGCAGCCGCTGGCCGCCAGCCTGGCGAATGCCGAGACGGCGCGCAACCTGCTGGCGCTGCCGGCGCCCGCGCTGGATGAAGTGCGCGACACGGTCGCCGACATCGTCACCGACAGCCGCCGCGCCGGCGAGCTGATCCAGAAGCTGCGCCGCTTCCTGCGCCACGGCGAAGCCGAGCACGGCGCCATCGAAGTGCAGGGGTTGATGACCGAGGTGCTGAGCTTCGTGGCCAGCGAATCGGCCGGCAAGGGCATCACCATCACGCTCGACGTGAGCGAAGCTTTGCCCAGCTTCGTCGGCGACCGCGTGCAGATGCAGCAGGTGCTGCTGAACCTGCTGCTCAACGCCTTCGACGCCGTGGCCTCGCGGGCGCCGGGCGAGCGCCGCGTGCAGCTGCGGGCCTACCCGGCCGCATCCGGGCTGGCCATCGAGGTCGGCGACAACGGCCCGGGCATGGACGCCGCCACGCTGGCGCGCCTCTTCCAGCCCTTCTTCACCACCAAGCCCGGCGGCATGGGACTCGGGCTGTCGATCTGCCAGACCATCGTGTCCAGCCATGGCGGCACCCTGCGCGTGAGCTCCAGCCTGGGCCAGGGCACGCGCTTTCACATCCAGCTGCCGCTGCGCCAGCCACTCATCGTCGGCCCGATTGCGCCGGCCGCTGCACCCGCGCCGTGCGGCGACTGCGTCTTCGTCGTCGATGACGACGACGCCATGCGCCGCGCGCTGGAGCGCCAGCTGGCGGCCGAGGGTTACCGCGTCCAGGGCTTTGCCAACGCGCACGCCTTCCTCGATGGCGCGCCGCGCGCCGAGGTGGCCTGCATCGTCAGCGATGTGCGCATGCCGGGCCTGAGCGGCCTGGACCTGCAGGCCGCGCTGGCGCGCGGCGGCAATCACTGGCCGATCATCTTCATCAGCGGCCATGCCGACGTGCCCACCAGCGTGCATGCGATGAAGGCCGGCGCCGCGGCCTTCCTGCCCAAGCCCTTTGCCCAGGCCGAGCTGCTGGCTGCGGTAGCGGACGCGCTGGCGACCAGCCGCCAGCGCGCGGCGACGCGCCACCAGCATGCCGAGTTGCTGCAGCGCCAACGCTCGCTCACGGCGCGCGAGGCCGAGGTCTTCGCGCTGGTGGCGCAGGGCCTGCTGAACAAGCAGGTCGCCGACCGGCTGGGCATCGCCGAACGCACCGTGAAGATCCATCGCGGCCGTGTCATGGAAAAGATGGCGGCGCCGTCGGTGGCCGAGCTGGTGCGCATGGCGCAGTCGCTGACGACGCTGGGCGCGGCTGCGGCGGCGCCCGGCGTGGCAGTGCCTGAACCGGTGTAGTACCAAGGTCGTATGGCGCCCGATGCGCGCCGCGGGGATAGTCGTGGCCTGATGTGCCACGAGTCCCCGAATGCCCCACGTGCTGCTGGTTGACAACGACAGTTCAATGCGCCGTGCGCTGACGCGCACCCTGCAGCATGCCGGGTTCGAGGTACAGGCCTTCGCCAGCGCCGAGGAGCTGCTGGCCGCAGGGCCGGTCGGCCCGCAGGCCTGTCTGGTGCTGGATCTGGACCTGCCCGGCGCCAGTGGCATCGAACTGAAGAAGGCGCTCGACCAGGCGGGCTGCGTGCGGCCCACCGTCTTCATCACCGCCTCGGCGCGGGAGGGGCTGGCCGGGCAGCTCGCCAGCTCGTCGACCGTGGCCGTGCTGCACAAGCCGTTCAGCAACCACGACCTGCTCGCAGCGCTGGACCGCGCCGTCGCGCGAGAGGCCCCTCTAGGCAGTTGATCCGAACCCACCTGCAGGCCACCACGCATCACGGTCCTGAACCGACACACACGAAAGGAAGGCAATGAAACTTCATCGAATGACTGGCCTGGCGGCTGTCGTCATGGCCTTGACGAACCCGGTCGCCGCGCAAGACGCAAACAAGTTCGCTGCAGGCACTCGCGCCAACGCCGCGACGGTGGCACAGGCCCTGGAAATGGCGATGACGCCCGGGCCGGGCCAGGCCAGGCTCGAGCCCATGGTCGGCACCTTCAACGTCAAGATCCGTTCCTGGGTGGCCCCGAACAAGCCGCCGGTCGAATCGACGGCAGTCTCCGTCAGCGTCTGGGTCCTCGGCCACCGCTACATCCAGTCGATGCTGTCGGGCTACGTGCTGAACGAACCCTTCGACGGCATCGGCTACACCGCGTACGACAACGTCAGCAAGACCTACCAGACGGCCTGGATGGACAGCGGCAGCACGGGCATGACGTGGTACCGCGGCGGCTTCGACGGTGCCACCAAGTCCGCCAGGATGAAGGCCACGGTGCCCAACGCGCTGACGGGCAAGCCCACCCCGCTGGAGCTGCGCCTGTCGATTGCAGACAACGGCGACCACATGACCGAGCTGTGGGGCCAGGGCGAAGGCAGCGCGATGTTCAAGATGATGGAACTGCGCTACACGAGAGCCAAGCCGTAGATCCGTCTGCCCAAGGAGAACGAACATGACCCGAACCGAAATGCGAAAGAACCTGCCGCGCAACATGCTGCTGAGCGTGCTGGCGTTGCTGCCGCTGCTGGCCTTCACGGAGCCCGCCTGGGCGATCCTGGGGGTGTGGCGGCGAGCGGCAGTCACTGTTGCCGTGGTCGGCAGCGCAGAGGCGCCGCGGGCGCCAACGCCTCGAAGCAGGCCGCGGCGACAGCGCAGGCCCAGTCGGCCGCCGATGCGTCGGCAGCGGCCGCCAAGCAGTCGGCCGCGGCGGCCAACCAGGCTGCAGCCGCAGCGACAGCCGCGACCGCAGCCCCCGCCAAGACGCCGCAGCAGAGGCTGCAGGAACTGCAATCGCTGTACGACCAGAAGCTCATCAGCCAGAGCGACTACGAGGCGGCGAAGCAGAAGATCCTCAGCGGCATATGAGGCACAGATCAACGCTTGGGCTTCAGCTCGAGGCCTGCAACCCAGGGGAACGACACATGACGACTTCGACCCAGACCACCGTGGTGATGCACAGGGCCGCGCTCTGGGCCGCCGCGCCGATGCTCGCCATCGCACTGGGCACCCTGCCCGGCATGGCCGACGCACGTGACCGGGGTGTGAACCAGCCTGGCGCGGCCGGCAACACCGGCGCTGACCCGGGCCTGAACCAGCCCGGTGCGGCGGGCAACGTCAAGAAGGACCCGGGCAAGAACCAGCCCGGCGCGGCCGGCAATGCCAAAGCCACGCCGGGTGTTGGGGCAGGAGCGCCTGGGGCCGGTGCCACGGCCGGCGCCGGAGCGCCAGGGCCCGGTGCCAAACCGGGTGCTGGTGCCGGCGCACCTGGGCCGGGTGCGAAGCCCGGGGCCGGTGCACCAGGGGCGGGTGCGGCACCGGGCGTGGGAGCGCCAGGGCCGGGCGCCGAACCGGCGAATCGCGGCGGGCCGGCGGATCGGCCCGGCAGGCGCTGATGGCCACGCCCGCCGCCGCTCGGCTCGCTGGCCGATGGGCCAGCCGGGCGCCCATGGCTCGGGTCCGGCGCATCGCGGCAGCCCTGTGCCTGGGCGCATCGGCCACGCTGGCCGGCGCGGCCGACAAGGCGCCAACGCTCGGCCCGATCGAGGCGGTCAGCATCGCCACCGAGGCCTACATCTACGGCTACCCGCTGGTCACCTTCGACATGGCGCGCAAGCAGCAGACCAACGTCGCCGTGCCCGATGCCGAGCATGCGCCGATGGGGCAGATGATCCGCATGCGCTCGTACCCGGCGGTCGACAACCACTGCTGCGCCGCGCCCAACGCCGACACGCTGTACACGATCACCTGGCTCGACGTGAGCCAGGAGCCGGCGGTGTTCAGCATCCCCGACATGGGCATCGCGCTACTACATGATGCCGATGCTCAGCGGCTGGTCCGAGGTGATCAAGGTCGCGGCCAGCACCACCACCGGCAGCAAGGCGCAGACCTATGCGATCACCGGGCCGCGTCTGGAGCGGCACGCTGCCCGCGGGCGTGACGCAGGTGAAGTCGCCGACCGGCATGGTCTGGATCCTGGGGCGCATCTACAGCACCGGCACGCCCGAGGACTACACGGCAGTGCACGCGCTGCAGGACAAGTTCAGCGTCGTGCCGCTGTCGGCCTGGGGCAAGCCCTATGCGCCGACGCAGGGCATCGTCGATGCCGCCTTCGACATGAAGACGGCCGTGCGCAAGCAGGTCAACGCGCTCGACGCCGAAGCCTATTTCCGCCGCCTGGCCGAACTGATGAAGAGCAACCCGCCGACCGCGGCGGATGCGCCGATGGTGGCGAAGATGGCGCGCATCGGCCTGGTGCCCGGCAAGGACTTCGACCCGAGCAAGCTGGGCATGCTCGACCGCGAGGCGATCCGCATCGTGCCCAAGCTGGCGCTGCTGGAAATGGGCCTGCTGCTGAAGCAGCAGAAGACCACCAACGGCTGGCTGTACTTCACCAAGGGCGTCGGCAACTTCGGCACCGACTACAAGCTGCGTGGCATGGCCAACCTGCTCGGCCCGGGCTGGAACCGGCCACAGGACGCCGTCTATCCGCTGTCGCAGAAAGACGCCAAGGGTGATGCCTACGACGGCGAGAAGCACAAGTACGTGCTGCGCTTCGCGAAGGGCAAGCTGCCGCCGGCCGACGCGTTCTGGTCGCTGACGATGTACGACGAGGACTTCTTCTTCGTGCCGAATGCGATCAAGCGCTACGACCTGGCGCAGCGCGACAAGCTGGTCGCCAATGCCGACGGCTCGATCGACATGTACCTGCAGGCCGAGTCGCCGGGCCAGGACAAGGAGGCCAACTGGCTGCCCGCGCCGAAGGGAAAGTTCCAGCTCGTGATGCGCATCTATGCGCCGAAGAAGACGCCGCCGTCGATCCTCGACGGCACGTGGACGCCGCCGCCCGTGACGAAAGTGCAGTGAAACCGCGCTGCCGCTTCGCGCATGCCCGAGGCGGCCCGGGCTGCCGTCAGAACCCAGGGAGAGTCCAGTGAAACACCTCGCATCGACCGTTCGCAACATGGCCATTCTTGGCGCCGTGTCGGCTGCCGCTGTCATCAGCGGCTGCGCCACCGCCGAGCAGAACATGGCCGAGCAGCAGAAGCTGCGCCTCGTCCCCGGCAAGCAGATCTACGCGACCGGGCCCAACTACCAGTTCTGCGAGGTGGGGCTGTTCTACGGCACGTCGGCGGAGAACGCGGTCGCGGTCTTCTACAACCCGACCACCGGCACCGAACACTGCACGCCGGAGCAGTTCGCCCAGATCGAGAAGGACAAGGCGCAGATCATCAAGGACAACGGCGCAAGAGATGCATTCCTCAACCCCACCCGTTACTGGACGTGGGATGAATTCTGGGTCTATGAGGTCGGCGACATCCGCGAGTTCGGCACGGTCAAGATGGCCTACATGGGCGTCGTGCCGGTGGCGGTGATGAAGGCGGCGGTCGGCGCGGGCCACTACCACCCCGGCCAGATCTCGCGCAACAACAAGTACCTGTTCAAGAAGGGCAGCACGGTCTACCTGCTCGACATGCCCGACGGCAAGGTGCTGGTCATGCAGTCGTGGACCAACGTTCACCAACAAGGGCGAGACAGCGGCCAACCTCAAGGACCTGGGCAGCCAGTTCAAGCAGTTGCCGCCGGGCTGGAAGTTCCGCACCAAGGTGCTCGACCGCGACCTGACCGTACAGCCACCCGCGCCGAAGCATCTGGCCTGGGTGACGCAGGACGAGTTCAACAACACCTACCAGGGCTGCGGCTACGACACGGCCTGCAACTACGTGCCGTAGGCAGAAGCAGCAGCAAGGAGCACCAAGGAAATGAGCAAGAACATCAAATGGATCTTCGGCATCGTTGCCGCCCTGGTCGTCGTCGCGGCGATCGTCCTGTATCCCAAACTGGTCGTGACCCTGCCGAACGACGGCGCTGATGCGAAGCCGAACACCTTCAAGGGAACGTACGGAGGCCGCTACACCGAGATGTTCCAGATCGGCGGCAACGCGATCACCAAGAACCTGGCGGCGAACGTCTACAACACCTGGGGTCTGAACGGCAGCGACACCACGCGCGACTCTTCACCCCCGGCGCTGCTCGACAAGATCGACGTCAAGGCGATGGCCAAGAAGTTCGGCATGCTCGCCGTGTTCAAGAACGGCCCGCGCCTGTGGACGCTGGACTGGATCGAGGTCGAGATGGGCAAGGAGGTGGACTTCGGCGGCATGAAGGCGCGCTGGGTGAACTGGCTGGACCTGAGAGGCATCAGCACGGAACCCGGTGCGGCCAACTACAAGAACATCACCGTCACGCGCCACACCCGGTTCGGCTTCAACAAGGGCACGCGCATCTCCGTGCTGGACGATCCTGATGGGAATCCGTGGGTCATGAAGTCCTTCAGCCTCATCACCTTCCCGGATCAGAACTTCGCCGAGATCGCCACGCTCGGCAGCCGCCTGAAGCTGCCGGCGGGTTGGAAATTCCGGTCCGTGGTGCTCGAGCAGGACCTGATCCTCACCCCGGACAAGACCGGCACCGCGCACATCACGCAGGACGACTTCGGCAACACCTACGACCGCGCGGGCGGCGAATACAGCAACGTCAAGCCGTAGCGCCAGGTTTTCGACCAGCCCTATTGACCCCTGAGAAAGCCACCCATGAATCCGAGACGCAAACTCCTGACCGCGATGGCACTCGCTGCCGCAGCGACCCCGCTGACCACATGGCTGAGCCCGGCGCGTGCCGCCGACGAGAAGGTGCAGCTGATGTTCGTGCAGAGCGCCGAAAGCCTGAAGGCCGACGACAAGACCTTGCGATTGGTGAACGTGTCGCCGCAGACCATCTGGTTCACCGACCGTCCGGTGCGCAAGGCCGGCCACGTGACCCTGTCCAACTACATGAAGGAATGGACGGCCGCCGCCGGCAAGGACAACTTCAGCAAGGACCCGCCGAACGCCACGCTGTCGGTGTACGAGGCGGGCCAGGCGGAGAACACGTTGACGGTGGTCGAAATCTTCGACCCGCAGATACAAGGCAGGGACCTGGTGTACCGCTACAAGCTGATCGAGGGCAAGGTGCCGGCATCCGGTGGCGCGACCTCGCTGTTCATCGACTGGATCGGCCCCGGTGGCGGCGTGGGCGCGGGCTTCCATGGCGTCGGGGCAGGCGGCCGCGGGGTCGGCGTGCGCTGAGCGGCGCCGCGCTGACCGCCTTCGCGCTTGAGCAAGCGCAGTAAGCTCCTGGCGCATTCATCAACCTCGAAATCACCTCATGACGACCACCCCCGGCCTCGCAGCAAGCCTTTGCGCAGCGCTCCTCGGCCTCGCTGGGTGCGCCAGCCGTCCGGTCAACCCGCCGATCACGCAGGTCGACCCGAATGGTGGCTACACCTTCCAGACGCGCCAGAAGCACTTCAAGAGCCAGGACACCCTGGTGGTTCTGGCCTTCTCGGGGGGTGGCACCCGGGCTGCCGCGTTTTCCTATGGGGTACTGGAGTTCCTCAAAAGGACCGAGGTCGTCGCACCGAACGGCGCCAAGCTGCGCCTGCTCGACGCGGTCGACATGATCACCGGCGTGTCCGGCGGCAGCTTCACCGCGCTGGCCTATGGCCTGTACGGCGACAAACTGTTTGCAGACTACGAGACGCGCTTTCTCAAGCGTGATGTGCAGGGCGAGTTGGTCTCTCGGGCCATCAGCCCGAAATACTGGGGCGACTACATCGGCGGCAGCGCCGGACGCTCGGAACTCGCGGCCAACTACTACGACGAGATCCTGTTCAATGGCGCGACCTTCGGCGACCTCGACCGAGGCGATGGCCCCTTCGTCGTGGCCTCGGCCACCGACATCTCGACCGGCAGCCGCGTGCCCTTCAACCAGAGCGTCTTCAACCTGCTGTGCGCGGATCTGAATGCCGTGCGGCTGTCGCGTGCTGCCGCCGCGTCGTCGGCCGTGCCCGTGGTGCTTTCCACCGTCACCCTCAACAACTACGGCGGCAGCTGCAACTACGACCTGCCGCCCTGGGTCAAGCTGTTCACGCAATCCGAGAATCCACCGCGGCCGGCGGCGCGAGCGATACGCGAGCTGAAAGAGGGCCAGGCTCTCGCCGACGGCGTGAACCGGCCCTATGTCCACCTGGTGGATGGCGGCATCTCCGACAACGTGGGCATGCGCGGCGTGCTCGATGCGCTGCAGTTGCTCGAAGCCTTGCACGCCGCGGGCATCCCCACACCACTCGACCATGTGAAGCGGATCGTCGTGCTGGTCGTCAATTCGCTGTCCTCGCCCCCCACCGCCTGGGATACATCGGAGCAGGGCCCAGGCATGGTGGACGTGCTGCTGAAATCCAGCGGCGTGCCGATCGATCACTATTCCTACGAGGCGGTCGAACTGCTGAAGGACATCTCGGCGCGATGGGACACGGCGCGGCATCTGCGCGACCTGGCAGGCTGCTCGACCGACAAGGATGCGCCGCTCTGTGCCGCGATCCGCGTGCCGCAGGCGAAGATCTATGCCATCGACGTGTCGTTCCCGGCGCTGAAGGACAAGGCGGAACTGGACTACCTGAACCAGCAGCCCACGACCTTTGCCTTGCCGGCCGAGGCCGTGGATCGCCTGCGCGCCGCGGCGGGCACGATCATCGCCGCGTCGCCGGAGTTCCAGCGCATGTTGAAGGAGGCTGGAGTGAAGGTCGTCGGCGATCCAGGCCCGGGCAAGCCGGCGGCGAGCGCCGCACCCTGAGCCATGCCCAGGCCGTGCATGGCAAGGCCAGCGATGCTCATCGTCGCGGCGCTGGGCTTCGGCAATTTGCCCCCGGCCCTGGGGCAGTCGATGGAACCGCTGTCGTACACCAATGCGCCCATCGGCCTGAACTTCCTGATCGTGGGCACCACCCACCAATGGGGCAGCGTGCTGGTCGACCCGACCTTGCCCGTCAAGGATGTCGAGGCCACGGTCGATACCGCCACGCTGGCCTACATGCGCGTGCTCGACTTCTGGGGCCAGTCCGGAAGCATCGCATTCGTCGTTCCGAATGCCTGGCTCACGGCCAGCGGCGAGGTCTTCGATCAGGCCCGCAGCATCAGTCGCACGGGACTCGCGGATATCACCGCGCGCCTGTCCATCAACCTGTTTGGCGCACCGGCGCTGACGCTGCCGGAGTTCGCCCGTTACCAGCAAGACACCATCGTCGGCGTCACGCTGCTGGTGACCGCGCCCACCGGGCAGTACGACCCGAGCAAGCTGGTCAACATCGGCACCAACCGCTGGTCGTTCAAGCCGGAAGTGGGTGTCTCCAAGGCGCTGGGGCCGTGGACGCTGGAGGCGGCTGCGGGCGTGACCTTCTTCACCGACAACGATCAGTTCTTCGGCAACGGCGTGCGCCAGCAGGACCCGCTGTACTCCGTGCAGGGCCACGCGATCTACAACCTCAACCCCAGGCTGTGGGCTGCGCTGGACGGCACCTACTACACCGGAGGTCGCACGAGCTTGAATGGCAAGGTGGACAACGACCTGCAGAGCAACACGCGCTGGGGCACCACGCTCGCGTATTCGATCGACCGGCAGAACTCGCTAAAGGGCTACTACAGCTCCGGGGTGGCCGCCCGCACCGGAACCGATTTCCAGATCGTCGGTCTCGCGTGGCAATATCGCTGGGGCGCGGGGCTGTGAAATGCGCCGGACGCTGAAGCCCATTCTGCTGGCCGTGCTGCTGGTGGCGCCAGGAGTCATTGGCGCATGGGCGGCGACAAGTACCACCGATGCCCCGGCCTCGGCACCGGCCGTGGCGGCGTCGGCAGCGCTCAATGTCGCCGACACCGTCGCCCAGATCGCCGCCAGCGCTGAATTGCAACGTTCGGCACTGGCGCGTATCGAGCGGGCCCAGCCGTGGCACGAACTGGCCCTGCGCACGACGGCACTGCAGGCCGACTTCGACCGCCTGGAACTGAACCGTGCGGCCCAGGCCGAACTCGTCGAACTGCTGGGGCTGGAGCACCGAGCCTGGGCGCTCAAAGGCGCGGCGTCGGCCATCGTCGATGAACTCGCGTCGATCCTGCGCAGCCTCGAACGCGACCGCAGCGCACTCGAAAGGGAGTCCAGGCTGTGGCAGGAGCGTCTGTCGTTCCTGGGCGATCGACAGGTTCCTGAAGCCGTTCTCGATCGTGCGCGCGGCGTCGAGGCCAGCCTGCAAGCCACCGGCGCTCGCGTGCAGGCGGTGCGTGACCGAGCGCTGCTGGATCTTGTCGACGCCTTCACGCTGCAGTCACGCACCGTCGAGGCCAGCGCGCGCATCACGGCGCGGCTGGAGCAGGTCCGTTCGCACAGGATGGAGCTGGAGACGGCATCGCTCTGGCAACTCGGCAAGGCGCCCTCCCAGCTCGGCGCCGTCGCCGTCGAATTGGGCAAGGCGGCGCATACGCTGCGAGAGTATCTGGCCGAGCATGGCGGGCGGCTCGCCGCGGCCTTCTTCGGCATCCTGGCGCTGAGCTGGTGGCTTTTCACGCGCCAGCCCGTGCAGGACCTCGGGCCCGCGCAGCGTGCCTATGGCCGACCCGTGGCCGCCTCGGTGTTGATTGCCCTGATGTCGTCGGTGTGGTGGGCCCCCGCGGCACCGGTCGTGTTCTACATGCTGCTGCTGCTGCTGACGCCGATACCGGCCGCGATGCTGGCCCGGCGTAGTTTCGCCGCCGCCGTTCCGTGGTCGCTCTACGGCCTGGCGTTCGCGACGATTCTGCTGGCGTTGCGCAACGGCATCGAGGCGAGCCCGATCGCGGACCGGGCCTTGTTGCTGCTGCAGACCCTGAGCCTGGCCGTGCCCGTGGCGGTCGATCTGCAGCGCGGGCGGCTGCAACAGGCATTCGGGCGCTTCAGCCCGGGTACGGTGCGCCTGCTCGCGCTGATCGTCATCGCGGCGTCGGCGGCGACGGCCCTGCATGTCTTCATCGGCTTTTCAGGGCCGGCACGATCGTTGCGGGCCGGTGCCGGCAGTGTCCTGGGCTACGGACTGGTGTTCGGGTCGACGGCGCTGGCCCTCTATGGCCTGGCCCTCGCGCTGCTTTCCAGGCCGCCGCTGTGCTGGCTTCGCAGCGCGCGTGCCGCGGATCCGGCGCTGTTGCGTGCGCTGCGCCTGGCGCTCGGCGTGGCGGCCATCGGCGGTGTCGCGGTCGTCACCCTGGGCAACCTGCGGCTCACGGCCGCGACGGTGTCTGCGATCGATGCCCTGCTGGACTCCACCTGGGTGGTGGGCGAGTTCTCGCTGCCCGCCACGGCCATCGCAGCCGCGCTCGGCATCGCCTTGGCGACGCTGGTCTTGAGTGCCGTGACCGGGTTCGTGCTCGACCGCGAAGTCTTCCCCCGCCTTGCGCTGCGCCCCGGGGTCGGTTATGCCATCGCCACCTTCACACGCTGGGTCATCCTGATCGTCGGCACCTTGCTCGCGCTGGCGGCGCTGGGCATCGACACGACCAAGCTCACGCTGGTGGCCGGGGCGCTGAGCGTGGGCATCGGCTTCGGGCTGCAGCACGTGGTCAACAATTTCGCGTCCGGGCTGATCCTGATCGTCGAGCGGCCCGTCAGCGTCGGCGACCTGGTCGAGATCGGGCCGTTGATCGGCGAGATCCGGCGCATCGGCATCCGATCGTCGAGCCTGCGCACGATGCAGGGAGCGGAGGTCATCGTGCCCAACTCCGACCTGACCTCGAAGGAAGTGGTCAACTGGACGCGCTCGGATCGGCAGCGGCGTTACGACATCGACATCAGCGTGGCCAACGGTTCGCCGCCGGAGCAGGTGATGCGGCTGCTGGTCGAGGCGGCCAGGGAAGTGCCGGAGATCATGGCCGACCCGCCGCCGCTGGCGGTGTTCAAGGGCTTCAGCGCCAGCTCGCTTGACTTCAGGTTGCTGGTCTGGGTCAAGAGCATTGATCTTGGCTTGCAGGCGCAGAACGCGCTGCGTGTGGCCATACTTCGCAAACTCGACAGTGCTGGAATCGTCAAGTCTGCAGCGTGACGTCGCCACCAGGCTATGACTGCAGTACCGTTGAAAACGGTCGGTGGCACAGCGGTTTTCTTGCCGCCTGGACGACCGGAACTGGCCGTGATGCCCATTTCGCCGCCGTCGCTGACAGCAGTCAATCGATTCGGCTCGGCCTGAACGGCCGGCCTTCGAGGCGCCGGCCTCAACATCTCGACCCTGCGCGGCCCTTCGCCCAAGCGATCTCCGCGCCCGGAAGCGGACGCTAACGCTCCGGTTCAGTGGCGGGTCGCGCAGCGGACCGTCCGCTGCGCCTGATTGCTAGCCGCGCGCGCGCCGGTAGTCCATAGCGGCCGCGCCGTTGCTGAGCGGCTTCGCCGAGACCAGCTCAAGCCGTCGCGTGTTGGGCAGCCCGCTCTGGTAGAGGGTCGGGCCGTGGCCGGCGATCCTGGGGTGAACGAGGAACTTGTACTCGTCGATCAGATCCAGCCGGTCCAGCTCGGTCGCGAGCTTGCCGCTACCAAGGAGCACGCCGGCCGGGGTCGCGTCCTTGAGCTTTTGCACGCCCGAGCGCAAGTCGCCGGCGATGTGGTGGCTGTTGGTCCACGGGAAGTCCGTTCGCGTCGACGATACGACGTACTTCGGCTTGATCTCCAGCCTGACCGCCCATTCGCGCACCGTCGGCGGCGCCTCCACATCGCCGCGGGCGACCGCCGGCCAGTGGCTCTCCATCATCTCGTAGGTGGTGCGGCCCCACAGCATCGCCCCACCCTCGTCCAAGAGGCGGGTGAAGAAGGCGTGCGTCTCGTCGTCGGCGATTCCCTCCTGGTGGTCGACGCAGCCGTCCAGGGTGACGTTGAGGCTGAAGGTTAGAAGTCCCATGCGAGTTTCCTCCGAGTTGGGCGGTCCGCTGGACTGTCGCTGGTCGACGACTACCTCGCAGCGGCCAACTTTTGACTCAAGCGGCGCCGTCAGGCGTCCGCTTGAAGGGAATGCGAAGGGACTTCCCACATTCCTGCAACGGCGACGATGCGCCAAGATTGGTGGTGTTCGAAGTCATCAATCTGAAGCGTGGAAAGGGGAAGTCCGTGGAGCAGATTACACGAGGTGAAGCCCGAGGTGTTGCAGTTCGCGTCGGCGTCGATCTGGCCAAGCGCGTGATCCAGGTGCATGCCGTCGACGCGGCGGGTCATGTGCTCACCAGCCGCGCCCTGGCGCGCGACAAGTTCCTGGCCTGGTGTGCGCAATTGCCCGCCGACTGCATCGTCGCCATGGAAGCAAGCTCCAGCGCGCACCACTGGGCGCGCAAGCTCGTGGCGCTGGGCCTGGACGCACGCATCATCGCCGCGCAACTTGTCAGCCCGTATCGCAAACAAGGCGCCAGCGGCAAGAACGACGCCAACGATGCCGCGGCGATCTGCGAAGCCGCCGGCCGGCCGCAGATGCACTTCGTGCCGGTCAAGAGCATCGAGCAGCAAAGCATGCTGTGCGTGCACCGTCTGCGCGAAGGCTTCAAGGCAGAGCGCACCGCCTGCATCAACCGCATCCGCGGGTTGCTGGCCGAATTCGGCCTGGTGTATGCAAAGAGCCCCGCCGCGCTCGAAGCCGTGCTGGCCGACGTGCTCGAAGACGCGAGCAACGAGATGAACACGCTGGCACGGCTGGTGCTGCAGCGCGCGCAAGGCCAGTGGCGCGAACTCGACGCGCACATCGCCTGGTGCGATCAGCGCATCGCCGCGCATGCCAAGGACAACGATGCGGTGAAAAAGGCCGCCACGCTGATGGGCGTCGGGCCCGTCACCGCCTCGGCGTCTGTGGCCACGGTGGGTGACTTCAACCAGTTCAGATGCGCTGCGCAGTTCGGTGCCTGGATCGGCCTGGTGCCGCGCCAGCATTCCAGCGGCGGCAAGAACAACCTCGGCGGGATCACCAAACGCGGCGACACCTACCTGCGCAGCCTGCTGATCCAGGGGGCGAAGTCCGCGGTGATGAGTGCGCATAAGCGATCTGACCCGATATCGCAGTGGGCGGCCGCGCTGCGCGAGCGCGCCGGCTGGCAGAAGGCCACGGTGGCGCTGGCCAACAAGAACGCCCGCATCCTGTGGGCGGTGATGACCAAGGGCGAGGCCTTCGATGCGCGCCATGTCAGCGTCAAACCCGGCGCACCGATGCCTGCAGCCGCGGCGCTTGAACTGCGCCGCCGCCCCACAAGCGTTCAAGGTTCCATCGCGCAGCAGGCAATGACGAAGATGCCAGACAGGTCAGACCGGCGGCGGGCAAGCTCGACTAACCCCTCGTGACTCGAATCGTCGAGGACCACGGGATTGGAATGGAGCCCTGCCGAGCGGTTCGCATCTGGGCCCGCACATCAGGCCATCGCGCCGCGTGCAACAAGGCCGTCTCTAGAGTGGCAGTCTGTTCCTCGTTCAGGCCTTCGCGCTGCCTGCTCGACAACCATTGCGTTCATCGACGATGAAAACCAATACCGCTTGACA
>CAWGOK010000019.1:0-23124 GCA_963824005.1 uncultured beta proteobacterium
GGACGTCAGGATCTCCAGGCTGGCCCAGCAGGCTCCGCTGGCCCAGCGGTCGGGCTCCTTCTTCTGGCTCTTCACGTGCGCGTCGAAGTAGGCCTGTGCCATCTTGCTGGTCTTGGCGTTCCACGAGCCCATGCCGAGCACACCTTCGACGCCGGCCGGCGTCAAGGTGGCACGGTAGAACGGGAACGCGGTGCCCACGCTGAGGTAGAAGAATTTCGGGTTGAAACCGATCTCCTTGCTCTGCCGACTGGCCAGCACGGTATCCGCCGGATAGGTGAAGCCGACGAAGGCGTCGGGGTTCTTGTCCTTGATCGAGCGCAGCACCGGCGACAGGTCCTTGGTGTTGGTGGGGAAGCTCTTGTCCTCGACCATGTTGATGCCGGTGCCCTGCAGCGCCACCTTGAAAGCGGCGTAGTTCTCCAGGCCGAAGAGTTCGTCGGTGTAGATCATGGCCACGGTCTTCACGCCGTTGGCCTTGAGCAAGTCGACCAGCGCGTCGCACATCGGCTTGGGCTGCTGCAGCATCAAAAAGAAGTACGGCAGCTTCATCTCGACCAGCCGGCGCGACAGTGCGGTCGGCGCCAGGAAGGGATAGCCGTAGCGGTTGGCCAGCGGCGCAACCGCGAAGTTGGCACCGCTGCCCCAGGGCGCCAGCACCAGATCGACCTTGTCGCTGCCCATCAGCTTTTCGTAGCTGCGCACGCAGGTCTCGACGTCGCTGCGGTCGTCGGAGCTGACCAGCTCGATCAAACGCTTCGTGCCCTTGACGTTCAGGCCGCCGGCGGCGTTCTGCTGCTCGGCCCACATCAGGTAGTTCGGCTCCTGGCTGGTCTGCGCGCCTGGCGTCCACGGCCCCGTGCGCGCCATCGCGTAACCGATGCGCACCGGGCCGGTCTGCGCGCGCAGCAGCGCCGGTGCGGCCAGCGCGGCGGTGCCGGCGGCCAGGCTTTGGGTGAGGCGGCGGCGGGTCAGGCCGGGCCGGTGATTGTCTTGGCTCATCGAGCGTCTCCTTCGATTGATGGGAAAGCAGCATTGGCGGCCCACGCGCGCCAGGCCCGCAAGCTTGGCCGCAGATTCGGGTGCCAGGCCTGCGTGCTTTCCCTAGACGGCGCCCGCCAATCGGCTGCAGATCACGGCCTTTGCCGAAATTGCTTCAGCCACAGGCGCTCCAGCTCGCCGGCTACCTGGGGTGGCGGGTTGCCGATCAGCGTGCTGCGGCCGGCCTGGTAGACCTTACCGAAAACCACCCCCGCCGCCGCGTCGTAGAGCAGCACGGTGCTGTTCTCGTAACAGTCGTGCGGCATGCAAACGGCGGCCAGCTGGTACTCGCCACCGGCCACCTGGAGCTTCTTCACCTCGGGGGCCGGGCCGTCCAGGCTCGTCAGCCAGGGCTCGCGCGACAGCGGGCCCAGCGCCTTCATGTACGGGGTCTTGAACTTCGGGTCACGCAGCAGGTCGGGCGGGCCGATCATCTTCGCCACCGGTGCGCCCGGCAGCGCATTGCGGTTCGGGTCGCAGTGGCGCAGCTTTGAGCCCATCACGCCGGGGCCGAGCGGGGCCAGCGCCTTCGGCCCACCTTCGAGCAGCACGAACAAGCCATCCTTGTTGTGAAACAGCACGAACACCAGCCTGTCGCCACCCTTGACTTCACCGATGTAGGCGGTCTTGAAGTCGGCCGGCGGCGACGCGCCGAGGTGCTTCGCGTCGGCGCGGAAGGGTCTGGCCGTGACCACGGTGCCGGCGCGCTCGACGCTCATCACGTCGCCGTACAGGCGCACCATCGGCTGGCTGCGGTCGCCGCAGGCGTTGGAGTAGACGCCGCCATAGACGCCGTCCTCGGCCGAGCTCAGCTTGGCGTTGAGCAGGCTGGGCATGCAGATGGCGACTGTCAGCGCAATGGCCCTGCGACCGGTTGAGGGTATCGCCATGGCCTACTCCTGCGGCGCACGGTGCGCCGGCTCCATTCTGCGTCGGGTCGCATCCTTGCGACAATCAGACCCATCGAAAGACGACCCACGACACCATGCCCCACAACATCCTGCAATCCGTGCCCGCCGGCGAACGCGTCGGCATCGCCTTTTCCGGCGGCCTCGACACCAGCGCCGCGGTGCACTGGATGCGCGCCAAGGGCGCCATCCCCTGCGCCTACACCGCCCACCTGGGCCAGCCCGACGAGAGCGACTACGACGACATCCCGCGCAAGGCCAAGGCCTACGGCGCCGACATCGCGCGGCTGATCGACTGCCGCGGCTCGTTGGTCGCCGAAGGCATTGCCGCCATCCAATGCGGCGCTTTCCACATCAGCACCGGTGGCGCCACCTACTTCAACACCACGCCGCTCGGCCGCGCGGTGACCGGCACTTCGCTGGTGGTGGCGATGCGCGAGGACGGCGTCAACATCTGGGGCGACGGCAGCACCTACAAGGGCAACGACATCGAGCGCTTCTACCGCTACGGCTTGCTCGCCAACCCGAACCTGCGCATCTACAAGCCCTGGCTCGACCAGCGCTTCATCGACGAGCTGGGCGGCCGCAAGGAGATGAGCGAATACCTCATCAAGAACGGCTTCGACTACAAGATGAGCGTCGAGAAGGCCTACAGCACCGACAGCAACATGCTCGGCGCCACCCACGAGGCCAAGGACCTGGAGTTCCTGAACGCCGGCATGCACATCGTCAACCCGATCATGGGCGTGGCCTTCTGGCGCGAGGACGTAGTGGTCAAGGCCGAGGAAGTGTCGGTGCGTTTCGACGAAGGCCAGCCAGTGGCGCTGAACGGCCGCAGCTTTGCCAGCGCGGTGGAGCTGTTCGAGCAGGCCAACCGCATCGGCGGGCGCCACGGCCTGGGCATGTGCGACCAGATCGAGAACCGCATCATCGAGGCCAAGAGCCGCGGCATCTACGAAGCCCCGGGCATGGCGCTGCTGCATATCGCCTACGAGCGGCTGGTCACCGGCATCCACAACGAGGACACGATCGAGCAGTACCGCAACAACGGCCGCCGCCTGGGTCGGCTGCTGTACCAGGGCCGCTGGTTCGACCCGCAGTGCCTGATGCTGCGCGAGACCGCGCAGCGCTGGGTGGCGCGGGCGGTCAGCGGCGAGGTGACGCTGGAGCTGCGCCGCGGCAACGACTATTCGATCCTCAATACCGAGAGCCCGAACCTGACCTACCAGCCCGAGCGGCTGACGATGGAAAAAGGCGAAGGGGCTTTCACGCCGGCCGACCGCATCGGCCAGTTGACGATGCGCAACCTGGACATCGAGGACACGCGCGCCAAGCTCGGCGTGTACACCAAGGTCGGTCTGCTGGGCGCCGGCTCGGACAGCGGCATTCCGCTGCTGGGCAAGCCGGATTGACGGCCGCGCAAGCGGCAACGGAGCGTCGTCGCTGCAGACTTTGCTGTGACGCTATCGCCTCGCCAGTGGGTTGACCACACGCAGCGCGGCAAATCGGCCAAAGTCTCGATCAGCGGACCACAACTCGTTCGCGCGGTGCTGCAAGCACAGTGCGGCGATACGCGCATCATGGAAGCAAATTGGTGTCGATGGCGATTACGGCGCCGTTGCCCTTCGCAGTGACCCGCCACAGCCGGAATGGCGCCGCGCGCTTGCGGTGCTTGCCGAGCACCTCTCGAAGGCCCGCCTCCACCAGCGCGCGCAGTGTGGTGTTCTCTTCGGCGGTGACTCTCTTGGCCTCGGCCAGCAGGCTATCGCCCAGCTCGATCGTGGTCTTCATAGGGGTGCTTCAATCGCGCAGGCCCAGCGCCGCATCGCCGACAAAGGGGTTGCTGCGCCGCTCTTGGCCGAAGGTCGACATCGGCCCGTGGCCGGGCACGAACTGCATGTCGTCGCCCAGCGGCCACAGCTGCGTCGTGATCGAACGGATCAACGTGGCGTGGTCGCCGCGCGGAAAATCGGTGCGGCCGATCGAGCCCTGGAACAGCACGTCGCCGACGAAAGCCACGCCGAAAGTGCGGCTGGCAAAGATCACGTGGCCGGGGGTATGGCCGGGGCAGTGGCGTACCTCAAAGCGCATCTCGCCAACCGTGACCTCGTCGCCGCCATGCAGCCAGCGGTCAGGCGTGAAGCTGCGAGCGCCCGGCACACCGAACATGCGGCCCTGCTGGTCGAGCTGGTCGATCCAGAACGATTCGTCGGGGTGTGGGCCCTCGATCGGCACGCCAGCGCGCTCGGCCACCTCGGCCACCGCGCCGCAGTGGTCGATGTGGCCATGCGTGACCAGCACCTTCTCCAGTGTCGCGCCGCGCTTTTTTAGTACCTCGAACAGGCGGTCGGCCTCGCCGCCTGGGTCGACGAAGGCGGCGCGGTGGGTGGCCGGGCAGATGACCAGCGAGCAGTTCTGCTGGAAGGCGGTGACGGGGATGATGGCGAGCTTCAACGGCTTTTAGAACTTTCCGAACTTGAGATAGGCCTCGACCGGGTCCATGCCCGAGACCAGCGCGCGGCGCATGTCGCTTTCGGTGGCGACGACTTGCTCGGTCTTCGTCACCACTTCGGCGGCGATCTCGGCCGGGATGATGACCACGCCATCGCGGTCGCCGAGCAGCCAGTCGCCGCTGCGGATGGTGACACCACCGATGTCCACCGGCTCGCCGAAGGCATGCGGGATCCAGCGCGCGACGATGTCCGACGGTGTCAGGAACGAGCAGAACACCGGAAAGCCCTGCTCCAGCACGAGGTCGGTGTCGCGCGAGCCACCGTCGACCACGTAGCCGAGCACGCCGCGCGCGGCCAGGGTCTGGGCCGACAGCTCGCCCATCAGCGCCACCTCGTGGTTGTGCGGCTGGCACACCACCACATGCCCGGCAGGGGCCTTGGCCAGCAGCGTGCACCAGCCGAGCAGGCAATCATGGCGGCTCTTGCTGCGGTCGATGTGGCCGGCCACCGTCCATACCGGGCCGGCCACCTTCTGCCCCGGCGCGATCGACTTGATCGAGGGTGGCAGCACGATGTGTTCGTGGCCCATGCCGCGCAGCACGTCGTGCACCGCGCCGCTGTAACAGGCGGCCAGGCGTTGGGTGAGGGAGGCGTCGATCATGTCCTGTCTCCTGGGGTGGGTCGTGCGGCTGGCGCGGCCCACCAATCACCGCTGAAATGTTGCTGCAGAAAGTCGACGAAGCCGCTGACCTTGGTCGGCACCAGCCTGGGTGAACTGAATACCGCGTGGACCTCCTGCGCCGGCAGCGCCCAGCCGGTCAGCAGCGGTTTCACCGCGCCATCGCGCACCGAGTCGTGCGCCACGTACCAGGGCAGTGCAGCCAGGCCGAAGCCGGCGCGCGCCGCGGCCAGCAGCGCCGACAGGTTGTTGCTGCGCAGCGGGCCTTTCACAGGCACCTGCTGCGCCTTGCCGTCGGGCCCGGTGAAATGCCAGCGCTCGTCACCTTGCACGCTGCTGTAGATCAACGCGTCGTGCTTGCGCAGTTCATCGGGCGTGGCCGGCGTGCCGCGCCGCGCCAGGTAGTCGGACGAGGCCACCAGCACCCACGGGTTCATGCCCAAGTAGCGCGCACCGAGTGTCGAGTCGGCCAGCCGGCCCATGCGGATGGCCAGGTCGATGCCCTGTTCGACCAGGTTGACGTAGCGGTCGTCGAAGCTCAGGTCGATCTGCAGCCCCGGGTGCTGCTGCATGAAGTGCAGCACCAGCGGTGTCATCACGCGCCGGCCGAAAGCCACCGAGGTGCTGATGCGCAGCAGGCCCTGCACGCGCGACTGCATCAGCGCGGCCAGATTGTCGGCGTCCTCCAGCTCGCGCGCGATGAGCTTGCACTTGTCGTAGTACGCGCTTCCGAGCTCGGTGGGCGTGACGCCGCGCGTGCTGCGATGGAACAGCCGTGCGCCGAGTCGCGCTTCGAGCGCCGCCACGTGCTTGGTGGCGGTGGGCTGGGTGATGCCGAGGCCGGCCGAGGCCTTGCTGAAGCTGCCGGTCTCGACCACGCGGATGAAGAGCTGCAATCCGGCGACGGTGTCCATGCGGCAACTGTAGCGCTCGTATAAGCTCAGTCCATGCACTACGACGCTTTCACGCGCGACCACGGCCTGCCGCACGACCCCTTCAAGGCGCTGGTGGTGCCACGGCCGATCGGCTGGGTCTCCACAATCGGCAAGGACGGCGTGGCCAACCTCGCGCCCTACAGCTTCTTCAACGCGGTCAGCGACCGGCCGCCGATGCTGATGTTCAGTTCCGGCGGCGCCAAGGACAGCCTGCGCAACATCCTCGACACGGGAGAGTTCACATTCTCGATCGCCACCTGGGCGCTGCGCGAGGCGATGAACCTCAGCTCCGCGACGGTCGCGCCCGGCGTCGACGAGTTCGAGCTGGCCGGGCTGACGAAGGCGGCCGTCGCGCTTCGTCAAGCCGCCGCGTGTGGCCGAGTCGCCCGCAGCCTTCGAATGCAAGCTGTGGCAGACCTTGCCGCTGCCGGCGCCGCAGCGTGGCGAGGGCTACACGCTGGTCATCGGCAGCGTCGTCGGCGTTTACATCGACGACGCCTTCGTCCAGGACGGCCTGGTGCAAAGCGGCGCGATGCGCCCGTTGGCGCGGCTGGGCTACATGGACTATTCGGTGCTGACGCCCGAATCGATGTTCACGATGAACCGGCCGGTGGCCAGCGCCGATGGTCTCGGCGCCAGCGTCGTGCCGGGGCCCTGGGACGGGGTTTACCGCTGACGCCGATCAGCTTCGACAGCGGCAGGCCGCCGGGGCGAACTTGAGCCGGCCGCAAAGGGCTAAGCTCTCGGGCCGCACAAGGGCCAGGAGCCGCAGCATGCAGAACTTGGACATCGGATTCATCGGGCTGGGCGTGATGGGTGCGCCGATGGCCACCCACCTGGCGCGCGCCGGCCACCGGCTGACCCTGCACGATGCCGACCCTGCCGTGGCGCCGGCGCTGGCGCGTGGTCTGGGCGATGCGGCTCAGGCCGCCGACACGCCGGCAGCGCTGGCCGCAGCCTGTGACATCGTCGTCACCATGCTGCCCAACGGCCAGGTGGTACAGCAGGTGGCGCTGGGCGAGCAGGGCCTGCTGCAGGGCCTGAAGCCGGGCGCATTGCTGCTCGACACCTCGTCGGCCGAACCTTGGCTGACTCGGCAGACTGCCGCGGCGCTGGCCGTTCGCGGCGTGGCCATGGTGGACGCACCGGTGTCGGGCGCGCAATGGGGCGCGCAGGAGGCGAATCTGGTGTTCATGGTCGGCGGTGATGCGGCCGACGTGCAGCGCGTGCGCCCGCTGCTCGACCTGATGGGCCGCGCCGTGTTCCACGTCGGCGCGCTCGGCGCCGGGCATGCGATGAAGTGCATCAACAACCTGATCACCTCGATGACCTTCAGCGCCACGATGGAAGGCCTGGTGCTCGGCAAGCGCCTGGGGCTGGACCCGGCGGCGATGGTCGACGTGCTCGACGAATCGACCGGCGGCTCGTGGATCACTCGGAACCACATTCGCCAGCGTGTGCTCAGCCGCAGCTTCGACGACCCCTTCAAGCTGGAGCTGATGCTCAAGGACATCGGCATCGCGCTGGATCTGGGACGCGAATCGCAGCTGCCGATGCCGCTGTCGGCACTCGGCCAGCAGCTGTGGCGCGCCGCGTCACTGGCCGCCGGGCCGGGCGTCAGCGTCAGCGAGCTGGCACGCTGGGTGGAAACGCTGGCGGGAACAAAGGTCACGCCTGGCGTCTGCGCACCCTGAGAGGACCCAGCGATGAACATCGAACAACGTTTTGCCGACTTCGTCTGCACGCTGCGCACGCGTGACGTGCCGCCGGACGCGCAGCGCATCGTGCGCCTGGTGCTGCTGGCGGCCACCGGCGCGGCGGTGGCGGGGGCGGCGGAGGACGGCATCGAGCCGCTGCGCGCGTTGCTGCGCGAACGCGGCGGCGCGGCGCAGGCCACCAGCTTCGTCTACGGCGACATGCTGCCGGCCGCCAGCGCCGCGCAGCTGAACGGCACGATGTGCCGCGCGCTCGACTACTGCGACGCCATGGCGCCGGGCATCCACATCGGTTCGTCGCTGATTCCCGCGGCGCTGGCCGCGGCCGAACTGGCCGGCGGCTGCAGCGGGGCGGAGTTCCTGGCCGCGCTGGCGGCCGGCGCCGAAATCAGCTCGCGCCTGAACCTCAGCGAGGCCATGTACGACGGCTTCGACCCGACCGGCATCGCGGTGGTCTTCGCGCCCACGGCCGCGGCGGCGCGCATCCTCAAGTTGTCGCCGCAGCAGACGCTGCACGCGCTGGCGCTGGCCTTCAACCGCTGCGGCGGCAGCTTCCAGAGCAACATCGACGGCTCGCTGGCGGTGCGTGCCATCCAGGGCTGGGTGGCCGAGAGCGGCGTGCTGTGCGCGCAGATGGCGCAGCGCGGCTTCACCGGCCCGCTGCACTTCCTGAGCGGCATCTACGGCTACGGCCACCTGTACGGCCGCGGCGAGCTGGACGTGCAGGCGCTGGCCGACGGCTTGGGCACCGAGTGGCGGCTGCTGCGCATGATGTTCAAGAAGTACCCGAGCTGCGGCGCGACGCAGGGCATGACCGAGCTGGTGCTGCAGCTGGTGGCCGAGCTGGACCTGCGGCCCGAGCAGGTGCGTGCGCTGCGCGTGGTGCTGCCGCCGTACTCGTTCAAGCTGGTCGGCCAGCCGTGGCGCATCGGCGCGAACCCGCGCGTGGATGCGCAGTTCAGCGCCCGCTACTGTGTAGCCAACGCCATCGTGCGGCGCGGCTCGGCCCTGCCGCACTTCCGCGTCGAGGCGGTGCACGACGCGGCCGTGGGCCGGCTGATCGAGCGCGTCACGGTCGAGCCCGACGCGGCCCTCGATGCCCGCGGCCACACCGCGGTGGATGTGCTGCTGCACACCGACGACGGACACACGCATGCACGTTCGCTCGACATCGCGCCGGGCTTTCCCGACCACCCGCTCAGCGATGCGCAGCAGCGTGCCCGTTTCGACGACTGCATGGCCTATGCACCGCGGCCGCCGGCACAGGTGGGCCGCTTCCTGGACGCCGTCGCGCACCTGGGCGAACTGGACGACGCCCGCCTGCTGGCGCGGCTGCTGGTCGCCTGAAAGCTCGCCATTCCGCGGCGGAATAGCAGATATCTGCCTGCTGGGATTCTCAAGCTCGCGACGTTGCCCGAGCATCGCGCCATTCACAAGGAGACTTCCATGGCAAAGATGAAGGCCATCATGGCCGCGGTGCTGGTGATGGAAAAGGAAGGCGTGTCGCAGGCCTTCGGCGTGCCCGGTGCGGCGATCAATCCGCTGTACGCGGCCCTGCGCGAGCGTGGCACGATCAGCCATGTGCTGGCGCGCCACGTCGAAGGTGCCTCGCACATGGCCGAGGGTTACACCCGCGCGGTGGCGGGCAACATCGGCGTGTGCATCGGCACCTCGGGGCCGGCCGGCACCGACATGGTCACCGGGCTGTATTCGGCCAGCGCCGATTCGATCCCGATCCTGTGCATCACCGGCCAGGCGCCACGCGCACGATTGCACAAGGAAGACTTCCAGGCGGTCGACATCACCGCCATCGTCAAGCCGGTCACCAAGTGGGCGACCACGGTGCTCGAGCCGGCGCAGGTGCCGCGTGCCTTCCAGCAGGCCTTCCACCTGATGCGCAGCGGCCGCCCCGGCCCGGTGCTGATCGACCTGCCCTTCGATGTGCAGATGGCCGAGATCGAGTTCGACATCGACACTTACGAGCCGCTGCCGGCCTACAAGCCGGCGGCCACGCGCAAGCAGGTGGAAAAGGCCATCGCGATGATGCAGGCGGCCGAGCGGCCGTTGATTGTCTCGGGCGGCGGCGTCATCAATGCCGACGCCAGCGTGCTGCTGCAGCAGTTTGCTGAAGTAGTCGACGTGCCGGTGATCCCCACGCTGATGGGCTGGGGCAGCATTCCCGACGACCACAGGCTGATGGCCGGCATGTGCGGGTTGCAGACCAGCCATCGCTACGGCAATGCCACCATGTTGGCAGCGGACTTCGTGCTTGGCATCGGCAACCGCTGGGCCAATCGCCACACCGGCTCGACCGAGGTCTACTGCAAGGGCCGGACCTTCGTGCACGTGGACATCGAGCCGACGCAGATCGGCCGTGTGTTCACGCCGGACCTCGGCATCGTCTCCGACGCCAGATCAGCGCTGCAGCTGCTGGTGCAGGTGGCCACCGAAATGAAGGCCGCCGGCAAGCTGAAGGACCGCAGCGCCTGGGTGGAAGAATGCCGCGAACGCAAGCGCACGATGCTGCGCAAGACCAACTACGAGGCGGTGCCGATGAAGCCGCAGCGGGTCTATCAATGCATGAACAACAACTTCCCTCGCGACACGACCTACGTAAGCACCATCGGCCTGAGCCAGATCGCCGGCGCGCAGTTCCTGCACGTGTTCGGACCGCGCCAGTGGATCAACTGCGGCCAGGCCGGCCCGCTGGGCTGGACCATCCCCGCCGCGCTGGGCGTGCGTGCCGCCGACCCCGGCCGTACCATCGTCGCGCTGTCCGGCGACTACGATTTCCAGTTCATGATCGAGGAGCTGGCCGTGGGCGCGCAATTCAAGCTGCCCTACATTCACATGGTGGTCAACAACTCCTACCTCGGCCTGATCCGGCAGAGCCAGCGTGGCTTTTCGATGGACTACTGCGTGCAGCTCGGCTTCGACAACATCAACGCGCCGCAGCTGCAGGGCTACGGCGTCGATCACAAGGCGGTGGTCGAAGGTCTTGGCTGCAAGGCGATCCGCGTGCACAAGCAGGAGGAGATCAAGCCGGCGATCGACCAGGCGAACCGCTGGATGTTGGAGTTCCAGGTGCCGGTGGTCATCGAGGTGATGCTCGAGCGCGTGACCAACATCTCCATGGGCACCGAGATCGACGCCATCAACGAGTTCGAGGAACTTGCCATCAGCATCGCCGACGCGCCGACAGCTATCGGCCTTCTTGACTAACCGAGACCCAGCCCATGCCCCAGTTCGCCGCCAACCTGACGATGCTGTTCAACGAGCACCCCTTCCTCGACCGTTTCGAGGCCGCCGCGAAGGCCGGATTCAAAGCGGTGGAGTTCCTGTTTCCCTACGCCTATCCGGTGGCCGACCTGCAGACGCGGCTGAAGGGCCACAACCTGAAGCTGGTGCTGCACAACCTGCCAGCTGGCGACTGGGACGCGGGTGACCGCGGCATGGCTTGCCACCCGGACCGGGTGGACGAGTTCCGCGCCGGCGTGGCACGGGGCATCGAGTACGGCACCGCCTTGGGCGTGCCGCATCTCAACTGCCTGGCCGGCAAGGCGCCGGCCGGCGTGGACGAGGTCACGCTGCGCCGCACTTTCGTCGCCAACCTGCGCTTCGCCGCCGCCGAGTTGAAGAAGGCGAAGCTGAACCTGCTGATCGAGCCGATCAACCGCTTCGACATACCAGGCTTCTATCTCAATTTCACCGCGCAGGCGCTGTCGATCCTGGACGAGGTGGGTGCGGACAATGCCTTCGTGCAGTACGACATCTACCACGCGCAGCGCATGGAAGGCGAGCTCGCCAACACGCTCAGCCAGCAGCTGGCGCGCATCGGCCACATCCAGCTGGCCGACAACCCGGGGCGCAACGAACCCGGTACCGGCGAGATCAACTACGGCTTCCTGTTCGCGCACCTCGACCGCATCGGCTACAAGGGCTGGGTGGGTTGCGAATACAAACCGGCCGCGCGCACCGAAGACGGCCTGGGCTGGATCAAGCAGCTGAACCCTAACCACTAAAGCGGAGAACAACAATGAGCACACAAGCCCTCAAGCTGGGCTTCATCGGCCTGGGCATCATGGGCGCGCCGATGGCGCTGCACCTGATCAAGGCCGGCCACCAGCTCTTCGTGTACACGCATGGCAAGTTGCACGCCGAAGTGGCGTGCGAGCTCGGCCACGCAATGCACCAGCGCCAAGGGCGTGGCCGAACGCGCCGACATCGTCTTCACGATGGTGCCCGACACCCCCGATGTCGAAGCGGTCCTTTTCGGCGCCGAAGGCGTGGCCGCGGGTCTATCCAAGGGCAAGACCGTGGTCGACATGAGCTCGATCTCGCCGATCGAGACCAAGGCCTTCGCGAAGAAGATCAACGCACTCGGCTGCGACTACCTCGACGCCCCCGTCTCCGGCGGCGAAGTCGGCGCCAAGGCCGCGTCACTGACCATCATGGTCGGCGGGCCCGATGCCGCCTTCGAGCGCGTCAAGCCGCTGTTCGAACTGATGGGCAAGAACATCACGCTGGTCGGCGGCAACGGCGACGGCCAGACCACCAAGGTGGCCAACCAGATCATCGTCGCGCTGAACATTGCCGCGGTCGGTGAAGCGCTGGTCTTCGCCAGCAAGGCCGGCGCCGACCCGGCCAAGGTGCGCCAGGCGCTGATGGGCGGGTTCGCCTCCAGCCGCATCCTCGAAGTGCATGGCGAACGCATGATCAAGCGCACCTTCAACCCGGGATTCCGCATCGGGCTGCACCAGAAGGACCTGAGCCTGGCACTGGCCGGCGCGCGTGCGCTGGGCGTGTCGCTGCCGCAGACCGCCGGTGCGGCGCAGCTGATGCAGGCCTGCGCCGCCAACGGCATGCAGGACCTCGACCATTCGGCGCTGGTGCGTGCGCTTGAATTGATGGCGAACCACGAAGTGGCCAAGGCCTGATGCTGCCGCGATGAACGCTGCGCCCGATCCGTCCACCCAGCCGCGCGAATTCCTGCGTGCGCTTTACGACGCTGCGGTGGCGCGTGCGCTGCCGGCGCACAACACTGCACGCTTCCTGCCGGCACCACCGAAGGGTCGCACGCTGGTGCTCGGCGCCGGCAAGGCCGGCGGCGCGATGGCTCAGGCCGTCGATGCGCTGTGGCCGAAGCACGCGCCGATGTCCGGGCTGGTGGTCACGCGCTACGACCATGTGCCGCCGGCCTACAAGCAGGCCCCCGGTCGCATCGAGGTCGTCGAAGCCTCGCACCCGGTGCCGGATGCAGCCGGCGAACGCGCGGCGCAGCGCATCTTCGACCTGACGCAGGGCCTGAGGGCCGACGACCTGGTGCTTTGCCTGGTCAGCGGCGGTGCCTCCGCCTTGTTGTCGCTGCCCGCCGAGGGCCTGACGCTGCAGGACAAACGCGCGATCAACCAGGCGTTGCTGAACAGCGGCGCGGCGATCGACGAGATGAACTGCGTGCGCAAGCACCTGTCGGCCATCAAGGGCGGGCGGCTGGCTGCACGCTGCGCACCGGCCAAGGTGGTGACTCTGCTGATCAGCGACGTGCCCGGCGACGCGCCCGAGGTCATCGGCAGCGGCCCGACGGTGGCCGACCCGAGCACCTGCGCCGATGCACTGGGCATCCTGCAGCGCTACGCCATCGACATCCCACCCGCGGCCCGTGCCGGGCTGGACAGCGGCGCCTTTGAGACACCCAAGCCGGGCGATGCGCGCTTTGCCGGCCATGAACTGCACATGACCGCCACGCCGCAGCAGAGTCTGGAGGCGGCAGCCGCGCTGGCGCGGACCGCAGGGCTGAACGCGCACATCCTCAGCGATCAGATCGAGGGCGAATCGCGCGAGGTCGGCAAGGTGCATGCCGCGCTGGCGCGCGCGGTGGCCCAACGCGGCGAGCCCTTCGCCAGGCCCTGTGTCATCCTCAGCGGCGGCGAGACCACGGTCACTGTCAAGAGCAAGGGCGGCCGCGGTGGCCGCGCCAGCGAGTTCCTGCTCGGCTGCGCCATCGCGTTGCAGGGCCAGCCCGAGGTGTGGGGCCTGTCAGCCGACACCGACGGCATCGACGGCATCGAGGACAACGCCGGCGCCCTCATCACGCCGGACACGCTGGCGCGCGCGGCCTCGCTGAAGCTCAAGCCCGGCGAGTTCCTGGACCGCAACGACGCTTACAGCTTGTTTGCGCGCTTGGGCGACCTGGTGGTGCCAGGACCGACCTTCACCAACGTCAACGACTTCCGCGCGCTGCTGGTACGCTGATCGGATGCCATCCGACCTGACCAAGCCGCAACACATCGTCTTCGTCTGCACCGGCAACATCTGCCGAAGCCCTACGGCGCATGCGGTGCTGCGCCAGCGCATTGCCGAGCGCGGGCTGGGCGACCGGCTGACGGTCGATTCGGCCGGGCTGGAAGGCTGGCATGCCGGCCAGCCCCCCGATGCGCGCAGCATCCGCCACGCCCGCCAGCGCGGCTACGACATGTCGGATCTGCGTGCGCAGCATTTCAGCGCCGCCGACTTCGAACGCGCCGATTGGGTGCTTGTGATGGACGACGGCCACCTGCTGCGGGCCACCCGGCTGTGTCCGCCGCGGCATGCGCACAAGCTGCGCCTGCTGGTCGACTTCTGCCTCGCCCACGACGCTGACGAAGTGCCCGACCCGTACTACGGCCAGGCGCAGGATTTCGAGCATGTGCTCGACCTGGTCGAGGACGCCTGCGAGGGCCTGCTGTCGCATCTGGGGCACGGCCGATAGCCCGCCGCCGAAAGTCAGGAGGCCCCGAGACTCAGGTGCCTTGAGCGCGCTGCGCCGAGGCCGCGCGGCGCCCGCCGTAGGTGACACGCGCCCAGAACGCTTCGAGCGGGCCGCGTTCGTGGCGCTTCAGCCACCACAGGCTCCACGGCACCTGGATGCCGAAGAAGATCGCCAGCGACAGCACCAGGCCGAGCGTCGGCCCGACCTTCATCCACAGGCCGATGCCCCAGTGCTGGAACAGCAACAGGCAGATCGCGGTCTGCATCAGGTAGTTGGTGAGCGGCATGCGCCCGGCCGCGGCCCAGGGCGCGAGCCATCGCCGGCCACGTTCGCTCTGTGCGATGCGCACGATGACGAGCACGTAGAAGATCATCAATGCCAGGCGCGACAAGCTGAAGCAGACGCTGCCGACGATCTTGATGGGCGACGGCCCAGGTGCGCGATTCAGCTCGAAGATCGCGGTGAAGGCGACGCCGCATCCCAGGCCGATGGCCAGTGCCCACCAGGTCAGGCGGCGGATCTGTGGTTGCAGTTCGCCCGCACGCTGCACCCAGCGGCGCCGGCCGGCCAGCACGCCGATCAGCATCGTCATGCCGAGCATCACGTACCACCCGAGCATGCCCCACAGGTTGAGCCAGTCGCCGTAGAAGTGCGCCATCACGCGCAGGTTCTCGTGCACCATGTCAACGAAACTGCCCTGGCCGTATGCAAGGTTGTTGCTGGCTTCGAAAGACTGATCCAGACGCACACGCTGGGCGGTCAGCTCTTTCGTGAACACCGCCAGGCGCAGCAGGCCGCTCAGCACCGGATAGAGCAGGCAGGCGACGATCAGCGCGAGGATGCCGCGGTCGCTGACCCGGCGCAGTCCGAGCACGAGCACGAAGCCCAGCAACGCATAGGTGTGCAACACGTCGCCAGGCCAGAACGCACAGGCATGGATCACGCCGAACAGGAACAGCACGGCAAGCCGTCGCAGGTACAGCGCGGTCGCGTTGTCGGGGTCGAGCTGCTGCATGCGCGTGTACTGGATCGTGAACCCGATGCCGAACAGCAGACTGAACATGCTGTTGAACTTGCCCGCGAACAGCGCCTCGCGCATCTGCTCCGACAACCGGTCAACCGGCCCGGTCCACAGATGTGATCCGTCTGCCTCGACGAAGAACGAGCTCGAAAAGACCGGCATGTTCATGATCAGGATGCCCATCAGCGCGAAGCCACGCAATATGTCCAGCGTGGGCAGTCGTTCCGAGACGGGCAACGATCCGGGCGCGACAGATGGGCTCATCGTGCAGGCTCCAGTCTTGCGCCACAGGCGCGGCCCGAGTCTAGGCCGCTCCGACGGTCATTGACATCCTATGCGTGCACGACGGGCCGCCAACGGCCACGCAGCATCAAGTTCAGCCGCCGCGCTTCAGCACCAGGGACAGGCAGTTGAAGCCGTCCACATGCGCATAGTCGAACTGTTCGACCAGTCGCGCCACCAGCGGCAGGCCCAGGCCGCCCACGCGACGCTCGTCGACATGCGCATCCAGGTCGGGTTGGGCTTCCTGCAGGTACCGCAACGGGTCGAAGGGCGGGGCGTTGTCCTCGTAGCGCAGCGTCATCTGTGTCGGACCGATCGCCAGCTCAATGCACACCGGCGACTCTTGGTCGCCGCGGTGGCCGTGCACGATGGTGTTGGTGAACAGTTCTTCGACGATCAGCGTCAGCCGCAATGCGTCGGTAGGGGCCACATCCTGCAGCTCGCAGAAGGCCTCGATGAAGCCCGCCGCAAGCGGCAGGTTGTCCATGCGCGCTGCGAAGTTCTGCCGTGCAGAAGCGCTCATCGCGCACACTCCGGCCGAGCGGTTAAGCTTTGCCTTGCCGGCAGGCATCGGCCGGTTCCGCACCTCATCCGGAGACCACCATGAAGGTACTTCCCTTTCGTCGCGGACCACTGCTGCTTGGTGCATTGCTGACCTTGGGCGCGGCCACTGCGGCGGCCGCCGAGATCGGCCAGATCAAGTCCAGCAAGGGCCAGGTGTCGGTCGAGCGCAAGGGCCAGGCGCTGCCCGGCGAGGTGGGCATGCGGCTGGAGGCCGCCGACACGCTGAAGACCGGTGCCGACGGTGCGGTGGGCATCACCATGCGCGACAACTCCCTGCTGTCGGCCGGGCCGAACAGCATCCTGTCGCTGGAGCGCTTCGATTTCGACGCCACCACCAGCCAGGGCCGATTCGATGCACAACTGCAGCGCGGCACCTTGGCGGTGGTCTCCGGGCGCATTGCCAAGCAGTCGCCGCAGGCGATGACGGTGCGCACGCCGTCGGCGCAACTGGGCGTGCGCGGCACAGACTTCGTGGTGTCGGCCGGTGAGTAGGGCCTGGCGCGCCGCCGCGGCCGGCGTGCTGGCCGCGCTGCTGGGCGCCTGCGCCACGCCGCAAGGCACGGTGGTGCTGCTGCCAGACAAGGACGGCAAGGACACGGCCGTGGTTGTCAACCAGGGCGGCAAGGAACTGCTGCTCGACAAGCCCTATGCTGCGGCCAATCTCACCAGCAGCGGGCCGCAGGCGGCGACTTCCAGTGCCCAGCAGGTGCAGGCCCAGTTCGGCTCGGCGCTGGCCGCGCGGCCGCTGCCGCCGGCACAGTTCACGCTGTACTTCGTCGAAGGCAAGGACGAGTTCACCGACGAATCCAAGCGAGCCTTCGACAACGTCTTCGGCGAAATCGCCAAGCGCCCGGTGCCCGACGTGCTGGTCATCGGCCACACCGACAAGGTGGGCACCGATGTCTTCAACGATGCGCTGTCGCTCCAACGCGCCGAGGTGGTGCGCCGCGCGCTGGTGGCGCGGGGTATCGCGGCGGAGAACATCGTCGTCGTCGGCCGCGGCAAGCGCGAGCCGATCGTGCCTACCGCCGACGGCGTGGCGGAAGCACGCAACCGGCGCGTGGAAATCCTGGTCCGCTAGTCTGGCTTTCACGAGCTTGCTCCGGCAGGACCGTTCCAGCGCAGCGCCAGGATGGTCAGGTCGTCGGCCGGCTCCGCACCGGCGGCAAAGGTCATCACGTCGGCACGCAGTGCCTCGACCACCGTCTTCACGCCGGCCGCGTCGCGCTGCAGGCGCTGCAACAGCTCGTGCAGGCGCTCGTTGCCATACAGCGCGCCGGCGGCGGTCTGTGCCTCGGTCACACCGTCGGTCATCAGGCACAGCATTTCCCCGGGCAGCAAGCTGCAGCGTGCGCCGCGGTAGTCGTAGTCGGGCAGAGCGCACAGGGGCGGGCCATCGCCATCGTCGATGCGCAGCGGCGCGTGGTACGAAGGGTGCAGCCGGTACGGGTTGTCATGTCCGGCGTTGCAGTAACGCAGTTCGCCGCTGTCCAGGTCGAGGATCGCGGCGAAGGCGGTGACGAACAGGTTGCCCGGGTTGTCGCGCGACACTTCGCCGTTGGCCACCACCATGATGGCGCCGATGTCGGCGTCGGGCGCGCGCAGCATCGCGCTCTTGTACAGCGCCTTGCTCACCGCCATGAAGATCGACGCCGACAGCCCCTTGCCGGCGACGTCGCCGATGAGCAGGAACAGTCGCCGTTCGTCGAGCATGAAGTAGTCGTACAGGTCGCCGCCGACCTCGCGCGCGCTTTGCAGCGTGGCGTGCAGCTCGATGCGCGAGTCGGCGCCCAGCAGGTCGGCTCGCGGCAGCGTGGCCGTCTGCACCTGTTGCGCCGCCTGCAGCTCGCCCGACAGTCGCGCGCTGTCCTCGCGCTGCGCCTGCACCAGGCGTTGCAGCGAGCGCCCTTGCTGCGTCGCCTCGGCCAGCGTCAGCAGCAGCAGCACGCCGAAGAACAGCAGCAGGCTTAAGCCCGGCGTCACGGCGTCGAACAACAGCTGGTTCCAGCGGAAGGCGCCCAGGGCCAGCAGCACCGGCGCGACCACGCAGGCCAGCAACAGCAACGCCGCGTGGTAGGTGCGCCAGCGTGGCACGGCCCAAAGCAGCAGGCTGCCCAGTGCCAGCAGCACGGCCGCTTCCAGCGCGGGCGCCCAGGCCGGGCGGTGCAGCAGCGTGCCGTCGAGCAGGTTCTCCATCAGCTGCGCGTGGATCTCGCTGCCCGACATGCGCTCGCCGATCGGCGTGTTCAGGTATTCCTGCAGGCCGACGCCGGTCAACCCGATCAGCACCAGCTGGCCTCGCAGCTCGGCTTCGCGCACGCGCCCGTCGAGCACATCCGCGGCCGAGACGAAGCGCTGTGCCAGGTGCGGCGAGAAGTACACCCGCACCGCGCCGTCGGCCTCGGTGGCCACGTTCAGCCGGCCCACCGTCACGCTGGTCACGTCGGAGCCCGACACGGCCAGCCGCAGCGACGGCGCGCGCTGCGCCACACGCAGCATTTCGAGCGCCAGCGAGGGCACCAGCGTGCCCCCGATGCTGGCCACGGTGGGCATGCGGCGGATGACGCCGCGCGAGGTCTCGGCCGAGATCAACCCCCAGCCGTTGGCTTGCTTGTCGAGCTCCTCGATGCTGCTCACCGCGCCGGCATACAGCGGCACGCCGGGTGGCCCAAGCGCCATGCCGCCGGCCGCTCGCGGCACACCGTGCACCGTCACCGGCGCGGCACGCAGGCTCTGCCGCGTGGCCTCGGAAGTGCCGGCCACCACCAGCACGGCCGGGGCCACCGCCATGGCGCGCGCCAGCTGGGCGTCGTGGGTGGGCAGCGCGCGCAGCGCGTCGGCCAGCGTCTTGTCCTCGACCTGCGACTGGGCCAGCAGCCGCTCGGGCGACAATGCATCCGCCTCGGGCATGAGGATGTTGATGCCGATGGCCGCCGGCTCGGCGCGGTGAATGACGCGCACCAGCCGCGCCAGCAGGTTGCGCGGCCACGGCCATTGGCCGAACTCGAGCAAGCTCTTCTGGTCGATCGCGACCACCGTCACCGGCAGCGTCGCCACCTGGCGCGGCCACAGCGACTGGTGGGCGTCGAACCAGGCCGCCTGCAGACGTTCGGTCCAAGGCGCCTTGAGCCCTATGAACAGGGCCAGCGCCAGCAGCAATGCCGCGCCGATCTGGCGGATGCGGCCGGACCAGCCCGTGGCCAGCCCTGCCGCGCTGGCCGCGTTCACAAGGCGATTTCCAGCCCGTCGTAGGCCGCGCTCACCCGCAGGGGCGACGCGACGCGGGTGATCTCTTCCAGGCGCTGGGTTTCGGCCAGCATGGCGTCGATGGCCGCGTCGTCGAACACCGGTTCGTGATGGAACAGGCACAGGTGGCGCGCACCGGCCAGCTGGCACAGCTCGACGCCAACCACGTTGCTGGAATGGCCCCAGTCGGCCTTCACCGAGATCGAATCCGCCAGCGAATACATGGCATCGAAGATCACCAGGTCGGCATCGCGAAAGAGCTGCACGAAACGATCGGTGTGTTCGGGCTGCGCCAGCGGGTGCTCGGAATCGGTGGAGTACACCAGCACCTTGCCCTGCGCTTCGAAGCGGTAGCCGTAGGAGTCCCCGGTATGGCGCTGCAGCATGGTGCTGACCTGCACGCCGGCGATGTCGTGGCGTCGCCCGGGCTCGAGGTGCACGAATTCCATCGTCGCGCCGAAGATCGAGAAGTCCACCGGGAACGAGGGCTTGTCCTGCTGGCGGCGCAGCGCCGATTCCAGCTCGAGATGGCTGCCGTAGATCACCACCCGGTTGCCGGGAATGAAGGCCGGCACGAAGAACGGCAGGCCCATGATGTGGTCCCAGTGCAGATGGGACATGAAGATGTGGAAGGTCTGCGGCTTGCCGCCGCGCTGCGCCATCGCCGCCTGGCCCAGCGGACGCAGCCCGCTGCCCATGTCGCAGACGAAGATCTCGCTGCCGCCGGTGTCGATCTGCACGCACGAGCTGTGGCCGCCGTAGGTGCCGGCCACGGCGAAGGGCAGGGTGGCGAGGAAGCCTTCGATGGCGGCATCACTGTCGAGCGCAAGGCCGCGCGCGGCGCGCAGCAGCTCGTGCTGCTTGCCGCGCAGGCCTGCCGCGGTCAGCGCCACCGGCAGCGAGCCGCGCGTGCCCCAGAAGCGAACGCCCTTCATCGCGCTGCCGATCCGCCGGCCGCCCCGGCCCGATACGCGGCCGCGGCCGCGTCGGAGCATTGCGCCAGTGCGTCGTCGAGCGTGGCGCACACCACCAGCACCTTGTCGAAGCGGCTGATGGTGAAGATCTCGGCGACCACGCTCTGCAGCGCAGCCACCGACAGCCGGGCCCCGGCGGCACGCATCTGCTTGGCGGCGATCATCAGCACGCGCAGGCCCACGCTGCTGATGTATTCGACGCCGGCGAAGTCGAGCACCAGCGCACCCTGGCGCTCGCCGGCCTGGGCCAGCAGCGGTGCCAGCGCGGCTTCCAGATCGGCGGCACTGCGGTGGTCGATGCGGCCGGCGGGCGTGGCCACGATCGTGTCGGCGTAGTGGTGCGTGGCAATGAGCACGGTGCGCGCTCCTGGATGGCTGCTGACCGGGCAGGTCGATTTCAGTATAGGAGAACTGAGGCGGCCGGCGCACCCTGCGGCAAACCATCAAACAGCGGATTCAGCCGCGCGGTGCATGCCCGTGGCCGCCGTCCACGACGATGGTCCAGCGGTGCGCTGGTGATCGAACCCGGCGGCGCGCCTTGCGCTGATGTGACTTCGATCCCCTGCCGATGAGGCACTGCACAATGCGCGCTTCGTGATGACCGGGCGGCCCGAGCGGGCCGCCCGGTCTAGTTCAAGCCCCCCAACCTATCCCAAGGGACAAGCCCTCGATGAGATTCCATAGATCCGGCATTTTTCTGGCCAGCGCGGCGACGCTGCTCACCCTCGGCGCCTGCAACCCTGCCAAGGACGTCAAGCCCGCCGACACAGTTACCAAGGGCCCGGCCGCGGCCACGGTCAATGGCCAGGCCATCAGCCAGCGCACCGTCGACCTGATCGCCAAGCAAGGCGCCGGCGCAGGCCGCCCCGACACCCCGGAAACCCGCAAGTCCATCATCGATCAGCTGGCGTTGCAGATGGTGGTGGCCGAAGAGGCAGTGAAAAAGGGCCTGGACAAGACCCCCGAGGTCACCGAGCAGCTGGACGCGATCCGGCAGTCGGTGCTGGCCAACGCCTACGTGCAGGACTTCGTCAAGAACAACCCGGTCAGCGACGAGGCACTGAAGGCCGAGTACGAGCGCATCAAGGCGACGGTCAGCGGCATCGAATACAAGGCGCGCCACATTCTGGTGGCCAAGGAGGCCGAAGCCAGGGACGTCATCGCCAGGCTGAAGAAGGACGCCGCCGCCTTTGCCAAGCTGGCGGCGGACAAGTCGAAGGACCCGGGCTCGGCCGCCAAGGGTGGCGAACTGGGCTGGTTCGACCTGAAAGGCATGGTGCCCGAGTTCGGCGCCGCGGTGAGCAAGATGGAAAAGGGCAAGTTCAGCGACGAGCCGGTCAAGTCGCAGTTCGGCTATCACGTCATCCTGCTCGAAGACACCCGGCCGGTCGAGGCGCCGCCGCTGGAGCAGGTCAAGCCGCAGCTGAGCCAGCAGCTGCAGCAGCAGAGCGTAAAGAAGCACCTCGAGGCGTTGAAGGCCGCGGCCAAGATCGAGGTGGTCGGCGCGGCTGCTGCCTCCGCGCCTGCGGCCTCCGCGTCGAAGTAGGCGTCGCGTCGGGCGCCATGCGCCAGGGCAGATCACGGGCTTCGAGCGCGGTGCACGGACGAGCCAGCAGGCGCTGTGGCTGGTCGTCCTCGTCGGCTGGACCCTTTGCCAGCGCAAAGTCGGGGTGCGGCGCAGCGGTGGGCATTGGGAGATTCTTGCGCAGGCGGCGTCCGTATGCCCATGGGTTCGATTCCCACAGCGGCTGGCATCAGCATCCACAGTCCTGGGGTTGCCGGGGCTCGAAGCTCGGCTACCGTCGCGAACACGCGTTTGCTGGAGCTTCGTCATGCCGCTGTACCTGATCGAGCGCAACTTCGCCGAGCAACTCGACCTCAATGCCGACGGCGTGGTGGCGGTGAACAAGATCAATGGTGAGGTTGGGGTGAACTGGCTGTTCTCCTTCCTGAGCGCCGACAAGCGCAAGACCTACTGCCTCTACGAGGCCAAGGATCCGGAGGCGATTCGCGAGGCGGCGCGGCGGGCCAACATTCCCGCCGACGTGATCGTCGAGGTGTCCGAGGTCAACCCCGCAGCGCATCCTGGCGGCGGCGGGCTGATCGCCGCTGCCAGCGTGGCCGATAGTCAGAGCTGACTATTTCCCGGACTGGGTCCGGCGCGTACAACCGCGGCGTGGAATCACGTTCACCCGGACGTGCCACCAACCGGAGAAACGCCATGCTCGACTCTCAAGCCATCACCGAGTTTGCCGCCACGTTGCGCGGGCGCGTCGTCCAGCCCGGCGACGCCGACTACGACGCCTCGCGCCGCGTCTACAACGCGATGATCGACCGCCACCCGCGGCTCATCGTCTACTGCCGCGACGTGGCCGACGTGATGCGCGGCGTCAACTTCGCGCGCCAGCAATCGCTGCGCCTGTCGGTGCGCAGCGGCGGCCACAACGCCGGCGGCCTGGGCGTGTGCGACGACGGCCTGGTGCTCGACCTGTCGGCGATGAAGGGCATCCGCGTCGATGCCGCGGCGCGCACCGTGCGCGTCGAAGGCGGCTGCACCTGGG
>CAWGOK010000020.1:0-32249 GCA_963824005.1 uncultured beta proteobacterium
CAGGTGCGTGCTCCCGTCGCGCCACGGCGTCTTCTGGTTTCAACTCCACCTGACCTGCCGCGTTGAGCTGCACCCGTTCGCCCAACAATGCTGGCCGGGTGTCGTAGCGACACAGTTGCTCCAACCGCTTGGCCCCGCGCGAACACCGTCCTCAAAGGCACCGGCGGCCGTGTCGCCAATGGCGCGTCGCACCGCCGACTCCAGTTCGGACCCTACCTCGTCCTTGTCAATGACGCTCAACGCTGCACCACGCCATGGCGCGGAGCGTAGCGAACGCCGCGCCGACGGGAAGCCATCGCAAGCCCCAGCAGCGCAGCGGCGACGAGCGGCAGACTCGAGGGCTCCGGCACCGTCTCGGCGACGACGCGCACCAGAGGCGCGTCCGATTCGAGCTGCGCACGCAGCTTCCAGCTCTGGCCGCTGGCGGGCTGGCGCACGATGAAGTCAAGCCCGTCGTCGAACCAGTCGACCTTGTCGATGGCGTAGTCGTCGTCGGTCAGCGCATAGGCCAGGGCCTCCAGGACGACGATGCCGGGGTCATGGGTGTTGTTGTCGGTCCAAAGCTCCACACCGAAAGGCTGGGTATCGAGCTTTTTGCGGTCGTAGGTGACGAACAGACCCGATGCGAGCACGCTGCCGGCTGCGAGAACCGCCGGGATTGCCGGGTACTCCAGGCTCACCGCCTGCGAGTCGGCACGGAAGTCGGCGAGCCCATTGCAATACGGCGGAGTGCAGAGGGCCGCCGCGGCGTAGGACTTGTGGGCCAGCTCGGTCGCCGCCTGAGCGGCGGCCGCCTCGCGCACGGCGCGTGCAACATTCGGCCTGGAACTACTTTGAGCCTCGCCGCGAATAACCCGTCGCATCACCGATGCGCGCGAGTGGTCAAACGCCGAGCGATGCGCTATCGAAAGCTGCAGAGCGGCCGCTCGTTGATGAACTGCGCATGGTCCCCGCCACAACTGTGGAACTTGAGGAGTCTTAAGGGCGGACGGTAAGCCTTTCTCAATTCGGCTTGCAGAATTTGCCTCGGATTGTCCGTTCCCGTGGTCATAGGTACAAACGCGGTGCTGCGGCGCCGGCGGAGGGCAAATACTGGTGGCAGTGGCATCCACTCGCCGCGAGACGGACATGCGAATCCTCTTGGCCGAAGATGAACGCGAACTGGCGACCTGGCTGGTGCGCGCGCTCGCCCAGAGCGACTTCCAGGTCGACTGGGTCGACGACGGCCGCATGGTTCGGCGCAGCCTCAAGGCCACGCGTTACGACGCGCTGATCCTCGACCTCGGCCTGCCGGGACTCGGCGGCCACGATGTGCTCGCCGACCTGCGCGAGGCCGACCAGCGGCTGCCGGTGCTGATCCTCACGGCGCTGAACCTTGCCCAGGGCAAGTTCGGCCGCTACAACGAGAACGATGTGCGCTGGCTGGCGGCGATCGGTGCCGACTATGGCGCCGTTGTGGTGGCCGAGAGCTCACCCTACAAGTCGCTGAAGGACGTGCTGGCAGCAGTGAAGGCTGATCCGACCAAGGTGGTGTTCGGTGCCGGTGGCACCGTGGGCAGCCAGGACTGGATGAAGGCCGCGATGACGGCCCGTGCCGCCGGCGTGAACCCCAAGTCGATGCGCTTCGTCGCCTTCGAAGGCGGTGGCGAGGCGATGACGGCGCTGCAGGGCGGCCACATCCAGGTCTTCACCGGTGACGCGGCCGAGACGGCGCAGCAGATCAAGGCCGGTTCCAAGGTCCGCATCCTCGCAGTGATGGCCGACAAGCGCCTTGCCGGTGATCTCGCCAATGTGCCCACCGCCAAGGAGCAGGGCACCGACATCGAGTGGCCGATCATCCGCGGCTTCTACCTCGGCCCGAAGGTCAGCGACGCCGATTTCAAGGTCTGGAGCGACACCTTCGCGAAGATGATGGCGACGCCGGCCTACGACAAGGCGCGCGCAGAGCGCGGTCTATACCCCTTCGCATTGACCGGCGCCCAGGCCGACGCCCACGTCAAGCAGCAGGTGGCGGCCTACCGCAAGCTGGCCGAAGACTTCGGTCTCGCGGTCGCCAAGTAGCCGCCGGCGCGCCCTCACCACCACGGCGGCCGCCCACCCGGCGCGGCCGCCACCACCGAAAGCCCCCCATGAGTGATCGCATCCTCGGTGCGGTGTGCGTCGTCGCGTCTGCAGGCCTGGCCTGGGCCGCACGCGACTATGCCGCCCCCATCTCCTACGAACCCGTCGGGCCGCGCGCCTTTCCGCTGCTGCTGGCCGGCCTGATGGCCACTGGCGGGCTGTGGCTGGTGCTGCGCCCGACGCTGCGCGGCGCGGGCGCCTTCCGCGGCGTGCCGCTGAAGCCGACCGTGATGTGCGCCGCGGCCGTGCTGGTCTATGCGCTGCTGTTCGAACTGCTCGGCTTCACGCTGGCCACCGCGCTGATGGCCGTGCCGGTGGGCCTGGCGTTTGGCGGCAGCTGGAAACAGTCACTCGCCGGAGGCGCGGGCCTGGGTCTGGCCCTGTTCTTCATGTTCGACAAGCTGCTGGACGTGGTGCTGCCCACGGGTGTGCTGGCGACGCTGCTCGGAGGCCGCTAATGGAGACGCTCCAACACCTGATGGTTGGCTTCGGCGTTGCGCTGAGCCCGACCAACCTGCTGATCGCGGCGCTGGGCGCCCTGATCGGCACCATCGTCGGCCTGCTGCCTGGCCTAGGCCCGATCAACGGCGTCGCCATCCTGATGCCCCTGGCCTTCGCGATGAAACTGCCACCCGAGGCTTCGCTAATCCTGCTCGCCGCGGTCTACATCGGCTGCGAGTACGGCGGACGCATCTCCTCGATCCTGCTCAACGTGCCAGGGGACGCCGGCGCAATCATGACCGCGCTCGACGGCTACCCGATGGCGCGCAAGGGCCTGGGCGGCGTGGCGCTGTCGATCTCGGCCTGGAGTTCGTTCGTCGGCTCGCTGATCGCCACGGTCGGCATCGTGATGTTCGCGCCGCTGCTGGCCAGCTGGGCGCTGTCGTTCGGGCCGGCCGAGTACTTCGCATTGATGTGTTTTGCCTTCGCCTGCATCGCCGGCCTGATGGGCGACGCGCCGATGAAGGCCGGCCTGGCGGCGGTGATCGGCCTGTCGCTGTCGTGCGTCGGTTTGGACTCGAACTCGGGCGTCTATCGCTTCACCGGTGGCGATGTGCACCTTTCGGACGGCATCCAGTTCATCGTCGTCGTCATCGGTGTGTTCTCGATCAGCGAGATCCTGCTGATGCTCCAGGAGCACCACAGCAGCACCGGGATGATCACCAACACCGGCCGCGCGATGTTCAACCTGAAGGAGCTGGCGCAGACCTGGTGGGGCACGGTGCGCTCCAGCGTGGTCGGCTTCGTCGTCGGTGTGCTGCCCGGTGCCGGCGCCACCATCGCCAGTGCGATGACCTACTCGATGGAGAAGCGCCTCACCGATAAGGAAGGTACCTTCGGCAAGGGCGACATCCGTGGCGTCGCGGCGCCCGAGGCGGCGAACAACTCGGCTGCGACGGGCTCCTTCGTGCCGATGCTGACGCTCGGCGTGCCCGGCTCGGGCACCACGGCCGTGATGGTCGGCGCGCTCTCGCTCTACAACATCACGCCAGGGCCGGCGCTGTTCACCCAGCAACCGACGCTGGTGTGGGGCCTGATCGCGTCGCTGTTCATCGCCAACGTGATCCTGCTGTTCATCAACATCCCGATGGTCGGTGTTTTCACCAAGGTGCTGCAGATCCCGAACTGGGTTCTCGTGCCGGCCATCCTGGCGATCAGCGCCGTGGGCGTCTATGCGGTGCATGCCACCACCTTCGACCTGGTGCTGATGACTGCGCTCGGCGCTGCCGGTTACCTGCTGCGAAAGCAGGGTGTGCCAATGGCACCGCTGATCCTGGGCTTCGTGCTCGGCGACATGATGGAACAGAACCTGCGCCGTGCGCTGTCGATGACAAACGGCGACGCCGGCATCCTCGTCGAGAGCCCGATCTCGATCGGCCTGTGGGCCGGCGCGGCAGCCATGGTGCTGGTGCCGCCCCTGCTGCGCCTCTTCAACCAACGCCGGGCCGCTGCCACGGCGGTGCTCTAAATCTTCCGACTGGAGACATCATGCAACTCACCGGATTGCTGCACGGCGCGCCCTTGCTGAGGCACGTCGACTTCCCCACCGCCGAGGTGCTGGGCCCCGACGCCAGCGAAGACCAGATCCAGGACCTGATCCGCCGCCACGGCCAGGTCTTTGTCAAGCCGCTGTTCAAGGGCGCCATCGGCAAGAAGGGCAAGGCCGGCCTGATCGGCCGCGCCACCGACCTGCGCGGCGCACTGGCCGAGAAGGAGCGCCTGTACTTCGCCGAACATCGGCACGGCAACGTCAGCGCCAAGGCCAACGGCGTCAGCTTCGAAGGCGGTGTGCCGGCCGAACACGAGGTGTACTTCTCGATCAGCGACGACACGCGATTCCGCGCGCCGACGATCACGCTGACGCACAAGGGCGGCGTCGCGATCGAAGAGCTGGACAAGGCCGACATTGCCACCGTGCCCTTCGACGCGCTGACCGGGCTGAAAGCCTTCGTCATCGCCAACGCGCTGACCGACATCGGTGCGCCGCGCGAGATCATCTCGCCGCTGGTGCAGCACCTGCCCAAGCTGTGGGAATTGATGCACCACTACGGCATGACCACGCTGGAACTGAACCCGATCCGCATGCGCGCCGATGGCAACGGCCGCTTGACGCCCGTGGCCTGCGACTTCAAGTGCGGCTTCGACCGCGACGACCCGCGGGTGGCGCGGCTGGGTCTGCCGGCCCACCTGTTCGCTGCCGACGTGGGGGCTTTCGAACAGGAGGTCAACGAACTGCGCACGCACCAGGGACAGTCGGACGTATTCGTCATCAACGAGCGCGGCACGATCCTCGCACCCACCTTCGGCGGCGGCGCCAACAGTCTGGTCACCGAGGTGCTGGGTGAGGCGGCGAGCATCAGCTCGGACTTCGGCGGCAATCCGCCGTACGAGAAGATGAAGCAGGTGGCACGCATCTGCTACCGCCACTTCCTGGCGCAGTCGAACGTGCTGTTCATCATCGGCGGCAAGTCGAACAACACCGACATCCACGAGACGCTGCGCGCGATGGGCGATGCCCTGCGCGAGCACTTCTCGACGCGAGGCGCGACGCCCTTGTACGTGGTGGTCGGCCGTGGCGGGCCGAACCTGGTGCGCGGCTTCGGCGCGCTGGCCGACACCTGCGAGGCGCTCGGGGTGCCATACCGCTTCTTCGGCTTCGACAGCGCGATCTCGGAAGTCGTGAACTACGCCAAGCAGATCGATGACTGGATGCGCAGTGGCGGACGCGAGCAGATCGCCCGTCACCTCGGCATCGCCTCGACTGCCTGACGCCCGCCTGAACCCCCTCGAGGAGCCTCACACCATGCATGCCCAAGGCATACCGTCCTTCCCGTACTTCGTCGGCATCGACTCGCTGGCTGATCTCGCTTCGCGCGGCGACCGCGTCTGCGTGCTCAACATCCTGGGGGGCGAATCGCGCCAGGTCACGCCGACCAGCCACGCCTTCTCAGGCGGCAACGTGGCCTTCGGTACCTCGCCCGGCCGCGGCGGCCAGGTGCTGAAGACAGCCGCCGGCGACATCCCGGTGTTCAACAACGTGCGCGAAGGCCTGAACGCCGGGCACGCCTTCAACACCGGCGTTGTCTACCTGCCGCCATCGGGCGTGCGCGACGGCGTGGCCGAGCTGATCCGCGTCAACCCGGGCCTGAAGAAGATCGTCATCGTGACCGAGAAGATCGCGGTGCACGACGCGCGCGAGATCCGCGCGATGGCGCAGGGCGCGGGCGTCGACGTGATCGGCGGCAACTGCCTGGGCGTGGCCGACTCGTGGAGCCGTGTGCGCATCGGCGGCGCGCTGGGTGGCGACCACCCGGCGGAGACGCTGCTGCAGGGCACGGTGGCGGTGTTCTCGAATTCGGGTGGCTTCACGACCACCATCGCGCAGTACCTGTCCACCGAGGGCTGGGGCACGACGACGCTGGTCTCGTCGGGCAAGGACGTCTACATCCACTACGGCGCCCGCGACTTCGCGCATGCATTGCGCAACGACGGCCGCTCGCGTGCCGCGGTGCTGTATGCCGAGCCCGGCGGATACTACGAGCAGGACATCGACTGGGGCAAGCCGGTCGTGGCCTGCGTGGTGGGGCGCTGGAAGTCCAAACTGACACGCGCGGTGGGTCATGCCGGTGCGATGGCCGGCGCCGGCGACAGCGCGGCGGACAAGGAACGCTGGTTCATGGAGGCCTTCGGGGTCGACGCGATCTTCACGCCAGAGCACCCGGTCGTGTCGAAACTGGGCGCAGTGGTCACCAACATCGCGCACATCCCGGCGGCGCTAACCGCGGTGATGGCCGCCAGCGGCGCCCAGCCCGACTTCGCCCCGCGCGGCAGCCTGACGCTCAAAGCGTGGATGGCCAACGACCAGGGCATCACGCTGCCCGCGGCACTGGCCCTGCCGCCGGTGACGGCACCCGAGCCTTACGGCGCGCAGCTTGCCAATCTGGGCACGCAGGTCGGCGCGGTGATTGCGCGCCAGAACATGAAGGACAAGTCGGGCGCCTCGGTGATGGACCCGAAGACACAAGTCACCTCGGTGCACGGCCACTCGGTGCTCGAACTGGCGCTGCAGCCGCTGCAGGCCAACTTCGCCCTGCCGCTGGTGCACGAGGGCGCGGGACCGAACGACCGCGCGATGCTCGACATCGCGGTGGCCGCCGAGGTCAACCTGGTCGGCGACCCGGTGCTGGTGGCCGCCGACGCGGCGCGCGCCGCTGGCAATTCACCCAACACGATCATGGCCGCGGCGGCGGCTGTGGTCGGCCCCAAGCGCGTCGAACGTGCGCTGGCCTGCACCCGCGCGCTGATCGACCTGTTCGCTGGCTCGGGCCTGAAGGAAGGCCACCACGTCGAATTCGACAGCTCGCACCTGTTGGTCGACGACGCGACCCGTGCGCTGTTCATGGCACGGGACGACGAAGCCGCCGACTCGCACCCCGAGGCCATGCTGCAGGCGGTGCGCGACCGCGGCGCGAAATCGGTGTTCATCGACTTCCTGCTGCGGCTCGACGGGCGGCTCTCGCGCGACGCGATCCTGGCCGCCATCTCGACCACCATTGCCTGGGGCCCGCTGGTGCGCAAGCGCATCAGCCGCCTGACCGCGGAGACGCTGCCCTGGTACCTGCGGTTGTACGGCGTGATGGTGGGCTCCAGCATCCCGGCCGAGCACCATCAGTGGGGCTCGCTGTGTGGCATCTCGCAGTCCGAACGCTATGGCCAGTGGACGATGGCCGACCTGTGCTACCTGGCGATGACCGGCCGCAAGCCGACCCCGGAACAGGCTCTGCCGCTGCAAATGCTGATCGGCCTGCTGGTGTCCAACGGCCCCGGCTCGATCTCGTCGCAGGGCGCCAAGGGCGCGGTGTCGGCCGACGGGCCGCAGACGCCGGGCCGCGTGCAGATCAACAAGGCGATGGTCGGCTTCCTCACCCACACCGGCTACAGCCATGGCGGCAATGGCTTCGAGGGCATGGCCTTCTTGCTCGAACGCTTCAAGGACCAGGCCCTGCAGGACCCGACCAACCCGCAGCACGGCATCGACCTGAAGGCGATGGCCACTGCCTATGCCAAGGTCTACAAGGCCGAGAAGCGTGTGGCCAAGGAGCTCGGGCAGGAGTTGCGCGCCTTGCCGGGTGTGCACCACCCGGTGTTCAAGGGCAAGCCTGTCAACCACGACCCGCGCGAGCGCTTCATTGCCCAATTCATGGCCGAGCGCGGCGACTACAACGTGTTCCACGCGTTCTACCGCGAACTGGCGCAAGCGCTCTACGACGTGGGCGCGACGCCTTACGTCTTCTGCGTCAACGTCGACGCGGTGATCGCTGCACTGCTGCTGTCGCTGCTGTGGACTGACTTCAAGTCCGGCGTGCTCACCGAGCGCGACCTCGAGACCGCAGCGTTCACCGTGTTCCTGTACGGTCGCATGATCGGTGCGGCCGCCGAAATCGACGATCACCTGAACCGGGGCCGCAATATGGACACCCGCACGCCGGAAGCTGCCTGTGCGTTCGTGATGTGACGGTGCTGCACCTCGACTCGGATCGATGAAACGATGGATCTCCCCGCGCACCAACTGACGATGACCGTGCTGATGACGCCGGACACCGCGAACTTTGCTGGCAACGTGCATGGTGGCACCTTGCTCAAATTGCTCGACCAGGCAGCCTACGCCTGTGCTAGCCGCTATGCCGGTCACTATGTGGTCACGCTCAGCGTCGATCAGGTGACCTTCCGCCAGCCGGTCCATGTGGGTGAGTTGGTGACGCTGTTGGCGGCGGTCAACCACACCGGCACCTCGTCGATGGAGGTCGGCATCAAGGTCACCGCGGAAGACATCCGCACGCAAGCGTCCCGGCACGTCAACAGTTGCTTCTTCACGATGGTGGCCGTGGACGATGCCCGCAGGCCCGTACCGGTGCCCGCGCTGCGCCCCTTTTCACCCGACGAGCGCAGGCGGCATGCGGCCGCCATCGTTCGCAAGGAGATGCGAATCGAACAGGAACAGCGATTCAAGGCCCTTGCCCTGCAGTCGTAGAACTCTGCTGCAGTTCACCAGTGTCCGCGTTGCGACTTTGCGAGCAGCGGTGCGCCCCAGGCTGGCTCGCGGAGTCGAAGTTCAGATCCCCACGCGTGGTCAGGGATTGTCTATCGCATGAGCGGTCCGCTGTCCAATGGGCAATCTGGACGAGGGCCTCACACGCAGAGATTCGGACACTTCCGCCTGCGCTCAAAGCACCAGCCGCGCTTGGACTCGTCTATGAATGCTTCACGGCGGTCATTTTCGGCATTCGAATGCCCGCTCCGGGTCGATTGCCGGCCCACACGAATTGCGGCTGGCCAGCTCCACAATTGATGCAACTCGGCCGCCAGAAAGCGGACACCGGCCGCCGACTCCTTACCTTACGCCCTTACGCTGCGAAGCTGCCGGTCGTCGTAGGCGATCGGCTGCGGCAGGTGTCGATCATGAAGGCCTCCAGCCTCACGGTAATTGGTTGCCTATGCCCGACGGGTCCACTAGCGCCCGGCGCAACGGCGGCGGTGCCTCGCAGTCTCACGAGCAGCAACCTGGTGCCGCCGAATCCCTGCTATGCGGGCTCGGTGCGCGCCGCGCACCCGCTCTGGCCGAGCGTTCGAAGCCTTGGCCACGACGCTTCGTTCAAGGCAGGTCGTTGCCGCGCTCGTGCACTTCGATTCTGGCGCCGTACGGCGCCAGTGTGGTCAGGCGAGGATCGTCGACCGCGCCGCCGACCGTGAAGTGATAGAGCGACTGGAAGGCAAGGTCCTCGATCCCGAACACCCGATGCACCGGATCGTCGAAGAAGCAGCCGATGCCCGTGGCCCGCACGCCAGCGGCTTCGGCTTCCAGATACAAGACCTGCCCGATCAGCCCAGCCTCCCAGAACAGCCGTCGATAGAACCAGGCCCCGTGCGTGAACAGCGCCTCCTGGTACGCGGCGATCATGGCGAGCGAGAAGGCGCCGTCGCCGGCGATGTCCTGGTGGCAGCTCAGTTGCGTTGCGAGTCGCCTGGCGTCGCCGGCCTCGAGCACGCGCAGCGGCAAGTCGGACGGACAGCCCGGCGGCGTCGACCAGTCGAAGCGCGGGTGCATTGCGCGCTTCAGGCTGCCCATCTTGTTTGGGTTGCGAACAAGCAGGTACAGCCCGGGCACGATGTCATCGACCCGATGGACGAACAGTCCGAGGTGGATGGTCGGATCCCAGGCGATCGTGTCCCAGGGCATCGGACGCTGACTCGCCGGCAGTTCGGCGCACGGCATCACCCGCGCAAGGATCCGGTAGAAGCGTTTGGCGGCAATGGATGTCCGGCCATCGCATGCCAGCAGACTTCGCCGCTGCAGAATGATCTGTCCGGCCAGAGGGCCGTCTTCGCTTGCGAGGCCATTGCGCTCGACCTCCGGCATTGCGAGGGTGTCGAACCCTTGCGCTTCGCCGACCGGTTTGCGCGTGGCGGCTGCGACTTCGTCGATGGCCTCCCAGCGCACCGGCTCGTCGCGGCTGAGCCGGTTCGCGACACCATGCCAACACTCGCGAGTCAGTTGGTGCGCGAGGGCCGAATCGAGGCGCGGCGGATTCCCGTTGTGCGTGCGGGCCTGATCGTCTGCAGCGACGTCCGTCGGCCAGACTGCAAGCGCGGCCACCGGGTGCTCGTGCTCGGCACCCGCGAAGTCCTCGGCCCGGTTCAAGCCGAGCAGGTCCTCGATCGTCTCGTCGGCCAAGCCGTGCAACAGCATCGCTCTCCAGCTCAGGCTCGCAGCGGAGATGCGCAGCGCGCCGATCGCGTGTCCCGCGTCATGCTGGCAATAGCGGAACGCACGCTCGCCGTACTTCCATGCCTCGCGCCAGTGAATCGACGACAGCCCGATCAGAAATGCCTGGGCCGGGAACTGGCGCATCAACGCTGTGAACAGCGCAGTGCTGCAGTCCGCTCGGCGTTCGAGTCCGTGCTCGCGCGGTGCGTAGTGGTACAGGCCTGCGGCGTCGCCAAGCCCGGGAAGCGCGCCGATCAGCAGGTAGGCCTCGGTCGGATGCAGGTTGCCGCTCGACGGATTGCAGCGTAGCGCCCAGCGCGTGGCGCCGGTCTGTTTCCAGGCGGATACGGCAAGACCGTATTGCAGCAGCCGCGACAACGCGCGGATCGTCAGCGGCACTTTCGGCGCCACACCGCGTTGATACAGGGCTTCGTAGTGGGACGACACCGGTGCGTCGTCGGGGCCGAGCAGCGGCAGGCGGACCAACGGTGCACCTTCGAAGCGGCGAAACGGGTCCGGCTGGTTCACCCAATCGAGCTGGCCGGGTCCGGGCGCATAGCGGTTGAAGCGATGCTTGGTGCGCTCGTGATAGCGCAACACCGTTTCGATGTCGTCGGTGTCGTGCATGGCAGCGACAGCCGTGCTGCCAGGCGTCAGCCCCGCTGGCCGGTGATGTAGTGCTCAAGTTGCTCGATGATGAACTGCTGCTCCGAGATGGTGGCCTTGACCAGGTCTCCGATCGAGATGAGACCAATCAACTGGCCGCCGTCCATCACCGGCAGATGGCGCATCCGGTTCTGTGTCATCAGCGCCATGCACTCGTCGCTCGTCTGCTGGGGGTGCACGTACATCACCGGGCTCGACATGATGTCGCCCAACAGCGTGTCCCTGGGCGAGCGAGCCATGAGCACGAGCTTGCGCGCATAGTCGCGCTCCGAGACGAGGCCGACGACATTTCCGTGTTCCACCACCACCAGCGCACCGATGTTCTTCTCGGCCATCAAGCGGACCGCCTCGTGGGCCGAGGCGCTCGGCTTCATGGTGTAGACCGTCTGATCGGGTTTGGTGCCGAGAATCTGCGCAACGGTATTCATGAATCGCCCCTCGGGCTTCGACCCCTGCGCAGTTTGCTCGCTCGCTCGGTCAAGGTAAAGAGCATCAAGCTGAAGCTGATGATCCCCATCTTCTATACCCTATTCGTCGTGTTGGTATCGGCGGACGGAACCAATGAATACCGGAAGGCCAGCAGCGGTCCGCAGCGTAGCTTGATGCCCACTCGATCGGTGTTCTCGACGACACCAGCGGCGTCTCGACCGGGCGCAGGGTCCGCGGCACTTGAGGCAGGTCAATCCTGGTGGCAGCCGAACGGCAGGTTGCCGCAGACGGTGGGTCGATTTCGCGCGATGATTGCGCGATTGCCGCAGCAGGCTGAAGCCCGCTGCGAAACCAAGAGCCATGAACACTGTAGCGAGCGTCGGGAATTGCGTTGCGGCATCGACGCCGGCGGCAACCCTCTCACTGCCGCGTGCGTCGGCGCCGACGCCGGTCGGTTTTGTCGCCCTCAGCCGCTTCGTCGTCGCCAATGGAATGGAGGCCGAAGTCAAGGCCGCCTTCCGCGAGCGACCGCACCACGTTGAGCGTACGGCCGGCTTCGTTCGATTGGAGGTGCTGTGCCCGCTCGACCGGCCACAGGAGATCTGGCTCGTGACCCACTGGCGCTGCGGCGACGACTACCGCGCTTGGCACCGCGGTCACGGCTACCGGGAGTCGCACCGCGGTATCCCGAAAGGCTTGAAACTGGTCGGTCGCGAAACCTGCATCCGCGAGTTCGAAGTCGTCTGCGAATGAGGCGGCGATGACCGACACGCTCGTCCTGTCTGCCGGCCACCAGGTGCGCGATCAGGCTGGTGCACTGGCCGACGCGGTGGTTGCGTGCGAGTTCGGCCGCCACCCGAAGCTGCGCGCGCGCTACGGCGCCGCGGGCCGCAGCAAGTCGCGCCAGGATGCCGTCTACCATTTCTTGCACCTGGCCGACGCGCTCGATGCCAACAGCCCGGCACTCTTCAACGACTACATCGGCTGGGCCAGGGTGCTGCTGCATCATCTCGGCGTCAGCAGCGAGGACCTCGACAATCACCTCGGCTGCATGGCCGACGTGGTACGCGAGCAGATGCCTCCAACAGTGGCCGCCTCCGCAGTCGCGATGATTGATGGTGTACGTGCGGCGCTGCCGGCGATGCCGAGCACGACCGCCAGCTTCCTCGACCCTGGTCAGAGGTTGTCGCCGCTGGTGCAGGCGTATATGCACTCGATGCTGGGCGGCTTCCGCCAGGCGGCGGGCCGGTTGGTGTTCGACGCCGCCGACTGCGGTGAGCCGGTCCAGCAGTTGTACCTGCAGGTCCTCCAGCCTGCGCTGCGAGAAGTCGGCCGCCTGTGGCAGCTGAAGAAGATCAGCGTCGCGCAGGAGCATTTCTGCAGCGCCGCCACCCAGATCGTGATGTCGCAGTTGCTGCTGCGGGTGCCTGCCGCCAAGCGCTGCGGGCGCGGCGTCGTCGTCGCCTGCGTCAGCGGCGATCTGCATGATCTCGGTGCCCGCATGGTCGCAGACTTCTTCGAGATGGCTGGCTGGGATACGTACTTCTGCGGCGCGAACACGCCGCACGCTGCCGTCGTGCAGTCGGTGGTCGAGCGCGCGGCCGACGTACTGGCCGTCTCGGCGACGATGGGCTATCACCTGCATGCAGTGCAGGACCTGATCGAAGTGGTCCGCGCCGATCCACGCTGCGCCAGGCTGCGCATCATGGTCGGCGGCCACCCGTTCACCATCGACCCGGCGCTTTGGCGAACGGTCGGCGCTGACGGCACCGCGGTCGACGCCGATGCGGCGGTCGCGCTTGCCGGGCAGTGGCTGGAGGGGTGCGCGCCTGTCCTGTGACCGCCGATCGGCGGACGGTAGCAACCTGCAACCTCGCAGCGCGAACAAGGATGTGCTGCGCGTTCTGCAAGCACCCGTGGCTCACCTTGAGTACGATGCTTGCGGTCTCGAGCTGCGCGAGTCGCGGCATTGGCTTCACGAAGCTTGACTTCCACCGGCTGAAGAGCGAATCTCACGCGGTCTGTCGGCAGGACAAGCGCGATAGCATTCGACAAGGGCGCCAGCGAGCGTGCGACAGAATCTCCCGCCCGAAGGGATGTCGGCAACAACAGGAAATCACACCATGAACGGTCCCAAGCCCACCGATCGCGCATCCGACCCCAGCCTCGAGCGACGACTGCTCGACGTGCTGATCCGCGCCGGCCTGATCCTGGTACTGGTGATGCTGTGCTACCGGGTGTTCGCGCCCTTCCTCGTGCTGATGGTCTGGGCGCTGATCCTGGCGGTCACGCTGTATCCACTGCACCAGTGGCTGGCCGCCCGGATGGGCGGGCGCACGGGCTGGGCGGCGACGCTGATCACCGTGCTCGGCGTGGCGCTGATCGTCGCGCCCACGGCCGTGCTGCTGAGTTCGACCGGAGACTCGCTGCATCGGGTGGTCGAAGGCGTGCAGCAGAACACGCTGCAGATTCCGCCGCCCAAGCCGGGCGTCGCCGCATGGCCGGTGGTCGGGGAGAGGGTCCATGCCGCCTGGCAACTGGCACACGACGACCTGCCCGCGCTGGTCAAGAGCCTGCAGCCGAAGCTCGGCGAACTGACCAAGGCGGCGCTGGCGATGGTGGCCAGCATCGGCGGCGGCATCCTCATGTTCGTCGCCGCGTTCATCATCGCCGGCATCATCATGGCCTTCGGCGCGGGCGGCGATCGCGCCAGCCACGCGATCTTCGATCGCATCGTCGGTGTACGAACGCGGCGACGAGTTCACCACGCTGTCGGTGGCCACGGTCCGCGCCGTCGCCCAGGGCGTGATCGGCATCGCCTTCATCCAGGCCATCCTTGTCGGCGTGGTCCTGCTCCTCGCCGGCGTGCCACTGGCCGGCGTGCTGGCGGTCATCGTGCTCGTGCTCGGCATCGCGCAGGTGCCGGCGCTGATCGTCACGCTGCCGGCGATCGCCTACATCTGGATGAGCGGCGCCTACGACACCGGCGCGGCCGTGGTGAATTCGGTGCTGCTGTTCGTCGCCGGCATGGCCGACAACGTGCTCAAGCCGCTGATGCTCGGCCGCGGCGTCGACGCGCCGATGCCGGTGATCCTGCTCGGCGCACTCGGCGGCATGGCCGCGGGCGGCATCCTCGGCTTGTTCGTCGGTGCGGTGCTGCTGGCGCTGGGGTACCAGATCTTCATGGGCTGGGTCGCGGCCAACCCTGAGGCCAAGCCGCCGACGGCTGGCGGCGGCCCGACCGCAGCCAACTGAAGCCGCGTCCGGCCGATGGCAGCCACGCGCGGGCTGGTGCGTCTAGCGGTGCCCGCGGCCGTGGCCTTGCTGGGCGGGTGCACGACACTCGGGCCGGACTTCCAAGCACCCCAGGTGCCCTGGCTGCAGGGCTGGTCCGGTGGCGCGTGGCGCACGCTGGCCGACGAAGCGCCACGCCGTGCTCCGCCGCGCGACGACGAGTGGTGGCGCCAGTTCGACGACCCGGTGCTCGACCAACTGGTGGCCGAGGCGCAACGGCTGAACCCGGGCGTTCGCACCGCCGGCATGCGCATCATGGAGGCGCGGGCCCAGCTCGGCATCGCCGGCAGTGGGCTGTATCCGCAGCTGCAGCAGGTCAATGCCGAGGCACTGCGCGTCGGCAACCGTGGCAGCGACGGCCGCGGCAACGCGTTCTGGTCGGCCGGCCTGGCCTTCGACCTGGCCTGGGAGCTGGACTTCTGGGGCAAGTTCAAGCGCGGCATCGAGTCGGCCGATGCCGCCTACTTCAGCAGCATCGCGCAGTACGACGACGTGCAGGTGCTGGTCGCGGCACAGACGGCGAGCCTGTACGCAACGATCCGCGCCACCGAGCTGCGGCTGCGCATCGCCAACGAAAACGCCGCGATCCAGCAGCGCAGCCTGGAGATCACCGAAAGGCTGTTTCGCAGCGGCAACGATGCCGAGCTCGACGTGCAGCAGGCGCGTTCGCAATACCTCGGCACGCTGGCGACGATCCCCGAGATCGAGAGCAGCCTGCGCCAGACGCGCAACGCACTGTGCGTGCTGCTCGCCCGGCCACCCGATGCCCTGCCCGAGCTGCAGGGCGGGCGCGCGAAGATTCCCGAAGCGCGGCTCGAGGCGATCGTCGACCTGCCGGCCGAGATGCTGCGGCGCCGGCCCGACGTGCGCGCCGCCGAGATGCAGCTGGCCGCGCAGTCGGCACAGATCGGCATCAGCGAGGCCGCGTTGTACCCGTCGATCGCGCTCGCCGGGTCGGTGGGTCTGTCGGCGACCACCTTCGGTTCGCCCGGCGCCACGCTGGCCTGGGGCCTGGGCCCGGCGCTGGTGTGGAACGTGTTCGACCATGGCCGGCTGACCAACCAGGTATTGGTGCAGGACGCGCGCTTCCAGCAGCTGTACGAGCAATACCAGGACGTGGTGCTGCGCGCTGCGCGCGAGCTCGACGATGCGGCGAGCAGCTTCGCCTATACCCGCGCGCAGGTCGACATCCTGCGCGACGCGGTGCAGGCCGCCAGGCGCTCGCTCGACATCGCGACGGTCCAGTATCGCGAGGGGCTGGTCGACTTCCAGCGTGTGCTCGATTCGCAGCGCGCGCTGTTCAGCGCGCAGGAACGCCTGGTGGCCAGCCAAGGCGGCGTGGTGCAGTACCTGATCGCCGTCTACAAGGCGATGGGCGGCGGCTGGCAGGCGGGGCGCGCGCGGCCGGTGCTCGACGACGCGACGCAGACCACGATGGGCGAGCGCAGCGACTGGAAGTCGCTGCTGCGCTCGCCGTTGCCGCCGCCTTCGGCAGAGTTCCTGCCTCCCTCCAAGAGCGACACACCATGAGCCAGGATCCTGCCGTCCCGCCCGGCGAAGCCGACGCAGAACCCGGGTCCCGTCCCGGCACCGCCGGCGGCCGCTGCGCCCGTACCCGCACCCGTACCCGCACCCGCACCCGCACCCGCACCCGCACCCGCACCCGCGGGCCGCGGCACCCGCGCCGGCGCCCTGGTCATCGCCGCGCTGATCCTCGCCAGCCTGGTGCTGTACTTCGTCGGCGACCGGCTCACGCCGAGCACCTCGCAGGCGCGCGTGCAGGCCTTCGTCGTGCCGGTGGCGGCCGAAGTTGCCGGCAAGGTCCGGGCCGTGCACATCCGCAACAACGACGAGGTGCAGCCCGGCCAGCCCTTGTTCGAGATCGATCCGCAGCCGTACCGCATCGCGCTGGAGAGCGCGCGCGCCGGCCTGGAATCGGTGCGCAGCTCGGTCAAGGGTTCGGTGGCCGGCGTCGAAGCGGCGCGCGCCTCGCTGGCGGTGTCCGAAGCCAGCCGCGACATGGCCGAGCGCGACGCCAGCCGGCTGGAAAAACTGCACGACGAGGACCCCGGTGCGATCTCGGTGCGCCGCCTCGAGATCGCGCAGGCCACGCGCGACGAGGCGCGCAGCAAGGTGCACCGCGCCCAGGCCGACCTGAGCAAGGCGCGGGAGGCCGCCGGCGCAGCGGGCGACGCCAACGCGCAACTGCGTAGCGCGGTGGCGGCGGTCGAGAAGGCCGAACTCGACCTGGCGCGCACGAAGGTTGTCGCGCCAGCACGCGGCGTGGTCACCGATCTGCGCACCGACGTCGGCCACTTCGCGCAGCCCGGTGCGCCGGTGATGACGCTGATCGCGATGCACGACCTGTGGATCAGCGCCGACCTGACCGAGAACAACATCGGCCACGTCAACCCCGGCGATCCGGTGGCGATCGTGCTCGATGCGATGCCCGGCGAGGTGCTGAAGGGCCGCGTGCGCAGCATCGGCGGTGGCGTCGGCAGCGGCCAGTCGACACCGCCGGGCTCGCTGCCGGAGGTACAGAACAACCGCGACTGGCTGCGTCAGGCGCAGCGCATTCCGGTGGCGGTGGAGTTCGATGCCGACATGCTGCCGCGGCTGAAGTCAGTGCGCATCGGCGGCCAGGCCGACGTGCTGGTCTACACCGGCGAGCACCCGTTGATGAACCCGCTGGCCGCGTTGTACATGCGCGTGATCAGCTGGTTCAGCTATCTGTATTGAGCAGTGACATGACGCGCGGCGACAAGGCGGCTCTGCGGCTGACGATCGGCCTGGGGCTGGCCGTATTCGTGGCCTACGGACTGGGGCTGCAGGCGCCCTTTGTCGTCTGCATCATGGCCTTGCTGGTGCTGTGCAAGCCGGGGCCACCCTTGCCGATGTTCAAGGCCGTTGTGATCGCTTTCGTCTTCGCTGGGCTGGTCGCTGCTGGCGTGCTGATGGTGCCGCTGCTCGAACACTACGCCGCCGCCGGCGTGCTGCTGACGGCGGTGCTGCTGTTCGCACTGTTCTACCTCGGGCAGCTGCGCGCCAACCCGCTGACCACGGTGCTGGTGCTGGCCTTCACGCTGATCCCGGTGGCCGGCGTGCAGGAACAGGCGCTGATCGGCGTGCTCGCCCTGGCGCTGGCCGTCGGCGTATTCGTCGGCGCGGTGGTCAGCGCCGCGTCGAACGCCATCTTCCCTGATCCGCCGGCGCCGGCCGCCCGGGCAGCGGCGGCCGCCGTCCCGCCCGACCGCGACAATGCGCGCTGGGTCGCCTGGCGCGGCACGCTGATCGTCATGCCGGTGTTCGTGCTGGCGCTGACCAACCCGTCCTTCTACCTGGCGGCGATCATGAAGACCGTGGCGCTGGGCCAGCAGGCTGGCGAGACCGATGCCCGCCACGCCGGGCGCGAGCTGGTCGGCTCGACGCTGATGGGCGCGCTGATCGCGCTGGCGGTCTGGCTCGGCCTGTCGCTGTGGCCCAGCCTGTGGATGCTGATGCTGTGGCTGATGGCCGCCGCGCTGTGGGCTGGCTCGGCGCTGTTCGGCGCGCGGCGCACGGCTTTTCGGCCATCGTTCTGGAGCAACGCGTTGATCACGTCGCTGATCCTGCTCGGCCCGGCGATCGAGGACAGCGCCAGCGGCAAGAGCGTGCTCAAAGGCGCCGCGATGCGCGTCAGCCTGTTTGTCGGCGTCGCGCTCTATGCCTGGGCCACGGTCTGGGCGCTCGAGCGCTGGCGCGCCCGATCGCCGACCGCGGCTGTCGATGCCTTGTTGAAGGAGAACCCATGACCTTCGTGAATTTTCTGATCGGCCTGCCGCTGATGCTGCTGTGCATGATCGTGCAGGTGGCGGTGTCCGCCTGGTGCGTGCGCTACTACGTGCACCATCCGACGCCCATCGGCAGCGGACAAGGCTTCCTCGTCGCCACCCGTCCGCTGATCGTCGCCACGCTGGTGATGATGATCGGTACCCTGTTGCAGATCATGCTCTGGGGCGGGCTGTTCCTGTGGCTCGGCGAGTTCGAGCAGGCCTACGACGCGATCTACCACTCGGCCGTGAACTTCACCTCGCTCGGCTACGGCGACATCGTCATGCGCCGCGAGCGCAGGCTGCTCGGCCCGCTCGAGGCGGTGAACGGCGTGCTGATGCTCGGCATGAGCGCGGCGACGCTGATGGCCATCGTGCAGCACATGATCACGCTGCTGCGCGATGCACGGGCCGAAGCGTCGCCGGGAAGCCGGCCATGATTGACGGCCGCCGGCAGTCCGCGGGCCGGCCCGTCGAGCGAAGCAATCCATGATCATGAATAGCCGCCTGCCGATCCTCGTCCTCGTCGCCTTCTTCGGGCTGCTGGCCGGTTGCGCGACGCCGCCGCTGCCGGCCGACCGCGTCGAGTCGCAGGCGCTGACCGACACCGCGCAGACCCGGCTGGGCCAGGCGGTGGCGCAGCGGCTGGCGGAGCATCCTGGCCTGTCCGGCTTCATGCCATTCGAAGACCCGCACGATGCCTTCGCGGCGCGCGTGCTGCTCTCCCGCCTGGCGGAACGCTCGCTCGACGTGCAGTACTTCATCTGGCACGGCGACGCGGTCGGCACGCTGCTGTGGCAGGCGATGTGGCAGGCCGCCGAACGCGGCGTGCGCGTGCGCCTGCTGGTCGACGACGCCAACAACGCCGGGCTCGACCCGATGCTCGCCGCGCTCGACGCGCACCCGCACATCGAGCTGCGCCTGTACAACCCCTTCGTCAACCGCGGATCGCGCGTGCTCGGCTACCTCACCGACTTCAGCCGCCTCAACCGGCGCATGCACAACAAGTCCTTTACTGCCGACAACCAGGTCAGCGTGGTCGGCGGCCGAAACATCGCCGACGAGTATTTCGGCGCCGCCGAGGGGCTGGGCTTTGCCGACCTGGACGTGATGGCCATCGGACCGATGGTGCAGGAAGTCTCGCGCGAGTTCGACCTGTACTGGAACAGCGCCTCCGCCTACCCGGCCGCGCCCTTCGTCGGGCTCACCGCCTGCCGACCCGGCAGCGGTGCTGCTGCCGCGCTTCGAGGCCGTGCCGCTGGACCCGCGCGCCGAGTTGTACCTGGAGGCGGTGCGCCAGGCGCCGTTCGTCCAGGAGTTGCTCGATCGCCGGCTGGAGTTCGACTGGGCCACCGGCCAGGTGCTGTACGACAACCCCGCCAAGACGCTGGATGCCAGCGCAGACAGCGACCTGATCTTGCTGCCGGTGCTGATGCGGCGCATGGGCTCGCCGCAGAAGCGGCTGGACATCATCTCGCCGTACTTCGTGCCCGGCGCCGTGGGCACCGACATGCTGGCCGAGATGTCCCGGCGCGGCGTGCAGGTGCGCGTGCTGACCAATTCGCTGGCCTCGTCCGACGAGCGTGTCGTGCACGCCGGCTACCTGAAGCGGCGCATGGACCTGTTGCGCGCCGGCGTGCAGCTGTACGAGCTCAAGCCCGGCGCCGCCAAGTCTTCGCTGCGCGTGCGCGGCCGCTTCGGGCCAGGCAAGGTTTCGGGGCTGCACGCCAAGGTCTACGCGGTGGACGGCAAGCGCATCTTCGTCGGCTCGTTCAACTTCGACCAGCGCTCGGCGCACCTGAACACCGAGATGGGGCTGGTGATCGACAGCCCGACAGCGGCGAGGCAATTGGCCGACGCCTTCGAGAGCGAGGCGCCTGACATCGCCTACGAACTGCGCATCGCGCCCGACGGCGCCAACCTGCAGTGGGTCGAGCGCACGCCGTCGGGCGGGACGGTGGTGTACGACGTCGATCCCGAGACCAGCGCGTGGCAACGCTTCCAGGTCGGCTTCCTGGCCGGCCTGCCGATCGATTGGTTGCTCTGAGCTGGGCGGCGCGCGCGCCCGATCGGCTCGTCAGTACGGTGGATTGACCACGATGAACTGCGATCCCTGAGGCTGGTACCACGTGCTGCCGCACTGCTGGTAGACCATGCCACCGTAGTTGACCGGGACGCAGTTCGCCGGCACGGTGCGCACCATCGATCCGATCACCGCCGAGGTCACCGCCACGGTGGCGGTGATCGCTGCTGCCGTGGCCACCGGGTGGTAGTCGTCGTCCCAGCCGCCGCCACAGCAGTTGTTGTTGCCTTCGACGTTGACGTTGACGTTGGTGTTGCGGCTGGCGTTGACGTTGGTGTTGCGGTTGGTGTTGACGTTGTTCACGCTGGTGGAGCGCACGTTGTTGCTGCGCGAGTCGGCCTTGGTGTTGTTGGCCTGAGCCGGCGCGCGGTTGGCACCGCCTCCGCCGGTCTGGCTGGGCGCTGCGCGATTGCCACCGCCACCGCCGCCGCCACCGCGGCCTTCGCGGGCGGCCTCGGCCAGAGGGGTCAGTACGAAGCCGGCGACGGCGACGAGGGCGACCAGTCTGGCCTGGGCCCGCTTGTTGAGGAAGGCTTGCATGTTCGCGCTCCTTTACTTCGACTTCACCGGAACGATTTCGATCTTCGTGGCACCCTTGGGCGGCGAAAACCTGAAGGTCGATGCGTTGAAGCTGGGTTTCAGGTTCCAGTCCATGATGCTGACCGATTGCGGCCGGGCCTCGTCGGCACGGCTGCTGATCACCAGCTTGCGCGGCAGCGGTTTGCTGCCCGTCGTGATCCAGATCTGCCAGTCGAAGTTGCCCTGCCTGAAGGCGTAGTGGTCGCACAGGTCGTTGCCCACGAAATCCTGCCCGGCGTTCATCGCCGAGTCGATCTTGTCGACTGGCGCTGCCGGTGTTCCCCACTTGAACAGATCGGACATTGGAATCTCGACGCCGAAGCGCTGCTCGAGCCGGTCGACCAGATCGGCATTCGTGCCGCTGAACTCCACCGACGAGTAGTACTTCTGCGCCGGGACGAAGATCGTGAAGGTCTTGCCGTCGAAGAACAGTTCGCGTTCCGAGCGTGCACTCCACATGCGTGCACGCAGTTTGTCGGGCCGTTCGGCATCGAGCGTCGCGTAGGCGATGTGCTGCAGCTTCTGGCCGTCGGTGAGCACCCTCTCGCCGGTCAGCGTGGTCGAGGTGCGGAAGCGGCTCAGCGACTGCAGGTGGGCGCCCATGTCCTTCAACGCCTGGATCGAAGCCGGGTCGACCGGGTTGACCGCGGGTGCGCTGGCCGCCGCGGTCGCCTGGGCGTAGGCGGCCGGCGCCGCCAGCGACAGCACCATCAGCAGCGTGGAAAATCGTCTGGTGTTCAAGAGACGCTCCCTTTGAGTTAAAAAGCCGGCGCTGCCGCCGACAATACACGCCCGAGGCGATCGATCGCAATGTCACGACCGAGTGATATTGTGATCCTCGGCGCCCCTGATGGACAACTCATGGATAAGGATATGCACATGAAGAAGTACGCTGCGGAATTCATCGGAACTTTCTGGCTGGTGCTGGGCGGCTGCGGCAGCGCGGTGCTGGCGGCGGCCTTTCCCGAGGTCGGCATCGGCCTGACCGGCGTCTCGCTGGCTTTCGGCCTGACGGTGCTGACGATGGCCTTCGCGATCGGCCACATTTCCGGTTGCCACCTGAACCCGGCGGTGTCGATCGGCCTGTGGGCCGGGGGCCGCTTCCCGGCCAAGGACCTGGTGCCGTACATCGTGGCGCAGGTGATCGGTGGCATCGTCGCCGGCGGCGTGCTGTACCTGATCGCCAGCGGCAAGTCGGGCTTCAGCCTGAGCGGGGGCTTCGCCTCCAACGGCTACGGCGAGCATTCGCCGGGTGGTTATGCCCTCGGCGCGGCATTGATCTGCGAGGTGGTGATGACGATGATGTTCCTGGTCGTGATCCTCGGTGCCACCGATGCACGCGCGCCCGCAGGCTTCGCGCCGATCGCCATCGGCCTGTGCCTGACGCTGATCCACCTGATCAGCATTCCGGTGACGAACACCTCGGTCAACCCGGCACGCAGCACCGGCGTCGCCGTGTATGTGGGTGGCTGGGCCGTCGAGCAGCTGTGGCTCTTCTGGCTGGCACCGATCGTCGGTGCGCTGATCGGCGCGCTCATCTATCGCGTCATCGGATCGGAACGCTGAGCTCAGGGGCCACTACGTGCCGGCTTGCTCTCTGCGCGGCGGATAGACGCCGGCCAGGCGGGCGATCAGGATCGCCAGGAAGAGCGCGCCCACCAGCTGCTCTAGCACGCACAGCCCGCGCGCGTAGCGCAGCACCGGCACGGCGTCGCCGAAGCCGGTGCTGGTCAGCACGGTGAAACTGAAATAGAGCAGGTCGCCGATGAGCGGCGAAGCGACGCTACCGCCGAACGCGAACGACCCCGGCTGGAGATGGTTCGCGATCGCGTAGAGATAACCCCACAGCACGCCGAGCATGAGGTAGGCGGCGGCGGCGCCGTACAGCTTGTCGGCCGTCATGACGTCGCGCTGGAAGACGTAGCGCAGCAGGTAAGCGATCGTCGATGCGTACAGCGCGGCGCCGAACGCCCACGAGTGCAGCAGGAACCGCGAGTCGTCGCCGTCGATCGCGAGCACCTGGAAGAGCAGGGTCGGCGCTGCGAGCAGGAGCGCGATCACGAACGACAGCTGAGTGCGCCCGACCGCGGCGACCGCCGCGACCACGACGACGAGGTTGCCGACATTGAGCGTGATCCGTCCGCGAGGCGAGGGCTCGAGCAGCAGCACCGCCATGATCAGCGCCAGCACTGCGACGAAGAGATAAAAGCAGCGCTGGAAGAACACCTGCGCGAGCGCCGTGCGCGCCCGGTTGATCGCCATGTCTCACTCCTTCGAGAACCCGGGCCGATGTTAGAGCCCACCGAGCGTTCGCGCGCCGCCGCCGGCTGTGGCGGCCGCGCACGCCTCGGCGGCCCCTTCAACCCGGGCTCTTCTTCAGGCGTAGGCGATGCCGCTCTGATCGCCTGCAACGGTCGTCCCCGCCTCGCCGGCGATGATGCGGCTCAGGTCGGCGAGTTCGCCGATGGCGGCACGTTTGCCGGTCTTGCGCACGAAGCGACACGCCGCCTCGACCTTCGGCCCCATCGAGCCGGCGGCGAAGGGTATGGCTGACAAGGCGTCGGGCGACGCGCGGCGGATCGCCCGCTGCGTAGGCCGGCCCCAGTCCACGTACACCGCATCGGCATCGGTGAGCATCACGTACAGGTCGGCGCCGAGTTCACGCGCCAGCAGCTCGGTCGCCAGGTCCTTGTCGATCACGCACTCGATCGCCGGCCAGCTTGCGCGGTCGTGCCCGGCTGCATAGGCGGCCGGGATGCCGCCGCCGCCGGCGGCGATGACGATGGTGTGCTGCTCGCAGCAGCCACTGGATCGGCCGCAACTCGAAGATGCGCTTCGGCTCGGGCGAGGCCACCACGCGCCGCCACTTGTCGCCGTCAGGCTTGATGACCCAGCCCTTTTCGGCCGCCAGGCGTTCAGCCTCGGCCTTGTCGTACACCGGGCCGATGAACTTGGTCGGGTTGCCGAAGGCCGGGTCCTGCGGATCGACCTCGACCATCGTCAGCAGCGTCGCGAACGGCCGCTCGAAGGGCAGCAGGTTGCCCAGCTCCTGCTCGATCATGTAGCCGATCATGCCTTCGGTCTGCGGCGCCCAGCACGTCGAGCGGGTAGGTCTCGACCTTGTCGTAGGCCGCGCCCTGCAGCGCCAGCAGCCCGACCTGCGGCCCGTTGCCGTGGCCGATCACCAGCTCGTGCTCGCGCGCCACCGGCGCCAGCGACTCGGCGGCGATGCGCACGTTTTCGCGCTGGTTCTCGCGCCGTCATCGGCTCGCCGCGCCGCAGCAGCGCGTTGCCGCCCAGGGCGGTGACGATGAGCATGCTCAGTCTCCCAAGGTCGCGACCAGGATCGCCTTGATCGTGTGCATCCGGTTCTCGGCCTGCTCGAAGGCGATGTTCCATTCCGACTCGAAGACCTCGTCGTTGACTTCCAGCCCGTCGCTGATGCCGTAGGTCTCGGCGATCTGCTTGCCGAGCACCGTCTCGGTGTCGTGGAAGGCGGGCAGGCAGTGCATGAACTTCACCTGCGGGTTGCCGCTGGCCTTCATCAGCTTGGCGTTCACCTGGTAGGGCAGCAGCAGCTTGATGCGCTCCTTCCACACTTCCTTCGGCTCGCCCATCGACACCCAGACGTCGGTGTGGATGAAGTCCACGTCCTTGACCGCCTTCTTCGGGTCGTCGGTGATGGTCAGCGTGCGCACCGTACTTCTTCTCCAGCTCGCGCGCGATGGCCACGAACTCGTCCGCCGGCCACAGCTTCTTCGGCCCGCAGATGCGCACGTCCATGCCCATCAGGCAGCCGACGATCATCAGCGAGTGGCCCATGTTGTTGCGCGTGTCGCCGAGGAAGGCGTACTTGATCTGCGATGATCGGCTTGTCGCTGTGCTCGCGCATCGTCATCACGTCGGCGAGCATCTGCGTCGGGTGGTACTCGTCGGTCAGGCCGTTGAAGACCGGCACGCCGGCGTACTTGGCCAGCGTCTCGACGCCGGTCTGGCTCGCGCCGCGGTATTCGATGCGCATCGAACATGCGGCCGAGCACGCGCGCGGTGTCCTTGAACGATTCCTTGTGGCCGATCTGCGAGCCCGCCGGGTCGAGGTAGGTGACGTTGGCGCCCTGGTCGTGGCAGGCGACCTCGAAGGCGCAGCGCGTGCGCGTCGAGGTCTTCTCGAAGATCAGGCAGATCTCCTTGCCCTGCAGGTGCTTCTGCTCGGTGCGCGCGTACTTGGCGCGCTTCAGGTCGCGCGCCAGGTCGAGCAGGTAGCGGAACTCGCGCTGCGTGTAGTCCTGCACCGTCAGCAGCGAGCGGTTGCGAAGGTTGAAGCTCATGGTCGGTCTCCTCCGGTCGAGTCGGTGCTGCGATCAGTCGGTCGTGCGACGCTGGCGTCAGTAGCCGGGATCGCGCGAGATCGGGCAGGTCATGCAGTGGCCGCCGCCGCGGCCGCGGCCGAGTTCGGTGCCGCGCACGGTGATGACCTCGACGCCGGCCTTGCGCAGCAGCGTGTTGGTGTAGGTGTTGCGGTCGTAGGCGACGACCACGCCGGGCTCGAGCGCGACGACGTTGTTGCCGTCGTCCCACTGCTCGCGCTGCGCCTGCCAGGCGTTGCCGCCGGTCTCGACGACGCGCAGCTCCTTCAAGCCCGAGCGCATCGCGCACCACGTCGAACAGATGGCCTTCGTCGAGATGCACTTCGATGCCGCCCTTGCCGTCGGCGCGTGCGCTGTAGCAGCGGATCTGGTCGACCACCTCGCGGAAGGCGGTCACCAGGTCGCGGTCGCAGAAGCTGAACACCGTGTCCAGGTGCATCGCGGCACGGCTCTTCGGCATCAGGCAGCCGATCGACGCGCGTCGCGGCGCCCTGCTTGAACAACTGGTCGGCGAGCTGGTAGACGGCCTGCCGGGTGGTGCGCTCGCCCATGCCGATCAGCACCACGCCCTTGCCGATCGGCATGACGTCGCCGCCTTCGACCGTGGCCGCGCCGAACGTCTCGTCGGAATCGCCCCACCAGATGCTGAAGTCGGCGCCCTTGAAGCGCGGGTGGAACTTGTAGACCGCACGCTGCAGCAGCGTCTCCGGCTGGCGTGCCGGCCAGAACATCGGGTTGCAGGTCACGCCCTTGTAGATCCAGCAGGAGGGGTCGCGCTGGAACAGCGTGTTCGGCACCGGCGGGATGACGAAGTCGGTGCCGCCGAAGGCCTCGGTCAGCATCGTTGCCATCTCGCTCTTCGGCAGGTCGAGCAGCGCGATGCCGCCGATCAGGTGCTCGGCCAGCTTCGCTGCCGGCATCTCGTCGAGCCAGGGCCGGATCACAGCGGCCAGCGCCGATGCCGACATCGTTGGCGGTGATGCGCCGGTCGAGCACCCAATCGCGCGCGCGCCTTGTCCTGCAGCGTCTCGGCCAGCATCTCGTGCAGGTCGAGCACCTCGGTGCCGCGCTCGCGCATCTTCAGCACGAAATCGTAGTGGTCCTTCTGCGCCTCGTGCACCCAGAGCACGTCGTCGAACAGCAGTTCGGCCGCGTTGCCCGGCGTCAGGCGCTGATGCGCCAGCCCCGGGCGGCAGACCATCACCGTGCGCAGCTTGCCGACTTCGCTGTGAACACCCAGTGCTTGCATGTCGGTCCTCCGTGAGTCGAATCAATCGGGCAGCGCGACCGACTGGAAGAATTCCAGCGTGGCGGCGTCCGGCGTGCCGAAGTGGCCGGCGTACAGCGCGGCGAAGTCCTTCGAGCGGAACAGCCGGCTCAAGGACCGGTCGACCACCAGGCGGAAGGCGTCGTCGCCACGGCGCATGCGCCAGCGCCAGCGGCTCGCGCGTGAAGCTGCGCTCGATGACGATCAGCTCGCCGGCCGGGCCGCGCTTGGCGGCATCCAGCAGCACCGGCCGGTCGCCGAACAGCGCGACCGCGCGGCGCTCCAGCACCATCTGCACGCCGACGGCGTAGTCGGCCACCGGTGCGACCGTGACGACGATGCGCCGCAGCTTCAAGGCGTCGATCAGCGCCTTCTCGATGGTCGTGCCGGCGACGACGGCGAACACCACCTTCTCTGTCAGCAATCCCGGCGCGCCGCGCCACACCGGCTGCGCCGGGTCGGGCCTGTTGGCCAGCGCATCGCGCAGGCGGCGGTCCGCGTCGGCGCGCACCACCGCGCCGGTGCCCGCGGCGAAGATCGGGATCGAGAAGTCGATGGTCGCGCGCCGCTCCAGCGTCGGTGTGTCGGTGCCGCAGCTCAGGTCGACGCGGCCCTGCTGCAGGGCCTCGAAGCGGTTCGCCGCCGTCACCGGCACGAACTCGACGGCCAGCGCCGGCAGCTTCAACTCGGTCTTCACGGCGTCGGCCACCTTCTGGCACAGCGCCACCGAGAAGCCGGCCGGCTTGCCGCCATCGCTGAAGGCGAAGGGGCGCGTGTCGGCGCGGTAGCCCAGCGTCAGCTTGCCGGACTCCTTGACCTTGTCGAGCGTGCCGGCGGCGGCAGCCGGCAGCGCCAGCAGGGCCAGCGTCGCCAGCAGCGCGGCGCGGCCGCGCAGTGTTTGTTTCATGGTGCTCATGCCTTTGCTCCCTGCGGCCGTCAGGCGCCGCGACGAAGCGCGGCGCGATGAAGCCGTAGACGATGTAGCCGATGCCCATCACCAGCATGCCGCCCATCACCGCGTCCTTGCCCGAGGCGTAGAGCGCGTACACCGAATACAGCATCGCGATCACGGCGACGACGGCGTTGCGCTTGAACACGCCGGGCTCGACCTTGGCGTCGCGCATCATCACGAACAGCGCCGACAGCGCCATGATGTAGGGCACGACGTTGGTCACTACCGCCAGGTTGACGAGCGCGGCGAACTGTTCGCTCAGGTTCGGCGAGATCGTCGACAGCGCCATCACCGACTGCACGATGCCCATGATGACCATGCCCATGATCGGCGCGCCCGCGGCCGTCGACCTTGCCGAACACGCCTGGGAACATGTTCGCGTCGGCCGCGTCCTTGGCGGTGGTGGCCAGCGTGAACTGCCAGCCGAGCAGCGAGCCGACGCAGGCCATCGCCGCCAGCGCCATGACGATCTGCCCGACCATCGGGTTGAACATCTTGGCGTAGGCCAGGCCGAAGGGCCCGCTCGATTCGGCCAGCTCGGCATTCGGCACGATGCCCTGGATGACGGTGGTCGACAGGATGTAGATCACCGCCGCGCCGAGCGTGCCGAACATGCAGGCCAGCGGCACGTCGCGCTTCGGGTTCTCCACCGCCGACGGCGTTCTGCGACGCCGACTCCATGCCCAGGAAGGCCCACAGCGTCAGCGAGATGCTCGAGCCCATGCCTTCGACCAGGCTGATGCCCTTCGGGTTCCACGCCGCGCCGAAGGTGGCGCCGCTGAACCAGAACCAGCCGGCGATCGACAGGAAGCCCACCGGCAGGATCACGCCCCAGACGGTGACCGAGCCGATCTTGCCGGTCAGGCTCGGGCCGCCGAAGTTGGCCACCGTGGTCAGCCACAGCAGCGCGATGACGCTGATGCAGCTCAGCACCGGCGTGGACGCCATCCATGGGAAGAAGGCCGCAAGGTAGCCCAATGCCGAACTCGCCACCGCGACGTTGGCAATGGCCAGCGAGATGAAATAGAGGAAGAAGACCTGGAAGTAGCCGTCCTTGCCGTAGGCGTCCTCGGCATACGCCGGCCAGCCCACCGCTGCGCGGCTGAACAGCCCCGCCTGCGCGAAGCCCTAGGCGATGGCCAGCGAACCGACGGCGGTGACGATCCACGACAGCAGCGAGATCGCGCCGACCTGCGCCATGTTGGCGGGCAGCATGATGATGCCCGAGCCCATCATGTTGACGGTGACGATGAACGTCAGCTGCACCACGTTCATCTTCTTCTGGGTGTCTGCCATGACGCGGGCTCCTGGTTGTCGGATGGGTCTACTCGTGGACCACGTAGGTGTGGAAGCAGATGCGCCCGTCCACGCGTTCCTGGTACACACCCTGCACTTCGTAGTTGAAGCCGGGAAAGCGGTTGAACGATTCCTCGAAGGCGAGGAAGTAGTCGAGCATCGGCTGCGCGCGCGAGTCCCAGCGCTCGCCGGGCACGACCACGCCGATGCCCGGCGGGTAGATCAGCGCCAGCGTGGCCGAGATGCGGCCCTGCACCTGGCTCGAGCGGCACGTAGTCGACCTCGTTGTCGACCAGCTTCTCGTAGGCCTCCTTCGGCGACATCGCCAGCTCGGGGAAGCTGTCGGCGCGGAAGCTGCGGCGCTGCAGGTCCTTGACGTTGCGCTCGCGGTAGAAGGCGTGCATCTCGTCGCACACCTGGCGCAGCGTGTAGCCGGCGTAGCGCTCTGCGTGCGCGGCATACAGCGTCGGCAGCACCTCGGAAAGCGGCGCGTCGGCATCCCACAGGTTCTTGAACTTCACCAGCTTGGCGATCAGCGTGTTCAGCTTGCTTTCGTCCTCGGCCGGCGTCATCAGGAACAGGATGCTGTTCAGGTCGCACTTCTCGGGCACCACGCGCTGTTCGCGCAGGAAGTTGGCCACCACCGTGGCCGGCACGCCGAAGTCGAGGTAGTCGCCGGTGGCCCGGTCGATGCCGGGCGTCAGCAGCATCAGCTTGTTCGGGTCGACCATCGCATAGCCCGGGGCCATGCCACGGTAGCCGTGCCAAGGCGCGTCGGGCTGGAAGTTCCAGCACTGCTGCTCGCTGCTTGATCAGCTCGGTGGGCAGGCTTTCCCAGGGCACGTCGATGGCGTCGGCGGCAAAGCGCGAGCGGCTGATCGTCACGCGGTCGGGCACGAAGGGGTCGAAGAACCACTGCTCCTGCGCGCCGCGCCCGATCTTCTCGTAGTGGTGCACGAACTCGCGCAGCTTCTTGCGCGCCTCGATGCCGAGTTCGATGCAGCGGTCCCACAGCATCTCGCCGGCCTTGCCGGCGTGCAGCCGCGCGTTGACGTCGAGCGACGCAAACAGCGGGTAGAACGGCGAGGTCGAGGCGTGCATCAGGAACGACTCGTTGAAGCGCTTGTGATTGATGAAGCGCTTCTGGCCGTGGATGTGCTCGTCGCGCTTGTGGATCTGGCTGGCCTGCGAGAAACCGGCGCCCTGCTTGTGCACGCTCTGCGTCGAGAACAGCCCGGCCATCTCGGGGCCCAGGTCCTTCAGCCGCATCGGGCTGTGCTCGGTCGAACAGCGGGTGGAAGGCGTTGTAGCCGATCCAGGCCTCGTCCCACAGCACGTAGTCGCACAGGTGGCCGATCTTCTCCAGCACCTTCTGCACGTTGTAGATCGTGCCGTCGTAGGTGCACAGCTGAATGCAGGCCAGGCGGAACGGCCGCGGTGCATCGGCGCGTGACTTGTCCGTCACCAGCGGATTGGCGCGGATCTGTGCACGCAGGCTTGCCTCGTCCCAGGCCTCCCAGTCGACCGGGCCGATCATGCCGAAGGCGTTGCGCGCCGTCGGCAGGAACACCGGGATGGCGCCGGCGCCGACCAGTGCGCCCTGGTGCAGCGACTTGTGGTTGTTGCGGTCGAACAGCACCAGGTCGCCGCGCTTGAGCACCGCGTTGGTCACCACCTTGTTCGAGGTGCTGGTGCCGTTGAGCACGAAGTAGGTGCGGTCGGCGCCGAAGACCTTGGCCGCCTCCTTCTGCGCCTGCGCGGCCGCGCCTTCGTGGATCAGCAGGTCGCCGAGGTCGACGTCGGCGTTGCACAGGTCGTTGCGGAAGATGCTCTCGCCGAAGTACTTGAAGAACATCTGCCCGGTGGGCGACTTGCGGTAGAACTGCCCGCCCTGGTGGCCGGGGCAGTCGAAGGCGATGTTGGCCGCGGCGTCGTAGGCCATCAGCCCGCCGAAGAACGGCGGCAGCAGCGACAGGCCGTAGTCCACCAGGCCGGCGATCACCTGCTTGGCGTAGAACTCCGGCGTCTGCTGGCCCAGGTAGATGAAGCCGTCGACCTCGCCGACCATGCCGAGCACGGCCATGTCGGCGATGCGGCTCGAGTCGGCCAGCGCCCACAGCGGCGTCCTGAAGCCCAGCGCACGCACCGCCTGGGCCGCCGCGCGCGCCGGCTCGCGACGCTCGCCGTCGACCAGCGCGATGTAGGCGCCGACCGAAGCATCCTCGGCCAGATCGCGGTCGAAGTGGTCGCAGACCTCGACCTCGTAGCCCTCGGCGCGGATCAGGTCCAGCAACGCTGCCGTCTGGGCGTTGTTGCGGTCGACGACCGCCACCACCTTCAGCAGCTTGTGGAACGGGATCGGGATCGTCGGGGCCTTGACGGAACGCGGGATCATCGCCGCTCACTCCTTGACGCAGTCGACCAGCCAGGTCTTGTGGCCCTTGCGGTCGACATCGAAGCGCAGGCCGTGGATGTCGGCCTCGAAGCCGGGGAAGCGGTCGTCGGTGTCGCGCGCGAACTTCAGGTACTCGATGATCGAGTCGGTCATGAAGCGCTCGCCGGGCATGATCAGCGGGATGCCCGGCGGGTAGGGCACGATCATCACCGCGGTGATGCGGCCCTTCAGCGCGTCGATGCGCGCACCGGCTCGACGCGCCCGTGCACCAGGTGGTCGTAGGCGTCGGACGGCTTCATCGCCGGCTCGGGCAGGTCGGTGTACATCGCGTTCATCGCCGCCGCGGTGTCGTTGTCGCGGTAGCAGGCATGCAGCGCATCGCACAGGTCGCGCAGGCCCCAGCCGGCGTAGGCATGGGCAGCGGCAATGCTCGGCAGCGTCTTGCCGAGCGGCGCGTTGCTGTCGTAGTCGCTCTTGAAGTCGACCAGCGCATCGACCATCGAGCTCCACTTGCCGCGCGTGATGCCCAGCGAGAACAGGATCAGGAAGCTGTACAGCCCGGTCTTCTCGACCACCAGCCCGCGCTCCCACAGGTACTTGGTGACGACCGCGGCGGGGATACCGCTCTTGTCGAGCTTCGCGCCCTTGCCCAGGCCCGGCGTCAGCAGCGTGACCTTGATCGGGTCGAGCATCACGTAATCGTCGGCCAGCTTGCCGAAGCCGTG
>CAWGOK010000021.1:0-39097 GCA_963824005.1 uncultured beta proteobacterium
CTCGTCCAGCTTGTTCAGCGGCGTCGAGGGGGTGTTCAGCGCAGCATGCAGGTCGGTGGCGTCCGGGTCCACGTAGAGCAGCCCGGTCACCACTTCGCCCTTGGCCTGCAGCGCCTGCACGTGGTTCATCGCGCTGACGCGGTCGGTCGGGTCGTAGTCGGCATGCAGCTTGCGCAGGCGCATGACGCTGCCGTCGTGCTGCGGCAGCTCGATGACCTCGCCCGGCGCCGGCTCGGCCTTGCGTTCGGTGGCCAGGTCGATGAAGTCGATGCGGCTGACCGCGTCGTTGTGCTCGCGCACGTAGTCGTAGCTGCGCGTGCTGCCCTCGTGGTTGTTGAAGGCCACGCAGGGGCTGATGACGTCGATGAAGGCCGCACCGCCATGGCGGATCGCGCCTTCGATCAGCGGCACCAGCTGCGCCTTGTCGCCGGAGAAGCCGCGTGCCACATAGGTGGCACCCAGCTGCAGCGCCATGCCGATCAAGTCCACCGGTGCGTCGGGATTGAGCACGCCCTTCTTCGACTTCGAGCCGCGGTCGGCAGTAGCGCTGAACTGGCCTTTGGTCAGGCCGTAGACACCGTTGTTCTCGACGATGTAGACCATGCGCACGCCGCGGCGCATGGCATGCGCAAACTGGCCCAGCCCGATCGACGCCGAGTCGCCGTCGCCGGACACGCCCAGGTACAGCAACTCGCGATTCGCCAGGTTGGCGCCGGTCAATACGCTGGGCATGCGCCCGTGCACCGTGTTGAAGCCATGGCTGGCACCGAGGAAGTAGTCCGGCGTCTTGCTGCTGCAGCCGATGCCCGACAGCTTGGCCACGCGGTGCGGCTCGATGTCCAGCTCCCAGCAGGCCTGGATGATCGCCGCGCTGATGCTGTCGTGGCCGCAGCCGGCACACAAGCGTGCTGATCTTGCCCTCGTAGTCGCGCCGCGTGTAGCCGACCTTGTTGGTGGCCAGCGTCGGGTGGTGAAGCCGCGGTTTGGTCAGGTAGGTCATGTGCTTCTTGCCTTCCTCGTCAGTTCGGCCGCGCGCGCTTCCATGTGGTGGGTGATGGCCTGGGTGATGAAGCGGGCGGTGATTGGCGTGCCGTCGTAGTGCAACACCGCGAACAGCCGCGCCGGCGCGACGGCCAGTTCGTTGATCAGCAAGCTGCGCATCTGCGCATCGCGGTTCTGCTCGACCACGAAGACCTCGTCATGCGACTCGATGAAGGCCAGCACGCTGGCCGGGAACGGAAAGGCGCGCAGGCGCAGCGCGTCGAGGTGGATGTCCACCTCGCCCAGGCGGTCCAGCGCCTCGTCCAGCGCCGGGCTGGTGGAGCCGAAGTAGATGACGCCGTAGCGCGTCTTCTTGCTGGCGGCGCGCGGCACCGGCTGCGGCACCAGCGTCGCCGCGGTGCGGAACTTGGCGTTCAGCCGCTGCACGTTGCGCAGGTAATCGGGCCCGGTCTCGGAATAGCGCGCGTATTCGTCGCGCGTGGTACCGCGGGTGAAGTAGCTGCCTCGGGTGGGGTGCGTGCCGGGCAGCGTGCGCCAGGGAATGCCGTCGCCGTCGACGTCCTTGTAGCGGCCGAAGTCGCGGCCGGCCTCCAGCATCTCGGCGGTCATGATCTTGCCGCGGTCGAAGCATCGTGCATCGTCCCAGGCGAAGGGTTCGCATAGGCGCTGGTTCATGCCGATGTCCAGGTCGGTCATGACGAACACCGGCGTCTGCAGCCGGTCGGCCAGGTCCAGCGCGGCGGCCGAATGCTCGAAACACTCGTGCGGGTCCTGCGGAAACAGCAGCACGTGCTTGGTGTCGCCGTGCGAGGCATAGGCGCAACTCAGGATGTCGGCCTGCTGCGTGCGCGTGGGCATGCCGGTGGAGGGCCCGCCGCGCTGCACGTTGATGATGGTCACGGGGATCTCGGCAAAGTAGGCCAGACCGATGAACTCGGTCATCAGCGACACGCCCGGGCCGGATGTGGCGGTGAAGGCGCGCGCGCCGTTCCACCCTGCTCCGGTAACCATGCCGATCGAGGCGATCTCGTCCTCGGCCTGCACGATGGCGTAGCGCTGTTCGCCGCTGTCCTTGTCCACGCGCAGTTTGGCGCAGTACTTCTGGAAGGCCTCGGCCACCGACGAAGAGGGTGTGATCGGGTACCAGGCGCAGACCGTAGCGCCGCCGTACACGCAGCCCAATGCCGCGGCCGTGTTGCCGTCGACGAGAATGCGCTGGCCGACCAGATCGCGCTTTTCAATGCGCAGCCCGACCGCCTCGTCCTGCAGATGCTCGGCGGCGAAGTCGCGCCCCAGATGCAGCGCGCGCACGTTCGATGCCAGCAGCCTTTCCTTGCCACGGAACTGCTCGCCGAACAGCCCCTCGATCACCGCGATGTCGATGCCCAGCAATTGCGCCAACGCACCTACGTAGAGGATGTTCTTGAACAGTTGGCGCTGACGCGGGTCGTCGTAGGTGGCATTGCAGATCTCGGTGATCGGCATGCCGAGGGTGACCACGTCGTCGCGGAAGGCACTCGGCGGCAGCGGCCGCGTCGAGTCGTAGAACAGGTAACCGCCGCTTTCGAGCTCGCGCACGTCCTGCGTCCAGGTTTGCGGGTTCATCGCCACCATCAGGTCGATGCCACCGCGCCGGCCCAGCCAGCCCTTCTCTGTGATGCGCGCTTCGTACCAGGTGGGCAGGCCCTGGATGTTGCTGGGAAAGATGTTGCGCGGACTGACCGGCACGCCCATGCGGATGATGGCCTTGGCAAACAGCTCGTTGGCCGACGCCGAGCCGGAACCGTTGACGTTGGCGAACTTGACGACGAAGTCGTTGACGGCGTGGATATGCTTCATGCGGTGGTCTCCACCACGCGGCTCGTGGGCGCGGCATCGTGGCAAGCGGGCCCGGCGTGAGTCATCTCGATCAGGAACTTCTGCATGTCCCACGCGCCGGTCGGGCAGCGCTCGGCGCACAGGCCGCAGTGCAGGCAGACGTCCTCGTCCTTGACCATCACGCGGCCGGTCTTCAGCGACCCACTGACATACAACGCCTGGCTCAGATTGGTGGCCGGTGCGCTGAGCCGCGTGCGCAGATCGACCTCGTCGCCGTTGGCGGCAAAGCTGATGCAATCGGTGGGGCAGATGTCGACACAGGCATCGCATTCGATGCACAGGTTCTGCGTGAACTTGGTCTGCACATCGCAGTTCAGGCAACGCTGGGTTTCCTTGAAGGCCGTGGCCGCGTTGAAGCCCAGCTCCACCTCGATGCGAATGCTGGCGAGCGCGGTTTCTGCCTTGGCCCAGGGCACCTTGAAGCGCGCGTCGTTCGACACTGCGTTGTCGTAGCTCCATTCGTGGATGCCCATCTTCTGCGACACCAGCTGCGTCATCGGCGGCGGCCGCTGGGCCACATCGCCGCCCTGCAGCAACAGGTCGATCGACACTGCCGCCTCGTGGCCCTGCGCCACCGCGGTGATGATGTTCTTAGGGCCGAAGGCGGCGTCGCCGCCGAAGAAGACTTCCTGGCGCGTCGACTGGTACGTAACGGCATTGAGCTTCGGCAGGCCCCAGTCGTCGAATTGCACGCCGGCATCGCGCTCGATCCACGGGAAGGCGTTCTCCTGGCCGACCGCGATCAGCACCTCGTCGCAGGCGAAGAAGACCTCGGGCTGCCCGGTGGGCTTGAGCGTGCGCCGGCCCTTGGCGTCGTACACGGCTGAAACGATCTCGAAGTTCATGCCGACCAGCTTGCCGGCCTGGTGCACGAAGGCCTTGGGCACGTGGCAGTTGATGATCGGGATGCCCTCGTGCATGGCGTCTTCCTTCTCCCACGGCGAGGCCTTCATCTCCTCGAAGCCGCTGCGCACGATGACCTTGACGTCGCTGGAGCCGAGGCGCCGCGCCGAGCGGCAGCAGTCCATCGCCGTATTGCCGCCACCGAGCACGATGACCCGCGGCTTGACACTCTTCACATGGCCGAAGGACACCGAGGCCAGCCAGTCGATGCCGATGTGGATGCTGTCGGCGGCCTCTTTGCGGCCCGGGATCTCCAGGTCGCGCCCACGCGGCGCACCGCAGCCGACGAAGACCGCGTCGAAATCCTCGGCCAGCAACTGCTTCATCGAATCGATGCGGCGGTTGGCGACGAGATCCACGTGCGGCATGTCGGTGATGTAGCCGGTCTCCTCGTCGATCACGCTTTCCGGCAGGCGGAAGCGCGGGATCTGCGACCACATGAAGCCGCCGGCCTTGGCCTCGCTGTCGAACACGGTGACGTGGTAGCCCAGCGGCGCCAGGTCGCGCGCCACGGTCAGCGACGCCGGCCCGGCGCCGACGCAGGCCACGCGCCTGCCGTTGCGCGGCGCGGCCGTCGGCAGCCGCGAGCGGATGTCGTCCTTGTGGTCGGCGGCCACGCGCTTGAGCCGGCAGATGGCCACCGGCTCGGGCTTGTCCAGGTTGTGGTCTTCGACGCGGCCGCGGCGGCAGGCCGGCTCGCAGGGCCGGTCGCAGGTGCGCCCCAGGATGCCGGGGAACACGTTCGACACCCAGTTGACCATGTAGGCATCGCTGTAGCGGCCCTGGGCAATCAGCCGGATGTATTCGGGCACGGGGGTGTGGGCAGGGCACGCCCACTGGCAATCGACGACTTTGTGAAAATAGTTCGGGTCGGCTGTGTTCGTGGCTTGCACTATCGAATTCTCCTGGACGACATCCGGCCCGAAAGGCCGGCTCAGGGTCGCGTCTTGGGCTGTTGCGGCCGATATCTAAGCATGCAGGCCCAGCGTTGTGAATTGGCATCGACCCGGCATTGGGGTCTTGCGCGTGACATGTTGGCCAGGCGCCCCGGTCACTGGACTACCCTCCGCGCTGTGCGCTTCGGGATGAGCGCTTTGGAGCGGCCATGCGCGCTCATGCCGACGTCACGCGCTGCAGCCTGACGAAGCCAGCGCACTTGCGCCCCTTGCGTGCGCGCTTGCCGGCGTGTTCGGCCAGGGCGGCGCCCCTCAGGGTGTCTTCCTTCGGCTTGCCACCGCGGCCCGCGCCAAGCAGCTTCAGCGTGTCGGCGAAACTGGCCACCGAAAGCAGCGGGTCCTTGGCGTCCACGTCCATCAGCGTCAGGCCCTTGCCGCCGTTGGGCTGGTGTTTCAGCTCCGCCAGCGGGAAGACGAGCAGCCGCGCACCCAGGCTCAGGCAGGCCACCTGGGTGTGCCCGGCCACCACCGCCACCGGCGGCAGCAGCTGGTGCACATCGTCCAGGCTCAGGAAGCTCTTGCCGCCGCGGTTGCGCGCCACCATGTCCGCCACCTTCGCCAGCAGGCCGAAGCCGCCCGTGTTGGCCAGCAGCAGCATGGTTTCGGGCGCGCCGGCGTAGTAATGCGCCGGCTGCGTGCCGGCTTCCAGGTCGATCAGCGCGGTGATGGGCTGGCCATCGCCACGGCCGCCGGGCAGCGAGGCGACGGCCACGCTGTACACCCGCGCGCTGCCGCCGGCCGCACTGCCGAAGACCAGCAGCGGGTCGACGCTGCGGCAGCTGAAGCTGCCGTAGAGCGCGTCGCCGGCCTTGAAGGCCAGCGTGCCCAAGTCGAGCTCGTGGCCCTTCAGCGCGCGCACCCAGCCCTTCAGGCTGATCACCACCGTCACCGGCTCGTCGACCACCTTGATCTCGGCCACCGCGCGCTTTTCTTCCTGCACCAGGGTGCGACGCGCGTCACCATGGGCCTTGGCATCGGCCTCGATCTCCTTGATCAACGTGCGCTTCAGCGCCGCCGCGCTGCCGAGAATGTCCTCGAGCTTGCCCTGGTCCTCGCGCAGCGACTTCAGTTCCTGCTCGATCTTGATCGCTTCCAGCCGCGCCAGCTGGCGCAGGCGAATGTCGAGGATGTCCTCGGCCTGCCGGTCGCTCAGTTTGAAGCGCTCGACCAGCGCCGGCTTCGGCTCGTCGGCATTGCGGATGATGCGGATCACCTCGTCGATGTTCAGCAGCACGATCTGCCGGCCTTCGAGCACGTGGATGCGCTCCAGCACACGCGCCAGCCGGTGCTGCGTGCGCCGCTGCACCGTGGCCTGGCGGAAGTCGATCCACTCGGCGAGCATCTGGCGCAGGCTCTTCTGCGTCGGCCGGCCGTCGCGCCCGACCATCGTCAGGTTCAGCGGCACGCTGCTTTCCAGGCTGGTCTGCGCCAACAGCGTGGTGATCAGTTCGCCCTGCTCCACCGTGCGGCTGCGCGGCTCGAACACCAGGCGCACCGGCGCATCCTTGTTCGATTCGTCACGCACGGCATCCAGCACCGCCAGCACCGAGGCCTTGAGCTGCACCTGCTCCTGCGACAGCGCCTTCTTGCCAGCCTTGACCTTGGGATTGGTGAGTTCCTCGATCTCCTCCAGCACCTTCTGCGCACTGGTGCCGGGCGGCAGTTCGTTCACCACCAGCTGCCACTGGCCACGCGCCAGGTCCTCGATCTTCCAACGCGCGCGCAGCTTCAGCGATCCGCGGCCCGTCGCATAGGCCTCGCGAATGTCGCTCAGAGCGGAAATGATCTGCGCGCCGCCAGGAAAATCGGGCGCCGGCAGCAGCTCGAACAGCTCGGCATCGCTCAGCCGCTCGTCGCGGATCAATGCCACTGCCGCGGCCGCCACTTCGCGCAGGTTATGGCTCGGCACCTCGGTGGCCAGGCCGACGGCGATGCCACTGGCGCCGTTGAGCAGCACGAAAGGCAGCCGCGCCGGCAGCAGCGAGGGCTCCTGCGTCGAGCCGTCGTAGTTGGGCACGAAATCCACCGTGCCCTCGTCGATCTCGTCGAGCAGCAGCCGCGCGATCGGTGCGAGGCGCGCTTCGGTGTAACGCATCGCCGCGGCGCCATCGCCGTCGCGACTGCCGAAATTGCCCTGGCCGTCGATCAGTGGATAGCGCTGCGAGAACCCCTGCGCCATGCGCACCAGCGCGTCGTAGGCCGCCTGGTCGCTGTGCGGGTGAAAGCGGCCGAGCACGTCGCCGACCACGCGCGCGCTCTTCACCGGCTTGGGCGCGGCGCCGGCCCCGAAGGACAGACCCATGCGCTGCATTGCGTAGAGGATGCGGCGCTGCACCGGCTTCTGCCCGTCGCACACGTCGGGCAAGGCGCGACCCTTGACGACGCTCAGGGCGTATTCGAGGTAAGCGCGTTCGGCGTAGTCGGCCAGCGCGATGGCGTCGTCGGGGTCCGCGGGTGGGGGGTCGAAGAGATCGGGTTCTTGGGTCATGCCATCACAAAGGTCGGGGTCAGCGCGGGAACATCTCGCGCAGTTTCAGTTTCCAGAACTTGCCGGTCGAGGTGCGCGGCACCATCGGGATGACTTCGTAGCGCTCGGGCAGCTGCCACTTGGCGAAGCCGTGCGCCGTCAGGTGGGCGGCCAGCGCGGCCGCGTCCAGCGCCTGGCCGGGCTTCAGCGCCACGCAGGCCAGCGGCCGCTCGCTCCATTTCTCGTCGGGGATGGCGATCACCGCCGCCTCGGCGATGGCCGGGTGCGCCATCAGCGCGTTCTCCAGGTCCACCGAAGAGATCCACTCGCCGCCGGACTTGATCAGGTCCTTGGTGCGGTCGGTGATGCGAAGGTAAGCCAGCTCGTCCATCGTCGCCACGTCGCCGGTGCGCAACCAGCCGTCGGCGCTGAACTTCTCTGCGCTGACCGGCACCTGGTGGTAGCTGCCGGTGATGTAGGGCCCGCGCACCTGCACCTCGCCCGGCGACTTGCCGTCGTGCGGCGCCTCGCGGCCGTCGTCGCCTCGGATGCGCACGTCGACCAGCGGCACCGGCGTGCCGGCCATCGCGGCGCGGCGGAAGCCTTCGTCCCCGCCGGCATCGCGCAGTTCGGCCCTCGGGTACGACACGGTCGCCAGCGGCGAGGTCTCGGTCATGCCCCAGCCCTGGCCCAGGGTGATGCCGTGGCGGGCGAAGGCGCGGATCAGCGCCTCGGGCACCGCCGAGCCGCCGACCAGCGAGCGCATGCCGGCAGGCATCTTCCAGCGCCCGGGCTGCGTGCTCTGCGCCGCCTCGAAGGCCTGGATCAGGCTCATCCAGATGGTCGGCACGCCCAGCGACAGCGTCGGCGGCTCCAGCTGCATCAGGTCGAGCAGGTCGTCGGCATGCAGGTGCGGGCCGGGGAAGACGATCTTCGCGCCCATCATCACCGCGCCGTAGGGCATGCCCCAGCAGTTGGCATGGAACATCGGCGTCACCGGCAGCAGGCAGTCGGTGCCCTTCAGGTCCCACACGTCGCCCAGGCAGCCGACCAGCGTGTGCAGCACGGTGGAGCGGTGCGAATAGACCACGCCCTTGGGCCGCCCGGTGGTGCCCGAGGTGTAGCACATCGAGGTCGGGTCGCGCTCGTCGTGCGGCACGTACTGGAAGCCGTCCGGGTCGGCACCGGCCAGCAGCTGTTCGTAGTCGACGAACTCCGCGGGTACCGGCGCGCCGGAGAACGGAAACACGATCACCTTCTCGAAGGCATGCAGGTGCGCGAACTGCTTGTACAGCGGCAGCAGGATGTCGTCGACGATCAGGAAGCGATCCTGGGCATCGGCGGCGATCCAGCCGATCTCGTCGGGCGCCAGGCGCAGGTTCAGCGTGTGCATCACGCCGCCCGCCGCCGGGATGCCGAAATACGCCTCCAGGTGCGCATGGTGGTTCCAGGCCAGCGTGGCCACGCGCTCGCCCTTGCGCAGGCCGAGTTGCTGCAATGCCGAGGCCAGCGCGCGCGTGCGCCGGTGGTACTCGCCGTAGCTGTGCCGGCGCAATGACTTGTCCGGCAGCCGCGAAATGATCGGGTTGGCCGCAAAGATGGTGCCGGCGCGCTCGAGCAGATGGTTCAGCGACAGCGGCACGTCCATCATCGTGGCAATCATCGGTTGTCTCCGTGGGGTGGATGGGGCGCCCGGTCGCTGGCCTCGGCCACCGCGCCTTCTTGATCCAGCGCAACGCGCGCCTGGTATTCGCGGTCGAGCATGCTCATGACCACCAGGGAATCGTAGCCGTCGGCACCGTCGATCGACACGCGCACGCTCTCGCGCAGCCGCCCTTCCTCGACGAAGCCCTCGCTGGCATACAGCGCCAGCGCGCGCGTGTTCAGCTGCTTCACGTCCAGCCAGAAACGGTGCGCATGCAGGTCACGGAAGGCCATCTGCTTGAGCAGCCGCACGCAGGCGCGGCCCAGGCCCTGGCCCTTGGTCTGCAACACCAGGCGCTTGAGCTCCACGCTGCGCTGCGGGTTGCGGCAGCCTTGCAGGATGACGAAGCCGATGCTGGCGTAGTCCGGCCCGCCCTCGACGATGAAGTGGCGGAAGTCCGGGAAACGCACCGCACCCTCGTGCTGGGTGCGCTCCCAGGGGGTGATGAAGGGCAGGTTGTGGCTGTCGCGCTCGACCGAGATCACGAAGTCCAGGTCGGACAGCATGGTCGGGCGCAGGCGCAAGCGGAGGTTCATGGGGGCGCGGTCTTCGGTGAGCCGGAGCGTCTGGGGCGGGACTGTATCGGATGGCCAACGTGGCCTCGAAATTGCATGCGCCGCGTTCAATGGACCCCACGGCAGCCCGGGCATCCGTCTAGGGTTTGGGAGGATGGCTTCTTGCACATGCTTGGGATTTACTTCCCGCCTGTCGGGCGGGAGCGTTTCGAGCATGCGGCTGACGCAGTGTGATTCCAGGACAAGGAGAGACCCAATGAACGAGCATCAACTCAGAGGCCTGATCGACGAGGTCAAGTCGGGCAAGCTGCCGCGCCGCGGCTTCATCCAGCAGATGGTCGGCCTGGGCCTGAGCGCGCCGATGGCGTCGATGATGCTGATGCACGCCGGCGTGGCGCAGGCGCAGACCACCCTGCCCTACAAACCGACCAAGCGCGGCGGCGGCGGCACGCTCAAGCTGCTGTGGTGGCAGGGCCCGGTGCACCTGAGCCCGCACTGGGCAACGGGCACCAAGGAGCAGGAAGGATGCCGGATCTTCTACGAGCCGCTGGCGTGCCTGGGACGCCGAGGGCAACCTGGTGCCGGTGCTCGCCACCGAGGTCCCGACGCGCGACAACGGCGGCCTGTCGGCCGACGGCAAGACGGTGACCTGGAAGCTCAAGCGCGGCGTCACCTGGCACGACGGCCAGCCCTTCACCGCCGACGACGTGGTCTTCACCTGGGAGTTCGCCAAGGACCCCGCGACCTCGACGACCACCGTCGCCACTTACAAGGATATCAAGGTCGACAAGATCGACTCGCACACGGTGCGCGTCACGTTTCCGAAAGCCGACGCCGTTCTGGGCCGAGCCCTTCGTCGGCACCTTGGGCATGATCATCCCCAAGCATTTGTTCGCGCCCTACATCGGCGCCAAGTCGCGCGAGGCGCCGCAGAACCAGAAGCCGGTGGGCACCGGGCCCTACAAGTTCGTCGACTTCAAGCCCGGCGACATGCTGCGCGGCGAGGCCTACGCCAACTACCACTTGCCGAACCGCCCGCACTTCGACGCGATCGAGATGAAGGGCGGCGGCGACGCGATCAGCGCCGCGCGCGCGGTGCTGCAGACCGGCGAGTACGACTACGCCTGGAATCTGCAGGTCGAAGACGAGATCCTCAAGCGCCTGGAAGACTCGCGGCAAGGGCAAGGTCACGATCGTCGCCGGCGGCAACATCGAGTTCATCCTGCTCAACTACGCCGACCCCTGGAACGAAGTCGACGGCGAACGCGGCAGCGCCAAGAGCAAGCACCCGGCATTTCAGGACAAGGCCGTGCGCGACGCGATGGCGCTGCTGGTCGACCGCAAGGGCGGTGCAGGAGTTCATCTACGGCCGCACCGGCATCGCCACGGCCAACTTCCTGAACAACCCGCCGCGCTACAACAGCAAGAACCTGAAGTTCGATTTCAACGTCGACAAGGCCAGCCAGATCCTCGAGGCCGCGGGCTGGAAGAAAGGCGCCGACGGCATCCGCGCCAAGGGCAACGTCAAGCTCAAGTTCGTCTACCAGACTTCGGTCAACCAGCCGCGGCAGAAGACGCCAGGCCATCGTCAAGGACGCCTGCACCAAGGCCGGCATCGAGCTCGAGCTCAAGAGCGTGACGGCAGCGGTGTTCTTCGGCGGCGACTTCGCCAACCCGGACACCTACCAGAAGTTCTGGACCGACATGCAGATGTACACCACGACCATGACACAGCCGGACCCGCAGTACTTCATGGAGCAGTACTGCTCGTGGGAGTTCGCGCAGAAGGCCAACAAGTGGGCCAGCCGCAACATCAGCCGCTGGCGCAATGACGAGTACGACGCCGCACACAAGGCGGCGCAGGGTGAACTCGACCCGGTCAAGCGCGCCGCACTGTTCATCAAGATGAACGACCTGGTGTGCAGCGACAACTACATCATCCCGGTGGTGTACCGGCCGCGCGTGTCGGCGGCGGTGACCAAGCTGACGGCGCCGCTGTCGGGCTGGGACAACGACCTGTGGGCGCTGCCGCACTGGTTCAAGGAAGCCTGAGCCCGCCAGACTGCGTAGCTGCCTGCCGAAGCGCCGCTGATTCGGGCCAGCCTTGGGCAACTACCTCCTGCGCCGCCTGCTGATCGCGGTGCCGAGCCTGCTCGGCATCAGCATCATCCTGTTCACGGTGCTGGCGCTGGCGCCGGGCGACCCCTTCGAGGATATGGCCACCAACCCGAACGTGCCGCCCGAGGTGCGTTTGGCGCTGCGCGCACAGTTCGGCCTGGACGACCCGGTCTGGCAACGCTACACGCATTGGCTGGCCAGCATGCTCAAGGGCGACTGGGGCTTCTCCTTCGTCAGCCGCATCGACGTCGACACGCTGATCCTGCAGCGCGTGCCGGTGACCGTCGCGGTCATCGGCAGCGCGCTGATCCTGGCGCTGCTGGTGGCGCTGCCGGTGGGCATCCTCGCCGCCGTCAAGCCCTATTCCTGGTTCGACCGCATCGCCAGCACGCTGGCCTTCATCGGCTTCTCGCTGCCGACCTTCTTTACCGGGCTGCTGTTCATCCTGTTCTTCTCGATCAAGCTCGACTGGTTCCCCTTCGTCTTTCGCGCCGACATCCCGGCCACCGGCTGGGCCTGGTGGTGGGAGCACATCAAGCAGGGCGTCATGCCGGTCTCGGTGCTCGGCCTGGCCCTGGCGGCGAGCTGGATGCGCTACGTGCGCTCGTCGGTGCTCGACGTGGTGCGGCTGGACTACGTGACCACCGCGCGCTCCAAGGGCCTGACCGAGCGGGTCGGTGATCCTCAAGCACGCGGTGCGCAACGCGCTGATCCCGGTGGTCACGCTGGTGGCGCTGCAATTGCCGCAGCTGTTCGGCGGCGCCATCGTCACCGAGCAGATCTTCCGCATCCCCGGCATCGGCTCGCTGCTCATCGACGCCATCCTGCGCAACGACACGCCGGTGATCATGGCCGTGACCTTCGTGCTCAGCGCGCTGGTGATCCTGTTCAACCTGTTGGCCGACATCGTCTATGGCTGGCTCGATCCCCGCATCAGCTATCGCTGAACCAGCCGCGCGCCGGCGAGGCGCCGCACGACAGCTCGCTGTGGGCCGAGGCCTGGCGGCGCTTCAAGCGCCACCGGCTGGCCTATTGGAGCCTGTGGGTGCTGGGGCTGCTGGTGCTGGCGGTGCTGCTCGGTCCCGTCGTCTACAAGGTCGGCATCAACGACATCGACTTCAAGGCGCGGCTCGCGCCGCCATCGTGGGCCCATCCGCTGGGCACCGACGACCTGGGCCGCGACCTGCTGGCCCGCGTGCTGTATGGCGGACGCATCTCGCTGGCAGTGGGTTTCGCCGCGATGGTGGTGGCCATCCGGTCGGCGTGACCATCGGCGCCATCGCCGGCATGGCGCGCGGCTGGGTCGATGCCGGGCTGATGTGGGTCACCGACCTGTTCCTCAGCCTGCCGCAGTTGCCAATGCTGCGGTGCTGATCTTCTTCTTCCGCGACAGCATCAAAGCGGTGGTCGGCCCCGAGGTCGGCATCTTCGCGCTCATCGTCGCGGTCATCGGGGGCTTTCGCTGGATGCCGGCGGCGCGGCTGGTGCGCGCGCAGTTCTTCAGCCTGCGCGAGAAGGAATTCGTCGAGGCTGCGCGCGCGCTCGGCGCCAGCACGCAGCGGCAGGTGCGTGCGGCATATCCTGCCCAATCGCTCGGGCCGGTGATCGTCGCCGCCACCATCGACGTGGCCGCGGCGATCATCGCTCGAAAGCACCTTGAGCTTCCTCGGCCTGGGCTTCCCGCCCGACATCCCCACCTGGGGCCGCATCCTCTTCGACGCCAAGGACTACCTGGACATCGCCATGCACTGGGCGATGTTCCCGGGGCTGGCGATCTTCATCACCGTGCTGACCATCAGCTTCATCGGCGACGGCCTGCGCGATGCGCTCGACCCGCGGCGTGTGATGTAGCGATGGCCTTGCTCGAGATCAAGGGTCTGAAGACCCACTTCAAGACCGACGACGGCTGGCTGCATGCCGTCGACGGCGTGGACATCAGCATCGACCGCGGCGAAACAGTGGGCATCGTCGGCGAATCCGGCTGCGGCAAGAGCGTCACCGCCAAGACCGTGCTGAAGCTCATCGACATGCCACCGGGCAAGATCGTCGCCGGCCAGGTGCTTTGGAAAGGCCGCGACCTGGTACCGCTGGCCCCGCAGGAGATGCAGAAGATCCGCGCCAAGGAAATCTCCATCATCTTCCAGGAGCCGATGACCTCGCTGAACCCGGTGTACCGGGTCGGCGAACAGATCGCCGAGAGCCTGCGCCTGCACGAGGGCCTGTCGCGCAAGGACGCACTGGACCGCGCCGTGCAGATGCTCAAGCTGGTGCGCATCCCCACGCCCGAGCGCCGCATCAACGATTACCCGCACCAGTTTTCCGGCGGCATGCGCCAGCGCGTGATGATCGCCATCGCGCTGGCCTGCAAACCGCAGTTGGTCATCGCCGACGAACCCACCACCGCGCTGGACGTCACCATCCAGGCACAAATCCTCGATTTGCTGGCCCGACTGAAGGACGAGATGGGCATGGCGGTGATGCTCATCACCCATGCGATGGGTGTGGTGGCCGAGGTCGCGCAGCGTGTGGTGGTGATGTACGCCGGCAAGGTGGTCGAAGAAGCGCCAGTGCGCGAGTTGTTCGCGCACCCGCACCATCCTTACACGCAGGGGCTGATCCGTTCGATCCCGCGCATCGACCTGGATGCACACCAAAAGGTGCGGCTGGAGGCCATCCCCGGTACCGTGCCCAAGTTGATCGAACCGGCCGAAGGCTGCCGCTTTGCCGCGCGCTGCAAACATGCCAGAGCCGAATGCCTGCAAGCCACACCGGCGCTGCGCGTGGTGGCGCCCGGCCATCGTGTGGCCTGCATCCTGGATCTGGCCACATGAGCCAGCCGTTGCTGCAGGTCAAGGGCCTGAAGAAACACTTCCCGATCCGCGGCGGGCTGCTGCGCCGCGTGGTCGACCACGTGCACGCGGTCGACGGCGTCAGCTTCGAGCTGGCCGCCGGCGAGACGTTGGGGCTGGTCGGCGAATCGGGCTGCGGCAAGAGCACCACCGGGCGCTGCGTGCTGCGCCTGATCGAGCCCACCGCCGGCGAGGTGCTGTTCGAAGGGCGCAACGTCGGCGCGATGGCCGGCGACGAACTGCGCGCGCTGGCGCGCGACATGCAGATCATCTTCCAGGATCCGTTCGCCAGCCTCAACCCGCGCATGACGGTGGGCGCGATCGTCGGCGAGGGTCTGGTGATCCACAAGCTGGCCGACGGCCCGCGCGCCATCGAAGAGCGTGTCGTGCAGCTGCTGGAAACCGTGGGGCTGTCCGCCGACCAGATGCGCCGCTATCCGCACGAGTTTTCCGGCGGGCAGCGCCAGCGCATCGGTATCGCGCGAGCGCTGGCAGTGAAGCCGAAACTGGTGGTCTGCGACGAGGCGGTGTCGGCACTGGACGTGTCGATCCAGGCGCAGGTGATCAACCTGCTGGAAGACCTGCGCGAGCAGTTCAACCTGACCTACATCTTCATCGCCCACGACCTGAGCGTGGTCGAGCACGTCAGCCACCGCGTGGCGGTGATGTACCTCGGGCGCATCGTCGAGGTCGCGCCCTCGCGCGAGCTCTACACGCAGCCCTTGCACCCCTACACCGAAGCGCTGCTGGCGGCCGTGCCGATCCCCGACCCGACGGTCGCGCGCAAGCGCATCGTGCTCGAGGGCGACGTGCCCAGTCCGATCCACCCGCCCCCGGGCTGCCACTTCCACCCGCGCTGCCCGCGCGCCCAGGCGCGCTGCAAGTCCGAAGCGCCGGTACTGCGCGAGCTGGCAAGCGGCCACCTGGCAGCGTGCCACTTCCCCAACTGAAGGCCGCGGCGGTGCCAGATTGATCCAGAATCCGCCTGCGGCACCGCCGCGGCATGGGCAGCCGGCCCGGCCCCACTGCAGACGAACAAGGAGACCCTCATCATGAAATCAGGCATCGATCAGAACGCCCTCATCGACATGTTTGCCGAGGCTTCGGCCAAGCAGGGCGAGAAACTGCGCAAGGCCGTCGCCGACGCCACGCTGAAGGCCCTGCAGGGCCGTGAGCTGACGCTGGAGAACGTGCGCAAGGTCATCAAGACCGTGACCCAGGCCACCTCGGCCGGCGCCGAGAAGAACCCGGCCAGTGCGGTGGATGTCGAGGCCATGCTGCGCAAGGCCTTCGACGGCATGGACGCGGCGCTGCTGCAGGCCGTGCAGGCGCACCGCAAGGCGCTGCAACAGCTGGTCGACCAGGGCGCCGGCCTGCGCGAGACGCAGCTCAAAGCGGCGCTGGACGGCGTCGAGAAGATGGAGGACATGTTCTTCAAGACCGTGGGCAAGGCCGTGCAGGGCGTGGGCGTGCCGCTGCAGGGGCCTTGGGAACAGGTGCTGAAGGCGATGAAGATGGAAGGCACTGCCACCGGGGCAGGCGCCTCGCAGACCGTCGAGCAGCTGATGTCGCAGGCGCAGGACGCGCTGCGCCAGGGGCGTGCCACAGGTCTGCGCGCCTCGCAGGCGCTGATGGACAGCTACAGCGCGCTGGTCAGCGGCGTGCTCATTGGCATGAGCGATGCGCTCAGCGGAACGACCGCACCGGCCAAGGCCAGCGCCGCGCCGAAGGCCGCTGCGGCCAAGACGCGCACGACGCGCGCCAAATAGACAGCGGCGGGGGCTGCGCCGCGGCGCGGCCTCACTTCCAGTCGGGCGGCCGCTTGTCGATGAAGGCCTGCACGCCTTCCAGCGCGCTGGGCTCCATCATGTTGCAGGCCATCGTCGCCTCGGCATCGGCATAGGCGGCCTCGATGCCCTTTTCCAGCTGCCGGTAGAACAACTGCTTGCCCAGGGCCAGCGCCTCGCGCGGCTTGGCGACGATCTGCGCCAGCAGCGCGTCCACCTCCGCATCCAGCCGCTCGGCATCGGCCACCCGGTTGATGAGCCCTTTGGCCAACGCCTCGTCGGCACTGATGAAGTCGCCGGTGACCAGCATCTCGAAGGCCGACTTGCGCGCCAGATTGCGGCTCAAGGCAACGCTGGGCGTCGAGCAGAACAGTCCGACGTTGATGCCGCTGACGGCGAAACGCGCGTCGCGCGCGGCCACGGCCAGGTCGCACATCGCCACCAGCTGGCAGCCGGCCGCGGTGGCGATGCCGTGCACGCGTGCGATCACCGGCACCGGCAGCTTCTGGATGCTCATCATCATGCGGCCGCACTGTGCGAACAGCCGCTGGTAGTAGCCCAGCGAGGGCGCGGCGCGCATCTCCTTCAGGTCGTGCCCGGCGCAGAAGGCCTTGCCCGCCGCGGCGATGACCACGGCACGCACCGTGTCGTCGGTGGCCACGCGGTCCAGCGCCCCCTGCAGGGCCTCGAGCATGCCTTCGGAAAGCGCATTGAAGGCCATCGGCCGGTTCATCGTCAGCGTGAGCACTCCGCGCGCGTCTTGCGAGCGAAGAACCAGGGCATCGGCGTTCATGGTTTCTCTCCTACTCGATCGCGGACGAGCTCTTGGCCCGCTCGCGCAACTGGAACTTCTGGATCTTGCCGGTGCTGGTCTTGGGGATCGGCTCGAAGCGGATCTCCTTCGGCACCTTGTAGCCGGCGAGCAGGCTCTTGCAATGCGCGATCAGTTCGGCCGCGGACACCTTCGCGTCGACCTTGGTCTCGACATAGGCCACCGGCGACTCGCCCCACTTCGGATCGGGCTTGGCCACCACCGCGCAAGCCATCACCGCCGGGTGGCGGTACAGCGCGTCCTCGACTTCGATCGAGCTGATGTTCTCGCCGCCGCTGATGATGATGTCCTTGCTGCGGTCCTTGATCTTCACGTAGCGGTCGCTCTCCATCACCGCCAGATCGCCGGTGTGGAACCAGCCGCCAGCAAAACTCGTCGCGGTGGCCGCGGGGTTCTTCAGGTAGCCCTTCATCACGATATTGCCGCGGAACATGATCTCGCCCATCGTCTGGCCGTCGGCCGGCACCTCGAGCATCGTCGCCGGGTCGAGCACCGTCATGCCCTCCTGCAGCGCATAGCGCACACCCTGGCGGCCGTTCAGCCTGGCCTGCTCGGAAACGCTCTGGCCGGCCCAGTCGTCGCGCTTCACCGCTACCGCGGCCGGGCCATAGACCTCGGTCAACCCGTAGACATGGGTGATGTCGAAGCCGAGCCTGGCCATGCCCTCGATCATCGCCGCCGGCGGCGCTGCGCCGGCGACCATGCCGCGCACCTTGTGCCCGATGCCCTCGCGCAGCGCCGCCGGCGCGTTGATCAGCAGGTTGTGCACGATCGGCGCGGCGCAGTAATGATCCGCCTTGTGCTCGCGCATCGCCGCCAGGATCGGCGCAGCCTCGACGCGGCGCAGGCACACATGCGTGCCGCCGAGCATGGCCACGGTCCACGGGAAGCACCAGCCGTTGCAGTGGAACATCGGCAGCGTCCACAGGTACCTGGGGAAGTGAGGCATGGTCCAGGTGGCCGCGTTGCACACCGCGTTCAGGTAGGCGCCGCGGTGGTGCGTGACGACACCTTTCGGGTCGCCGGTGGTGCCGCTGGTGTAGCTGACGGCGATCGCGTCCCATTCGTCGGTCGGCCCTTCCAGCTTCGGCAGCGGCGCGTGCGCGGCGAGCAAGGCCTCGTACTCGTGCGTGCCTACGCGGTCGCCGGGGCCGGTGTATTCGCTGTCGCAGACGTCGATGACCATCGGCTCGCGCCCGTGTTCGGTCTTCAGGATGCGCAGCGCCTCGGCCATCACCGGGGCAAACTCGCGGTCGGTGATCAGCACCGCGGACTCGCAGTGATTCATCTGCCAGGCCAGCAGCGGCGCATCGAGGCGCGTATTCAGCGTGTTCAGCACGGCGTTCAGCGCGGGTACCGCATAGTGCGCCTCGACCATCTCCGGCGTGTTCGGCAGCATCGCGCTGACCGTGCTGCCGCGACCGACACCCAGCGAGCGCAGCGCGGCGGCCAGCCGCGCACTACGCTCGCGGCACCGCGCCCAGCTGTAACGGCGCGCGCCGTGGATCACTGCCGGCAGGTCGCCAAAGACCTCGGCGCTGCGCTCGACGAAACTCACCGGGCTGAGCGCCACGCAATTGGCTGCGTTCTTGTCCAGTTGCTGGTCGTAGATGCTCATCGCGGCGGTCTCCGTGCGGGTGCGGGCTGGCCGGGCCATCTTAGCGCCGGGCCGAGCGGGCGTGATGCGCGGGATAGCGTGCCGCCGCCCCAGCCCACATCGGCCCACGCTTGGCCGCGGCCTTTATCCTGTCATCGCTGACCGGCAGGATGGTGCGCACCTGGCGCTGGCATGAAATGCAGACTTGCCACTTCGCCTACTCGGTGCTGCGTACGCTGCATCACTTCGCGTTCATGCAGGACGTGAACGATTCGGAATGCCTACCCTGCCCGACGCCGCACCTGATCCAGTGACGAAGCCTGCCGCCGGCAGGACCCGTCCTCGACCTATGGCAATTGATCGACCGCGCTCGCGCGCCCAGGACCTTGGCGCACGCCCGCTTTGCGCAGCACGATCTCGCGGTAGCCGAGCAGCCCCGTCGCCACCGTCGGATACAGCAGATAGCCCGAAAGCACGTTGCGGCTGCGCGCCTGGGCACGCCGCGCCAGCGCCCGCCGCGCCAACCAGGGAAAGCGGATGATGGTCCCGATCAGGCGGTCCAGGCGCTTCAGGTTGGGCAGCACCGCGCGGTCAAGGTTGTGTATCGCCTCAACCTCGAAGCCTGCTTCGCGCGACTGCGCCAGCAATTCGTCGATCACCTGCCATCGATCGACCGCGGTGCCGCGCGCGACCAGTTGCACCGCCAGCGCAGCCTCTGCATCCAGCGCAGCCAGCGGCCTGGGCTGGTAGCCGTCGAACAGCGTGAAGCGGCCGCCCGGGCGTAGCACGCGATGCAGCTCAGAAAGCGCACGCGGCACATCGCCTGCGTGGCAGAAAGCCTCGATGGCGAAGGCTTCGTCGATGCTCGAATCCGCCTGCGGCAGCACGTGCATGTCGGCGAGCTGCAGCGTCACGTGGGTCAGCGCGGCGTCGGCGATCTTGGCTTGCGCAAGCGCCAGGTGTTCGGGTGTCAGGTCGATGCCCTCGAAGTGGACCGAGCGATGGCGCCGCGCCAGCCAGCTCAGGTTGTAGCCCTGGCCGAAGCCGAGTTCGAGCACGTCGCGCGGTGGATCGGCCATCCAGCGCGCCTCGATGCGCCGAAGGTGCTCGGCAAACCCGTCGGGGTCGAAGTGCCCGCCCTCGTTGATCGCCATGTGCACGGCACCCTCGGCCGAATGGTGCTTGCGGAAGGCTTCGTGGCACTCGCGGTAATAGGCCTGCACGCGCGACGCGTCGAGCCTTTCGTCGACGATGTCCTGCAGCGGAAACAGGCGTGCCAGCTTGTGCAGACGACGCGACAGATCGCGCCGGGCGCGTTTGCCGCCGTCCGTTTCGTCAGCGTGCAATCCGAGCATGGGCGGATTGTCGCCCGATGCTGGGCTCGGGTGAATGGAGGCTCAGTCCGCAGCGTGGGCCAGCGCCTGATCGATGTCCCAGAGGATGTCATCGATATGCTCCAGCCCGACCGAGATGCGCACCATGTCCGGCAGCACGCCAGCGGCAAGCTGCTGCGCTTCGTCGAGCTGGCGGTGCGTGGTGGTGGCCGGGTGGCTGATCAGCGTGCGCGTGTCGCCGATGTTCACCAGATGGCTCATGAACATCGCGCCTTCGATGAACTTCACGCCGGCGTCCGCGCCGCCCCTGACGCCGAAGGCCAGCAGGCCCGAGGCCATCGGCTCGCCGTCGAGCGCGCGCAACTGCCTTTTCAGCAGCGCATGCTGCGGGTGATCGGGCAGCCCGGGGTAGTTGACCCAGCTCACGCGCGGGTGGCCACGCAGGAAGCGCGCCACCGCCAGCGCATTGCGGCTGTGGCGCTCCATGCGCAGCGGCAGCGTCTCCACGCCCTGCAGGATCTGCCACGCGCTCATCGGGCTCAACGCGGCGCCGTAGACGCGCAGCGTTTCCATGCGCGCACGCATGCAAAAGCCGAAGTCGCCGAAGGTCTCGTAGAACTTCACGCCGTGGTAGCCGGGCGAAGGCTCGGTCATGCCCGGGAACTTGCCGTTGTCCCAGGGGAACTTGCCGGACTCGACCATCAGCCCGCCCAGCGTGGTGCCGTGGCCGGCCAGGTACTTGGTGGCCGAGTGCACCACGATGTCGGCGCCGAAGGCGATCGGGTTGCACAGGTACGGCGACGGCACGGTGTTGTCGATGACCAGCGGCAGCCCCTGTGCATGCGCCACGTCGGCCACCGCGGCGATGTCCAGCAGCAGCATGCTCGGGTTGCCCAGGCTTTCGGCAAACAGCGCGCGCGTGTTCGGCCGGATCGCCGCGGCAAAGGCCTCGGGCTGGGTCGCGTCGACGAAGGTGGTCGTGATGCCGAACTTGGCCAGGTTCACCGACAGCATCGACACCGAGCCGCCGTACAGCGCGCCGGCCGCGACCACGTGGTCGCCCTGCTGCAGGATCGTCATCAGCGCCATCGCCTCGGCCGCCATGCCGGAGGCGCTGGCCAGCGCGGCGCGGCCGCCTTCGAGCGCGGCGATGCGTTCCTCCAGCGCCGCGACGGTCGGGTTGCTCAGCCGCGAATAGACGTTGCCGAAGGTCTGCAGGTTGAACAGGCTCGCCGCATGGTCGGCACTGTCAAAGACGAAGCTGGTGGTCTGGTAGATCGGCAGCGCACGGGCACCGGTGGCCACGTCGGGGATCTGCCCGGCATGGATGGCCAGGGTCTCGGGCTGGAACTTGCGGTCGGCCATGTCAGACGGGCCTTTTCGCGGAGATCACGCGCGTGTTGACCCCCGCCCAGTGAAGCCCGCCGAACAAGCGCGCGTGTTCGATCTTCACGCAGCGGTCCATCACCGAATCCAGCCCTGCCGCGCGCACCAGCGCGTCGGCCTCGAGATTCTTCACGCCGATCTGCTGCCACAGGCACTTGGCGCCGATGGCCACTGCGCCGCGCGCAAAGGGCAATACGTCGGCGGTGCGGCGGAACATGTCGACCATGTCCACCGCGAACGGAATGTCTTCCAGCGCAGCGTAGCTGCGTTCGCCCAGGATGCTGTCGTAGCGCGGGTTCACCGGCACGATGCGGTAGCCGTGCTGCTGCAGGTACTTGCCGACGAAGTTGCTCGGTCGGTGCCAGTCGGCCGACAGGCCGACGATGGCGATGGTGCGGCCCTCGCGCAGGATGCGTCGCAGCGTGGGGATGTCGTCGCTCATCGTGCGGGCAACGATAGCGCATCGGGTACAACCGCGGCTGCATCCCCTGCTGCCGCCCGATGAACCACCGCCACGTCACGCTGCGCCAGTTCCGCTACTTCATCGCCGTGGCCGAAAGCGGCTCGGTCGCCGCCGCCTCGCGCATGCTCAGCATTGCGCAGAGCGCGCTGACCAAGAGCCTGCTGGAGCTGGAGTCAGAGCTCGGCACCGAACTGTTCGAGCGCAGCTCCAAGGGCATGGCACTGACCGCGCAGGGCCACCGCTTCCTGGCCAGCGCGCGCAAGGTCATCGGCTCGGTGGCCGACGCCATGCGGCTGCACGCCGGCGAGGCCGATTCCGGGCCATCGGGCGTGCTCACGCTGGGCGTGACCAGCCTGGTCGCCGGCTACTACCTGAGCGAGCTGTTCAGCCGCTTCCGCCGCCACTGCCCAGCCGTGGAGGTGTTCGTCACCGAGGACGCACCGCGTTTCCTGGAGCACCTGCTGATCAACGGCGAGATCGATGTGGCCATCATGGTCAGCAACGCGCTGAGCGAGCCGCAGGCGATGGTCTGCGAGACGCTGACGCGTAGTCCCAACCGGGTGTGGCTGCCGTCGAATCATGCACTGGCGGCGCAGGACGAGGTGTCGCTGGCCGACTGCGCGGCTTGCGACCAGATCGTGCTCGAGGCCGACCGCATCGACGAGCTGATGAACAGCGTGTGGGCACGCCACCAGCTCAAGCCGCGATGCATCCTGCGCACCGCGTCGCTGGAGGCGGTGCGCTCGCTCGTTGGCGCGGGTGCCGGCATCGCCGTGCTGCCCGACATCCTGTACCGGCCGTGGACATTGGATGCCGAACATGTGGAAGTGCGGCCGCTGCGCGACGAGATTCCGACCGTCGATGTCGGCCTGGTGTGGCGCCGCGGCTCGGGCCTGAAGGCCTCGGCGGCGGAATTCATCGAACTGGCCCGCGAGACCTCGCGGGCCAGGAAGTCCTGAGCTGCGGCGCTTGCGGCACTGGCGCCTCAGGTCATAATCGCCGCCGCGCGACGCGACGCAAGTGGGCATTCCGGTTTCGACCATGGCTGACGACACCTACATCCTCGAAACGAGCCATCTGGTCAAGGAATTCAAGGGCTTCGCGGCGGTGAGCGACGTGAGCCTGCGCGTGCGGCGGGGCCAGATCCATGCGCTGATCGGCCCCAACGGCGCCGGCAAGACGACGGTGTTCAACCTGCTCACCAAGTTCCTGATCCCGACGCGCGGCACGATTCTGTACAACGGCCAAGACATCACGCTGGAGAAGCCGGCGCAGGTGGCGCGGCGTGGCATGGTGCGCTCGTTCCAGATCTCGGCCACGTTCCCGCACCTGAGCGTGCTGGACAACGTGCGCATCGGGCTGCAGCGCGCGCTCGGCACCTCGTTCCACTTCTGGAAGCCGGCCAGTTCGCTGGACGTGCTCAACGGCCGCGCGATGGAACTGCTGCAGACGGTGGACCTGGCCGAGTTTGCCGACACGATGACGGTGGAACTGCCCTACGGCCGCAAGCGCGCGCTGGAGATCGCCACCACGCTGGCCACCGACCCGCAGATGATGCTGCTGGACGAACCGACGCAGGGCATGGGCCACGAGGACGTCGAGCGAGTGACGCAGCTGATCAAGAAGGTCTCGGCCAACCGCACGGTGCTGATGGTCGAGCACAACATGAACGTGGTGGCGAGCATCGCCGACACCATCAGCGTGCTGCAACGCGGCCAGATCATCGCCGAGGGGCCCTACGACGTGGTCTCGAAGGACCCCGAAGTACTGCAGGCCTACATGGGCAGCGCCGAAACCGAGCTGCAGGGCGCCCATGGCTGAGAGCGCCGCGCGGCCGATCCGGAGGCGCTCGCTCCCCCTCGGGGGGACTGAGTCCGGACGTAGCCCGTCCCTGCGGACGGGCTGTGCCTGGCGAAGGCCTGGCCCCTCCGCGGGGCAGGCGGCGCGCAGCGCCTTGGGGGCACCATGAGCGGCGTCGAATTCCTGCGTCTGACCGACGTGCACGCCTTCTACGGCGAGTCGCACATCCTGCACGGCGTCGACCTGCGCGTGAACCGCGGCGAGGTGGTGACGCTGCTCGGCCGCAATGGCGCCGGGCGCACCACCACGCTGAAGGCCATGCTCGGCCTGACCGGGCGGCGCAGCGGCTCGATCATGATCAACGGCGTCGAGGCGGTGAACCTGCCGCCGCACCGCATCGCACAGCTGGGTATCGGCTACTGCCCCGAGGAGCGCGGCATCTTCGCCAGCCTGTCCTGCGAAGAGAACCTGCTGCTGCCGCCGGCGGTGGCCTCGGGCGGCATGAGCCTGGACGAGATCTACGCGATGTTTCCCAACCTGCAGGAGCGCCGCGCCAGCCCGGGCACGCGCCTGTCGGGCGGCGAGCAGCAGATGCTGGCGGTGGCGCGCATCCTGCGCACCGGCGCCAAGCTGCTGCTGCTGGACGAGATCTCCGAAGGGCTGGCGCCGGTGATCGTGCAGGCGCTGGCACGCATGATCCGCACGCTGCGCGAACGCGGCTTCACCATCGTCATGGTCGAGCAGAACTTCCGCTTCGCCGCACCGCTGGCCGACCACCTCTACGTCATGGAACACGGCCGCATCGTCGAGGGTTTTGCCGCGGCCGAGCTGCCCTCGAAGATGGCTATGCTTCACGAGTTCCTCGGCGTCTGAACGCCCATCCGTATTTTCCCAACAAGGAGTCTTCTCGATGAAACGCAATCTCACCTCGCTGCTGGTGGCAGCGGCACTGGCCACGCTGGCTACCGGCGCGAGCTCACAGGTCTCCGACGGCGTGATCAAGATCGGCGTGATGAACGACATGTCCGGGCTGTATGCCGATATCGCCGGCCCCGGCTCGGTGACCGCGGCGAAGATGGCGGTCGAGGACTTCGGCGCCGCGGCCAAGGGCATGAAGGTCGAGGTCGTCTTCGCCGACCATCAGAACAAGCCCGATGTCGGCTCGACGGTGGCGCGCACCTGGTACGACGTCGACAAGGTCGACGCGATCTTCGATGTACCGACCTCATCGGTGGCACTGGCGGTGAACCAGATCACCAAGGACAAGGGCAAGGCCTTCATCGTCTCCGGCGCGGCCACCTCCGACCTGACCGGCAAGGCCTGCAGCCCGAACACCGTGCACTGGACCTACGACACCTGGATGCTGGCCAACGGCACCGGCAGCGCGATCGTCAAGACCGGCGGCGACAGCTGGTTCTTCCTCACCGCCGACTATGCCTTCGGCCATGCGCTGGAGCGCGACACCGAGGCCGCGGTTATCAAGGGCGGAGGCAAGGTGCTGGGCAAGGTGCGGCATCCGTTCCCGGGGCAGGACTTCTCGTCCTTCCTGCTGCAGGCGCAGGCGTCGAAGGCCAAGGTCATCGGCCTGGCCAACGCCGGGGGCGACACCATCAACTCGATCAAGCAGGCTTCCGAGTTCGGCATCGTCAAGGGCGGGCAGAACCTCGCCGGCATGCTGGTGTTCATCACCGACGTGCACGGCCTGGGCCTGAACACGGCGCAGGGCCTGGTGTTCACCGAAACCTTCTACTGGGACCTGAACGACCAGACGCGCGCCTGGAGCAAGCGCTTCGCCGCGGCCAACGGCGGCAAGTACCCGTCGATGGTGCAGGCCGGCGTGTACGCCTCGGTGCTGCACTACCTGAAGGCGGTGGAGGCGGCCAAGACCGATGACGGCACCAAGGTGGTCGCCCAGATGAAGGCCATGCCCACCGATGATCCGTTGTTCGGCAAGGGCACGATCCGCGCCGACGGCCGCAAGATCCACCCGGCCTACCTGGTGGAGGTGAAGAAGCCGGCGGAATCGAAGGGGCCGTACGACTACTACAAGATCCGCGCGACGATCCCTGCCGACCAGGCCTTCCGTCCGCTGAACCAGGGCGACTGCCCGCTCGTGAAGTAAGGGCCGGCCGCCGGCGTCGAGCATGACCGAGATCTTCGGCGTCCCCACCCAGGCCCTGTTCGGGCAGTTGCTGATCGGGCTGATCAACGGCTCGTTCTATGCGCTGCTCTCGCTGGGCCTGGCGGTGATCTTCGGGCTGCTGAACATCATCAACTTCGCGCACGGCGCGCAGTACATGATGGGTGCCTTCGCCGCCTATCTGCTGCTCAACCTGCTGGGGGTGGGCTACTGGTGGGCGCTGCTCATCGTGCCGTTGCTGGTCGGCGCCTTCGGCATGCTCATCGAGCGCCTGATGCTGTCCAAGCTGTACAAGCTGGACCACCTGTACGGGCTGCTGCTGACCTTCGGCCTGGCGCTGATCATCCAGGGCCTGTTCCGCAACAAGTACGGCTCCTCGGGCCAGCCCTTCCCGATCCCGCAGGAGCTGACCGGCGCGCGCAACCTGGGCTTCATGTTCCTGCCGAACTACCGCGCCTGGGTGATCCTGGTCTCGGTCGTGGTGTGCCTGGCCACCTGGTACGTGATCGAACGCACCAAGCTCGGCTCCTACCTGCGCGCCGCCACCGAGAACCCGCAGCTGGTGCAGGCCTTCGGCATCAACGTGCCGCGCATGATCACGCTGACCTACGGCTTCGGCGTCGCGCTGGCGGCGCTGGCCGGCGTGATGGCCGCGCCGATCTACCAGGTCAGCCCGCAGATGGGGGCGGACCTGATCATCGTCGTCTTCGCGGTGGTGGTGATCGGCGGCATGGGCTCGATCATGGGTGCCATCCTCACCGGCTTCGGGTTGGGCCTGATCGAGGGCCTGACCAAGGTCTTCTACCCCGAAGCGTCGAATACGGTGATCTTCGTCATCATGGCCATCGTGCTGCTGCTCAAACCCGCCGGCCTGTTCGGCACCGAAAAATGAGCCTGCCCGCGAGCACCTCAGCGTCCGCGGCGTCGCAACACCTGCCCGCCCGCGGCGGCGGTGCACCGCGCCACCAGGTCATCGCCTTCGTGCTGATGGCCGGGTTCTTCATCGTCGCGCCGGCGGCCATCTACCCCGTCTTCCTGATGAAGGTGATGTGCTTCGCGCTCTTCGCCTGCGCCTTCAACCTGCTGCTCGGCTTCGGCGGGCTGCTGTCCTTCGGGCACGCGATGTTCCTCGGCACCGCCGGCTACGCGGCGGCGCACTCGGCCAAGGTGTGGGGCTTCACGCCCGAACTGGCCGATCCTCTTCGCCACCGCCTGCGCGGCGCTGCTCGGCTGGCTCGGCGGCCTGCTGGCCATCCGCCGCCAGGGCATCTACTTCGCGATGATCACGCTGGCGCTGGCGCAGATGGTCTTCTTCTTCTACCTGCAGGCGCCGTTCACCGGCGGCGAGGACGGCATCCAGGCCGTGCCGCGGGGCCGCCTGCTTGGGCTGGTCGACCTGGGCACGGCCGCCGGCATGTACCCCTTCGTGTTCGGCATCTTCATCTTCGGCTTCCTGCTCATCTGGCGCATCGTGCACTCGCCTTTCGGGCAGGTGCTGAAGGCGATCCGCGAGAACGAGCCGCGCGCCATCTCGCTCGGTTACGACACCGACCGCTACAAGCTCATCGCCTTCGTGCTGTCGGCGGCGATCGCCGGCCTGGCCGGTGCCACCAAGTCGCTGGTCTTCCAGCTGGCCTCGCTGACCGACGCGCACTGGTCGATGTCGGGCGAGGTCGTGCTGATGACCCTGCTCGGCGGCATGGGCACGATCTTCGGCCCGGTGGTCGGCGCGGCCATCATCATCACGATGCAGAACTACCTGGCGCAGCTGGGCGCCTGGGTGACCATCGTGCAAGGCGTGATCTTCGTCGTCTGCGTGATGGCCTTCCGCCGCGGCGTGGTGGGCGAGATCGCCAATCTGATCAAGAAGCCGTTGTAGCGGCCGTCATTCGACGACGGTCTGCGACTGCTCGCGCAGGTACTGCGGCAGATACCAGAACGAGCCGATCGCCTTGCCGCTGCTGCCGCTGCCCTTCCAGCCGCCGAAAGGCTGGTAGCCGGGCCAGGCGCCGGTGGTCGCACCCTGCGGTCGGTTGACGTAGGTGACGCCGGCCTCGATGCGGTCCAGGAAGCCCGCAATCTCGTGCTCGGCGCCGTAGAAGCCCGCCGTCAGCCCGTAGTCCGAAGCATTGGCGCGCGCGATGGCCTCGTCCACCGAATCCACCTCGCCCACCAGCACGAAGGGCAGGAAGTGCTCGTCGCGCCACAGCGGGTGGTCGAGCGGTGCGGCGCCCACCGTCGGCGCGACGAAGCAGCCTCGCGCCAGCACGCCGTTGTCGAGCCGGCGCGCGCCGGTGAATACCTCGCCGTGCTCGGCCAGGGTTCGCGTGATATCGACATAGCGCCGCACCGCCGACGCATCGATCACCGGCCCCATCCAGTGGCGGCGGTCGGTCGGGTCGCCGACAGCGATCGCCTCGGTCAGCGCCACCAGCCGCTCGCGCAGTGCCGGCGCCACGGCGCGTTCGACATACACACGCGAGCAGGCCGAGCACTTCTGCCCCTGCAGCCCGAAGGCCGAGCGCACGATGCCGGTGGCGGCACGTTCCAGATCGGCATGCCGGCTGACGATGGCGGCGTTCTTGCCGCCCATCTCGGCAATGCAGGGCCCCGGCCACGCGCGCTGCGCGAAACGGCGCAGCAGGCCCATGCCGACGGCCATCGAGCCGGTGAAGGTGACGCCGGCGACGCGTGCATCGCCAGTCAGCGCGTCGCCAACCACGCCGCCGGCGCCGGTGACGTGATTCAGCACACCGTCGGGCAAGCCGGCATCGCGGAAGGCCTGCATCAGCAGCACGCCGCTCCAGGCGGTGTGGCTCGCCACCTTGAAGACCACCGTGTTGCCGGCGACCAGCGCCGCGCCGATCGGTCCGCCGGCCAGCGCGAACGGGAAGTTGAAGGGCGCGATCACCGCCCACACGCCATAGGGCCGCAGCCGCGTGCGGTTGTGGCTGCGGAAGCCCGGCAGCGGGTCGTCGGGCAATACACGATCGAAGCCCTGGTTGGCCTGCATCTGCCCGCAGTACCAGCGCACCAGGTCGGCTGTCTCCTGCACCTCGCCGAGCGCCTCCATGCGGTTCTTGCCGATCTCCAGCGCAACCGCGGCCGAGAGGGTGTAGACACGCTCCTCGATCAGATCGGCGGCGCGCTGCAACAGGCGCACCCGCTCCTGCCAGGGTGTCGCGGCCCAGGCCGGGAAGGCACCCTGCGCGGCAGCCACGGCATCGGCCACGTCGCCGGGCGTGCCTTGTGGAAAGCGGCCGAGCAACCAGTCGCGATCGATCGGCGAGACGACTTCGAAGCCCACCTTGGCGCTGCGTGTCCGCCCGCCGATGCACATGGTCTGGTCGGCGCCGAGCTGAGTGCGCACCTGCGCCAGGGCTGCATCGAAGCGCTCGTGCAGCGCCTCGGGCGGATTGAACATCGTCGAATAGGTCAGCCTGAATGGCCCGGTCGATGGCATGCCGCCCTCCTTGCTCTGGCCGATGCAGCGGCGCCGACTCAACCGGCCGCGGCCTGCGCGCGCATCTTGGCGTTGATGTAGGCCCCGTGCGGCACGTGCAGCAGGTCGGAGATGCGCCACATGACATGGCGTTCGTGCGCGCTGAGCTGGCCGTCGGCGTAAGGCCACGCGCCACATGTATTCGATCATGCGCACCTTGTCGGGCATCTCGAAATGCGCATTGATGTGCGAGGTGAATTCGAACCAGTCGGTGGCGTCGCGCGCTGCCCTGTGGGCCAGCTCGACCAGGCGCTCGACCTCGTCGTCGCCAAGCGAGAACCGGTCGCGCAGCGCGTCGATCACCGCCTGCTCTTCGGCGCGACCGATGTCGGGGTCGGCGCGCATGACCTCGATCAGCATGACCGCAGTGGCCAGCTGCAATGTATGTTCGACATCCTTCGCATCCGCCACCGCCACGGACGGCGGCTGCAATGCAGCGAAGAGTTCCTTGAGCGAGCGCAGCATGGGAGCATTGCACCACAGCCGGCGCCGAGGACGGAAGACCACGAACGCGCTTCAGCAAGCAGAGCGCCGACTGACCCAGCGCAGTTGTGCTGCCGGACGCGGTCTCAGGACTTCCTTTCTCCGGACCGGCAGTTCTTCAGGATCTGCGTAGGCTCGGAGGCGCCATAAAGGCGAACCTGCCCTTCGCCCGTCAGTCGGTTGATCGCGTATTCGTAGCGGCCGCCGCCCTCGCTCCAGCTGAGTTCGCCATCGGTGATCTTGCAGGGGTTGCCGTTGCAGGTCTGCCGCGCCACATCGATGGCAAAGCCGACGTCGTTCATCTGACCGAGCCGGGGATGCCAGTTCTCGCACGTCAGCTGCAATGTCTGGGCCGTTGCAGCATGGCCGAAGATGCCGGCGCCAACGATCAAGAACAAGGTGCGTTGGCGCATCTCAACCTCACGTGCAATGGACCGGCGACTCCGCTCGATCCTACGCTGTGCTGCGGACCGCGCCTCCACAGTCGTGGGGTAGGCTTCCACCACCCGCTACAGCTTGACCATCACATGCCGCGCCACGCTGTAGTCCTCCAGCGCGTACATGCTCAGGTCCTTGCCGTAGCCGGATGATCTTCAGCCCGCCGTGCGGCATCTCGTTGACGAGCATGAAGTGGGTGTTGATCCAGGTGCAGCCGTACTGCAGCTTCTTGGCCACGCGCATCGCGCGGCCCACGTCCTGCGTCCACACCGATGAGGCCAGGCCGTAGTCGCTGTCGTTGGCCCAGGCGATGGCCTGTTCGGTGTCGGTGAAGCGCGTGACGCTGACCACCGGGCCGAAGACCTCGCGCTTGACGATCTCGTCCTCCTGGCGCGCCCCCGCCACCACCGTCGGTTCGTAGAAGAAGCCGCTGCCTGCGCGCGCCTTGCCGCCGGCAGTGATCTCCATGTGGCCGCTCATCTGCGCACGCTCGACGAAGCTGGCGACACGGTTGCGCTGGCGGTCGCTGATCAGCGGGCCGATCTCGGCCTCGACATCGTCCTGCAGGCCGACCTTGATACTCTTGACCGCGCTCGACAGGTCCGCCACCAGCTTGTCGTAGACCTTGGCGCCGGCATAGACTCGGCAGGCCGCGGTGCAGTCCTGCCCGGCGTTGTAGTAGCCGAAGGTGCGCAGGCCTTCGACCACTTGGCCTAAGTCGGCATCGTCGAAGACGATCACTGGCGCCTTGCCGCCCAGTTCCAGGTGCGTGCGCTTCAGCGTGCCGGTGGCGGCCTGCAGGATCTTGCGGCCGGTGCTGACGTCGCCGGTCACACTCACCATCGACACCTTCGGATGTTCGACCAGCGGCTGGCCGACGCTGGCGCCACGGCCGGTGATGACGTTGAGCACGCCCTTCGGAAAGATCTCGGCCGCCACCTGGGCCAGCAGCAGCGTCGTCAGCGGCGTCTGCTCGCTGGGCTTGATGACCACGGTGTTGCCCGCGGCCAGCGCCGGTGCGATCTTCCACGCCGCCATCATCAGCGGGTAGTTCCACGGCGCGATCGAGGCCACCACGCCGATCGGGTCGCGGCGGATCATGCTGGTGTGGCCGGCCAGGTACTCGTTGGCCACCGTGCCGCTGACGCAGCGCGCCGCGCCGGCAAAGTAGCGCAGGCAGTCGGCCACCGCCGGGATCTCGTCGCCCAGCGCGCGTGCATAGGGCTTGCCACAGTTCAACGATTCGAGCCGGGCGAACTGTTCGCCGCGCGCTTCGACGGCGTCGGCCAACTTCAGCAGCAGCCGCGAGCGTTCCATCGGCGTGCTCTCGCTCCAGCCGTCGAAGGCGCGGTGTGCAGCGGATACCGCCTTGTGCACCTGCTCGACCGAGGCCTCGGGCAGGGCGACCAGCAGCTCGCCGGTGGACGGGTTCAGCACCTTTTCGGCCTCGCCCTCGCCGGCGACGAAGACGCCGTCGATGAACAGTTGAGTGGGCAGAACGATGTTGCTCATGGGGTTCTCCTTGTCTAAGGCGTCAGCGGTGTACGGGTTCGTCGGCGCGCGTCAGCCAGTACGCGGCGAGGATCGGGATGAAGGTCAGCGCGATGATCACCACCGCCACCACGTTGGTCACCGGGCGCTGGCGCGGGCGGATCAGCTCCTGCAGCATCCAGATCGGCAGCGTGGTCTGCTGGCCGGCGGTGAAGGTGGTGACGATGACCTCGTCGAAACTCAGTGCAAAAGCCAGCAGCGCGCCGGCCAGCAGCGCCGAGCCCAGTTGCGGCAGCACGATGTAGCGCAGCGTCTGGAAGCCGTCGGCACCCAGGTCCATCGAGGCTTCGATCAGGTTCGGGTTCAACCGCCGCAGGCGTGCCACCGCGTTGTTGTAGACCACCACCACGCAGAAGGTGGCATGGCCGATGACGATGGTCCAGAACGAGAACGGGATCTGCATCGTGCCGATGGCCGAGCGCAGCGCGATGCCGCTGATCACGCCGGGCAGCGCAATCGGCAGGATCAGCAGCAGCGACACTGCCTCGCGGCCGAAGAAGCTGGCCCGTGCCAGCGCCGCCGCCGCCAGCGTGCCGAGCACCAGCGCGACGCCGGTAGAGGCCAGCGCCACCTGGAAGCTGAGCTGGATCGCGTCCCACACGTCCTGGCGTTGCCAGGCCACGCCGAACCACTGCGTGGTGAGTGCCGGCGGCGGAAAGACGTAGCTCTTGTCCTCGGCACTGAAGGCGTACAGGATGATCAGCGCCAGTGGCACATGCAGGAAGGCGATGACACCCCAGGCTGCCGTCTTCAGGGGCCAGCCTGCGGCCGACCTAGAGCGCATCGAAGGCCCCCAGCTTTTTCGCCAGCCGCAGGTAGATGCCGATGACGACGATCGGCACCAGCGAGAAGGCCGCGGCAAAGGGCACGTTGCCGGCCACGCCCTGCTGCTTGAAGACCACCTGGCCGATGTACAGCGTGCTGTCGCCGATGACCTGCGGAATGATGTAGTCGCCCAGCGTCAGACTGAAGGTGAAGATCGAGCCCGCGGCGATGCCGGGCATGGCCAGCGGCAGGATCACGCGGCGGAAGGTCAGCGCCGGGGTGGCGCCCAGGTCGCCCGAGGCCTCGATGTAGGACTGCGGGATGCGCTCGATCGAGGCCTGGATCGGCAGGATCATGAAGGGCAGCCACATGTAGACGAAGACGACGAAGGTGCCGATGGCCGAAAAGCTCAAGCTCGGCCCGCCGACCGCAGGCAACGCCAGCACGGCGTCGAGCATCCAGCCCAGGTGCGTCTGCTGTGCCAGCCAGGAGATCGCGCCTTCCTTGGCGAGCAGCAGCTTCCACGCATACAGGCGCACCAGGTAGCTCGACCACAACGGCAGCATCACCGCGATGTAGAGCACCGCCTTCTGCACGCCGCTGGCGTGGCGCGCCATGTAGTAGGCCAGCGGGAAGCCCAAGCCCACGCAGGCCAGCGTCACCATCACCGACATCGTCACCGAGCGACGCACGACGTCGAGGTTGGCCGGATCGCCCAGGTCGCGAAAGTTCTGCAGCGTGAACTCGCGCACCACCTGGCCGGTGTAGTCGTCCAAGCCGAAGAAGGCGTTGGCCAGCAGCGCGAGCAGCGAGCCCAGGTAGACCACGCCGAACCACAGCAGCGGCGGCGCCAGCAGCGCCAGCAGCAGCAGGCCGCGCCGCGTGTACAGCAGGTCCGACAGGCGGCGCTGCCAGCCCCGTGCGACCGGTGCGGGCAGCATGAGTGCGGCGTTCATCCTGCCCCGAGCGCGTGCACCGCGCCGCGATCCCAATGCAGGTGCACCCGGTCGCCGCCGGACGGCCCGACCGCGCCGGCGGCCAGCGGCAGATCTGCCTGCAGCAGCACGCCGGCAGCCTCGACCTTGATGCGCGTGAAGGCGCCGAAGTACTGCACCTCGCGCACCGTGCCGCTGGCGACGGCGCCGCCTTCGGCGCCGAGGCGGATGCGCTCGGGCCGCAGCATGGCGCTGCTTTGCCCGGTGAGTTGCCGCGCCGCCGCGCCGTCGAGCACGTTGGCAGCGCCGACGAAGTTGGCGACGAAACGTGTCATCGGCGCGTCGTACACCTGCTGCGGCGTGCCCACCTGCTCCAGCCGGCCCTTGTTGAACACGCCGATGCGGTCGCTCATCGACAGCGCCTCGTGCTGGTCGTGGGTGATGAACAGGAAGGTGATGCCCAGGCGCCGCTGCAATGCCTTCAGCTCGCTTTGCATCTGCTCGCGCAGCTTCAGGTCGAGCGCGCCCAGCGGCTCGTCCAGCAGCAGCACCTGCGGCTGGTTGATGAGCGCGCGCGCCAGCGCCACGCGCTGGCGCTGGCCGCCCGACAGCTGCGCCGGCCGGCGGTCGCCCACGCCGGCCAGTTCGACCAGCGCCAGCAATTCGTCAGCGCGGCGCTGGCGCTCTGCTTTGCCCACCTTGCGCACCATCAGCGCATAGGCGACGTTGTCGCGGATGCTCATGTGCGGGAACAGCGCGTAGTCCTGGAACACGGTGTTCACCGGCCGCGCGTAGGGCGGCTGCTGCGACATGTCCTCGCCGCCGATGAGAATGCGCCCGCTGCTCGGCAGCGTGAAGCCACCGATCATGCGCAGGCAGGTGGTCTTGCCCGAGCCCGAAGGCCCGAGCAGCGTGAAGAACTCGCCGGCCTCGATCGTCAGGTCGACGCCATCGACCGCACGCACCTCATGACCGGCGGCGCCGAAGACGCAGGAGACTCGCTCCAGCGTGACCGCAGTGGTCATCGGCCACCGAGTACCGCGATGTAGTCAGAGACCCACTTGTGGTACGGCACGCACTGGTCGTTCTGGCTCGCGCACTTGGTCGTCGGTGTCTTCCAGAACGAGATCTTTTCGAAGTCCTTGTAGCCCTGACGGTCGCAACCGTCGTCCTTGAGCAATGCGTTGCCCTTGCAGGCCGCGGGCACGGCCGGCACCGAGCCGAACCAGGCCGACAGGTCACCCTGCAGCTTCGGGTTGAGCGAATGCTCGAGCCACAGGTAGGCGCAGTTCGGGTGCTTGGCTTCGGCATGCATCATCGTGCTGTCGGCCCAGCCGGTGGCGCCTTCCACCGGCACCACCGTGGCGATCGGGCGCTTCTTCGAGCCCAGGATGTTGGCCTGGAACTGCCAGCTGCCCGAGGCCACCACGCCCTCGTTGGTGAAGTCGTCGATCTGCACGAAGGCGTCGTGCCAGTACTTGCCGACGATCTTGCGCTGGCCGCGCAGCAAATCCAGCGCGGCCTTGTACTGCGCTTCGTTCAGCTCGTACGGGTCCTTGATGCCCAGCGCCGGGTTCTTCTTCATCAGGTACAGCGCCGCGTCGGCGATGTAGATCGGCCCGTCGAAGGCCTGCACGCGGCCCTTGTTGCTCTTGCCGTCGGGCAGCGTCTGCTCTTCGAAGACCACGTTCCACGACGTCGGCGGCTTGTCCTTGAAGACGTCCTTGTTGTACATCAACACATTCCAGCCCCACTGATAGGGCACGCCGTAATGCGTGTTGCCCTCGTAGTGCCAGGGCGACTTCTGCAGTCGCGGGTCGATGTTCTTGTAGCTGGGGATCAGGCCGACGTTGATCGGCTGCACCTTCTTGCCACGGATCAGGCGCGAGCTGGCGTCGCCCGAGGCGGTGACCAGGTCGAAGCCGCCTTCGTTCATCAACGCCACCATCTCGTCGCTGGTGCCCGCCGTCTTGACGTTGACCTTGCAGCCGGTCTTCTTCTCGAAGTCGGTGACCCAGTCGAAGTTCTTGTCCGTCGCGCCGCGCTCGATGTAGCCGGCCCAGGCCACGATGTCCACCTGGCCCTCGCCCTTGCCGATGGATTGCTGGGCCTTCTGGGCGGTGACGGGCATGGCGACGGCAAGCGCCGCGGCAGCAGCGGCGGCAAGCAATGGAATACGGCGGGTCATGGGCAGGCTCCTGTCATGAAGGAACAACCACGCCGGACTCGGCGCGGAACAAGGCGCGAACGATACGGTCCCGAACTCGCGCTGTGAAATTCAATAGCGCGCCGGCGAACGATCTCCAAATTCGATATCACGGGTAAACCCGCAGCGCGAAGCCGTTGCGTGAGCTCTGATCAACCGAGCCAGGCCACCTTGCCAGTAGCCACGTCGTGCATCGCGTACACGATCTTCAACTTGCCCTCGCGCACCAGGCCAGCCATGGTGTCGCTGCGGCTCGTCAACTGCGCGGCGGCGTCCTTGGCGTTCTGCTCGGCCACGCGCTGCACCAGCGCCTTGTCCTTCGACGTGGGCACGCCCTTGTAGTCGAGCTTGGCCAGCGCAGGCCGGATCTGCTGCAGCACGCCGGTCAGGCTGCCGAGCTTGGCGTCGTCGATGGCGCCCTTGACGGCACCACACTCGCTGTGCCCCAGCACCACGATCAATTTCGCGCCGGCCAGCGCGGTGGCGAACTCCAGGCTGCCGATGATGTCGGTGCTGGCAATGTTGCCGGCGACACGCGCCACGAACATGTCGCCGATGTTCTGGTCGAAGATGAGCTCCGGCGGCACCCGGCTGTCGATGCAGCCCAGCACCACCGCAAACGGCGCCTGTTGTCTTGACGTGCTGCGCACCTGCTCGAGCAAGTCGCAGTGCAGCGCCTGGCCGGCGACGAAGCGGGCGTTGCCTTCCTGCAGTCGCTTGAGCGCCGCCTCGGGCGTCTTTGCCTCCTGCATCTGCGGCGTGAAGGCCACGCACTTGTCCTTGGCCTGCACGGCTGCAGCGGCGGCGAGTCCGGCCAAGGCGGCGATGCCACTGAGGGTCTGGCGGCGGTCCAGCATGCGTGCTCCCGTGGGCGCGGGTCGGTCCCGTGGCGCCGATTCTGAGCACAAGTGCGACGTTGGCGCAATCCAACGACTGTGGAACACTTGCCGCACACCTCCTGGCGGCCCCAGTGGCCCGAGCCCGACCATGTCGCAGCAGCTTCCCCCCACTCACATCCTGCACCGCCAGATGGCGCAAACGTTGCCCGTGGCGGCCAGCGCCCAAGGCGTGTTCATCACCGACAACCAAGGCAGACACTACATCGACGCTTCAGGCGGCGCGGCCGTGTCGTGCCTGGGCCATGGCCATCCGGACGTGCTGGCCGCGGTGCACGCGCAACTCGACCGCCTGGCCTATGCGCACACCAGCTTCTTCACCACCCAAGTGGCGGAGGAACTGGCCGACCTGCTGGTGCAGGATGCACCGGCGGGCATCAGCCATGCCTATTTCGTGTCCGGCGGCTCCGAGGCGGTGGAGGCGGCGCTGAAGATGGCGCGGCAGTACTTCGTCGAGACGGGGCAGCCGCAGCGCCGCCACTTCATCGCACGCCGGCAGAGTTACCACGGCAACACGCTGGGTGCGCTGGCGGTGGGCGGCAACGCCTGGCGGCGCAAGCAGTTCGCACCGCTGCTGATAGCCGTCACACACGTCGCGCCCTGCTACGCGTACCGCGACCGCCGCGCCGACGAAAGCGCCGAAGCCTACGGACAGCGCCTGGTGGCCGAGCTGGCCGCAGCGATCGAGACGCTCGGCGGCGAGAACGTCATCGCCTTCGTCGCCGAAACCGTCGGCGGCGCCACCCAGGGCGCGGTCACGCCGGTGCCGGGCTACCTGCGCGGCGTGCGCGAGCTGTGCACGCGCCACGGCATCCTGCTGATCCTGGACGAGGTGATGTGCGGCATGGGCCGCTGCGGCACGCTGCATGCCTGCGAGGCCGAGGGCGTGACCCCGGACCTGCTGGTCGTGGCCAAGGGCCTGGGCGGCGGCTACCAGCCCATTGGCGCCGTGCTGGCACAGTCGCGCGTGGTCGAGTCCTTCGCGAAGGGCAGCGGCGCCTTTCAGCATGGCCACACCTACATCGGCCATGCCGATGGCCTGCGCGGCGGCGCTGGCGGTACAGCAGGTGATCCGCCGCGATGGCCTGCTCGATCGTGTGCAGCGCCAGGGCGCCGGCCTGCGCGAGCGGCTGCGGCCGCCTTCGGCAACCACCCGCATGTCGGCGACATCCGCGGCCGCGGCCTGTTCCAGGCGATCGAGCTGGTCGCCGACCGGGCCACGCGCTCGCCCTTCGACCCAGGCCTGAAGCTGCATGCGCGCATCAAGGCCCAGGCGCATGGCCGAGGGGCTGATGGTCTACCCGATGGGCGGCACCATCGACGGCCAGCGCGGCGACCATGTGCTGCTGGCGCCGCCCTTCATCGTCGACGACGCGCAACTCGACATGATCGTGCAGCGCCTGGCGCGCGCCGTCGATGCGGCGCTGGCCACTGTCCGGTAGCCGCCACCGGACCCCGGGGCAAGCCCCGGACGCAGCATGTCGCGCTTGCGCTATCGTTGACCCATCTTCCCTTTGCCACTTCAACAGGAGACCTGCAATGAACCGAACCCGCAACACCCACCCCGCTGCGCGCCGCGCTGGCCGCATCGGCCCTGGCGCTGGCACTGCCCTGGACGCCAGCGGCCGCGCAGCAGAAGTTCGTCACCATCGGCACTGGCGGCGTCACCGGCGTGTACTACGCGGCCGGTGGTGCGATCTGCCGCCTGGTCAACAAGGACCGCGCCAAGCACGGCATCCGCTGCTCGGTCGAATCGACCGGCGGCTCGGTGTTCAACGTCAACACCATCAAGTCGGGCGAGCTCGACCTGGGCTTCGCGCAATCCGACGTGCAGTTCAACGCCTTCAAGGGCCTCGGCCAGTTCAAGGATGCCGGGGCATGGACCGACGAGCGCGCGGTGTTCTCGGTGCACCCCGAGCCCTTCACCGTGCTGGCGCGCAAGGAGGCCGGCGTCAAGACCTTCACCGACTTCAAGGGCAAGCGCTTCAACGTCGGCAACCCGGGCTCGGGCACGCGCGCGTCGATGGAGGAACTGCTCGAGCGCATGGGCTGGAAGCTCAGCGACTTCTCGCTGGCCTCGGAGTTGAAGGCCGACGAACACGGCCCTGCGCTGTGCGACGGCAAGATCGACGGCTTCTTCTATGCGGTGGGCCACCCGTCGGCCAACATCCAGGACCCGACCACGTCTTGCGGCGCCAAGCTGATCCCGCTGACCGGGCGCGTGATCGACAAGCTGGTCGAGGACAAGCCCTACTACGCCAAGGCGGTGATTCCGGCTGCGCTGTACCCGAACAACCCAGAAGCCGACGCACGACCTACGGCGTGCTGGCGACGGTGGTGTCGTCGAGCAAGGTGCCGACCGAGACCGTGTACCAGGTGGTGAAGGCCGTGTTCGACAACTTCGAGGAATTCAAGAAGCTGCACCCGGCGCTGGCCAATCTGAAGCCCGAGAACATGATCGTCGACGGCCTGTCGGCGCCACTGCATGATGGCGCGCTGAAGTACTACAAGGAAAAGGGCTGGATCAAGTAAGGTCGGTCCGAACGGCGGACCACATACCCGGGGCGAAGCAGCGGCTTCGCCCTTTTC
>CAWGOK010000022.1:0-17614 GCA_963824005.1 uncultured beta proteobacterium
GCCAGCAACTGCCGCAGCACGTACGGCAGGATGCCGCCGTGCACATAGTAGTCGACCTCGATCGGCGTATCGATGCGCAGCGTCACCGTGCACCTTGCGCTGCGTTCCGTCGGTGGCGGTGATGCGCAGCGTCGCATCGCTCTGCGGCACGATCGGCTCGGCCAGTTCGACGTCGATCACCTCGCGCCCATCCAGGCCCAGCGATTGCCACGAGTCGCTGCCCTTGAACTGCAGCGGCAGCACGCCCATGCCGATCAGGTTGCTGCGGTGGATGCGCTCGAAGCTGCGTGCGATGACGGCCTTGATGCCCAGCAGCGCGGTGCCCTTGGCCGCCCAGTCGCGGCTGGAGCCGGTGCCGTATTCCTCGCCGGCGAAGATCACGGTCGGCGTGCCCACTTCCATGTAGTTGATGGCCGCGTCGTAGATGAACAGCTTCTCACCGGTGGGCTGGTACAACGTGACCCCGCCTTCCTCACGCGACCCGTCCGCGCCCGCCGGGATCATCAGGTTCTTGATGCGCACGTTGGCGAAGGTGCCGCGCATCATCACTTCGTGGTGGCCGCGGCGTGAGCCGTAGCTGTTGAAGTCTGCCGGCTTGACACCCTGTTCGATCAGGTACTTGCCGGCCGGGGACGATGGCCTTGATCGAGCCGGCCGGCGAGATGTGGTCGGTGGTGATCGAATCACCGAACAGCGCCATGATGCGCGCGTCCTTGACGCCGGCCACCAGCGGCTTGGGCACCATCGTGAAACCCTGGAAGAAGGGCGGCATCGCGATGTAGGTGCTCTTCGGCCAGCTGTAGACCTGGCCCTTGACGCCCTTGATGGCAGTCCAAAGCTTGCCGGGGTTGGCGGCCACGTTGTCGTAGTTCTCGCGGAACGCCTTCGGGTTCATCGCGAACTTCAGCAGCGCATGCACCTCGTCACTGCTCGGCCAGACGTCGCCCAGGTACACCGGCTTGCCCTTGTGGCCGATGCCGAGTGGCTGCGTCATCACGTCCACCGTCATGTTGCCGGCGATCGCATAGGCCACCACCAGCGGCGGGCTGGCCAGGAAGTTGGCCTTCAGGTTGGGGTGGATGCGCGCCTCGAAATTGCGGTTGCCCGACAGCACCGCCGCGCAGATCAGGTCGTTGCCGGTGATGGCTGCGTTGATCGGCGCCGTCAGGTCGCCGGCATTGCCAATGCAGGTGGTGCAGCCGTAGCCCGCCAGGTTGAAGCCCAGCTTTTCCAGGTAGGGCAGCAGCCCGGTTTTCTCCAGGTATTCGGTGACGATGCGCGAGCCCGGCGCCAGCGAGGTCTTGACGTGCGGCTGGACCTTCAGCCCGGCCTGCACCGCCTTCTTCGCCAGCAGCCCGGCGGCCAGCAGCACGCTCGGGTTGCTGGTGTTGGTGCAGCTGGTGATGGCTGCGATGAGTACGTCGCCGTTGCGGATCTCCAGGCCATCGCTGGTCTTGAAGGGCTGCGCCAGCTTGGCCGCAGGCTGGTTGAAGCCGTTGTCGGCCGCCGCCGCGCTGAACAGCTCACCGAACTTCGTCGACACGTCGGTCAGCGTGATGCGGTCCTGCGGCCGCTTCGGCCCGGCCAGCGACGGCGCCACCGTGCCGAGGTCGAGCTCGACCACCTGGCTGTAGTCGATGTCGCCGTCGCCGGGCACACCGAACAGCTGCTGCGCCTTGAAGTAGGCCTCGAAGGCCTCGATCTCTGACCTGCTGCGGCCGGTGCCCTTGAAGTAATCGATGGTGCGCTCGTCCACCGGGAAGAAGCCCATCGTCGCGCCGTACTCCGGCGCCATGTTGGCGATGGTGGCGCGGTCGGGCAGCGCGAGGGTGCGTGTGCCGGCGCCGAAGAACTCGACGAACTTGCCCACCACCTTGTGCTTGCGCAGCAGCTCGGTGACGGTGAGCACCAGGTCGGTGGCAGTGCAGCCTTCGCGCAACTGGCCGGTGAGCTTCAGGCCGACCACGTCGGGTGTCAGGAAGTACACCGGCTGGCCCAGCATGCCGGCCTCGGCCTCGATGCCGCCGACGCCCCAGCCGACCACGCCGATGCCGTTGATCATCGTCGTGTGACTGTCGGTGCCGACCAGCGTGTCGGGGTAGTAGACACCGTCGCGGCCCTTGTGCACGCCGCGCGCCAGATACTCCAGGTTGACCTGGTGCACGATGCCGAAGCCCGGTGGCACCACGCCGAAGGTGTCGAAGGCCTGCATGCCCCACTTCATGAACTGGTAGCGCTCCTGATTGCGCTGGAACTCCAGCTTCATGTTCAGGTCCAGCGCACGCTTCGTGCCGTAGTGGTCGACCATCACCGAGTGGTCGACCACCAGATCCACCGGCACCAGCGGCTCGATGGTCTTGGCATCGCGGCCCATGTCGGCAGCCACGTTGCGCATCGCGCCTAAGTCGGCCAGAAGCGGCACGCCGGTGAAGTCCTGCAGCACCACGCGCGCCACGACGAAGGGGATCTCGTCGCTGCGCGGCGCATTCGGCTGCCAGCTGGCGAGCTGCGCCACGTGCTCGGTGGCGACCTTCTTGCCGTCGCAGTTGCGCAGCACCGATTCGAGCACGATGCGGATCGACACCGGCAGCCGCTTGATGTTCGGATAGGTCTGAGCCAATGCCGGCAGCGAGAAGTACTGCCCTTCGCGGCCCGAGGCGGTGGTGAAACGCTGGCGTGTGCTTGCAAAAGCGTGAGCCGGAGGGGTCGAACGAGTGCGGGTGGCCATGGTCAAGCTCCTGTGGACTTTGCCTGCGGATTGTGCAGCCGGCCGCACGGCGACTTGTCGCGAAGGTCTTGCGCCTTGCACATTCGGCGGCCCTGCGGCTGCGTTGTCGTGCGTTCGGAAGGCCCCAGAATCCGGGGCGAAACGACTCGAGCCCGGAGCCGCCTGCCATGTCCAACCTTCACCCCGTGTTCTGGATCATGGCGGCTGCCGTGCTGGCACCGCTGCTGGCTGAAGTGCCGGTGGGCTTCAAGGCGCCGGTGGTGGTGTTCGAGATCCTGCTTGGGATTCTGCTCGGCCCGCATGTTCTGGGGCTGTTGAAGTTCGAGGGCTTCATGGCCTCGATGTTCGCCTTGGGCATGGCCGCAACGCTGTTCATGGCCGGCATGGAGCTGGACTTCAAGCACATCCGCGGCGCGCCGGTGGTGCTGGCCCTGCAGGGCTGGGGTGCGTCGCTTCTGCTGGGCGTTGCGGCGGCGGCGCTGCTGTACGAAACGCCGCTGGCTCGAGCGCCACTGATGCTCACGCTGGCGTTGTGCACCACCGCGCTGGGTACGCTGTTGCCGGTGCTGCGCGATGCCGGGCAGCTGGACAGCGGCTTCGGTCGTATGTTCCTCGCGGCAGGCACCGTGGGCGAGGTCGGTCCCATCGTCGCCATGTCGCTGCTGCTGTCGCAGGAGTATTCCACCTGGCAGGAATTCGGCTTCCTGATGCTGTTCCTCTTGCTGGTCACTGCGTCTGCGGCGGCTGGAATGGGCCTGCGGCCCGCCCCGGTGGTGGCGCTGCTGACCCGCACGATGCACGCCAGCACCCAGTTGCCGGTGCGCCTCTCGCTGCTCATCTTGGCCGGCTTCTTCGTGCTCACCGAGGAGTTCGGCTTCGAGAACATTCTCGGCGCCTTTGCCGCAGGCATGGTGGTCGGCCAGGCCACCAAGGGGCATGAGGCCAAGCCACTGCGCCACAAGATCGACGCCGTGTGCTTCGGCTGGTTCATCCCGTTCTTCTTCGTCGGCACCGGCGTCAAGTTCCATCTGAGCGCCATCACGCAGGACCTGACCACGGCGCTGCTGGTGCCGGCATTCCTGCTCGTGCTGCTGGCCGTGCGCGGCCTGCCGGTGTTGCTGTACGGCGCGCATCTGCAGCGCCAGGAACGCCTGCCTTTCGCGTTGTATTCGGCGGTCGCGTCGTTGTCGCTGGTGGTGGTGATCACGGACATCGGCGTGCGCACGCACAGCATCAGCAGCCGACTGGCGGCTGCGCTGGTGGGCGCGGCGGTGCTTTCGGTGCTGATCTTTCCCACGCTGGGCGGTGCCTTGTTGGCACGAGCGGCGGCAGGCGGCCGGGATGGCGGGCCGGCTTCCGAGCATTGACGGCTGTCAACGCCGCCTGGCTTGCCAGCGCTGAGAATGGGCCACAATTGCGGCCATGCCGTTGCGCGACAATCCGCCGGCATCTGACTCGAGGCGCCAGCGACGCTGGGCCCCGGGTAGGGAAAGGTCAACCATCGTGCATCAACGCACAACCACAGGAGAAGGTCCATGAAGTTTTCGAGAATCCTTGGCATCGGCGCGCTGTCGCTGTCGCTGATCGCCGGTAATGCCTTTGCAGCCACCAAGGCGGAAAAGCAGGCCGAAGCGCTGAAGGCCACCGCGACCGCGCTGGACAGGTTCAAGGCGAAGAAGCCTGACCTCAAGGCGACCCTCGCCTCGGTGCCGGGCTATGCGGTGTTCACCACCTACGGAGTCAGCTTCATCATCGGCGGCAGCGGCGGCACCGGCGTGGTGCACGACAACAAGACGAAGAAGAACACCTTCATGAAGCTCGGCGGCGCGAGCGCCGGCTTCCAGCTCGGCGCCGTCGAGAACGACGTGCTGGTGATCTTCAAGACCATGAAGTCGATGCAAGAATTCGTGACGAAGGGCTGGGACGCGACCGGCGGCGTCACTGCCGGTGCTGCAGCCAGCGGCGCGGGTGGCGGCGGCGGCCAGGGCGGCTCGACGATGGGCGACGTGCAGACGCTGACGCTGACCAAGAATGGCATCGAAGCCGGTCTGGCCATCGGCGGCGTCAAGGCCTGGAAGGACGACGAGCTGAACTGAGCATCGCAGCAGGAGCCTGCGCTCTGCGGGCCGTGCGCGACAGGCATGTGAAAGGCGGCTTCGTGGAAGCCGCTTTTTTTCATGTGCGCCATGGCTCAAGGCTTTGAGTGGCGCAAGCGCTGCAGCATTTGTGCGACCTGCGGGTCGCCGGGACGCAACTGCTGCAGCCGTTCGGCCGCGGCCATTGCCTTGTTGCGCTGACCCGCCTGCGCGTACAGCACCGCCAGCGCATAGGGCACGGCCGGGTCGGCGGGATCGATTCGCTGCGCCTGCAGTAGTGCGGCTTCAGCCGGCTTGGCCTGGCCGAGTCGCTGCAGCGCGAGTCCGTAGTTGTATTGCACGCGCGCGCGCTGCGGCAACAGCTGGGCGGCCTTGGCCAGCGCCTGGGCGGCTTCGGGCAGGCGCTGCTCCTCGGCCAGCAGCAAGCCCAGCGAATACTGCAACTCGCCCAGCTGCGGCAAGCGCTGCAGCCCTTCGCGCAATACGCGCTCGGCATCGGCATGACGCGAGCGCGCGCTGTAGAACTGCGCCAGGTTGGCGCGCGCCGGTGTGAAGTCGGGGTCGATGGCCAGCGCCTTCAGGTAGTGTGCCTCGGCCAGGTCGTCGCGGCCAGTGAGGCCATGGACGACCGCCAGGTTCAGCTGGTTGCCGGGCATGTCCAGCGCCACCGACTGCGCGGCGATGTACTCGGCCAGCGCGGCGTCGTAGGCGGCACGTGTCGGGGTGTCGAACTGATCGGCCGGCAGCGACGTCAGGCTGCGCGCCGCGGCGATGCGCACCGCGCGCACCGGGTCCTTCAAGAGTGGAGCCAGCGCCGGCACGCGCTGCGAAGCCTCGAGCGGCTCCAGGCTGGCCGCTGCGGCGGCGCGAACTTCGGCATCGGCATCGTGCGCGGCATCGAGGCGCTCGTCGATGCCGATGGCGCGGTCGCCGCGCAGCATCTCCAGCGCGGTGGCGCGCACGATCGGCGGCTGCGCCGTATCGCCCACCAGCGTGGCCAATGACGCAGCGGCCCCGGGCGCGCCGCGCCTCGCGGCAGCGAAGACCTCGCCGTAGTGAGGCGGGCGCTTGGGTGTGCCGTACCACTTCGTCACCGCGTCGGCAGCCCATTGCGCGGTCTTGTCGGCATGGCACTGGTTGCAGGCATTGGGTGTGCCGAGCGTCGCCGACAGGTCCGGTCGCGGGATGCGCATGCTGTGGTCAGGCCGAGGCTGCACCACCATGTAGTTCTTGGCCGGCATGTGGCAGGCCGTGCATTGCGCGCCCGCCGAGCCGGCGGCATGGTGGTGGTGCTGCGGCGAATCGTAGGCGCCGGCGGCACTGGGGAAGGCCGGGTTGGCCTGTGGCTGGTGGCACTGCAGGCACAGCGCGTTGCCCTGCAATCTGGGCTTCGCACTGTGCGGGTCGTGGCAGTTCGTGCAGGCCACGCCCATGCGGTACATCTTGCTCTGGCGGTACGAACCGACGACGAAGACCTCGTCCAGTTGCTGGCCGTCGGCGTGGTACAGGCCCTCGCGCAGCAGGCTGGGCAGGTAATGGTCCAGGTGGGGCTGGCCCGGCACCGGCGTGGCCGTGAGCTCGGCGCGGCGCGAGTGGCATGCCGAACAGACCTCGACCTGGGCTTTCGGTGTCTTCAGGTCGGCCAATAGGCCGTGGCGTGCGGTCGCCGGTGCCGCGCGCGACGGGTCCGCGGCCTTCTGCAGCGCCCATTCGACATGGCGCGAGCCGGGGCCGTGGCAGGACTGGCAGGACACGTTCACTTCCGACCAGCGAGAGGCGAAGGCGTCGGCCTGCGCGTCGTAGCGTTTCTCGAAACCTGTCGTGTGGCAGGCGATGCACATCGTGTTGCCGGTCTGATAGCGCCCGCTCCAGTGCAGCACGTCGCCCGGCGGCGCCTTCTCGTTCGGCAGCAGGTGGAACCACTTCTTCTCGTGCGTGTTCCAGGCGATCTGCAGCGGCTGCAGCCGCCCGCCGTCGGTTTCGATCAGATACTGCTGCAGCGGCTCGACGCCGAAGGTGTACTTGATCTCGAAGTCCGCCAACTTGCCGTCAGGCCCGTCGGTGTGCACGAAGTACCGGTCGCCGCGCCTGAAGAAGCGCGTGGTCAAGCCCTGGTGCTTGAACTGCGTGTTGTCGAAGTTGCCACGCACCGTATGCTCGCTCGGTGCGGCCATGGCCTCGGCATGGTGCGACTGCTTCCAGACATTGGCCGCGTCCTGATGGCAGCCCAGGCATTTCACGTTGTCAACGTAGGTGGCCGGACTTTGCAACGCGAGGTTGTGCGCTGGCGCGGCTGGCTGTGGCGTAGCCAAGGGTGGCGCTTCCTGGCTTGGGCCGCGCATCGCCCATAGGCCCAGCGCGATGGCCAGCGCCAGCAGCACTCCTCCTGCGATCCACAGGCTGTGCCACGGGGTTCTGGGCGGCGTGGCTGGCTGGCTGGCAGCGGAGGCGCCAGCGTCGTGGGGCGATTTCGGCGCGGCGCGGCGCTTCCTCGCCATGCGACCTCAAGCGTGATGCGGCAGGTAGCGCACCGACAGCACGCCAGAGATGGCGCGCAGGCTGTCGAGCACGGTGTCGCCGACGGCGCTGTCCACGTCCACCAGCGTGTAGGCCATTTCGCCGCGCGACTTGTTCACCATGTTGTGGATGTTCAGGCCGGCCTGTGCCATGGCGGTGGAGATCTGCCCCAGCATGTTGGGCACGTTGGCGTTGGCGATGGCCACGCGGAAGGCCGATTCGCGCGCCATCGAGACCTGCGGGAAGTTGACCGCGTTGGCCACGTTGCCATGCTCGAGGTAGTCACGCAGCTGGTCCACCACCATCACGGCGCAGTTCTCCTCGGCCTCGCGCGTCGAAGCGCCCAGGTGCGGCAGTGCGATCACGCGCTCGTGGCGGTTGAGCGCCGGGCCGGGGAAGTCGCAGACATAACAACCCAGGCGCTTGCCGTCCAGCGCACCCAGCACCGCCGCTTCATCGACCACGCCTTCGCGCGAGAAGTTCAGCAGCACGGCACCGGCACGCATCTGCCCGATGTTGGCGCCGCCGATCAGGCCGCGCGTGGCCGCCACCAGCGGCACGTGCAGCGTGACGAAGTCGCTGCTGCGTAGCACTTCGGCCACGCTGGCCGCCTTCTTCACCTGTGCCGGCAGGCTCCAGGCGGCATCCACCGTGATGTCGGGGTCGTAGCCGAGCACCTGCATGCCCAGCTTGATGGCGGCATCGGCCACCAGGCAGCCGATCTTGCCCAGGCCGACGACGCCCAGCGTCTGGCCGGCGAGCTCGTAGCCGGCGAAGGCCTTCTTGCCGTCTTCGACCGCCTTGTCCATGTCGGCCAGGTCCGCGTCGAGCGAGCGCACGAATCGCAGTGCTGCCGGCAGGTTGCGTGCGGCCATCAGCATGCCGGCGAGCACCAACTCCTTCACCGCATTGGCGTTGGCGCCCGGCGCGTTGAAGACCGGCACGCCGCGCTCGCTCATCAAGGGCACGGGGATGTTGTTGGTGCCCGCGCCGGCCCGGCCAATGGCCTTGACGGTGTCGGCAATCGCCATGGCATGCATGTCGGCCGAGCGCACCAGCACGGCGTCCGGCATCACCACGTCCTTGCCGACGGTGTAGCGCTCGGCCGGCAGCCGCTTCAGGCCATTGGCGGAGATCTGGTTCAGCACCAGCACCTGCAGTCGCTTTGCCTCAACCATGCTGAGCCTCGAATTCCGCCATGTAGGCCACCAGCGCCTTCACGCCCGCGACTGGCATGGCGTTGTAGATCGACGCGCGCATGCCGCCCACCGAGCGGTGACCCTTGAGCTGCAACATGTGGCGCGCCTGTGCGCCTTTCAGGAAAGCCTCGTCCAGCGATTCGTCGCGCAGCTTGAAGGGCACGTTCATCAGCGAACGGTCGGCACGGGCCACGGGGCTGCTGAAGAACTTGCTCTGGTCCAGGTAGTCGTACAACAACGCGGCCTTGGCGCGGTTGTGCGTTTCCATGGCCTGCAGGCCGCCTTGTGCCTTGATCCACTTGAACACCAGGCCGGCGATGTAGATGCCATAGGTCGGCGGCGTGTTGAGCATCGAGTCGTTCTCGGCCTGCTGCTTGTAATCGAAGGCTGAAGGGCAGATCGGCAGCGCCTGGCCGATCAGGTCGTCACGCACGATGACGATCGTCAGCCCGGCCGGGCCGATGTTCTTCTGCGCGCCACCGTAGATCAGCCCGTACTTCGACACGTCGACGGGCCGCGACATGATGTTGCTGGACATGTCGGCCACCAGCGGCACCGCGCCGACCTCGGGTGTCCAGTGGTACTCGACGCCGCCGATGGTCTCGTTGCTGCAGATGTGCACATAGGCGGCGTTCGGGTCGAGCTTCCAGCTGTCGCGTGGCGGGATGCTGGTGTAAGCGTCGGCCTTGGCGCTGGCTGCGACATTGACGGCGCAGTACTTGCCCGCCTCCTTGATCGACTTCTTCGACCATTCGCCCGTGTCGACGTAGTCGGCCGATGTCTTGCCGCGCAGCATGTTCATCGGCACGATGGCGTTCTCGCCGATGGCGCCGCCCTGCATGAACAGCACCTTGTAGTTGGCGGGCACGGCAAGCAGCTCGCGCAGCAGGCCTTCGGCCTCGGCATGGATGGCGATGAACTCCTTGCCGCGGTGGCTCATCTCCATCACCGACATGCCCGAACCGTGCCAGTCGAGCATTTCATCGGCCGCCTGGCGCAGCACCGGTTCGGGCAGCGCGGCCGGGCCGGCGCTGAAATTGAAGACACGGGTCATCGGATGATCTCCATCAACAAAGGGTAGGGTGGGGCGGTCCCGGCCGGTGCCCGACGAGGCAGGGTGTGCCGGATGCGGCACACTCGCAGCGCGATGTTCGCCACTGCCGCTATTGTCTCCTGAGTCCACCATGTTCAACCTGAGCCCGCGCCCCGAATACTTCAGCCCCGAACACGAGGAGTTCCGGCGTACGGTGCGCGCCTTCGTTGAGCGCGAGATTGCGCCGCATGTCAACGATTGGGACGAGGCCGGCACCTTCCCGCGCGAGCTGTACCGCAAGGCGGCGCAGATCGGCGTGATCGGCATGGGTTACCCCGAAGAACTGGGCGGCACGCCGGCCGACCTGTTCTACGGCATCGTTGCCGCTGAGGAGATCGCGCGCGCCGGCTGTGGTGGCCTGCAGGCCAGCCTGGGCTCGCACGGCATCGGCCTGCCGCCGGTGGTGGCGCACGGTAGCGAGGCGCTGCGGCGCCGGGTCGTGCCACAGGTACTGAGTGGCGAGAAGATCGCCGCACTGGCCATCACCGAGCCCGGCGGCGGCTCCGACGTGGCGGCGCTGCGCACCATGGCCGTGCGCGATGGCGACCACTATGTGGTCAACGGCGAGAAGACCTTCATCACCTCGGGCATGCGCGCCGATTTCCTCAGCGTGGCGGTGCGCACCGACCCGGCCAACCGCGGCCCCGGCGGCGTGTCGCTGCTGCTGATCGAAGGCGACACGCCGGGGCTGTCGCGCAGCGAGCTGAAGAAGATGGGCTGGTGGGCCAGCGACACCGCGCACCTGCGCTTCGACGGCTGTCGCGTGCCGGTGGGCAACCTGATCGGCGAGGAGGGTGGCGGCTTCAAGGCCATCATGCACAACTTCAACCACGAGCGCTTGATGATGGCCACGCTGGCCTGCGCCTATGCGCAGGCGTGCACCGAAGAAGCATTGGACTGGGCGCGCGAGCGCAAGACCTTCGGCGCGCCGCTGTCCGAGCGCCAGGTCATCCGCCACAAGCTGGTGGACATGGCCACGCGCGTGGAGTGCGCGCGGGCCCTGGTCTACGACCTGGCCTGGCGGCTGCAACAGCGGCTGGGGCCGGCCGAGGCGATGGTCGCGCGCACCTGCATGGCGAAGATCGTTTCCACGCAGGCGATGCAGTTCTGCGCCGACCAGGCGGTGCAGATCCTCGGCGGCATGGGCTTCATGCGCGGCACGAAGAGCGAGCGCATCTACCGCGAGGTCAAGGTCATGGTCATCGGCGGCGGCTCGGAAGAGATCATGAAGGACCTGGCCGCGCGCCAGATGGCGATCTGAGCGCGCCGCGGCAGCATGCCGCGGCTCACTTCCCGGAAAGGATGGCCTTCTCGTCGTCCTCGCGGTAAGACTTGCCTTCACAGTCGGCCTTGAAGCTCTCCTGGTCGAGCTCCAGTGCCTGCGCCTTGCGCGTCAGTTCGCGGTTGCGCATGTTCCAGGCTTCCGCGGCCTGGTTGCGCGTATCGGCGCGTGCCCTGTAGGTCTTGGCCATCTGCTCGGCATTGGGTCCGATCGCGGCGCGGTCGGCCTCGAGCTGCGCGGTGGCCTTGTCGATCGCGGCCTTGTCGTTGTCCAGCGCGCGCCGCTGCCGATCGCCGGTCGGGCCAGACGGCTGTGCGGTCTGGAACTTCGCCGCCCTGTCGTTGTAGTCGGCGATCTGCTGCTGTAGTGCCGTCGTGCGCCGCGAGATGTCCTCGGCCGACTGCGCAAGCTTCTGCATTGCCGCCTCGTCGCCCTTCAGCGATTCATCGATCTTCTTCAACTCGTCGCGTTCGCGGTCGAGCGCGCTGCGTTCGCTCTCCAGCTCGGGCTTGCGTGCCGCCAAGTCCTTTTGCTGCGCCAGGCAGGCGCGCAGCTCCTCGCGGCTGAGCAGCTTGCCGCCCTTGGCCGTGCCGATGGACTTGTTGCCCGCGCCCTGCGCGCTTGCGGCGGGGGCCAGCGCAACGAGCAACAACGGGATCAGGAGCTTGGCGAGGGTCTTCATGGTCCTGCGGGTTCGGGCAGTGGCCGGCCGCGGCCGGCGGGGGAGGAATCATGCCACCGCAACGAGGCGGCCCGGCGCATCGGTTATCTTGCGCGCATGAGCGAGCTGAGCTTCTTCTGGCATGACTACGAGACTTTCGGCGCCGTGCCGCGCCGCGACCGGCCGGCGCAGTTTGCCGGGCTGCGCACCGATGCCGAGCTGAACCCGATCGACGCGCCGGTGATGTGTTTCTGCCGGCCGGCACCGGATTTCCTGCCCGAGCCCGAGGCCTGCCTGCTCACCGGCATCGTGCCGCAGCAGTGTCTTGAGAAGGGCTTGCCTGAACATGCCTTTGCCGATGCCATTGAGTTGCAGCTGGCGCGCCCCGGCACGGTGGGTGTGGGCTACAACTCGATCCGCTTCGACGACGAGGTGACGCGCTTTCTGTTCTGGCGCAATCTGCTCGACCCGTATGCGCGCGAATGGCAGAACCAGTGCGGCCGCTGGGACTTGCTCGACGTGCTGCGCTGCGCCTGGGCGCTGCGCCCTCAGGGTATCGAATGGCCCCGCCACGAAGACGGCCGTCCCTCCTTCAAGCTGGAGCACCTGGCCCGCGCCAACGCGCTGGACCACGACAGCGCGCACGACGCCCTGTCCGACGTGCGCGCCACACTCGCCCTGGCACGGCTGCTGAAGGGCCGGCAGCCGAAGCTGTGGGACTTCTGCCTGCGCTTGCGCAAGAAGGATGCCGTGCAGGGCGAGATCGCCGAGGCGCAGGCTCAGGGCCGGCCCTTCCTGCACGTGTCGGGCCGCTACGGTACCGAGCGCGGCTGCCTCGCCGTGGTCTGGCCGCTGGCGCCGCACCCGACGAACAAGAACGAGCTCATCGTTTGGGACCTGTCGCAGGATCCGTCCGAACTGCCTTTGCTGAACGTGGCGAGTCTGCGGCAGCGCCTCTTCAGTCGCGCCGAGGACCTGCCGCCCGGCGTCAGTCGCCTGCCCATCAAGACCATCCACATCAACAAGTCGCCGGTGGTCATCGCCAACCTCAAGACGCTGACGCCGGCGATGGCGCAGCGTTGGGGAGTCGACGTGGATCAGGCGATGCGCCATGCCGACGCGGTGGCGCGCCATGCCGGCAAGCTCGCCGGCATGTGGCCTGACGTGTTCCAGCGCCCGCAAGCCGATAGGCCGCCGGATGTGGACCAGGATCTCTATGGCGGCTTCATTGGCAACGAAGACCGGCGCACCCTGCAGCGGCTGCGCGCCTTGAGTCCGGAGAAACTGGCCGACAAGCGACCTGCGTTCTCGGACCCGCGGCTCGCGGAACTGTTGTTTCGCTTTCGCGCGCGCAACTTTCCCGAAACGCTGCATGCCGCCGAACAGGTGCAATGGCAGGAGCACTGCGCCGGCCGCCTTTGCGAAGGATCGGCAGGGGCGCTCGGGCTGCGTGAATTTGGCGAACGCCTGGCGTCACTCGAGGCCGGCACCGATGAGCGCGGCCGTGGCATCCTGGCCGCGCTTCGGACCTATGCGCAGCAGATCGCGCCGCGCTGCGGCGCAGCGCCCTGATCGACCGGCGGTGCCGCTTGACTCGCGGCGGGGTGTTCATTCGCCACGAGGGTCCGCGCAGGCAGGCCCTCGGGTCGGGACTCAGCGCTTCGGCGCCGTCGTGGCGTCGGTGGTGTCCACCTGGCCTTGCAGGTTCATGCCCAGGCTGTTGGGCGCGCTGGCTTCTTTGGCCTGCTCTTCGTGAATGCAGGCATCGACGATGCGGCGGCCCCGCGCCGTGTCCATGAGCATCGACTTGGCCGGAATCTGCACCATCAGCATCGGCCCGCCGGCAACCTCTTCGAGCCGCAAGGCTCCGGTCGAGGAACGCACCGGCTTCATCGTGTAAGCCTTGCTGCTGAAGGTCACGACGACATAGCCGTCGACCTGGTGTTTCGACACGCTCAGCGTCTGCTTGAACTCGCAGTCGTAGGGGCCGACATAGGCCTGCGCCGCGGCCAGCAGCTGCTCGGGGCTGGCGACGCCCAGGGTGGGAATCGCCGCCACGACCGCAGGCACCGGCGCCTTGGCTGCCGATTTTGCGGAGGGCTTGTCCTGAGCCGCGACCAGGGTCGACAGCGCGAGCGAGGCGCCCAACAGCGCCAGCGAACGGAGTGTTTTCACGAGTGGCCCTGTGTCAGTGGGAGATGGGTGATTGTGCCGCGACTGTCAACGCCCGGCAAACGCGGAATTGGGCGGCAAGCGTGACCCAGTTCGGACTTTGCGCGACCGCGCAGGGCCTGCATGGCCCCGCCCGGCTGGCCGCAGCCTCAGGCCTCGACCTTCTCCGCGGCATCGCTGTAGTCGCCGATCCTGTCGAAGTTCAGGTACTGGTAGACACTGGCGCTGGCCGCACCGAGCACGCCCATGTCGCGCATGTACTCCTCGCGCGTGGGAATGCGCCCGAGCTTGGAGCAGATCGCGGCCAGTTCGGCCGATCCGAGATAGACGTTGGAGTTCTTGCCCAGACGGTTGGGGAAGTTGCGCGTGCTGGTCGAGAACACGGTGGCGCCTTCCTTGACCTGCGCCTGGTTGCCCATGCACAGGCTGCAGCCGGGCATTTCCATGCGCGCGCCCGCCGTGCCGAGCACGCCGTAGTGCCCCTCTTCGCTGAGCTGGCGCGCGTCCATCTTCGTCGGCGGCGCCACCCACAGCTTGACGGGAATGTCGCGCTTGCCTTCGAGCAGCTTGCTGGCGGCACGGAAGTGGCCGATGTTGGTCATGCAGCTGCCGATGAAGACCTCGTCGATGCTCGCGCCGGCGACGTCGGACAGCGTCTTCACGTCGTCCGGGTCGTTCGGGCAGGCGACGATGGGCTCGACGATGTCCTTCAGGTCGATCTCGATCACCGCGGCATATTCGGCGTCCGCGTCACGCTTCAGCAGTTGCGGGTTCTTCAACCAGGCTTCCTGCGCGGCGATGCGCCGCTGCAGCGTGCGGGCGTCGGCATAACCCTCGGCAATCATCCACTTCATCAGCGTGATGTTGCTGTGGATGTACTCCTTGATCGGCTCGGGGTTCAGGTGCACGGTGCAACCGGCGGCCGAGCGCTCGGCCGAAGCATCGCTGAGCTCGAAGGCCTGTTCCACCTTCAGCTCGGGCAGGCCCTCGATTTCGAGAATGCGGCCGGAGAAGATGTTCTTCTTGCCTTGCTTGGCCACGGTCAGCAATCCGGCCTTGATGGCGTACAGCGGAATCGCGTTCACCAGGTCGCGCAGCGTCACCCCGGGTTGCATGCTGCCCTTGAAGCGCACCAGCACGCTTTCGGGCATGTCCAGCGGCATCACGCCGGTGGCCGCAGCAAAGGCCACCAGGCCCGAGCCGGCCGGGAAGCTGATGCCGATGGGAAAGCGCGTGTGGCTGTCGCCACCGGTGCCCACGGTATCGGGCAGCAGGAAGCGGTTCAGCCAGCTGTGGATCACGCCGTCACCCGGGCGCAGGCTGATGCCACCGCGCGTGCTGATGAACTCGGGCAGCTCATGGTGTGTCTTCACGTCCACCGGCTTGGGGTAGGCCGCGGTGTGGCAGAAGCTCTGCATCACCAGGTCGGCACTGAAGCCCAGGCAGGCCAGGTCCTTCAGTTCGTCGCGCGTCATCGGGCCGGTGGTGTCCTGGCTGCCGACGCTGGTCATGCGCGGTTCGCAGTAGGTGCCGGGGCGTACCCCCAGGCCCTCGGGCAAGCCACAGGCGCGGCCCACCATCTTCTGCGCCAGCGTGAAGCCCTTGTTGCTGGCTGCCGGGCTTTGCGGCAGGCGGAACAAGGTGCTCGCCGGCAGGCCGAGTGCTTCACGCGCCTTGGCGGTCAGGCCGCGGCCGATGATCAGCGGGATGCGGCCGCCGGCGCGCACCTCGTCGAACAGCACCTCGCTCTTGACCTTGAACGCGGCGATGACCTTGCCGTCTTTCAGCGCCTTGCCTTCGTAGGGCCGAAGCTCGATGGTGTCGCCCATGTGCATCTGGCTGACGTCGAGCTCGATCGGCAGCGCGCCCGAGTCTTCCATGGTGTTGTAGAAGATCGGCGCGATCTTGCCGCCCAGGCACACCCCGCCGAAACGCTTGTTCGGCACGAAGGGGATGTCCTCGCCGGTGAACCACAGCACCGAATTGGTGGCCGACTTGCGGCTGGAGCCGGTGCCGACCACGTCGCCGACATAGGCGACGAGATGACCGCGCGCGCGCAGATCCTCGATGAACTTCACCGGGCCGCGCTTGCCTTCTTCTTCCGGTGTGACGCCGGGGCGCGGGTTCTTGTGCATGGCCAGCGCATGCAGCGGGATGTCGGGCCGGCTCCAGGCGTCGGGCGCGGGCGACAGGTCGTCGGTGTTGATCTCGCCGGCCACCTTGAAGATGCTGACGGTGATGCTCTCGGCGACTTCGGGCCGCGAGGTGAACCACTCGGCGTCGGCCCAGCTTTTCAGCACGGCCTTGGCCTGGGCATTGCCGGCGTCGGCCTTGTCCTTGACGTCGTGGAACTGGTCGAACATCAGCAGCGTCTTCTTCAGGCCGCAGCAGCCACCTCGGCCACGGCCGGGTGATCCAGCAGGTCGATCAGCGGGGCAATGTTGTAGCCGCCGAGCATCGTGCCCAGCAGTTCGGTGGCGCGCGCCGGCGTGATCAGCGCGCAACTCTCGCTGCCGTGGGCCAGCGCCGCCAGGTAGCTGGCCTTGACATTGGCGGCATCGTCCACGCCGGCCGGCACCCGGTAGGTGATGAGCTCGACCAGCGCCTTCTCCTCGCCCGCGGGTGGCGCCTTGAGCAGCTCGATCAGCTCGGCGGTTTGTTTGGCCGAAAGCGGCAGTGGCGGGATGCCGAGCGCGGCGCGCTCCGCGACATGTTGGCGATAGGCTTGTTGCATGATGAAATCTCCTGGCGAATGAGGTCGAACGGTGATGCGATGATGGGTCACGAAGCTTTCGGCACGATGACCTTCAGCCCCTTGAAGTAGTCACGGAAGAAGCCGCCATCGCGGGTGATCAGCGCGCTCGATTGAAGCAAGGCGTGTGCCCCGATCAGGAAATCGGCCACCACGCGTTCGCGCTTGCCGCCGCGTGCACGGAAGCGCTTGTTCAGTGGCCGGCACGCATGGCCGAAGCCTCGGTGATGGGCTCGAAGCGCACGCCGAGCCCGCCCAGCGTGTCCATCAGGCTGACCGAGGTGTCGAGCATGGCCTGCACCTCGGCCACCACGGCCTCGCAGACCACGACATCGTCGATGGCCAGCGCGTCCTCGATGCACGCCTGCGATGCCTCGGCGTGCACCGGGTCGTCGATCAGCATGTCGATCAGCACCGATGAGTCGATGGCGATCATCGTGCTACCGGTCCAGCGGGTCGCCAGGGGCGCGGCCACGAATCGCGCGCATGGCCTCGTCGGTGGTCTGCAGCCCGTCGACCAGCTTGAACTTGCCGCGCACTTTGCGCAGCGCCTCGCTCACGTCCTTGCGCAAGATGATGCGCCCGCCGTCCAGTTCCACGCGCAACATGGTGCCCTTGGTCAGGCCCAGCGCATCGCGCACTGCCTTGGGCAAGGTGATCTGTCCGCGTTCGGCAACGATGGCTTCCATGGCCAGTATCCTTCATTCAGTATGCATGAAGTATACGTACCTTCGCATGCATGCAGAAATCATCCGACTCGATCCAGGGGTGGTTCGAAGAAGGCTTGCCGCACCTCGATCGGCAACTGCGCGCCATCGGCGTACGAAGTCCGGTGCGCGCGTTGCAACAGGTGCCAGAAATAGCGGGAGCTGGCGCGGTCGTGCAGCGTGTCGCGGTGGCGGATCGGCGCCCAGTCGGCGGCCTGCGCGGCCATCAGGATCTCGATGGCCTGGTCGACCTCGGCCACGCTGGGCGCAAAGGCATCGACGATGACGCGGATCTGCGCCGGATGGATGCTCCACATGCGCGTGTAGCCCAGCTGGCGCGAGGCCTTGGTGGCCGCCGCCGCCAGCGCGGCGGTGTCCTTGAACTCGGTGACCACGCAGTGCGAGGG
>CAWGOK010000023.1:0-26545 GCA_963824005.1 uncultured beta proteobacterium
AGCACGGCGCCGCGCCGGCGCCTACTCGACCAGGTCGAAGGCCTGCGTTTCGACCTCGATGAACGCGCGCGTGAAGCGCGCCAGCGCCGCGTACACGCGCGCCGCCGGATGCGGCTCCACCGCGTCGCACAGCGAGCGTCCCACCCACGGCTGCACATGCGCGCGAAAGAAGCGCCGCTGCTGCTCGAGGTTGCACACCGCCAGGTCGTCGCCGGCGATCAGGTAGCGCATCACCTCGAGGACGAAGGCCACATGGTCCTCGGTTTCGCCTTCGGGGGCCGCGCTGGCCAGGCCGAGCGCCGCCAGATCGGTGCGCAGCGCGACCAGCGGCCGGTCGTTCAGCGTGCCGGCAATGTGGAACGACGCATACGGCAGCACATCGGCCTTGCCGGCGCCGACGAACAACGCCGCGTGCTCCGCGGCGGCCTCGTCCACGCGCGTCGCACGCATCGCGGCCACCAGGTCCTGCCAGGGCCCTTCCAGGAACGAGCCCGGCTGGGGCGCGGCAGTCACGGCCACCGCGAACTGCCCGAGCAACGCCTCGTCGGGGGGGCGAACCACAAGCGCGCCAGCGCTCCGTAGAGCTCGGCGCGTTGCAGTTCCTCGTCATGGTCGGGCTCGGCGAACACCATCGCCTGCGCTGTCGGCGGCGTCTTCATCACAGGTCGGTGATCCGTGTCTCGTTCGGGTTGCTGAACATCGCGACGACACGACAGTCGCTGCACATGCGCAGCCGTCGGCCCTGGTCGCCGGCGAAGGCCGGATGCTGGCCGATCTTGGCCACCATGGCCTCGATGCCGCGCAAGGTGCCGAAAGGCTTGCCGCATTCGATGCAGCGGAAGGGCTCGGCCTCGTTGAGCACGCGCAGTTCCTTGCGCGCCTTGCCATCGCCGGCCAGCCACAGGCGCGGCTCGAGCCGCAACGCATCTTCAGGGCAGGTCTTCACGCACAGCCCGCATTGCACGCAGTTCTTCTCGATGAAGCGCAGCTGCGGCATCTCGGGGTTGTCGGCCAGCGCCGATGCCGGGCAGGCGCCCACGCAGGACAGGCACAGCGTGCACTTCTGCGCGTCGACGACGAGGCTGCCCCACGGCGAGCCCGCCGCCGGCAGCGCCACCGCCTCGGGCAGCCGGCCAGCCAGCGGCGCCACCGCCAGCAGGTGGTCGAGCGCCAGCTCCAGCGTGCTGCGCTTCTCGGCCTGGGCCATGGCCTCGGTCGCGCGGGTCACACCCTGCGCCGGTGCGGCGCGCAAGGCCAGGTCCAGCGCCGGCAGGTCGCGCGCATCGCGCAATTCGATCGTGCGCAAATGCGTGCCGCCGAAGCCCAGGCCGGTCATCAGCGCCTGGCGCCACCGCCATCTGCTCGGCCAGCGCCACGCGGTACTCGGGCGCCTCTTCGTCGGTCATCAGCACCCAGACCTGGCTGGCACCCTGGGCCAACGCCATCAGCCACAGGTCCAGCCCGATGCTGGCGGTGTGCCACACCGGCATCGGCATCACCCGCGCCGGCAGACCTTGCACGACAGGGTCGATGCGTGCGGCGCGTCCCAGGTCGTCGATGAGGCGCTGGCCCGCGCCTTCGCTGTGGATCAGCAGGGCCGCATCCTTGCCGCCGGCACGGCGGTAGGTGGCCAGCAGCGTGCGCATGCGCCGCCCCTGCTCCTGCGTGCCGGGCACCGCGTAGCCCAGTGCGCCGCTGGGGCACACGGTGGTGCAGGCACCGCAGCCCACGCACAGGTACGGGTCGACCACGATGCCCCCGCCCTGCCCGCCCGGGGTCAGGGGTGGCCGGCGTGTTGCGACGCAGCTTGGCGCCGGCCTTGCCCTTGAGCGAGGCATCGCTGCGGATGGCGCGCGCCGAGCACACCTCGATGCACGCCGAGCAGCCGATCTGCTCGTTGCGGCTGTGCGCGCACAGCGCGGGCTTGTAGCGGAAGAAGCGCGGCTTTTCGAACTCACCCACCAGGTCGCGCAGCTTGAGTACGGCCTGCACCAGGCGGCGCTCGTCGCGCCCGACATGGAAGTAGCCCTGCGGCGGCGCGTGCTGTGCGAACGCCGGGCGGTCGCGCAGGTCGAGCACCAGGTCGAAGTTCTCGCTCACCGATTGCGCCGCGCGGTCGAAGTCGATCGCGCCGGCGGCTTCGCACACGCGCACGCAGTCGCGGTGCGTCTTGCACGCGGCCAGGTCCACGGTGTAGCTGAAATCGATCGCGCCTTCCGGGCAGGCAGCGATGCAGGCATTGCAGCGTGTGCACAGGTCCAGATCGATCGGGTTTGCCGAAGTCCAGGTGGCCTGGAACGCACCCAGATGGCCCGTGAGTCGGTCGAGTACGCCGGTGTGCACGGCCAGGTCGTGCCGCTGCGACAGCGCACCCGCGCCGCCGGTGGCCAGCAGCGTGACCTCGATCGCGGCGCCGAGCATGGCCGCAGCGCTTTCGGCCGCGTCGGCCGCGCCGACGATCAGGCAACGCCCGGCACTCTTGTAGCTCACGGCCGCCACCGGCTCGGGCTCGGGCAGCTGCGCGGCGGCGATCAGCGCGGCGATCTTCGGCGTGGCCGCGCTTGCATCCTTCGACCAGCCGCCGGTCTCGCGGATGTTGACAAAGCGGATCGGCCGCTCCTGCAGCCCGGGCGCGCCCGCCGTCTGCTCGGCCAGTTCGAGGAACAAGCGGCTTTCCTGGGTGCAGGCGACGAGCAGGTCCTCGCCCGACCTGGCCGCGCGCTGGAAAGCCGGCGCCTCGCGCCGGCACAAGCTGCTGTGGACGGTGCCGGGGGCCTCAGTCGCCGCGCCCGGCACCTGGCGCAGCGCCAGGCCCAGCGCCTTGGCGTCCAGCGGCATCGTCCGGTTGCAGTCGCAGATCAACGTCTTCATGTGGGGCCGCAGTATCCCCCACCCCCGGGGCCCCTTGCGGCGGCTCGGGTACGGGTCGATCCTGCTCCACGAGTTCGTCGTCCAGCAGCCCGAACGCGCGGGCGCGTTGGATCTGGCGCTGCCGCGCCTGCGGCGAACGCTCGCTTTCGCCGTCGGCCTCGGCGTGCACGTCGAGCCCGTCGCCGGTGTTGAAGTGCGGGTCGTTGAAGAAGAGCTTCTTCAGTGCCTCGTTGCGCACGCGGGCATCGACTTGCGGCGCGGTAAAGGCGGCGTAGTCGGACTCGGGCGTCAGCTGGGCCACGTCGTCCAGCGTCGGGGCGGGCTTGGGTCGCGAGGGCGGGTTGGCGGCATCAGGCATCGCCCGACTCCCCTGGCTTGGGCCGCAGATGCTGCAGATCGCGCTCCTGCGGGCTCAGGAACGATTGCGCTCGCACCTTGCGTGCGGAGTCGGGCCGGAAATGCTCGTTCGTGAAGAGGCGCAGCCATTCGCACAGCTCGGCTTCGAGCGGCAGGTTCTCGACCCGCTCCTCGGCGAACAGGCGCCGGTCGGCCTCGATGTAGGACACGCTCACGCCCGTCACCTCCACCATCGACGGGTCGGCATCGTCGCCGCGCCAGGACACGAACCACGCCGGCCGGCCCGAGGTGAGGTTGAGGAAATAGCCCTTGCACTCGTCAGGGAAGAGTTCGAGCACGAAGCCGGGGTAGAGCCACTGCGAGGTCTTGCCGTCGTCGTGCAGCTTGCGCGGCGTCTTGCCGAACGCACCCTCGTCCGGCACCACCTCGGCCACGCGGAACTGCCAGTCCTCCCAGGCGTTGGGCGCGGCAATGCGTTCCATCACCACTGCCACCGTGATGCCGGGATGCTGCTTGTCGGGATCGGACACGTGGGTGAATGCGGCAGGTCGGGCCGGCAGTCTAGCCCGGATGACCCGGCGGGAACGCACAGGTGCCCGGGCCCCCACTTGATGTCTAGAATCGATCGCACCCGACATGCTGCAACACCGGCGGCAGCGGTGCGCGGAACATGCGCGCCGCCGTCGAATGCCGAGGCCCCCATGAACGATCGCGACAGCAACTTCCTGAGCCGATGGTCGCGGCGCAAGGCGCAGGTACGCGAAGGCATGGCACTGCCCGACGAGACCGCGCTTGCGCCGACAAAGCCTGCCGTGGCCGAGGCGCCAGCCAGCACCCCGTCGTGCGCCGTGCCAGCCGTGCCCGCCGCACAGCCGCCGCCGGCCCAGGTTGCTACCCAGCCCGCCGTCGTGCCACCCGCGCCGACGCTCACCGATGTGGCCGCGCTGTCGCCGCAGTCCGACTACACCCGATTCGTGGCCCGCGGGGTGACGCCCGAGGTGAAGAACGCCGCGCTGAAGAAGCTCTTCACCGACCCGCACTTCAATGTCATGGACGGCCTGGACACCTACATCGACGACTACGGCAAGCCCGATCCCCTGCCGGCCGGCATGCTGCGCAAGATGGTGCAGTCGCAAGTGCTGGGGCTGTTCGACGACGAGAAGACGGCCGAAGCTGCATCGACCTGTCCGGATGCGGTGCTCGATGCGCCCTGCCCACCCGAGGCTGCCGCAGGCGACTCCAAGCCTCCACCGGAGGCCTGATGCGCATTCCCCCCGAAGACATCAGCGGTCTGGTGCTCGCCGGCGGGCGCGGCAGCCGCATGGGCGGCGTCGACAAGGGCCTGCAGAACTACCGGGGCGTGGCGCTGGCCCTGCATGCGCTGCTGCGCCTGCAGCCGCAGGTGGGCACGGTGATGATCAATGCCAACCGCAACCTCGGCGCCTACGAGGCGATGGGCGTGCCGGTCTGGCCCGACGCGATGCCCGACTATCCGGGCCCATTGGCCGGCCTGCTCACCGGCCTGGAGCGCTGCGAGACGCCCTACCTGGTGAGCGTGCCCTGCGACACGCCGGGCTTCCCGCTGGACCTGGTGGCGCAGCTGTCGGCGGCGCTGGTACGCGACGATGCCGAGATCGCCATGGCCGCGGCACCTGAAGACGGCGCGCTGCGCACACAACCGGTGTTCTGCCTGCTGAAAGCCGACTTGCTGGGCAGCCTGGTGCAATACCTGCAAAGCGGGCAGCGAAAGATCGACCGCTGGACCGCGATGCACCGCTGCGTGGTGGTCGAGTTCGACGACCCCGAGGCCTTCTTCAACGCCAATACCCTGGCCGAACTGCAGCAGTTGCAGCAGGCGCGAAGCGCAGCACCGCGAGACTGAGGCTGGCCTGCGGCGTGCGCCGCGTGGTGTGCGCGCCGCCGATCCGCTGGCCCGCGTCTTGCTGAAGACGGCGAATGGCCACCAGAGACACCCCCCTGTCGGTGCTGGTCGTCACCGACCCGGATGCCGAGACCTCCGATGACGCCATCGCCATTTCCAGCGCCTTGGCCCACGGCGGCCACTTGGTGCTGGGCGTGCGCGCGGGCGACGCCTCGCTGCCCGAGGCGATGGCGCGGCTGCGGCCCGACGTGGTGGTCGTCAAGAGCGACAGCGCGGTGCGCGACGTGCTGGAACACATCGTCATGGCGACGCGCGACGCGCGCCGGCCGATCGTCATGTTCACCGACGACACCGACCGCCCGACCATGCGCAGCGCCATCAGTGCGGGCGTCTCGGCCTACGTCGTCAAGGGCCTGAGGCCCGAGCGCGTGCAGGCCGTCGTTGCCGTCGCCGTCGAACGCTTTGCCGGCGAACTGTCGCTGCGCAGCGAACTCGATGCCGCACGCGGCGAACTCGCCGACCGCAAGGCGATCGACCGGGCCAAACGCCTGTTGATGGGCAAGAAGGGCCTGAGCGAACCCGAGGCGCACCGCTTCCTGCAGGACCTGGCCATGAAGAAGGGCCTGAAGCTGCGCGATGCGGCCGAACGGGTGATCGACATCGAATCGCTGCTCGGCTGAACCAGCCTGGTGCGGCGCAGCACCAAAACGCGTACCGCGGCCGGTTCAAAGGCGACGGCCGCCCAGGCAGCGCCATTGGCACGCCGATTGCATTGCTCGATACCGAGGCCGCGGCAAAGGCGTCGCGGCGACAAGTCAGACCAGGGCAACGGGGCCCGTCACACGCTGCGGCGTGGGGCGGGCCCTTCTTTTTCTCGCGAAGGACTTTCATGAGCAGCGCTTCCAGCAACAACCCAGCCGAGGCCCCGACCACCATGACCCGCCGCCGTGTGATGCAGAGTGCCGCCGTAGCCGCCGCCGGCCTGGTCATCGACCCCGCCTTGCGCGCGGCCGTCTACGCCCAGGGCAGTGACAAGCCCGAGAAGGAAGAAGTGCGCATCGGCTTCATTCCGCTGACCGACTGCGCCAGCGTGGTCATGGCCAGCGTGCTCGGCTTCGACAAGAAGTACGGCGTGAAGATCGTGCCCACCAAGGAAGCGTCGTGGGCCGGCGTGCGCGACAAGCTGGCCAACGGCGAACTCGACATGGCGCATGTGCTGTACGGCCTGGTCTATGGCGTGCACCTGGGCGTGGGCGGGCCGAAGAAGGACATGGCCGTGCTGATGACGCTCAACAACAACGGCCAGGCGATCACGCTGTCGAAGAAGCTGGCCGACAAGGGCGCGGTGGACGGCCCCACGCTGGCCAAGGCGATGACCGCCGACAAGCGCGAGTACACCTTCGCGCAGACCTTCCCCACCGGTACACACGCGATGTGGCTGTACTACTGGATGGCCGCAGCCGGCATCAACCCGATGAAGGACGCCAAGGTCATCACCGTGCCGCCGCCGCAGATGGTGGCCAACATGCGCGTCGGCAACATGGACGGTTACTGCGTGGGCGAACCCTGGAACCACCGCGCCATCATCGACGGCATCGGCATCACCGCCGTGACCACGCAGGAAATCTGGAAGGACCACCCCGAGAAGGTGCTGGGCTGCACCGGCGAGTTCGTCAAGAAGTACCCCAACACCTCGCGCGCCGTGGTCATGGCGGTGCTCGAGGCCGGCCGCTGGATCGACGCCAGCCTGCAGAACAAGAACAGGATGGCCGAGACCATTGCCGACAAGAGCTATGTCAACACCAGCGTCGATGCCATCAACCAGCGCATCCTTGGCCGCTACCAGAACGGCCTGGGCAAAACCTGGGACGACCCGAACTACATGAAGTTCTTCAACGACGGCGCGGTGACCTTCCCGTACCTGAGCGACGGCATGTGGTTCCTGACCCAGCACAAGCGCTGGGGCCTGCTCAAGGAGCACCCCGACTACCTGGCGGTGGCCAAGCAGATCAACCAGGTCGAGTTGTACAAGCAGGCGGCCGGCGCGATGAAGATCAGCTTGCCCAAGGACACGCTGCGCAGCAGCAAGCTGATCGACGGCGTGGTCTGGGACGGCAAGGAGCCGGCCAAGTACGCCGACAGTTTCAAGCTGCGCGTCAGCGCGGCCTGAACGACCGTAGCCCCCAGGAGCCGAGCATGGTCACAGCCGTCTTTGATGCCAACCGCAGCGCCGCGAAGCCGGCGGTCGGCGCCAAGCCCGTGGCGGCGCCCGCCGCCGTGGCGCGCGCGCCGGCACGCGCCGCGCGCACGCCGCGCGAACCGATCGACTGGCGCGGCTTGCTGGGCCGCTTGCTGCCGCCGCTGGCCGGCATGGCGCTGCTGGTGGCGATCTGGGGCATCGCCACCAGCAAGGGCGGCTCGTTTCCCACGCCGGCGGCCACCTTCGAAGCCGCGGTGAAGCTGTTCGCCCACCCGTTCTACGAGAAAGGCCCGAACGACCAGGGTATCGGATGGAACATCCTGTTCTCTCTGCAGCGCGTGGCGCTGGGCTTCGGGCTGGCGGCCCTCGTCGGCATTCCGCTGGGTTTCATGATCGGCCGCTTCGCCGTGCTCAACCGCATGGTCTCGCCGCTGATCAGCCTGCTCAAGCCGGTGTCGCCGCTGGCCTGGCTGCCGATCGGGCTGCTGGTCTTCAAGGCGGCCAACCCGGCGGCCATCTGGACCATCTTCATCTGCTCGATCTGGCCGATGGTCATCAACACGGCCGTCGGCGTGCAGCGCGTGCCCGAGGACTACCTCAACGTGGCGCGGGTGCTCAAGCTCAGCGAATGGAAGATCGCCACGCGCATCCTGCTGCCGTCGGTCATGCCCTACATGCTGACCGGCGTGCGCCTGTCGGTAGGCACGGCGTGGCTGGTGATCGTCGCGGCCGAGATGCTGACCGGCGGCGTGGGCATCGGCTTCTGGGTGTGGGACGAGTGGAACAACCTGAACGTGGCCCACATCATCATCGCCATCTTCGTCATCGGCATCGTCGGGCTGCTGCTCGAGTGGGCGCTGATGGCGGTGGCCAAGCGCTTCGACTACAGCTGAGAGCGGGGCCGCACCATGAGCAAATCCAGCAAACCCATGCTGCAAATCGCCGACGTGGGCATGAGCTTCGCCACGAAACGCGGTCCCTTCGTCGCGCTGCGCGACATCACGCTGGACGTGCAGCGCGGCGAGTTCGTCTCGCTGATCGGCCATTCCGGCTGCGGCAAGTCAACGCTGCTCAACCTGGTGGCGGGCCTGACCCGGCCCACTCAGGGCGTGCTGCTGCTCGACGACCGCGAACTCGACGGTCCCGGCCCGGACCGCGGCGTGGTCTTCCAGAACCATTCGCTGCTGCCCTGGCTGAGCTGCCAGGACAACGTGCACCTGGCGGTCGAGCGTGTCTTCGGCGACAGGGAAAGCAAGGCGCAGCTGCGTGAACGTTCGCTGGCCGCGCTGGAGCTGGTGGGCATGGCCCACGCCACGGCGAAACGCCCGCACGAGATCAGCGGCGGCATGAAGCAGCGCGTGGGCATCGCCCGGGCGCTGGCGATGGAGCCGAAGATGCTGCTGATGGACGAGCCTTTCGGCGCGCTGGACGCGCTGACGCGGGCGCGGTTGCAGGACGAACTGCTGAAGATCGTCGCCACCACGGGTGCCACGGTGATGATGGTGACGCACGACGTCGACGAAGCCGTGCTGCTGAGCGATCGCATCGTCATGCTGACCAACGGCCCGGCCGCCACCATCGGCGAGGTATTGCGTGTCGACCTGGCCCGGCCACGCAATCGCGTCGAGCTGGTCGAGGACCGCGACTACGTGCAGTACCGCAAGGAGGTCATCGATTTCCTCTACATGCGCCACAGCCACGTGGAACGGGCTGCGTGATGGACGCTGCGGGCGGCGACATGCGCGACACGCCAGCCACGATCGACGCGGCCGAGGCACACGTGTGACCGAGACACGGCCGGAAATCGGCGCCGTGTCGCGCAGCGAAGTCCGCTCCACCTGCCCCTATTGCGGCGTGGGCTGCGGCGTCATCATCGAAAGCGAGGCGGCGCAGGTCACCGGCGTGCGCGGCGACCCCGAGCACCCCGCCAACTTCGGCCGCCTGTGCACCAAGGGCAGCACCTTGCACCTGACGGCGAGCATCGAAGTCACCCGGCAGGCGCGGCTGCTGCAACCGTTGCGCCGCGCCCGGCGGGGCGCGCGTGCCGAGGCGGTGGGCTGGGACGCGGCGCTGGACGAGGCCGCCACGCGCCTGGCCAATATCGCACGCACGCGCGGGTCCGATGCCATCGGCCTGTACCTCAGCGGGCAATTGCTCACCGAGGACTATTACGCCTTCAACAAGCTGGGCAAGGGGTTGCTCGGCACCAACAATGTCGACACCAATTCGCGCCTTTGCATGAGCAGTGCAGTGGCCGGCTACAAACGCACGCTCGGCGCCGACGCGCCGCCTTGCAGCTACGAAGACCTGGACCATGCGCGCACGGTGTTCATCGTCGGCAGCAACATGGCCTGGGCCCACCCGGTGCTGTTCCGTCGCCTCGAAGACGCGCGGCGTGCCCAGCCCCAGCAGAAGTGGATCGTGGTCGACCCGCGCCGCACCGAAACCGCGGCGGCCGCCGACCTGCACCTGCAGATCCAACCCGGCACCGATGTGGCGCTGTTCAATGGCCTGTTGCACCTGCTGCTGTGGGAGGGCCTGGTGGACCGCGCCTTCATCGACGCGCACACCACCGGCTTCGACGCCTTGCGCGACGGGGTGCGCAACAACACGCCCGCCGACACGGCGCGGCTGTGCGGCATCACGGAAGCCGACCTGGTGCAGGCGGCACGCTGGTTCGCTCAGGCGACGCCGACGCTGTCCTTGTACTGCCAGGGCCTGAACCAGAGCGTCAGCGGCACCGACAAGAACGCCGCGCTGATCAACCTGCACCTGGCCACCGGGCAGATCGGCAAGCCAGGGACCGGGCCGTTCTCGCTGACCGGGCAACCGAACGCGATGGGCGGGCGCGAGGTCGGCGCTCTGGCCAATCAGCTGTCGGCACATCGCGAACTGTCGAATGCCGGGCACCGCGCCGAAGTCGCCGCGCTGTGGGGCTTGAGCGATGTGCCGGCCCAGCCCGGCAAGAGCGCGCTGGAGATGTTCCAGGCCGCGGCCGACGGCGAGATCGCGGCGCTGTGGATCGTCTGCACCAATCCCGCGCAGAGCCTCCCCGACCAGGCCAGCGTGCGCCGCGCGCTGCAGCGTTGCGAGTTCGTCATCGTGCAGGATGCCTTTGCCACCACCGCCACCGCGGCCTACGCCGACCTGCTGCTGCCGGCCACCAGCTGGGGCGAGAAAGACGGCACCGTCACCAACAGCGAGCGCCGCATCAGCCGCGTACGCCCAGCCGTGCCGGCGCCGGGGCAGGCACGGCACGACTGGCGCATCGCCGTCGACGTGGCCCGGCGCATGGAAGCGCTGTTGCCGGTGCGGCGGATCGATGGGCGCACACTGTTCCCCTTCGACACGCCCGAAGACCTGTGGAATGAGCACCGCGAGAGCACGCGCGGCCGCGACCTCGACATCACCGGCCTGAGCTACGCCATGCTCGACACGCAGGGCCCGCAGCAATGGCCGCTGCGCGAAGGCCAGACCACGGGTGCGCAGCGCCTTTACGCCGACGGACGCTTCCCCACGGCCGACGGCCGCGCGGCCTTTGCCGCGGTGTCGATGCAGCCGCTGGCGGAACCGCGCGACGCGCACTATCCGTTCAGCCTGAACACCGGCCGCTTGCGCGACCATTGGCACGGGCTGTCGCGCACCGGCACGCTGGGCCGGCTGTACGGCCATGCCGGCGAGCCCGGCATCGAACTGCACCCCAGCGACCTGGTCCGTCTGCAGTTGCAGCAGGGCGACCTGGTGCAGGTGCAGTCGCGCCGCGGCCGCCTGGTGCTGCCGGCGATGGCCAGCACGCAGGTGGCACCGGCCCAGGCCTTCATCGCCATGCACTGGGGCGACGAAGTGCTCGGTGGCCTGCAGCGCGGCGGCGTCAACGCCCTGACCTCGCCGGCCTTTTGCACACAGAGCAAGCAGCCCGAGCTGAAGCATGCGGCCGTGAAGATCGTCAAGGCCGTCTTGCCGTGGCAACTACTGGCGCGTGCCTGGTTGCCGAATCACATCGCGTTGCAGCGCCGCGCCGAGCTGCTGGCGGCCTGCAGCGGCATGGACTACGCCACCTGCATGCCCTTCGGCCGCGAGCCGGGTGCGGTGGGCGTGTGGCTGCGTGCCGCCGCGCCGAGCGCACCGCCCGAGGCCTGGTTCACGCAGGTCGAAGCGCTGCTCGGCCTGGACCACGCCGAGGTGCTGCGCTACGGCGACCCGCAGCGCGGCCAGCGGCGCAGCGTGCGCCTGGTGGCGCACGAGCATCGGCGAACAGGGCGCCGGTTCGCGCGTCACGGCCTTCCTGCTGGGCGGCGACACACAAGCCGGCACATGGGTCAGCACGCTCTTGCTGGACGAACTGCCGGCACAGAGCTATGGCCGTGCGCTGCTCGCCGGCACGGCGACACCACCCAAGGCCGTGCCGGCGCGCGGCGCGCAGGTCTGCAACTGCTTCGACGTCGGCGAAAGCGAGATCGCCGCGACACTTGCCGGGTGCAGCGGCGACGCCGAGACGCGTCTGGCACAGCTGCAGGCCCGGCTGAAGTGCGGCACGAACTGCGGCAGTTGCCTGCCGGCCCTGCGCCAGCAGGTGCAGCGCATGCAGCCGGCAGCGCAGGCGGCCTGAGCGCGACGCGAGCCTTCCGCCACAGGCGGCCTGTGGCCCACCAGGCGCAGCGCCGCTTCAGGTGCCCTTGGAGATCGAGATGGTGGGGAACTTGGACGAGAAGTCCTTGGCGCGCTGCGCGATCTTCACCGCCATCTGCCGCGCCACCGACTTGTAGATCGCGGCGATCTCGCCGTCCGGGTCGGACACCACGGTGGGGCGGCCGTTGTCGGTCTGCTCGCGGATCGACAGGTTCAGCGGCAACGCGCCGAGATAGTCGACACCGTACTCGGCCGACATCCTGCGGCCGCCATCGGCACCGAAGATGTGTTCGCTGTGGCCGCAGTTCGGGCACACGTACACGGCCATGTTCTCGACGATGCCGAGGATCGGCACACCGACCTTCTCGAACATCTTCAGGCCCTTGCGCGCGTCGAGCAGTGCGATGTCCTGCGGCGTGGTGACGATCAGCGCGCCGGTCAGCGGCACCTTCTGGCACAGCGTGAGCTGGATGTCACCGGTGCCGGGAGGCATGTCGACGATGAGGTAGTCCAGGTCGCTCCAGTTGGTCTGGCGCAGCAACTGTTCGAGTGCCTGCGTGACCATCGGCCCGCGCCAGATCATCGGGTTGTCGGCATCGATGAGGAAGCCGATCGACATGACCTGCACGCCGTAGTTCTGCATCGGCTCCATGGTCGAGCCGTCGCTGCTTTCCGGGCGGCCGGAAATGCCCATCATCATCGGCTGGCTGGGGCCGTAGATGTCGGCATCGAGAATGCCGACGCTGGCGCCTTCGGCCGCCAGCGCCAGCGCCAGGTTGACGGCCGTGGTGCTCTTGCCCACGCCGCCCTTGCCCGAGGCCACCGCGACGATGTTCTTCACCTTGGGCAGCAACTGCACGCCACGCTGCACTGCATGCGCGATGATCTTCGAGCTCAGGTTGACACTGACGTTCTGCACGCCGGCGACCGTGCGCGCGGCAGCGATCAGCGCCTTGCGCATCGCGGGCATCTGGCTCTTCGCCGGATAACCGAGTTCCACGTCGAAAGCCACGTCGCCGGCTTCGATGCGCAGGTTCTTCAGCGCCTTGGTCGAGACCAGGTCCTTGCCGGTGTTGGGGTCGATGACGGCTTTGAGCGCGTCGAGCAGCACGGCTTCGTTCACGGCAGGCATGGGGACATGGTCCAGTGGAAGGGGCCCGCAGTCTAACTGAGCGACCCCCGGCCCTGACGCGGGCAGGGCATCGCCGGCCCAGGAGACTGTCGGGCTTGGGGTCGGGCCCGCGTTGCCCCTGAAAGCGGGCTCAGCCTGGGCGCAAAGCAAGCCATACCCGCGGGTATGGCGAGCATTTGCAACGACGGATCAGCCCGCTTTCAGGGGCAACCCGAAGGGCCGGGGAGATTTTCGGCGCCATTCGTCGTTGCCGGCTCGTTGTGGGGCCCGGCCCCACGCCTCGCCGACGCCTAGACTGGCACCGAGACTCTCCCCGGCGCGGGCCCGACCCCAAGACCGACAGTCTCCTAGAATCCGCGCCTTCCACTGCGCCCCATCGCGCCCCAGGCCTCCGCATGACCCGCAAGCTCTTCGTCACCACCGCCCTGCCCTACGCGAATGCGCCCTTCCACATCGGGCACATGATGGAGTACATCCAGGCCGACATCTGGGTGCGCTTCCAGCGGCTGATGGGCCACGAGGTGAATTTTGTCTGCGCCGACGACGCGCATGGCGCGCCGATCATGATCGCCGCCGAGAAGGCCGGCAAGACACCGCAGGCCTTCGTGGCCGAGATCGCCGCGGGGCGCAAGGCCTACCTCGACGGCTTTCACATCGGCTTCGACCACTGGCATTCGACCGACGCGCCCGAGAACCACGCGCTGGCCCAGGACATCTACCGCGCACTGCGCAAGAACGAGCTGATCGCCACGCGCACCATCGAGCAGTTCTTCGACCCGGTGAAGTCGATGTTCCTGCCCGACCGCTACATCAAGGGCGAATGCCCCAAATGCGGCGCGAAGGACCAGTACGGCGACAACTGCGAGGTCTGCGGCGCGGTGTATTCGCCCACCGACCTGAAGAACCCGTACTCGGCCTTGTCGGGCGCCGCGCCGGTGCTGAAAAGCAGCGAGCATTTCTTCTTCAAGTTGTCCGATCCGCGTTGTGTCGAGTTCCTGGAGGCCTGGACGCAGGACGGCAAGCTGCAGTCCGAGGTGGCGAACAAGGTGCGCGAGTGGTTCGTGCGCGGCGATGACGCCGACGCCATCGCAAAGACCGGCCTGGCCGACTGGGACATCAGCCGCGACGCGCCCTACTTCGGCATCCAGATTCCCGACGCACCGGGCAAGTACTTCTACGTCTGGCTCGACGCGCCGGTGGGCTACCTGGCGTCGCTGAAACACCATCTCGACCGCCGCGGCATCGACTTCGAGGCCTACCTGGCCGACCCCGCGGTGGAGCAGGTGCACTTCATCGGCAAGGACATCGTCACCTTCCACACGCTGTTCTGGCCGGCGATGCTGCACTTCAGCGGTCGCAAGGTGCCGAACCGGGTGTACGTGCACGGCTTCATCACCGTGGACGGCGAGAAGATGAGCAAGAGCCGCGGCACGGGATTGAGCCCGCTGCGCTACCTCGAACTCGGTTTGAACCCGGAATGGTTGCGCTACTACATCGCCGCCAAGCTGAACGCGCGCGTCGAGGACATCGACTTCAACCCGGACGACTTCGTCGAGCCGGGTGAACGCCGACCTGGTGGGCAAGTACATCAACATCGCCAGCCGCGCGGCGGGGTTCCTGAGCAAGCGCTTCGGCGGCCACCTGTCGTCGGACATCGGTGTCGAAGGGCGCACGCTGCTGGATGCACTGCGCGCGCAGCGCGACACCGTGGTCGAGTTGTACGAGACGCGCGAGTTCGGCAAGGCGCTGCGCGAGATCATGGGGCTGGCCGACCGTGTGAACGAGTACGTCGACCAGCACAAACCCTGGGAACTGGCCAAGCAGGCCGGGCAGGACGCGGTATTGCACGACGTTTGCAGCGTGTGCATCGAGGCCTTCCGCGTGCTCACCATCTATCTCAAGCCGGTGCTGCCGGCGCTGGCAGCGCAGGTCGAGGCCTTCCTGCAGGTGGCCCCGCTGGATTTCGCCGACGTGGCGCGTGCCATCGGCGGGCACCGCATCGGCGACTACAAGCACCTGATGCAGCGCGTCGACCCGAAGCTGCTGGACGCGCTGTTCGAAGCACCGGCCGAGCCTGTGGTGCTGCCGGGAGGTGAAGCCCTGGCTGCCGAGATCGGCATCGACGACTTCGCCAAGGTGGACCTGCGCATCGCCAGGATCGTCGAGGCGCAGCCCGTCGAAGGCAGCAGCAAGCTGCTGCGCCTGACGCTGGATGTCGGCGAGGGACGCACGCGCACCGTCTACGGCGGCATCCGCAGCGCCTACCAGCCCGAAGAGCTGGTCGGCAAGCTGACGGTGGTGGTGGCCAACCTGGCGCCGCGCAAGATGAAGTTCGGCCTCAGCGAAGGCATGGTGCTGGCCGCGTCGCATGCCGACGAGAAGGCCCACCCCGGCCTCTACGTGCTGGAGCCCTGGCCCGGCGCGACGCCGGGTCTGCGCGTGCGCTGAGCTGGCCAGCGCGCCCAGCGAGTTCCAACGCCCCGCCGCCCGCGAACTCGGGCGGGCGCTTCGTCTCGACATCAGTTCAGCGCACGCAGCGCTGCGGCGAACTCCGTATGGCGGACGCTGGCCGTCGGCGAGTTCGGCGAATTCGTCCTTGCCCGGCCCGCGGCATGCGCGTAGCATGCGCCACCAATGCACATGTCGTTAACATAGCGAGGTTGTCATGGAATTGAAGACCGCGCGCCTGACACTGCTCGTCGATCCGGCAAAGAAGGCCGCCTTCGAACAGTTGTGCGCACGCCAGGATCTGACGCCGTCGCAGGTGGTGCGCCAGTTGATCCGCGACTACCTGGCGCTGCATGGCGTGTCCTACCGGCCCAGCGGCTCGGTCGAGCAAAGCCCGCGCAAACCGGCCAGGGCCACCCCGCCGCGCGCGGCGAAGAAGGGCACGCGCGCTTGACCCGGGCGACGGGACGGCATCGGCGCAGCACATGAACGGCGGCAAGAAGTGATGCACTGGCTCCACCTCGACTGGGTGCTGGTCGTGGTGGCAGCCTGGCTGCTTGTCGGCACGCTCGGCGTGTTCGCGCTGCGCCGCTTGCGCTTCGTCGCTCGCGTGCTCTTTCCGGCCGGCGGGCTGATCGCCCTGGCGCTGTTCGGCGTGGCGCTGGGCGCGATGTTCGGCGGCCCCGAGGTGGCGGTGCTGCCGCTCGGCCTGCCGACCCTGCCCTTCCACCTGCGCCTGGACAGCCTGTCGGCGTTTTTCCTGATGGTCATCGGCGCCACCGCGGCCGGGGTGTCGGCCTTCGCGGCGGGCTACTTCCGCCGCGGCGAGGGCACGCCGCCGGGGCTGTTGTGCCTGGAGTACCACCTGTTCCTGGCCAGCATGGTCGGCGTGGTGCTGGCCGACGACGCCTACATGTTCATGGTGATGTGGGAAACGATGGCGCTGTCGTCCTTCTTGCTCGTCACCGCCAACCACCGCATCCCCGAGATCCGCCGTGCCGGCTACCTGTACCTGCTGGTCGCGCATGTCGGCGCCATCGGCATCCTGATGTGCTTCGGCGTGCTGCAGGCCAACACCGGCGACTACAGCTTCGCCAACATGCGCGCGCAGTCGCTGTCGCCCTTCTGGGCCTCGATCGGCTTCGCGCTGGCGGTGTTCGGCTTCGGCGCCAAGGCCGGCATCCTGCCCTTGCATATCTGGCTGCCCGAGGCGCATCCGGCGGCGCCGTCGCCGGTGTCGGCACTGATGAGCGCGGTGATGCTGAAGACCGCGGTCTACGGGCTGCTGCGCGTGACCTTCGACCTGATCGCCACGCCGCTGTGGTGGTGGGGCGCGGTGCTGCTGGCGCTCGGCTTGTCCACGGCGCTGTTCGGTGTGGTCTTTGCCGCGGTGCAGGTCGACATGAAGCGGCTGCTGGCCTATTCGTCGATCGAGAACATCGGCCTGATCTTCGCCGCCATCGGCCTGACGCTGGTCTTCGCCGCCTACCGCATGCACGCGCTGGCCGCACTGGCACTGACCGCGGCGCTGTACCACGTGGCCAGCCATGCGCTGTTCAAGAGCTTGCTGTTCCTCGGCACCGGCTCGGTGCTGCATGCCACCGGCGAGCGCAACCTCGGCCGGCTCGGCGGGCTGATCCGCACCATGCCCTGGGTGGCCTGGGTCACGCTGGTCGGCGTGCTGGCCAGCGCCGGGCTGCCGCCGCTCGGCGGCTTCGTCTCCGAATGGCTGCTGCTGCAGAGCTTCCTGTTCACGCCGGGGCTGCCGAATCCGGTGCTGAACATGCTGATCCCGGTGGTCGCGGCGCTGATCGCGCTGGTCGCCGCGCTTGCCGGCTACACCATGGTCAAGTTCTTCGGCGTCATCTTCCTCGGCCAGCCGCGCGAGGACAAGCTGGCCCAGGCGCACGACGCCGGGCGGTGGGAGCGTGCCGGCATGTCGTGGCTGGTGGCCGGCTGCGTCGCGCTCGGACTGCTGCCGGTGCAGTTCATCCAGCTCATCGATCCGGTGACGCGCCAGCTGGTGTCGGCCGGGCTGGGCGAGGCGGTGGCGAGCAGCGGCTGGCTGCTGGCGCCGGTCGCGGTCGAGCGCGCCAGCTATGGACCGGCGATCTTCCTGCTCGGTGTGGCGTCGAGCTTCGCGCTGGCCTGGCTGCTGGTGCGGCGGCTGTACCACGGCCGGCTGCGTCGCGCGCCGGCCTGGGCCTGCGGCTTTCCCTGGGGCAATGCGCGCATGCAGGACACGGCCGAAGGCTTCGGCCAACCGATCCGGCAGATGTTCGAGCCCTTCTTCCGCATGCAGCGCGAGCTGCCCACGCCCTTCGATGAACAGCCGCGCTACCGCGTCGACATCGACGACCATTTCTGGCACTGGCTGTACCTGCCGGTGGCCGCGCTGGTGGCGCAGATCGCACGCCTGGTCGGGCTGCTGCAACAGGGACGCATCTCCGTGTACCTGATGTTCAGCTTCGTCACGCTGATCGTCACGTTGATGGTGGTGTCGAGATGAGCCGTCGCTGGGCCGCCCCAAGGCGCCTTGCGCTGGCCGCGAGACGGGGCCGGGGGGGTGAGCCCGCACCGAGCGAGCGCCTGCGCGCTCGCGAGTGGCTGGCGAACGCCCACCGGCATGCACGCCGGCAGGCAAGCGCCGCAGGCGCATTGGGGGCCGCATGACGCTGTACGGCGTCTTCTCGCAGTTGCTCGAGATCGCGCTCGCGCTGCTGCTCGCGCCGCTGCTGATTGGCTGGGTCAACCAGTGGCGCGCCTGGCTGCAGAACAAATCCGCGCCCAGCATGCTGCAGCCCTACCGGCTGCTGCACAAGCTGTTCCACAAGGAATCGGTGGTTGCGGAGCATGCGTCGCAGGTGTTTCGCAGCGCGCCGTACATCGTCTTCGGCTGCATGGCGCTGGCCTGCGCGATCGTGCCCACGCTGTCGACCGACCTGCCGCTGGCGCCGGCGGCCGACGCGATCGCGCTGGTCGGGCTGTTCGCGCTGGCGCGCGTGTTCATCTCGCTGGCGGCGATGGACGTCGGCACCGCCTTCGGCACGCTCGGCGCGCGGCGCGAGATGCTGATCGGCTTTCTCGCCGAACCTGCGCTGCTGATGGTGCTGTTCTCGGCCTCGCTGATCTCGCAGTCGACCTCGCTGACGACGATGGTCGAGACCTTGGCCCACCGCGAACTGGCCATCTACCCGGGCCTGGCCTTTGCCGGCGTGGCCTTCGCGATGGTCTCGCTGGCCGAGAACGCGCGCGTGCCGGTGGACAACCCGGCCACGCACCTCGAACTGACGATGATCCACGAGGCGCTGATCCTCGAATATTCCGGCCGCCACCTGGCGCTGATCGAGTGGGCCACGAGCCTGAAGCTGTTCGCCTATTCATGCATCGGCCTGGCGCTGTTCTTTCCCTGGGGCATCGCCGAGGCCGACGCGCCGCTGGCGCTGCTGCTGGCCTTGCCGCTGCTGGTGCTGAAGCTGGCGATCGGCGGCATCGCCCTGGCCCTGCTCGAGACACTCAGCGCCAAGATGCGCATCTTCCGTGTGCCCGAGTTCCTGGCCACCGCCTTCCTGCTGGCGGTGATCGGCCTGCTGGTGCACATCCTGCTGGGGCAATAGGGATGCAACGACCCCCACGCTCACTTCGTTCTCTGCCCCCCGAGGGGGCGTCAGTGCCCTTCGGGCGGCCGGGCGGGCACTGAGATGAGCCTGCTGCTGACCCAGTCCATCAACCTGCTCGGCGCCATGCTGCTGTTGCTGGCCTTCGCGATGATCTCGCAGCGCCGCATCCTGTCGCTGATCCATCTGTTCACGCTGCAGGGTGCGGCGCTGGTCGTGGCCACGGCGACGGTCGGTTATGTCACGCAGCAGCCTCACCTGTACCTGTCGGCAGCGATCACCTTCGCGCTCAAGGTGCTGCTCATCCCTTACCTGCTGCACCGCGTGATACAGCGTCTCGACGTGCGCTGGGACGTGGAGACGCTGATCAACATCCCGACGACGATGCTCATCGGCATCCTGCTGGTGATCTTCGCCTTCAACCTGGCGCTGCCGATCTCGCAGCTGTCGACCACCATCGCCCGCGGCTCGCTGGGCATCGCGCTGGCCTGCGTGCTGCTGTCCTTCCTGATGATGATCACGCGCTCGAAGGCGGTGCCGCAGGTCATCGGCTTCCTGTCGATGGAGAACGGCCTGTTCTTCGCCGCCACCGCGGCCACCTACGGCATGCCGATGGTGGTCGAGCTGGGCATCGCGCTCGACGTACTCATCGGCGTGCTGATCCTCGGCGTGTTCATGTTCCAGATCCGCGAGCAGTTCGACAGCCTGGACATCCACCACCTGGAGCGGCTCAAGGATGTCTGAACTGCTCAGCCCCTTCATCAGCTTCGTGCTCGGTTTTCCGCTGCTCGGCGGCGCCGTGCTGGCGCTGTTCGGCCATCGCGACCGGGCGATGGAGCTGAACGTGGCCTTCAGCGCCGGCACCTTCGTCGCCGCCTGCGTGCTCACCGCGCAGGTCATCGAGCACGGGCCGCAGTTCGCCTGGGACAAAGAGTTCTACATCGACGCGCTGAATGTCTTCCTGGTCGCGCTGACCGCCTTCGTCGGCCTGACGACGTCGATGTTCTCGCGCCCGTACATGCGCATCGAGCGCGACCACGGCAAGATGACGCCGCCGCGGCTGCGCCTGTACCACAGCATGTACCAGCTGTTCAACTTCACGATGCTGCTGGCGCTGATGACCAACAACCTGGGCATCCTCTGGGTGTCGATGGAGGCGGCCACGCTGACCACCGTGCTGCTGGTCAGCGTGTACCGCACCGCCGCCAGCCTGGAAGCGGCATGGAAGTACTTCATCCTGTGCGGCGTGGGCATCGCGCAGGCGCTGTTCGGCACGGTGCTGCTGTACATGGCGGCCGAGAAGGTCATCGGCGCCGAGGGCGGCGCGCTGCTGTGGACCCACCTCGACGCGGTCAAGACGCAGCTCGACCCGAACATCATCACGCTGGCCTTCGCCTTCCTGTTCATCGGCTACGGCACCAAGGTCGGGCTGGTGCCGGTGCACAACTGGCTGCCCGACGCGCATGCCGAAGGCCCGACGCCGGTGTCGGCGGTGCTGTCGGGCCTGCTGCTGAACGTCGCGCTGTACGCGATCCTGCGCTGCAAGGTGCTGACCGACGGCGCGCTCGGCAGCCCGCTGGCCGGGCGCATGATGATCGGCTTCGGCCTGCTGTCGGTGGTCGCGGCGGCCTTCCTGCTGACGCGGCAGAAGCGACGTCAAGCGCATGTTCGCCTACTCGTCGATCGAGCACATGGGGCTGATGACCTTCGCCTTCGGCCTGGGCGGGCCGGTGGCCAACTTCGCCGGGCTGCTGCACATGACGGTGCACTCGCTGATCAAGTCGGCGATCTTCTTCGCCGTCGGCCATGCCACGCAGAAGGCCGGCACGCAGCTGATGGACGAGATCCGCGGCCTGATCAAGGTCAGCCCGACCGTCGCCTGGGGGCTGATGCTCGGCGCGCTGGCGATCCTCGGCATGCCGCCCTTCGGCGTCTTCGCCAGCGAGTTCCTGATCATCACCACCGCGATGCGCGAGCAGCCCTGGGCCACGCCGTTCCTGCTGCGTCGCGCTCGGCGTGGCCTTCGCGTCGGTGTTCGCGCGCGTGCAGCCGATGGTCTTCGGCACGACCACGCTCAAACCGCTGGCGCATCCGCCGGCGCTGATGCCGGTGTTCGTGCACCTCGCGCTCGGGCTGATGCTCGGGCCTGTACGTGCCGCCGTACCTCGACGCCTGGTACCGCGAGGCGGCGCGCATGATCGGAGGTTAGCGTGGCCGACACGCCGGACGCCCGCCACACCCCGCCGCCGGACGGCGCCGGGCCGCCCGCGCGCCACGTCGGCAGCCTGCTCGCGCTGACCGGCGCCTGGCTGCACCGGTCGCGCAGCCCGCAGTGGGTCGACGAGATGAGGATCGGCGGCCTCGACCTGGTTTTCGAACGCGCTGCCGGCGCCGCTGCCGATCTGGCACGCGCGCGTCGACCGCGCGGGCTGGACGGCCGCGGCCGCGGCCGTGGCGCAGCGCGGCGGCCGCCTGGTCGTCGACCTGGGGCTCGACCGGCGCGACCAGGACGGCGAGGACAGCGGCTTCGCCGCGCACGCGGCCTATGCCCTGCTCGACGGCCTGGCCTGGCTCGAACTCGCGCTGCCCGCCGACGCGCCGGGCTGTCCCCGACCTGGCGCCGATCTTCCCCGCCGCCGGCCGCATGCAGCGCGCGACGGCCGACCTGCTCGGCATCGCCGTCGATGGCGCGGTCGACGACCGGCGCTGGCTCGACCATGGCCTGTGGGGGGCCGGCGGGTTCGCGCTGCGCCACGATGCGCGCCCGGCCGGCGCCCCCGCCGACGCCCTGCCCGCCGACTACGCCTTCGTGCGCGTCGACGGCGACGGCGTGCACGAGATCGCGGTCGGCCCGGTGCACGCCGGCATCATCGAGCCGGGGCACTTCCGCTTCTCGGTGGTCGGCGAGAAGGTGCTGCGCCTCGAAGAGCATCTGGGCTACGTGCACAAGGGCATCGAGCGGCGCTTCACCGAGCTGCCGGCGCACCGAGGCTCATCGCCTGGCCGGGCGGGTGTCGGGCGACAGCACGGTGGCCTACGCCTGGGCGTACTGCATGGCGCTGGAGTCGGCCAGCGGCACCACGGTGCCCGAACGCGCGCGCCTGGCTGCGCGCGCTGATGCTCGAACGCGAGCGGGTCGCCAACCACCTCGGCGACCTCGGCGCGCTCGGCAACGACGCTGCGCTGGCCTTCGGCCTGGCGCAGTTCTCGCGCCTGCGCGAGGACTGGCAGCGCGGATCGATGCGGGCCTTCGGCCACCGCTTGATGATGGACTGGGTCGTGCCCGGCGGCGTCGCCGTCGATCCCGACGCCGACGCGCTCGGCGGATCTCGCGCGCCAGTGCGATGCGATCGAGGCCGAGGTGCGCACGCTGCGCGCGGTGTTCGACGAACACGCCGGGCTGCAGGACCGCTTCATCGGCACCGGCCGCGTGACGCCGGCGCTGGCCGCGCAGCTCGGCCTGACCGGGCTGGCCGGCCGCGCCAGCGCGCTATGCGCCGACCTGCGCTGCGACCACGCCTGGCCGCCCTACGACCAGCTGGCCGTGCGAGATGGCCACGCAGCGCAACGGCGACGTCGCCGCGCGCGTGGCGGTGCGCTTCGACGAGGTGCTCGAATCGCTGCGCCTGATCCGCGCGCTGTGCGGCGATCTGCCCGGCGGTGCGGTGCGTGCGGGGTTGCCGCTGCCCGTCGGCGAGGCCCTCGGTGCCGGCTGGGTCGAAGGCTGGCGCGGCGAGGTCTTCGTCGCGCTCGAACTCGGGGCCGAACGGCCGCATCCGCCGCTGCCACGCGCACGACCCGTCGTGGCACAACTGGCCGGTGCTGGAACATGCGGTGATCGGCAACATCGTCCCCGACTTCCCGCTGATCAACAAGTCCTTCAACCTCAGCTATTCCGGACACGACCTGTAAATGCTGAAGATCCTGCGCCAGATTGCCCGCACCGGCATCGTCACCGAGCCGCCGCCGCAAGCGCCATGCCGGCGGACGACGCGGCGCTGCAGCGCATCCAGCGCGAGCTGCTCGACATCCTCGGCCAGGCGCTGGCGATCCGCCAGGTCGATGCCGGCTCGTGCAACGGCTGCGAGCTGGAGATCCACGCGCTCGGCAACCCCTACTACAACCTCGAAGGCCTGGGCATCCGCTTCGTCGCCAGCCCGCGCCACGCCGACCTGCTGCTCGTCACCGGGCCGGTGTCGCGCCACATGCGCGAGGCGCTGCTGCGCACCTACGAGGCCACGCCCGAGCCGCGGCTGGTGGTGGCGGTGGGCGATTGCGCCTGCAGCGGTGGCGTCTTCGGCGAGAGCTATGCCAGCTGCGGCCGCGTCGCCAACGTGCTGCCGGTCGACGTCGAGATAACCGGCTGCCCGCCCGAGCCCGTCGAACTGCTGCGCGGCATCCTGCGCGCGGTGCAACGCGGCCGCAACCCATCCACGACAATCCCGGCCCATGCCACTGCACCGCTTCCGACCCCGCCTGCTTGATGCCCTGAAGACCTACGACGGCGCGCAGTTCGGGCGCGACCTGGGTGCCGGCCTTACCGTCGGCATCGTCGCGCTGCCACTGGCGATGGCCTTCGCCATCGCCTCGGGTGTCAAGCCCGAAGCCGGCATCTTCACCGCCATCATCGCCGGCTTCCTGATCAGCGCGCTGGGCGGCTCGACGGTGCAGATCGGCGGCCCGGCCGGCGCATTCATCGTCATCGTCTACGGCATCGTCGAGCGCTACGGCCTGGCCAACCTGCTGATCGCCACCTCGCTGGCCGGCGTGCTGCTGTTCCTGCTGGGGCTGTTCAAGCTGGGCGCGCTGGTGCGCTACGTGCCGGTGCCGATCATCATCGGCTTCACCAACGGCATCGCGGTGCTGATCGCGCTGTCGCAGGTGAAGGACCTGCTGGGTCTGCGCATCGAGAAGATGCCGTCCGACTTCTTCACGCAGATCCAGGTGCTGTGGCAGCACCTGGGTTCGATCAATCTGGCGGCGCTGGCCATCGGGCTGGCCTGCCTGGCGCTGGTGGTGCTGTGGCCCAAGTCCTACACCATGCCGCAGGCGCCGACGGGCCTGTGGGGCAAGCTCAAGCGCCTGAGTGCGCACCTGCCGGGCACGATCATCGCGCTGGTCGCGGCCACGGCTGATCGTCGTCGTGCTCGAAGCTGCCGGTGGAGACCATCGGCTCGCGCTTCGGCGGCATCCCGCAGTCGCTGCCGGCCTTTGCACTGCCGGAGCTGAGCTGGGCCAGCGCCAAGCAGCTGTTCATCCCGACGATCACGATCGCGCTGCTCGGCGCCATCGAGTCGCTGCTGTGCGCGCGCGTCGCCGACAACGCCACCGAATATCCGCGCCACGACCCGAACCAGGAGCTGATGGGCCAGGGCGTGGCCAACTTCGTCGCGCCCTTCTTCGGCGGCATCCCGGCCACCGGCACGATCGCACGCACCGTGACCAACGTGCGCGCCGGCGCGGCCTCGCCGGTCGCCGGCATCGTGCATGCGCTGACGCTGCTGGCGGTGGTGCTGCTGGCCGCGCCGCTGGCGGTGCACGTGCCGCTGGCCGCGCTGGCCGGCATCCTGATGTTCGTGGCCTGGAACATGGGCGAGTGGCACGAGTTCGCGCGGCTGCGCAGGTTCAGCGTGCAGTACCGCACCATCCTGGTCGGCACCTTCGTGCTGACCGTGGTCTTCGACCTGACCGTGGCGGTCGAGGTCGGTCTGGTGCTGGCCTGCGTGTTCTTCATCTACCGCATGAGCACGCTGTTCAGCGTGCGAGCGCATACCGCCGATGACATGCCACCGGGCGTGATGGTGTTCGAACTGTTCGGCTCGCTGTTCTTCGGCGCCGTCGGCAAGATCGAGGCGCTGCCGGCGCAGCTGCCGGCCGGCACGCGCGCGGTGGTGCTGGAGATGCACCTGCTGATCTCGATGGACACCTCGGGCCTGGAGGCGCTGGAGCAGTTGCACCGCGTGCTCAAGCGCCGCGATATCGGGCTGGTTCTGGCCAACGTCAACGAGCAGCCGCTGTCGCTGATCCGCCGCTCGGGCTTCGAGGCGGTGATCGGCGCCGACGCCATCGTGCCGAACGTGGCCGAGGCGATGGGCCAGTTCGGCACGCGGCCCAGCACGGGCCCTGCGCTGCGCGCGGTGTTCGACGAACACGCCGGGCTGCAGGACCGCTTCATCGGCACCGGCCGCGTGAGCCCGGCGCTGGCCGCGCGGCTCGGCCTGACCGGGCTCGCCGGCCGTGCCAGCGCGTTATGCGCCGACCTGCGCTGCGACCACGCCTGGCCGCCCTATGACCGGCTGGCCGTCGAGATGGCCACGCAGCGCAACGGCGACGTCGCCGCGCGCGTGGCGGTGCGCTTCGACGAGGTGTTCGAGTCGCTGCGCCTGATCCGCGCGCTGTGTGGCGATCTGCCCGGCGGTGCGGTGCGTGCGGGGTTGCCGCTGCCCGTCGGCGAGGCCCTTGGTGCCGGCTGGGTCGAGGGCTGGCGCGGCCCGCCCTGGTCGCGCTCGAAGTGGCGCCGACGACCGCATCCCCCGCTGTCGCCCGCAGGATCCCTCGTGGCACAACTGGCCGGTGCTCGAACACGCCGTCATCGACAACATCGTGCCGGACTTCCCGCTGATCAATAAGTCGTTCAATCTCTCCTACAGCGGTCACGACCTGTGAACGCGGGGGCCTCCTCATGTTGAAAATCCTGCGCGTCATCGCCCGCAGCGGCCTGCGCACCGAACCGCTGCCCCACGCCGACGCCGGCGCCTGCCCGAGCAGCGCCTGCACGCGCGACCTGCGCGCGCTGCTCGGCCGCGCGCTGTGCATCCGCCAGGTGGACGCCGGCTCCTGCAATGGCTGCGAACTGGAGATCACACGCCCTCGAGCAACCCCTACTACAACCTCGAGGGCGCCGGCATCCACTTCGTGGCCAGCCCGCGCCACGCCGACCTGCTGCTGGTGACCGGCCCGGTGACCCGCAACATGCGCGAGGCGCTGCTGCGCACCTATCAGGCGACGCCGCCGCCGCGGCTGGTGGTGGCGGTGGGCGACTGCGGCTGCACCGGCGGCATCTTCGGCGAGAGTTACGCGAGCTGCGGCGCGGTCGCCAACGTGCTGCCGGTCGATGTCGATCGTCCCCGGCTGTCCGCCGCAGCCGACCTAATCCTGCGCGGCATCCTGCGCGCGGTGCAACGCGGCCGCAACCCATCCACGACAATCCCGGCCCATGCCACTGCACCGCTTCCGACCCCGCCTGCTTGATGCGCTGAAGACCTACGACGGCGCGCAGTTCGGGCGCGACCTTGGTGCCGGCCTCACGGTCGGCATCGTCGCGCTGCCGCTGGCCATGGCCTTCGCCATTGCCTCGCGGCGTCAAGCCCGAGGCCGGCATCTTGCACCGCCATCATCGCCGGCTTCCT
>CAWGOK010000024.1:0-11039 GCA_963824005.1 uncultured beta proteobacterium
CGGGCAGCCAGAAGTGATCGGAATACACGCTCTGCGGTGCGCCGCGAAAACCAGCCACTTCGTCTGGCATCTTCGCCAGGCTCAAAGACACGGGGTGCAGGAAGGTACGTCTGCCGGTCATGCCCGAAGGGTCGGGCACCTTCGAGCGCATCAGCAGCGCTGGCGAGCGGATGGCACCGGCCGACACCACCACATGCTTGGCGTTGACGCGGATGCGGCGCCTGGTGGGCGTGTTGCCGAATTTGTCCATCGCCAGCGCCTCGACGCCGGTGGCGCGTTTGCCGTCGTGCACGATCTGCACGACCTCGGCGCAAGACACCAACACCGCGCCTTTGTCGAGCGCGCTGGGAATGGTCGTCACCAGCATGCCCTGCTTGGCGTTGATCGGGCAGCCCAGGCCGCACAGGCCTGAATTGGCGCAGCCGTTGACATTGCGCTTGATCAGGTGCCACTCGTAGCCCAGCTTCTCGCAACCCTTGGCGATGGCCTGGTTGTTGGCATTCGGCGGCAGCATTTCCCAGGTGTGGATGTTCACGCGTTTTTCCACCGCCTCGAACTGCGGTGCCATCGCCTCGGGTGCAAAACTCTTCACGCCGTACTTGTCGACCCAGTGTTTCAGCGTGATGTCGGGCGTGCGGAAGCTGGTGGTCCAGTTGACCGTGGTGCCGCCACCGACGGCACGACCCTGGAACACGATGAAGCCCTTGTCCTTGGTGCGCTGCTGGCCGCCGTCCATGTAGAGCATCGGGTAGGCCTCGGCCTCGTTCTGCGAGAAGGTCTTGGGGGTGTAGTGGCCGCCCTTTTCCAGCATCACCACGCGCAGCCCCGCGTTGCTGAGGATCTCGGCGGTGTAGCCGCCGCCGGCGCCAGTGCCGACGATGACCACGTCGGCCTCGAGCGTCATGTCCTTGTCGAGCGTCGAGCCGTTGTAGCTCTTGCGTGTACTCATGATGTGTGCTCCTGTGGCCTTCAGCCTGGCCGCTCGTATCGCGTCCGGGCATTCGTCAGCCGATGCTCGCCTTGCGGCGGCCCTCGCGCGGTCTCAGACTTCGGGACCCGGACCGTGGATCATCGGGCCGGGGTAGCCGATCTGTTCCCAGGTGTCGGTGCTCGAGTAGTAGCTGCCTGCGACCATGTCGCGCAGGCTCATGTAGACCACGCGGCGCAGCTCCACCGACGACTGGCGCAGCCCGGTGAGCATGCGGCTCACGTCTTCGCGGCTGGCGTCGGCCCAGCCGGTCCATTGGCCGATCAGCAGCGCTCGCGTGGGCGCGGCGCCGAGCATCGCGAACAGGTCCTGCACTTCCTTCAGCAGGTTGGGCGGCAGCCCGGCGACAGCCTTGTCGGCCGTGTCCACCACCTTGGCGATGGCCTGGGCACGCTGCGCCGCGTCCGTGGGCAGCGCGCCGTCGAGCACGGCATCGGCCAGCTTGGCGAGCATGGCCTGCGCCTGCGCGCCGAGCGTCGCCCCGGCGCCGAGCACGGCGCGCGCACCCTTGTCGGCTCAGGTAGCTGGCGAACCAGCCGCCGACGCCGATGGCCGCGACCGCGACCGCACCGATTTTCAGGAACGAGCGGCGCGGCTGCACAGGCGGAGTATTGCTGGACATGGGGAAGCTCCTGGTCAGTGCGAAGGCGCATGCGCCGATGGCGTGCCGCCAGCGGCCGCGGCCAGCGACGCATCGGAATTGCCCGAGATAGAACTTGAACACCAGCCGCTGCACCAGGTTGCCGTAGGGCGGATAGAACAGGCCCATCGGGAACCAGCGGAAGCGCTTGAAGGTGCCCTTGGCATGCGACAGCTCGCGAAAGCCCTCCTCGCCGTGGTAGGTGCCCATGCCCGAGTTGCCGACGCCGCCGAAGGGCAGGTCGTGGTTGAACACATGCCAGCCCCAGTCGTCGACGAGACGCCCCGAATGCGTCTTGCGTCATCAGCTTGTCCAGATCGGCGCCGCTGAAGCCGAAGGGGTACATCGCCAGCGGGCGCGGCCGTGCCGTGATGTAGGCGATGGCCTGGTCGATGTTGTCGTAGGGGATCACCGGCAGGATCGGCCCGAACAGCTCTTCCTTGGCGATGCGCATGTCCTCGGTCACGCCGGTGACCACGTGCAGCGGAATGCGCCGGCCCGGCCCGCTGTCGCCGCAGGCCGTGACCTTGGCGCCCTTGGCCGTGGCCTCGGCCAGCAGGTCGCGGATGCGCTGCGCATGCGGCTCGCAGGTCATGCTGGTGTATTCGTGGTTGCCCTGCACCGTGGGGTAGAACTTGCGGAACGAGGCCTGCACCGCGGTGGCGAAGGCCTCGACCTGGCCACGCGGCACCAGCGCGTAGTCGGGCGAGACGCAGATCTGGCCGCTGTTGAAGGCCTTGCCGTGGGCGATGCGTTCGGCGGCCGCGGCCAGCGGCCCTTCGGCCGAGACCAGCGCCGGCGACTTGCCGCCCAGTTCCAGGGTCACCGGCGTCAGGTTCTGCGACGCCGCGCGCATGATGTGGTGGCCCACCGCTGGCGAGCCGGTGAAGACGATGTGATTGAACGGCAGCTGCGAAAAGTACTGCGCCTGCGCCACCTCGCCGCCGAAGACCGCGACCTCGTCTTCGGCAAAACCTTCGGCCAGCATCTTCGCCAGCAGCTCGGTCGAGCGCGGCGACAGCTCCGACATCTTGATCATCACGCGGTTGCCGGCGGCCAGCGCGGCGACCAGCGGGCCCACCGACAGGTACAGCGGGAAGTTCCACGCGCCGATGACGCCGACCACGCCCTTGGGCTGGTAGTTGACGCGCACGCTGTTGCCCAGGAACAGCAGCTCGGTGGAACGCTTGCGCGGCTTCATCCAGCCGCGCAGCGCATGCAGCGCATGGTTGATCTCGAACACCGGGCCCAGCACTTCGGCGAGCTTGGTCTCGGCCGGCGCGCGGCCGCCGAAATCGGCGCTGACTGCCGCGACGATCTGGTCCTGGTAGCGCTGCAGCAGCGAGCGCAGCGGCGTCAGCTTGGCCTTGCGCTCGGCCAGCGTGGGGTAGGGATGCTACAGGAACGCCTGGCGCTGGCGTTCGAACACCTCCTGCATGCGTTGGATGATCGGGTCCATGGTCTGGCCCTGCGTTTCGCTCGGCGACGTCATTTCACGTCGCGCAGCTCGCGGCGCAGGATCTTGCCGACGGTGGACTTGGGCAGTGCGTCGACGAAGCGCACGATCTTCGGCACCTTGTAGCCGGTGAGTTCCTTGCGGCAATGGGCGATGACATCGGCCTCGCTCAAGCTGGCATCGGCAGCCTTGACGACGAAGAGCTTGACCGCCTCGCCCGACTTCTCGTCCGGCACGCCGACGCAGGCACACTCGACCACGCCGTGGCAGGCGGTGGCGACTTCCTCGATCTCGTTGGGGAAGACATTGAAGCCCGAGACGATGATCATGTCCTTCTTGCGATCGACGATCTTCAGGAAGCCCTTGTCGTCGAACACGCCGATGTCGCCGGTGCGGAAATAGCCGTCGCTCGTGAAAGCGCTGGCATTGGCCTCGGGTTGTTGCCAGTAGCCGCTCATGACCTGCGGGCCCTTGGCGCAGATCTCGCCGCGCTCGCCGATGCCGACCTCGCGGCCCTTGTCGTCGAGCAGCTTGATGTCGGTCGACGGCAGCGGCAGCCCGGTGGTGCCGGTGAAGACTTGCACCGCGGCCGGGTTGAAGCTCAGCACCGGGCTGGTCTCCGACAGGCCGTAGCCTTCGCGGATGAAGGTGCCGGTCATCGCCAGCCACTTGTCCGACACGGCGCCGATCACCGCGGCGCCGCCGCCGCCGGCCAGGCGCAGGTTGGACCAGTCGACCTCCTTGCCTTTCGGGTGTGCCACCAGCCCGGCATAGAGCGTGTTCACGCCCATGAAGACGCTCGGGCGGGCCTTCTTGATGGTCTCGATGAAGGCTTCGAAGTCGCGCGGGTTCGGCACCAACCAGTTGTCGGCGCCGACCGAGAAGTAGGTGATGAAGTTCACCATCAGCGCGAAGATGTGGTACAGCGGAATGGCGGTGACGATCACCTCCGCGCCGGGCTGCAGTAGCGTCGGGCATGAAGGCCTTGAACTGCTCGACGTTGGCCACCAGGTTGCGGTGCGACAACGCGGCGCCCTTGGACAGGCCGGTGGTGCCGCCGGTGTACTGCAGGAACAGCAGGTCGTCGCCGTTGAGTTCGACCGGCGTGAAGGGCAGCTTGGCACCTTCTTCCAGCGCCTGCGCCAGCGACGTGCTGCCGGCCAGCCGCGCATCCACCGGCGGGCTGGGGATCACCACGCCGCTGCCATCGCCCACGCCGGTGGTGAGGATCGTCTTCAGCTGGGTCTTGGCCATGACCTCGGCTACCGTGGCCGACACGCCGCTGTAGACGAGGATGGTCTCGGCCCCGGCGTCGTTGAGCTGGTGCTCGAGCTCGCGCGCGGTGTACAGCGGGTTGACGTTCACCTGGGCTGCGCCGGCGCGCGCGATGCCCAGGAAGGCGATCGGGAAAGCCAGCAGGTTGGGCGACATCACGGCGATGCGGTCTCCCTTCTTCACGCCGAGCTTGACCTGCAGGTAGGCGGCAAAGTCGCGCGACAGCTTGTCCACCTGGGCGTAGCTCAGCGTCTGGCCGGCGCAGCGAAAGGCCGGCTTGTCGGCAAAGCGCTTCATCGCCTGGTCCATCAGGTCGACCACCGAGCGGTAGGCGTCGGGATTGATCTCCTTGGGGATGCTGCCGTAGCTGGCTTGCCAATGTCTGGTCGTCATTTCGGTCTCCTTGGTTTGGGGTAGTTCAACGACGTAGCCGCCGCCGCGCCGGATGGTCGTGGCCGGTGTCGCGCCTCGCTCAGGGCGCCACGATCGGGAAGAGGGGTTCGAAGGTCAATACATTGTTCTCAATCGCGCCCGTCGGGTCGCCCTCGATCTTGACCAAACCGGCCTGCGCCAGCTCGCGCAACTTCTTGCCCTGCACCACCATCGCCAAGAGGGCGGGTCGGGTCATCGTCACCTTCAGGTCCGGGTTCCGCAACACGCGACCCTTGGTGCTGTTCAGCACCGAGTTCGACAGTTCCAGCGCCCAGATCTCTTTGACATCAGTGAACTCGACGCTGATGTTGGCCTTCAAACCGTCAGTCTTTTGGTGGTCCAGGCGCAGCGCGACGTAGTCCCACAGCAACTCGTTGGTCATGCCGCGCACGACGTCGGGGCCGGACGTGCTCTGCGCGATCTTCTGCGGCCCGGCACGCAGTTCGAGCGCGCCCATCAGGTAGGCATTGCGCCAGGTCGCCGATTCGGCCTGGTAGCCCAACTGCTCCAGCGCGTCGGCCTGCAGCCCACGCGCCTCGGCATTGTCCGGGTTGGCGAAGACTACGTGGTTCATCAGTTCGACGGCCCACCGATAGTCCCCGTCGGCGACCGCCTTGCGCCCGATGGCCAGCACTGCGGCTTCGCCCCCTATCGCTGCCACATAGCGCTTGGCTGATTCGACCTGGGTCATCGGGTCGAGCGTTGCCGGGTTGCCATCGTAGAAGCCGAGGTAGTAGTTGTAGACCGCGCGCAGGTTGTGGCTCAGCGTGCCGTAGTAGCCATGCGAGCTGGCATCCGCAGTCAAACCCTTGGGGAAGAAGCTCGCGTTGCCGAGTTCCTTCATGGTTTGGCCGCGGTTGGCCAGGTTCAGCGCACGGTCATGCAGGAAGCGGTAGGTGTCGCGCTGGTTGGCCAGGAATCCGCGGATGTTGTCCTTGCCCCAGGTCGGCCAATGGTGGCTGGCGAAGGCCACTTCGGCGTCGGGGATAGAGATCCAGCGTCTCGTTGATGTACTTGCTCCAGCCCAGCGAGTCACGCACCTTGGCGCCGCGGATGGTGTAGATGTTGTGCATCAGCTTGGTGGCCACTTCCGACAGGCACAGCGCTTTCTTGTCCGGAAAATAGAACATCATTTCCGACGGCGCCTCGGTAGCTCTGGCCATCTGGAACTGGATGCGCACGCCGTCGATGGTCAGCTCCTCGCCGGTCTTCTTGATGATCTGCGTCGGCGGAATCAGCCCGGCCGTGCCGTTGCTCAACGGCCAGCCCGAGGCCGGTGCCGAGCGACTGCTTGGTCGCCGGCCGGCAGCGCGACGCCGTACATGTAGTTGGCGCGGCGCGTCATCGCGTTGCCGGCGAGCACGTTCTCGGCGACGGCGTTGTCCATGAAGCCCTCCGGCGCAATCACCTTGACCTTGCCGGAACGCACATCGGCTTCGTCGACCACGCCGCGCGCGCCGCCGAAGTGGTCGATGTGGCTGTGTGTGTAGATCACGGCGACGACGGGCTTGGTGCTCTTCAGGTGCGACATCGCCAGTTGCAGCCCGGCCTTGGCCATTTCGGCCGACAGCAGCGTGTCGATCACGATCCAGCCGGTGGCTGCCCTCGATCAGCGTCATGTTGGCGATGTCGTAGCCGCGGATCTGGTAGATGCCGTCGGCCACCTTGAACAGGCCAGCCGCCGTGTTCAGCGTCTGCTGGCGCCACAGGCTGGGGTTGACGGTGGCCGGGGCGGTGCCCTTGACGAAGTCGTAGCGTTTCGTGTCCCAGACGGTGCGGCCGTCGGCGGCCTTGACCAGCGGGTCGCTCAGTTCGGCCAGCTTGCCGCGCGTGGCGTCCTCGGTGTCCTGCTTGTCGTTCATCGCCATGGCCTGGCGCACCGCCTGGTTGGTGCGTTCGGTGGTTGGGGTTGCCGCCTTCGGGGCGCCGTTCATGGCTGGCGTCTGGGCAAAGGCCGTGGCAGCTGCCAGCAGCGCTGTGCCGACCAGCGACGTAGAGTCAGCAAGGGGGAGTTGTTCATCGGGAGATCTCCTTGTTTGTAGTGGCTTGGGCGGGGTTTCAGGCGGCGATGCGTGGCTTGCGCCGTGTCGATGCTTGCTTGCGGGCGCCGGCCGCTTTTGTCGCGGCCGTCCGCGTGCGCAACGGCGCGGCCGTTGCGGCCACCGGCGGCCCGAGCGCGACCTTCATCTCTTCGAAGGCGCGTTCGGTGGCTCGCGCCAGCTTGTCGATGTCGGGCACCGCCTCGGGCATCGCCAGGAAGCCGATCTGCAGTTGATCGTGCACGGTGACCGCGGTGATGTTGAGCTTGTAGCCGGCGGCCAGCACCGACAGCGGCAGCGCCAGTTCGACGGCGGCACCCATCAGGTATTGCTGGCCTTCGAAGCCGAAGGGGTTCGAGACCATCAGGTTGGCGATGCGCGGCGCGGCCTGGGTGGACACGCGTTCGATCAGCAGCGGCAACGCATGCACGAGCGTGGAATAGAGCATCAGTGCGCCGCTGCTGCGCTTCTTCATCGACGCCTTGACGCGGCCGGTCTCGGCTCTGATCGCCGCCAGGCGTTCGGCCGGGCTGGCATCGGCCCCGCCCAGTGGCACCTGCAGCACGGCGATCTGGTTGCCGCCCTTGGCACCGCCCGACAACGCCACCGGCATGTCGGCCAGCAGGGGCGACTGCGCTGCCGCGTGGCGCGGGCCCAGGTGTCGGTGCAGCGCCATGTCGAGCACGGTCAGCAGCAGGTCGTTGACGGTGGCGCCCTGCGCCTTGCCGATGGACTTGATCTCGGCCAGCGGCAGGCTGCAGTAGGCGTACGAGCGTTTGGCGGACAACGGCCCGTCGAAGTCGCTCGACACCTTCAGGTACGGCAGCGGCAGCCCGTCACCCAGGCCGCTCGAGCGCAGGCCCTGCTCGGCCAGCATGGCGTACAGGCCCGCAGTCGTGCGCAATGCGTCGGCGGCCTGCCCGGTGGCGGACAGCAGCCGCTGCACCAGGCCCGCGCGCTGCGCGTCGCGCGCACCGGGGCGGGCCACGCCGTCCCACATGGCGCGCACTGACCGGTCCTTCGGGTCGTCGGACATCCACTGCGTGATGGCCTTGACGAAGGTCTTGCCGTCGATGATGCCGTGGTGCACCTTGCCGTACAGCGCCACGCGGCCGTCGGCCAGACCGTCGATGACATAGAACTGCCACAGCAGGCCGGAGCGGTCGAGCAAGGTCTCATGCAGCGTGCAGACCTTCTTCAGCAGTTCCTTCTCCGTCGCGCCGCTCAGCGTCAGGCGATGCACATGCGCCTTGATGTCCACACCCGGCATCGGCTCGACCGAGGGCAGGCTGCCCAGCGACAGGTTCAGCCGGTAGTTGAAGGGCGCGCCGGGCGGGCGCTTCAGCAGCTTGGCGTGCAGCTTGTCGGCAAAGCTGCCCTTGAAGCCGGCCGGCGGGCGCAACAGCACGAGCGGGCCGATGTTCAGCGTGCGCGCTGGCGTTTCGAGCATGAACATCGCCAGGTCGATGGTGGACAGTGCGGGCATCGTGATCTCCGGTAAATGCTTGTGGTGGGCCGGCTCGGCTCAGCGCAGTGAGGCCGTGCTGCGTGCCAGCGAGTCCGCGATGACTTCGAGCCCTTCGCGCCGCGCGATGGTATCGAAGCGGACCACCGGCGCCTGGGCCGACAACTCCATCGTGGCGATCAGCGACTTGCGTGCTTCGGACTGCAGATGACGGTCCAGCGCTGCCTGCGAAGACCACTCCTCGACCAGCGTCAGCGCGCCTGCGTCGTCGGCATCCGCATACAGGCGGCAGCTTTCGCAGCCGGGCTCGACACGTGTGGGCGCCAGCAGCGGCTCGATCAGCGCCACCACGGCATGGCGCTGCGCCGGGGCGGTGGTCACACGCAACGAGAAAACGATCATGCACAGGACCTTGGCAAACGCCGGCGGGAGTTGGCGACAGGGTGTTCCAGCGCAAGCCGTGTGCCAGCGCGTCGTTACATCAGCCCCGACGCGCAAATTCGTTGCCTGACAAGGGTTTGCGAGCGGCCATGCCGGCGCCGTGCGTGCGCCGTCGCACGGCGGACTCCGCGATTTCGGAGTTTCTACGGCGCGTCGGAGTCGGCGTGGGGCCGTTGCAGGCCGAGCTTCTTCATGCGCGACTCGAGCGTCGTCGGCTTGATGCCCAGGCGCTCGGCGGCGCCGCCGCTGCCGCGGATGCGCCAACCGCTGTGCGCCAGCGCCTGGCGCAGGTGTTCGCGTTCAGCATCGTCCCGCGTTGCCGCGTGCGCGGCCTGTGCCGGCCGGGTCGCAGCCCGGGCACGGCCCGGCAGCAGCTCGACGCGCACGCTGGGCCCGCGGCTCAGGATCATCGCGCGCTCGATCACGTTGCGCAGCTCGCGCACGTTGCCCGGCCAGGCATGGGCCACGAGCGCGGCCATCGATGGCTCGTCGATGCGCTCGACCGGCTTGCCGAAGGTGGCGGCGAACTCCTTGACGAATTCCCAGGCCAGCATCGGGATGTCCTCGCGCCGCTCGCGCAGGGGCGGCACGGCAATGGGGAAGACGTTCAGCCGGTAGTACAGGTCCTCGCGGAAGCGGCCGGCCTCGACTTCGCGCAGCAGGTCGCGGTTGGTGGCGGCGACCAGGCGGATGTCGACGCTCAGCGTCTGCGTGCCGCCGACACGCTCGAAGCGCCCGTCCTGCAGCACGCGCAGCAGCCGCGTCTGCAGCTCGATCGGCATCTCGCCGATCTCGTCGAGGAACAGCGTGGAGCCGTCGGCCAGCTCGAAGCGGCCCGGCTGGCGCGCCAGCGCGCCGGTGTAGGCGCCTTTCTCGCGGCCGAACAACTCGGCCTCGATCAGCGCGGGCGGCAAGGCGGCGCAGTTGATCTTGATCATCGGCCGCGCCCGTCGCGGGCTGCCCAGGTGCAGCGCCTCGGCCAGCACCTCCTTGCCGGTGCCGGTCTCGCCGAGCAGCAACACCGTCGACGGTGTCGGCGCGACCTGGGCGATCTCGTCCAGCACACGCTGGAAGGTGGGTGAGCGGCTGGCCAGCGCCTGACCGGTCGGGCGCGACACGGCGGCACGCAGGTAGCTGTTCTCGGCCTCCAGCCGCTCTTTCAGCGCACCGATCTGCGCCAACGCATTGCGCAGTTCGCGGTCGACCCGCAGGCGCGCCAGGGTCTGCGCCAACACATGCCCGACCGTCGACAAGCGCGCCACGAGCGCGTCGGGCCAGGCCCGCGCGTCATGGAAGGCCACCAGCGTGATGAAGCCGACCAGCTGGCCACCTTCGCGCAGCGGCACGACCAGCTGCGAGCGGATGCCCTGCGCCACCACGAATTCGCGCTCTTCCACCGCCTCGGGCGGCAGGCCGTCGGGCAACGATGACATGCGCGTCGCCTGCCCGGCGCGCAGCAGGCCCAGCAGCCAGCGCGCGTGGGTGTCCAGCGGGCCGCGCGGCAGCGGCGCATGGCCGGCAGCGGCCACCGAACAGACCACCTCCAGGCGGCCGCTGTCGTCCGGCAGCGCCACGTAGGTGCTGCGGTCGAAGCCGAGGAAATCGAGCAGCCGCCGCATGGCCTGCTCGATGGCCGGCTCGATACCGTCGGCGGCGACGTTGGCGAACTGTGCCGCCAGGTCGGCCAGCAGCCGCTCGAAGGCGATCCACTCCAGCGGCGAGGCATTGCTCGCCGGCGCGGTGACGCGTGCCGGCTCGGGGCTCATCCAGCGGATCCTGGCGTGCTGGCGACGATAGCCGCCTCATGCCACGCGGGGGCAAGGAGCCTGTGCTTCATTGCACGGGCTCTCCGCTCCAGCGATCGTGCGTTGCCCAGTACGGGCACTGCGGGCATTTCTCGCCAACCGGGTAGTCGACGCCCTCCTCGTGCGGACAGCCGATGATGCGGTCCGTGGCGACGACCGACTTGGCGCCGTGCCCTTCGATGAAGCGCACCACCGCCTCCGCGATCTGCGGGTCGGCGCGGACGTCGGCGTCGTCGGAGAACCATTTCTCGAGCACATCGGCATCGAGCCCTTCGTTGGCGATGATGCCGACGACCAGCTTGCTTGCCCGGACGTTGTCCGGCCCGTAACAGGCCACGGTCGCGACCGGGTAGCCACGAAACCCCTTGGCGCGCTTCTTGGCGAGCTTGTCCCGGTACCAACGAGCCTTGAGCGACATGGCGAGTCCTCCAGTCATCTGCAGACTGCGTCGCCGGCGGCGACCGTCTCGGGCCGCCTGCCGGTGGCGTGCGCGACGCG
>CAWGOK010000025.1:0-40895 GCA_963824005.1 uncultured beta proteobacterium
TTTCGTAACAGCGCCGCCAGGACACCGCCGCAACGAGCGCAGCCTGAGCCCGATATCGAACGTTGAACGACCCACGCCCACCCCGCACCCCTCCCCCGGGAGGGCCGCCCTCGCCGCCGACGGGCTCGCCGGGCAGGGAGCTAGCAGCTGCCTGCCCGCGAGCATGAGAGTTGTTCGCGCCGCGCGCACCGCGTCAAGGGTCCGCTGCCGCCAGGCTGCGCCCGCCTTGACCCGGCGCTCGGCGCCGAATCAGTGGTGGACAGTGGGACGCGATTGCGTCCAGCGCTCCAGATCCGACCAGCGCCAGGCAATCGCGCGCGCGGACCCAGGCGCACCGGCACGGAAACGTTCCTTCGGCGATCCAGCCGATAAATCGTCCGCGGCCCAGGCCGGTGAGCTGATGACGGTCGGCAGTCGTGCTGAGCGAAACGCTGGGGCTCGTCAGCGTGGGCAGAAGGGGAGGGCGGTAGCGCGCTTCATCAAGAACGGATCGGTGTCGTTCGATGAACACTGTAGGCGCCTTCTCGGGTGGAGGAAGGGACGATCTTCGACGAAAAATCAGCGAACTGAATCTGACCATCGAGGTGGCAGTTGAGTCCCGGGGTCGCGAACGCGGGTGCGGATGTCGGCTTGGTCTACATCACCGGTCATTCAGGTCGGTTCGTCGTGGACCCGCACGCGACCCATAGCAGCTAGACGGCCGCCCGGATTGCTCGCCCGACAGCAGTCGTTCGCCTTGAGTTCGTCGGCATAAACGCAGCGGGAGCGAGATATTCGCGGTCAATCGGCGGCCTTCGGCTGCCTCGCGTCGCGACCTGTGACCGCGGCGCTATCTTGCGGCGATGTCACTCCCATTGCGGCCCGCGTCGCTACAGGCGCTTGCCGCGCTTTTCGTGAAAGCGGGCATCAGCATCGGAGGGCTGTCTCACGCGCAGCGTCGACTCGTCCTCGGGCTGGTCTGGGCGGGCCAGCCCACCGTGCCGATGTCCGAGCACGATGTGAATGAAGCCCTGAGGGCCAAACTCGCCGGCGCGGCGAAATTTCTCGACACCGACCACGTGGAGTTGCGTCACTGGCTCGTCGATGCCGGCTGGCTAGCGTGCGACGGCTTTGGTCACGGTACCAGCGCGTTGCAGCTGGCGCACTGCCCTCGACGATGCAACCATTGGCCACCGCTTTCGAGCGCGTCGACACCGACACGGTCGCCGCCGCGACACGCGCCACTCATTCAGCAGAACGCGACGCCCGGCAGCGCGATTGGACAGAGCGCAAAGGCGAGCCGAGTTGACGGTGTCAGCGCCTCAGCCAGCACTCACAATTACGATGCGAAGCTACGAATCACGTGCGTCCGAGTGCGGCCAGGAGTTGCCGCCTGTCCTCCAGCGCTGCTGGGTAGGCCGGTGCCAGCTTGAGTGCCTTGTCAACGTAACGTAGCGCCTGTTTCGGCTGGTCCCGCAGTGCGGCCACGCTGCCCAGCCCGTTCCAGGCGTCCGCGTCGCCGGGGCGTTCGACGACCGCAGTGCGGAAGGTGCGCTCAGCCTCTTTGAGCGCGAGATCCGCCTCGCCGCCACGCCCGAGTCGCTGCAGCGCCATGGCAATGTTCTTGTGGCAGTAGCCGCGTGTGAGTTGCAGGTCTGAATCCTGCGGGTGGCGCGGGCACACGCGGTTGAGCGTGCGCATCGTGGCGCGCGCGAGTGCCAGGGCACGCCGCGGGTCACCACCGTCCAGCAGATCGAAGTAGCGCTGCTGCTCGCCTTGGAGCCGCTGGTGGATCTGGGCCAGCGTCAGGCGTCCGAGGCCCGGCACCAGTTGGCGCAGCCGCTCCACCAGTGCCTCCACGTCGCGCCTCCACTGGCGATCACGCAGCGTGCAGGCCTGCCATTCGCACAGGGGGCGCAACGGCACAGGCAACGCAGCGCTGTCCGGCAGCGAGGCCCCGCCCAGGAGAACCGGTACCACCTTGCGTCGCGGACTGCTCAAGGCGATGGCGATCTCCTGGCGCAGCACGTCCTTCGGGTCGGCCAGCCGACGGCGCTGGCGCGCGGCGAACCACTGCGGGCCGATCAGGACCATCACCACCACGGCGCCGCGCAGTGCCGAATCGATCTCGCGCCGCCAGCGCATTCCGGGCTGCAGGTCATCGACATCGCGGAAGACGATGTCGTCGCCGAAGCGCAGGCTCAGGTGGTCGGACAACCTCTCGCACCAAGCGGCACTGTCGGCTCGGCGGTAGGACAGGAATAGGGCGGGCATGATGGAAAGCAACCGGAACCGGTCGAGGTGGTGGCGCGTCTACAACCGCCACAGCCAACTGGCCGTAGAGCCTAGCCGTTGCCGCAGGCGCCGGTTTGAGCTCGCGCAAGCGGTCGCGACTGTGCACCGCGGCCTGGCCTGCGCGCATGCACCTTTCAGTGACGGTCAGCGATCAGCGGGGTGTCGACCTTGATCGGTAGCGCCAACGCGGGTGGCCCAGGCTTTCGGACGCGACTGAAGACCACGTGTCAGTTGCGCACTCTCATTGAGTGCCGCATTGCTGAGGGTCGTGGCTGAACGCCAATTCGCCGAGACCATCAGCGAACGTCAGTTGATCGGCATCTTCAATTTCGACGACGGCTTCAAGGCGGCGAGTTCGTGGGATCGGCTGTCAAGCCTCGACCCACTGCCGACGTCGGGCCGATCGGAATCGACACTTCAGAGCCGACATTTCTCGGCCGGGTGGCGTGCCGACTCGGGGAGCCTGATAGGCGCCGCGCGTCGCAGCGAAGCCAATCAATGGCGTCATGCCGAAGGATGTCCGCTGGCGCTACGAGCCGCGGTGTTTTTCATGGCTTGCCCGTTGCAGACTGTTTCGGCGATCCTTCGGTAAATCCGGCAACGTCTGCCTCGCGCAGCATCACCGGTTCAATCGAACCCTGCGCGATCCTGGACAGGACGGCAGCGTCGAACAGGTCTTGATGTGCGCGATAGGTCTGCACCGCGTCGGTGCCGTCGCTCGCTGATTTGAAGTGGTAGTGCAGGATCTGCTTGCGAACGCTCGCCCCTACGAAGCCGGCATTTTCGCTGCGCACCCAGAAGCGCAACGCGCCTGTGTCATCATGAAAATAGGGCTCCGGCAGGGTATCGACGGTGTCGGCCATTGCACCATCGTGAACTGATGAGCTGGCCGCGTCTGTGCGCCATCGAACACTGCGTGTGAGACCGCCCGATCAGTGGCCGATGTCACCGCGGCCGCAAACGCGCATGCATATCAAGCGCGAAAGGGCGCACGGCGCTTCAGGGCTGTATTTCCCGTCCGATGTGAAGCTCGGCGAGCGCCTGCCGCTGATGGTGATGCTGCATGGCTGCGGCCAGGACACGAACACCTTTGCCGCAAGTACACGCGTGAACCGCATCGCGATGTGCGAGCGCCTTCTGGTGCTCTACCCGAGCAGGAACGCCTGGTCAGTGCCCAGGGCTGCTGGAACAGGTTCGACACGGGCTTCAGGCCGCGTGCAGGACGAAGCGGCGCTGATCATGACGGCCATCGGTCGCCTCCTGGCGAGTGCGTCAATGCGCTGCCTCGAGGCTGAAGGTGTCCAAGGCCGTCGCAGATCCGATAATGACTGCGCAGTCTCTGTGCGCAAATGCACCACCGCTGTGACCCTGGTTGGCATGTTGACGGCGTCAATGGGAGTTTGCACAAGGCCATGGTTCGGTTGCCTTCTTCATTTCGCAATCCATGCAAGACGACTTTTCGACCAAGGTAGAGCCGCTCCACGATGCCACGCCCGCTGAGCCGGTGCGTGTGCATCTGCACATGCCGGTCGACGTGCGCAGTGTGTCGCTGGCACTGCTGGCACTCCTGGTCAGCGTCTACATGCTGCACTGGGCCAGTGCGGTGTTCATTCCGTTGCTGCTTGGCGTCATGTGCAGCTACACGCTGTCTCCAGTCGTGGACCGACTACAGCGCTGGCACGTTCCGCGCTCGATCGGGACGGCTGCGCTGCTGATCGCGGTCCTGGGCGGCCTCGGTTTGATGGTCTCCTCGCTGAACGATGAGGCCACAGCCCTGATCGAATCACTACCTGACGCCGCGCAGAAAGTTCGCGAGTCGCTGCGCATGTCGGGCGGCGTAACCGAGAGTCCCATCCAGAAGGTGCAGAGGGCCGCGGCAAGACTCGAACAAGCAGCTGAAGAGAGCGGCTCAGCGGCGCCGCCCGCCAGCAAGGGTGTGACCCGCGTTCAGATCGAGCGGCCGCACTTCAACATCAAGGACTACCTGTGGAGCGGCACACTCGGGATCGTCGGCTTCGTCGGTCAGGCTATGGTCGTGCTATTCATCACCTATTTCCTGATTTCGTCCGGCGACAGCTTTCGGCGCAAGATGGTGAAGATCGCTGGACCAACCTTCAGCAAGAAGAAGATCACGATCCAGTTGCTTGACGAGATCACCGGGCAGATCCAGCGCTATCTGTTGGTGCAGGTCCTGACGAGTGTCCTCGTCGGCGTAGCCACCTGGCTTGCCTTCGCGTGGATCGGGCTGGAACATGCTGCGGTGTGGGGTGTCGCCGCTGCGGTGCTCAATCTCGTGCCCTACCTCGGTTCGATCGTGATCAGCGGCGCTGCGGCGCTGATGGGTTTCCTGCAATTTGGCACGCTTGGCATGGCGTTGCTGATCGGCGGCATGTCACTGGTCATCCACACCCTCTCCGGCAACCTGCTCACCCCCTGGCTGACCAGTCGGGCGAGCCGCATGAACCCCGTGGTGATCTTTGTGGGTGTGCTGGCCTGGGGTTGGCTGTGGGGTATCTGGGGATTGTTGCTGGGTGCCCCGCTGCTGATGGTGGTGAAGGCCGTGTGCGACCGCGTCGAAGATCTCAGGCCAATCGGCGAATTGCTCGGCGCGTAGTACCAGTGCTTTGACCATGCCGGCACAGAAGATTGGGCAGATCGTTCGCACGCATCACGTCCTCTTGGCGGCCGACCTTGCGCTCGGCCTTCGTGAACCCGCACAGCGTTGCCCGTCCATGCCCACTCTCGTGGAGTCAGACAGCCGGTGCGGCATTCGTCGGCCAAGATGAAGCTGGCGTGCGGGCGCAGTGTCTTTGCGCCAAGGCTGCCCATTCGGAATTTGAAGATTGCGCAAGCGGAAAACTGCCCATCGCAACCGGTAGGGATGGCCGGGACCCGCGCTGATGAGCGACCGCTGACGGCATCATCAATTCTGATCGCGGCTTACCGGCGCCGAGTACGCCATCGCGGCCGCCAAGGTCCGAGTGAGATCAGCAGCGTGACAGTCGCTGGCCGACCCATTCCGGCTGTACGACCTGAACGAAACGTTGCCCGGAAGCCGTCATCGGCAATGGCGGCGCAGGGCTGGGAACCACGCAGGTACTCGACTCCGATCAGCAGCCGGCCGTCTCGATGTGACCCGCTCATGCTGGTGCCGCCGTGTCGCGCAGCCACTCTGCAAGCACCTGATTCACGACCCGCGGCTGCTCCGCATCCTGCTCGAGCCGAGCGCCATCGGGCACTACCTGTCCGACCGCCTGCATCTCGAGCTGAGCTGACTGACATGGGGTCTATGAGTTGTCGATCCCACGGCGCCGGGTCAGCTCCCGATACAACGCGAACATCGGCAACGCACTTCATGGAGGATTCGAATGCCCAGCATCAATGGCATCGCACACATCCAGCTGACGGTGAGCGACATGAAGCGTGCGGTGCCGTTCTACGAGACGTTGTTGCATTCCCTGGAGATGGTCACGCTCATCAACAGGCCTGACTACTTCTATTGCATCGGCGGCCGCACTGGAGTCGCCATTGCGCCGGCAAGCGCCGACGGCGCGAAGCAGGGTTTTCGCAGGGCCGCCCCGGCCTGCACCACCTGTGCTTCCGCGCGAAGTCGGCGGCCGATGTCGACGCCATCCACGAGGTGGCCTGCGCGCTGGGCGCCAAGATCATCCGCGCGCCTCGCGAAGACAGCTGGGCACCAGGGTACTACTCCGTGCTGTTCGAGGATCTCGACGGCATCCGCATCGAGGCCAACTTCGTGCCGGGCAAGGGCCACTTGGCCGACGCAGGCAACGCCTGAAACCCCGGAGTCGATGCGGGTGAGCGACCGGTCCAGGCCGCCCATCTCGACGGCATTTCGATCACTGTTTGCGGTGTCAACTCGAAGACAGCTCCCGGCCATTGAGTTCGAGCTTTCCATTGGCGCTCACCGACCCACAGTTGCCACTCACCATCACAGGATGACCGCCGCAAAGCCGACGGACAAGACTCGCATTGCGCCAGGGTTCGTCTCAGCGATAGGCCAGGCGCCGCAAGCCACTCTTGTCGAACGCCTTCCACTGTCCTTCCGGCTGCGCCAGCCGATCGGCGAGGGCAAAGAGCACCGACGGATTCACGCCCATGCCGATGTGGCTGGCACGGACCTCGATGTTCTCGGCCCGCGGGCCCTCCTCGAGCACGCTGCATTGCCAGGCCACGACGCCGTCGGTGCGACTCCAGATCGAGGTCGTCGGTGCCTCGGGGTTCACGCTGAGATGGTGATGGAACGGCGTCGGGCCGAACTTCTCGCCGCTCACGAATTCGTAGAAACGGTTCACGCTGGTGGCGTTCAGGTTGCCGGTGAAGCCGGTGCCGAGCGTGATCACCGAGCGCACATGATGCGGTTGCGTCTTGGCCAGTTCGCGCGCGTAGATACCGCCCAGGCTCCAGCCGATCAGGCTGACCGTGCGGCCGTGCTGCGCGTCGAGATCGACGATGCGCTGGCGCAGCGCGCGCAGCTTGCCGCCTTGCGGGCCGAGGTTGGCGCCGAGTTGCCACGCATAGGTCGCGTGGCCCTGCTGGCTCAGGTACTGGCGCAACAGCAGCGTCGACGAGTCGCTGGCGCCCAGGCCGGGGATCACCAGTACCGGGTGGCCGTCGCCACGCGGCGCCATGCGCAGCAGCGGCCACCACGCGAGCGTGCTGGCGTGTTCCCAAGGCGCCGCGATGGCTTCGAGGGCCATCAGATGCCTGCCGGGCGGGCGGATGGCCGAATGGGTGTTGGTGTTCATCGCGATTCCTTTACTTCAGATACTTGTGGGTCAGGTACACCAGGTATGGCCGCGCTTCGGGCTCGAGGTACGGCCCGAGCAGCGTCAGCACATGGTAGGCGGCTCGTCCGGCGTCGCTCTCATGCCCATGCGCCGTGTCGCGGGAGGGTTCAAGGACCAGCCGAGTGAAGGACTGCCAGCAGGTGATCACGAGCACCGTATGCAGGGCCAGCAGTTCGACCTCCTGATCCGTTGCGCGCATCACGCCGCGTTGCGCCAGCCCGAGGTAGACCAGGCGCAGGGTCGCGAGCAGCGCGACCGTCATGCGATGCAGACGCTGCGCGACAGGCGCAAACTCGCGCATCAGGTAGTCGCTGTCGCGGTAGGCGAAACGGTAGGCGTGGATGTTCTCGAACAGCAGGTGCAGCGCCAGCCACAAGTCATCGAGTTCGTGCACCGACGCCGGCGCGCTGGCGAACGACGCGAGCGCGTCGTCGAAGCGGCGCAACAACTGCTCGATGATCTGTTGCTTGTTCTTGAAGTGGTAATACAGGTTGCCCGGGCTCATGCCCATCTCGGCCGCGATCGCATTGGTCGTGACGGCCGGTGCACCGTCCTTGTTGAACAGTTCCAGGCTCTGGGCGAGGATCCGGTCGCGAGTCTTCACGGGCAGCAGGCAAAGGTTGCGGCGGCCCGCCCTGCTTGCGCTTAGCGCCTGGCCTTTTCGAGCTGTTCGACACGGCGACGCAACGCCTCGACCTCTTCGATCAGCGAGATCAGCACCTCCGCCGCCGGCATGCCAAGCCGGTCGAGGGCACAGGCCACGCGTTGGTCGAACACGTCTTCGAACTTGCGAAAGCCGAACGGATCGATCAGCGACGCGACCACGTTGGCCGGGCCGCTCTCGGCGTGTTTGCGCGCCTGGGCCAGCGCTTGCAGGTTGGAATGCTGCTTCGACGCCGCGGACTGCGGCGCCGGCTCGGCCGGCTTGCGGCGCGGCACGGCAGCCTTCGTCGCGCCCGGCTTGCCGCCCCGTGTTTCGTCTGGATCGGTGGGCACCTTGCGCATGACGGGCTCTCCAAGTAACGCCGGCTGCAGCATAGCCTGCTGCACCGCACGGGCGGGCACTGGTCTGCACGCTGACCCGCCGGGGTGCCTTGAACTCAGTTCTTGGCGGAGGCGCGAGCGCGTTTGGAGGTCGCCGGCACGGTGCGTCCGGTTACCAATTCGACCGGCACGCCTTCGGCGACACGCTCGGCAACCTGTTGCGCGGCTTCGGCGACGCGCGCGGCCACATCGCGCGACAGTTGCGCGCCCGGCATCTGCAGCGTGATCAGCGCTTCGGCGGTGTTGCCGGGCAGGCTGTCCTGCAGTTGCGAACCGGCAGCGGCAACGCTGTTCACGCTGGTGGTCGCGGCGGTCGCCGCGGCTTCGATGGCGCGCTCGTAAGCGGTCGCCGCAGCTTCGATGCTGCCCTGCACCAGGCTGGCGATCTGTTGTTCGGCGGCCAGCAGGCTGGTCTTCAGCGACTCGCTGATTTGCACACGCTCGCTGTTCAGGCCACCGGACAGGCGGCCTTCGAGGCCTTGAAGCGTGCGGGTCGTGCCCGCGCGGTAGGCACCGACGATCGTCTTGGCGGCGTTGGCGTACAGATTGATGGTTTCGAGCGAGACGGCGCTGAGGGAATGGGTCGACATGGTTAGTTGCTCCGTAGGGTCTGTTGCGTTTGCGTCGAGCCGGGATGACTCGGTGAAGAGAATTCTGCCCAGGGCGGCTAGAGCATCAAAACCACGCGCATGTGAAACTTAGAGCAATTGACCTAGCCGGGCTCGGGGTTCATTGGTGCAGTGTGAACGGCAGGTCGGGGCGCGTTTTCGTTGGTGGTTTTGCCGCTGATTGCCGTGTCAACTTGGTGACGGTGTCCGTATATCGAAGTCACACTGTCCATGGGCGCGCTCACCGCGGTAAAGTCGAGATGTGCCGCGGTGGCAGTAGGTCTGGTTTGTTTGTTGCCGCCCCTTTCGTCTGACGGTGCCCGAGTAACCTCGCCGTAGCTGCGTTTCCATGTATGACCGCAGACCATCGGCGCCATTGCCGAACACGCGGTGTAGGCGGCGTTCTTTCAATCGCAGAAGGAGACAACCATGGTCACCAGTAAGAAGACCCCCGCCAAGAAGACAGTGCGTAAGACAGCGCGCAAGACCACCGCCGCACCTGCGGTCAAGGCAAAAGGCCTGCCGCTTGGCGACCTGGGCAAATCGCTTGGCAGGTTCAAGCTGCCGGGCATCGACATTGCCGCCATCGTCGAGTCGCAGCGCCAGGACATGGAAGCGCTGGCCGAGGCCAACCGCCAAGCCTACGAAGGCATCAAGGCGCTGGCCGAGCGGCGCAACCAGATGCTGAAGGAGGCCTTCGGTAAATGGCAAGAGGCGATGAAGGGCGCGAGCGGCACGGAAGTGATCACCAAGCAGGGCGAACTCGCCCGGCAGGGCTTGCAGGACGCGATCGCCAACGTGCGTGAACTTGCTCAGATGGAAGCGAAGTCGCGCAAGAAGGCCTGGAAGGTCGTGCAGGACCGCTTCGAAGAGAACCTGGCCAAGCTGAAGAAGCTGCTGCAGCCTAAGTAGCCCTGGCTCGGCGCTGCCGATCTCATGGGCCTTGAGAATCTGAGCCATCGTCTCACCCCCAAGTGACGAGCGTCGCCTCACGGGCTTCGACGTCTGAGCGGGACCGACTACCAGCGCATCCTGCTAGCCCGCGCTGAATTCACGCGCCGCATGCACGCGCTGATGCAAGGTGTCGACCTGCTGCTCACGCCGGTCATTCCGCTTACGGTGCCGAGTCTGGCGCAGCTCGCCGAGTGGCGCACCCAGCCCGGCTACCGCTTGGAGCATCGCAGAGCCCGGGGGCCAACAAACCACCGCCGGCGTCGCCGCAGCGCCTACCGCGCGTGCGGTTTCGTCCAGCGGTTGGTTACGGCCATTGTTTTCGGCATGTCGACTGGCGCGAAGCAGCCAATAGTGGCCCGTCTGCGTGACTTGGCCCGCGATTGTCGAGCGGCCGCTCCCGGTGAACTGCTGGCCACAAGACGCAGAGAGCTTTTCCCTATTGCGCCGGAACCGCTCGCAGCTTGCCCTCACGGTCGGGCGCGGCACTCTCAACCCGCGGGCACGGCCGCGCCCACCTGCTGATACACCGCCATCTCGAAGCCCATCAGCGTCTCGATCACCGGCATGTCGAAGAACGGTAGCAGTTGCGTCATCAGCACGCCGCCGATGCCTTTGGCGCGGTCGATCCAATAATAGGAGTTGAACACGCCCGCCCAGTCGCCGGTGCCCTGGCTGCGCATGCCGGGCAGGTCGGCTAGCGTCAGGTGGAAGCCCAGGCCCCAGCTCTGTGGCACCGGCAGCGAAGGCACGTCGTTCGACAGTTCGGGCACCGCGGACTTCATCAGTTCGGGTAGCTTGATCGAGCCGATATGGCTTTGCAGCGCCATTTGCACCGTGGCCGGCTTGAGCACGCCGGCGCCATCGTTGAGCCAGGCCTGCACGAAGCGGCCGTAGTCCTGGATCGTCCCGTAGGAGCCGTGGCCGGCCGCGTCCCATTCCGAGGTGGCCGGCAGGTCGTGCACCGAAGGCGCGAGCTTGCCGTCGGTCTGGCGCTGCACTACGCGCAGCAGCCGAGCGCGCTGCTCGGCGCTGGGCGCGAAGGTGGAGTCATTCATGCCCAGCGGCGCGTAGACATGCTGCTGCAAGTAGCTGCCCAGGCTCTGCCCGGTGAGCTTCTCGACCACCAGTCCCAGCCAGTCGGTGTTGACGCCGTACTCCCAGGCCGTGCCCGGGTCGTTGACCATCGGAACCGACAGGCTGCGCTTCTCACCCGACAGCGGGCTTGGCTCGCCGGTCAGCTCCAAGTAGCGCAGGAGATTTTCGTTGGTGAAGAAGTAACCAAGGCCGGCGGTGTGCGTCATCAACTGGCGCACCGTGGCCTTGCTGGCCGGTGCGCGCAGGCGCGGCTTGTCGCCGTCGAAGCCCTCCAGCAACTGCAGTCGGCCGAAATCCGGCAGGATCGATTCCACCGTGGCGTCCAGGTCCAGTCGGCCTTGTTCCATCAGCTGCAGCGCGCCGGTGGTGGCCACGGCCTTGGTCATCGAGGCATTTCGGAACAGCGTGTGCTGGTTCGCCTCGCCGCAGGCGTGGTGGAACAGCGGGCCGTTGCGGTCGACCACGATGGCCGAGATGCCATGCACGGCGCCCTTCGCGACTGCGCCGTCGAGCAGCGCCTTGATGGCCGAACCATCGAATGCCATGGGTGTCTCCTTGTACTCAGGTTGGTTTCCGACAGCCAGACTGTACCGGCACGGTTCGACCATTCAGCGCCGTTGCATCGCTCAGCGGCGGCTGGACGCTTACCTAACAGGATCGCTGCAATGATCTTCAGTTCGCCGCCACAGTTCAGGCAGTGCTCGAGGTCGAGCTCAAAGACGCACTTGAGCAGCCGAGCCCAGCTCAACAACTGACTTGCTCCAAACCGGCCCTCCAGCAGTGATCGGTTGTGGCCGAGGTCCACTGCCTACGGATGTCAAGTATCAGGCGATTCGATTCCACCGGCAGGTCTACGGCATCGAGATTGATTTCGCGTAGACCCGCCGCCGACCCACTGCCGTCGTTCGAAACTCAGGAATGCCGATCCCAAAGCAGTCCTTTGGGCAGTGCTCGCCAGCGCGCCGCGGGAGCGGAGCAGGCGCAGCCCCGGCCGTGGCACCGAGACCTCGCTCAAGGCCGATGCGCAGATCTGAAAGCCCAAGCCGCTATCGCGTCCGGCCGAACACCGCGAGTCGCATAGCGTCGACGGTGCGCAGCCGCTCGGCCAGCAGCTGTCGCGTCTGCTCCAGACCCACCGGCGTGGGCTCGATGGCCGCGTCACGAAAGTGTGCAGCGATGTCCGGCTGGCTCAGGCTCTCTACGAGCCAGGTGTTGAGGCGCTGCGCCTGCGGCGCCAGAGCCGTCGGTGCAAACAGGAACAGCCCGCCGTAGAAAAACTGGTTGGGCCAGCCCAGCTCGCGAATCGAAGGCACACCCTGAAGCATCGCCAGGCGTTCATCCGTCAGCGAGGCCAGCGCCGCCACGCGTGCGCCCGTTATCTGGCCGAGCAGCGCCGGCGTGGGGGCCACGACGAAGTCGATGCGCCCGGCAATCAGGTCCGGAAGGAAGCTTTCCTTGTACGGCACATGCTGGGCCTCGATGCCGACGGCCTTACACAGGCGTGCGCTAAGCAGATGGGCCGTGCTGCCTTCGCCGGTGCTTGCATAGTTGAGCGGGCCCTTACTGCGTGAGGCATCGGCCAGCGCCGTCAGGCTGCGCGCAGGGTTCGATGCAGATGTGGCGAGCAACCAGGTGTCGCGGTTGACGGCACCGACCGGCGCAAAGTCGACGAAGGGATCGAGGGCCCGGCGGTCGCTGTTGATGTGCGAGTAGGCAACATGGTCCAGCCCGCCCAGCAGCAGCGGGCCACTCTCCGCGGGTGCCGCCAGCACGGCATCGACAGCGATCGCGCCGGCGGCGCCTGGACGATTGGCCACGATGCCGGCCACTCCTGCCCGCCTGGAGAGCGGCTCGATGATCCAGCGCGCGATCAGGTCGGGTTGGCTGCCAGGTGGCGTGGGCACGATGATCTGCAGCGTCTTAAGTTCGGCTGCCGACGCCGCGGCCAAGTGGCCGGTGCCCAGGCTGGCCAGTGCGCCAATGCTTCGTATGGCGAAGGCCCTGCGGTCGATCAACTTCATAGTCATTGCTCCCAGCGAATGCACAGTCGCCCATGCTGCTGACGCTGCCAGTGCACCGCAATACCTAGCTGCACTACTGAGGCATGAGCATTCTGCTAATGTCAGCACGCCCGTCCACGTTGGCCAAACCATGGCAATCCACAAACTGCGCGCGCTCGAGTACCTGGTGGCCGTTGTCGAGCACGGGGGCTTCGCCGCCGCGGCGCGGCGGCTGGGCGTGGCGGCGCCGTCGGTTCACCGACTGGTCAGTGCGCTCGAGAAGGACATGGGCACACAGCTGCTCGACCGCGCCGGCACGCCCATGCGAGCGACACCGGACGCGATGTCATATGTGGAGCAGGCACGGCAACTGCTCGACGAGCTGCGCGGGCTGGATGCCAGCCTGCACGATCAGGCGAGTACGCCCACCGGCACCGTCAGGGTCGCGGCCCAGAGCGTGGTGCTGCAGTTCGTACTGGCCGAGTTGCTGCCGCGTTTTCATGTTCAGCACCCGAATGTCTGTCTCGACCTGATCGATGTCGGCATCGAGCGCAACCTGCTCGCACTGGAGGCAGCTGTGGGGCTTCAACAAGGTGTGCTATCGCGGTTTGGAAAGCAACGCCACTCGCGCATTCGTGGCACTGGCGCTGGCCAACATCTATCTGGCTCGACGACCACTGTTGCAACAATTGCGTGCATAGCGAGGAAAAAGCGGGCCAATGGTCCGCCGCACAGCATCACAGCGAACAGCCGACAGCGCAAATGCGCCTGCAGATGGGGATCGCGGCACCGAAACAGCGCAATTCGGGCCTTCGCGCTGACCTCGCTGCTGGATGGTTCCAGAATCAGAACTTGATCAGCGTTGCCTTAGTAATTTTCCGGGCCCCGCGACGATGGCCACCGGGGACGTACTTGGCGCAGTTGATCGCCATCAACCTTCTCACCGAGACGTCGCATTACCCACCGGATTCTATCGGCGGCAGGTGACATCGCTCCGAGATCAATAGCCACTTGCCGCTCGTCGACATATCTAATGGCCGCTGAACCGAGCAGGGTGGGCACAAGGTCGGCATGCATCGCCATGGCTTCATGGTTGGCACGGAGCCGCTCCCAACGCGCGGAGTTGCTGGCGCGCCATTCATCGCTCGCCCACATTACGGCCGGAACTGTCGTGTCCCAGTGCGTTGGATCCTTCAGCGCGTGTTGAAAAAGTCTTCGTCCGTCGTCAAGCAGGTTCTCACCATGGTCAGCCGTGTACATCACGAAGGACGAGCCGCCCGCCTGCCCTAGCTCGGAGATCACGGCATCGACGAAGCGGAGGGATTCGGCTACGGCGTTGTCGTAGGCGCGGATGAAATCCGGCAGCGTGGAATCATCTGGGAGTTCAGAAAGCTTCGAGCAGTCGGCCTGGAAAGCAGCTGATGCAGGCTCATAGCGATCGCAGTACGAAAAGTGTGCGCCGTAGGCATGCACCAAGATCAATTTCTTGGGCGCGTTCTGCGCGAGCACCAATCTGAACGATGGCAGAAGGCTTTCCCGATCGGTCTTCTTTCTTGTGACGAACATTTCGGTGTTGGCGTCAGGCCACGCAATGCCTCTTTCCTGGACGGCAAGCCAGTAGGTGTGAAATCCAGCTTCCTCGAAGGCCTTCATAAATGTTGCGTCCGTGCTGACCCGAAATGCACCGCCAGGCATTTCGCGCGAGACGAGCAGAGGGACCGACGTATGCGTGCTGCTGGATCCGGACGTCACATCGCAATAGATGATCGTGTCTTGATGGCTGATGGCGACCTGCTTTTGGCCGCCGCATGCGCCGAGCCGGTCGGCACGCACTGATTCCCCGATGATGAGGACGTATGTCTCGTTCTGCGGGTGAAGTCCCGGCAACCGCGAGACGCCCCAACTCGCGGACGCCGAACGAGGGTTGATGGGCGCATAGGGCAACGCCGCCGAGATGAATTCGCCACGGCCGATCGCAGAAGCCGCGGCAACGGAAATCACATTCAGCGGCCACGCGCGCAGCACGGTGTCATGAAAGGCGGCGCCGCATGTGACTGCGGCGAAAGTGATTGCCGCTAGGGTGGCCGAAGGCCACTTCCCGCGCGCCGTGCGGGTTGACGGAGTGCGAAACAACACCCAGATCGGCACGGCGAGCAGGACCGCGGTCAGGGCTATCCAGTGGGCATGAGGCTGAATTACTGGCCACGCTTCGTGTGGGTCCGGCCGAATCAAGGCCGCCTCGAGAAGGTTGAAATCGCGTAGAAGGTCGGCGCCCAGGGCTAGAACACCGAACAGCGCCGGGACGTATGTCAGGACCACGAATACTCGAAGCCCTAGGATCGCCCGAAGTAAGCCAAAGAACACTGCGGTCGCGGCAAGGGGGTAGGCGGCGCCAAGATCCCAGACGTGCGTGGATGAAAAGATGGTCAGGGCCGGCATCAGCAGGATCGCGCCCCAAACATAGTCGATCAGACTGACGACGCCGTGCTGTCTGTTTGCCGTTGACGCAGATTCCACATGCGCCTGCCGTGGATCGCTATGTTGCTCCATGATCTTCTATGCAGATTACAACATTCTGGCCAAGATCCCGGCCGACCTGATCGCTCGCGGTGGAAGACATCGCCGCCGGCAGGGGCTGGCCAGCCCGAGAAGATGTCTGTCGAACTCGACCTCGCACGCTAGAGCAAGGCGGGCATAGTCCTTCGGCGCGTCCGTCACCGATCTAACGACCGCTGTTCTCCAAGGTCAACAGGTGCTGTCGACCCGTTGCTGCTTCGTGGACCTCGATGTGGGTCGTCAAAGCGGCCGGTCAGATGCGCAGGCGCCGGGCACTTCGCGTCCAATGCCAAACCGGATGGCACAGGCGATGGTGTGGCTCTACGCCACAAGGCCGAATGTGAATACAACGAGCAGCCCTTGATCAGCCGAGCGCAGTCCCCAACTGCCGGCTATGTGGAAGCGGTTGACCGTCCTGTGGGTGCTTGTGCGCGGCGATGCGCGGCGGCTTTGGTACGCCTTGCGCCACCCCGATGCCCCGGTCTGGCTCAGACCAGTCACCGCGTTGCTGTTGCTGTACTTGGTGTCACCGTTCGACCTGATCCCGGACGCACTGCCGATCATTGGCATCGTCGACGACCTTGTGCTGCTTCCGCTGGCCGTGAGCTGGATGCTGTCGATGCTGCCGGGTTCCCTGCGCGACGATATCGCCAGGCGCTTCGGCAGTGCGGCACCCATCGACTCTAAAGGCGCATAGCAAAGGTCGTCGGAGTCAGCCTGGACTCGCGCGGCAGGTGCACTGTGCCGCGCGAAGAGACCCACCAGAAGTCTTCCGGCGCTTCGTGCAGTGGTCGACTTGACGCCAGGGAGCGAGGTGCGCACCGCGCCGCGCTTCAGCCATTTCTGGACCGCGGCTGTTTGAGGAAGAAGCGCAGCATCTCGCGGCTGATCGTCGAACGGATCCATCGGCGCTTTGGCCTGCATGAGTCGGAGCGAATCAATGCGCGCTGGCTTACGCGATTCCGAGGATTCCACTTTCGCGTGTCGGGCCTGGGCGCCGAGACCGGCTGGCAGCGCCGGCCCGAAGCGCCAAAGAGGATTCCCTACGAGTGGCGCAGGGGCTAGACTGATCGAACATGCGCTTCCGGCCCTGGATGCTCAATCCAATCGGGGGCGCGTGAGCGGAGGTGGCCAGATGCGTCTGCGCCACGTACTGTCGCTGAGTGCCGTTTTGCAGCTTGCGGGGTCCAAGATATTGACTGAGACGCAGCGTTGCGAGTTGCCGGAACCCGGCGACGACATCACCGACACGCGGGGCGCTTGGGCAGCGGCGGAGTCGAGGGCCTTGTCGCCGCTGCTCGACACACTAACCGACATCAATCTCGACGACCTGTTCGATGCAGCGGGGCTGATGTGGCTGCGGCCCACGTCCCTTCAGCGTCTGCTGTGGCCGGCCGCTCGACGCTTTGCTCTTGTGGCCCAGGAGTTCGACAAGCTCGTGGGCGAGCAAGGACTGGCCCAAGGCAGTTCGTGGCTGGCGCACCGGATGGCGGCGGGCACGCAGGTATCGGGTGGCGACCATGTCCCGGCCACGGGACCTGCAGTCATTCTCGCCAATCACCCGGGCATGACCGACACCGTGGCGCTGCTCGCGAGCCTGGCGTCGCGCCCCGATCTGCGCGTGATTGCGCTGGACCGGCCGTTCCTGCGAGCGCTGCCGAATGTCGCCAGGCACTTGATCCGGGTGCCCGACCACGAGGTCGGGCGCATGGGCGTGGTGCGGGCTGGCGTGAAGCATCTGAAGCAAGGCGGCGCCTTGTTGACGTTTCCGGCCGGCGAAATCGAACCCGACCCGGCCACATTCGGTCGGCGCAAGGCGGTCGATTCGCTGCGTGGTTGGTCGGACAGCTATGTCCTGTTCGCGCGGCGGGTGCCGCAGACCCGATTCATTCCGGCGGTTGTCAGCCATGTCGTCTCGCCGCAAGCGCAGCGGCATGTCCTAACGCTTTTTCGCCGCACCGCCCATGACAAACGGCGGCTTGCAGCGGCCTTGCAGGTGGCCCTGCCGCGATACCAGAAGATGGTCGCGCGGGTTGCGTTCGGGCCAGGGCAGCAGGCCAGTGCTTGCGAGGCAGATTCGCTGCAGGCAGCGATCGTCGCAGAGATCCGTCACCTGATTGAAGCGTCGGCTGGCCCTGCCAAGGTCGGCGCTGTCCGGGCAGGTGCCGGTCACAGCACACAGATGCAGCACGACGCGCTTGCGTTGCTGCACCGGCCCTTGAAGCCATGACGGCATCATCGGCCCAGGCGTGCTGGCTGGTCGAGCCAGGTTGCGCCGAGTTGCGCTCCGAGACGCTGCCCGAGCCGACCGCTGATCAGGTACAGGTGCGCACCTTGCACAGCGGCATCAGCCGCGGCACCGAGACCCTGATCTATCGCGGCGACGTGCCGACTAGTGAGTTCGAGCGCATGCGCGCACCCCTTCAGGCGGGCGACTTTCCAGGCCCGGTGAAGTACGGCTACAGCAGCGTCGGCATCGTGGAAGTGGGCCCGGCCGCACTCTTGGGCCGCGCCGTGTTCTGTCTGTTCCCGCACCAGACCTGCTACGTGGTGCCGATCGATGCCGTTCATATCCTGCCCGACGGGGTGCCGCCGGAGCGGGCCGTGCTCGCGGCCAACCTCGAGACGGCGGTCAATGCGCTGTGGGACGCTGCGCCGCGCCTTGGCGATCGCATCAGCGTCGTCGGCGGCGGCACCGTGGGTCTGCTCGTCGCCTGGCTTGCGGGCCGCATGCCTGGCTGCGCGGTGGAGGTGGTGGATACGCAAGTGGCGCGCCGCGAAGTGACCGAATGGCTGGGCGTGAACTTCGCCGTGCCCGAGGCCGCGCGCGACGAAGCGGATCTCGTGATCCATGCCAGCGGCCGGGCCGAGGGCCTGGCGACGGCCCTGCGCCTGGCGGCCTTCGAGGCCACCGTGCTCGAGCTGAGCTGGTACGGACAGCGCGACGTGAGTGTGCCGCTGGGTGGGGCGTTTCATTCGCGCCGACTGGTGCTGAAGAGTTCACAGGTGGGGCAGGTGGCCGCGGCGCAGCGCAGCCGCTGGAGCCATCGCCGTCGCATCGAGCTAAGCCTCTCGCTATTGACGGACCCGGCCCTGGACGCCCTGATCACCGATGCGGCGCCCTTTGCCGCCTTGCCTGCCGTGCTGGCGCGCCTGGCCGCGTCCACGTCGGACCTCACCTTGTGTCATCGCATCGACTACACCTGACGATTGCTCACTATGAGGCACTGCCATGTACAGCGTCAATGTCCGCGACCATTTCATGGTCACTCACAGCTTCCAGGGCGCCGTCTTCGGCCCGGCACAGCGCATGCACGGAGCGACCTACGTGGTCGACCTGGAACTGCGCAGGGCCGAGCTGGACGCGGACGGCATCGTGGTCGACATCGGCCGTGCCACGCAGGTTTTGCACGCGGTGCTGGGCGATTTGAACTTCCGCAATCTCGACGAAGAGAGCGCCTTCCAGGGACGCAATACCACGACTGAGTTCCTGGCCCGCGTCGTCTTCGATCGTGTGGCCGCCCGCGTCGCTGCTGGCGAACTGGGCTCCAACGTCGGTGGCCTGAGCCACCTGAAGGTCACCTTGCACGAGTCGCACGTTGCATGGGCCGCCTACGAGGGTGTGCTGCCAGCGCATGCGGCCGCTTGAGCCCATCACGCGTCGAGCCATGTCCGCACCCAAGCTGGTCTTCGTGGTGCCCGGTGAGTTGAACAGCGTCACCGGCGGCTACGGCTATGACCGCCAGATGATCACCGGATTGCGCAAGGCAGGCCGCGAGGTCGACGTCGTCGCGCTGGATGCCGGTTTCCCCTGGCCGCACGCTGCTGCGCTGGACCGCGCCGCGCAGCAGCTGGCGGGCATCCGGAATGGCGCGCTGGTCGTCGCCGATGGTTTGGCGTTCGGGGCCATGCCCGGCCTGGCCGAGCAGCATGCGACAAGGCTGCGCTGGGTGGCGTTGGTCCATCACCCGCTTGCGCTGGAAACCGGCCTGAGCGCACAGCAGGGCAGCGCGCTCTTCAACAGCGAGCGACGCGCATTGGCCACCGCGCGCGGCGTGATCGTGACCAGTGCGGCCACCGCGCGTGAGCTGGCCCGTTATGGCGTGGCCGCCGAGCGTATCCATGTGGTCACCCCGGGCACGCACGCCGCGCCACTGGCCACCGGATCGGGTGTGGATCCGGTGCGCCATGGTTTGTCGTTCCTGTGCGTCGCGACCTTGATCCCGCGCAAAGGCCACGCCGTCCTGATCGAAGCCTTGCGCGGCCTGCAGGACCGCGCCTGGACCCTGCACTGCGTGGGCAGCGCGACGCGGGATGTGGACACTGCAAACGGCTTGCGTTCGGCCATTGCCGAGCACGGACTGGGTGACCGGGTGCGACTGTACGGCGAGGTCTCGGCTGCTGAGCTGCAGTCGATGTATGGGCAAGCCGACGCCGTCGTGTTGCCCTCGTACTTCGAGGGCTACGGGATGGCGCTGGCCGAAGCGCTGGCGCATGGCTTGCCCGTCGTGAGCACGACGGCCGGCGCCATCCCCGACACGGTGCCCCGCGAAGCCGGTGTGCTCGTGCCACCGGGTGACGCGGTGGCGCTGCGTGCCGCGCTGGCGGCCCTGCTCGACGAGCCCGCTTTGCGCACCCGACTGACCGCGGGAGCGCGAGCCGCCCGCGCCGGATTGCCCACGTGGCCCCAGGCTCAAGCACGCTTTGCTGCGGCGCTGGAATCGCTCGACATGGAATGCGAGCCGGGTGCGGTGCCATGAACGAATTCAGCGCCAATTGGCTGACTCTGCGTGAGCCCTTCGATCAGGCGGCCCGCGAAACGGTTGCTGTGGCGCTGGACCTGCCCGCACGGCTGGCGCGCTGGCGGAAACGATCACCCGGCGAGGCACTCGCGGTGATCGACCTGGCCTGCGGCCACGGCGCGAACCTGCGGGCGCTGGCGCCAAGTCTGGGTGGAGCGCAACATTGGCGCCTGGTCGATCATGACCCCGCGCTGCTGGCTGCGGTGCCGGATGCTCTGGCCGAATGGGCGCTCCGGCACGACTACCGGCTCATACGCGAGGCCGACACGGGCGCTGAACAAGCCCTCGACATCGCCGGCCCAGGCTTCCACGCCCGGGCCGTCTGCCCACGTGTCGATCTGGCGCGTGATCTTGCAAGCCTTGATTTCGGCCAGAAGCCACTCGTCACGGGCTGTGCGCTGCTGGACCTCGTCTCGGCGCCGTGGCTGCAGGCGCTGATCCACAAGGCCCGGGCCGCCAGCGCCGTCCTGTTGTTCGGCTTGACCGTCGACGGGCGGACGAACTGGCATCCGGCCGACCCAGATGACGAGCTTGTGCTCGGACTCTTCAGCCAGCATCAGCGCCGCGACAAGGGCTTCGGGCCGGCATTGGGCTCGCAGGCAGCCGCTGTCGCCTTGCAGCAGATGGCGAGCGCCGGTTACGAGACGCTGCAGACGCAGACCGACTGGGTCATCGATGGTGCGCTGGCGTCGCAGATGATGCTCGCGATGGTCGAAGGCATGGCGGCTGCGGCGCTGGAACAGAACCCCGCTGCACAAGACGCCGTGCGGTCCTGGCGGGCCCGTCGCGGTGCGGGCATCGACAACTCATGTTTGCGGGTCGGGCATGTGGACATCGTTGCCACGCCAGGCTCATGACAGTTAGGTCGACGTGCGCAGATCCAGGTCCCACAGATGATCCGGCCCCATTCGATACACGCGGCAATGAGGCCGAGGGCAATCGGCCAGGCGCGCCGGGCCCTCGAAGCGCAGACCCGGCCGGCCGTCGCCAATGATGATCGGCGCCACGGCCAGGTGCAACCGGTCCAGGCATCGCTGCGCGACAAAGCGCGACACCGTCACGCCTCCGCCTTCGACAAAAAGCCGCGTCAGACCGCGCGATTGCAGCGCCGTCACGGCGTTCGCCAAGTGCGGCGTGTCGTCGTTGCGCAGCAAGCCGCTCACGGCCAGCACGCGATCTGCGCCCACCTGCGCGACGGCGGCGTCCCGCCACCGTGCATCACACAACCACAGCGTGGGTGCTTGCCCGTCGTTGAAGACATGCGCGGTCTCGACGTAGCCAGCAAGCCTGAGCTGCGGATCGAGCAGCACGCGGGTGGGATGGGGGCCGGCGACACGGCGAGTCGTCAATCGGGGATTGTCGGCCGCGACCGTGCCGGCCCCCACGATCACGGCGTCGCACAGGGCGCGCAGGCGATGAAGATGCAGCAGGTTCTCGGGGCCGTTGATGAAGCTTGAGTCTCTCGTGCGCGTGGCGACGCAGCCATCCAGGCTCTGGCCCAGTTGGGCGATCACCCACTCCGCGCCCTCTGGCCGAAAGTCCAACAAGGGTTTGACCAGATCGAACAAGTCCAGCGCCTCGGCGTCCCAGTGGCCTTGCAGTTGCCAGCCGATATCGCTCGCCCAGGTCAATGTGTCGAGAGGCAAGGTCGACACGTCTCCAGGGCGACGCGCCCGTGCGATGTCCAGGAGGATCGGCCACAGGCCCACAGCCGACCGGGCATCGGCGTTCAGGCCTGGAGAACCCGTGGAAGAGGGCGAGTCGTTCATCTGGTTTAGCGCCGCAGCCATAGTACCTGCCCCTCCAGACCAACGTGATTCGCTAGCCCTGACGGCTCACAACACGTCGCCTGCACGTGCTTTCCAATCCAATGCAATCTGCAAGGGGCAGCCTGACCATGAATCCTCCATCGCTGAACCACCAACCGGCGTGCCCTGCCGTCGCTGACACGCAGGCCGCGATCCGGCTCGACCGGATGCAGACGGAGTTCCGGCGTGGACGTCCCGTGCTCATGGAAACCGCCGATCCCGCCGCACCCGTCGTCATGCTGGCCGCGGTGGAAACGCTGAATACGCCCCGACTGCAGGGATGGGTCCTGAGCGCAGGGACGCCTCGACTCCTGCTCACTGCAGAGCGCTTGCGGGCCACCGGCTGGTTGCAGGCTTCGGGTGCACGCTCCTTGCCGCTCGATTCCCCCATCACGGTCGAACGCGTGCAGCGGCTGGCTGCGGTCCTGCCTGGGGCAGCCACCACGGCGGAAGCCGGCGACCTGGTCGGTGTGCGGCCAGCCGGTCCGGCGCTGGAGGGCGTGTTGAGAATGACCAAGCGCGCACGTCTCGTTCCCGCGCTGCTGCTGTTCGAACTCGACGCCGGGTCGCTGCCGGGTCTGCGGCAAACCGAGGTGCTGCGGATCTTCGACACCGACTTGATCGCATCGGCCGGTTCGGAACCCGACGCTGCATCGGAGCTGATCCGCGTCAGTGACGCCCACATGCCCATTGCGGACTGCGATGACTGCACGCTCGTGTTGTTCCGTGAGCCCTATGGTGACGCCGAACACGTGGCCATCGTCGTCGGCCAGCCGGACCTCACCCGGCCGGTGCCCGTGCGCATGCACTCCGCCTGCCTGTCCGGTGACCTGCTGGGCAGCCTGCGCTGCGACTGCGGCGACCAGTTGCGGCTGGGCATCGCACACCTTGCCAAGACCGGGGGCGTTCTGCTGTACCTGCCCCAGGAGGGGCGGGGCACCGGCCTGGCTAACAAGCTGCGCGCCTACCGTCTGCAAGATGCGGGATTGGACACTATCGACGCCGATCGCTACCTTGGTTTCTGCGCAGACGAGCGTGACTTCGGCCCCGCGGTGGCGATGCTGAAGCAACTGGGCATCTCACGCATCCGGTTGCTGACCAACAACCCGCACAAGATCGACTTCCTGCGGCGCGCGGGCCTGGAGGTCGCGGACCGGCTCGCGCTGTTGGCGCCCGTCAATCCGTTCAATGCGCGCTATGTGCAAACGAAGCGCGAGCGCGCCGGGCACTTCGCGCAGGCGCTTCCGGCATGGGTGGCGGGCGACGACCCAGGCACCGTGACGGCGGCTGGCTAAGGCAGCGGATGCCGGGCCACCTCGCCCAGCAGCGTGACCAGCCGATCCGCCCAGTGGTCCAGCAAGCGCTTGCCCTTGGCCGCAGTGGCCGCGGTGGCATCGCCGCATGCGCCGTCGGGGTTGACGTCCTGCATCATCCAGCCCAGGCCCGCCGCCTCTTCCAAGCCCAGCACTCCGCCCCGCGCGGCCAATGTCCGCCCCGTCGACGGGAAGTCGGCCAGCGCATCCTGCCGCACAAGATCCGGGCGCAGGTGCAGCATCAGCGAGGTCTCCACCGCACCGCCATGCAGGCCATGTAGCAATTCGTCGGCATGGAACAGACCCGCCGGGGTGCCCAGCGCAAAGCTATGGGCGCGCGCCACCAACATGCCGCAGTCCACGCGCAGGCGCAGCGCGACCTGGTCGACATGCGCTCGCTGCCCGCCGTGGCTGTTGAAGATCACCAGCTTGCGCACGCCAGCACGCGCCACGCTGTGCCCTATGGACAACCACAGCCCGAGCAAGGCCTGCAGCTCAACGCTCAACGTGCCTTTGAAAGCCGTGTGTTCGAGGCTGTCGCCCACCGTGAGTGCCGGCAACACGAGCACCGAGCTGTCGGCCGGCAAGCGCTGCATCATCAGGCGCACGACGCCTTCGTTGATGACCGCGTCGGTCGACAGCGGCAGGTGCGGCCCGTGCTGCTCGACGGCAGCCACCGGCAGCAGCGCGATCGTTCGAGCTGCGTCGACTGTCGCGAAATCGGTGGTGCGCATGTCCTGCCAATAGGCCGTGGGGGCCGTGGGCGCAATGGCCGCCGATCGCGATCCTGCCAAGCCTTTGTGAGCACTCATGGTTGCGCCGATAGTTGAGAAGGGGGAGATGGTAAGAGCGATCAACCGACCAGCCTGGCGCGCGGTCATCGGCCCGCAGCGCTTGCCAACACGATGAGCGGTGGCACGCGGAACCAAAGCATGAAGGTCAAGGCCAGGACAATCGGTGCGTCGATGCGATCGGGCAGGTTGCCGTGTGCCAAACGGTGCAGTCATCGCCACAGCCAGATGGCATGCACCGCGCCGCCGGCGGCGCTCCAGCCCAGCAGCGCCTGCATGTCCATGCGCGTCAGCGCCATGGTCGCGGCCATGGCGGGTGCGGCGAGGCAGGCCGCCATCGCCAGGCGGATGGCAGCGCGTGCGCCGAGCATGACCGCCAGCGTGCGCTTGCCCACCAGCCGGTCGGCAGTCCGGTCGAGGGCAACCGGCGAGCAGGATCGACGGCAGCACCGCCAGGCCCAGCGGAAGCGCCAGCAGCCACGGCGCGCCGTCGGTCCAGTTGACCGCCTTGCGCCACGTAGCCGGCCATGATCGCGCCTGCCCGGTCACCGGCACGATCTGGTTCTTCACGCTGGGCCTGCTGGGAATCGGCTGGCTGATCGACCTGTTCTTGATCCCGTCGATGGACCCCCAGGCCGACGTTCGCTTCCAGAACGCCCGTCAACTATTCGGTGCTCTGGATCCTGCTCACCTTCCTGGGCCTGTTTGGCGTGCACCGCATGTAAATGGGCAAATAGTTCACCGGCATCCTGTACCTGCTGACCGCCGGCTTGGTCGGGCTGGGCTACCTGCACGACTACGGGACACTGAACAGCCAGGTCGACCAGCTGAACCGCCAGCGCGGATGACGTTTCGGCCTCATGCCGAGTCGAGTTTAGCGTCAGGGATCCACCGGCTGTTCTCGGAGCTTGCAGTCATTTGAACCGAAGAACGGGCGGACGGTGATGTAGCCGACGTCACCTGTATGGCGATTCGTCATGAATGGCAGGTTCAGGGCGAGGACATCGGGTTGGCGACCACCTGCCCACGACCCAAACCGGTAGTCCACCCCGCAGAATTGATCGCCAGCAAGCGGTCGCTCAGCCTCGATCCGCGGCTGGCGCGCGATGTTCGATGTGGTGCCCGACGCATCGACCGAGCCCGTCGCCTTGCGCCTGTTCCTGCGTGCACGCGGGCAGGCGCTGAGCGAGACCTGGCCCTGCGATTGGACGCCGCGCCGGTGGCGCAGCACGCAGTCACCTGATACCGCGTCGCGTTCGACGGTCAAGAATCCAGAGGCGGGTCACGACGACAACTGACTTTGGTACGCGGCGATCGGACAGCGGCTGAAGGCACCGCCCGCTAGACGGCCACGCGCAGCAGCGCGAACACCGCTGACATCAGCAGCACGACCACACCGGTGGCCACGGCCAGGCGGTTGGCGAACAGGCGGCGCATCGGTGGTCCCTTCAGGCGAAGCTGTAGCGTTCGGAATGGTACTTGGCCAGCGGCACGCCGAGCTGGCCGAGCGCGGTCTCCACCGCATCCATCATCGGGTTCGGGCCGCAGATGAAGTATTCGTGCGCCGCATAGGGCGGCTGCAGGTGGCGACCGATCAGTGCAGCATCGATGCGCCCTCGCTCACCGCTCCAGCCCTCGGACGCTTCGGCGAGCACGTGCACGAGCTTCAAGTCCAGGCGTGAGCGCAGCGCTTCCAGTTCCTCGCGGAAGGTGGTCGAGTCCCAGTCCTTGCTGCCGTAGAACAGGATCACCGGCCGCTTGTCGCCGCGGTCAGCCAGCGTGCGCAGCATGCTCATCATCGGCGTGATGCCGATGCCGCCGGCAATCAGCACATGCATGTCCGCCGGGTTGCCGATGGTGAAGGCGCCGTAGGGTCCATCGAGCCAGACGCGCTGCCCGACCGGTACGGTGTGCACCTTGGAGGTGGTGTCGCCGAGCTTGCGGATCGTCATCGCGACACGCCCGCCCGGGGCTTCGGCGCTCGATGAAAACGAGAACGGATGGCCGGTGATGCGAAACGGCCCGCGCCACAGCGTCAGCCAGCCGAACTGCCCCGGCGTGAAGCGAAAACCGGCATGGCCGTCGGGCTCCATCACCAGCGTCGTGGTGTCGCCGCGCTCGGCTGTCACGGCAGTGATGCGGTACGGCCGGCGCAGCATGAACAGCGGCTTGAACACGCGCACGTACAGCAGCAGCGCGACCCAGAACAGCACCAGGCCGATCCACAGCGCGCGCTTGCGCGGGTCGTCCAGATAGAAGCTCCAGCCGACCATGTGCACGATGCCGCCGCCGACCGCCACCAGCGCGAGGGCGATGTGGCTGGCGTGCCAGAGCTCGTAGCCGATCTTCAGCCTGACGCGCCACAGGGCGGTCACCACCAGCAGCGCCAGCGCAGCGATCGATGCCACCGCGGCCAGTGCGCCGATCGGCACGCTGCCGTCCTCGGGCCGCGCCAGCAGTTCGGGCTGCGCGGCGAAGATGATCAGCGGGTGCGCGAAGACCAGGCCGACCGCGATCAGCGAGATCTGACGATGGAAGTGGTAGATGACGTCCTCGCCCCAGGGCCGGGTGACGAAGCGGAAGCGCGCGGTCAGGCCGAACTGCAGCCCCATCATCGCCAGCCCGCTGTAGCCGAGTGCGACGGCGAACTCGGTCCAGAAGTCGCGCGCCGGCGGCAGGGTGCCGGCCAGCATGGCAAACAGCGGTGCCAGGATGAACAGCAGGTAGAGCACGAGCCAGAGGGCGCCGTGCACGGCATAGCTCCACATCGGTCGCCCTCCATGGCCGTCGACAGCGCGTCGAGTGTCCCACGCCGTCGTGTCGGCTGTCATCGGCGGCGGCTACCACTGGACAACCCGCCGGCTTTGGCTATGCTCGCCAGCGCTGCCGGATGCACCCGACAGCCGCGGAGCGACGTGATGCAAGCCTTGGTCGACCCTGTGATCGCCTACTGCGGCCCGGCGGCCCTGCCGGCGGAACTGTGGCAGCGCTGGAACTTCGACCCGCTCTTGATCGGTGGTCTGGTCGCGCTCGCGGTCTGGATCGGCCGTGGCCGCAGCGCCGATGCACGTGCCGGTTGGGCAGCGATCGCGTTGATGGGGCTGGTCTTCGTCTCGCCGCTGTGTGCGCTGTCCTCGGCCTTGTTCTCGGCGCGCGTGCTGCACCATGTGCTGCTCATCGCCGCGGTGGCGCCGCTGCTGGCACGGGCCTTCCCGCTGGCTCGCACGCCTTCGCCGCCGCTGGCACTGCTGGTCGCGTTCAACGCCATCGTGCTGTGGTTGTGGCATGCGCCCGGGCCCTACGCCTGGGGCCTGGCCAGCGTGCCGGCCTACTGGTTGATGCAGGCGACGCTGCTGGGCGCGGCCTGGCTGCTGTGGCGTGCGGTGCTGGCGTCCGCCGCGCCGACCGGCGCCGCGCTGTTCGCGCTGGCGGTCACGGTCGGGCAGATGGGGCTGCTGGGGGCGCTGCTGGTGTTCGCACCGCGGCCGCTGTACTGGGTGCACTTCGAGTCCACCGCCGCGTGGGGGCTGACGCCGCTGGCCGACCAGCAGCTGGCCGGGCTGCTGATGTGGGTGCCGGCGATGCTGCCCTACCTGGCCGTCGCCTTGCGGCTGGCCTGGACCGGACTGCGCCGCGCCGGTGCGCAAGCCTCGTGACCACCTTCCTGAAGTTCGTGCACCTGGCGACCATCGCCGTCTGGTCGGGCGGGCTGCTGGTGCTGCCGCTGCTGTTCTGGCAGCGCCGGCTGGTGACGAACATCGACGAACTGGAAAGCCTGCACCGCGTCACGCGCTTCGTCTACGTGGTGATGACCTCGCCCGCGGCCTTCGTCGCCATCGGCAGCGGCACGGCGCTGATCTTCCTGCAGACGACCTTCGCGAGTGGTTCTCGCTGAAGATGGTGCTGGTCGGCGCGATGGCGATGCTGCACGTGCTGGCCGGGCTGACCGCGGTGAAGGTGTTCGCACCCGCCGGGCGCTTCGGCCGCGGCGCCTTCATCGCACTGACCGCGGTCTATCTGCTGCTGATCGTCGCCATCCTGTGGGTCGTGCTGGCCAAGCCGGGCATCGACTCGAATGAGATCGCCCCGCACCTGTTCGACCCCGGTGTGCTGGGCGACCGGCTGCGTCACTTCTTCGGCGAGACCAGGACGCCCACGCCGTGATCGAACACCAGATTGCCGCCGTGCCAGCCGGCGAAGCCGGTCATCACCGAGGCCATGGCCGACAGCACCAGCCCATGCGGCAGCGTCGATTCGGGATAGGCCAGGCGCAGCCCCCAGTTGGCGCCGGCGATGGCCACCAGCGTCATCGCCGCGACGGCGTGCGACCAGCTGGCTTCGAGCAGGCGGATGCCGCGCACCAGCAGCAGCTCGGCGGTGCCGACGAGGCTGGCCGCGACGCCGCTCCAGAAGGCCATGCCGGCCGACCACAGCCCGGCGCGCAGCCAGAAGGCATCACCGGTCCACCAGTACAGCAGATCGATGCCGAAGGTGGCCATGACGAAGGCCACCGGGAAGTGCACCATCATCACGTGGATCGGGTGGCCGACCAGCGCCACGGTGGAGCCGATGTCGAGCTGCTTCATCTCGAGGGTCACCGGGCTTTGCAGCTTGGCCGCCGCGTCCTTCTCCGACTTCGCCATCGCTCGGCTCCTGGTTGCCATGAGGGGCGCGTCGATCATAGCCGTGCGCGTCACGGTGACTGCGGCCGCCCTGGTGATGGCGGCACTGGCGGGCTGCAGCGGGCAGCTGTCCACGCTCGACCCGTCCGGCCCGGCGGCGGCTTCGATCGCCCGGCTGTGGTGGGTGATGCTCGCCGGCTCGTTGGTGCTGTTCGCGCTGGTCATGAGCTTGTTTGCGCTGGCCTGGCTGCGGCCGGGCTTCGGCAGTTCGGTGTCGCCGCAGCGCTGGGTGCTGCTGGGCGGGCTGGCGTTGCCGGCGGTGGTGCTGATCCCGCTGGTGGCCTACGGGCTGGTGGCCGGCGAACGCTTGCTGCCGCTGCCTTTCATGAAGCCGCCGCGCATCGAGGTGCAGGCCGAACGCTGGCGCTGGAGCTTCCGCTATCCCGACCACGGCGGGCTCGCCACCGAAGGCGTGCTGCACCTGCCCGCCGGCATGCCGGTGGACATCGTGGTCAGCAGCCGCGACGTCATCCACTCGCTGTGGATCCCGCGCCTGGCGGGCAAGATCGACGTCATTCCCGGACGCATCAACACGCTGCGGCTGCAGGCCGATGCGCCGGGCCGCTACCAGGGCCAGTGCGCCGAGTTCTGCGGCCAGGAACACACGCGCATGCGCTTCGACGTGGTGGTGCATGCGCAGGCCGACTACGCGGCGGCGCTGGCCGCCGCTGCGGCCGGGCAGGGAGCCAAACAATGAGCGGGCCCGCCGAGCCAACGCCACCGCGCAGCGCGCTGCGCCTGCACCGCGAGCTGACGGCGATCTGGGCCACCGGCCCGGGGCTGCAGCGACTGGCCTCGGTCAACCATTCGGTGATCGGCCTGCGCATGATGGCCACCGCCTTCTTCTTCTTCCTCGTCGCCGGGCTGCTGGGCATGCTGACGCGCGTGCAGCTGGCCACGCCCAAGGGCGTGTTCATGGACGCCGGGACCTACAACCAGGTCTTCACGATGCACGGCGCGATGATGCTGTTCCTGTTCGCGATCCCGATGCTCGAAGGCGTGGCGGTGTACCTGATGCCGAAGATGCTCGGCGCGCGCGACTTCGCCTTCCCGCGCCTGACCGCCTACAGCTACTGGTGCTACCTGTTCGGCGCGTCGATCCTGCTGGGCTCGCTGATCCTCGGTGTCGCGCCCGACGGCGGCTGGTTCATGTACACGCCGCTCAGCTCCAACACCTACACGCCGGGGGTCAACGCCGATGTCTGGCTGCTGGGCATCACCTTCGTCGAGATCTCGGCGCTGAGCTTCGCCGTCGAGATCGTGGTCTCGATCCTGAAGATGCGCGCGCCGGGCATGTCGCTGGAGCGCATGCCGATCTTCGGCTGGTACATGCTGGTCACCGCGCTGATGATGCTGGTGGCCTTTCCGCCGCTGATCCTGGCGTCGATCCTGCTGGAACTGGAGCGCGCCTTCGGCCTGCCTTTCTTCGACCCCACGCGCGGCGGCGACGCGCTGCTGTGGCAGCACCTGTTCTGGCTGTTCGGCCACCCCGACGTGTACATCATCTTCCTGCCGATGGCCGGCGCGCTGTCGGTGATGATCCCGGTGTTCGCGCGGCGCGAGCTGGTCGGCTACACGATGATCGTCGTCGCCATCGTCGCCATGGCCTTCCTCAGCTTCGGCATCTGGGTGCACCACATGTTCACGGTGGGCATCCCGCACCTGGCGCTGGCCTTCTTCTCGGCCGGCTCGGCCATCGTCGCCGTGCCCACCGCCGTGCAGATGTTCGCCTGGCTGGCGACGCTGGCGCACGGCAAGCCGCGCTGGGACCTGCCGATGCTCTACATCTTCGGCTTCTTCTTCGTCTTCGTGCTGGGCGGGCTGACCGGCGTGATGCTGGCCATCGTGCCCTTCGACTGGCAGGCGCACGACAGCTATTTCGTCGTCGCGCACCTGCACTACGTGGTGGCCGGGGCCTTCGCCTTCCCGCTGCTGGCCGGGCTGTACTACTGGCTGCCGCTGCTCACCGGGCGCAGCGCGTCGCCGCGGCTGGCGGTGCCGGCCTTCTGGCTGATCTTCGTCGGCTTCAACCTGACCTTCTTCGTCATGCACCTGACCGGCCTGCTCGGCATGCCGCGGCGCATCTACGGCTACCACGAGCACGACGGCTGGACCGGGCTGAACCTGTTTTCGTCGGTGGGCGCCTTCGTCATGACCATCGGCTTCGGCCTGCTGGTCATCGACCTGCTGGTGCAGTTGCGCTACGGCCGGCGCTCGCGCCGCGACCCGTGGCAGGCGACGACGCTGGAATGGGCGATGCCGCTGCCGCCGCCGGCCTACAACTTCGCGTCGATACCGCACATCGACACGCATGGCGACCGCCAGGCCCCGGGCCAGGTGGCGACGGCGCTGGCGCGCGGCGAGGGCTACCTCGGCTTCACGCGCCACGGCTGGCAGGAAACGCTGGGCGTGCACATGACCAGCGGCGTGCCCGACCAGGTGATCGTGCTGCCGCGGCCGACCTACCTGCCGCTGATCCTGGGGTTGATCACCGCCATCGCGGTGCTGGGTTTCCTGTTCAAGACCTATCTGCTGAGCGCCGTGGCCGCCGGCATCGTGGCGGCGCTGTTCGTCTACGGCGCGATGGGTGCGGGCCTGAAGCGCGACCACGGGCCGCTGCCCATCGGCCATGGCCTGAGCGTGCCGCCGCACACCGAGGTGGTGGGTGCGCTGCCGTGGTGGGCGCTGGTGTTCGCGCTGGTGGCCGATGCCACGCTCTTCACCTCGCTGGTCTTCGGCACGCTGTACCTGTGGATCGCCGCGCCCGCCTGGCCGGCGAGCATGCCGCCCATCGATCTGGGGCTGGCCATCGGTGCGGTGGTTGCGCTGGCCGTGGCGGCCTTCGCCGCGCGCCGCTCGCTGCAGGCGCTGCGCGCCGAGGCGTCGCCGCAGCGCTGGATGGCGCTGGCCGCGCTGGCGCTGTTCGGCTGCATCGCGGCCGTCAGCGTGCTCATCGGCGATCTGGTGCCGCATCCGCAGGAGCATGCGCTGGGCGCCACCGCGTCGGTGCTGCTCGGCTACATCGTCGGCGCATGCCGGCATCGGGCTGCTGTTCCTGCTCAGCAACCTGCTGCGCCTGCGCGGCGGCTGGGTGTCGGCGCGGCGCTGTACCGACCTGCGGCTGACGCGTCTGTGGCTCGACTACGCAGCCGTCACCGGCGCGATCGCCATCGGCCTGGTGCTGGCGCTGCCGTCGCTGGTGGCGATGCTGGGGGCGCGCTCGTGAGCGCGCAGGTCGTGCCGCCGAGCCGCCTGTGGCTGCTGGCGCTGGGCTACGGCATCTGGTGCAGCGCGCTGGTGCTGCTGTATGCGCTGCATGCGCTGGGTTGCGCTTTCGCCTGGCCGGCGGCCGTGTTGCGCACCGTGCTGGCGGTCGTGTTCCTGGCGCACCTGGTCGCGATCGGCGGCTTGTGGCGCGCCTATGCCCGCCGCCGCGCCGATGCGGCCGATGGGGCCACCGGCAGCTTCTTCCACGAGGTGGCGCTGTGGACACTGGCCACCGCCTTCGTCGCCACCGTGATCACGCTCGGTCCGTCGCTGTTCCTGGCCGCCTGCGTGTAGTGCGGGGAACGGATCGGTGGCCATGCGCAATCGCCACTCGGTCAGCGCGCGAAGGCCTGGCGTGATGGGGATGTCAGGGCTTCGATTTCGCCAACGTCGCGCGCAGATCAAGCATCGGCTCCTGGCTGACATTGATCAAACCTTGCCCAGGCCGGTCCAGATCTGCAATCACCAGCATGACCGCGGCGAACGCAATCGCCACGGCAAGCAATGCGGGGCTGCGGTTGGTTCCGGCGATGCCGACGTGGTAGCCCATCGCGGCCAGCGCCAGGACGGCGACGACATAGATGACGGCCCAATACGTGCCGGGAACCCGGCTGCGTTCGCGCACCATGACGCGTTCGTCGTGCAACTCGATGATCCGGCCGACGTAGCCCAGGAAGACATCAAACTCGCCCGGCGCCTGCAGCACCGACTGCGGCGGCCGCATTCCAGAGCCGATCGAGCAGGTCCCTTGCCGACTTGCCGGGCTCGTCGGGTTGTGCGCCAGCCCAGCGCAACCTTTCGTCGACATACTCGCGCAGCACCGTGCGGATCTCCCCGCGTTGGGCTTCGGGCGTCATGCTGCTGAGGAGATAGGTCATGCGGATGGCGCTCACCTCGCTGACCAGTGCCACTTTCCTCGTCTGGAAAGCGTCGGCGGCGATGCCGAAGGTGAACGCGAGCAGGAATGCCAGCAGGCCCAGCGTGGCGCCGACCATCGCGCCCACCGGTGCCTCCTTCTCCAGTTCGTGCACCTTCTGCCTCTGCCTGGCCAGGCGATAGCCGGCTTCCACGGCGGCGAGCACCAGAAACAGCGTGCCGACAAATACACCCCACAAGGGTAGATCGGAGAAAAGGCGCTCCATCGTTTGCAGACCCGCCTACCAGCGGCCGAGCGCCTCGCGCAGCCGCGTCTTCACGTCGTCATTGGCGAAGCTGGCGTCGATGGACGTGCGCGCCACCGACCACACATCGTCGTCGGACCACTCGAAGGTGTCGCGGCACAGCGCGTACTCGCGCTCCAGGCTGGTGTCGAGCAGCGCCGGGTCGTCGGTGTTGACCGATACGGCCACACCCGCATGCCGCAGCCGCTCGATCGGGTGCTGTTCGATCGCAGGCACCACACCCAGCTTCAGGTTCGAGGTCGGGCACACACCCAGCGCAATCCGCCTGTCGACCAGCAAGGCCACGACGCTCGGATCCTCGATCGCGCGCACACCGTGGTCGATGCGGTCGGCGCCAAGCAGCTCGATCGCATCGCGCACGCCTTCGGGGCCGCTCGACTCGCCCGCGTGCACGGTGCGTTTCAGGCCGGCAGCGCCGGCACGCCGGAAGGCCTCGGCAAAGCGCGGCCCGGTGCGCCCCGCGGCGGCCTCGTTGCCGTCGATCGACAAGGCCACGACGCGCGGATGACGCAACTTGACCAGCAGGTCGACCAGTTCGGCCGCGGCGTCGGCCGACTGCGTGCGCAGCAGGCTGACGCACAGGCCCACCGGCGGCAGGCCGTCCTGCTCGGCGGCGCGAAAACCGGCATCGAGCGCGTCGATCATTTCCGGCAGCCGCCCGTGCCAGGGCTTCCAGTGCGTCGGGTTGAAGATCAGGTCCGCATAGCCCGTGCCGCTGGCTGCCAGCCGTTGGCTGAACGAATAGGCGGCTGAAGCCAGCTCATCGCGCGTGCGCACCAGGCCGCAGGCCCAGTCGAGGAAATGCAGGAAGTCGGCCAAGCCTTCGAAGTGGAACAGGGTCTCGCGCGGGCGCGGCATCGGCTCGCCGAACTTCGTCGCCCACTGCTCCAGCAATGCGGCGTCGAAGCAGCCTTCGAGGTGCACATGGACTTCGGCCTTGGGTAGCGCGCGCAGCCGCTCGATGGCGGAAGAAGTGTGTGTCAAGGACGGTTCTCCATGGCCGCAGAACGGTGCCGCCCTGCGGCTACTTCGGGAACATGAACTGCACCTGCAGGCGCAGTTGCCAGTTGGCCCCGTCGTCGGGATGCACCACGTTGTAGTAGGCGCCGAACTGCGTGTTCACCGGCAGCTTGCCCAGGTGGAAGATCTTGCCGATGCCGCCGCCCAGCGGCACCGTCCAGCGCTGGCTGCTGTCGGCCTCCCAGTTGGCGGTGACCACCGGCGAACTGGTCAGGTACATCCCGCCGGGGAAGTTGTAGTTCAGGAACGGCTGCATCAGGAAGTTGTTGTAGCGCCCACCGGCCTTGCTGCTGCTGAGCGACCACACGTTGTTGGCCAGCACGCCATAGACCCAGGGGTTGCCCTTTTCCAGCCTCAGCACCACCGCGGTCGGCCCGAGGCCCCAGTTCTTGTTGCCGAGGACGTCGTCGGTGTTCGTCGGCGCCTGCACGATCGTGCCGACACCCCAGATCAGCCCACCCGGCCCAGGCTCGGACGGCGACAGGAAGGCCGAGAACTGCAGGTCGCCCAGGCCGAAGGTGTCGCCCTGGCCGGGCACGAACTCCGGCTGCCAGATCAGCGGCAGGATGGTGCGGGTGATGATGTTCCAGTCCTTGTTCACCTCGATCGGGATCACCGGCTGGATGTTCAGGATGTTCTGCGTGCCCGACAGCGGGCCGGTGTTGAAGTTGGTGTTGTTCTGGAACGGCACGCTGATCAGGTTGCCCACCGGGTTCTGCGCCAGCTTGGCCAGTTCCTCGGCCGACAGCGCCGCGCGGGCCGGGCCGGTGGTGGCGAGGGCGGCACACAGCAGCGCTGCGCCGGAGAACCAGCGAAACGGCGTGGCGCTCTTCGGCGCGTGCGTCCTTGGCATCGGTTGATCCTCGCGTGTTCGTGGGCTATTGCACGATCTGGTTGAGCAGCTTCTGCGATTCCGTCTGGTACTGCGCCTCGGTGATCAGGCCCTGCGTCTGCAGCGACTTCAGCTCCTTCAGCTTGGCCACCGTGGCGGCTTGCGTGGGGTTCACTGCCGGTGGCGCCGGCGGGGCCTGGACCGTCTCGGTGATGTGCACGGTCGTCGGTGCCGGCGCGGCGTAGACCACCGGCGCCGCGGCCGCATGCGCCGCGCTTCCCCAGACCACGGTTCGGTAGGCGGTACGTCGTGCGACACCGGCGAACGACAGCGGCGTGAACGGCAAGCCGATGATGTCGATGAACAGCGACGCCGGGCCGCTGGTCTTGGGCAGCGTGCCCGAGATCACCGCGATGTCGTAGCTGAGGTCATGGCCGTTGACCCGCGGGATTGCGCAGCGTGACGACGACGTCGGAGAGCTCGTCCTTGCCCTTCTCGAACACCGACAAGGTCGCGTTCGGCGGGTCCTTGAGGAAGCTGTCCGGGCCGGCCTTCCAGAACTGCAGGTATTCCCCGGTCAGGTAGTGGCCGGCGATGCGCACCGGCCGGTCGGAGAAGAACAGCGTGGTCGGGCTCAGGCCCTTGAGCGTCAGCGTTCGCCCGTCGGCGCGCCACTTCGAAGCCCTGCGCGTTCTGCACGAACAGCAGCTGCGCCATCACCGGCGTGGCAGCGGGTGCTTCCACGGCCAGGGCCTGCACGCAGGGGCAGCGCCATGCCGAGCGCGAGCGATGCGCTGGCGACAAGAACGGATGAGCAGTCGTTTCATGGTTGGCATCCTCATGCTGTGCGTGACGGGCGTCAGCGCCAGCCGACGCCGCGGCGGCCCACGCCCACGCCATGGAAGCCCGGGCCGACGCCGCCGCCGACGCCGATCCAGTCGATGAACAGCGACGGGGCGGCGCCGGTCTTCGGCATCTGGCCCTCGATCAGCTTGTAGGTGTAGACCAGGTCCTTGCCCTCGACCTTGGGGTCGCTGATCTCGACCACGGTCAGCGTGTTCTCGTCCTTGCCCGGCTGGTACACCGACAGCGTGGCATTCGGCGGGTCCTTGCTGAAGTTGTTCGGCCCCGCGGCGGCCGTCCACTCCTTCATGTAGTCCTTCAGGCTCATGTGGCCCGCCTGGCGCACCGGACGGTCGCTGAACCAGATGGCCTGCGGCGACACGTTCACCAGGCGCAGCGTCTTGTCGTCGGCCTTCAGGCTGTCGGCGCTCTGCACGAACATCAGTTGGACCTGGGCATCGGCGGCAAGCACCTGTGCGGGCAGGCCGGCCATGGCGGCGGCGGCCAGCGACGCCGCCATCAGCACTTCGCGTCTCGATTTCATGGGTCTGTCCTTCCTATTGCGTCATCTGGTTGAGGATCTTGGCCTTGGCCGCGTTGTATTCCGACGCGCTGATCAGCTTCTGGTCGTACAGCGACTGCAGTTCGGCCAGTTTCTGCTGCGGCGTCTTGGTCTGCGTGGCCTTGGCCTGCGCGGCAGCGGCCTCGGCTTGCTTCGCGGCGGCGGCGGACTGCGCGGCGGCGGCCTGCGCCGATTGGGCTGCGGCCGCCTGGTTGGCCGCGGCGTTCGACTCCGCGACCGCAGCCGTCGTGGCGGCCGCGGCGGTGGCTGCGCCGGCGACGAACACCGTGCGGCGCGCGGCGCGGCGCCACACGCCGAAGATGGCCCATGCCGGCTGCGTGGCCACCAGCAGCGCCGCCCCTGCGAGCAGGCTGCGGCGCGGGAGCTTCGTCTTGAGTTCGGTCGGGTTCATGTGCGATCTCCTTCGTGGTGCGTGGCGCGTCAGGGCTTGGTGCGCGTGTACTGCAGTTCCATCATCTTGAACATCTTCGTGCCCAGGCCCTGTCCCCACAGCTGCGTGACATGGCCACCGTTTTCGCCCAGGCTCATGCGCAGTTCCAGCGGGGTCGGCTTGCCGGTGCTCGCGTTGATGACGCTGGCCTTCACCGTCGCCGACTTGCCGTCGGCGCTGAAGCCGCCGGTGTACAGCGTCATCGCGGTGCTGCCGTCGTCCATCCACGCCGCCTGGTAGTGCTTGGCGGCGTTGTCGTAGCCGATGTAGCCGATGGCGTTGAAGGCATCGGCCGAGGGGCCGCCGACCAGCATCGTCTGCACGAAGCGGTTGCCCAGCACCCACGTGCTCACGGCACTGGCGGTGGTTTCGACCGGCGGCTTCGACGGGTCGACCCAGATGAGGACCCTGACGTCGAAGCTGCCCACCATCGGCTCGAGCCGCTTCTGGTAGTCGCCGGGCGTCATGGCGTTGTCCATCGCCCTGGCGACGGCGGCAGCTCTCGCCGAGGCTGACTTGCCGGCGTCCTGCGCGAACGATGGGTTCGCAAGTGTGAGGATCGCGGCCGCAATGCCCGCGATGCGATGCATCTTCATGATCTTTCCTTTCGTGGAAACATTTGCCTCATCAGCAGCAGCGTCAGGATCAGGTGCGCCAGCACCGCCGGCCACAGCAATATGCCGCTCGAGCCGCCCGACAAGCCGAGATAGGCCGAGGTACAGCGTGAGCGCCGCGCTGTAGCCCAGCATGCCGAGCAGCGGCGGGCCCGGCCAGCAGGCCACCGCCAGGGCGATCAGCGCGATGCCGGCAACGCGTGCCACGGTCGCGGCGGTACCCGCAAGCTCTGCGCCGAGCAGCAACTGCCCGACCAACGATGGCACGAGCAGCAGCGCGACCCCGGTCGCGGCTTCAGCGACAGCGGCCAGAGCCAGCAGTCCCTTCACGGTGGCGATCCACGGCTCATGCACGGGCTGGCGCTGCGGTTGCGATTCATCCTGGGTCCCGCGTCGGGCGACGGCGCTCTTCGTCCGACAACGCGCGCAGCACATCGTCGAAATTCTTCATGGACCGCACGGTATCAAGCGTGCACCGACTCTCCTACTGGACCTTGGTCCAGGTTGCTTGACCCCGCTCAAGCTCCGCGGAAGCGACCAGCCGAGCAGGAGCAGTCCGCTTGCGGCCATCCAGCTGCCGCCGACCCGCACGGCAACCCGCGCCCAAGGCGAGCGCAAGGCGATGCAGAGGGCGGCGACCAGGACGATGACCACGAAGACCGCGGTGGCCAGGCCGAGCAGGGCCACGACCGCCGCTGTGGACAGGCCCATGCCGGTGCCATTGAAGTAGCCGTGCACCAGGCCGAGCAGCGCAGCAAGCAGCGTCATCGAGCGCAGTGAGAGCTTCGCGTCGGCCACGACCAGCCCACCCAGCAGCAGCAGCCAGAACGCGGCGGCCAACGGGCCGGCGCTGGCGCCGGCGGCGCTCAATCCGGCCAAACCGCCGAGCAGCCACGCCGCCGGAAGCGTGGACATTGTCCGCCGGGCGTGAGGGGCCCCACGCAGCCCGGCCAGCAGGGCCAGCGCCACGGCGGGCAGCAGATCCTCGGGACTGGTGAGGAAATGCAGCATGCCGTCGTAGACCGGGCCCAGGCCGGTCGACTCGAGGTGCGCCTGGGCCGGCCCGCAGCCCAGCGCGATGGCCAGCATGGCGAGGCCGCGTGCATGCAGCAACGGTCACGCCAGCGCCCTGACCATGAAGAACACGCCCCCCGCGGCGACCGCCCCGCCCGCAACCCGAAGCAACTGCCGTCCCCAGGGCCGGCTGTGCACGCTGCCGATGCCGATGCCCAGCGCGTGCAGGCAGCCGGTCGCGATCACGAAGCCCAGGCTGTAGAGCAAGGCGCTCTGGCCTTGGGGCAGTTCGGTGCCATGGGCATGCCCGTGGAAGATGGCGAAGCACCCCACCACCAGCGCCGCGATGACCAGCTTCGGGCGCAGCTCGAAGGCGACGGCGGTGCCGAGCACGAGGGCCGATGCGGCAATGCCGACCTCGACTTCCGGCAGCGGCAGGCCCAGAAACCCGAGCATGCCGCCCAGCGCCATGACCAGCGGAAACGCCAAGGGCAGGACCCAGATCGCCGGCAGGCCCAGCTGCGCACCCCACAGGCCGACGGCCACCATCGCGAGCACATGGTCCAGGCCGGAGAGCGGATGCAACAAACCCGTCAGCAGTCCACCCGCCTGCCCGTGCTCGACATGCGCGAGCGCGGCCTGGGCCCAGAACGCCGCCAGCAGCGCCAGCGCCTGTGCCGATCGAAGCCGAAGCCGCGGTGTCATCGCCATGCCGCGATCAAGGGTGCGACGCGCTGGATCGTCCAGAACGCGCCGAGCGAGCCGACCATATAACCGGGAAGCAGCTGCACCCAGCGCGGCCAGTTCATCTGCAGCACGCGGAAGGAGCGTTCCAGGGCCAGCACCAGCGCGACGAAAGCCAGCTGCCCCAGCTCGACACCGATGTTGAAGGACAGCAGCGCCAGCGGCAGGTCCTGCCGCGGCAGGCCGGCGCCCGTCATCGCGGTGGCGAAGCCGAAGCCGTGCAACAGCCCGAAGGCAAAGGCCACCACCCAGGGGTGACGGATCGTGAAGCTGGTCTGGCCGCGCCAGACGCGAACGATCTCCGGACCGAGAAACAGGATGCTCAAGGCAATGAGCGCGTTCAGCGGCAATGCGGGAATATCGGCAATGCCGAATGTGGCGACGGCCAGCGTGACGCTGTGGGCAATGGTGAAGGCGGTGACCGTCTTCACCAGCATCCAGCGGTTGCCGACGAGCAGCAGCAGGCCGAGCACGAACAGCAGGTGATCGGCGCCGAACAGGATGTGCCGGATGCCCTCGACGACGTAGGTGCCCATCACCTGCCAGCGCGTCTGCGTGGCCGCGACCTCGACCCAGGGCTGCGACGGCCGCACGATGGTCTGCAGCGTGCGGCCATCGAGAAACTCGAATCGCACCAGGGCATCGGTGATGGTGAACTGCAGGCCCTTGATCTCGATGCGCTGGCCGGCCAGCCCGTTCGGCCCGGCGTCGATCCAGCGGCGCTCGATGAGCGAGTCGTTGAGCTCCTGCACGACGGGCGGCTTCAGGTCCGTCACGCCTTCGGGCAGGGCTCAGCAGCAGCGGCAGTCGCCTGCCGGCCAGCACGGGGGTTCGCCACAGCACTGTGTACTGGCCGGGTGCCGATTCCTTGATCTCCAGATACGCCGGCCGTGACTCGTGAGCCTGCGCCGCAGGCATCGCGCCGAGCAGCACGAGCAGCAGCGCCAAGGCGCAGGCGGCCATACGGTGCAGGTGCAGGCGCAGGCGCATCACTTCGACACCGCGCCCGCGGTTTCGGGCCCCTTCGCCATCGGCGCAGGTTGTCCGGGCGACGCGGCTGCCGACTCCTCGGGGCGGACCGGGCAGCAGCACGGTGTAGCTTTCGCGCATCGTCTTGTACGACTTCGCCCAGGCCAGCGCCTTCACCTCGCGCAGCCATGCGGCGCGCACGTCGGCCTCGACCTCCTCGAAGGCCGGCACGCGGCCGGGGACCACGGTGTCCACGAACACCAGGTGCCAGCCGAAACCCGACTCGATGGGCCCGTGCCACGAGCCGGGCGGCAGCTTGGCGACCGCGACCGCGAACGGTGCGCCGAATTCCTTGCCCAGGAACTCCGGGCTGCGGTCGCGGTAGTAGTCCTGGAACATGAAGGGGTCGGCGAGCGCACCGGCGGCCGGGTGTCGACCGGCTGGCCGGCGAGCCGGGCCAGCGCCTTCTGCGCATCGTCGCGCGCGCGCGCACCGCGCCGGTCGGGCGAGAAGTAAAGGTGCCGCAGGCTCAGGCGCGGCGGCTGCGCGAACTTGGCGCTGTTCGCCTCGAACCAGCCCTTCAGCTCGTCGGTCGTCGGCTCGCGCGCCGCGGCCACGTCCTCGGCCAGGAATTGCATCTTCTGCGCCATGCGGCGCTTG
>CAWGOK010000026.1:0-45503 GCA_963824005.1 uncultured beta proteobacterium
GCCTTGATCATCGGAACCGCAGGTCATATCGACCATGGCAAGACCTCGCTGGTGAAGGCACTGACCGGCGTCGACGCCGATCGCCTGAAGGAGGAGAAGGAACGAGGCATCACTGTCGACCTCGGCTTCGCCTACAAGCCCCTGCCCGATGGCGAGGTGCTGGGTTTCGTCGACGTTCCCGGCCACGAGAAGCTGGTGCGCAACATGCTCGCCGGCGCCACCGGCATCGACCATGTGATGCTGGTGGTCGCGGCTGACGACGGCCCGATGCCGCAGACACGCGAGCACCTGGCCATCCTCGACCTGCTGGGGCTGACGCAAGGCGTGGTGGCGCTGACCAAGTGCGACCTGGTCACGCCCGAGCGGCTGGCCGAAGCCCACGCCGAAGTGCGCGCCATGCTGGCCCACAGCGGATTGGCTGGCGCACCGATCCTGGCGCTGTCGTCGCTCACAGGCGAGGGCATCGACGCGCTGCTCGCGCACCTGGACCAGGCACGCGCCACGCTGGCGCCCCGGCGCCAGCAAGGGCAGTTCCGCCTGGCGGTGGACCGCAGCTTCACGCTGGCCGGCATCGGCACCGTGGTCACCGGCACGGCCGTCGCCGGCCGGGTGGCGGTGGGCGAGCGCCTGAAGCTGTCGCCACGTGGTCTGGACGTGCGCGTGCGCGGCATCCATGCGCAGAACCGGCAGGCCGGCGAAGGCCGCGCCGGGCAGCGACTGGCACTCAACCTGGCCGGCGTGGACAAGGCCGACGTGCGGCGCGGCGACTGGCTCGTGGCCGAGGCGCTGCACGCCCCGACGCAGCGCTTCGACGCCCGCGTGCAGCTGCTGGCCGACGAGAGCCGGCCGCTGGTGCACTGGACGCCGGTGCACCTGCACCTGGGCGCCGAGGACGTCGGCGCGCGCGTGGTGCTGCTGGAAGGCGCGGCCGTCGCCCCGGGACGCAGCGCGCTGATACAGCTGAGCCTGGAGCGGCCGATCGGCGCGCTGCACGGCGACCGCTTCATCCTGCGCGACCAGTCGGCGCTGCGCACGCTCGGCGGCGGCGTGGTCATCGACGCCTTCCCGCCGGCGAGCCGCCGGCGCCGCGAGCAGCGACTGGCGACGCTGGCCGCGATGGAACTGCCCACGCCGGCCGAAGCGTTGGCCGCGACGCTGGCGCTCGAATCGCCCCACGGCATCGATGCGCGCCAGTTCGCCGTGTCATGGAATCTGTCCGACGACGAGCGACAGGCGCTGCTCGCGGCCATGCCGCATCGCGCGCTGGGCGACGCCGGTCAGCACCTGCTGTTCGCCCCCGGCCAGATCGAACGCTACGCCAGCCGCGTCACCGAGCATCTGGGTGCCCACCATCGCAAGTCGCCCGACAGCCCGGGCCTGACCCTGGAGCAGTTGCAGCGGGCCGTGCGCGACAAGCCCGCCGCGGCCGTGTTTGCGCTTCTGCTGCAAGGGTTGATCAAGGGCGGCACCCTCAAGCGCAGCGGGCCGCACCTGGCGCTGGCAGGGCACGATGCGTCGCTGCAAGGTGCCGAGAAGCAGCTGTGGGAGCGCCTGAAGCCCTGGCTCGACGAAGGCGGCATCCACCCGCCGATGCTCAGCGACATGCTGCTGCGCGACCGCAGCCTGCGCAAGGACCAGGTGCTGCGCGTGCTGCAACGCCTGCAGCGCATGGGCAAGGTGCATGCGGTGGGCGCCGAGTACTTCATCCAGACTCAGCACATGCTCGCGCTGGCCTTGCAGGCCCACGCGCTGGCCGAGGCCGATGCGCACAAGCGGCTGAACCTGAAGGAGCTGCGCGAGGCCAGCGGCATCAGCCGGCACCTGTCGGTGCCGCTGGTAGAGTACTTCGACCAGATCGGCCTGACCAAGCGCGACGCGGTGGGACGCCACTTCCGCAGCGACCCGCGCAAGGTGTTCGAGGGCTGATCACCCAGCATTCCTCGGAGGAGGATCGTCCCCCGGTGGGGCGTCCGGTCTGCAAAACCGGGTGGGGCTGCTCTGCGGCCCCAGGTGGGTTCGACTCCCACCCCCCTCCGCCAATCACGCCCGCCCTGCGCGCAATGACCGCCGCCTTGCACCGCCCGCCTTCGCTGGACAAGCTGCTCGACTCGGACGCGATGCGCGCGCTCGTCGAGCAGCACGGCCGTGCGCCCACGCTCGCCGTCGCGCGCGCCGCGCTGGAAGTCTGGCGCGCGATGGCGGCCCGCGTTGCGTTCGATGCCGGCGCGTTCGAAACCGGCTGCCAGGCCACGCTGCAGCAGCAAGCCGCCCTCGCGCTGCGCCCGGTGTTCAACCTCACCGGCACCGTGCTGCACACCAACCTCGGCCGCGCGGTGATGGCACCCGAGGCCATCGCTGCGGTGGTGGCGGTGATGCGCGGCCCGGTCAACCTGGAGTACGACCTGGCCACAGGCGCGCGCGGCGACCGCGATGCGCACCTCGAAGGGCTGTTGAAGGAGCTCACTGGCGCTGAAGGCGCCACTGCTGTCAACAACAACGCCGCCGCGGTGCTGCTGGTGCTGGCCGCGCTGGCCGACCGCAAGGAGGTGCCGGTGTCGCGCGGCGAGCTGATCGAGATCGGCGGCGCTTTTCGCATTCCCGACATCATGCGGCGCGCCGGCGCGCGGCTGGTCGAGGTGGGCACCACCAACCGCACGCACCTGAGCGACTTCGAGGCCGCGCTGGGCCCGCGCAGCGCGCTGGTGATGAAGGTGCACACCAGCAACTACGCGGTCCAGGGCTTCACCGCCAGCGTCTCGGTGGCCGAACTGGCGGCCCTGTGCAAGTCGCGCGGCCTGCCCTTCGTCGAGGACCTGGGCAGCGGCACGCTGGTCGACCTGAGCCGCTGGGGCCTGCCGGCCGAGCCGACGCCGATGCAGTCGCTGGCCGCAGGCGCCAACCTCGTCACCTTCAGCGGCGACAAGCTGCTGGGCGGGCCGCAGGCCGGGCTGATCGTCGGCGACAAGGCATTGATCCAGAAGATCAAGCGCCACCCGCTCAAGCGCTCGCTGCGGCTGGACAAGATGACGATCGCCGCGTTGGAGGCCACGCTCAAGCTGTATCGCGACCCCGACCGCCTGGCCCAGCGTCTGCCCACGCTGCGCCTGCTGACACGCAGCCAGGCCGAATTGCAGCAGGTGGCCGAGCGCATCGCCCCGGCGCTCGCGCGCGCGTTGGGCGAGCGGGCCAGCGTGCAAGTGCGGCCTTGCCGCAGCCAGATCGGCAGTGGCTCGCTGCCGGTGGACCGGCTGCCCAGCGTGTGCCTGGCGCTGGGCGCGCCGGCAGCTGGCAAACGTGCCGGACGCCTGCCCGACCGCCTGGCCGAGGCGCTGCGCGGCCTGCCCATCCCGGTGATCGGCCGAATCGAGGAGCAGCAAGTCCGCCTCGACCTGCGCGGGCTGGACGGCGCCGAGGCCGAACAGGCCTTCGTTGCGCAACTGCCGCAACTGGCGCTCGCGCGCTTCTGATACGCGCTCGCGTTGCGCCGCACCGGGCTCGCCGGCTGGTTGCGGCGCGCAGCTGAAGTTCAACTTCGGGCGCCGAACCCGCGCTCCCGAGCCCTATGCATAGGTCTCAACTTTGGCAAGTTCAATGATGCCCATCATCGGGGAATCGGCGCGGGAAGCAGTGCAAGGCGAGGCCGACGACTTCGCCGACGACCCGCTGTTAGCGATGTGGCGCGATTGCGAGGACATGGCCGACGCGGCCAACTACGTGCGCAGGCTCCGCCGCAGCGTGGCCGATGGCCATCGCCATGGCGTGATCTGGCAGCAATGGCTTTTTGGCTGCGACGCACATTCGCACGGTGTATCGATGAGCTACGCTCAATGCATTGGACGCAGTCGACGAGAGTGGAAACAATGCGGCGCGGACTTGTCCTGCACTCGTCGCGTCGAGGCGCGCGCGCCGAAAACTTGTCTGACTCGTAGGGAGTTGTTGTGTATCGGGTAAGTCTTTCCACTGGCGTGCTGGGTCCGCATCGACCATGCTTTCAAGCCTGGTGCGCGCGTGCCGGGGTCGGCTTGCTGTGGGCACTGGGGTTCGTTCTGTGCATGATGCGGCCGCTGCCCGCGCATGCAGCCGATGGCCATCCGCTCGCGCCGCTCGACACCTCGAGTCCGCGGGCCACGCTGGGCAGCTTCCTGTCGGCAACGGACGAGCTGGGCCGGCTTGCCGCGGCCTACCGCGAGCAGCCGACCCGCGACCATCACGCCCGCATGGCCAAGCAGTTGCATCGCGTGCGCCGGCTTCTCGACCTCAGCAGCATCCCGCCGACAGCGCAGCGCGAGGTCGGCTCGGACGCCGTGGTGATGCTGATGGACGTGATGGGGCGTATCGAGCTGCCGGCCGCCGAGCGCGTACCCGACGAGGCGGCCATGAAGGCGCGTGCCGATGCCGGCGCGCCGCCGCGCTGGGGGATCCCGAACACGGAGATCGAGATCGCCCGGGTCAAGGAGGGCGAGCGCGCCGGCGAATACCTGTTCTCGCCGGCGACGGTAGCGCGCGCGAACGAGTTTCAGGCGGCAGTCGCCGATCAGCCCTACCGGCGGCCGATGAGCATCGAGCAGCCCTGGCGGCTGGCACAGTTGTGGGGGGGCTGGCTGCTGCCGCCGAAGGCGATCGACGGCATGCCGGACTGGCTGAAATCGAGTCAGGGTGACCAGGTGGTGTGGAAGTGGCTGGCGCAGCTGGCCACGCTGAGCGTGGCCTTCGCCTTGGTCTGGGGGGCGCACCGTTGGTCCCGCCGCGTGGCGCCGGGCCACAAGGTGGGCGAGCAGCTGCGTTCGCTGGCGGTGCCGGTGGCCTTCCTGCTGCTCGTGCCCTTGCTTGCCTACGTCACGCGCGCGCACATCAACGTCACCGGGCTCGGCGCCCAGTTCGAACAGGTGCTGGTGCCGGGCCTGACCTACCTGGCGCTGGCCTGGCTGATCTGGCAGGCCGCCATCTTCGCGGCGGAGCTCATCATCTCTTCGCCGCGAATCCCGGACCAGGGGCTCGACGCGCACCTGCTGCGCCTGATGGCCCGCGTGCTGGGCCTGATCGGCGTCGTGGCGGTGCTGATGTGGGGCGGCAACCGGCTGGGCCTGCCGCTGTACGGGCTGATCGCCGGCGTCAGCATCGGCGGTCTGGCGGTGGCCCTGGCGGCGCAGGGCACGGTCGAGAACTTCATCGGCAGCCTGAACCTGTTCGCCGATCGCCCGGTGCGCATCGGCGAGACCTGCCGCTACGGCGACGACGTGGGCACGGTCGAGGAAATCGGCCTGCGCTCGACGCGCCTGCGCGGCCCGGACCGCACGGTGACCACGGTGCCGAACGCCGACTTCTCGAAGATGAAGCTCGTGAACCTGTCGCGGCGCGACCGCCTCCTCAGCCGCACCACGCTGGGCCTTCGCTACGAGACCACGCCGGACCAGCTGCGCTACCTGCTGACGCGGCTGCGCGAGATGCTGGCGGCCCATCCGCGCGTCGCCGTCGACACCCCGCGGGTGCGTTTCGTCGGCTTCGGCGACTTCGCGCTCAACGTCGAGATGCAGGCCTACGTGGCGACTGCCGACTTCGCGGAGTTCCTCGCGGTGCAGGAGGACATCTTCCTGCGCACGATCGACCTGGTGGCAGAAGCCGGCTCCGGCTTTGCCTTTCCTTCGCAGACGCTGTACCTGTCGCGCGACGGCGGTATCGACCCGGCGGCCCGGCGACAGGCCCAGGACCAGGTGGACGCCTGGCGCCAAGCAGGCACGCTGCCGTTTCCCAACCTCGCTGCAGCCGATTCACAGCGCCTCAAGGGCACGCTCGACTGGCCGCCGCGTGGCGCGCCCTCGCTGGTCGCCGGGGCGGCCGTGCCCGACGGCGATGTGGATTGAGCCTGCTCAGATGCCGGCGCGAAGGCGCTCGCAGCGGCGGGCAGACAACGGCTGTGCCTCACGCCGATGCGCGCCGAAATGCGACTTGCTTGGCGGCTGATCGCAAACTGAGCTGCCGGCGCATTCGGTGGCTTCGGCTGCGCACGCGCGGGCCGGTTTGCGCCGCCGGGCCGGGTCATTGCGGCGTCGCCGATGGGTCACAATCCCGCCTCCCATCAAGGGGAGCACACTCGCCGCTCACCCAGCACCTGCAACCTCCTCAGCCCCTTCGACCATGGCCGAAAAGCCCGGCAGCCGCATCTCCATCGACCGCCTGAAGCGCGTGCTGGGCCGCCCCGGGCAGGAGGAGTCGCTGTCCCCGGCCACGAAGACGGCGCTCTTCTTCGCCGTCGTCTTCCTGCTGATCGCCCTGGTGGCCTGGCTGGACCCGCGGCCGAGCCTGCGCCATGTCAAGCTCAGCATGCTGTCCGGCAGCCCGACCGGCCAGTACCACGCCCTGGTCGAAGGCTTCGCGGGCGAGGTGTCGCGTCGCAACGGGCGACTGACCAACGTGCCGACGGCCGGATCCGCGGAGAACATCCAGCGCCTCATCGCCGCGCGCACGAGCTGTGAGCTGCAGTTGGCGCTGGTGCAGGATGGCATGGTCTACCCCGAAGGCCACGGGCTGCAACTGATCGGGCGCCTGCCGGTGGCGGAATCGCTGGTCCTGCTGGGCCGCGACCTCGATCGCTTTCGGGCTCCGGCCGACCTGAAGGGCATACGCCTGGGCATCGGTCCGATGGGCAGCGGTACCGAACAGCTGATGCGGCGCGTGCTGGCCGAACTGTCCGGCCTCGACATCGTCGTCTCGACCCCGTCGATCGACGTGCAGCTCGCCATGCTCGAGCGTGGCGACCTCGACCTCGGCGCGATGGTCATCTCGGACAAAGCCAAGTTGCTCGCAGATGCAGTGGTACGCCGCCATCTGGACATCCTGGCGATGCCCAATGCGGAGTCGCTAACGCGCCGCTTGCCGTTTGCTCGCGTCGGCGTGATCGAGGCCGGACAGCTCGACTACGTGCACCAGCTGCCGCGCGTGGCCAAGCCGGTGCTGCAGATCGACACGCTGGTCGTCAGCAACGGTTGCGCATCCGATGGGGCCATTCAGGGCCTGATGGCCGCGCAGGCCGAGTTGTCGCCGAACTTCGTGCGCCACAACAAGGGCCAGCCCAACCTGACCGGACTGCCGATGGCCGGCGTCGCGCAGAACTTCTTCAAGGACGAAGGCCCAGACCTGCTGGGCACCTACGCACCGTGGGCCGTAGACATCCTGCCGCTGCCCACCTGGATCCAGATCGGTGTGGCCATCTCGGTGTTGTTCAGTGCCATGACGATGGGCCATCGATTTCGCCTGTGGCGCATCGATGCCAACCGGGTCCGGCTGGAGAGTCAGATTTCCGAACTCTTCGGCGAAGGCACGACGGTCCACGCGATTGCCGAGAAGCCGGCTGATCCGCGGCATGCGACGCCGCAGGCGCGAGCCAGGATCGACCAGCTGCTGGCACGCCTGAGCTCGCTGCGCGACCGTTGTCGTCGGCACTCCCTGTCGGTGCTCGTCCCCATGGGCGAGGAGATGTCCTACCGCTATCAGGAAACGCTGATCTCCGACCTGCTCGACGCAACGCGGCTGTATCGAGACCGGTTGCCGAGCGAGTGACTTCCGGCACCCGCTGGCAGCGCACTCAGCGTGGGCTGCGTGCGCCGAGCCATGTTAGGGCCGGCTGTGCACGGCGCCACATCCGCCAGCCCCAGAACAGGCGCACCGACCAGCGAACCACGCGCCGCGGCCGCAGCAGCAGCAGCACCAGCAGCGCGCCGAGCGGCCATTCGGGATGGCTGCGCAGCCATTGCGCGCCGGCGCGTACCTGGTCGACCACGGCCAACGGGGTGCGCATCACGGTGGCCTGCACGCCCAGTTCGGCGCGCAGTTGAGCGCTGCGGGCCAACAAGCCCGCCCGCTTGAATTCGAGTTCGCGGTACCGATCGGCCATGAGCCACTCAGCGAGGCTCGGCCAGGTCGGCGGCGTCGCGCCGCAGCTCGGCCAGGCTGGCTTCGAGAGACCGGCCCGCGGCGCGCAACTGCGCGCGCGCGGCGAGCAGTCCCCCTACGCTCGCGCCGATGAACAGCAGCATCAGGACGCCCAGCACGATGGGCCGCTGTGGTTCCGGGAAGAGCGAGACCAAGAACGCGACCAGCAGCACCAGCCCCAGGGCAAGCGCCACCAGCGAAGCAGCCGCGATCAGCAAGGCGTCGAACAGGCGCAGCTTCTGCTGATCGAGCTCATTGAGCACCAGCTGGAGCCGCACATGCGCGAGCTCCAGCAGCGTCGACAGCAGACGCTTGAGCGACACCATCAGTCCCGGTCGGCGCAACGGCTCATCCATCAGTCGGCTCCCAGGGGCCGGAGGTTGACCGCGGGCGCGAACCGCCCACCGCCTCGTCCGGCAGTCATCGTCGCGCGCATGGCGGCGCGGCGTCAGCGGCGCGAAATCAGCATGCCCAGCAGCAGGCCGATGCCGGCGGCGATGCCGACCGATTGCCACGGATGGCCGAGCACGTATTCGTCGGTCTTGTGGCCTGCGGCCTTGGCTTTGTCGATCGACCAGTGCTGCAGGTCGTGCAGGCTGTCCTTGGCCTTGGCCAAGCGCACGCGGGCACGCTCGCGCAGCGCCGTGGCACCTTCTCCCGCCTGATTCGCGCTCAACTTCAGCAGATCCTCGGTGTCCTGGATCACCGCGTTGAGATCGCTCATCAATTCGCTCTTCGCGCCAGCAGTCAGTTCGCTCATGGTTATCGTCCCGAATTGGTCAATGCAGCATAGCGCACAACTCGTTGGCTGCCGCATGCCACAACCACGCTCGTTTGCCCGGCTGAAGAGGCAAGTAGATGCAGCGCAGCCTTGCGGCGGCTATGGCCCGAGCTCCTGCGTCAGTGTGAGCAGGATGTCGGCATACCACGCGCAGTTCAGGCCCAGCGATTCGTCGCGCACCAGATCACGGTGGCCGACGTCCAGTCGCACCGAGTGCACGCCCAGCAGTCGCCAGGGCAGTGCCCACGTGGCGTGGCCGTCGTCGGCGCGGTGCATCACCACCGGGGCGCCACTGGTGCCGCGGTGCGTACGCGCATCGGTGAGGAAGTAGCCCTCGCCCCCGAAGCGCATGCCATAGCAGGACGCCATCGCCGCATGCCGCACCACCGGCAGGTGATGCAAGGTGTCATGGAAGCCCAAGGGGAAACCCGCCACCAGCAGCGGCTCGCCGGCGCGCACGTCGCTGAAGGTCCCACACAGGTGCGCCGGCGTGAAGGCGCGCAGCACGACGCCGGGCGGCAGCCGGCTGCGATCGAGTTCGACCACGGCCACGTCGATGCCACCCCCCGCGTCACAGCCCTGGCGCCACACCGGTCGACCCCAAGCGTACAAGGGCACCGAATAGGCCACGGACAGCGCCAGGTTCTCGGCGTCGGTATGCAGTTCGATTTCCAGGCGGTCGGGACGATGGTTCGTGGACTCGTCGACCACCACGTGCCGGCTGGTCACCAGATACAGCCGTGCGCCGCGCTCGAAGAAGAAACCGCTGGCATTGGTCAGCGCACTGCCCTGCCAGAAGGTCGAGACCCGGGTGACGCAGAGAAAGAGCGGGTCCGCTGCCAGCGCTGCCACCTGCCTGATGGCCTGCGATGTGTCGTCAATTGCGTTCATGGGTCGCGTTTATCTCGGACGAACGGCGACGCGTGTCCGTAGCGCTTGCGGGAGCAGTGCGGCCTGTTGTTCGCTTCGGGCTCAGGCGATTCCCGCGGCCGCCCTGACTTCCGCGATGAACGCCTGTTCCTTGTCGCTGACGCGCACGCCACCGAAGCCCAGAAAGCCACCTTCCTTCGATGCGTTGGCAGCCCGCTCGGCCACGCTGACCAGCATCGACTTGTAGGCCTGCGCCTCGGCCGGCGTGGCCTTGGCGGCGACCAGGGCGGCAGTCGACTTGACCCGCTCGAGCACGGCCGTCTTCAGGCTGGCCATCTGCTGCTCGCGCGTGCCTTCGCCCAACATCGACTTCGGATCGGGCATGCCAGGAATGCTGCGGTCGGCCGCCAGCGCCGAAAACAGCTCCAGCCCGCTGTTCGTCTTGAGCGCCTCGGCCATGCTCTTCGCCCCGGCAAGGCTTTCCTTGACTGACGAGAACAGCCCCGAGGGATCGGCGGCGGCCGTGCCGCCGGCGACCAGCGACGGCGTCAACCGCAGCAACGTCCATTCCTCAGAGGTGAAAGTGTCCTGCTTGGCCATGATTGCTTCCCTTCTGCTTTACTGCTTGTTGATCTCGACGCGACGCGCTTCGGCATCGCTGCCGCCGGCGCCGACTTCGACGAACATCGGCGGCTTCATCTCGACGCTGGCCTCGGCCACGCCCGCGGCCTTGAGCGCATCGCGCACGGCCGCGGCGCGGCTCTTGGCCAGCTCCTCGTTCTTCGCCACGTCGCCGGTCTTGTCGGTGTAGCCGGTGAGCGCCACCTTCAGGCCGTCCTTCTTGATCATGTCGGCCGCCGCGCCGATGGTCTTGCTGCCGTCCGCGCCGATGGCGGCGGAGCCGACCTCGAAGTAGACCTTGGCCGGCAGCGAGAGGGCCACCGCAGCCGGCGCCGCGGCAGGCGCCGGAGCCGGTGCGGTGACCGCCGCCGTGGGGGCCGGCGCCGGGGTCGGGGTCGACTTGCCGGACAACAGGTTCCACAGGAACAGCAGCACTGCCGCGCCGATGACCCAGGGCAACCAGCGCATCAGCCCTGACTTGGTGGCGGTCGTCGCGACGGCGGCGCTGCCGGCCACGGCTGCCCCGGCACGCTTGGCCGTGTCGGCCGCCTGCCCGCCCAGGCTGCCCAGGAATGCGGCGGGGCTGGCGAAACCCAGCGCCGAACTCATGCGACTGTCGAGCGAACCCTGAAGGTTCGGACCCTGGCTGGACAGCAGCGAGGCCAGCGAGTTGGCGTTCAGGTTCTTTTCGCCCATGAACTTCTTCAGGAAGGTCAGCACCAGGGGCACGACCATGGCGAGCAGGCTCGTCGCCGACGAACTCTTGATGCCGCTGTACGACGACAGCGCGTTCACGATCGCACCGCCCTTGTCACCGAACAACCCCGGCACCAGGCTGCCGGTGCCGGCCTTGAGCAGGGCATTCACGCCTGAGCCGCCACCACCAAAGAGCCCGGCGATGTTGCCCAGCGTGGAGACATCGAGATTGGCGCCGTTGATCAGCGACATCAGGCCCGAGGCGCCCTGTGGCGTGGCGCCCTTCTGCGCGATGCCGCCGATCACGGCCGGCAGCAGCGAGCTCAGCGCGGTCTGGGTCGAACCTGGTGATTCGCCGAGGAATTGCCCGGCGAGCTTCGAGAAATCTCCTCCCAGGGCTTGCTGGGCGAGCGAGAGCAAATTGGCGTTCATGTCGATCCTCCTGTGGGTTGGTGTGGGTGTTCGGGTCTGATGCCCGATTCGCGGTATGGGGCCGGGCTACGGCTTCTTGGCGGGTGCGGCTGCGACGACGGTGAGTTCGGCATCGATCACCCCCGCCTTGATCATGCCAAGTTGGCGCGCGGCGGCCAGCGACACGTCGCCGACACGGTCGGCCTGCGTGGGGCCGCGGTCGTTGACACGCAGCGTGACGCTTTTCTTGCTCGCCGGATTGGTGACCTTGACACGTGTGCCGAAGGGCAGCGTCTTGTGTGCCATGGTCATCGCCTCGGGGTCGAAGCGCTCGCCGCTGGCGGTCTTGCGACCCGCGAACTTCTTGCCGTACCAGGCGAGCTTGCCGGATTCATCCGCCGCAGCGACGGCCGGGGCGGCTGCCGCCGCGGGCGCCGACGCCGGTGCCGCGCCCGAGTTGCCTTGGGCGACGACGCTGGTGGCGCTCAGCGCGAGCATTGACACGCTGATGGCAGTGCGCAGAAAGGTTGGGTTCACTCAAGATCTCCTAGGTTGGATCGGTTCGAATTGACCGGGCACGACTTGTTCGTGACCGAGTTGCCCTGAGCCCGTTGACGCGGCTCAGTTGATCTTCACCCCCACCTCGAGGATGCGGCCGTCGAAGCGGAACGGCCGCCGCTCCATGTAGTCCAGCGACACGGTCGAGCCCAGGTCGACGCCGACGTCGAAGCTCTCGCTGGCCGAGAACGCCGCCGGCACGGTGCGCTGCACCGTCGTGCGCGCCACCTCCTGGCCATCGACCTTCAGCACTACTTCGGCCGGCGACAGCGGCTTGGCGCTGGCCAGGGTGGTGTTGACCTCGATGCGGTGCTTGCCCGCGGGGATCTTCCCACCAGAGCGCGCGACATAGCGCTCGATGATCATCATGTTGTATTCGTAGACCAGCTGGCCCTTGTCCATGTACAGCGCCAGCCCGCCGCCCGAGCCGCCCAGCGCATAGAGCACGCCCGAGGCGTCGGCGCCCAGCTCGGCATCGATGGTGACGGTGCTGTTCTCGCGGCCCAGCCCCGGCGCGGTGAATTCCGGCATGCGCACCGTCGTCGCGTCGAAGGTCCAGCGGGTGTACGGCGACTTGATGCGGTCCTCGGGGTGCAGGCGCAGCCAGATGCCGGCTCCCAGCGGATACACCTGGTTGGCGCGTGCCTGCTGGTCGAAGCTCTTCTGCAGGTGCGCCAGACGCTTCGGGTCGCGGCCCGCCAGGTCGTCGGCCTCGGAGAAGTCGTTGCGGATGTCGTACAGCTCCCACTTGTCCTTGGCCGAGTCCCACTCGGCCAGCCCCGGCGCGCCTGGCAGCCAGGGCACCAGCGGGCCGAAGGTGGCCGCCACCCAGCCGTCCTGGTAGATCGCGCGACTGCCGTTGTTGTCGAAGTACTGCACGCGCTTGCGCCCCGCCGCCTTCGCGTCCTTGAAGGTGTAGGCCAGGCTGGTGCCATCGATCGGGTCCTGGCGGAAGCCGTCAACAACTTGCGGCGGCTTGATGCCGATCACCTCGTACAGCGTCGGCACGATGTCGTTGACATGAGAGAACTGCGCGCGCGGCGTGCGGTCGGGCTGGATGCCCTTGGGCCAGGAAATGACCATCGGGTTGCGCGTGCCGCCGAAGTGCGAGGCCACCAGCTTGGTGTGGCGGAACGGCGTGTTGCCGGCCCAGGCCCAGCCGGCGTGGTACATGCTGTCGGTCTTGGGACTGCCCAGCGCGTCCAGCCCGCCGATCTTGTCGAGCGCGGCCATCTGCTGCTCCACCGTGTTGGGGATGCCGTTCTGCGCCAGCAGCTCGCTGATCGTGCCGTTCTGGCCCTCGGCGCTGGCACCGTTGTCGCCGAAGATGTAGATCACGATCGTGTTGTCGCGGATGCCCTGGCGCTCGAGCTCGTCGATCAGACGGCCCGCCTGCACGTCCACATGCTCGACGAAGCCGGCGAAGGTTTCCATCAGCCGCAGCTGGAAGGCGCGTTGCGACTCGGGAATGCTGCTCCATGCCGCCATCGACTCGGCGCGCGGCGTCAGCTGGGTGTTCGCCGGGATCCAGCCCAGTTGCTTCTGGCGCGCAAACACGCGTTCGCGGTAGGCGTCCCAGCCCGCGTCGAACTTGCCCTTGTACTTCTCTGCCCAGGCCCGTGGCACCTGGTGCGGGCCGTGCCCCGCTCCCGGCGCCCAGTACAGCAGGAAGGGCCTGTCGGGCGCAAAGGCGCGGTGGCGGCGCAGCCAGTCCACGCCACGCTGCGCCAGGTCTTCGCTGAGGTGGTAGCTCGGGTCGTGCGGCGGCTCCACGACGTTGGTGTTCTCCACCAGGCGCGGTTCCCACTGCGAGGTCTCGCCGGCCAGGAAGCCGTAGAAGTAGTCGAAGCCGTGGCCGGTGGGCCAGCGGTCGAAGGGGCCCATCGCGGTGGTCTGGTCGGCCGGCGTGTTGTGCCACTTGCCGATCGCCGCGGTCTTGTAGCCGTAGTCGCGCAGCACCTCGGCGATCGTGGCCGAGCTCTTCGGGATCACGCCGGTGTAGCCGTCCCAGTCCACCGCCCGCTCGGCGATGGTGCCGTTGCCCACGCGCTGGTGGTTGCGCCCGGTGAGCAGCGCCGCGCGCGTCGGCGAGCAGATCGCGGTGGTGTGGAAGCTGTTGTAGGCGATGCCCTGCTCGGCCAGCTTGCTGAGCGTGGGCGTGCGGATCTCGCCGCCAAAGGTGGCCGCCTGGCCGAAGCCGACGTCGTCGAGCAGGATGATCAGCACGTTCGGCGCTCCCGGCTTCAGGTGCTGCGGCTGCGCGCGGCGCTGGTGCTTCGAATCCTGCAGCCGCGGCTTGGCGATGCTGGCCGAGGGCACCGCCGGGAACGGCAGCACCGAGCCGTCGGCCGGTGCGGTCGCCCTTTCAGCCGCGTGGCTTGGAATGCCGGCGAGCGCACTCGCGCACAGGAGCAGGGCCGCGGTTAGACGTGGTAGCTTTTTCATCGCATCATCCTTGACACCCAGAACGGAACGGCCGCCAGCACTCACGACGATGCGCCCCCGCCCAGATAGCAGTCAGTCAGGGGTGACATGTTTCGATCGACAACATGGTGCATCACGCCGTCTGCAGCACTGACGGCCGCTCTGGGAGAGCTTCAGGCGTCGTCGATATGCGAGTTCGTCGGGAGCCCATCCGAAAAGGCATCGTCGCCGCGCGACGGCTGTTGCACACAATCGCCGCGCAGCGTTCAGCCGTGGATCAGTCCCACTTCTCTTCCCTGCACTCCTTGCGCAGCTTGTCGTTGTCCAGCTTGCCGCAATCGACCTTCTTGCCGTTGTTGCTACCGTACTTTCGTTGACGGCATTCCTTGCGCAACGTGTCATTGTTGAGGTTGCTGCAGTTCACCTCATCGCCCTTGTTCTTGTCATTGTCCTTCGCGACGGCCATCGTGCTGGCCAGACTCAGGATCACGATCGGAAGCAGTTTCATCAAACGCATGATTTGGATCTCCTTGTAGTAGGTCATTTCAGGCCATGGCAATGACCTGTCCAAGTTGCTCGTCCCGGTGACCGGCACGCTGCGATCCCCGCAGTACGACGCAACTCTGGTACAGCGCATTGTCCCGGCTCTCCTGGATCGAATCCAATGCATTGCACGTCGCTCATCGATACGCCTTTCGTATGCGGATGGGACAGGCTCGGTTGTCGGCCGAGGCCCTGATTGCGCTCTCTCGCCGAGGCTTCAAATCTCAGCTGAAATACACGCGCAGTCGGTTGATCTCGAAGTCGTCGAGGTCGGTCGTGCCGTTGCAGGTGCCGGCGATGACGCGCACCTCCGCGCGCTGCGTTCCGATCTGGGCCACCGTGAACTCGAAGGGCACCTGCTTGCCGCCGGCCCAGTAGCCGTCCGCTGGCGAGTTGCCGCCCGGCAGCGAGACCGTGCCCACATCACCGGAAAGGGCGACGAGGTTCATGCACAGGCTCGATTGCCAGCCCTTGGCGTCCAGATAGACCGTGGCTTTGGTGTAGCCGGCCTGAACCTTCGCAGCCCAGTCATCGATGACAAAAGCCAACTCGGCGCCGTCCGTCTGCTTCTGGAACTGCGAGTTGACCGCACCTTCGAACAGGTCATCGCCGAGGTGCATGACGATGCCCCCGCCGAACGGAATGCTGACGTTGTCAGCCAGCGCGACGAGCTGCACATTGTTCGAGCAGCTGTCTCCGCCCTGAAGCTTGCTGCAAAGCATTGTCTGCGGCTCGTAGCCTGGCTTCTCGACCGATGCCGCCGGAAAAGCTATCCCGGCGACCTCGGTGGCCGGCAGATTGAGTGTGCAGCGACCGTCTGCGTCGGTCGCGGTCGCAAACTCAGTGGCGCCGGCCTGGTAGTTCACGTCGGCGCCGGCGACCGCCTTGCCGGTCGTCTGGTCGGTGACATTGCAGTCCAGCCGTACGGTGTCCAGAGGAACAGCCACCGAATCGTCACTGCCGCCCCCGCCACATGAAGAAAGAAGCGCGGCCATCAGCGCCACGCCGCAAATCCGGGCCGTGGCGGTCACTGGCCCGGGCACTGGCGTACGCGTCGCGCCGCGACGAGCGCCGCTTGCCTTCGATCCCTTCTTACGCTTGCGCGAGGCGGCGGCAGGGTCACCGCCGCCTCGGTGTGCAGCCGTGGCCATGCTCAGCCCTCCCCGTCGGAAATGGCGCGGTACGCCAGGGCCCCGAGCACGGCGCCGACAATCGGCGCTACCCAAAACAACCAAAGTTGCTGGATCGCCCAGCCACCCACGAACAGCGCCACGCCGGTGCTGCGCGCCGGGTTCACCGAGGTGTTGGTCACCGGAATGCTGATCAGGTGGATCAGCGTCAGGCACAGGCCGATGGCAATCGGCGCGAGGCCGGCCGGCGCGCGCTTGTCGGTGGCACCGAGGATGACGATCAGGAAGAACATGGTCATCACCACTTCGCACACCAGCGCGGCCAGCAGCGTGTAGCCACCGGGCGAGTGCGCGCCGTAGCCATTGGAGGCAAAGCCCTTGGCCACGTCGAAGCCCGTCGCGCCGCTGGCAATGACATAGAGCACGCCTCCAGCCACGATACCGCCGAGCACTTGCGCCACGATGTAGGGCAACAGCTGGCCCGCAGGAAAGCGCCCGCCAGCCCACAGGCCGATCGACACTGCCGGGTTCAGGTGACAACCCGAGATGTGGCCGATGGCGAAGGCCATGGTCAACACCGTCAGGCCGAAGGCCAAGGACACGCCGAGCAGGCCGATGCCCACGTCGGGGAAGGCGGCGGCCAGCACGGCGCTGCCGCAGCCGCCGAGCACGAGCCAGAAGGTTCCGAGAAATTCCGCTGAGTACTTTTTCATTCGTTGTCCGTGTGAAAGTTGAACGGGCGCCGCGCCCTGCTGTGTCGACGGCAGTGCGACAACATCGACGGCACCGGACACCGCCATCCGGTGAGCAGCCCTAGTTCTTGACGGCGTCCTTGGCCTTCTCGGCGGGCCCGTCGTTCTTATTCTTCTTCTTCTCGATCGGGCCCTTGTCCTCGACACCGACGGCCTTCTTGCCCGAGTCCTTGGCCGCCTCACCGGCCGAGCAGCGACCACCGACGCCGACGGTGGACTTGGCTGCTGCGCCCTTGGCCGCCTTCTCGGCCGTGCAGTCGGGGTCGACGACCCCGGAGATGGCAGTGGACGAAAGCAGCGCGAGGCCGAGCGTGGTGGCAGCGAAGCGGAGGGCGAAGTTCATGATGTTTCTCCTTGCAGGTGTGTGGAAGTGGAAGCCAGGCGAGCGGCGACGGTGCGCCGCCAGCGCAGGTAAGGCAGCGTCACGACGGCCGACGCGACGATGTAGACGGCCACGATGGCCGCGGTTCGCGGACCGGGCAGCGATGCAGCCACGAGCACGGCGATTCCGAGGTGGCGCGATGCGCAGGCCACGGCCAGCGCGGTGCGATCGTCGGCGTTCGGACCGCCCAGCCCGTGGCCGATGGCCAACGCCAAGGCCACCAGCGCCATCAGCGCGAACACGCCGCCAAAGCGCGCGACCTGCAGCACCTCCCAGTGCAGCGCCAGCAGCAGCAGCGCGCAACCCGTGAGCAGGATGCCGGCACCACCGATCAGCTTCGACGCCCAGCGCGCGGCGAAGGCCGGCGCCAGACGGCGCAGCAGCATGCCCACGGCCAGCGGCAGCAGGAAGGACTTGGCCAGCACCCAGGCGACGTCGGTCGAGTCCAGTTCCAGCGGGGCGCGGAAGTGCGGGCCGAGCAGCGTCAGCCAGGTCGGCACGACGACGATGGCCAGCAGCGAGGACAGCAACACCAGGCTGAAGGTGTAGGCGCCGTCGCCGATGCGCAGCAGCTTGCGCGGCAGCAGCGGCGCACCGGCAGAGACGGCCAGCACCAGCAGACCGAGTTCCACACCCGGCGCCAGGTCCAGCAGGCCGACCAGCATCAGCGCCGCCAGCGGCACCAGCACGTACATCGCCAGCAGCGAGCGCAGCAGCAGCCCCGGGCGGCGCAGCAGGAACAGCGCGTCGTCCGCGGTCGAGTCCAGCCCGATGGCAAAGATGATCACGCCGACGGCGGCCTTCAGGGTCAGCAGCAGCGCTGCGGTCATGGGCTTCGCCTACTTCTTCAGGTACATGATCTGCGTCCGGCCGATCGTGCCGTTGAAGGCGAAGGGGGCCTGGTCGTAGTAGTCCAGCGAGACCGGTGAATCCAGGTCGGTGCCGATGTCGAAGGTGGCGTTCGACGTGAAGTGCAGCGACATCGCCGCCGGCACACGGCCCTGGCCGACGACCTGGCCGTTGACCTTCAGCGTCACGTCCATCGGACCGCCGATCTTGTCGACCAGCTTCGATTCGACCTCCACCTTCGCCTTGCCGGGGGCCAGCCGCTCCTTCGAGCGGATCTTCGTGCGCTGCACCTCGAACAGGTTGAACTCGTAGTTCAGGAAGCCGTCCTTGACGTAGGTGGTGATGCCGCCGGAGAAGCCGGCCAGCGCGTACAGCACGCCGTTGGCGTTGGCCGGCACATCGACGTCCATGCTGACCAGGCTGCTGTTCTTGCCCAGCTTGGGTGCCGCGGACTCCGGCATGCGCGTGATGGGGAAGTCGAAGGTCCACTCAGTCAGCGGCGAGGCCGGGGCGTCTTCTGGATGGAACATCGCGGTCGACCACAAACCACCGCCGATGGGCAGGTTCTTGTTCTTCTTCGACTCCTCGATGAACAACGCCTTCATCTGCTCGAGCTTCTTCGGGTTCGCTGCGGCGAGATCCTTGGCCTGGCTCCAGTCCTGGTCGATGTGGTACAGCTCCCACTTGTCGGTCAGCGGCGACCATTCCTTGATGCCCCTGGGGATGCCGCCGACCCAGGGTTCGCGCGGGCCGGGCGCGCTGGCGAACCAGCCCTCGTGGTAGATGCCGCGGCTGGCCATGATGTCGAAGAACTGCGTCTTGCGCGTGCCCGGTGCCTTGGCATCACCCAAGCTGTAGACCATGCTCACGCCGGCGATCGGGTCCTGCTTGAAGCCGTTCACGACACGCGGCGCGGTGATCTTCGTCAGCTCGTAGATCGTCGGCACGATGTCGATGACATGGTGGAACTGCGGCCGCGCCGTCGCATCGGCCTTGATGCGCTTCGGCCAGGACACGGCCATTGGCTGGCGGATGCCGCCGAAATACGCGCCCATCAGCTTGGTGCCCTGGTAGGGCGTGCTGCCGGCCCAGGCCCAGCCGGCGTGGTACATGTTGTCGGTCTTCGGGCCACCCAGCGCATCCAGGCCGCCGAACTCGTTCAAGGCCTCGATGTGCTGAGAGATCTTCGTCGGGATGCCGTTCTGTGCCAGCTGCTCGCTGATGGTGCCGTACAGCCCCTCGGACGATGAGCCGTTGTCGCCCCAGATGTAGAAGATCAGCGTGTTGTCGAGCCGGCCCTGGCGCTCGATCTCGTCGATGACCTTTCCTGCGTTGACGTCGGCGTGCTCGGTGAAACCGGCAAAGACCTCCATCAGCCGGCGCTGGAACGGCCTCTCGGCTTCGGGAATCGAGTCCCACGAGGCCATCGACGCCGGCCGCGGCGTGAGCTTTGCCTCCTGCGGGATCCAGCCCTTGGCCTTGGCGCGCACAAACGTGCGCTCGCGATAGGCGTCCCAGCCGTCGTCGAACTTGCCCTTGTACTTGTCGGCCCATTCCTTCATCACCTGGTGCGGGCCGTGGGATGCGCCCGGAGCCCAGTACATGAAGAAGGGCTTGTCCGGTGCGTAGGCCTTCTGCTCGCGCAGCCAGGCGATGGCGTCCTCGGCGATGTCCTCGCTCAGGTGGTAGCCCTTCTTGGGGTGTTGGATGACCGCAGTGGTATTGCGCGTCAGCGTCGGTTCGTATTGCGAGGCCTCGCCGGCCAGGAAGCCGTAGAAGTACTCGAAGCCATAGCCGGTGGGCCAGTATTCGAAGGGCCCCTTGCTGGTGATCTGCTCTTCGGGCGTGTTGTGCCACTTGCCCCAGGCGCCGGTGTTGTAGCCGTAGTTCTTCAGCACTTCCGCGACCGTCGCCGAGGTCTTGGGGATGGTGCCGCTGAAGCCGTCGAAGTCGTTGGCGATGGCCGAGATCTGGCCGTTGCCGACGAAGGTGTGGTTGCGCCCGGTGAGCAGCGAGGCCCGCGTCGGCGAGCACATGGCGGTGGAGTGGAAGCGGTTGTAGGACACGCCCATCTTCGACACCCGGTCGAACGTGGGTGTGTTGATCTCACCGCCGTAGGTGGAAGGTGTGCCGGCACCGACATCGTCCATCAGGATGATCAGGATGTTCGGCGCACCCTCGGCCAGGCGCTTGGGTTCGACGCGCTTCTTGTAGGTCGAGGTCTCCATCGTCAGCCCCGCCTTCGAGCCTGAGGGCGTGGGCGGGAACGGCAGCGTGTCCTGCGCTGATGCGCCCATCGCGAGCATCAGGCCCAGAATGGCGCCGCAAAGGGAAGCGGTGGTCTTGCGTGACATGAAATGATCTCCTCGTGAAGTGAATCGTCAGAACGTGTAGACCATCTTCAGCCACACGTAGTCGCCCTTCATTCGATTCTTGGTCTCCAGCTCCGGCAGCCACTTGAGCTCGAACAGCAGCTTCTCGTTGCCGATCGGCTGGATGTAGCCCAGCACCGGCCCGATGCCGGCGGTACGCCCCTTGAAGCAGCCGAGCGTCGCGCCGGCGCCGCTGTCACAGGTCACCTGCTCGAAGTACCAGGCCTCGGCGCCGATGTTGGCCAGGCCGGAGCCGAGCGGGATGATCTGCTGCACTGCCGTGTCGAGGTGCAGGTAGTTGCCGCTCTTGTACTGGGTGGCGTTGTTCTCGGTGTTCAGCGCATAGCCCAGGTGGGCGGCCGCGGTGAGACCCGACTTGGCATTGCTGTAGGCGGCACCGACGATCGGATCGAAGGTCCAGTAGTTCAGTCCGGTGTTGCCCAGCCGGCCGGTCTGGTAGCTGCCGGTCGGCGCGTAGACCGGCATCAGGAAGTCGTACTGCCAGTCGTCGGATTTCCAGGCCAGCATCACCGGCACCACGGTCAGGTCGCCGAAGCCGTCTACGCTGTTCTCGATGCCAATGCCGCCCAGCGCCTGCGAGTTGCCGGAGATGGACAGCCAGGTGTAGGGCAGGAACGCAGCAACGGCGTAGTGGGCGCCGCCGAGGACCGTCGGCTCGAAACCGTAGCCCCCGCCGAGCACGAAGGTGTTGGCACTCGCGTTCAGATTGGCCACGATGCCGGCGGCCGTGGGGATGTTGGCCGAGGCGTCGCCGCTGTAGTGGATGTACATCGGCTTGAAGAAGCCGCCGGGCGTGGTCGGCGGCAGGTCCACCAGCGTGGCATTGCCGCCCGGCATGATGTGCGAGGTGCCGCCTTCACCCGCGCTGGCGGCCTGCGGCAGGCCGAGCGCCGCCGCGAGCAGCGCGCACAGCAGCGCACATCGGCCACGCGCGCCTGAACGATGCAGTTCGGCTTGTCGCTTCATCATCTGCCTCCCTCGAACGGAATCGTTAATGTGACAACAGCAGCGTGTGGGGCCCACGCGAAACACCCAGCGCGGGCCGCCGAAGTCGTTGTTGAAGTCGTAGCTGACCTCGACATTCGGGTGCCACTTGTGGCCCCAGAAGCCGAGCACCTGGCCGTCGTCGATGCGGGTCATCAACGACGACCAGTGCGCCATCACCTGTTCTGTCCACAGGTTTCATTGACGCGCGCCCGGCAGTATCCGCAACCTGTCCGATCGCGTCCAATGCACGGCATGCAAACCTTCGATACGGTTCCTGTATGCAATGACCTTGCATCTCTTCCAAGCGGTCATGCCGTCGGTCGAGGCGGGCCGCTTGGCCCGCGCGCCCCACAGGCAGGGACAAGCTGGCAATCTCTTCGGCTGCCATGCCCGTGCGGCGACCCGCCCCACCTGAGAGCGCGCACGCGATGGCGGGTCAGTTTCGGGCGGCCACGCTGGGCACGGCGCGCTTGCGCGCCGTGCGGCCTGTCTTCTTCGCGGGCGCGGCCAGCACGGCTTCCAGCTCGACGAACGCCGCCTCGATGTAGTCGGGCATGCGCTGCAGGCCAGGCACGGTGCGGCGGCATGCGGTAAAGCCGAAGCCCAGCTTGTCGCCATTGCCGCTGACCGTGATGTTGAGCGCCATGTAGTCGGCCGGAATCGACACCGGGTAGGCCTCGTCGAGGCGGGCACCGTTCAGGTACAGCGCTTCCTTCGGCCCCGGCACGTTGGAGATCACGAGGTTGAACGCGGGCCGCTTGCCGGCGCCGCCCGTCAGCATGCCGGGCAGCATCGGGGCCATCGTCATCGCGGCATGGGCCATCTTTTCCAGCCGCGCCATGCTCGTCTGGCGCTGCTTTGCGGCGCGGGTGGATTCGACGATCTTTCTCAATCGTTCCCACGGGTCGGCCACATCGGTGGCCAGGCTGGCCAGGATCAAGCCGACCTGGTTGCCCCCTTCAGTGCTTTGCCCATGCAGCGAGACCGGCACCATCGCGATCAGCGGCTTCTTCGGCAAGGCATCGTGCGCCAGCAGATAGCTGCGCAAGGCGCTGGCACACAGCGCCAGCGTCACGTCGTTGACCGTCGCGTCGGCTGCTGCGCCGATGCGCTTCATGCGCTCGAGCGAATACGATTGCGCAACGAAGCGGCGCGATCCCGAGATGGCGACATTGAACGGGGTCGGCGGCGCCTGGAACGGCAGGGCAATCGCACCCTTGTCGGTGCCAGCCCGCAGCAGGTCGAGCAGGCCGCTGCGCAGCCCGGGCAGCGCCTCGGAGCCGGCCTGCAGCGCATCGAACAGCGGTTGCAGCAAGGGCTTGGCGGTCGCTCGGGCAACCGCCGCGCCGGGCGCCCGCGCGGCCTGGATCGGCTTGCGGCCCGGCGGGTCCCAGAACGGTGGGCAGAGCTTCTTCGGGCTGGTGGCCAGCGCCTCGCTGACCATGCGCACGCCGGTGACCCCGTCGACCAGCCCGTGGTGGATCTTGATGTACAGGGCAAAGCGCCCGTCGGCCAGCCCTTCGATCAGATAGGCTTCCCAGGGCGGCCGATTGCGATCGAGCAGCGTCGCATGCAACTGCGAGACCAGCACGAGCAACTCGCGGATGCGTCCAGGCCGCGGCAAGGCGAGGTGGCGCAGGTGATAGTCGACATCGAATTCCTGGTCCACCTCCCAGCCCCAGCGGCCGAGCGGGTGCACCGGCCGCAGACTGAGCGGCCGCTGCGCCTGCGGGTGCTTGCGCCAGGACTGGTAGAGCCTTTGCACGAAGTCCTCGCCCGCGCCGGCGGGTGGGCGGAAGATCTGCAGCGCGGCCACGTGCATCGGCTGCCGCCGCTGCTCGATCAGGAAGAAGGCGGCATCCTGCGGATTCATTGGCTTCATCGTCGACCCCAAGTTGTCCCGGTGACCGAACCCGGGTCGTTAACTGGAAGCGCCGGTCGACGCAGATGTCGAAACCGTCGCGTGGGCAGGCTGTGCAGTCTCAGGACTTCATCCTGAGCATGAAGTTGAGGATCTTCGTCGGCATTCCCGCATAAGGCGGCATCAGCGAGTTGATCGCGCGAATCGGCCCCTGGTAGAACACCGGGCGCATCTTCGAGAAGGTGGTGAAGCCTTCATAGCCGTGATAGTGGCCCATGCCGCTGTTGCCTGTGCCGCCGAAGGGCAGACTGTGCAAGCCGGCGTGGATGAGCCCGTCGTTCACGGTGACGCCGCCCGAGATGGTGTTGTCGATGTACCAGGCCGCCAGGGACTTGTCGTTCGTGTAGACATAGAAGGCCAGCGGACGGTGGTGATCGCTGACGTAGCTCACCACCTCCTCGCGCGTCTTGTAGGTCTTGACCGGCAGGATCGGCCCGAAGATCTCGCCTTGCATCACGCTCATCTCTTCGCTCGGGTTGAGCACCACATGCGGCGGCATGATGCGCCGTGCCGCATCGGCGCGCTGGCCCTCGCACAGGTTGACGATCGTCGCGCCCTTGGCCTTGGCGTCGGCCAGCGCGGCCTGCAGGCGATCGTAGGCGCGCTGGTCGATCACGGCGGTGTATTCGCCGTTGTTGATGTCCGGGTAACGCAGGTTGGCGACGCGCTTGGCCTCGCGCACGAATTCATCGGTCTTGCCTTCCGGCAGCACCACGTAGTCGACGTTGGTGCAGATCTGGCCGGCGTTCAGCATCTTGACCCACATGATGCGCTCGGCCGCGGTGCTGATCGGATAGTCAGGCGCCACCACGGCAGGCGACTTGCCGCCCAGTTCCAGCGTCACCGGCGTCAGGTTCTTCGCGCAACTGGCCATCACCGCCTTGCCCGTGGTGGGCGACCCGGTGAAGAAAAGATGGTCGAAGGCCAGCGACGTGAAGGCCGGCCCGCGGCCACCGCCATCCTCGAAAAAGGCCAGCTTGTCTTCGGGGAAATACTTCGACGAGATGCCCTTGAGCAACAGCGCAAGGTGGTTCGAGTTCTCCGACATCTTGATCATCGCGCGATTGCCCGCCGCGAAGATGCCGGTAAGCGGCGAGAAGGCCATCGAGATCGGGAAATTCCACGGCACGACGATGCCAACCACGCCCACCGGCTGTGCGTACACGCGCGCCTTTGCAAAGGGATACTGGGTGAAGTCGAGATGCCGCTTCTGCGGCTTCATCCACGCCTTCAGGTGCTTGATGACGTCGAGGATGCCTTCCTGGTTCATCAGCAGTTCGGCCAAGATCGTCTCGAAGCGGGAGCGGCAGCCGTAGTCCTTGTTGACCGCGTCGATCAGGGCTTCGCGGTTTTCGACCAGCATGCGGTGCATCATCTTCAGGTCGGCCCGGCGCTCGTCGTAGCCGGGATTGCGGTGGCCCTCGTAAGCCTTGCGCTGTTTCGCATAGCAAGCGGCGAACTCGGCGGGCATGCCGAGGATTTCAGGGGCGTCGTTCAGGTTCATGTGGGTCTCCTGCTTCAGGCTGGTTCACTCTGGGAATCGGGCGGCACGAATGCGGGCCGTCGAAGTCCTGGCGATCGGTGCGTTGTGGTGTGGTTCCCCTCGCGGAACTTCTCTTCACTGCGGGTTGCGTGTACGGTTCCTCAATTCAGCGCCAGTCTTCCTTGATCATGTCCGCACCCTTTTTGCCGATCATGATGGACGGCGCCATGGTGTTGCCACCCGGTATCGTCGGCATGATCGAGCTGTCGACCACGCGCAGGCCCTGTAGGCCATGCACGCGCAGCCGCGCGTCGACGACCGCATCGCGGCCCGGGCCCATCATGCAGGTGCCCACCGGGTGGTAGTTGGTGCCACCGCCATTGCGCAGAAACTCGGTCCAGTCGGCGTCGGTCTTGCAGTGCGCCGTGACGATGTCGCGCTTGATCAGGTGTTTGAAAGTGGGCGTGTCGAAAATGGCGGCCGTGCGTTTGGTGCCCTCGAGCAGCGTGGCCAGATCGTCCGGATGCTCGTAGTAATGGAAGTCCATCAAAGGTGCCTGCGTGAAGTCGTTCGATGCCAGCTTGACCGTGCCGCGGCTCTTCGGGTGCAGCAGCAGCACGTGGCACGACATGCCGTGCTTGGCGATGACCTTGCGCCCGTGATCCAGGGCCAGCACGATGACGAATTCGTACTGGATCTCCGGCTTGGGCGAGTCGGACGTCAGCCGCATGAAGCCCGTCAGCTCGGCGAAATTGGTGGCCAGCATGCCGCGCTTCTCGCGCCGATAGCGGCCCATCGCCTTCACGATCGCCATCGCGCCGGTGGGCGAGATGCCGATCAGGTTCGGTTCGCCGGGAATGTGATAACCCAGGACCACGTCGATATGGTCGCTGAGGTTCTGGCCGACCCCCGGCAAGTCGTGCACCACGGGAATGCCCAAAGGTCGCAGGTCGCGGCCGTCGCCCACCCCCGAGAGTTGCAACAGCTTTGCCGAAAGCACGCCACCACCGGCGACGATGACTTCGCGCTGCGCACGCATCTGGCGGCGCGCACCGTTTGCCTCGACTTCCACGCCGACCGCGCGCTTGCCTTCGAAAAGCACTCGCGCGCATTCGGTATCGACGAAGAGCTGCAGGTTCTTGCGTTTGCCCAGGTGCGGGTGGATGTAGGCCTTGCCGACGCCAAAGCGCACGCCGCCTTTCATCATCACCTGCGTGCAGTTGTAGCCTTCCTGCTCGGCACCGTTGAAGTCCGGGTTGAACGGCAGGCCGGCCTCGGCGCAAGCCTTCTTGACAATCGCGTGATACGGGTTGTCGGTGCGCAGTTCTTCAACCCACATCGGCCCGTCGGTGCCGTGGAACTCGTCGCGATGGGTCTGGTTGTTCCCGGACTTCCTGAAGTAAGGCAGCACCTCGGCATAGCTCCAGCCCGGATTGCCCAGCGCCGCCCAGTGGTCGTAGTCCAGGCGGTGCCCGCGCATGTACATCAGCGTGTTGATCGACGACCCGCCGCCCAGGCCGCGGCCAAGTGCGTGGTAGTCGCTGCGGCCATTCAGGCCCGGTTGGGGCGTGGATTCGAAGCCCCAGTTGTTGCTGCTCTTGCGCGGCGCCAGCGTGATCGAGCCCACGGCTGCGCAGTCACCGAGGAAGCCGCGACGGTCCGGCCCGGCTTCGCGCAAGGCCACCTTGACGGCCGGATCCTCGGAAAGCCGCGACGCGCTGACGCATCCACCCGGGCCACCGCCCACCACGATGAAATCGAACTCTTCCATTCGATGGCACTGCGAATGGCTAGCGCGTCGGAGACGTCGGCGCTGTAGCTTTCGAAGCGCTGATTCGCGCGGCGGCCCAGCGCCCTCAGCTCGGCGATGACTTCGGGTGCGAGCTTGCGGTTGAAGATGGCGACGTCGGCGCCCTCGGCGGCGAGCCGCTTCGCAAACTCGCGACCGATGCCGCTGCCGCCACCACTGATGAACACCCTGCGTGGGGCGCCGGACTTCCAACGCAATGCCATGGTTGGTTTCCTCGCTGCCGCAATACGGTCAAAGCTTGTAAGCGGCATCCAGCCGATCGAGCTTGCGCAGCAGCGCAGGCCAGGCGATGTTCGCGCCCTGGGCGGCGGTGACCATCTTGATCACCTGCGGCATGGTTTCCATGATCTTCGGGTTCACAAGAACCAGTTCACCGCCGGCCTGCGCGCCGATCTGGATCGCGCAGGTGGACTCGAAGGCGTACATCGCCAGGAAGGCGTCGGCGACCGTCGGGCCCACGGTCAACAGGCCGTGGTTGCGCAGCATCAGGAAGGTCTTGTCGCCCAGGTCGGCTTGCAGTCGAGGCTGTTCGTCGTCGCGCAGGGCCACGCCTTCGTAGTCATGGTAGGCAAGCTGAGGCAAGACGAAGGTCGACTGCTGGCTGATCGGCAGGACGCCGCACTTTTGCGCGCTCACCGCCACGCCGGCGCGGCTGTGCGTGTGAAGCACGCAGCCCACGTCGGCACGCCCGTCGTGGATGCAGCTGTGGATCGTGAAGCCGGCGGGGTTGACCGGGAACGGCGAGTCCGAAAGCTTGTTGCACTGCTGATCCACCTTGACCAGGCTGGAGGCCGTGATTTCGTCGAACATCAGCCCGTATGGGTTGATCAGGAAGTGGTGCTCCGGGCCCGGTATGCGCGAGCTGATGTGGGTGAAGACCAGATCGCTCCAGCCATAGGCGGCAACCAGGCGATAGGCCGCCGCCAGGTCGCAGCGTTGTTGCCATTCCTCGGCGCTGACCTTGCCCTTGAGAGAAGGGATGTTCATGCGGTGTCTCCTTGTTGAAGTGAAATGCCGCGGCTCAGGCAGCCGCCTTCGCATCGAGCGCCGCCTTGTACAGCGACTGCTTGGGTTGCGCGAACACGCGGCGCAGCATCGGCTCGAACTCGCTGATTGGCAGCGTCTCGGCCTTGGCGTCAAACGCCGGGTTGTCGTACAGCGCGACGAATTCCTCGCAGCGCTTGTAGTGGGCGTGATCCTTGAAGTTGTCGCGCAGGTTGCGGTCCATGCCGATGAAGTGGAAGAAGTTGTAGCCCTGGAAGATGGCGTGCTTCTCGATCATCCAGTGGTTGGCCTCGCTGACGAAGGGCTTCAGGATCGTCGCTGCGATATCGGCATGGTTGAAAGTGCCGAGCGTGTCGCCGATGTCGTGCAGCAGCGCACAGACTACGTACTCCTCGTCGCGGCCATCGCGCAGCGCCAGCGTGCCGGACTGCAGGCAATGCATGTAGCGGTCGATCGGGAAGCCGCCGTAGTCGTTTTCCAGCAGCCGCAGGTGGGCGATCAGGCGATCGGGCAGCTTGGCGGCGAACGGAAGGAACTCGCCGCCTATCAATTGCCAGTCGGCGGCGGTGCTGTCTTCCATGCGAATGAATTTGGCGTGTGCGCTCATGTGTGAATCTCCATGGGTGTGGGTTGGGACAAGGAAACAGCCGCGACGTCGGTAGGCCCGTCGCGGATCAGATTGACGGTCTTCGCGAATATCACCCCACTGCTCCCTTTGTCTTGGCGCGCGCCTTGGGCGCCGCAGGCTTTTGCCGTGCCGTCGCTGACCTTGCTGCGGGCGGGTTGAGTTGGACTAGTGCTTCGACCGTGTAGTCGGCGATGTGTTGAATGTCGGGCACCTCGGACTCAATGCCGAGGAAGGCAATCTGCAGCCCCTGGTCGTAGGTGATGATGACCACCGCCAACGATTGCCCCGGCGCCAGCACCGTCAAAGGCAGCACCAGTTCCAGTTCCGCCCCCGCCAGGTAACGCCGCTCGGCAAATCCGAACGGGTTGGAGATGTTCATGTTGGCGAGCAAGGGCCCGCGTTCGATTTTCAGTGCTTCAAGCAGCGCGGGTATGCCATGCACCGCGGCGGTATAGCTCGCCAGCGCCTCGGGGTTGGTGAGCTTGACGTACTGCTTGACATCGGCCGTGCGCGCACGAATCTCGGCCAGCCGATGCAGCGGCGACGCGTCGGTCGCGCCCAGCGGAAACTGCAGCACGGCAATGCTGTTGCCGCCCCCTTTGCCCTTGGGCAGCGCCACCGGCATGTCGGCGACGAGGGGTCGGTCCGCATCCTTGCGGCCCATGCCGCCGAGGTAACGGTTCAGCGCCATGTCGAGCACGGTGAGCAGCACGTCGTTGATGCTGGCGCCAGTGCGCCTTGCCGAAGGCCTTCACCTGCGCCAGTGGCAGCACGCAATATGCAAAGCTGCGCTTCAGCGACGGCTTGGTACGCAGCCCGCGCGGCGTGCCCAGGAAGGGCAGCGGCAACCCGGTGGTCAACTTGGCCGAGGCCAGGGTCTGACGCACCAGCGCGGTGTACAGCGACAGCATGGATCTGGCTGCATCGGTGGCGCCGGCGGTCAGCGCCGCAACTTTCGACTTGCTGCTGCCCGGCCCCGCGGCGCCGCGCCGCGCCGGCAGCCCTTGCCACAACGCGCGCACCTCACGGTCGGCCGGGTCGGGGGTGAACCAGCGCGTACAGACATCGATGAAACCACGCCCGTCGATGAGCCCGTGATGCACCTTGGCGTAGACCGCGATGCGGCCACGCTCCAGGCCGTCGATGAGATAGAACTCCCAGGGTGGACGCGAGCGGTCGAGGCGCTTTTCGTGCAGGCGGCAAACGGCCTCGAGCAATTGCGCGTCACTACCCGGGGCGGGCAAGGTCAGGCGATGGCAGTGTTGGTCGAGGTCGACGTCGGCCACGGTCACCAAGTGCGGCAGGCCTTTCAGACCCGCGCCCACATAGCGCAGATTGAACGGTGCGCCCACCGGCAGCTTGCGCATCTGCGCCATCAGCCGGTCGGCATAACGCGCCGCACTGCGCGTGCCGGGCGGCGGCTTGAGGATGCCGATTGGCCCCACGTTGGACGGGCGCTCGCGCTTCTCGAGCGCGAAGAACGCCATGTCGAGCGGCGAAAGGGGTTTTGTGTCGGCCATGTCGGCATTCCTTAAGAGTTACAACACAGTCAGACCGTGGGGCACATCCCTTGGCCGCGCGCGCATTCGACCGACATGGGCGGCTCAGACGTTGTCATGGGTGGACCGCGCAGCCTTGTGAATCGCGTGCGAACCGTCGACTTGCGCTGTCTGCGAGGGTCTTACAACGAGCGTCGCAACGCGTTGCCTTCAGCCGACAATGGCTTGCCATTTTGCGACAATTCGGGAAAGCCCTAACCATTCGCGATCCGGCTCGGAGCCCTGGACGTCGGCCAGAGAATGAAGGGCGCCGGTCAATGCATCGCCGCCTGCGCGGCTGCTTCTTCGGCGGCGGTCAACGGCGGCGAATAGCGGCGCATCACGAAGACGAATGCGATGCCGGTGAGGTACATGAACGCCGAATAGATTGCCGCCGGCACGGCCATCGGGTCGTTCTGCAAGATCGTCGAGGCGATAACGATGGCGAGCGTGGAGTTCTGCACCGACGACTCGATCGCCACCGTGGCCGACTGGCGCAGCGACACGCCAGCCAGCCTGGACAGGCTGAAACCGAGTGTCAGCATGATCACATTCACCGCTATGCCCAAGGGCGCCAGCACCACCGCGTGCTCCACGAGCAGGTCCCAGTTCTTCGCCACGGCGGCAATCACGATCAAGGCGAAGAGCAAGGTCGCGATCTGGCTCATGCGTGCGTGCCAGCGGTGCGTCAACGCCCGCGCCTTGGCCCGAAGCAGCATGCCCAGCCCGACCGGCAAGCCGAGGATCATGAAGATCTGCGACATCACCATGCCGTAGGGCAGCTGGAATTCTTGTGCCGAGCCCATGAAGTGGTTCATCGACCAGTCCAGGATCACCGGCACAGTGACGATCGCCAGCAGGCCGGCGACGGCGGTGAACGACAGCGCCAGTGCCACGTCGGCGCGCGCGTGGTAGGTCAGCAGGTTCGAAGTCGTGCACGTGGGGCAGGCGGAAACGATCATGTAGCCCACGGCCATCGCGCCGGTCAGCCCGAAAAACTTCACTAGACCGAACATCACCAGCGGCAGCAGGATGAAATGGCAGAACAGCCCAACCCCGAAGGCCCGCGGGTAGAGGAAGACACGCCTGAAGTCGGCCAGCGTGAGTCCGCAGCCCAGCGTGAACATGATGAACGCCAGCCCGATGGGCAGGATCACGCCTGAAATGATGTCGCCTTGCACTTTGATTCCCCCTCGTCATTTCCAATCCAACTCGATCCAATTTGGACGTTCGTCGCCGAGTATGTTGATTGGCACTATGGTGTGATATTGACCACCCAGTCGAGTTGATGAATCAATAATTCAGCGAAGTCGATCTTGAATACAAGTCAAGCCAGATTGAAATACAAGGCGACCTTGACGAACTGGCGCGTCAATGAGTACCACCATTCGCGCAGGGTGTACACGATGCCGCCGCGCTGCTGCTCTTCCATTTCGGCCTTGAGGTCATGTGCGCGCGCAATGATGTAGACCTGTATCTTGTCGATCTGATCCGGCATCAGGCGGCCGCCGAAGGGCGGCATGCCCAGGTTCGAGCGCGCACCATAGACGATGGGCTGGAATATCTTGTGGGTCTCGTCGGACATGTAGCGCAGGTCCGGAATCGTGCCCGCGCTCATGGCTGAAAGGCCATGGCAGATGCCGCAGTTCTCGTTGTAGAGCACCTTGCCCTCGGCCACGGCAGCGGCATTCGCCGTCAGCGCAGGCGGGCTCGGTGCGAGCAGTTCGCGCCGCTTGACTTCCGGCATCGCCCCAGTCGCGCCGACCTTGAAGACGTAGACACGCGACCCCGGCAGCACTTTGGTGCGCTGCGCCAACGCACCAAAGGTGATGGGGAAGGCGCCACCCCAGCCGACGTTGAAGGCCACGTACTGCTCGCCGTTGACTTCATAGCTGATCGGGCCCGCGACGACGCCGCTGGTCACGGCCCGTTCCCACAGCTTCTCGCCCTTGTCGGCGGAGTAGGCCACGACCCGCCCGTCGGCCGTGCCTTGGAAGACCAAATTGCCGGCCGTCGCCAGCGTTCCGCTGTTGTGGATATGGTCGTACGGCACTTCCCAGACCTGCTTCTGGCGCACCGGATCCCAGGCCTGCAGCTTGCCGCGGTAGATCATCGCCACGTCGTTGATCAGCTTGCGCGTTTCGGGTACCTGAGGGGTCTCCATGCCCAAGTTGGGCACCCACTTCCTGGGTGCCGCGACCTTCTCGAGACGTTGATGGGCTTCGGCGGTGACCTGTTGCGGTATGTAGACCAAGCCGGTCTGCGGGCTGAAGCTCATGGGCGGCCAGTTGTGCGCACCCTGCGAGCCCGGGAACACGGTCTTCACGTCGCGATTCGACCAGTAGTCGGCCTTGTCGGGATTGAGGATCGGACGCCCGGTGGCCTTGTCGATGCCCTTGGCCCAGGTCACATAGCCGAACTTCTCGGCGGAAATGAACTTTCCGTCGGCCGCGTCGAGCACGTAGAAAAAGCCGTTCTTCGGCGCCTGCATGACGACCTTGCGGGGCTTGCCGTCGATCGACAAGTGGCCACCGTGATGGTCTGCGTGGCGGTGAAGTCGAAGCCGTCGCCCGGCGTGGTCTGGTAATGCCAGACGTACTTTCCGGTGTCGGGCTTGATGGCGACGATCGACGAGACGAACAGGTTGTCGCCCTTGCCTTCGGAGCGCGCCGTTGCAGTTCCAGAGCGACGCCGTTGCCGACGCCGATATAGAGCAGGTCGAGTTCGGGGTCATAGGCCATGGAATCCCATACCGTGCCGCCGCCGCCCTGCATCCAGTACTGGTTGCCGAACCAGGTCTTGCGGATCATGGCGATGGTGTCGCTCTCGTCGCCCTTGGCCGGGTCGCCCGGCACGGTGAAGAAGCGCCAGTCCTGCTTCCGGTGTCGGCGTCGTAGGCGGTGACGTAGCCGCGCACGCCGAACTCCGCGCCGCCATTGCCGATGATGCACCTTGCCTTTGACGACGCGCGGCGCGCCGGAGATGGTGTAGTTGCGTTCGTGGTCGATGACGGTGTCGACCGACCACAGCTTCTTGCCGGTCCTGCGCATCCAGCGCTTCGAGTCGGCCGTCATAGACGCCCGACGATAGACCTTGCCGTTCCACACCGCGACGCCGCGGTTGGCAGCGTCGCAGCAGCCCGTGCCCTGGATGCCGCGCCAGACCTCGGGGTCGTACTTCCACAGCAGCGTGCCGGTCACCGCGTCGAGCGCATAGACCATGCTGTAGGCGCCGGTGGTGTACATCACTCCATCGACCACGATGGGGGTGGCTTCGACCACGCGGTCCAGGTCATATTTGAAGGTCCAGGCCAATCCCAGTTGGTCGACGTTCTGGTCGGTAACCTTGGTCAGCGGGCTGAAGCGTTGCTCACCGTAGGTGCGGCCGTGACTCATCCAGTTGCCCGGATCCTTGTCGGCGTCCACCAGGCGCTGGGCACTGACGGCGGCCGAGCCGGGTGGCTCTGCCGAGATCGCCGCGTGGACAAACACACCGGCCAGGGCCACGGCGATGGCCTTGCCCAATGAACTGGAATTGATTCCGAAGGAGATCATGGGACGCCTTTCTAGATGGGATGATGACGGACCGCTTCAGCGATGAATGCAAATGACTGACCGGCGCGCTCCATCGAGTGGATGGCCACGCCTCGCTTCTTCGCCTTCCATCCCGGCCCGATGTGTGTCATCGATTGAGCGCGCTGTTGGCGCTTGGCCCGTTTGGCCCTCTTGCCGCAGAGCGACTTCGAGTGCCATGCCGGTTTCGAAGACGTCGATCAGGGATCGCCCGCGCGAATACCTGGAGCCCAGGCAAGGCGAAGACGCAATCAACCCTGAGCATCCGGCAATGGGCTTCGCACCGCATTGCCTTGAGCCGACACAAGCTTGCCATTTGGCGACAGCTCGGGAAAGCCCTTACTGCGCTGCAGCGGCCATCATTCGCCCGACATCTGCATCGACTGGCGCCGCAGTTCGGAAGGTGAGGCGCCAAACCAGCGATGGCAGCTGCGCGTCAGCGCCGAGGGCTCGGCGTAGTCGAGCATGCCGGCAACCGATGCGAACGCGGGCATGTCCGGCCGCTCGACCAGTTTGCGGACCAGCTCGCGCCGCACGTTGTCCTTGATCTTCTCGAAGGTGGTGCCTTCCTCGACCAAGCGCCTTTGCATCGTGCGTGGGTGCACGCCCAGCATGCGCGATACCCCATCGTGCGTGGCCCGGCCGGTGCTGAGCAGTTGCGCGACGAGCAGGCGCACGCGCTCGGACAAGGCCTGCGTCGGCGCGATGAACTGCGTGTCGATGTAGGATTGCGCCAGCCTGCGCATCATCGCGCTGCTGCGCGGCAACGGTCGCGACAGGTCGCTCGCCTTCAGGCGAATGGCGGCCTTCGACTGTTCGTAGGCGCAGGCCGCACCCAGGGCTTCAGCGTAGGCCCTGGGCGCGGCAAGGCGCGCATGCGGCAGCAACACCAGCACGGGTTCGATGTGCCCCTGCCCCAGCAGGCGCAGGCATTGCAGGATCACACCGAGCGCCAGCTCTAGCGTTTGCGTGCAGGCGGGGCGATCGGCCAGTTCGATGTCGAAGCACAGGTCCACCAGATCGTCGCGCCCAGGCACCTCGTCGCTGAAGAGCCGGATGGCGGCACTGTGCACATACATGTGGTGTGCGGCGAAGTCGATCGCGCCTTGCAGGGCGGCGGCATGCTCGATCGCTACCGCGACGGGTCCGAGGATTTCGATGCCCTGCCGCCGCGACAGCCGCAGCCCCAGGTCACGGCACGAGGCGTCGGCCGCGGAGCGCTCGAGCAACTCGATCATCGCGCGGTAGGAAATCATGGCATCCGGATCGCGCAGCGACATCGGTCCGAGCCCCACGTCGTGCAGCTGCTGCGCAGCGTCCAGCCCGAGCGATGCGACAAGCTCCTCGTAGCCCGCGAGCGCCGCAGCACGGATCAGCATCTTTGTATCGCGCTGAGCCGCACCGATGCGCAGCCTCGCCTGAGCCCCGCCGTCGTGAACTCGGCCAGCGGTTGCATTGAGCATTTGCATGCTGCTGTGACTTGCATGGCGCGCACTATTTCGGCTGCAAGCTCCGCTGGATCATCGCCTGGATCTTCATCAGTTCCAGCGTCTTGCCTACATCGGCGCTGAGCCCGACCTGGCGCGGAGGAAAGTCCTTGAAGGTGGCGGCGTGGCCCAGCACGATGCCCAGAATCGGCGTCAGGATCCAGGTCTTGTGCTCGGCGTATTGGCGATTCAGGTCGTCCCAGTGGCGTTCGAACGGGTCCATCAGCAGGTTCGAGACCTGCGGACGCCCCAGGTTCTGCAATGGATCGTCCCAATTGCCCTTGAACTTCGCGGAAAACGAGACCTTGAACTGCTTGTAGCGCACGGCGGTGAGCACCGTCTCGTCGTAGTAGAAGAGCGTGTCGCGGGCCGAGGTCTCGGCCTTGCCCGTGAACAGCGCCGTCTGATCGAAGCCGTCGAGGTGCAGCTTGTAGTCGCGGCCGCCGAAAGACCCGCCCTTCAGCAGCTTGTCGACGACCCCCGGTTCGCCAGCGGCTGCGGCCAACGTGGGCAGCAGGTCGGTCATGTCGACCATCTCGGCGCTGACGCGACCCGCCGTGGCACCGGGCCAGCGCATCACGAAGGGCACGCGTACGCCGCCTTCCCAGGTGGTGCCCTTGTCGCCGCGGAAGGGTGAGGTGCCGCCCGCGGGCCACATGTACGAATAGGCGCCGTTGTCGGTGGTGTAGATGACGATGGTGTTCTTGTCCAGGCCGGTCTGGGCAAGCTTGTCGAGCAACTGCCCGACATGGGCGTCATGTTCCTTCAGTGCGTTGCCATAGATGTCTTCACTGCCCGCGCGCGACTGGCCTTGCGCTTCCTTCTTCAGGTGGAGGAAGACGTGATTGCGTGTCGAGTTGTGCCACAGGAAGAAGGGCTTGCCGTCTTTCGCGTGGCGCTCGATGAAGTCCACCGACTTGGCGGTGATTTCGTCATCGATGGTCTCCATGCGCTTCACCGTCAGCGGGCCTTCGTCCTTGGTCGCGCCATCGGCCGTGCCGGAGACGATGCCGCGCGGGTCGAATTTCTTGCGGAAGGCCGGGTCGGTGGGGCAGTCGTGGTCTTCGAGGTCCTCTTCGTGTTCAGGTGGTAGAGGTTGCCGAAGAACTCGTCGAAGCCGTGCACCGTCGGCAGGAACTCGTTGCGGTCGCCGAGATGGTTCTTGCCGAACTGGCCCGAGGTGTAGCCCTTGGTCTTCAGCACTTCGGCCAGCGTCGCATCAGTCGCCTGCAAGCCCTGCTAGCCCCGACCAGGCCGACCGTGGTCAGGCCGGTGCGGATCGGCAACTGCCCGGTGATGAAGGCGGCCCGGCCCGCGGTGCACGAGGGCTGGGCGTAGTGGTCGGTGAAGATCGCGCCTTCCTTGCCGATGCTGTCGATGTTCGGCGTGCGGTAGCCCATGCCGCCGCGGCTGTAGGCCGACAGGTTCCAGATGCCGATGTCGTCGCCAAAGATGACCAGGATGTTCGGCGGCGTGGCACTCTGGGCCCAAGCCGACGTGCCGCCCAACAGACTTGCAACGCAGACGAGGCCCTGCGCCAGGGCGCGGAGGAAGGTGGACGTCATGAGTTCATGCTTTGCCGGAAACGATCACACCCGCAAGCGACGCCGACGCCGACGCCGGCGCCTACGGGCTCGGCAACAGCAGCGTCAGGCCCGCGCGGAACACCCAACGCTGGTTGCCGAAATCGTTGTTGAAGTCGTAGCCGGCCTCGACATTGGGGCGCCACTTGTGGCCCCAGAAGCCGAGCACCTGACCGTAGTTGATGCTCGTCATCAGCGACGACCAGCGCGACTTGTCGAAGTCGTAGACCAGCGCGCTGTTGCCCAGAGAAATCGAGCGCCCTTCGCCGAGCTGGTAGCCCAGGATCGGCTGCAGGTTGAGCAGCCGCACGTCGGGGGCGCTGTCGCTGCCTGCGAAGGAAAAGTAGCTCTGCGCGAACAGGCCCCAGTTCAGCCTCTTCACCGACGAGTCGACGAAGCCCAGCGCCGGCCCGGCCGTCCACTTCTCGGTGCTCAGGCCATTGGCGCCGGTGGGCAGCGTGCCGGAAATGCCCACGCCCCAACGCCCCCAGGACTGGTTGAAGGTGACGAGGTCAAAGATGCCCGGTGTCGACCAGGCCGGTCGTGCCCGTGGGTGTGGAGGTGGCATAGCCCTGCGTGATGCGGAAGATGTGGTTCAGGCCGGCCAGCGTGAAGGGAATCGCCGCGCGCAGCACCACCTGGTTGGCCGAGTCGTCGACGCCATGGAAGCGTGCGGTGTACCAGTCGTTCAGCTGGAAGGACATCAGCGACGCCGTCGGGTCGGTGGCCTTGGCGGCCAGTTCGCTGTTGGCATCCTGCGCCTGGGCCAGTGGTGTCAGTCCAAGCCACAGCAGCGCCCAGCCGGCACGCTTCGAGGTCGTCGTCGCGGCCGGCATGGCCGTCAACGCGGCGGATTGACGACGACGTACTGCACCGTCGTACCGTAGTACTGCGGCTGGTACCAGTAGCTGCCGCACTGCTGGTACAGGGTCGGGCCGATCTGCACCGGATAACAACCGCTCGGCGGCAGCGTGTTGACGATCGAGCCGACGACGGCCGCGGTCACCGCCACCGCGGCCACGGTGGCCACCGGGTTCCAGCCATGGTCCACGTCCACGTCGATGTCCACATCGCGGTGCGTGTTGACGTTGACATTGGTGTTGCGGTTGACGTTGACGTTGGTGTTGGTGTTGGTGTTGGTGTTGGTATTGCGGTTGACGTTCGTGTTGCGGTTGGTGTTGCTGTTCTTGTTGACCGAGGTGCGCGTGTTGTTCTTCACCTCCCTGCCGGCCAGCGCGGGGCCTGGCAACGCAGTGAGCACCACAGTGGCCAGCGCACCAGCCAGGAGGCCGGCGCTCGCGCCAGCGCGGCGGCCGTTGACGGTCGGGTTCTTGGAAGTCGGGTTCATGGCGTCAGCTCTCGTTCAGTTGGTCTTGGCCAGGGGCACCAGCTCGATGCGATGCGCGCCCTTGGGCGGGGCATAGGTGAACGCTGCTGCGGGCGTGGACGCGCCCAGGTCCCAGCTGAGCGTGGCGCTGTACTGCGGCTGCGCCGGCTCCTCGGTGGTGGTGATGACCAGCTTGCGCGGCAACGGCCGGGCGCCGCGCTCGATCCAGATCTGCCAGTCGACGCCGGCCTGGCGCAGCGCGAAGTGCTCGGTTTCGATGCCGCCGATTCGCGCCGGGCCGATCAGCGTGGCCGCGGTGACGTCGTCCACGCCCGACGACGGTGTGCCCCAGTAAAACAGGTCGGCCAGCGGCATGTCGATGTCGTAGCGCTGCGCCAGACCGGTCATCACCTCACCGACCTTGCCGGGGATCTGGACGCTGCCGTAGTAGCCCATGCGCGGTGCGACCTCGGTCAGCGTCTTGCCATCGAAGTAGAAGTCGCGCCACTTGCGGTCCGTGCGGATCGAAGCGCGCAGCTTGTCGGGCGTGACATAGCGGTATTCGAGGGTGCCGCCAAACTGCACCTTCTGGCCGGTCTGGAGCACTTCGTCCTTGGCGGTTTCGGCCTTGACGGTGAAAGACTTCAGCGAGCGCAGGTAGTCGCCCATCTGCACCAAGCGCGCCAGCACGGCCGGATCGCGCGTCTCGGCCGCGGCCACGGCGCCTTGCGCAAGGCAGACCTGGGTCGCGGCCAGCATCAGACCCAGGCCGAGCATCGCGCGGCAGGAAGTGCGTCGGGCCAACGCGGCAGCAACGGGATTTCGCAATGGATTCTCCTTGGGAGCAATGGAAGAACAAGGCAGATCGGCGCCAGCCAAAGCGCCGCGGGGCGATGGCTGCGCGGGCACGCCCCTCGGGGCCGTCGATGGCCCTGCGCACGGCGCGACGACGCTGCGCCTTTGAGTATGTTGGGACTGCCTCAGGACGTCCAATTGAGCGCCTGCCGCGATTCGATACGGTTCGCGTATGCTGGCCGACGGCCGTGCCGCTTGCCGCCGCCGCAGGCAGCGCGCCGGCAAGCAAGCTGTATCGGAACGAATGCATCACACCGAACTCGGCGCCCTGCGAATCGCCATTTGCCGCAATGACCCGTACAGGCCTCCGGCCACGCCTGGCGGCGTGAAGTGGGCGAACTGCGTGGCGCCCCTGTTGGGCATCGCTAACGGCTTGACGGTCAGGTTGCCGGCAGCACCCAGGCCGGTGTCGCCGAAGGGGTCGAAATGGCCGGTGTTGTAGCAGGTGGCGGTCTCGTCACGGCCCTGGCGGACTTCGCCCCAGGCGTTGCTCAGGCTCACGGTTGAGCGCCGCGCGAAGGTGAAGCCCACCCCGGCGTTGCCGATGTCCGGGTTCAGCGGAGTCTCGAGCCAGAAGCGGCCTTCAGGCAATGGAGTCATGTGCGACCGCAGCGGCCGGGAGATAGGCCGCGCGAGGCTGCGGCAGCGCGGACCACGGTGCAACGCGCAAAGCAGCGGCGCGAGCGCCGTCGCAACAAATCGGTGCGAGCCACACTGCTGATTCGAAGCCGACGACCGAGGCCTGCCGCGAACAACCGCTGAGTATCCTCAGCCGCCCGTCGGGCGTCCAATCGAGTTCATGCCGGGATTCGATACAGTTCGCGTATGAACCTTTCGCTGCGACTCATCGAACAGGCGGTCGTGCTGGGCGAGACCGGCAACTTCGCGCGTGCCTCCGAACGCCTCGGCATCACCCAGCCGACCTTGACGCGCAACATCGCTGCGCTGGAGGCCAGTCTGGGCATGCGCCTGTTCGACCGCGGCCGCGCCGGTGCGCAACCCACCGTCTTCGGCCAGACCGTGATCGAACGCGGCACCACGCTGTTGCGCGATGCCGACGCACTGCGCGCCGAGCTGAACGCGCTGGCCGGCCTGGACACCGGCCAGCTGAGCATCGTCGCCGGGCCGTACGCGGCCGATGACCTGGTCGGCCCGGCCGTGGCGCAGCTGGTGACCCTGCGCCCCGGGCTGCGGGTGCGCGTCACCGTGGCCGCGCCGCAGTCGATCCAGCAGATGGTCCTGTCGGGCGAGCATGAGCTGGGCATGGGTGGCATCGAAAGCCAACCGCCGCACGACGAACTGAGCATCGTGCCCATGCGCGAACGGCGTCTTTTTCTGACCTGCCGCGCGGGGCATCCTCTTGCCGGCAGCCGGCCCACCGTGCAGCAGGCGTTGAGCTACCCGTTCGTCACCGTATTCATGCGCGGCCCCAAGGCCCGCGGCACCTTCCTGGGCGATGGCAGCGCAGGCACCGACGACCGGTTGCGCAAGGGCTTTGCGCCGGCCATCGAGGTGAATTCGATCGACACCGCCAAGCAGGTGGCCCGCGGCAGCAACGCGCTCTTTCCCGCCAGCATGCAAATGGTGGCCGCGGAGCTGGCGCGCGGCGAGCTGGTGTGCCTGGACTACGACTCGCCTGAACTGCGTACGCGCGTGGCGCTGGTGCGCCTGCGCGACCGCACGCCCTCGCCTGTCGCGTTGAAGTTCATGGAACTTGTTCGCACGGTCGAATCGGCTTTGGTCGCCGCGGAAGAGCCGGAAACTGTGGGCGCCGATTAGCCTGGGCTCGTGATCCGGTGCGATGGCTGGCCAAGGTCGTGGTCGTTGCATGCGAATCCGCATGAGGAAGCACGGCGCCGCGCCGGCAGCTACTCGACCAGATCGAAGGCCTGGGTCTCGACCTCGACGAACGCGCGCGTGAAGCGCGCCAGCGCCGCGTACACGCGCGCCGCCGGATGCTGTTCCACCGCGTCGCACAGCGAGCGTCCCACCCAGGGCTGCACATGGGCGCGAAAGAAGCGCCGCTGCTGCTCGAGGTTGCACACCGCCAGGTCGTCACCGGCGATCAGGTAGCGCATCACTTCGAGGACGAAGGCCACGTGGTCCTCCGTCTCGCCTGCGGGGGCCGCGCTGGCCAGGCCGAGTGCCGCCAGATCGGTGCGCAGCGCGACCAGCGGCCGGTCGTTCAACGTGCCGGCGATGTGGAACGACGCATACGGCAGCACATCGGCCTTGCCGGCGCCGACGAACAACGCCGCGTGCTCCGCGGCAGCCTCGTGCACGCGCGTCGCGCGCATCGCGGCGACCAGGTCCTGCCAGGGACCCTCCAGGAACGAGCCCGGCTGGGGCGCGGCAGTCACGGCCACCGCGAACTGCCCGAGCAACGCCTCGTCGGGCGGGGCGAACCACAAGCGCGCCAGCGCTCCGTAGAGCTCGGCGCGTTGCAGCTCCTCGTCATGGTCGGGCTCGGCGAACACCATCGCCTGTGCTGTCGGCGGCGTCTTCATCACAGGTCGGTGATCCGTGTCTCGTTCGGGTTGCTGAACATCGCGACGACGCGACAGTCGCTGCACATGCGCAGCCGTCGGCCCTGGTCGCCGGCGAAGGCCGCATGCTGGCCGATCTTGGCCACCATCGCCTCGATGCCGCGCAAGGTGCCGAAAGGCTTGCCGCATTCGATGCACAGGAAGGGCTCGGCCTCGTTGAGCACGCGCAGTTCCTTGCGCGCCTTGCCATTGCCGGCCAGCCACAGGCGCGGGTCGAGCCGCAACGCATCCTCAGGGCAGGTCTTCACGCACAGCCCGCATTGCACGCAGTTCTTCTCGACGAAACGCAGCTGCGGCATCTCGGGGTTGTCGGCCAGCGCCGATGCCGGGCAGGCGCCCACGCAGGACAGGCACAGCGTGCACTTCTGCGCGTCGACGACGAGGCTGCCCCAGGGTGAGCCCGCCGCCGGCAGCGCCACCGCTTCGGGCAGCCCGCCCGCCAGCGGCGCCAGCGCCAGCAAGTGGTCGAGCGCCAGTTCCAGCGTGCTGCGCTTCTCGGCCTGGGCCATGGCCTCGGTCGGCTTCGTCACACCCTGCGCGGCGGGGGCGCGCAAGGCCAGATCCAGCGCCGACAGGTCGCGCGCATCGCGCAATTCGATCGTGCGCAAATGCGTGCCGCCAAAGCCCAGGCCGGTCATCAGCGCCTGGCCCACCGCCATCTGCTCGGCCAGCGCCACGCGGTACTCGGGCGCCTCCTCGTCGGTCATCAGCACCCAGACCTGGCTGGCGCCCTGGGCCAACGCCATCAGCCACAGGTCCAGCCCGATGCTGGCGACGTGCCACACCGGCATCGGCATCACCCGCGCCGGCAGACCTTGCACGACAGGGTCGATGCATGCGGCGCGTCCCAGGTCGTCGATGAGGCGCTGGCCCGCGCCTTCGCTGTGGATCAGCAGGGCCGCATCCTTGCCGCCGGCACGGCGGTAGGTGGCCAGCAGCGTGCGCATGCGCCGCCCCTGCTCCTGCGTGTCGGGCACCGCGTAGCCCAGTGCGCCGCTGGGGCACACGGTGGTGCAGGCACCGCAGCCCACGCACAGGTACGGGTCGACCAGGATGCCCCCGCCCTGCCCACCGGGGTCAGGCGTGGCCGGCGTGTTGCGACGCAGCTTGGCGCCGGCCTTGCCCTTGAGCGAGGCATCGCTGCGGATGGCGCGCGCAGAGCACACCTCGATGCACGCCGAGCAGCCGATCTGCTCGTTGCGGCTGTGCGCGCACAGCGCGGGCTTGTAGCGGAAGAAGCGCGGCTTTTCGAACTCACCCACCAGGTCGCGCAGCTTGAGTACGGCCTGCACCAGGCGGCGCTCGTCGCGTCCGACATGGAAGTAGCCCTGCGGCGGCGCGTGCTGTGCGAACGCCGGGCGGTCGCGCAGGTCGAGCACCAGGTCGAAGTTCTCGCTCACCGATTGCGCCGCGCGGTCGAAGTCGATCGCGCCGGCGGCTTCGCACACGCGCACGCAGTCACGGTGCGTCTTGCACGCGGCCAGGTCCACGGTGTAGCTGAAATCGATCGCGCCTTCCGGGCAGGCAGCGATGCAGGCATTGCAGCGTGTGCACAGGTCCAGATCGATCGGGTTTGCCGAAGTCCAGGTGGCCTGGAACGCACCCAGATGGCCGGTGAGTCGGTCGAGTACGCCGGTGTGCACGGCCAGGTCGTGCCGCTGCGACAGCGCACCCGCGCCGCCGGTGGCCAGCAGCGTGACTTCGATCGCGGCGCCGAGCATGGCCGCAGCGCTTTCGGCCGCGTCGGCCGCGCCGACGATCAGGCAACGCCCGGCACTCTTGTAGCTCACGGCCGCCACCGGCTCGGGCTCGGGCAGCTGCGCGGCGGCGATCAGCGCGGCGATCTTCGGCGTGGACGCGCTTGCAGCCTTCGACCAGCCGCCGGTCTCGCGGATGTTGACAAAGCGGATCGGCCGCTCCTGCAGCCCGGGCGCGCCTGCCGTCTGCTCGGCCAGTTCGAGGAACAAGCGGCTTTCCTGGGTGCAGGCAATCAGCAGGTCCTCGCCCGACCTGGCCGCGCGCTGGAAAGCCGGCGCCTCGCGCCGGCACAAGCTGCTGTGGACGGTGCCGGGGGCCTCAGTCTCCGTGCCCGGCACCTGGCGCAGCGCCAGGCCCAGCGCCTTGGCGTCCAGCGGCATCGTCCGGTTGCAGTCGCAGATCAACGTCTTCATGTGGGGCCGCAGTATCCCCCACCCCCGGGGCCCCTTGCGGCGGCTCGGGTACGGGTCGATCCTGCTCCACGAGTTCGTCGTCCAGCAGCCCGAACGCGCGGGCGCGTTGGATCTGGCGCCGCCGCGCCTGCGGCGAATGCTCGCTTTCGCCGTCGGCCTCGGCGTGCACGTCGAGCCCGTCGCCGGTGTTGAAGTGCGGGTCGTTGAAAAAGAGCTTCTTCAGTGCCTCGTTGCGCACGCGGGCATCGACGTGCGGCGCGGTATAGGCGGCGTAGTCGGACTCGGGCGTCAGCTTGGCCACGTCGTCCAGCGTCGGGGCGGGCTTGGGTCGCGAGGGCGGGTTGGCGGCATCAGGCATCGCCCGACTCCCCTGGTTTGGGCCGCAGACGCTGCAGTTCGCGCTCCTGCGGACTCAGGAACGATTGCGCTCGCACCTTGCGTGCGGAGTCGGGCCGGAAATGCTCGTTCGTGAAGAGGCGCAGCCATTCGCACAGCTCGGCTTCGAGCGGCAGGTTCTCGACCCGCTCCTCGGCGAACAGGCGCCGGTCGGCCTCGATGTAGGACACGCTCACGCCCGTCACCTCCACCATCGACGGGTCGGCATCGTCGCCGCGCCAGGACACGAACCACGCCGGCCGGCCCGAGGTGAGGTTGAGGAAATAGCCCTTGCACTCGTCAGGGAAGAGTTCGAGCACGAAGCCGGGGTAGAGCCATTGCGAGGTCTTGCCGTCGTCGTGCAGCTTGCGCGGCGTCTTGCCGAACGCACCCTCGTCCGGCACCACCTCGGCCACGCGGAACTGCCAGTCCTCCCAGGCGTTGGGCGCGGCAATGCGTTCCATCACCACTGCCACCGTGATGCCAGGATGCTGCTTGTCGGGATCGGACACGTGGGTGAATGCGGCAGGTCGGGCCGGCAGTCTAGCCCGGATGCCCGGCGGGAGCGCACAGGTGCCCGGGGCCCCACTTGATGTCTAGAATCGATCGCACCCGACATGCTGCAACACCGGCGGCAGCGGTGCGCGGAACATGCGCGCCGCCGTCGAATGCCGAGGCCCCCATGAACGATCGCGACAGCAACTTCCTGAGCCGATGGTCGCGGCGCAAGGCGCAGGTACGCGAAGGCATGGCACTGCCCGACGAGACCGCGCTTGCGCCGACAAAGCCTGCCGTGGCCGAGGCGCCAGCCAGCACCCCGTTGGGGCCGTGCCAGCCGTGCCCGCCGCACAGCCGCCGCCGGCCCAGGTTGCTACCCAGCCCGCCGTCGTGCCACCCGCGCCGACGCTCACCGATGTGGCCGCGCTGTCGCCGCAGTCCGACTACACCCGTTTCGTGGCCCGCGGGGTGACGCCCGAGGTGAAGAACGCCGCGCTGAAGAAGCTCTTTGCCGACCCGCACTTCAATGTCATGGACGGCCTGGACACCTACATCGACGACTACGGCAAGCCCGATCCCCTGCCGGCCGGCATGCTGCGCAAGATGGTGCAGTCGCAAGTGCTGGGGCTGTTCGACGACGAGAAGACGGCCGAAGCTGCATCGACCTGTCCGGATGCGGTGCTCGATGCGCCCTGCCCACCCGAGGCTGCCGCAGGCGACTCCAAGCCTCCACCGGAGGCCTGATGCGCATTCCCCCCGAAGACATCAGCGGTCTGGTGCTCGCCGGCGGGCGCGGCAGCCGCATGGGCGGCGTCGACAAGGGCCTGCAGAACTACCGGGGCGTGGCGCTGGCCCTGCATGCGCTGCTGCGCCTGCAGCCGCAGGTGGGCACGGTGATGATCAATGCCAACCGCAACCTCGGCGCCTACGAGGCGATGGGCGTGCCGGTCTGGCCCGACGCGATGCCCGACTATCCGGGCCCATTGGCCGGCCTGCTCACCGGCCTGGAGCGCTGCGAGACGCCCTACCTGGTGAGCGTGCCCTGCGACACGCCGGGCTTCCCGCTGGACCTGGTGGCGCAGCTGTCGGCGGCGCTGGTACGCGACGATGCCGAGATCGCCATGGCCGCGGCACCTGAAGACGGCGCGCTGCGCACGCAACCGGTGTTCTGCCTGCTGAAAGCCGACTTGCTGGGCAGTCTGGTGCAATACCTGCAAAGCGGGCAGCGAAAGATCGACCGCTGGACCGCGATGCACCGCTGCGTGGTGGTCGAGTTCGACGACCCCGAGGCCTTCTTCAACGCCAATACGCTGGCCGAACTGCAGCAGTTGCAGCAGGCGCGAAGCGCAGCACCGCGAGACTGAGGCTGGCCTGCGGC
>CAWGOK010000027.1:0-8925 GCA_963824005.1 uncultured beta proteobacterium
AGCAAGGTGGCGAAGCCCGTCGAACATAGGGCCCGGCAGACCCGACGCCCAGATCCCCGCAGCGAACCGAACGATGCGTGAAACCCCACGGCAAGTCGGCAAGCCTCACGGGCCCGGGCCGGGCGCAGGGACCTGCGGTTCAGATCTGGGGGTCGCCCAGCCGGTCGCCGTAGCGCGCGCGCAGGCGTTCGACGATCTCGCCCATGATGAGCCTCGTCTCTTCTTCGCCCAGTGCGACCACGGCCCGGTCGCGTACGGAGTAGTGCATCATCAGCAGCGAACGCAGCTTGTCGAAGGCGCGCGGGTTTTGCGTGCCGCACACCAGCGTGTCCTTCTTCAGCACCCGCTCGATCACGCCAGGGTCGAGCAGCCGGATCTTGCACACGCTGGCAAGTTGCCCGATCTCACGGTCGATCTCGGCGAAGTGCTCGGTCCATCGCGCGTGGCGGTAGCCCGTTTGAGTGTCGGGCTGGTTTTCATCTGTCATGACAATGGCTCCTTCGGTGGGCTGGTGTCCGTCATGTTGCCGCAGCTGCAAGGTCCATCACCAAGTGCGCGACGCCGCCGCTGCCGGCTCAGTTCGTTTGCGTCACCCGTCCAACAATTCCGACAAGGCTTCATTCGCATTATGCGACGCGGGTGTGCTGGTGAACTCAGCGCCTGCGGCCGCATCGACGCTGCGATTGACAGGCATCAACAGCCGACGCGGCCGTTGTCTCAAAATGCCCATAGGTTGTCTTTGGATGTCCAATCCGAAGAATAGGGAGTACGTATGCTCCAGCGCGATCCCAAGGGTGGGATCCGAGCAGCGGCAGCTTGAAGCCGAGTGGCCAATCGAAAGCAGATATGTCCGTGAACCTGAGGAAGAAGGCAGATGGCTTGAGCACCGAGCCGAAGTCGAGCACGACGTCGACCGCACCCTGGGCGTGGCCTGGGTTTCCTGGCAGCGCGGGCGCGGACAATGCAACTGGCATCGCTGCGCAGGCCTGGGGCCCGCTCGGCGCGTACATGACCGATGCCGTGCAGCGCACGATCCTGTTCTGGGATGTGCTGCGTCAGCGCAGCGATCAGTACTATGAACAGAAGTCCAAGGCCGTGCCGCACGTGCTCAGCTTCGACGCCGAGCTGGTGCTCGATGCGCGCACCTTCGACAAGCCGGTCAACTACCTGCTGGTGCGTGTCAAGCCGCCGCAGGGCGTGGCCATCGATCCGGTGAAGCGGCCGTTCGTGGTGGTCGACCCGCGCGCCGGCCACGGGCCCGGCATCGGCGGCTTCAAGGCCGACAGCGAGCTTGGCGTGGCCATGCGCGCCGGGCACCCGTGCTACTTCGTCGGCTTCACCCCCGAGCCGATGCCGGGGCAGACGATCGAGGACATCGTCTATGCCGAGGCGGCCTTCCTGGAGAAGGTCATCGCGCTGCACCCTGACGCCGAGGGCAAGCCCTGCGTCATCGGCAACTGCCAGGGCGGCTGGTCGGTGATGATGGTCGCAGCGATCCGGCCCGAGCTGTTCGGCCCGGTCATCGTGGCTGGCTCACCGCTGTCGTACTGGGCCGGTGTCGAAGGCGAAAACCCGATGCGCTACACCGGCGGCATGGCCGGTGGCAGCTGGATGACCGCGCTGACCAGCGACCTGAGCGCCGGCAAGTTTGACGGCGGCCACTTGGTGCAGAACTTCGAGAACCTGAACCCGGCGAACACCTACTGGACCAAGAACTACGACTTGTGGTCGAAGGTCGACACCGAAGGCCCGCGCTTCATCGAGTTCGAAAAATGGTGGGGCGGCCACGTCAACCTCAATGCCGAAGAGATGCAGTGGATCGTCGACCAGTTGTTCGTCGGTAACCGCCTGGCCACCGCCGAGATCGTCACCGGCCGTGGCGACCGCATCGACCTGCGCAACATCCGCTCGCCGATCGTCTGCTTCTGCTCCAAGGGCGACAACATCACGCCGCCGCAGCAGGCGCTGGGCTGGATCGTCGACCTGTACGGCAGCGACGACGACCTGCGCGCCTGCGGCCAGACCATCGTCTACGCCGTGCACGACACCATCGGCCACCTCGGCATCTTCGTCTCGGGCGGCGTGGCCAAGAAGGAGCACCAGGAGTTCGCCTCCAACATCGACCTGATCGACGTGCTGCCGCCGGGGCTGTACGAAGCCGTGCTCACCCCGGTGACCGCCGACACCGCCAACGCGCAGCGCGTGACGGGCGACTGGGTCGCGCGCTTCGAGCCGCGCACGCTCGCCGACGTGCGCGCCATCGTGCAGCCCGACCCGGAAAACGAGCGCCGCTTCGCCGCCGTGCGCCGCGTCTCCGAGATCAACCTGGGCCTGTACCGCACGCTGCTGCAGCCTTTCGTGCAGGCCGCCGTCAATGAGCACGGTGCGCAATGGCTGCACCAGCTCAACGCGGCGGAACTGCCGTTCCAGATCTTCTCGCAGCGCAACCCGCTGATGCAGCAGGTGGCGCAGCTGGCCGAACAGGTGCGCGAGCAGCGTGAACCGGTCGCGCCCGACAACCCGCTGCTGCAGTGGCAGCAGACGATGTCGCAGGCCATCATCGCGGCGCTGGACGGCTATCGCGACCTGCGCGACAGCAGCATCGAGCAGATCTTCCTGGCGCTGTATGGCTCGCCGGTGCTGCAGGCGATGCTCGGGCTGAGCGCCAGCGACGAAGCGCCGCGCAAGTCGCCGGGCATCGACCCGGCGCGCGCGGCCATGATCCATCAGCGCATCGGCGAACTGAAATCGCGTCTGGCCGAGGGCGGGCCGCGCGAGGCCGTGATCCGCGCGCTGGTCTACATCGGCATGGCCGGGCCGGGGGTGGACGAGCGCAGCTTCAACGAGCTGCGCCAGATCCGCGCCGAGAATCAGGGGCTGACGCTGCAGGCCTTCAAGCAGGTGCTGCGCGAGCAGTACTTCAGCCTGATGCTCGACCGTGACGCAGCGCTGTCCGGCATCTCGAAGATGCTGCCGCCCGACGCAGCGGGCCGCAAGGCCTTGCTCGTCGCCATCCACCGCGCTGTCGAAGCCGCCGAGCCGCCGAGCGGGGAGCGCGCGCGGCGCTTGGCACAGATCGAGCAGATCTTCTCCGGCGGCGGTGCGCCTCAGCTGTCCGAAAAGGCGCCACGCAGGATCGCCGCGTCGGCTCCGACCCCGTCCCCTGCAAAGAAGTCGAGGGTCAAGGCACGGCCGGCGCCCCAGTGATGGCACTGCGCGCCGCGCCCCACCGCCACAGCACCACGCCCGACTACTCGAGGCCACGCGTTTCGGCAGCACGGGGCGCGGCAACCGGTTCATGCAGCCCACCGACCCGCAACGCATTCGTGCCATGCCAGCCAGCAAACACCAGAAGTATCAGAACCTGATCGCGCGCTGCAAGGCGCTCGAACCCACGCCCTGCGCGGTGGCGCACCCCTGCGACGAGAGTTCGCTGCGCGGGGCCGTCGAAGCCGCGCAGATGGGCCTGCTCAGGCCGATCCTGGTCGGCCCGAAGGCACGCATCGAGGCCGTGGCCGCGAAAGCCGGCCTCGACATTTCGGCCTACGAGTTGGTCGATGCGCCGCACAGCGTGGCCTCGGCCGAAACCGCGGTGCGGCTGGCGCGCGAGGGCAGGTGCGAGATGCTGATGAAGGGCAGCCTGCACACCGACGAGCTGATGGCCGCGGTGGTGAAGCGTGATACCGGCCTGCGCACCGCACGGCGCATCAGCCACTGCTTCATCATGGACGTGCCCGCCATCGACCGCGTCGTCATCGTCACCGACGCCGCGGTGAACATCTTCCCGACGCTGGAAGACAAGGTGCACATCGTGCAGAACGCCATCGACCTGGTGCGTGCGCTGGGGCTGGAGCAGCCCAAGGTGGCGATCCTCTCCGCGATGGAGACCGTCAATCCTCAGGTGCCGTCGACGATCGAGGCCGCGGCGCTGTGCAAGATGGCCGAACGTGGCCAGATCACCGGCGGCTTGCTCGACGGGCCGCTGGCGCTGGACAACGCCATCGACCTGGGCGCGGCCAGGACCAAGAAGATCAGCTCGGCTGTCGCCGGCCAGGCCGACATCCTGGTCGTGCCCGACCTGGAGGCCGGCAACATGCTGGCCAAGAGCCTGAGCTTCATGGCCGGCGCCGACGCGGCGGGTATCGTGCTCGGTGCGCGCGTGCCGATCATCCTGACCAGCCGTGCCGACTCGGTGCCCACGCGCCTGGCGTCGTGCGCGGTGGCTGCCCTGTTTGCCAAGGCGCGCCGCGAAGACGTCAAGCAGGCGGTGGCGTGATGCGCGATGCCATTGCGGTACTGAACGCGGGCTCGTCCAGCATCAAGTTCTCGCTGTTCGCCCAAGCCGGAAACGACCTCGAGATGACGGTGCGTGGCCAGGTCGAGGGCCTGCAGACGGCGCCACGCTTCGTCGCCAAGAGCGCCAGCGGCGAGACGCTTTCGACTCACGCCTGGGCCGATGGCAAGCCGCTTGGCCACGACGCCGCGCTCGAGCACATCGTGGCCTTCCTGCGCGAGAAGATGCAGGGCTTGAGCCTGAAGGGCATCGGCCACCGCGTCGTGCACGGTGGGCTGAAGTACGCGCTGCCGACGCGCATGGACCGCGAGGTGCTGCAGGACCTGCAGCAGTTCGTCCCGCTCGCTCCACTGCACCAGCCCCACAACCTGACGCCGATCCGGCTGATGTTCGAGCGTCAACCCGAGCTGCCGCAGGTCGCCTGCTTCGACACCGCCTTCCATCGTTCGCAGCCTGAATTGGCGCAGATGTTCGCGCTGCCCAAGGAGCTGCACGACGAGGGCGTGCGCCGCTACGGCTTCCACGGCCTGTCCTACGAATACATCGCCTCGAGCTTGCCGCAGTTCGACCCGGCGGCTGCGAACGGGCGCACGGTGGTCTGCCATCTGGGCAACGGCGCCAGCATGTGCGCGCTGTCCGGCGGGCGCAGCGTGGCCAGCACGATGGGCTTCACGGCCGTCGACGGGCTGCCGATGGGCACGCGCTGCGGCGCGCTCGATCCGGGCGTGATCCTGTATCTGATGGACCAGCGCGGCATGGATGCGCGCGCCATCGAGAAGCTCATCTACAGCCAGTCGGGGCTGCTCGGCGTGTCGGGCGTGTCCAGCGACATGCGCACGCTGCTGGCCAGCGACGAGCCGCGCGCCAGGCTCGCGGTGGACCTGTACGTCTACCGCATCGCTCGCGAGCTGGGCTCGCTGGCGGCGGCGCTGGGCGGCCTGGACGCCATCGTCTTCACCGGCGGCATCGGCGAGAACAGCGCCGAGATCCGCGAGGGGGTGTGCCGCGATGCGGCCTGGCTCGGTGTGCAGTTGGACGAAGCGGCAAACCGGGCGGGCCGGCAGCGCATCAGCACGGCAGCCAGCAAGACCGCTGCGTGGGTGCTGCCCACCAACGAGGAACTGATGATCGCGCGCCACACCCGCAGGGTGCTGGGCTGAAGGAAACCTGCAACGCGTGCAGCGCGTCCCTGGCGCGCTCGATGGAGAAACGAACATGCCCGTCGAAATTCCCCGTCCGGTGCTCGCCGGCCGCAAGGCCCTGGTCGTCGGTGTGGCCAATGATTCGTCCATCGCCTACGGCTGCGCCAAGGCGTTCCACGAACTCGGCGCCGAACTGGCCGTCACCTACCTGAACGACAAGGCGCGCGGCTACGTCGAGCCACTGGTGCGAGAGCTGCGCTCGCCGCTGTTCCTGCCGCTCGACGTCAGTGTCGACGGCCAGCTGGAAGCCGTGTTCGACGCGATCGGCAAGACCTGGGGCGAGCTCGACATCCTGGTGCACTCGATCGCCTTCGCGCCGAAGGAGGACCTGCAGGGAGGGCTGCTCAACTGCTCGGCCGCGGGCTTCGCCAAGGCGATGGACGTGTCGTGCCACTCGTTCGTGCGCATGGCCAGGCTGGCAGCACCGCTGATGAAGAACGGCGGCACGATGATGGCGATGAGCTACCACGGCGCTGCCAAGGTGGTGCCGACCTACAGCGTGATGGGGCCGGTGAAGGCGGCACTCGAATCGTGCTGCCGCTACCTCGCCTACGAGCTAGGCGGCCAGGGCATCCGCGTGCACGCGATTTCGCCCGGCCCGCTGAAGACCCGCGCTGCCTCAGGCCTGAAGGATTTCGACCTGCTGCTCACCGAAGCTGCGCAACGGGCACCGATCGGCGAACTGGTGGATATCATGGACGTGGGTTTCACTTGCGCCTATCTGGCCACGCCCTACGCGCGCCGCCTGTCGGGCGAAACGCTCTACGTCGATGGCGGCGTCAACATCATGGCCTGAGACATGAGGCAAATCTGATACCGCCAGGCGCAACCACCACATGGAGTCGGCATGAAGCAAAGTTTCCCCAGCCTCGCGAGCGCGCATCGGCGCAGGCGTTCGCACAAGTCGGCGCTGCTGCTGGCCATCGTCGCGTCGGCCTTCGTGGTGCCCGTGAGCGCGCAGGCGCCGGCCGCGCCAGTCGCCACAGCGGCCGCGCCTGCCGCCAATGCGATGGACGACCTGGTCGGCCGCATTGCCCTGTACCCCGACGACCTGGTCGCGGTCATCCTGCCGGCATCGACCAGCCCGCTGCAGATCGTGCAGGCCGACCGCTACCTGGAAAAGCGCAAGACCGACCCCAAGCTGCCGCTCGACGACAAGTGGGACGACGCCGTAAAGACGCTGTTGAACTACCCCGAAGTCGTGAAGATGATGAGCAACGACCTCGACTGGACCAGCGCGCTGGGTGAGGCGGTGGTGGCCGACCAGGGCGCAGTGCTCGACGGTGTGCAGAGCTTCCGGCGCCGCGCGCAGGCGGCGGGCAACCTGAAGTCCGACGACAAGCAGGTGGTCAAGGCCGAGAAGGAGATCATCATCATCGAGCCGGCCAATCCCGAGGTGATCTACGTGCCGCAATACACCCCGAGCACGGTGGTCACCTATGGCGTGGCGCCGGTCTACGGCTACTACCCGTACCCGTACCCGTCGTACTACTACCCCTATCCCCCTGGAGCTGCACTCGCCACGGGATTGATCTGGGGTGCGGCCATCGGTGCGGCCTGGAACGGCGGCCGCTGGGGCGCCGACTACAACGGCGGTGACATCAACATCGACGTCGACCGCAACACCAATATCGACCGCAACACCAATGTCGATCGCGGTGACCGTGGTGGCGACCGAGGCAGTGGGGCGGGGCAGCGCCAGTCAGGCAAGAGTGGCACGTCCTGGAAATCCAACAAGCAGCCTGGACAGGTCAACAGTTCCATCGGCAAGTCGCCGACGGCCGGGCGCCCCGGGGATGCGCGCGGTGGTGCGGGTGCAGGCAACTACGGCTCGGGCGGTGCAGGCGGTGCCAGGGCGTCGACGCAGCCCGGCGGCGGTGCGGCGGGTGCTGGCGGTGCCAGGGCGTCGACGCAACCCGGCGGCGGTTCAGTGGGTGGCGGTGCGGCCCGGCCCTCGACCCAGCCCTCCGGAGGTGGCGTGGGCAGTGCCGGGGGCTCCCGTCCGGGGACACAACCCTCGGGCGGCTACGGCGGCAGCAGCGCCAGCCGGGGCGGCGATGCCTTCGGTGGCTACAGCTCGGGGCGGCAGGCGCAGATGGACAGCTCGCGGGGCGCCTCGAGCCGCAGCTCGATGTCCGGCGGCGGTGGCCGCTCGGGTGGCGGTGGTGCGCGCGGCGGTGGCGGGGGCCGCGGCGGCGGCGGTCGTCGTTGACCACGAGGGCCACCCCCATGCACCCATCCACTTCAATCCATCGCGAGGACTCCGCCATGAACATCATCCACCTCTGGGCCTTGCTGCGGCGCCTGATGCTGGCGCTGACGCTGTCCCTGCCCTTGGCCGCAACGGCTGCGCCACAGCAGACCTTCGCCACGCCGGAAGCGGCCGTCGATGCACTGATGGCCGCACTCAAGGCCGACAGTGACGCCTCGATGCTGGCGATCTTCGGCGACGACTACAAGCACCTGATCATCCAGGACGACCGCGCAGCCGCCAGCGCCAACCGCGCGAAGATCTACAAGTCGATGCAGACGCTGCGTGTGTTGCGCGAGTCGGGCCCGGACCGGCGCCTGCTGCTGATCGGCGACGAGGCCTGGCCGATGCCGATCCCGATCGTGCGCAGCGGCGATCGCTGGCGCTTCGCCAGCGAGTTGGGCGAGGACGAGCTCATCAACCGCCGCGTGGGTGCCAACGAACGCAATGCCATCTACGTGCTGCGCACGTATGTCGATGCGCAGCGTGCGTTCGCTGCTGTCGATCGCGACGGCGACGGTGTGCTCCAGTATGCGCAGAAGCTGGCCAGCACGCCGGGCAAGCGCGACGGTCTGTACTGGACCGCCGACGCCGCCAAGGGCGAAGAGATGAGCCCCTTCGGCCCGCTGATTGCCGAGAGTGCAGCGTATTTTCAGGGTCACGCGGCGGGCGACCCGTACCGCGGTTATCGCTTCAGGATCCTGACGCGCCAGGGCGCCCATGCCGCGGGGGGCGCCTACGACTACCTCGTCAACGGCCGCTTGATCGGCGGCTTTGCGATGGTGGCCTATCCCGCCGAGTGGGGCGAGACCGGTGTGATGACCTTCATCGTCAACCACAACGGCAAGGTCTTCGAAAAGGATCTCGGCAAGGATTCCGCCGCCCTCGGCGCGAAGATGAGCGCCTTCGATCCGGGGCCGGGGTGGAAACCGGTCGCGCCTTGAACGGCGTGGAACGAGCGTCAGCCAGGTCTGCGCGCGCTGGCTGTGCGCCAGGCCGACTTCACCGGAGAGCGAACTGAGGATCGTGACGACCCTGTGAACGCCCATCCGGCGTGACAGGGCCCAGCTTGGGCAACACCGATCGGCGCATCGCGGATACTGGTGTTCACGAGCAAGCGACGGGAGCAGCCACGATGAACGCAGACGCCGAGCAGCAGCGGCTGGAGCAGGCGCGTA
>CAWGOK010000028.1:0-96801 GCA_963824005.1 uncultured beta proteobacterium
ACCTGGGCACACGCCGCTCCAGTTCGGCGCATTCATGGTGCGCGCGCCCGTCGTTCCAGAGAATGGCCGGACGCAGCACGCCGGCCTGGGCATCGAGCAGCGTGGCACCGTGCATCTGGCCGGTCAAGCCGATGGCCTCGATCGACGCCGCGGGGACGCCTCGCGCGCCTGCCGCGGTCAGCGCGGCTTGCAGGGCCTGCTGGCAGGCGGCCCACCACTGCGCAGGATCCTGCTCGCGCCACAGGCGCTGCGGCTGCGCCACCGTCAACGGTACCGACGCGCTGGCCCGCACCTCGTGCGCGCGGTCCAGGACGATGACTTTCAGGCTCGAGGTGCCCAGATCGATGCCGATGAACACGGCCGCCCCCTCAGTCCATCCGCGTCCACTTGCGGTCGCTGCGGCTCGACTCGACCGTCTTCTCGATGAAGTGCACGCCGCGGGCACCGTCGGCCAGCGGGGTAGTCGAATCGACAGCGGCGGGAGCCGGCCTGCGCGCACGGATGTGCGCGGCCACGCCGCGGTAGATGTTGGCGAAGGCCTCGATGAACGCCTCGGGATGGCCGGACGGGAGGCGCGTGGCACGGCGCGGCCTCGCCCGCCAGGCGCCCGCGTGTGAGCACGCGGCGCGGCCCGTCGATGGGAGAGTGCAGCAGGTTGGGGTCCTCCTGCCGCCATTCGAGCGGCCGGTGCTGCCGAAGATGCGGATGCGCAGGTCGTTCTCGCCACCGATCGATCTGCGAGCAGGTGAGGATGCCGCGGGCGCCGTTGGTGAGGCGGAGCAGCAGGTTGGCGTCGTCGTCGAGCGACGGCCGGGGACGAAGCTGGTGAGGTCGGCGCAGATGTGGGTAGATGTCGAGGCCGGTGATGTAGCGGAGCAGGTGCTCGGCGTGCGAGCCGATGTCGCCGATCGCGCCGCCGATGCCGGCGCGCGCCGGGGTCGGTGCGCCAGTCGGCCTGCTTCTGCCCCGACTGCTTCGAGCTTGCGTGGCGAGCCAGCCCTGGTTGTACTCGACGATGACCTTGCGGATCTCGCCGACTCGCCGCTCGCCACCATGTGCCGCGCCTGCTTCACCATCGGGTAGCCGGAGTAGTTGTACGTGACGGCGAAGACGCCGCCGCCGTGCTTGCGCGACCAGCCGCGGAGTCGCGGCCTGCTCGGCGGTGTTCGTGCACAGCGGCTTGTCGCAGACGACGTGGATGCCGGCGTCGGCAAAGGCGCGCGCCACCGGGTAGTGCACGTGGTTGGGCGTGACGATCGCCACGAAGTCGATGCGCTCGTCCTTCGGCCGCTTCGCCTCGTCGGCCAGCAGCGCCTGCCAGTCGGCATGGTTGCGGTCGTCGGCCAGGCCGAGGTCTCGGCCCGAGGCACGCGACTTGTCGGGGCTGGACGACAGCGCGCCCGCGACGAACTCGAACTCGCCATCCAGCGCCATGGCCTTGCGGTGCACCGCGCCGATGAAGGCATCGCGCCCGCCGCCGACCATGGCGTATCGCAACTTCTTCATGCTGCCGCCTGCTTGCTCTTGTCGAAGGCGGCGTCGAATGCGCCGGCCGCCGGCTTGTAGTCCAGTCGCTTGCAGAAGGCCGCGCTTTCGGTGGCACCGTGCACGCGGTCCATGCGGCTGTCTTCCCACTCCACGCTGAGCGGGCCGCCGTAGCCGATGTCGTTGAGCGCGACGATGATCGATTCAAAGTCGATCATGCCGCGGCCGACGCTGCGGAAGTCCCAGAAGCGCTGCGCGTCGCCGAAGCTGGTGTGGCCGCCGAACACGCCCGCCACGCCCTCGCCCTTGCCCCACCAGACGTCCTTCATGTGGGCGTTGTAGATGCGGTCGGCGAAGGTGCGCAGGAACTTGACGATGTAGTCCACGCCCTGGTAGCCGAGGTGGCTGGGGTCGAAGTTGAAGCCGAAGCGGCGGTGGCCCTTGACCGCGTCGATCGCGCGCTGCGCGGAGGCGATGTCGAAGGCGATCTCGGTCGGGTGCGCCTCGAGCGCGAAGTTCACGTTGACCGAGTCGAACACGTCGAGGATCGGCTTCCAGCGTCTGGCGAAGTCGGCGAAGCCCTTGTCCCAGTAGGCCTGCGGCGTCGGCGGGAAGGGATAGGTCGCATGCCAGATGGACGAGCCCGGTGAAGCCGACGACGGTCTTCACGCCGAGGGCCGCCGCCGCGCGCGCAGTGTCCTGCATCTCGCGGGCGGCGCGCTGGCGCACGCCTTCGGGCTTGCCGTCACCCCAGATCTCGGCGCTGAGGATGGCCTGATGGCGCTCGTCGATCAGGTCGCACACGGCCTGCCCGACCAGGTGGTTGGAGATGGCGAAACACTGCAGCTTGTGCTTCTTCAGCAAGGCCCACTTGTTCTTTACGTAGGCCGGGCTGGACAGGGCTTCCTGGACGTTGAAGTGGTCACCCCAGCAGGCCAGTTCCAGGCCGTCGTAGCCCATGCTCTTGGCCAGCGGCGCCAGTTCATCGAGAGGCAGATCGGCCCATTGGCCGGTAAACAAAGTGACGTGGCGTGCCATGATTTTCTTTCGCTCTCTATCGGGTTGGGGAATGCCCCCGCCTGTCAGACCACATCGGCGTCCTGGCGGGGAGCGAACCGGGTCGCGACTCAGAACGGCGAGTCGGGAACGTAGTAGTCCTTGGCGTTGTCCTTGGTGATCAGCACCGACGGGATGATCGTGGTCGCGGGCATCTTCTCGCCCTTGACGCGGGCGGCCGCGGTCAGGTTCATCGCGTCGGCGATCATCTTCGGCGAGTAGGTCACGTCGGCAGTGACGATCTTGTCGCCGTCCATGACCTTCTTGATGTAGTCCTTGGAGCCTGCGCCGCCCAGCACCAGCTTGATGTCGGTGCGCTTGGCCTGTTCGATGGCCTTCTGCACGCCCACCGCCATGTCGTCGTCCGAGGCCCAAACGGCATCGATGTTCTTGAAGCGGGTCAGGTAGTCCTGCATCACCTTGAAGGCGTCGTCCCGGTTCCAGTTGCCATGCTTGGCGTCGAGGATCTTGATGCCGGGGTGGGTCTTCATGACGGCATTGAACGCATCGACGCGCTGGTTGTCGATCACGGTGGGGATGCCGCGCAACACCACGATGTCGCCCTTGCCGCCCATCGCCTTGGCCATGTAGTCAGCGGCGACCTTGCCGAAGCCGGGGTTGTCGCCGGCCACGTAGGCGTCCTGGGCCTTCGGGTCGTTCAGTCCACGGTCGACCACCGTGACGAACACGCCCTTGCTCTTGACCTGGGCCACGGGCTGCGTCAGCGGCGCGGACTCGAAGGGCAGGATGATCAGCGTGTCGATCTTGTTGGCCGTCACCATGTCCTGGATCTGGTTGGCCTGTTCAGCGGCCGAGCCGGCGGTCTTGACCGTGACCTTCAGCCCGGGATACTGCTTCTCGAGTTCACCCTTGGTGCGGTTGGCCCAGTAGACGACCCCGCCGGTCCAGCCGTGCGTGGCCGCCGGAACGGCGACACCGATGTTCGGCTTGTTCTGCGCCAGGGCAGGGGCCGTGACGCCGAGCGTGGCGAGGATCATGGCACTGAGTGCCAGTCTGCGGTTCAACGATTTCATGCTTATCTCCTTGGTGTGAAAGCAATTGCTTGGGCTAGGGTCGAACACGAGGGCCCACCGCTTCAGTGGCGCCCCCTTTGGAAAAACGCAACGGCGATGATCACGAAGCCCTGGACGGCCGCGTTCAGATAGACGCTGATGATGCTGGTGAGGTTGAGGATGTTGCTGATGACCGAAAGCAGCACCGCGCCGATGACCGTGCCGGTGATGCCGCCCGCGCCACCCTTGAGCGCCGTGCCGCCGACGATCACCGCCGCGATGGCTTCGAGTTCCCACAGCAAGCCGGTGCTGGGCGACGCCGAGCCCAGGCGCGGCACGTACAGCAGGGTGGCCACGCCGACGCACACGCCGAGCAGCACGTAGGTGATGATCTTGACGCGGTCGACTTCGACGGCCGCATAGCGTGCCACCTGCTCGTTCGAGCCGATGGCCTGCACGTAGCGCCCGTAGGCGGTTCGGTTGAGCACCAGCGCGCCGATCAAGGCCACGCCGATGAACACCCACACCGGGATCGGAATGCCCAGGAACGCGCCGTAGTACACCGGGCTGTAGGCCGTGGACAGCGTGCCTTCCAGCGTGATGGCGCCGCCGTTGGCGAAGTAGGTGAGGTAGGCGCGGAAGATGCCCAGTGTGCCCAGCGTGACGATGAACGGCTCGATCTTGCCCTTGGTGATGAGCAGGCCATGCGCCAGCCCGAACAGTGCGCCGAGCGCCAGCGCGAACGCCATGCCCAGCGCGACCACCAGGGCCGGCGACCCAATGCGGCCCACCATGGCGTTCATCAGCAGGATGGTGCAGCCGGCAATGAGCGCCGCCATCGAGCCGACCGACAGATCGATGCCGCCCGACACGATGACGAAGCACATGCCCACGGCGATGATGCCGATGAAGGCCGTGCGCGTCATCACGTTCATCGCGTTGTCCACGGTAGCGAAGCTCGGGTTCAGCAGCACGCCAGCCAGGCACAGCAGCAGCAGTCCGATGAAGGGGCCGCTACCGTGCGGCAGCGCGCGCCGGACCTGACGCTCCACGCCACCGCCATGGGCGGCCGAGGCAGGCGGCGCGACGATTTCAGTGTGTGCCGGTTGCATGGGCGATCAGATCTTGCTCGTTGAGGTCGTTGGCGGCCAGCGTGGCCACGATGTGTCCGGAACGCATGACCACCACGCGGTGGCACAGACCGATCAACTCCACCAGTTCGGAGGAGATGACCACGACCGCGCGCCCTTCGTTGGCCAGGCGTTGGATGAGGAAATAGATGTCGCGCTTTGCGCCGACGTCCACCCCTCGCGTGGGTTCATCCAGGACGACCACCTTGGGCGCGGGGTGCAGCACCTTGGCCAGCGCCAGCTTCTGCTGGTTGCCGCCCGACAGCGAGGACGCCGGGTTGTCCAGCGAGCCGGTGCGGATGTCAAAGTCCTTCACCGCCTGGTCCAGCGCCGCGCGCTCCGCCTTCGGCGACAGCAGCGGCCGGGCGTAGCGCTCCAGCGCCATCAGCGTGAGGTTCTCGCACAGGCCGAAGCCCACATGCAGGCCCTTGCTCTTGCGGTCCTCGCTCAGGTAGCTCAGGCCGCGCTGCACCGCCAGCTTCGGCGTGCGGTGCTCCCAGGCGCTGCCCGACAGCACGACCTGGCCGCCGGAGGTCTTGCGCAGCCCGACCAGACCTTCGAAGAGCTCGGTGCGGCCTGCACCGACCAGACCGGCAAAGCCCAAGATCTCGCCCGCCCTGACTTCGAAGCTGATGTCGCTGGCCCAGCCCGGAACGCTCAGGTGCCGGACCTCCAGCAACGGGTTCACGGCCTCGGGCTGCGCCGTCTTGGGCGGGTACAGGTCGGCCAGTTCACGGCCCACCATCAGGCTGGCCATCTGCCGCGTGCTCAGGCTGGCGGTGCCTTGCCTGGTGATGAAGCAGCCGTCGCGCATGACTACCACCTCGTGCGTGACGCGCTTGACTTCATCGAGCTTGTGCGAGATGTAGACGATGGTCACGCCATCGCCGTGCATCTGCTCGATCAGGGCGAACAACCGCTCGGTTTCGCTAGGGGTCAGAGTGGCCGTCGGCTCGTCCATGATGAGCACGCGGGCCTTGCGTAACAGCGCCTTGGCGATCTCGACCAACTGCCTTTCAGCGACGATGAGCTCCGCGATGCGCCGCCCGGGGTTGGTCTTGAGGCCCACCTGGTCGAGCACACGCGCGGTCTCGCGGTGCATGGCGCCATCGTCGAGCAGCCAACCACGGCGCAACTCGCGGCCCAGGAAGATGTTCTGCGCGATGCTCAGGTCTTCGGCCAGGTTGAATTCCTGGTGAATCATGACGACGCCGGCCGCCTCGGCCTGCCGGGACCCGCGAAAGCTGGTGCGCTTGCCGTCCAGCAAGAGCGCGCCGCCGCTCGGCGCCTCGTAGCCGGCCAGGATCTTCATCAGCGTGGACTTGCCCGCGCCGTTTTCGCCGACCAGGCCGTAGACCTTGCCGGGCTCCAGTTCGAAGCTGATGTCGTGCAGCACTTCCACCGGGCCGAAGCTCTTGACCAGCTTGTCGAAGCGTATCGACAGGCTCATCGGCAGCCCCCCCATCTGCGAAGGTCTTGCATGGGCGTTGCATTCATGCAGCTCGCGCAAACCTCAGGCCACACCACCGAAGATGGCCGCGTTGACGCGGTTCTCCAGCCATTCCTGTCGGCCACTGACTGGATTCGGCTGGAAGTCGTTGACGAACGCGTGCTCGGCCACTTGCGCCAGCGTCATCTCCCCGTTGAGCAGGCGCTGGCCCAGTTCCGTCTGCCATCCGGCGTAGCGCTGCTGGGTGAACTGCGCCAGCACGTCCTGCTCGATCAGACGCGCTGCGCTCTTCAATGCCAGCGCCAGTACGTCGATGGCGCCGACGTGCGCATGCACGACGTCGATCGCGTCGATGCTCTGGCGCCGCACCTTGGCATCGAAGTTGAAGCCGCCGTTGACGAAGCCCCCTGCTTTCAGGATTTCATACAGGCCCAGCGTCAAATCTTCCACGCTGTTGGGGAACTGGTCCGTGTCCCAGCCGTTCTGCGGGTCGCCCCGATTGGCGTCGATGCTGCCGAACAGACCCAGCGCCACGGCCATGGCGATCTCGTGTTGGAAGCTGTGACCGGCGAGCGTGGCGTGGTTGGCCTCGACATTCAGGCGCACTTCATGTTCGAGATCGAACTGCTGCAGGAAACCGTGCACGGTGGCGCAGTCGAAGTCGTACTGGTGCTTGGTCGGCTCCATCGGCTTGGGTTCGATCAGGATGTCGCCCTTGAAGCCGCTCTTGTGCTTGTGCTCGACCACCATCGCCAGGAAACGGCCGAATTGCTGGCGCTCCTGGCGCAAATCGGTGTTGAGCAGCGTGTCGTAGCCTTCGCGTCCTCCCCAAAGCACATAGTTGGCACCACCGAGCTGGCGGGTTGCGTTCATCGCGCTGAATACCTGCGTGGCGGCATAGGCGAAGACCTGAGGATCGGGGTTGGTCGCCGCACCGGCGGCAAAACGCGGGTGACTGAACAAGTTGGCGGTACCCCAGAGCAACTTGACACCGGTGGCTTCCTGCTTCTGCCCCAGCACGTCGACCATGGCCGCCAGGTTACTTCGGTACTGCGCCAGGTTCTCGCCCTCGGGTGCCACGTCGGCGTCATGGAAGGTGTAGAACGGCACGCCCAGGCGTGTGAAAAGGCCGAATGCGGCGTCGGCCTTGCGCCGCGCCAGCGTCATCTCGTCGCTGCCCTGGTGCCAGGGGCGGCCAAAAGTGCCTTGGCCGAAGACGTCGCTGCCGGGCCAGACGAAGGTATGCCAGTAACACACCGCCAGGCGCAGATGGTCCTTCATGCGCTTGCCCAGGACCAGTTCTTCGGGGTTGTACTGGCGGTAGGCCAGTTCCGTGGAGCTGTGGGATCCGGCGAATTCAACTGGTTTGACGGCGTCGAAGTAGCTCATGGCATGGGCCTGTTTGGGGCGGGCCGAACCATCCTAGGGCGTGCCAGACACCGAGTCGATTACGTTTTTCGCGACTGGACTGTCAGAATTCGGTGTTGCATCGCAAGATTGACAAGGCTCAACCGTGTCCCCACCCCGGCAGGCAGTTCATAACTCCGGGAGCCCGCGATCCACCGGCAGCCCGGTGCACCGGGTTGCACTGCTGTTCCACGCCAGCAAGAGCTACGACCGTGAGGTCATCGCCGGCATCGGTTCATACGTAAACCAGACACGCGTGGCCTGGGACCTTTTCCTGGAAGAGGATTTCCGCTTTCGCCTCGACGGCATCGAGGACTGGGCCGGCGACGGCATCATCGCCGACTTCGACGACCCCGAAGTCTGCAAGGCGCTGTCGACGATGAAGCTGCCCATCGTGGCCGTGGGTGGCTCCTACGAGGACCAGACCCGCTACCCTAAGGACGTGGCCTACGTCGCCACCGACAACCGGCGACTGGTGGAACTGGCCTTCGAGCACCTGGTCGAGTCGGGGCTGACGCGCTTCGCCTGCTACAGCCTGCCCGAGTCGCCGTTGAACCGTTGGGCGCAGGAGCGTGAAGGCGCCTTCCTGCGCCTGATGCATGGCCTGCATCTGCCCGGCCAGGTGCACCGTGGACTGGCGACCAGTGCACCCACCTGGAACAGCGCAGCGCATAAGCTGATGGCCTGGCTGGGGGCGCTGCCCAAGCCCATCGGCATCATTGCCGTCACCGACGCACGCGCCCGGCAGGTGATGCAGGCCTGCATCATGGCGGACATCTCGGTGCCGGAAGAAGTGGCGATCGTCGGCATCGACAACGACACTCTGGGACAGCATTTGACGCGCATCCCGTTGACCTCGGTCAGCCAGGGCACCCACGAAATGGGACGCGTTGCCGCGCATTGGATGCACCAGATGCTGGGCGGCGCGCTGGTGCAGGCCGGGCACGTCGTTGTGCGCCCGGCAGGTATTCAACGGCGCGAGTCGAGCCGTCGCGAAGTCCCCCACGGGCCACGTGTCATGCGTGCGCTGCAGTTCATCCGGCAATACGCCTGCCAAGGCATCAAGACCGAACAGGTGGCCGCCTACCTGCGCCTGTCGCGCTCGTCGCTCGAAGCCTGCTTTCGCAAGGAACTCGGCCGCTCGGTGCACGACGAGATCATGGCCTACAAGTTGTTGCGCGCGCAGGCGCTGCTCGAGGACGCCCAGCTCCCCGCGTCGGAAGTGGCGCGGCAAGCCGGTTTCGGGACTGATCAGTACTTGAACACCGTCTTCAAGCGCGAACTCGGCTGCACGCCGGGTGAATTCCGGGATGCGGCCGGTGCGCGCAGACCGGAACGAGCTTGACACCCCAGGTACCACACGACGCAGGAACTGGGTGCAGCCATGTCGGTTCCTCAGTAACCATCCCCCGGCAAAGCCGGGGTGATGTCCCGCTCGCTGTTGAACCGTGATCGGTGACGGCTCCTTGGTTGGACATGCTATGCGGCCCTGCGGACGAGGCCGTTGTCGGTGTCGGAGCGGCGCGCATCCAAGGCCTTCAGCAGAGTTCGCATCTGAACCGCCCCGGATTTTGAGGAGGCTCCTTCGATTGAGAATGGAGCCATCATGAGGAAGTCCCCGAAGTTTTCCCCCGAGGTCCAGGAGCGCGCGGTGCGCATGGTCTTCGACACCAAGGACCAGTACCCGTCGCAGTGGGCGGCGATCGAGTCGATCGCCAGCAAGATCGGCTGCAGCACGGGCGAGACGCTGCGCAAGTGGGTGCGCCAAGGCGAGCGCGACGTCGGCGTGCGGCCAGGCGCGACAACGGCCGAGCAGCAGCGCATCAAGGAGCTGGAGCGCGAGGCGCGCGAGCTGCGCGAGCTGCGCAAGACCAACGAGATCCTGAAGCTGGCCAGCGCATATTTCGCCCAGGCGGAGTTCGACCGCCAGCTCAAGAAGTGAACGCCTTCATCGACGAGCACCGCGCTCGTTGCGGGGTCGAGCCGATCTGCAGCGCGCTGCAGGTTGCCCCGTCGGCGTACCGGCGCCACGCGGCGCGCCAGCGCGACCCGGCGCTGCTGCCCGCGCGAGCCCAGCGCGATGCCCAGTTGCTGCCGCAGGTGCAGCGCGTGTACGACCAGAACTTACAGGTCTATGGCGCCGACAAGGTCTGGCGCCAGCTCAGTGCCCCAAGTGCGGTGCGTCCGTCCCCAACCCGGAAGGCTGGGCAAAGGCGGCGCTGTCAACACTCCTGCCCGCGCCTGCGATCCCCCACATGGCGACACAGGTTCGCTGCTCGCAGTGCCAGCACTTGTTCACTCAGTTTGACGACGGTCAAGGCGGCGGCAAACACGCTTGATGGCCGGCAGTGCTTCTACTGGCCGCGCTGCTGGCTGCGACAGTTTTTCTGCCTGGGTAGGTTATGGGCGCTTTTTCGAACGCAGCGACAGGTACGGCGTGATCTCTTGAACCGCCCTCCCGTCGGCGGCCGCCGCACGCCGACACTGCGGCGTTTACATGCCGATGACACTATGGTTACCCGATGATGCAATGTGGCCATCGGCCGGACACAGTGGGTGTCCAGACTGCTCACCATCGCGGCCGCGATTGCATGCCCCAGGGGCACCACAGCCGTGACGATATGAGGAGTTCGCCATGCAAACCGCATCCGCCCCGGCCTGCTACCAGTTGCACTTCCGTTCGCTGTTCCACGAGGGCCGCGCGCTCGCCTTCCCCTGCAATGCGCAGGGCCACGTCGACCTGGACGCGCTGAGCCCGCGCGCGCTGCAGAACTACCTGTACGCGCGCACCGTCATCGGCCGCGAGTTCTTCATGCCGTCGGTGCTGGCCCCGCTCGCGCACTGAAAGCGCACCGGCTGGCTCAGCGATAGGCCAGGCTGCCTTCATCCAGCTCAGTCCGCCGCAGCGTGCCCGTCGCGCTGCAGCAGCGTCCCTGCGTGTGCAGCCAGGATGGGCGATCGCCCTGCAATGGCAACAGATGGATGCCGCGCTGGAGTAGCCGGGGTTGAGATCTCCGGTTCGACCCCGGGGCGGGATAACAAGGCTCTTGTCCTGCGGTCACGACTGCGGCTCGACCACCGTCGCGCCGCAGACGTCCAGCGGGGCCAGAAAATGCCGTTTGAAAAGGCTTGGTCGCGCGGCTTGTGCGGCGCGCAGCGGTGCAGCGCCGCCTGGCGCGGCGGTCACAAGACCCCTCCACCCGGCTGAACCGCCACGCCGCGGCAGCCGTCATTGCCGGACGGATACAAAGCGCCGCCGGATCGACGCGAGACGGTTACCGGCGCGTCCGAGACTGTTGCCCGAGCCGCCGCAAGCCTTGCGACGGCCCATCAAGGGGCACCGTCATGAATGAACTGCTTTCTCTCAACATCTTCGCCGAGTTCCTACTCGCCGCGCTGCTCGGCGTCGCGTTGTTCTTCGGTCTGCTTGCACTGCCGATGTTCGTCAGCGGCGAATGGCTCGGCGCAGCCGATCGTCGAGGGACTCGGCGGACACACTGCGACCGTGCATGCGACTCGACGTGCCCTTGCCTGAGCGCGGAGGGCGGGCAGCCGAGTTGACTTGCAAGTCGAAGCTTACGAGACTGCCCTTTCAACCGGCGCTGGTCGCCGACCCCGGCTGCTTGCCGGACTACTGCTTGGGCTGCCTGCTGGTGTTGTTGTGCCGTCAGAATGGCAACGCTTCGCTGGCGCAGCCGCAGCGCGACGCCGCGCCGTATTAGGCCGATCCCCGAGAAAGACCGTGGTCGCCTGAATTCAAGGGCAGCTCTCGGGCGCCCAATCTCCAGATCTGGGGGTCGGCAATGGGTCGGATCTTGCCCGCCGGACTCGCCATCTCGCCGCCCGTCAGCTGTCATTCGAATTGAGATGAAGCCAACCAGCAGACGATCAACGATCAACGTCGACGGCCCCGGCCCATCAGCCGTCGCTGAACATCGGCAGCTTCCTGGCATCTCACCTGGGCATGCTCGCGCCATCGGCGATCAGGAGGTAGTCACCAGAAGGTAGGCAACTGGAGGCACCCACAGGCAGGCGCCATCGGAGGCTATGGATGCGCCCTGTGAACGTTTCAGCTGCTGGCAACCCAGGGTAATACGGCGGTCGACGCGCCGACATCGAGGTACTTGAAGGCACTTCAGGTCAGTCTTGGGCCCCGTTTGGGCCATTGTTGCCCCTTGCACGGGGCGTTTGATCCTCCTATGCTCCGCCGCCGCGCGCTGATGCACGAGGCCATCGAACCCCGCAGGCGACGTGCAATCCGCGCCAACCACGCGGCTGCCGATGACCGACGCGCGCCTCGCGCACGAGCGCCTGGACCGCACGGACGTGCTGGGCAAGATCGTTCTCGTTCCCTGACCAGCAAGGAGACCCGCGAATGGTAGATGCCTACACCCCGCGATTGGCCCATTTGGGCGTCTCGTGCTTCGACATCGAGAAGATGATCGAGTTCTACACCACCGTGTTCAACCTGCAGCTCACCGACCGCGGCGTGGGTTTCACGTTTCCGTTTCCGCTCGCGTTCATGAGTGCGCGGCCGGACCAGCACCACCAGCTCGCGCTGGCGCAGAACCGGCCTGCTGACGCGACGAGCACGATCATGCAGATCTCGTTCAAGGTCGACACGCTGGCCGAACTGCGGGAGGCACGCCGCCGCGCGCTCGACAAGGGCGCCACGAAGATGCGCTGCCTCAACCATGCCAACGCGATCTCGATCTACTGCCTCGACCCGCAGGAGAACACGCTCGAGGTCTATCTCGACACGCCGTGGTACGTGAAGCAGCCGCCCGGCGACCCGCTCGACCTGGACAAGCCCGACGCCGAGATCTGGGCCGAGACCGAGCGCATCGCCAAGGCAGACCCCACCTTCGTGCCTCTGGCCGAATGGGCCGCACGTTTCGAGGCACGCCAGCGCACGCTGTGACGCGCACCGCCGCCGCTATGGGCCGCACCCCAAGACCGACATCTGCAGAGCGCACCCGACGACATCCTGGGCGACTCGGTGCGGCCGATCGTCGACGCGGGCCTGGCCGAGCTTGTCGAAACGGATCACCGAATCACCGACGAGGTCTGGCTCGGGCCGACTCCGGGCCACACTCCCGGCCACGTCAGCGTTCGCATCCAGTCCGATGGCCCGCAGGCGGTGATCACGGGCGATCTGATGCATCACCTGATTCAATGCAGCGAGCCGGATCGCGCCGTCAACTTCGACACCGATCGCGACCTCTATGCATTCAGGCGCTGGGGCAGCAGGCCGGCGTCGGAAGAAGTCTCCGCCTCGGCGAACGCCCGCCCGCCGGCACGCAGCGCCGAGTGTTCGCGCTTCGACTGCAGCACCGGGTAGAACATCTCGTGAAACCAGCGCTCCTTGCCGTAGATCTGGTCGTCCTGCAGGCCGACCTTGGCCGGGAATTGCCGCGTGATGTGCGCAGTGCCGAAGAGCACGTCCCACAGGAAGAGCATGTTGCCGAAGTTGCCCTTGTAGTGGCCGATACCGTCGGCATTGGTCAGCGCGTGGTGCGCCCAGTGCGTGCTCGGTGTAGACATCGTGCGTTGCACCAGCCACATCAGCGGACGCAGCGCACGAATGCGGTACAGCGGCTCGTCCCAGCGCCAGGCGCTGTGCGCGCCCAGGATGATGGTGATCTTGCAGATCAGGTAGATGCCGTAGACCGCGCCGAAGCCCAGGTACAAGGCCAGGCCGCCGAACCACAGGCCGGGCATCAGCAGGTAGTAGAACAAGTTGTTGCGGTAGGTCACGCGGATGCTCATGTAGGTAGCCGAGTGGTGCGCGCGATGCAGCGGCCACAGCAGTGGCGTGTGCGAGGCACGGTGCCACCAATACTGGGTCATGTCGTCGACCAGCAGCAGGATGGCCGCCATGGCCCACCAGGGCAGGTTGGCCAGCGCGTCGCGCTGCTCCGGCATTAGCCAGGCGGAAAGCTTGCCGGTCACCAGGATGGCCAGCGGCTGGGCCACGGCAATGAGGCTCAGGAACATGGCCAGTTCGAGCTTGGTGTCGTCGGCGCTGGCGTGCACCGTGTTCTTGTAGCGGCGTGATGCCCACTCCATGCCGGCGAAGCCGAGCATGACGGACACGATGAGCAGGTTCTGCAACATGGGATTCATGCGGGGTGTCTCCAAAGAACTCGGCTCTCAGGACCGAACCCGTGCAGTTTGCGGCCACTGCATCAATGTGTCCAATGCATTATTGACAACAACCAGATGCGTCTGACACATTACAGCGCTGATGGATCTGCGCCGCCTCGAACATCTGCTGGCACTCGCCGGACAGCGCCACTTCGGGCGTGCGGCAGAGCAAGTGCACCTGAGCCAGCCGGCGTTCAGCCGCAGCATCCAGGCCATCGAGGCGGAACTGAACCTGCGCTTGTTCGACCGCGAAACAGGGGACGTGCGGCCGACGCCGGCGGGCGAGTTCGTGATCGAGCGTGCGCGGCAGCTGCTGTTCGATGCGCGCAACCTGGCCCGCGACGTCGAACTGTTCCGCGATAGCCGGCTCGGCGACACCTCGTTCGGCGCTGGGCCGATCATGGCCGCGACACTGCTGCCCGAGGTGCTTGGCGCATTCCGCGGCCAATACCCCGGCGTGGCGCTGCGCGTGGAGGTGAGCAACTGGCAACTGCTGCTCGAGCGGCTGCAGGCGGAGGACATCGAGTTCTTCGTCGCCGACGCAAGTGAACTTCCCGATGATCCCGCGTTGGAGATTCGCTCAATGGGCCGACAACAGGGCAGCTTCTACGTGCGCGCAGGCCATCCCTTGTCGGGCCGTGCCTGTATGCTGGCCGAGGCCTGGATCTTTGGTGTCGCCGCGTTTCGGCTGCCACAGTCTGTCAAGGCCGCTTTGGTCAAGCTGTTGGGGATGCCAGCAGGGGCGCCACTCGTGCTCGCGCTGGAGTGCGACGACATCGGCCTGCTGAAGTCGGTCGCGCTGGCCACCGATACCGTGTTGGCGTCGACCGATGTGGCCGCGCGCGACGCAGTGAAATCCGGTGTGATGGAGCGCCTTCATGTGCGCAGCCTGCCGCGGTTGTACTCACAGATGGCCGTGGTCAGCCTGCGCAACAGGACGCTGTCGCCCACGGCGCAAAGGGTCATCAATGGCGTCGAGACAATTGCCGCGCAGGTGAATGTGCAGCCCGGTTGAGGGGCCGCTCGGGGTTTCGCGAGCCTTGAAACGCGCCGCCTGAACTACAGCTTCGTGGTGTCAAGCTTGAGCCAGCGAACGTCTCCTTCGGGTCGAGCTCGCGAGTTCGCCACCGCGAAAACCTGTCGCTCTGGATCGACCAGAATTGATCGCCGACACCTGGTCCTCATGTCCGTCGGGGGCCAACTAATTGCTGAGGCGCAGCGAGGTCACCCGCTGCCGTTCCGTGGACCGCTCTCGCTCCAGTTACTCGAACCGGTCCTTCGCCAGCCGGCGTACGTCTGAGTCGGGATCGTCCTCATACTCGAGGTCGACCCGGGCCGAGGGCGGCAACTTGGCGATGATGGCCTCGATCATCTGGACGTGCTCGGCCTCTTCGTCCCGCAGTTCCTCGAACAACGCCTTGACCTCCGGCTGGCTCACGTGGCGTCGGGCCTGGTCGTAGAAGGCAAAGGCTTTTCTCTCAGATGACAGGGCCACCCAATATGCCTTGAGCGGCGACATGCCGCGCGCGGGTGCTCCGTAGTCGGGCGCTTCCACGTCGAAGATGTCGGTGATCTTGACCCGCGGGCGCTGATCGCCGAACAGTGCGATGCGACGCTCGGCGATCTGTTCGCCATGCTTGTTCTCGTTGACGGCCATGGACTCGAAGACCGAGGCCGCATCGCCCTCGGCGCTGCTGCCCAACCGTTCGGCAAACTGCGTGTAGCGCTTGTACGCCTCGACCTCGATCAGCGTGGCGAGATCGAGCGCGTCCATCAGTGAAAGTTTCGATAAGTCCAGCTTGGTATACATGGAACCTCCGGCAAGAGTGTGGCTTCTGTGCGCGACCGTACTGCGGCCCCCGCGGAGGCCGGTTGGAACCTCCTTCGAGCTGCCCAGGCGAACCTTATGCCTCGCATGTCGGCCCGAGTCATGAGCTAGCGCAAGGTTGGTTCAACGGCAGGACCACAAAGTGACATTCTCATCTTGAGCTTCTTTCTGCACGCGGTGGGATAGCAGTCTCGGAAGCAGTCAAACATGCGACCCGTGTGAACGGACGCGTTTGGGTCGCGGCTTGGCAACCGATTCGTTGAACTCACCGTCTTGAAGCGGTCATCGAAACCAACGATGCCGCGCAGTGCCGGTGGATCCGGGAATCAGCGGCTGCACATACCCGACCGGTTCAGGCGCCGCTTGGATTTAGCCAAACAACGCCCGCATGGCCTGCCCGCCCGCCGCAGCTTCCGAAAAGCGACGCCCCCAGATGAGCCCGCCGTCAATGACGATGTCTTCGCCATTGACGAAGGTCGACTCATCGCTGGCAAGGTAGACCGCGGCGTTGGCAATGTCGTCTGGCAGCCCGGCGCGGGGAATCGTCTGCATCTTGCCCAACAACATCTTCATCCTTTCCGCCGACGCCTCGGCCGCTGCCGGGGCCAACCCCATCGCCTTGCCGAAGATGCCGGTGGCGATTCCGCCGGGCGAGATGGAGTTCACGCGAACGTTGTCTTCACCCAACTCCATTGCGGCGCAGCGGCTGAGGTGAATCACCGCCGCCTTGGCCACGCCGTAGCTGATCGACGACGAGTAGCCGGCACGGTGGCCAGCCACGGAGCCTATGTTGACGATGCTGCCCTGGTGCTGCGCCCGCATCAGCGCGCTGACGTGCTTGATGTGTGCGACCGCGCCGCGCACGTGAACTCCGATGGCCGTGTCGAAGGTCTCGAGCGGCAGGGCTTCGAGCCGACCGCCGACCGCTGGGCCGCCGGCGTTGTTGACGAGCACGTCGACGCGCCCGTTGAGCTTGGCGGCCGTCGCGATCGTGCGGGCCGCATCGGCCTCGAGCGCGACGTCGGCCTCGATGAAGGTAGCCCCGGTAGCCTTGGCGACTTCTGCACCGAGCTCTGCGCGGCGCCCGCTGAAGAAGACCGACGCGCCTTCTTCGACGAAGCGCTCGACCATCCGCCGCCCGATGCCGCTCGTACCGCCCGTGACGATTGCAACCTTGCCTTTGAGCCTCATAGTCCGGCCTCCTTTGTGATTCCGCAAGACAACGCATAGGCGGCCCGCAAAGGACATGTCTCACCTTGCGTACACCGCCGCTGCAGAGAACAGAGAGAATCCCCGTCTCAGATCGAGTGTCACGGGCGCCAGCTTGGCCGTCAAGACTGACGGACTGTGTCCTTCGCCGTAGGCTCCAGCCGGCCTTTCATCCTGGCGGTGCCGACCGATGAGGCGCTGCACGCGGTGTCGCACAAGATCGTCGCCCGGCCGATGGCGCGCCTCGTTCAGCGAGGCGCTCTGGTCGAAGAGCCGGGCTCGACTTACATGGCCGACAACGGTGAAGATCTGGATGATGGCCGCGCGCAGGTCACGGCAGGCTCTTCCACTTGATACGACCTACGACGAGTTCGATTGTCATGAGCGACCGCTTGCTGGCGATGAGTTCTGCCGGGTGAACTACCGGTTCACGCCCTGAGTCGTTCCGCAAGGCCTGTTACGTCTGCGTGACGAGCTTGCTGAGCAGAGGCGAGCCGCGCTGCTTCAGGGCATTGAGGTAGATCGACTCGTCGTAGGGCGTTCGCGTCTGCCAGCAGCGGTACAAGATGCGCATCCACTTGAACGCCAGGGCGCGCACGGCCGCCTGGTGCGAGCTGCCCTTGGCGCGTTGCTGGCGATAGAACGCGCCGGCCCAGAACGACTTGTTGATCGTCTGCGCTGCCCATTCGACGAAGGTCTGCCGCAGGAAGGTCGGGCATTGCCAGCGCCAATGGATCCAGCACTTGTTGCCACTGCGCTCGGTCACCGGGGCAACGCCAGAGTATTTCTGGATCTCAGCCGCGGTGGCGAAACGCTCGCGCTGCTCTCCAAAGGCGACCAACAAGCGAGGCGTCAGATGCGGGCCTGCACCAGGCAAAGACTTGAACAGCGCATAGTCCGGCAGGCTGGGTGCAATCTCGGCGATCTGCGCATCGAATCGATCGATCGCCTGCAGCGTGACCCGCAGCTGGTCCACCAAGACCAGGGCCTGCAACCGGTAGGCCGTGATGACGGCGACATCCTGGGTCAGCGGCCTGGCGAGCTTGATCGCCTGGATACGCTCATCGATGACATTCACGTGGCGCACGTTGTGCGACCAGAAGAACTCCCTGACGCTGGTGGCCCGCGCGCGCTTGACCTGTAGCAGCGTCGGCCATCGGGTCAGGAAGTCGCAAAACACGATCGTGTCCGTGTGGTCAAACCAGTCGAGCGCTTGGGGGAAGTATTGCTTGAGGGCGTAGCCCAGGCGATTGGTGAAGCGGGTCTTGTCGTCGACCACACGCCGGCGCTGCTCGACCAGGTGCAGCAGCGTGCGCATCGGCACGCTCTGCGGTTTGAGCGCAGCCAGGCGGTCACGGTGGTGCATCAGCAGTTCAAGCGCGTGCTCGGCGTCAGTCGGATCGTCCTTGGCTCGGCTGGGCTTGAATGCTTCGCGGTACTTGGCCAAGGTCGCCGGGTTGATCGGAAAGAGCACGAAGAAGTCGTACTTCTGCAACGCATAGACCAGGGGGCCCTTGGTCAACTCCAGCGCGACGGCAATGGGGCCGCCGAATCGTTGTCGCATCGAGATCGCCCATTGGTCGATCGCATCGACCTTGTGTTCGATGCGCGCGAACTCGCGTCGCTCGCCGTGTGCGCCCTGCAAACAGATATCGTGCTTCCTGTCGGCCCAATCGATGCCGACGAAGGCGGTGAACTCGTCGTCGGAAAGAGGCTTCATGTCGTACCTCCTGCAGTGTCAAGTGGATGGTCGGGGACCCGCGGTGCTTGAGCTCTGCGAAGGCAATATAGGAGGCCGGCAAGACGGCATGCCCTGAGTATTCGTTGACGAACCCAAGCGCACCCGCGGGCTCGAAAGTAAAGCGGTGAACATCGCATGTTGGGGTCGGGATGTTCGTAGCCCGCGGGTGCAAGTCCCACGCTCCCCGGCAGCTACCTGCCGGTCGTGTTCAGTGTCACTGAGCGCAGGACCAAACTGAAGATGCTGACGCGCGATAGCCGGCACCGCGCGAGGGTTACCCACCGCGGCGCCCGCCCTTGCCTCATGGGGGGCAGCGGGCGCCGCCGTGGATAACCCGGACACATCGATCCAACTCATATGGAGTCTCTATATTGGGTCGGCGGCGGGTCTACGTGAGCTCCATCTCTTTGCCGCAGACCTGTCGGTCAAACTGGCAGGCATGCCATACAGCCGACGAACCAGAATCACAGAATCCAGCCCACGGGTGGGCCACTGCGCGCTCCCGAGTCAGTTCAAGGGCCGATCCGCGGCACGGCCGAAGAACTCAAGCGGCTCCTCATCCAGTGCACGAAGCGCTTCGGTCAGGGCCAGATGATCGGCCTCGAAATGCTCATCCCATACGTGGGACGCGTTCTCGGCGTCGACGATCTCGAGGATCCAGCTGCCTTGGGAGTCCCCGTAGATCTCCACTCGGACCGCAACTCCATTGCGCGTGACGCTCTGGCTCAGCGGGGATTCGATGAAGTCGGGTTCGTGGTCGTCGAGTGCAGTCACGTCTTGCCCCTCGCTGTCTTCGCCCGCCGCGCCCGCGAACCTTCTGGACATCACCGTGGCCATGGTTTCCAGGCGCTGGCCGCGGGCTCGCTTGCAGGACTGCATCGCCTTGTTGATCTGTTCATCGGCAACGATGGTCATCTGCTGCAGGTTGCGCAGCAGTGCCTTGAGCTCGTGCACCGGCGCAGGCTTCGTCTCGTCGGCCAGCAGCACGGCTGCGCCATCGAACATGGCGTGCAGCTCGGCCAGCGCCTCCACGGCTTCATGCGCCTTCTGGGGCAACAGCATCTCCTCCTCCGCGCCGAAGAGTCCGTCCACGAAGCCCTTGAGTTCCTGGGCACGCACAAGCGCCAGGTCGTGCAGGGCCTGCCGCGTGAGCGTCACTTCGAAGCGCGGCAGCCGGAACGGATTGCGCGTGCTCTGATGCTCGGAAAGCCGATTCCACAGGCCTTGCACGAGCACCCGCATGACTTCCTCGACTTCGTCGGAAAAGGCGAACTCGGGCAATTCACCGCCCCAGGCCTGGGCCACGGGCGCCATCGGCGAGACATCCAGGCGCGGGCTGGCGATGTGGCCCAACAAGAGCATGCGCACTGCGTGCAAGGGCGTCGGGCAGCGGTAGCGCAGCAGCAGGGCTTGCACCTCCTTGTCGGAGGCGCTTGGGACGGAGGATGGTTTCGAACGGCTCATGGAAGGAGGAGACGCGCAGGATTTCGACGGTTGCGCGCCTCGTCGAGCACGCGATAGAAGGAATGTAGTTGGTCGCCGGAGCCGATGCCGAAGCGCACGTCGGGTCGAACACGAGACGGATACGCAACTGCCCCCGCAATGGCCGCTCCGCGACTGTCAATCTCGGCAGTCTATATATTGGGTCGGAAGCGGGTCTACACAAACTCAATTTCGCTGCCGTAGACCTGTAGGTCGAACTGGTGTGCCATGCAGCCGGCGACCGGGTGCCTCATGTCCAGCGATCGGCTGACCGTCACCATGGGCGGCTACACGGCATGCCGAAAGCTCCCCTGCAGGTTGGCACTCAGCCCCGACCCATATGCCGGGTGCGACTGCGTTCTCAACAACGCACGAGCAAGTTCAGGTTCTTGTCGGCCGCGTCGGCCCGGTTTGCCGCCAGCGCAGCACGGCGCTGAGCATGACGACGATGAACGCGGCCAGCGCCAGAGCCGACCCGAGCGCGCCCCATTGCGCCAGCGCGAAGGAGCCGCTCGCGTCGCCGAGAAGGCGCAGCGCGAGCGAGGCGTGCAGCAAGACGAGCGGTGCGTAAAAGACCGGGTGGTAGGGCAGCACCACGCGCAGCACTGCCGGAAAGACGATCGGCGCATGGCCGAAGACCATCGAGAAGACGAAGCCGAGCAACAGTGCATGCAGCGCCGCGTCATAGGACGCCTGGCCCGGCGCGAGACCCGCACCGGCCATGACGGCGCCGCCTACCGCCAGCCAGACGTAGCCCGACAGCAGGCACAGCGCGATGTAGCGCGTGAGGCCGGGCTGGTGCACGGTCCGCCGCGCGACGTCGTAGCGCGCCAGCCAGGCGGCCAGCGCGAGCAGCGCCACACCGAAACCATGCACCGCCCAGGGCCCGGCCGGTGCGGCAAGCCACCACTGCGGTAAGGAGCCTGCCAACGACAGCAGCAGCCCCGCGGCAATGAATGCGAACCAGCGCAGCGCCGCGACCGAGGGCGGCATGAAGCGCGACAACTCCAGCCGCTCGCCCGCGATGGTCAGCACCAGAAAGCCGAGCCACCAGACCACCACCTCGTGCACCGCCGCGCCTAGGGCCCACAGTGCCGTGCCCATACTCCAGCACGCGGCCGCCACGGCCAGCAGGAGCACGAAGCCCTCGCGCTGCCGCTGCAGTACCGATAGCGTGGCCAACAACAGCACCCCGCTGGCGGCCAGGTAGAACCAGGGCGCCCAGGCGCTGCCGCCGTGCAAGGCGAGTGCCGTTCCCAGGCCGGCAAGCAGCGGTGCGGCATAGGCCCATTGCCGGCCCACGGCCACCGCGCGCTCCAGCGAGATGACCACGCCGAAAAAGCCGCACACCATCAACGGGCCATGCCAGCCCGCCGCCTGCGCCATGGCGCTCGGCATCGTCCAGGCCAGCCTTGCCAGCCCGGCGCCGGTGCCGACGATCAGTGCGACGAAGCCGAGCAAGAGCAGCGGCAGTCGTTCCAGCGCCGCCCGACGTGGCTCGCGGCGGCCAGCCACGCTCATCGCTGCGGCTGCCAACCGAAAATCGATCGTGCCGCCTGGCTCATGCGGTCGGGCGTCCACGGCGGGTCCCACACCAGCTCGACGTCGATCGCCACATCCGGTGGCAGCACCGCGGCCAGTTGCTCATGCATGTCGTCGACGATCAGCTCGGTCATCGGGCAGGCGGCGCTGGTCATCGTCATGCGCACCTGCACGCTGCGTGGCGACACGTCGATGCCGTACACCAGTCCCAGGTCCACGATGTTCACGCCGGCTTCGGGGTCGACCACCCGGCGCAGCGCCTCGCGTACCAGTTGTTCGTTCACGGCTGTCATCGTCCAGCTCCCTTGGCACAACTGTAGTGGCCCGAGGCCCGTGACGCGCTCAACGGCCTGTACGAGTGCATGCTGGCAGTACCCGCCTCAGACGACGCGGAAGTCGATGACGATGGCGCCGGGTGCGCGCTGGCGGTACTCGACGCTGACGCGCTCGCCAAAACGCTGCGCGATCTGCGCCAGCAGCGGCAGCGGATCGTGGTCGTTGGCGAAGCGCATCGTCTCACCCGGCTGCAGGCTGTCGAGTGCGCCGAAGATCGCCGCATGGCGGAAGCGCTTGGCCACGCCGCGGGCATCGAAGGGGTAGATGGCGTCGGGTGAGAGATGAAGGTGCGGTTGGGACATGCAAGCCTCGGGGTTGAGCAGGTCGTGACCTGCGATGGGTTTCAGGTTGAAGTCGCAGCCGGCGTGTCGCCGGTGATGGCGCCGCGCCGCGTGCGCATCGCCAGGCCGATACGGTCGAGCGTGGTCTCGTCCAGCAGGCGTGCGGCCATCGGCAACAGTTCGGCCTCTTCGCGCGCGATGTGCTTTTCGTACAGGTCCACGAAGGCCTGCACGTCATCGGCAGACAACGTCGCCGCGTCGCCTCTGGCCACCGCTTCAAGGCTGAGCCGCAGACGGCCCCAACGCTGTTCCAGCGAGCGGTGGTCAGCGGTCAGCGCCGCGGTCAGTTCGCGCAGGCACACCGCGTCCGAGCCGGCCATGGACTCGAGCAGCGGCGGGAAGAGGTCGGTCTCTTCATCCGCGTGGTGATGCCGCGCGGAGGTATCGAAATAGCGCATCACGGCGACGGCGGCCTCGCGGGCTTGCGGGTCCGCCCCGTGTGCTGCCAGATGCGGCACCAGTGCGCCGCAGGGTCTGGCATTGACTGTGCACGCGCAGGTGACAGGCCGCCAGCATCTCCAGCGGAACCTCGAAGCCGACGCCGGGCGCGGAATGGCCGGGAAAGGGCTGACTCATGGTGGCCTCCGGCGCATCAGCCTCGCGGCGCGGCCGCCTTGGCCGGCCTGGGCCTGGATTGGGGTGCAGTCACGGTGATGGCAACCACCGACCTGTGCCCAGCGGCGCCAACTCGCCGCGCTGCGGCCCTTGGGGGGTCGGACGCGACCATGTCGGCCAGCGTCGCGCCGTCCAACTCCCTGAAGTAGGCCTGCAGGGCCGCATCGAACAGGTGCTTCAGGTGGCAGCTGGGCGTCAGGGTGCAGACGTTGGTGCGAGGGTCGAAACACTCGACCAGGCGGAAGTCGGTCTCGGAGGCCCGCACCACGTCGCCGATGCGGATGGCCTCGGGTAGCTTCAGCAGGCGCAGGCCGCCGCCGCGACCGCGTGTGGTTTCGAGCAGGCCCTGCCGCGCCAGGTCGTTGACCACCTTCATCAGATGGTTCTTCGACAGGCCATGGTGCTCGGCCAGTGCACCGATCGTGACCAAGGTCTGTGGATGCGCCGCGCAGTACATCAGCACGCGCAGCGTGTAGTCGGTGTATTCGGAAAGTCGCATGCAAAGCCTTAAAGATGCATGCAGTGTATTGCTTTAAATCGCCGCCGTCATTAAAATGCATCAAAGACGCATGTTTTATTCGACCCGGTCCCCACGATGCCTGCTGCCGCGCCGCCACTGATGGTGGCACCGTCCGAGATCCCCGCAGCCGGCAAGCCGGCACCGCACGGCTGGCCCGTGCTGCGGCTGGGTTTCCGCCCCTTCTACCTGGGTGCCGCGCTGCTCGGCATGGTGGCCGTGCCGCTGTGGGTCGCATTGCTGCTGGGCGCCGTGTCGCTGCCGCTGACGGTGGCACCGGTGCTGTGGCACGCCCACGAGATGCTGTTCGGCTTTGCCGTGGCGGTGATCGTCGGCTTCCTGCTGACGGCGGGCAAGGCCTGGAACGGACTGGGCACACCGCGTGGCGCACCCTTGGCGGCACTGGTCTTGCTGTGGCTGGCGGCGCGGCTGGCGGCCGTGCTGGCACCCTATGCGGTGTACGCGGCGCTGGACCTGATACTGCTGCCGCTGGTGGCCGCCATGCTGATCGAGCTGCTGCTGCGCGCGCGCAGCCGGCGCAACCTGCCGCTGGGTTTCATCCTGGTGTTGCTGGCGTTGGCCAACCTGGCGTTCCACCTGGCCGTGCTCGGCGTGCTCGACATTCCGCCCATGCGCGCACTGCACGCCGGACTGGCGCTGGTCGTGATGATCGAATGCGTGATTGCCGGGCGCGTGATCCCGGCGTTCACGATGTCAGCGCTGCCCGGGCTGAAACTGCAGGTGCCGCGTCGGCTGGAGGCCGCCACGCTGGCCAGCAGCGCCGTCGCCCTGGCGTTGTGGGTGCTGGCGCCGCAGGGCCTGGTCACCGCCGTGGCCTTCACCGGCGCCGCTGCACTGCATGGGCTGCGACTGTGGCAGTGGCAGCCGCTGCGCAGCCGCGTGCGCCCGATCCTGTGGGTGCTGCATCTGGCCTACGCATGGCTGCCGATCGGTTTCGTGCTGCTGGCGCTCGCGCAGGTCGGCGCGGTCGGGATGTCCGCGGGCGTGCACGCGCTGGCGGTCGGGGCCACCGGCGGGCTCATCATCGGCATGATCACGCGCACGGCGCGCGGCCACACCGGCCGGCCGTTGCGGGCCTCGCGGCTCGAGGTGGCAGCCTATGGGCTGGTCACCGGCGCGGCGGTGTTGCGCGTCGCGATGCCGCTGGTCCTGCCGCAGCACCATGCGCTCTGGTTGATCGTGGCGGCCATAGCCTGGAGCGCCGCATTCGGCCTGTATCTGATGGTCTTCACGCCCTGGCTGTTGACGACCCGGCTCGACGGCAAGGACGGCTGAGCCCAGGCACGGCCCGATGTCGCCGCATGGCGCCCACGCATCCCTTCCCCCATCCACACCCACAAGGAGTCATTCCATGACCTACAAATTCGCCACCGCCACGACCGCCACCCTCGACCTGCGCGAGCTGGCGCCGCGCGAACGTCACGCGCGAGTATTCAGCCGTTTCGATGCCTTGCAGCCCCGCGAAGCGATGCAGTTGCTGATCGATCACGACGCGCAGCCGCTGCGAGCCGAATTCGAGAGCCGCCGCGCCGCTCAGTTCGAATGGGCCGCGCTGGATGCCGGGCCCTCCCTGTGGCGCGTGCAGGTCACGCGCATCGGCGCCGGGGCGGCGGCGTCCGCGGGCGATTCCTGCTGCGCCGGCGGCGCCTGCTGCGGTTGAGGCACGGCGCGACGACCGATGACCTTCGTCGTCACCGAGGCCTGCATCCGCTGCAAGTACACGGACTGCGTCGACGTGTGCCCGGTCGATGCGTTCCGCGAGGGGCCGAACTTCCTCGCCATCGACCCCGACGAATGCATCGACTGCGCGGTGTGCGTGCCGGAGTGTCCGGTGAATGCGATCTATGCCGAGGAGGACGTGCCTGCGGACCAGCAGGCCTTCATCGCGCTGAACGCCGAACTGGCGCGCGAATGGAAACCCATCACGCGCACCAAGCTGGCGCTGCCGGACGCCGATGAATGGGCCAAGATCGAGGCCAAGCTCAGTGAGCTGAAACGATGAAGCGCCCGGTCATCCCGATCCACGCGGTTGGCGCCGATGCCGGCGACGACACGCGCTTCGTGTCGATGTACCAGAAGCGCTGGACATCTATCCGCGCGCGGTGAAGGGCTGGTTCGCCGCGTGGCGCTGGGCCATGGTCTGGCTGACGCAGCTGTTCTTCTATGGCCTGCCTTGGCTGCAATGGGGCGGCCGCCAGGCGGTGCTCTTCGATCTGGAAGCGCAGCGCTTCTACATCCTGGGCCTCGTGCTCTATCCGCAGGACATGATCTTCCTGGCGGCGCTGCTGGTGCTGTCGGCGCTGGCGCTGTTCTTCTTCACCGCCGTCGCCGAGTGCCTGTGGTGTGGCTACACCTGCCCGCAGACCGTGTACACCGAACGGCAGCTGAGGGTGGATAGCAGGTTCTCCGTTGTCTGATCACTTGAGCTTGACAGCGCGGCACGGCGACCAGACAGTCGGGCATCCGCCCATGGCGGCCATGGAGCGAGCACGTCGGGCAAGAGTTAGCCGTACGTCGAGAGCATTCAGGTAACGGCAGGTGATCGTGGCGGCCAGCAGTGCAACGCTTGAGCGCAGGCCAATCCTCAGCTGCATCCTGCCGACCTGTTGGCGTTACCCGACACCACACCGGCTCGCGCAGTGATAGCTTTCCCGGCATTTCACTACCAGGCTGCAACGTCATGCCCAAGACGCTGATCGAACCGTTCCGCATCAAGTCCATTGAGCCGATACGGATGACCACGCGGGCCGAGCGCGAGCGCCTGCTGGAGGCCGCCAAGCTCAATGTCTTCAAGCTGCGCGCAGACGACGTGCTGATCGACTGGTTGACCGATTCAGGTACCGGCGCCATGTCGTCGCGTCAGTGGGGGGCCATCATGGAAGGCGATGAAAGCTACGCCGGCGCGCGCAGCTTCTATCGCTTGGAGGCGGTGGTGCAGGGCATCACGGGCATGAAGCACTTCGTGCCCACGCACCAGGGGCGCGCCGCGGAAAAGGTCTTGTTCACGGCCGTGTGCAAGAAGGGCGAGCTTGTGCCCAACAACAGCCATTTCGATACCACGCGCGCCAACCTGGAATACCTGGGCATCGAGGCGCTCGATCTGGTCATCGCCGAGGGCTTGCAGCCTGCGCTGGTTCATCCCTTCAAGGGCAACATTGACTTGGACCGGGTGGAGGCGGTCCTGAAGGCCGAAAGCCACCGCATTCCATTCGGCATGATCACCGTGACCAACAACACCGGAGGTGGTCAGCCCGTATCCATGGCCAACATCCGCGCCTATGCGCGACTGCTCAAGCGGCACGGCAAGCCGCTCGTCATGGATGTATGCCGCTTTGCAGAGAATGCGATGTTTATCAAGTTGCGTGAGCCAGGCTACGAGAGCACGCCGATTCGCGACATCGCGCAGGAGATGTTCTCCTACGCCGACGGTTGCACCATGAGCGCCAAGAAGGACGGCATGGTCAACATGGGTGGATTCATAGCGCTGCGCGACGACGTCTGGATCGACGCGGTGCGCAATGGACTGATCATGGCCGAGGGCTACCCGACCTATGGTGGTCTGGCCGGGCGCGACCTCGAGGCCATGGCCGTCGGCCTCGAGGAGGGCCTGCAGGAAGACTACCTGCGTTATCGCCTGCGCACGGCCGAATACCTGGGCGAACGGCTGGAGGCTGCCGGGGTGGGCTTTGTCAAACCCACTGGCGGACATGCCGTGTATATCGACGCCCGAACGGTGTTGCCGCAAATGCCCGTTGCGCATTACCCGGCCTGGGCGCTGTGCAATGCGCTGTACCTGGAGGGTGGCATTCGGGGCGTGGAAATCGGCTCGGTGATGTTCGGCAAGCGGCTGGCCGATGGCACCGAAACCTACCACCAAATGGAACTTGTGCGGCTGGCGTTTCCGCGGCGCATGTACACGCAGTCGCACTTCGACTACGCCGCCGAGGTGATCGCCGAGGTCAAGCAAAAAGCCGGCTGCATTCGCGGCGTGCGCATCACCAAACAACCGCCCTTCCTGCGTCACTTCACCTGTGAATGCGCCTGGGTCGAAGCCTGAGGTGCCGCCGGTGGGCATGCCGATTTCGTGCAAGCTGGCCATCGCGGACCGCCGCTGGTCCGCGCAGCCCTCATTTCGTCGCTGCCGTGTTCGAGCATGACATTGGTATTCGAATCATTGACAAGGAGCGGTCCGACGTCGGGGTATCGTCGAAGTTCGGCTTTCCGGCAGCGAGATCTGGCGGGCGAATGTCAGGTACGGGTCGTGGCTTGACGACCGATTCGGCGAACTCAGCGCCTGAGACTTGCCATTCAAGTGCGTAAGGTCGGATCGGCAGCCGTTCGCCTGCGCGAGTGCTGGCCTTGAAAAGACCATGTATGTCACGCACGAAACCGTCGTTCGTCAGGCCAGATCGAGCCTGACGGGTCGCTGGGCGCCACGGGCCGCACAACCCGAAAGGTGCTGGCTCAGAATGATTCGCCCGACACCAAGCCATTGGACCGCGACGGTTCCACTCCGTTGCTCGACCCCGAGTTGATGCCGACCCGTCCCCACCATGGGCAGGGCTGCCACCCCAGTGCAGCAGGCATCGGGAGAATACTCTCGGGGCGGTCTGCGCGAGAACAGTGTAGGTCTGAAGTGGGTCGCGTGCGGCATCGCCGTCGCCGATTGCATCGCCACAAAGCAGGCCTACCCTTCTGGACGCAGCCTTGATGGCCCTTTCCGTCATCCCAATTTGTCCGGTCTTCGGTTGGACGATTGGGCGCGGCCGTGGGGCTGGTCCCGGTCTCGCGGTGCTGCGTGTGGGCGCGGTGCGTGCGATGGGTGTGCGGTTTGCGGTCGCTCCTGCTGCCGCGGGGGTTGCTGGGCATTCGCCTGAGGACCTGGCTGTGCAGAAGGCTGAGCCGTTGGCGCCTGCGCCGACGCGGGCCGTGGCTGCGTCTGCTGCACCGGCCTGACTTGCTGGTACAGCGGCGAACGGTCGGACAACTGGTCGTCACGCTTCTTGGACTGTCTTGGGTTGGACGGTTCACCACGACCCTGGGGGTAGCCGTGCTCCTGCGGCGCCGCCTGTTGGCGCGGTGCGTGTGATGGCTGTCCGGCGGGCGGTCTGTCCTGCTGCCGTGGGGGCTGCTGTGCATGCGGCCGGGGACCTGGCTGCGGTGGCGGCAACACTGTGGACGCCTGCGCCGGCGCAGGCCGCGTCTGCGTCTGCTGTGCCGGCCCGCCTTGCTGGCGCTGCGGCGAACGATCGGGCCACTCGTAGGCTTGGCGCGACACTGGCTCGCGCGGCCGGTAGTTGAAGCTCTCAGCGCGGATCGCCTGCTGCCGAGCTGACTCTTGCGGGTAGCGGCTCTGCGGATAGCGGCGCTGGTAAGTGGGCAACGGCGCCGGCGGTGGCGCGGCGTGGCGGTCCCAGTGGTCCCAGCCGGGCCGGCGTTGTTGCCACTCGTGACCCCAGTGCTGGTCCCAGCGGGGCGGTGCGTCGGCACGCCAATGCCTGAAGTAGGGCGGCGGCTGGCGGTAGTAGTACACCGGCACGCGCAGCACGTACGCCGGCACATACAGCGGCAGCACGCGTTGCCACGGTCCGTTGTACCAACTGCTGGCGTACCAGTCGTCACCTTGCAACACCCAGTAGAGGCCGTCGTAGTAGAAGTAGTTGCCCGCGGCATGCGGCGCGTAGTAGACGGGGTAGCCGGGCACGCGCTGCAGGTCGGGAAAGGTCGGCAGGTTGATGCCGATGCTGACGCCAGGCATTTCGATGCCGACACCCACCGATACCTGGGCTCGCGCAGCGGGCACCTGACCCAGCAGCAGGGGCAGCACGAGCAGGAGGCCGCGCATGGCGGTCTCGAATCTCGGCCGGTCGCCGCCCACGCCGCTGGTAACAAACGGTTTTCCTTTGCTCACGTGCGAACCTCTCCTTCGGCGCCCGGCCTTCATCGGCCGTGTGAACACAACGGTTGGACCCAGCGAAGCGAGGACCCCGATACGCTGCGCTTGGGTGAAGATGTGTAAAGCAGCCCTGAGGAGCGGCTGCGATATCGTTCACCGATGGAAACCATCGCGCCGGTCCGATCGCGTCACGGTCGCTGGTGGGACACCGTCGTTGGCGCGGGGCCGCTGGTGGTCGGCCTGTTGATCGCATTCGTCGGCCTGGGCCTGTACGTGGCCTATCGCGTGCTCGATCCGACACCCGACAAGCGAATCGTCATCGCAACGGGGCCCGAAGAAGGGGCCTACATCGAGTTCGCCAAGCGCTACCAGCCGCTGCTGCGCGCACATGGGCTCGTGGTCGAACTGCGCACAACCCAAGGTTCGAGCGAGAACCTGACGCTGCTGCGCGATCCGCGATCCGGCGTGGACGCAGCCTTCGTGCAAGGCGGTGTCGACACGGTGGACACGGGTGAGAGCGGAATGGTGGCATCGCTCGGAAGCGTCGCGTACGAACCTGTCTGGCTCTTCTATCGCGAAGCCGATGCGCGGGATCGCGACAAGGCCCGATTGGATAACCTGTCGCAACTGGCCGGCTGGCGTATCAACACCGGGCCGAGCGGCGGCGGCGCTGGCCCACTGTTCCTGCAGCTCGCGCAGGCCAATCAACTTGAAGCCACGCAATTGCAGCTCGGCGACAAACCTGCCGTGCATGCGGTCGTGGACTTGCTGCAGGGTCGCACCGACGCGGTGCTGATGGTCGCCGCGGCCGATGCCCCGCTGGTGCAGTACCTGCTGCGCGCACCCGGAATCCGTCTATTCGAATTTGTGCAGTCGGAAGCCTACGCGCGACGCTTTCCGTTCCTGCGCGCATTGACGCTGCCGCGCGGAATCATCGACCTGGCGGCCGACAAGCCGCCGCAGGACATGCGCCTGGTGGCGGCGACCGCCTCGCTCGTCGTGCGCGAGGACTTGCATCCAGCGCTGGTGCAGCTGCTCGTGCAGGCAGCGCAACAGGTGCATGGGGATGCCGGCTGGTTCAGCCGTGCTGGCGAGTTTCCGAGCCCGAGTGTGTCCGATCTGCCGCTGGCGCCCGAAGCAGCGCGCCTGTACCGCGATGGAGTGCCCTGGCTGCAGCGTTACCTGCCGTTCTGGCTGGCCAACTTCATCGATCGCATGTGGTTCGTGCTGCTGCCGCTGGTGGCGGTGATGATCCCGCTGTCGCGCATCTTGCCGCCGCTGGTGGAGTTGCGGGTGCGATCGCGTGTCTTTCGCTGGTATGCGCATTTGCGCGCCGTTGAACAGGCGTTGGAACGCCAGGCACCTGCTCTGGACCGGCTGCGGGCCGAGATCGAGCGAATCGACGGTCAAGTCGAACGCGTCGGTGTGCCGCTGTCGTACACCCATGAACTTTACGAGCTGCGCAGCCACATTGACTTGGTGCGCAAGCGCATTCTCGACCGCGCTATGGTCGGGCGTTGAGGTGGCCGCTCCGATCGTGCATATGGGTTGGACAACAAGGCCGCTGATTTCGCGTGCTGGTTGCGCGGCACCTCCGGCTGCAGCGATGACGGATGCGCTCGCCGGATCAGCTATTCAGTCGCTTCTCGCAATGGCGGCTTTAGGGCGTGAAATCTGAGATGTCGTCAGACAAGTTTGGGTCGAGCCCTGGCAGCCAATCCGGCGAATCTGCCGCCTGCTAGCCGTCATCCGAACTGATGTTGCCGGTTTGCTGGCGCACGCCACCGACGGGCACTGCAGGGTGCGTGTGCAAGTGACCGGCGGGCTAGAGCCGCTCAGTCTTGGTGAACGAAATCAACCGGCAAAGCGACGGGCGAGCCGCGGGCCGCTGTGAGGCTCTTCAAGGCTGTCGGAGAGAGTCGGGCCAGCGGCCCCGGCGTGATGTGTCGGAGCGACGCTTGGTTGTGACCAAGACCGTAGCTGGCCCAAACTTTCCACTCATTCAGGGGATGTGCGCCGCCTCGCGGGCTTCATAGGATCTTCCACGACGGTGACGTGGCGTCCTCAAGAGGCATCCGCGTCGGACATCCCTGCAGTGACCCGTGCGGGAACCGTCTCCAAAGCCTGCTGCTGTGCATCCTCGAGCCTGGAATGCAGCCGTCAGTACCGGCTCACAGCGAAAAGGTCAGCACCCGCGATGAACGCTGAAGGCCGTACAGAGGTGATCGGACCGTACTCGATAACCGGCTTCGTCCAGTACCTATCAGACGTGCAGATGTGGGAGCCGCACATCGTCATCGCTCGCGTTGATGGCACCGCACGGGAATTCGTGGTCCCGTGTGGTCCGGAGTGCTACCGGAAAAACAGTCAGGAGGCGCTTATGGTCGGCTGGGCGGCTGCCCGCCAGTGGCTCGATGGCGGCAAGATTCCCTGGCATGCGCCTGCAGCTGGGGGCGCAGCTCCAAAGTGAATACCCGATCGCCACGTCGATCAACCTCCAGATTATTCGCGAGACCTATCCGCCATCGAGCCGACGTTCGGTTCGGCCAGCAGCGCTGGCACGAGCGGCAGCTATACGAGGTACAGCTGACCTCGGGTTGCGACTGGAAGGTCTAGCTGCTCCGACGACTGCTTCCCTGCCGCGCGTACTGGCGGTACCGACCCACAGCAGTCGGTCGTGGTCTCAAGGTCGCAGCACCAAAGCTGCCCTTCGATTGACTCAATTCGCAAGGGTTGCGTTCTCCGGCAGCAAGGCTTCCTGCGGCTTGCCTGCCGACGCCTGCTCCGCAGTCGACAGCATCACGAAGTCCACGAACGCCGGACTCAGCTCAGCCCACTGATGCCGCCGGTTTCAGCGCAGAGTGGCAAGGACGCGGTCCACCATCAACCCGGACTGACCGAGGTAGCTTGCGGGATCGCAGAGTCTGGCCAGCGCGGCACGATCGAGATGCTTGTTGATCTCGGGATGCTCGGCTAGCAAGTCGAGCAGCGGCCGTTGCTGCTTCACGGCCTGGCGGCAGATGTCGTACACCAGATCGTGCGCGTATTCGCGGCCGATGTACGGGCCCAAGCCCATCATCACGGCCTCGCTCATGACCAGGCCGTGTGTCAGGTCAATGTTGCGGCGCATCGCCTGCGCGTCGACTTCAAGCCCTTCGAGCACGAAGCGTGACTGCTTCAGCGCTCCAGCCATCAGGCAGAAGGCCTCGGGCAACACGATCCATTCGATCTCCCACGGACCGGTGGATCGTTCATGGTCGGCAACCATCGCGTCCATCAGCGCGGCGGCGTGCTGGCGGACCACCGAGATCGCGGCGTGGATGTAGCAGCTCGATATCGGATTGCGCTTTTGCGGCATCGTGCTGCTCGAGCCGCGGCCGTGCGCGAACGGCTCGTAGACTTCGCCGACCTCGGTCTGCATCATCAGCTTGATGTCCATGCTCAGCTTGCCGAGCGTGCCGCCGATCAGGCCGAGCACGGTGCCGACCTCGGCGATGTTGTCGCGAATCGTGTGCCAGGCGATCACCGGCTGCTTCAGCCCGAGTTCGGCGCACAGGCCGGCCTGCGTTTCCATCGCACCCTGCTCCAGCGACGCCAGCGTGCCGGCCGCGCCGGCGAACTCACCGACCAACACGCGCTCCTTCAGCTGTGCGAGTCGCTCGCGATGGCGCTCGATCGCCGACAGCAGCCCGGCCATCTTGTAGCCGAAGGTCACGGGGATGGCCTGCTGCAGGTTGCTGCGTCCGATCATCGGCGTCAGGCGGTGGGTCTTGGCGTGGCGGGCCATCGCCGCGGAGATCGCCGCGAGTTCGCGTTCGACGATGGTCAAGCCCTCGCGGATCTGAAGCACCGTGGCCGTGTCGGTGATGTCCTGCGTGGTCGCGCCCCAGTGGCAGTATTCGCCCAGCTTGTCGCGGCACAGCGCGTTGAGCTGCGACACGACGCCGAGGATCGGATAGCCGATGCGCTCGGTCTGCTGGCGCAGCTTGACCATGTCGATCTGGTCGAGCCGACAGTGGCTGACGATCTCGTCGGCGGCTTCCTGTGGAATGAGGCCCAGGCGACCCTGCACCTTGGCCAGCGCGGCCTCGATATCGAGGTATTTCTGCGTCCGGTTTTCGTCGGACCACACGTGGCGCATCTCGTCGCTGGAGAAGATGCCCTGGAAGATGGCCGAGTCAATGATGGTGGCGGACATGGTGTGTTTCCTCTTGAGGTGGGGAGTGGGTTCAGGCGCCGGCGCGCTGCAAGGTGCGTTGCGCCTGCTGCACGACGGGGCGATCGATCATTCGGCCGTCGAGCTGGGCGACGCCGGGTGACTCGGCTTCGGCGGCCAGCACGCGCCGGGCCCAGGCGATGGCCTGCGCGCTCGGCGCGAGCGCGGCGTGGATGGGTACGACCTGGCGCGGGTGGATGCACAGCTTGGCACCGAAGCCATGGCGGCGGAACCAGGCGAGGTCGGCCAGCAAGCGTTGTTCGTCGTCGAGCTGGGGTGTGACACCGGCAACCGGCGTTGCGAGGCCCGCGACACGCGAGGCGATGGCGAGCGCGCTGGCGGCATGCACCAGAGCCTCAGAACTGTCGGCGATATCCAGATCGAGGTCGAGCGCGTAGTCGAGCGTGCCGAAGACCAGGCGAGAGACGCCTTCGGCGCCCGCCACCTGTTGGACGTTCGCGACGCCGCACGCACTTTCGATCAGCGCGAGCACGCGGGCATGGGGCACGGCCGCGCTAACGGCCTGTATCTGGGCCGGGGATTCGGCCTTCGGCAGCATGACGTGCGAGAGATGGGCATCGCGCAGCAATTGCAGGTCGACGGCGAAGGCGCTCGACTGGGCGTCGTTGATGCGCACCACGATGCGCGCACGGTCGGCTTCGGCCGCCTGCCGCGACCACTGCGTGATCGCATCGCGCGCCTCGCCCTTGGCCGTCGGTGCGACGGCATCCTCGAGGTCCAGCACGATCGCATCGGCACCGCTGGCCAGCGCCTTGGCGAAGCGCTCGGGGCGATTGCCGGGCACGAACAGGTAGGTTCGGGGGGTGTTCATCAGATCGCCTCCGCGGCACGCAACTTGCGGATGCCTTCGGCGTCGATGCCCAGCTCCCGCAAGATGGCATCGGTGTGCTCACCGAGTGCGGGCACAGGGTCCATGCGCGGGCCTTCGTCCCAGGTGCCGGGCGGCAGCATTGCCGGCAGCGCACCGACCGGCGAGCCGACCTCTCGCCAGCGATCGCGCGCTTTCAGCTGCGGGTGTTCCCAGACCTCGTGCATCGTGTTGACACGGGCGTTGGCGATCTGCGCCGCCTCCAGACGCTCGACCACCTGCGGGGCCGTCAGCGGCGTGAAGGTGTCGACGATGATCTGGCACAGCGCAGCGCGCTCGGCCACCCGTTTGGCGTTGCCGGCGAAGCGCGGATCGCGCACCAGTTCGGGACGCAACAGCACACCCTCGCAGAAGTTGACCCACTCGCGTTCGTTCTGCAGGCCGAGCATCACGCTGCCGTTGTCCGCGCCGGTCGGGAACGGGCCATAGGGGTAGATGGTGGCGTGCGATGCGCCGGTGCGTGGCGGGGGCGGCGCGCCGTCGAAGGCGTAGTACAGCGGATAGCTGGTCCATTCGGCCAGCGACTCCAGCATCGAGATGTCGATGTGCTGGCCGCGCCCGGTCTGAGCCCGCTGCAGCAGCGACGAGAGGATGTTCGTGTAGGCGTACATGCCTGCGGCGATGTCGGCGATCGACGGCCCCGCCTTGCACGGCTCGTCGGGCGTGCCGGTGACCGACACGAAGCCCGCTTCGCTCTGGATCAGCAGGTCGTAGGCCTTCTTGTCACGGTACGGACCGTTGGCGCCGTAGCCGGAGATGTCGCACACGATGATCGCAGGCTTCTTCACCGCCAGAACCTCATAGCCCAGACCCAGGCGCGCGGCAGCTCCAGGCGCGAGGTTCTGCACCACCACGTCGGCCTTTTCCAGCACCAGACGCTCGAGCACCTTGGCCGCGTCGGGATGCTTCACGTCGAGCGTCAGGCTTTCCTTGGAGCGGTTGGTCCAGACGAAGTGCGAAGCGAGGCCGCGCACGCGGGTGTCGTAACCGCGAGCGAAGTCGCCGGTGCCGGGGCGCTCGATCTTGATGACGCGGGCGCCGAGGTCGGCCAGCTGGCGCGTCGCAAACGGCGCGGCAATGGCATGCTCGAGCGTGACGACGGTGAGTCCCTTGAGCGGCTGCATCTCAGGCTCCGCGCAGTGTCGCCACCGCATCCATCGTGAGCCAGCCTTCATGGTCCTGGGCCCACAGCTTGACGGTCGTGCCGTCCGGCTGAAGCTGCCCATTGACCTGGAACGGGTTCAGGTCGAAGGTCGGACGCACCGCCTTGAAGCGGAACGCCGCGACGGCGGCATCGGGCGCGTTGCGGCGCACCAGGTCCATCAGCAGGGTGGCGATCAGCGGACCGTGCACGATCAGTCCCGGGTAGCCCTCGACCTCGGTCACGTACTTGCGGTCGTAGTGGATGCGATGGCCGTTGAAGGTGAGCGCCGAGTAGCGGAACAGCAGCACGTCGTCCGGCACGATCTCGCGTTGCCAGGCCGCACCGGCCTGCGCCCGCTGCGGCGGCGGCTCCACGTCCTCGGGACGCTTGGCGTCGCGGTACACGATGTCGTGGAACTCGACGATCGCCGGCTCGGCCGATCCGTTGCAGCGCAGCTCGTGCCGCACCTTCACGAACACGAGCTTGCCGCTGCGGCCCTCCTTGATCGAGACATCGGCGATGGTCGACGTGCGCTCGACCGCATCGCCCACGCGCACCGGCGAGCGGAACTCGAACTGGCTGCCCGCCCACATGCGACGCGGCAACGGCACCGGCGGCAGGAAGCCGCCACGCCTGGCGTGGCCGTCCGGGCCGATCTCGCTTTGCCGGTGCAGCGGCAGGAAGTACAGCCAGTGCCACAGCGGCGGCAGCGGCGTGCCCGGCTCCACGGTCATCGCGGGGTGGTCCAGAGTGGCGTTGAGCGCCTTCACAGGCGTCGCGCTGATCTGGTCGCGTACCGTCTCGCTGCGGCCGATCCAGGCTTGCAGGTCGTTGAGTGAAGTGTCCACGTTAAAGGCTCCTTCGCGTTCAGTCGGCGGTCAGCTTGGCGCGTTGCACGACGCCCTTCCACTTTGCCAGTTCGCTCTTGACCAGCTCGCCGAACTTCTCCGGCGTGCTGGTCTCGACGTCGGCGCCGTGATCTTCCATGCGCTTGATGATTTCCTTGTCAGCCAGGATCTGGTTGAGCGCCTTGTTGAGCTGGTCGATGATCGGCTTGGGCGTCTTGGCCGGGGCGAAGAAGCCGTACCACTGCTGCACGTCGACCCCGTCGACGCCCGCCTCCTTCAGCGTCGGCACGTCGGGCAGCAGGGTCGAGCGCTTCGGCCCGGCCACGGCCAGCGCCCGCAGCTTGCCGCTCTTGACGTGCGGCAGCGCCGTGAACAGGCTTGGGAACATGAACTGCGTCTGCCCCCCGATGGTGTCGCTGATCGCAGGGGCTGAGCCCTTGTACGGCACGCCAAGCATCACGACACCGGCATTGAGCTTGAACAGCTCGGCCGCATAGTGCGGCGCGGTGCCGTTGCCGGCCGATGCGTAGGTGTACTTGTCCGGCTTGGCCTTGAGCTGTGCCACCAGATCCTTGACGTCCTTCACTTGCACCGTGGGGCTGGCAACCATCAGCGTCGGCGAATAGCCCACCAGCCCGATTGGCGCGAAGTCGGCGACCGGGTCGTAACGCAGCTTCTGCAACGCCGGATTCATCGCGTGGGTGGCGATGTAGCCGAGCATCAGCGTGTGACCGTCGGGCGTGGCACGAGCGACGAATTCGCTGGCGATCGAACCATTGGCGCCGGCACGGTTGTCGATGATCACGGTCTGGCCAAGCATTGGCCCGAGCTTCTGCGCGATGGTGCGAGCCATGGCGTCGTTGCCGCCGCCGGCGGCGGTGGGCACGACGATGGTGATCGTCTTGTCGGGGTAGGCCATCGCCAGCGGTGCGGTTGCGGCCAACACAGCGGCCACGGTGGGTGCGATCAAATGCTTCATGGGTTTGTCTCCTTCAGTGGGTTTAGAGAACACGTAGGGCGGAATGTGGAGTTCGCCTTGCAGAATCTTTCGGGCGGTGCGCACCAGCGCGGCGCGCTGGATGCGGGCGTCCGAGCCGCTGCCTTCGATTGCCACCTCGACGTCGATGCGCCCTTGGGGGTGCAGCACTGAGATGGACCGCGCGCCGGCGCGGCTGACGGCGCCGCTGATCACGGTGCCGGGCAGCGCAAAGGCGGTGGCCACGCCGATGGCGCCGGTGACCGCGTGCGAGGCGTGGCAACGGCGCGGCGTGAAGTAGCGCGAAGTGATGCTGTGGGCATCGTCACCGTCGCTGGCGATCACGGGCTTGGGCACGACGCTGGTCGACACATCGCCCAGGCCCATGGCATCGCCGGCAGGCACGGCGGATCGCCTCGATGCGCGCCAGCAGGGCGAGATCGGCGTCGAGATCGGCAGGGGCTTCGCGCCCGCTCAGGCCGAGATCGGCGGCACGCATGATGACCAGCGGCATCGCGGCGTCGATGCAGGTCACCTCGAGTCCGTCGATGACGTCGATGCGCTGTCCGGTGGGGAACACCGAGCCGGTGACCGCACCCCAGGCATCGAGGAAGTTCAGCCGGATCGGCGCTGCCGTGCCGGCCACCCCGTCGATGCCGGTCTCGCCGTCGTAGCTGACGCGCTGTCCCGGGGTCAGCACCGTCACGTCGATGCGCGAGCGTGTGTTCACGTTGAAGACACGCACCGTGGTCTCGCCGTCCTGCGCGGGCACGAGGCCCTGTTCGATCGCGAACGGCGCCACCCCGGACAGCATGTTGCCGCAGTTGGGCCGCGTGTCGACCGATTTCTGGCCGACGCCGACCTGGGCGAACAGGTAGTCGACGTCGCAGCCCGGCTGCGACGACTTCGAGACGATGGCCACCTTGCTGGTCAGCGTGCTGCCGCCACCCACGCCGTCGACTTGCAGCAGGTCCGACGCGCCGATGGCGCCGATCAGCACCTCGTCGCGTGTGGCGTCGTCGGCCGGCAGCCATTCGCTCAGGAAGAACGGTCCGCGCGATGTGCCGGCACGCATCAGGACGCAGGGGATGACTTGGTTCATGACGCAATGATCGGCGCCGGCTTTGCAAAAGTGAATTGCATCTTTAAGATCAACTGATGCGCTTTAGGCATCAATAGAAGGACCCTCGACATGGCCATCAACTTCGATCTCAACGACCTGCTCGCTTTCCGTGCGGTGGCCGAGCTGAGCAGCTTCCGCAAGGCCGCTGAAGTCGTGCACCTGTCGCAGCCGGCCTTCAGCCGCCGTATCGACAAGCTCGAGCAGGCGCTGGGCGTGCGGCTGCTCGAACGCACCACGCGGCGCGTGACATTGACCGCCGTCGGCCGCGATTTCGAGCGCAAGGTGCGCGAACTCCTGGACGAGCTCGACGCCACGCTGCTGGGCATCCGCGGCGTCGCGGCCACCCGCATGGGCGAAGTGACCGTGGCCTGCGTGCCGTCGACGGTGTACTACTACCTCTCACAGGTGATTCGCCGCTACCACGAGCGCAGCCCGAAGGTGCGCGTGAAGGTGCTCGATGCCGCAGCGAATGAGGTACTGGCGGCGGTGGCTCGCGGCGAGGCAGACTTCGGCCTCAATTTCATCGGCGCGCAGGAAGGCGAGCTCGAGTTCAAGCCGCTCGTGGAGGAACGCTTCGTGGCGGCGTGCCGTCGCGATCATCCGCTGGCGAAGCTGCGCCGAGTCAGCTGGGCGCAACTCGCCGACTACGACTACATCTCGGTGGGCCGCTCATCCGGCAACCGGGTGCTGCTGGACCAGGCGCTGGCAGGCGTGGCTGGGCGGCCGCAGGCCATCTACGAGGCACAGCACGTGACCACGACGCTCGGCCTGGTCGAGGCCGGACTCGGAGTCGCCGCGGTGCCGTCGATGGCGATGCCGGGGCCGGACCACCCGCTGTTGGTGAGCGTTCCGCTGGTCGATCCGGTCGTCACCCGCAAGGTTGGGCTGATATGGCGCCGCGGGCGCTCGCTGTCACCGGCCGCGCAGCAGCTGTTCGATCTCTTCGGCGAAGTGAAGGGTGGAAAGAGGTCACATCGTCCTGGGTGACTGGGTGGCGTCCCATACACGAGCGTGAATGGCAACGACGTGAGAGGCAGTTGAACGCCGCTCGTGATTAAGACGCATGGCCACCGGAAGTCGGATGAAGGCGGCCGTGGGAGCGACGGGTCCACGGCATCGAGATTGATTTCGCGCGGGCCCGCCGTCGACCCGTTGTTGTCGGCCACCATCTGCAGCAGCGGCCCATCGCTGAAGGCAAGTAGCGGCTCATGACTACCCGTGGCGGCTGGGCCGAACAGCGGACGGTGAAGCTGCACTACCGACCCCTGAGCGGTCCAAGGCCACCTGCTCGAGCGTACATCCGGGGTGCGCCGGCATTCAGCTGCGGTGATGCTGATACAGGCGGGTGTGCTGGTGCGTCTTCTGCGCCCGTGCGGCGGTTCATGTTCGGCCCGTGTGCGTTAAATGGGCTTGCGCGGCCAGCGGGCGGGCGAACAGATCGATGCGGAACTCTTGGTCGGCATCGCTGACCTCGGAGCCGACATTGAAGCCGCGATTGAGCAGATCAGGCCCTCGGCTCCGCTTCAGTTGGCCGTGATCTTGCGTTCCCGTACGACGGCGCTCCACTTCGCGTCTTCTTGCTTCATGAAGGCCGTCAACTCGGCGCGCGTAGTGGGCTGCGGGGTCAGGCCGTGCTTGTTCAGCTCGTCTTTCACGCTCGGGTCGTTGAGCACCTTCACGATCTCGACGTTCCAGCGATCCAGAATCGACGTGGGTGTCTTGCCCGGTGCCACGAAGGCATACCAGTTCAGCGCCTCGAAGCCGGGGTAGCCGGACTCCGCGACCGTCGGGATGTTGGGCATGTATGCCGGACGCGTCGGACCCGTGGTGGCCAGCGGGACGAGCTTTCCGGCCTCCACGTGCGGCAGCGCAGTGGGCGGCGCCGAGAAGTAGGATGCGATGCGTTCGCCCAGCAGGTCCTGCAGGGCCGGCGCGCCACCTTTGTAGGGCACGTGAACCATGTCGACCCCGGCGCGCTGGCTGAAGAGTTCTCCCGCCAGATGCGATGCGGAGCCGGCGCCGGTGGACGCGAAGTCGACGGCACCCGCCTTTTTCTTCGCCAAGGTCACGAACTCGGCCAGCGTCTTCACGCGCACGCCTTTGTGGACCACCAGCACGTTGGGGAAGTTGACGCCACCCGACACCGGCGCCAGATCCTTGAACGGGTCGTAGCTGACCTTCATCACGTGCGGCGCGATGGTCAGCGGGCCGATCGAGCCGAGCAGCAACATCGTGCCGTCGGCCGGGCCGTTGGCCACCTGCTGGTGCGCAATGTTGCCGCCGGCGCCGGCCCGGTTGTCGACGACAACGGTTTGGCCGATGTTCTCGCCCAGCTTCTTGGCGATCAGGCGGGCCGCCGCATCGGCCGCGCCGCCGGCGGCAAAACCCACGACCAGCGTGACCGGCTTCTTGGGTGGGAAGTCCTGTGCATGGCTGGGGCCGCTCAGCAACAGCGCAGCGAAAGCCAGCGCCGTGGCGCGCAAGAGGTGGGATTTGTTCATCGTGGATCTCCGGAAAGGGTGTTGTGAGTGGTCTTCAGTCGGCCGCCAGACCGATCGTGTTGGGCTGGCGCTTTTCGATCGCATGCCGCAACAGGGCAGCGCTGCGGAAGATGCCGTGCCCAAACTTGCCGTAGGGCAGCGTGGCAAACAAGGCCATCACCGCGCCCAGGTGCAGGCACAGCAGCACGGCCAGGGCGGGCGTGCCGCGGCCCAGCCAGAGTGCCAGCCCGCTGGCGCTGGTGAGGAACAGCAAGGCGATGAAGCCCAGGTCCATCGGTCTTTGTACGGCGTCGCCATGCATGGGATGGCGGCGGCGGTTCAGGTGCCACAGGCCTGCCGTGCCGATCATCAGGCTCACCCCGCCGACCACGCCGAGCAGCTTGGGCAGGCTGGGCAGTTCGTAGGGCGCCGCCCAGCCGAACGCGTAGTGGTAGATCGTCGCCACGCTGGTCGCCGCAAAGCACAGCAGGAAGCCATAGAAGGTGAAGTGGTGGAAGCGCCGGCGCGCGAGGGTGAAGGCGTCGTCGTCGTTGTTGCAGCCCGCACCATGGCCACCGTCGAGGTACTTCAGGCGCAGCACCGCGTCGGTGGCCTCCGCTGCCGCTGGACCACTCAACGGCGCGCCGCTGGTCGCAGGCGTGACGTCTCGCCAGAAGCCGCGCACCCCCATCGCCAAGGCCAGGGCTGCGAACAGGAACACCGGCGCGAACAAGCCGACCAGAAGGTTGTGAGGGAACAGGTTGTAGAAGTTGCCGCCGAGCTGCCCGCCCCACAACGTGCCGTTGACCGTCACGGCCAGGATCAGGAACAGTGCCAGGCCTGTCGCCAATGCCAGCGACAGCGTCAGGCCGTTGCGCTGGTACAGCGCGCCCAGGGCCGGTGGCCACGCATAGTCGACATAGGTCTGGCCACGCACCTGGGCCATCGCCTGCGGCACGTTCACAGCAAACTCGTGCGGCGGCGCGTACTGGCACGCATGCAGGCAGGCACCGCAGTTGTGGCACAGGTTGGCCAGGAAGTGGATGTCGGCCTTGCCGAACTCCAGCCGCCGCGTCATCGCCGGGAACACCGCGCAAAAGCCCTCGCAGTAGCGGCAGGCATTGCAGATCTGCATCTGGCGGCCGACCTCGGCCTCACGGGCGCTGAGGATCGGTATGACCGTGCGGCTGCCGGCGGCAAGCGCCACCGCTTCGCGGGCCAATGATTCAAGCTGCTGCATGTTCGAACTCCTTGCGTGCAGCCAAGGCCGCCTGGGTGCCGGCGATGCGGCCGAATGCGGTGCCGATCGACATGCCGACCCCTGCCGTGTAGCCCTGACCGAGCACGTTGCCGGCCATCATTTCGCCGGCGACGAAGAGATTGGGGCTGGGGCGGCCACCGAAGTGCACGGCGGACTTGTCGTTGACCTTGAGGCCCAGGTAGGTGAAGGTGACGCCGGGCTTGAGCGCGTAGCCGTAGTAGGGCGGCGTATCGATCGGCCGTGCCCAATGGGTCTTGGCGGGTGTCAGCCCCTCGGTGCGACAGTCGTCCAGTGCCGTATGGTCGAAACTGCCGGGACGGCAGGCGGCGTTGTAAGCCTCTACGGTGTGCACGAAAGCCCGCTCGGGCAGACCCAGCCTGCTGGCCAGTTCCGTCAGCGTGTTCGCCGTGACGCCGGTAAAGACCGGGGGCATGAAGCGGCCGATCGCCTTCTGGTCGATGATCGAGTAGCCGATCTGGCCGGGTTGCTGCGCCACCAGCCGACCCCAGATCGCATAGCGCTTAGGCCAGAAGTCCTCGCCCTCGTCGTAGAAGCGCTGCGCTTCGCGATTGACGACGACGCCGAGCGAGACACAGTCGATCCGCGTGCAGATGCCGCCGTCGTACAGCGGCGCGCGCGCGTCGATCGCCACCATGTGCGCCTGCGTCGGATCGCCAATCGAATCGGCGCCGGCCTCCATCATGGATTTGAGCAGCACGCCTTGGTTGAACCGCGTGCCGCGGATCAGGAAGTTGTCGGAGGGCCACTCGCCTCGCCCGTTCTGGCCCCAGGCCTCGCGCAGCCAATCGCGGTTGGATTCGAAGCCGCCGGCAGCCAACACACAGCTTCTGGCCTCGATCCGCTCGCCGCTGGCAGTGCAGGCGGCGACGAAGCGATCTCCGTCGAGTTCGACCGACACCACTGGCGTGTCATAGCGGATCTGCACGCCCAGCTTCTCGGCACTGCGGAAGTAGGCGTTGACCAGCGCCTTGCCACCGCCCATGAAGAATGCGTTGGTGCGCGCCACATGCAGGGCGCCCGACAGCGGCGGCTGGAAGTGCACGCCGTGCTTGCGCATCCAATCGCGGCAGTTCGACGAAGCGCGGATTGTCAGGCGCGCAAGCGCTTCGTTGGTGATGCCGCCGGTCACCTTCAGCAGGTCTTGCCAATACTCCTCTTCGGGGTAGGCATCGACCAGCACGTCCTGCGGCGCATCGTGCATGCAGCGCAGATTGCGCGTGTGCTGCGAATTGCCGCCGCGCCATTCGCGTGGCGCGGCCTCCAGCAGCAGCACCGACGCGCCGGCCTCGCGCGCCATCAGTGCAGCGCACAACGCAGCATTCCCGCCGCCGATCACCAGCACGTCGAGCATCTGATCGTCTCCTCTTCGCATGGAGACGCACTGTAGGGAAGCTCGCGTCGGGCCGGTAGACGGCTCCAGGGCAAGCGGTGTTCAGGGTTCGTGAAGGGTCGCGCCGGGCCAGCGCTGCTGCGCGACCAGCCCGGCGGCCACGCTGCGAAGCACCACGCGCGCTGCCAGCGCGGCCGGCGACAGCTCGTCGTCGGAGAGGCTGGCCAACAGGTTGCGCCGCCGCGCGCTGCCGTCCGCCAGTTCGATGCGCGCCATCTCGTCGGCCGGCAGGCGCACCGTCGCGGCGCCGGGCTGGATGGTCGCCGCCAATCCGGCCCGCACCGCGTCCATCAGCACCGCCAGGCCGTCGATCTCGAGCACGACGTGGGGCGCACAACGCTCGCGTGCGAAGGCGGCATCGAGGATCGCGCGCAGCCCGTGCGTGCCGCTGGGCAGCACCAGCGGCAGACTGGCCAGCCGCGCGATGCGCACGCTGCGGCCGGTGGGCATGCCCGGCAGGTCACGCCGGCCGATCACGAACAGCCGTTCGTCGAGCAGCGGCAGCACGCTCCAGCGCCGGGCACCATCGGTCTCGAACAGCACGGCCAAGTCCAGTTGCCGCGCGTTGAGCAAGGTCGCGAGGTTGCCGGACAGGCTCTCGACCAGGCGCAGCCGCACGTCCGGATAGCGCTCGCGCATCGCCTCCAGCAGCGGCAGCGCGAGCACGCCCGAAGTGGACGGAGCGAGGCCGATGCTGACGTGCCCTGCCAGCCGCGCCTGCCGTGCCGCCTGAGCGGCGGCGTCGGCATGGCGGATCGCGAGCTGCGCCTGGCGGAAGAAGGCCAGTCCCGCGTCGGTCGGGAGCACACCGGTGGTGGTGCGCTGCAGCAGCCGCGTCGACAACTCGCCCTCGAGGCGGCTGATTTGCTGGCTCAGCGCGGGCGTGCCAACGCCCAGATCCAACGCGGCCCGGCCCATGCTGCCGAGCTCCACGACTCGGATGAAGTAGCGCAGCTGACGCAGTTCCATCGGGTCGTGCTCAGGCTGCCGCCGCGCGCGTGCGCGCTGCACGATTGCGCGATGCTGGATTCATCGCATGGAGACTGAAGTTGAGGGAGGGCCAACGCATCGATGACGACCGATAGTTGCACAGTGTGCACCACGGCACATCACGTCGTTGCCGGTCGAGCGTCGTATGGCGTTACGAGCGTCGCAGCCGGGAGGTGCATCAGGCAGCTCACTGACTCGAAGGTCCGTTTTGCAGCATGGTTGCGAATGTGTGTTCGTAGCCGGGACTTGCGGCCCGCTACCTGCTGGTCCTCACCGCGCTGAACGGCAGAAAGAGGCGGGATGCCGAAGATGAACGGCGGCTTGCGAGCGGGGACGTGTCCGGCAGCTCATGGCCGGTATCCGCTTCGGGTCGGCATGATGAGTCAGTCGACAGTGGCGCCGATCACTCGACCTGCATCCACCGTTGTCCGTAGGTGACCGGCCGCTTCCTGGATACAGCGGACCCCGGCACTGGGCGCCAGCCAAAGTCAGGTTTCCGCGTCCGCAGCCCCTCGGCCACAAGACTCGCCCAGCGGCACTCAGTCTGAAGTGGCCACGTGACCAAGCCAGCGGCAGATGGACGTAGCTCAATGCCAGAGATTGCCCGAGGGCATAAGGCCGAGAGGGAGGCTGAGCTTCAGTCCCCACGACGGCCTTTTGTCCGGTTATGCGAAGGTCACTTGACGAGTGATCTGGCCAGCCGTGTGCACGGATGGGCACCGTGCCCATCCGTGCCCACGGTGTGCCCAAAAAGTTAGGGCCTGCTCGCCGGCAGGCCCTAGTGGTTATTGGTGGAGACGAGGAGGATCGAACTCCTGACCTTCGCATTGCGAACGCGACGCTCTCCCAGCTGAGCTACGCCCCCATTCCAGCGTAAATTCTATCATTCACCCTGCCGAACCCGCCCTCCTGAAGTGCCCGCATGCGGACCCAGGGTGGGCCGTGCCCACCGAATGAAAGGACCGCTTGCATGGCCAGGATCGACCCCGCTTGGTTGAATGCCCAATACAACAACCGCGAACTTGTTCCCGAGCATCCCAGGCACCTGGCGCACTGGGCCGAGGCGTCCGCGCTGAGCCGCGCGAGCCGCGACTGCCAGCTCGACCTGCGCTACGGCGAGGGCCCTTTCGAAAGCCTGGACCTGTTCGCCGCACCGCGCCCCGGGGCACCGGTATTGGTGTTCATCCATGGCGGCTACTGGCGCAGCCTGGACAAGAGCGACTTTTCCTTCATCGCGCCGGCCTTCAACGCGGCCGGCGCGATGGTGGTGGTGCCGAACTATGCGCTTTGCCCAGCGGTGAGCGTCGAGCAGATCACCTGGCAGATGGTGCATGCGCTGCAGTGGGTCTGGCGCCACGCGGCCGAACATCGCTGCGACCCGCAACGCATCGTCGTGGCCGGGCATTCGGCCGGTGCCCACTTGGCGGCGATGATGCTCAGTTGTCGCTGGAAGCAGGTGGCCGATGACCTGCCGGCGCAAGTGGTGAGCGGCGCGATGGCGATTTCCGGCATCTACGACCTGGAGCCTCTGCGCCACGTGGCCTTCCTTCAGCCCGATCTGCAGCTCAGCCCGGCCTCGGTCAAACGCCTGAGCCCGGCCTTCTTTCCCCGTCCGAAGGGCAAACTCTATGCCGCCGTGGGCGCGGCGGAGAGCCAGGAGTTCCTGCGCCAGAACCAGCTCATCCGCGACGTCTGGGGCCCGACGGCCGTGCCGGTGTGCGAGACCATTCCGCGACGGAACCATTTCGACGTGCTCGAAAGCCTGGCCGACCCGGCTGGCCGGCTGCATGACCTGACGCTGCGCCTGCTGGGCTTGCGCTAGCAGCGCAATGAGGCAGGCTTGAGCAGACTCAAGCCGCTGGGGCATCGTCCGACGCTATGGCCGGCATTGAAGCTTAGTATTGGCCGGCGAGAGACGAATTTGTTAGCGTTCGTGGCCTCCATCGCGTGGCGATGGATTGTTCGTTCACCAACCAGGAGAGTGAGATGGGCTTGAAAGGATCGAAGACCGAACAGAACCTGAAAGACGCCTTTGCAGGCGAATCGCAGGCCAACCGCCGTTATCTGTACTTCGCGAACAAGGCCGACATCGAGGGTCAGAACGACGTGGCCGCGCTGTTCCGTTCCACCGCGGAAGGCGAGACCGGCCACGCGCATGGCCACCTGGAATTTCTGGAGCACGGCTCGGGCGATCCGGCCACCGGGCTGCCGATCGGGTCGAGCCGGCAGAACTTGGCCGCGGCAGTGGCGGGCGAAACGCACGAGTACACCGACATGTACCCGGGCATGGCCAAGACCGCGCGTGCAGAAGGCCACGACGAGATCGCCGACTGGTTCGAGACGCTGGCCAAGGCCGAGCGCTCGCATGCCAATCGCTACCAGAAGGCCCTCGACGCGCTCGTCGACTGACAGCGCGGTGAAGCGTCAACCTTGAACAAGGGGCTTTGTGCCCCTTGTTCGTTTCGCACCGTCATCCCCACGAGCACTCCATGCGCGAAGGCAACCTCGAAGCCCCGACCCGGCACCCGATCGACTGGAAAAGCGCCGACTACTACGACGAGGCCTCGGCCCTCAAGGAGATGGAGCGGGTGTTCGACATCTGCCATGGCTGCCGCCGCTGTGTCAGCCTGTGCCAGAGCTTCCCGAACCTGTTCGACCTGGTCGATGCCAGCGACGACGGTGAGGTGCACGGCGTCAAGAAGGACGACTACTGGAAGGTGGTCGACCAGTGCTACCTGTGCGACCTGTGCTACATGACCAAGTGTCCGTATACGCCACCGCACGCCTGGAACCTGGACTTCCCGCATCTGATGCTGCGCGCCAAGGCGATCAAGTTCAAGAAGGGCGGAGTCAAGGGCGCTGAGAAGTTCCTGGCCAGCACCGACGTGCACGGACAGTTCGCGGGCATCCCGATCGTCGTGCAGGTGGTGAACGCGGTGAACCGCACGAAGTTCGCGCGCAAGCAGATGGAATCGATGCTCGGCGTGCATGCCGATGCCTGGATGCCCGAGCTCGCCGGTCAGCGCTTCCGCTGGGGCGCGGCCAAGTCGCTGTCAACGGTGGTGACAAACGGCGAGCGCACGCCAGGCAAGGTGGCGATCTTCTCCACCTGCTTCATCAACTACAACGAACCTGGAATCGGCCACGACCTGCTCAAGCTGCTGGCGCACAACGACATTCCCTATGTCATCGTCGACAAGGAGAAGTGCTGCGGCATGCCCAAGCTCGAACTCGGCGACCTGGATGCGGTGGCCGCGCACAAGGCGGCCAACATGCCGGTGCTGGCGCGCTATGCCAGAGAGGGCTACGCCATTCTCAGCGCGGTGCCGAGTTGCACGCTGATGTTCAAGCAGGAATTGCCGTTGATGTTCCCCGACTGCGCCGACACGCGGGCGGTGAAGGAGGCGATGTTCGACCCCTTCGAGTACTTGGTCGCACGCCACAAGGACGGGCTGCTGAAGCTGGACTTCAAGACCGCGCTGGGCAAGGTCAGCTATCACATCCCCTGTCACGGCCGGGTGCAGAACATCGGCAAGAAGACGGAGGAGATGTTCAAGCTCATCGGCACCCAGGTCGAGGTCAAGCTCAATACCGTGGAGCGATGCTCCGGCCATGCCGGCACCTACGGCGTGAAGACGGCCACCCATCCGGTGGCGATGAAGATCGGCAAGCCGGTGTTCAAGGCCATGGCCAAGGACGAGCCCGACTACATCGGCAGCGACTGCCCAATGGCCGGGCACCACATTGCCCAGGGCATGGCCCAGGCCGGCACGCCGGCCAAGGCGGTGCAACACCCGCTGAGCCTGGTGCGTCTGGCCTACGGAATGGAGTGAAGTTCATGACGATCACGCGCGACAACCTGATGACCCTGGAGGCGTACTCGAAGTACCGCAAGGCCAACAAGCCGCAGATCATTGCCCGCCGCCGCCTGCGCAGCGTGCAACTGGGCGAGCACATCAACCTGCAGTTCGAGGACGAGCAGACGGTGCGCTACCAGATCCAGGAGATGCTGCGCATCGAGAAGATCTTCGAGGAAGAGGGCATCCAGAGCGAGATCGACGCCTACGCGCCGCTGGTGCCCGATGGCAGCAACTGGAAGGCCACGGTGCTGATCGAGTACCCCGATGCACACGAGCGCAAGCGCGAGCTGGCGCGGCTGATCGGCGTCGAGGACCGGCTCTTCGTCGAGGTCGAGGGCCACCCACGCGTGTACGCCATTGCCGACGAAGACCTCGACCGCGAGAACGCCGAAAAGACCTCGGCGGTGCATTTCGCGCGCTTCGAGTTCACGCCCTCCGCCCGGCAGGCGGTGCTGGCCGGCGCAGCTGTGCGCCTGGGCTGCGACCATCGCAACTATCCGGCGCATGTGAACATCGCTGCCGAAACCCTGGCCAGCCTGGCCGGCGATTTGGCCTGAGGGCGCAGCGTCGCCAGGCCCGGCACAGCGCCGGGTGGCGCGGCTTGCGCGCGACTTGAACGCACGGTGTGCTGGGCGCATCATCGCGCGATGGCTCATATCGCGTTCACGCCGCAATTGCGGCGATTTGTCGCCGTGCCTGAAGTCGACACCGACGCGGACACGCTGCGCGGCGGCCTCGAGGCCGCGTTTGCGCTGAATCCGAAACTGCGTGGCTACGTGCTCGACGACCAAGGCCATCTGCGCGTCAACGTGGTGGTCTTCATCGACGGGCGGCGCTGCCAGGATCGCCACGGCCTGGCCGATGCGCTGGCGCCGGGCGCGAAGGTGCATGTGTTGCAGGCCCTGTCCGGAGGATGACTCGCCATGAACCATGACCGCGCCTGGGTCGCCACCCGCAAGGGCTTGTTCGAGTTGCGCCGCGACAGCGCGGGTTGGCGCATCTCGCGCACCAGTTTCCTCGGCGAGCCGGTCAGCATGCTGCTGCCCCCACAGGGCGACACGCGCATGCTGGCGGCGCTGAACCTGGGGCACTTCGGCGTCAAGCTGCATGCCTCGGACGATGCGGGCGCCCACTGGCAGGAGGTCGCCACGCCGAGCTACCCGACCCAGCCCGCCGATGCCACCGGCCCGGCCTGGAAGCTGGTTCAGATCTGGGCGCTGGAGGCGGCGCATGGCACGGTCTGGGCCGGCACATTGCCGGGCGGGCTGTTCCGATCGGGTGATCACGGCCGATCGTGGCAGCTCGTCGAATCACTGTGGGTGCGGCCGGAGCGCGCCGAGTGGTTCGGCGGCGGCTACGACGTGCCCGGCATCCATTCGATCTGCCCGCACCCGCAGCGCGCGGGCGAAGTGCTGGCCGGTATCAGCTGCGGCGGTGTCTGGGTCAGCGGTGACGACGGCGCCACCTGGGCACTGCAGGCCGACGGCATGCGCGCCGCCTACATGCCGCCCGAGCAGGCCGACAGCCCGAACACCCAGGATCCGCATGCCATCGTGCGCTGCGCGGCGGCACCCGAGGTGCTGTGGTGCCAGCATCACAACGGCATCTGGCGTTCCACCGACAACGCGCGTACCTGGCACGAGATCACCGGCTCGCCCGTATCGAGTTTCGGCTTCGCCGTGGCGGTGCATCCACGGCAAGCGGGGACGGCGTGGTTCGTGCCGGCCCGGTCCGACGAGTGCCGCGTGCCAGTGGACGGCGCCATGGCCGTGGCCCGCACGCGCGACGGCGGCAAGTCCTTCGACACGCTGCGCGCCGGCTTGCCGCAGCAGCACTGTTACGACCTCGTGTATCGGCACGGGCTGGCCGTCGCGCCGGACGGGAATACGCTGCTGATGGGCAGCACCACCGGTAGCTTGTGGGGCAGCGTGGATGCCGGCGACACCTGGCAGGCAGTGACAGCGCATCTGCCGCCGATCCATGCCGTGCGCTTCGGGTAGCACTGTTGTTTCCGTATCGGTGCGATGCGCGGATGTCGTGCGGATCGCACAACCGGCCCCATGTTCTTGGGAGAGGCACCTATTCGGGGGATGACTCGCAGTTGCGCAAGTTGAAAAATTGCTGTCACGCGCCGACCTCATCATTCGCCAAGTCAGCACGTCGCCGCAGGCGCGCCTGCACGGAGAACCGGCCATGCCGCAGACTTTCAACGTCGGATCGAAATCGCTGTTCGTCACCGTGACGGCCTGGGTGTTCATCGTGTTGGCGGCCATGGCGAGCGTGTCGGCCCTGCTGCAGAACGCTGCCGTGGCGTCTTTCCTTCCGGGGCTGACGGTGGTGGGCAACGTGCAGCCGCTGCCGCTGCTCACCGGTCTGCTGCTCGGCTACCTGCCCTGGGTGGTGGGGACCGGCCTGGTCATGTCGCTGGCCACCCTGGCCTGCGCGGTGGGCCTGCTCATCCGCCTGGAATGGGCGCGTCGCATCTTCATCGCCTTGCTCGTCCTGGCCATCGTCGCCAACGTCGCCGGGCTGTGGCTGCAGCAGGAAATGCTGCAGTCGCTGGTCAGCAGCACACTAAGCCGCTCGCCGCTGCCGCCGCTGGCGGCCGACGTCTTTGGCGGCTTCGTCACCGCCGCGCGTGTCATGGCGGTGCTGGTGACGGTGGGTGCCTGCTTGCTGCTGGTGTGGATCATCCGGCGGCTGATGTCGCCTTCGGTACGCCAAGAGTTCGCCTGAGCGTCGCTGCGCCAGCGTGCGACAAGCAGCCGGCCGTATGCTGGCTGCGTGAGGGCCGGGGCATCCTCAGCGGCGTGTTGCTCGGTTCGAGGCGACACGGTCCAACGGCGCGAAGTGATCAATCCAAGCTGAGTTCCCAGCTCTCACCCACCAGGTCGTGGCCGAAGCTGTGATGCGGCTCGCTGGCCAGCAACCGGTAGCCGGCGCGCTGGTAGATGCCGCGGGCCGCCAGCAGCACGCTGTTGGTCCACAGCCGGATGCGGCGGTAGCCCACCTGGCGCGCGAAGCGCTCGCATTCGTTGACCAGCACCACGCCCAGGCCCAGCCCGCGCGCCGACGGCTCCACCAGCAGCATGCGCAGCTGCGCGGTGCCGGGCTCGACGACCTGGGTGGTTTCGTCGCGGGCCTGCACCAGGAACACGCTGCCGAGGTTGCAGCCGTCGCGCTCGGCGATCCAGCAGGCTTCGCACGCCGCATCGAACTGCTCGACGAAGCGCGCGGCGATCTGCGCCACCATGGCCTCGAAACGCAGGTCCCAGCCGTACTCCTGCGCGTACAGCGCGCCGTGGCGCGACACCACCCAGCCGATGTCGCCGGGCCGATGCGCGCGCAGCACGAAGGCCTGGGCCTTGGCGCGCACGCCGAGCAGCGCTTCGATGCGCGCCATCGCCGCCAGCAGTTCCTGCTGCTGCGGGTCGGTCAGCGTGTCGAGCAGGGCCGACACCTCGGCCTGCGAGCGGCGGTCGAGCGGCGCGAAGGCGCGTCGGCCGGCGGCAGTGATCGACAGCCGCGCCTGGCGCGCGTCGGCCGCTGAGCGGCTGGCCTTGACCAGCGCGCGCTCCTTGAAGCCGCGCAGCAGCCGGCTCAGGTAGCCGGCGTCCAGGTCGAGGGTGCGTGCCAGTTCGGTGGCAGTGGTGTCGTCACAGTGCGCCAACTCCCACAGCAGGCGCGATTCGGCCAGCGAGAAGCGGCTGTCCAGCAGGCGGTCGTGCAGCACGCCGATGCGGCGCGTGTAGAAGCGGTTGAACTCGCGCAGCGCGGCTATGCGTTCGGCGGGGGTGGGCATGGCATCGGCTCCGACTTGGTTTGGTGTCAAATTTATGCTTGCTTTTGGCAATTATCCGGTGAGGTCTGGGTTCCAGTGAAGCTTGCCGAAATAACTGTATAAACGTACAGTCATCGAATGGACCCGCTGCCCGCAGCCGCCTTGCTGGCGGCCCCTGAAACCCTGCATCCCGCGCTGTGGCGCGCCCACCAGCTGGGCCGCTCGCGCGAGGCCGCCGTGCGCAGCGGATTCGACGAGCTCGATGCCCAGCTGCCGGGCGGTGGCTGGCCGCGCCAGGCGCTGACCGAACTGCTGCTGCCGCACCCCGGCGTCGGCGAGATGCGCCTGCTGGCGCCGGCGCTGGCCGGCATCGCCGCGGCCGAGCCGCCGGCACCGCGCAGCGTCATGCTCTTCGACCCGCCGGCGCCGCTGTGCGGCTGGGCACTGGCCCAGCTGGGGGTGGATGCGCAGCGGCTGATCGTCGTGCACGGCCGCGATGGCGCCCATGGCGCGCGCCACCTGCTGCCCAGTGCCGACTTGCTGTGGGCGCTGGAGCAGGCGCTGAAGAGCGGCCAGGTCGGCGCGGTGCTGGCCTGGCTGCCGCTGCGGCTGCGTGCCGATGCGCTGCGCCGGCTGCAGCTGGCGGCGCAGTCGCACGACGGTCCGGTGTTCCTGCTGCGTGACATCGAGGCCCGGGTCCGGCCCAGCCCGGCGCCGCTGCGCCTGGCGCTGCACTGCGCCGGCATCGACGAGCTGGCGCTGCGCGTGCTCAAGCGCCGCGGCCCAGCGCTGACGCAGCTGCTGCGGCTGGCCTTGCCGCCGGTGCTGGCGCCGGTGCTGCGCGCCCGGGCCGATGCCGTGCGCCTGGCTGCCGAGGCCACCGCGCGGGCGCGGCTGGGGCCGGCGGCCAGCAGCACGGCGTCGCTGTCGCTGGCCGAGTGATCCGGCGGCACGCCAGGGTGAAGAGGTGTTCGCACCGCCATGCTGTGGATTGCCCTGCACCTGCCGGCGTTGTCGCTGGAATCCTTCGCCGCCACGCTGGGCGCGGCACGACACGCACTGCCGCTGGCGCTGCTCGAGGCCCATCGCATCGCCGCCGCCAACCGCGTGGCGCTGCAGCTCGGTGTCAAGCCGGGCTTGAAGCGCGCCACCGCGTTGGCGCTGGCGCCGCAGTTGCGCTTCGGCCAGGCCGACGCGGCGCGCGATGCACAGGCGCTGCGTGCGGTGGTGCATGCCGCGCTGGCCTTCACGCCGATGGTCACGCTCGACGCCGAAGCTGCGATGCCCTGCGTGCTGCTCGAGGTGCGCAGCAGCCTGCGCTACTTCGGTGGCCTGCCGACGCTGCAGCAGCGGCTGCGCGCCGCGCTGGCGCCGCTGGGCTTCAGCTTCCGCATGGCCAGTGCCCCCACCGCGCTGGGTGCGGCGCTGCTGGCACGCTGGCGCCAGGGTTTCGAGCTTGGCGCTCAGGTAGACGACCTGGGCGCGCTGCGCGAACGGCTCGACGACGCGCCGGTGTGGCTGCTTGGCCCAGGCCGCGAACACTGGGACGCGCTGCAGGGCATGGGCCTGCGCTGTCTGGGCGACCTGCGCCGGCTGCCGCGCAGCGGGCTGGCGCGACGCTTCGGCGAGACGCTGCTGACTGAGCTGGACCGCGCCCGCGGCGATTGCCCCGACCCGCGCGAGCCTATCGTGCCCGAGCCGCGCTTCGAGGCCCGGGTCGAGCTCTTCGAGCGTGCCGACAGCAGCGAGCAACTGCTGCAGGGTGCGCAGTTGCTGCTGGCGCAGCTGGTGGCTTGGGCGCAGGCCCAGCACGCGCGTATCGGCGGCTTCTCGCTGGCCATGCGCCATGAGCGGCGGCATCGCGGCGACACCGAAACGCCCGCTCACACCGAGCTGCCGTTGGCGCTGGCCGAATCCTGCAACGATGCGCAGCACCTGCAACTGCTGCTGCGTGAACGGCTGGCGCGGTTGCCGCTGCCCGCGCCGACGCTGGCGCTGCGCCTGCGCTGCGATCAACTGCAGCGCAGCGCCGCGCCCAACGGCGAGCTCTTCCCCACGGCCGCCAGCGCGCGGCAGGGGCTGGCGCGGCTGATCGAGCGGTTGCAGGCGCGCCTGGGGCCCGACCAGGTGCAGCAGCCGGTGCTGCGCGAAGACCACCGTCCCGAGCGCAGCACTGCCTGGCAGCCGGCGCTGCAGGACGGCGGCGCTCGCCTGGTACGGGCCACCGCGATACCCGCCACCCCACGCACGGCCGAGGGGGCCGCGCTGCTGATGCGCCCGGTGTGGCTGCTGCCGCAGCCGCTGGCACTGCCAGAGCAGCAGTCGCGCCCGCTGCTCGACGGTCGACCGCTGCAGCTGCTGGCCGGGCCGGAGCGCATCGAATCCGGTTGGTGGGACGGCGCGAATGCGGCGCGTGACTACTTCATCGCCCAGGCGCGCGACGGCGCACTGGTGTGGGTCTACCGCGAGCGCCTGCCGCTGGCACAGCCGGCTGGGGAGGGTTGGTATCTGCACGGGCGCTTCGGCTGAAACCCGTGCCGGGCACGCTCAGCCGCGGCGCCGGCCGCGCAGCCATACGCCCAGCATCGGCGCCAGCAACATCAGCAGCAGGCCGCAGAGCATGAAGCCGCCCTGGCGCGGGTCGAACTCGGCGGCGATGCGGGCCCAGCCGAAGCCGCGGGCGCGGCCGATGGCCAGCTCGAAACCCAGCATCAGCAGTAGCCACATCAGCCCGGCCAGCAGTTGCTCGGCACGTGTGGCCGCGCCCAGCCAGCGACTCGTGGCCCACGCCACGGCCACCACCAGCACGCTGCCGACCGCGAAGCCAAGGCGCCGCGCCACCACCGCACCCAACGCCGGCTCAAGCCAGAGCCCACGCACGATGCCATGCACCGTCTCCAGCGCGGCGATCAGCAGCCACACGGCGACGGCGCGGCCCCCGAAGGCGAGTGGCAATGCTTTCATGGACACTCCCATCCTGCCGTGCATTGCAGCGCATTAGCAGCGATGCCGGCTTGACAAAGGACAGCCGATGATCGACCTGCACTACTGGCCCACGCCCAATGGCTGGAAGATTTCCATCATGCTCGAGGAGTGCGGCCTGCCGTACCGGCTGAAACCGGTGAACATCGGCCGCGGCGAGCAGTTCAGGTGCGAATTCCTGGCCATCAGCCCGAACAACCGCATGCCGGCCATCGTCGACCACGACCCGCCCGGCGGCGGCGCGCCTGTGTCGGTGTTCGAGAGCGGCGCGATCCTGGTCTACCTGGCCGAAAAGACCGGTCGATTTCTAGGCCATGACCTGCGCAGCCGCGTCGCCACGCTCGAATGGCTGATGTGGCAGATGGGCGGACTGGGGCCGATGGCCGGGCAGAACGGACACTTCCTGCTCTATGCACCGCAGAAGATTCCGTACGCGATGGAGCGCTACGCCAGCGAGGTCAACCGCCTGTATGGCGTGCTCGATCAGCAGCTCGAGCGCACCGGCGCGTATGTCGCAGGCCGTGACTATTCCATCGCCGACATGGCCATCTTCCCGTGGGTGCGCATCTGGAAGGCGCAGCAGGTGCCGCTGGACGACTTCACCCACGTCAAGGCCTGGTACGAGGCGATGCGTCAACGCCCTGCGGTGCGCCGTGGCATCGATGCCGGCAAGGAGCTGCGTGCCAGCGGACTGGACGACGAGGCGCGCAAAGCGCTGTTCGGCCAGACCGCACAGACGCTGCGCGACGCCGCCCACAACACCCCCTGAACGAAGGCCCCACGATGATCGAGTTCTTCTTCGACTGCAGCAGCCCCTGGACCTACCTGGGCTTCCACAACATCCAGCCGCTCGCGGCCGGATTGAAGGTGCCGATCCGCTGGCGGCCGATCCTGGTGGGTGGCGTCTTCAACAGCGTGAACCCGAGCGTCTATGCCTCGCGCGAGAACCCGGTGCCGGCCAAGCGCGACTACATGCTCAAGGACCTGCAGGACTGGGCCCGGTCGAGCGGCCTGAAGATCGTCATGCCGCCGAAGGTGTTCCCGGTGAACAGCGTCAAGGCCATGCGCGGCTGCCTGTGGCTGGAGCCGCAGGGCCGACTCGTGCCCTTTGCCACGGCGGTGTTCGAAGCCTACTGGGGCTGCGATGAGGACATCGCGCAAGACGCCGTGCTGGCCGATGTCTGCCGACGCTGCGGCATCGATGTCGCGGCTTTCCAGGTCGGCATCACCGAGCCGGCGGTGAAGGAACAGCTCAAGGCCAACACCGACGAGTTGATCCGCCGCGGCGGCTTCGGCTCGCCGACGATCTTCGTCAACGGCAGCGACATGTATTTCGGCAATGACCGGCTGTCGCTGGTGGCCGAGGCACTGCGCCGGCTAGGTGTTTGAAGCGGCGCGCGCTGCGCGCGGCGGGCGACGCCAACGACGCACCAGGACAGAGCGAACGACGCACCGAAAAGGAAGGATTCGCCCCGATGTGGCGCCAATCGAGTGCGTCGGCGCGCACCACGACGGGCATGCGTATTGCTTGATTGGTGCGCAAATCGGTCGCGCAATGGTGCGCACTCGCACCAGGAACGCACACCACGGAAACCCATGATGGAAACGATCAAACAAGGCACCGACACGCTGTTCATCCTGCTCGGCGCGATCATGGTGCTGGCCATGCATTCCGGCTTCGCGTTCCTGGAGCTGGGGACGGTGCGCAAGAAGAACCAGGTGAATGCGCTGGTCAAGATCCTGGTCGACTTCTCGGTCTCGACCATCGCCTATTTCTTCGTCGGCTATGCGCTGGCCTACGGCATCCATTTCTTCGCCGGTGCCGAGACGCTGGCAGCGAAGAGCGGCTTCGAGCTGGTCAAGTTCTTCTTCCTGCTGACCTTTGCGGCGGCCATCCCAGCCATCGTCTCCGGCGGCATTGCCGAGCGCGCACGCTTCGGCCCGCAGCTGCTGGCCACGGCGCTGTTGGTGGCGCTGGTCTATCCGCTGTTCGAAGGCGTCGTCTGGGGCGGCCGCTTCGGCGTGCAGGCTTGGATCAAGGGCCTCACCGGCGCCGAGTTCCACGACTTCGCCGGCAGCGTGGTGGTGCATGCGGTGGGCGGCTGGATCGGCCTGGCTGCGGTGCTGCTGCTGGGCGCGCGCAGCAACCGCTATCGCAAGGACGGCGCCATCAGCGCGCACCCGCCGTCGAGCATCCCCTTTCTGGCGCTGGGCTCATGGGTGCTGGCGGTGGGCTGGTTCGGTTTCAACGTCATGAGCGCGCAGACCATCGACAAGATCTCCGGCCTCGTGGCGGTGAACTCGCTGATGGCCATGGTCGGCGGCACGCTGGTGGCCACATTGCTGGGCCGCAACGACCCGGGTTTCGCTTACAACGGGCCGCTGGCCGGCCTGGTGGCGGTGTGCGCCGGCTCCGACGTGATGCACCCGCTGGGCGCATTGGTCACCGGCGGCGTCGCCGGGGCGATCTTCGTCACGCTGTTCACGCTGACGCAGAACCGCTGGAAGATCGACGACGTGCTCGGCGTTTGGCCGCTGCATGGACTGTGCGGCGCCTGGGGCGGCATCGCCTGCGGCATCTTCGGCAGCACGGCGCTGGGCGGGCTGGGCGGCGTCGCTTTCGGTGCGCAGTTGATCGGTACCGGGCTCGGCGTGGCCTGGGCGCTGACCGGCGGCTTCGTCGTCTACGGTGCCATCAAGGCGGTCACGCCGCTGCGGCTGACCCCCGAGGAGGAATTCCAAGGCGCCGACCTTTCGATCCACAAGATCGGCGCTACGCCAGAGCGCGAAGCCAGCTGGTGATCACAGGTTGTCGATGGTCACCGCTTCGACCGCGTCGGCCAGCGTGAAGCCGAGCACGTGCGCATAGAAATAGGCCTCGGCTTCGAGCGCGCGCACGATGTTCTTCAGCTCCCTGAAGCCGTGCTGCTCGCCCTCGAACTCCAGGTAGGCGACCGGCACGCCCCTGGCCTTCAGTGCGGCATGCATGCGGCGCGATTGTTCCGGCGGCACGACCGTATCCGCTGCGCCCTGTAGCAGGATCAGCGGGCATTTCAGCCCGTCCAGATGGTGGATCGGCGAGCGCGCCAGGTACAGCTCGCGCGCCTCGGGCCAGGGGCCGACCAGCCGGTCCAGGTAGCGTGCCTCGAACTTGTGCGTGTCCTTGGCCAGCGTCTCCAGGTCGCCGATGCCGTACAGACTGGCGCCACAGGCGAAGGTGTCGTGGAAGGTGAGGGCGCTCAGCGCGGTGTAGCCGCCGGCGCTGCCGCCGCGGATGATCAGCCGCCGGCCATCGACATCGCCGCGCTGCACCAGGAAGTGCGCCCCGCGGATGCAGTCCATCACGTCGACCACGCCCCAGCCGCTGTCCAGCCGCTGGCGGTAGGCACGGCCGAAACCGCTGCTGCCGCCGTAGTTGACGTCGAGCACGGCGAAGCCGCGGCTGGTCCAGTACTGCACGCCGGCACGGTAGGCGTTGACCGCCATGCTGGTGGGCCCGCCGTGGCCCATCACCAGCAGCGGCGGCTTGTCGAGCGGCGGCGCCTGGAAATCACGGTTGCGTGGCGGGTAGAAGAAGGCATGGGCACTCAAGCCGCCGGAGGTGGGGAACTCGATCGCTTGAGCCACGGACGTGTAGTCCGGATCGGCGTCGATCGAGCTGCCGCGGCGCAGGATCTCGATGCCGCCATCGTCCAGGCGCAGCAGGCCCACCGACGTGGCCTGCAGTGGCGACGCGCCAGTGAACAGCACGCGCCCGTCGGCCGCCGCCAGGTTGCCGAAGCTGCTGAAGGGGGTGTCGATGGGCGCCAGCTGCAGGCTGGAGGTGTCCAGCACCGCCAGCTGCGACACTGCATTGCGGCTGACGCAGCACACCAGCTGCCGAGCCGAGGCGAAGGCATAGGTGCAAAGGCCGAAGTTCCAGAAGGGTTGGCCGAACTCGGCCTGCATCGGGCACAACGCCTCGGTGCCGTGATCGCTCCATCGATACAGGTTCCACCAGCCGCTGCGGTCACTGATGAAATGCAGCCGGCCGTCGGGAGACCACTGCGGCTGCTGCACCGCTTCGTCGCGGTTGCCGGCCAGGCGGCGCGCATGTTGCAGCCCGCCCTGCGCGTCGACCTCGGCCAGCCACAGCTCGCAGCCGTCCCAGGGCATGTCGGGGTGGTTCCAGCAGAGCCAGGCGAGCTGCTTGCCGTCCGGGCTCAGGCGTGGGGCGGCGTAGAAGTCGTGACCCTCGGCCACGATCCGCCCGCCCTGGGCATCGCCCTGGTCCTGCAGCGCGACCAGCACATTGCGCGGCTCGCCGCCGTCGCGGTGGTCTTCGCGTACGCACCACAGCAGACCGCGCTGCGCGTCGGCGCACAGGTCGGCATAACGCAGCGCCGGCCCTTCGGGCGTGATCGGCCGCGGCGCCTGTCGCCGGTCCACGCGCAACAGCCGCTGGTCGGCGAAGTCGCTGAAGAACAGCACGCCGCCGTGCATCAGGTAGGCGCGGCCGCCGTACTCGTGCACACGGGTGCGGGCGTTGAAGGGGGCCGGGTTCAGCTCCTGCAGCGCCCCATCGGCCGTGCGCAGCATGATGACGTTGCGGCCTTTCTCGGCGGGCCGCGATTCTTGCCAGAGCACGCAGTCGCCGTCGAAGCTGACGTCGCCCAGACCGATGCCGGCGGCCACGGCACGCTCGGCACTCAGCGGCGACTGCCAGCTGCCGTAGGGCGCCATCTGAGGCATCAGCCGAGCACCAACTGCGTCTGCGTGACCACGGCACACAGCTTGCCGGTGTCGTTGCGTATGTGGGTCTGCCAGACCATGGTCGTGCGGCCCTTGTGCAGCGGCGTGCTCTCGCCGGTGACGGTGCTGCCGACCTTGGCCGAGCCGATGAACTTGGTGCTCGATTCCACCGTCGTCGTGCCCTTGCCTTCGGGCAGGTTGACGAAGGTGCCGACCGCGCCCAGCGTGTCGGCAAAGGCCATGTGCGCGCCGCCGTGCAGGATGCCGCCGCTGGTGCACAGGTCCGGCCGCACCCGCATCGTGGCGACGATGCGGTCCGGTCCCACCTCCGTGAGCTGCAGGCCCATCAGGCCGGGAAACAAGGGTTGCAGTCTTTCCTGCAAAGCGGCAACGGGGTTGCTCATGCGGTACCTCATGGGGCAGATTGATCGACCGACAAGCATAGCGGCAGCATCCTCTGGCGCAGCACAATGGCCGCCACCGGCGCGCCGCGCCGGCGTTCGATGGAGATACCATGACCCGTAAATCCGACCACGCCGGCCGCACCGTGCTCGTCACCGGCGCGTCCTCCGGCATCGGCGAGGAACTGGCGCGATGCTTTGCCAAGGGGGGCTTCGACCTGGTGCTGGTCGCACGCAGCACCGACAAGCTGAAAGCATTGGCCGCGGAACTTCAGGCCGCGCACGGCGCGACGGTGCGCGTGCAGCCGGCCGACCTGTCGCAGCCCGCTGCCGCGGCGGCGCTGGCCGCGGCGTTGAAGCGCAAACATGTGACGGTGGACGTGCTGGTAAACAACGCCGGCGTGCTGGAGCAGGGCGCGTTCTGTGACATCGCGGCGTCGCGGCAGCAGCAGATGATCGACCTGAACGTGTCGGGCCTGACCGCAATGCTGGCTCAGTTCCTGCCCGGCATGTGCGAACGTGGCTGGGGTCGCGTGCTCAACGTCGCGTCGATCGCCGCCTTCCAGCCGGTGCCGACATTGGCCACCTATGCAGCCACCAAGGCCTACGTGCTGTCGCTCACCGAATCGCTGTCGGAAGAGCTCAAGGACAGCGGCGTCAGCATCACCGCGCTGTGCCCGGGCATCACCGCCACACAGATGGTCAGCCGCGCGGCCGAGGCCAACGACAAGCTGTCGAAGCTGCCGGCCTTCATGATCGGTGACGCCGCCGAGGTGGCGTCCGACGGTTACCGCGCCTGCCTGCGCGGCGAGGTCATCAAGGTGCCGGGGGTCGTGAACCTGGCGACGACGCTGGCCTCGCGCGCCACACCCAGGTGGCTGCTGCGCGGCCTGAGCGGCATGGTCGTGCGCCGCAACCTGTAGCGCTGCGCTCAGCGCATGAAGATGCCGTAGGGCCCCGTGCGGTAGATGCTGCGGTGGCCGCCGTCGAGGTGGCGCATGCGGGTCTCGAGGTCGCACATGTCGACGGCCTCGGACAGGTATCTTTCGTGGCGCTCCTGCACGTCGTCCAGCGACGGGCTGAACAGCGTGGACAGGGACTTGATCAGGGAGAACATGGGGATCGGGAGTTCTTGAATCGAACCCCAATGATAAGGGTAAACCCTATAACCCGAGATTCGGGCGGGTTATCGGCCGGCGGATTCAGCGTTGCTCCGGCGGCACCGCCTTGATGGCCGCGGCAAAGGCGGCATGCGCTGCAGCATCCACCGGCCGGTGCTTCGGCGTGGCCGAGGCCGGATATTTGCCGAGGTGATTGCCACCTTTCCAGTCGCGCGCCGGCCGCACCGGACGGGGCGTGAAACCGCCGCCGCAATTCGGGCAGACGCTGGCGAGCACGCCGTCCACACAGTCGGCGCAGAAAGTGCACTCGAAGCTGCAGATGCGCGCCTCGGTCGAGGCCGGCGGCAGTGCCTTGTTGCAGTGTTCGCAGGTGGGCCTGAGTTGCAGCAATTTCGATCTCCTCGTCGCGGTATCGATGGCCCGCAGCGCACGGACCGGCGGCCAAGCTGGGACAATTGTCGGCTGCCCGGCCCGGGCAGGCTTGCAAGATCCCGTGCCCGCATCGACCCTTATTACCCCACCGCGCGCCGACAAGGCGTTGACCGGCTATCGCCCCTACTGGGCCAAGCGCTTCGGCCCCGCGCCCTTCCTGCCGATGCACCGCGCCGAGATGGAGGCGCTGGGCTGGGACAGTTGCGACATCGTCATCGTCAGCGGCGACGCCTATGTCGACCACCCCAGCTTCGGCATGGCGGTGATCGGACGGGTGCTCGAAGCGCAGGGCTTCCGCGTCGGCATCATCGCGCAGCCCGACTGGCACAGCGCCGAGCCCTTCAAGGCCCTGGGCCGGCCGAATCTGTTCTTCGGCGTCACCGCCGGCAACATGGATTCGATGATCAACCGCTACACCGCCGACCGCAAGCTGCGCAGCGACGATGCCTACACGCCAGGCGACGTCGCTGGCAAGCGGCCGGACCGCGCCTCGCTGGTGTATGCGCAGCGCTGCCGCGAGGCCTATCACGAGGTGCCGATCGTGCTGGGCGGCATCGAGGCCAGCCTGCGCCGCATCGCCCACTACGACTACTGGCAGGACAAGGTACGCCGCTCGATCCTGGTCGACAGCAAGGCCGACCTGCTGCTGTACGGCAATGCCGAGCGCGCGATCATCGAGATCGCCCACCGGCTGGGCCGTCGCGAGCCGGTGGCCGGCATCACCGACGTGCGCGGCACGGTGTTCATGCGGCGCAACGGCGATCCGTCCGCCGTTGGCTGGTTCGAGGTCGACTCCACCGAAGTGGACCGTCCGGGCCGCGTCGACGAGCACATCAACCCGTACCAGAGCACGAGCGAGCAGGCCACCAGCCAGGGTGCCCGTTGCGCGAAGGAAGAAGGGGCAGCGGCGGGGGCCGCCAGTAGTGGCGCGTCGGCGCAGCCGATCACCTTCTTCCAGAACGGCGCGCCCAAGCTCGCCGGCCGCTTCAAGCTGCCGCCGCGCGAGCGCACTGTGATCCGCCTGCCGGCCTACGAGCAGGTGAAAGGTGACCCAGTGCTGTACGCCCACGCCAGTCGCGTGCTGCACCTGGAGACCAACCCGGGCAATGCGCGAGCGCTGGTGCAGCGCCATGCCGACCGCGACGTCTGGCTGAACCCGCCGCCGATCCCGCTGACGACGGCGGAGATGGACCATGTCTTCGACCTGCCCTATGCGCGCGCCCCGCACCCGAGCTACGGCGACCAGCGCATCCCCGCGTGGGAGATGATCCGCTTCAGCGTGAACATCATGCGCGGCTGTTTCGGCGGCTGCACCTTCTGCTCGATCACAGAGCACGAGGGCCGCATCATCCAGAGCCGCAGTGAAGACAGCGTGATCCGCGAGATCGAGGACATCCGTGACAAGGTCAAGGGCTTCACCGGCGTCATCAGTGACCTGGGCGGGCCGACGGCCAACATGTACCGCATCGGCTGCAAGAGCCCACAGATCGAGGCCGCGTGCCGCAAGCCCAGCTGCGTCTACCCAGGCATCTGCCCGAACCTGAACACCGACCATGCGCCGCTGATCCAGATGTACCGGCGTGCGCGTGCGCTCAAGGGTGTGAAGAAGATCCTCATCGCCTCGGGCCTGCGCTACGACCTGGCGGTGAAGTCGCCCGAGTACATCAAGGAACTGGCCACGCACCACGTGGGCGGCTACCTGAAGATCGCGCCCGAGCACACCGAGCCCGGGCCGCTGTCCAAGATGATGAAGCCGGGCATCGGTAGCTACGACCGCTTCAAGCAGCTGTTCGACAAGTTCAGCGCCGAAGCCGGCAAGCAGCAGTTCCTGATCCCGTACTTCATCGCCGCGCACCCCGGCACCAGCGACGAGGACATGATGAACCTGGCGCTGTGGCTGAAGAAGAACGGCTTCCGCGCCGACCAGGTGCAGACCTTCTACCCCAGCCCGATGGCCACCGCCACAGCGATGTACCACTCGGGCCGCAACCCGCTGAAGGGCATCAGCCGCGACCCGCAGCGCGGCGAGAAGGTGGACATCGTGCGCGGCGAGCGGCGCCGACGGCTGCACAAGGCGTTCCTGCGTTACCACGACGCCAACAACTGGCCGCTGCTGCGCGAGGCGCTGATGGCGATGGGCCGCGCCGATCTCATCGGCAACGGCAAGCAGCACCTGATCCCGAGCTTCCAGCCGCTCACGGCGGGTGGCTACAACAGCGCGCGGCGCAAGAACTCGACGTCGGCCGACGCCAAGTCGGCCGCTCCAAAGGCAGGCCGGCTGCTGACCCAACACACCGGGCTGCCGCCGCGCGAGCTGGGCGCCGGCGTGCGCCACAAGACGGCGGCCATGGCGCCGCGGCGCAAACCGCGCTAGCTGACCGCTCCGGTCATGGCGACCCGCCCCGCGCGGTGAAGTGCAGCGTGCGCGCCACAGATCGCGCTGCGAGGCTGTACTGCAGGTTTGTGCCTATTCGTTGCAGCGCAACACGTGCCTTATGCTCCATTCGCGACGTGACGGCCGGCCGCCGTGGCGATCAGCAATAGAACATCGTTGGGGAATTCAGCCATGAGCTACTGTGAATTGGGGTTCACGCTCCAGTTGGTATCGTCATCTCGAGACCTACTCGATGCCTGCGCGGTCAGGGCCCAAGCCTACGGACACCATCTGCCCGAAATGGGACAACGGCTCGCCGAGCCGGATGAGCTCGACTTCGCAGCCGGCACGACGGTGTTTGTATGCCGCGACAAGAAAGATGGCCGGGCCACCGGCACGATGCGCATCCAGTCGAGTGCATGCGGTCCGTTGCTGATGGAAAACAGCATGACCCTGCCGCCCTGGCTGCGCGGTGCCACGCGTGCCGAGATCACACGCTTGGCGGTGCGCGTCGGGGCCGATCCGCTGACCCGTTTAAGCCTATGGAAGGCCAGCTACCTGTTCTGCATGGCGAACCAACTCGATTGGATGGTCGTCGGTGCGCGCAACGACGCGCTGATCCGCAATTACCGACGGCTCGGATTCGTCGACGTGTTCGGGGTGGACGAATTGATGCCTTTGGCTCACACCGGCGGCCTGCCGCATCGCATCATGGCCTTCGACGCGACATCGGCGCAAAGGCGCTGGGGCGAGATGAGCCATCCGCTCTATCAGTTCGTCTTCGAAACCGTGCACGACGACCTGGAAGCTTCCACGACGACACCATCGTTACTGCCCGTCGACTTGCCAGGCGCCAGACGGCGCACGGCCGTGGCCTGACGCATTCCGCGCCGCCGGGTTCGAATGGCGATCCGCCCGCTTCAGTCGACGGCGACGGCCTCCCGCTGAGTCCAACGCTGCAGCACGCGGTGCAGATCCTCCCGGGTATAGGGCTTGGACATGACGTCGTCCATGCCCGCCTTGAGGCACTGCTGCCGGTTCGTGTCGGAGGTGGTGGCGGTCAGCGCGATCACCGGCACCCTCGCCAGGCCGAGGTTGGGCTCCTGGGTTCGGATCTCGCGCGTCGCGGCCATGCCGTCCATTGTCGGCATACGGCAGTCCATCAACACCAGGTCGGGCCGGTCGCTGTCGCGCAGCGCACGGTGCACGGCTTGGCGGCCGTCCTTCACCCGCTCTACGGTCGCTCCCATGTGCTCGAGGTATGCGGTGGCGATCACCGCATTCACATCGTCGTCCTCGGCGATCAGCACGCGGCAGGCTCCGGCCCCGGGTGCAGACACCTGGCTCGGTGTCGGCCCGGCGATGGCCTGCGGCACCGCTGCCGTAGGCAGCATCGCCGTGAAGAGTGCGCAGGTGCCAACGCCCACGGTGCTGCGGATGCTGATGTCGCCGCCCATCGCCCGGGCGATGTCGCGCGCGATCGTCAGGCCCAACCCGGTGCCCTCGAAGGGCAGCGCCGCGGCGCCACCCACCTGGCGGAAGGCCTCGAAGACATGCACCAGCTCCGAGGCCTCGATGCCGGGCCCGGTGTCCTGCACTTCGGCACAGAGCCGGCCGCTGTCGGCATTGCGCATCAGCGTCAACGTGATCGAACCCTGTTGCGTGAACTTGACAGCGTTGCCGAGTAGGTTGTGCAGCACCTGCCGCACACGTGCCGGGTCGCCCGTCACCCAGCAGGGCTGGTCCAACTGCAGCGTCAGCCTGAAGTCCAGTCCCTTGTCGATGGAGCGCACGGTGTACAGGTCGGCCAGGTTCTGCACCACCGCGCCGAGTTCGAAGCTTTCGCTGCGCATCGCAAACTGGCCGGCCTCGATGCGCGAAATGTCGAGCAGGTCGTTGATCAGCCCCAACAGGTGCGTGCCGGAGGACTCGATCAGGTCCAGGCGCCGCTTGACCGCACTTTCGCCGGCCTCCAGTTGCAGCAGCCGCGTCACTCCCAGAATGCCGTGCAGCGGCGTGCGCAGCTCGTGGCTGACGTTGCTGATGAACTGCGTCTTCACCGCGCTCTGGCGCAGCGCCAGCTTCAGCGCCTCGTCCTTCTCGACGGACAGGGCTTGTGCGCGCAAGCGCAGCATGAGCACATCGACCAGCCGTTTCTCGGAGGCCATGGCCGTGGTCAGCAGCAGGCCCAGCAGCATCAGCAGTCCGGTGCCGCCGATGGAGCCGAGTTCGTCCCCGCGTGGGAACAGGCCGAACGAGGTCAACGTCAGGATCGGCGCCACGTAGGCGGCAGTCGAGCGCTTGCTGAACTGGAGTCCGAAGGTGGCGACGCAGGAGACGCAGGCCATTACGGCGCAAACCACCGCGGCAAGCTGAACGGGCGACGACATCAGCATGAAGCCCGCCGCACCCCAGACGATGCCGTCGGCCAGCAGCCAAGCATCGGTGGTGCGGCTCCAGCCTGGGCCGCCCGGCCGGCCCAGGCGGTCATGACGCACGCTGAAGTAGATACGCGCCGCCGCCACGCCAAATTTCACCACCAGCCATCCGTCGACGAGCCAGGCTGGCACGGCGACGCCGCGCAACTGCAGCGCCAGGAATACGGCGAAGGCCGTCGCGACCAAGGTGCCCAGCCGTGTGTGGCCCAGCACCATGTTCAGCTGCTCATCACTGACTTCAGCGCGCAGGGCGGGATCGAGCGCCAGGCCGAATCCCTTGCCCACGCGCGATGAACGGAACTGCCGGGTCGCCTCGCCCCGCGCCTGGAACGATGGGCTCTGCGCGTTGCTCACGGCTCGGTGATCAGGGCATCGAAGCCGGACGGCACCTCGATGCGCAGGTTCGCGCAGGTCGAGCGCAACAGCGCCAGACGCTCGCTTACCGGCAGCCCGGGCACGCCACCGGTAAGTTCGTGCGCGAACTGCGTCATCGCCGTATGGCGGTATTGCGCCAGCGAGCGCTGCCAGTCGCGCAACAGTTGCAGCTTGACCAGGCTGGGGCAGCGCTGGAACTCGTCGTTCAGCAGTACCGAGCCGCGGCCCAGTTCCAGGTCGGCGAACAGCCCCGGCAGCGGCAGCTGGAATTCGTCGGGATCGGAGGTGCCGGCACGCATGGCCTGGACGCTGCTACGCGCAATCTCGTTCATCGCTGTGGTCCCACGCCCAAGAGCGCACCTTCACGGTTGCGGCGTTGTCGGGTCCCGCCACGCGGCCCGCTTCGCATTGTTCTTGCCGGCAGCCCTGCGGCCGACGGCGCCATGCGCGATGTTCCGCAGACCATTGCCGAGCCGCCATCGAGCGACACGACCAGAGCCTGCGCGCAGGGACGATGATGCCATCGGCATTGCAACAAGTGGCGTCAACTATTGCGCGCTATTGCGCGCGGCAGCGCCTGCGCCGCCGCATCAGGGCGCGCCGGCGAACAGGTCGGGCTCGGTCGACAGGCGGGCGCGCTCGATCGTCAGCAGTTGCAGCTTGGTGCGCAGGCCGCCGCGTGCCGAGAAGCCGCCGGGCCGGCCGTTCGCGCCGAGCACGCGGTGGCAGGGCACCACCGGCGCAAAGGGGTTGCGCGCCATGGCCTGGCCCACCGCTCGCGCCAGTTGACGGTCGCCCAGCTGTTCGGCCACCTGGCCGTAGCTCAGCGTGTTGCCGCAGGGGATGCGTCGCACGATCTCGTAGATGCGGGCATGCAGCTCGGGGATGCCGCGAAGGTCCAGCGGCAACTGCGACAAGTCGATCCGCTCGCCACCGAGCAGCCCGCTGACGCCGGCAATGGCCTTGCGCACCAGCGGCGGCGGGGTCGCCTCGACGGCATCGGGTGCGCGCCGCAGCAGCCGCGCACGTGCCGCCGCTGCATCGGCCTCGGGCAGCTGCAGCGCGCGCAGCCCGCGCTCGCTCCAGGCCACGCCGCAGCAGCCCAGCGCCGTGTCGAAGAGGGTGTAGCTGGTGGTCGCCATGGCACAGCGTAGCGCCGTTTCAGGTGCGGCGCAGCCAGCATCGCACCGCACGGGGTGGCAAGGGCAGGGCAGGAGGTCTTTCAGCATGTCGCGGCCGGCCTACGTGTGAATCCGCTACCCTTGCCGGCCTTGCCACGTGCGCGCGGAGACAGCGTTGTTTGCAGCCTTCGAAAGACTCGTGAAGCCTTATCCGGAGAGTGCGCCGACGCTGCCGCCGTGCGGCTTCCTGCCCTTCGTCTGGGTTTGCAGCCAGGGGCTGCGCCGCTACATCGCGCTGATGACGCTGTTCACCGCCGCCATCGGCGTGTTCGAGGCGTTGCTCTTCGCGATGCTCGGCAAGATCGTCGACTGGCTGGGCCCGCTGCAGCCAGATCGGCTTTGGGCGCAGCACGGCGGCACGCTGGCGCTGTTGGCGCTGGTGCTGCTGGGCAGCACGCTGCTCGTGGCGTTGCAGTCGATGTTCAAGCACCAGGCGATGGCCGGCAACTTCCCGATGCGGCTGCGCTGGAACTTCCATCGCTTGCTGCTGCGCCAGAGCATGAACTTCTACCAGGACGAGTTCGCCGGACGCATCGCCACCAAGCTGATGCAGACCGCGCTCGCGGTACGCGACGTGTGGATGATCCTGGCCGACATCCTGGTGTTCGTGCTGATCTACTTCGTCACCATGGTGGCGGTGGTCGGCGGTTTCGACACCTGGCTGCTGCTGCCCTTCCTGTTGTGGGTACTGCTGTACATCAGCGCGCTGCGCTTCTTCGTGCCACGGTTGGCGCGCACCGCCAAGCGCCAAGCCGACGCGCGTTCGATGATGACCGGGCGCATCACCGACGCCTACACCAATATCGCCACCGTCAAGTTGTTCTCGCACGCCGGCCGCGAGGCCGGCTATGCACGCTCGGCGATGCAGGAGTTCCTGGTCACGGTGTATGCGCAGATGCGGCTGGTCAGCGGCTTCGAGATGGTCAATCACCTGCTCGGCGTCGCGCTGATCCTGGCCACTGCCGGTGTCACGCTGTGGCTGTGGACACGAGGGCAGGTGGGTGTGGGCGCGGTGGCTGCGGCCACCGCCATGTCGCTGCGGCTGAACGGCATCTCGCACTGGGTGATGTGGGAGATGGCCGACCTGTTCGAGCAGGTCGGCACGGTGCAGGACGGCATCAACACCCTGTCGCGGCCGCAGACGGTGCTCGACCGGCCAGGCGCCGTGCCCTTGCGCGTCAGCCGTGGCGACCTGCAGTTCGACGACGTCAGCTTTCGCTATGGCGCCAGTGCCGGCCCGCGTGTCGTCGACCGGCTGACGTTGCCGGTGCGCGCCGGCGAGAAGATCGGCCTGGTCGGCCGGTCCGGCGCCGGCAAGAGCACCATCGTCAACCTGCTGCTTCGCTTCCATGACGTGGAGTCGGGCCGCATCCTGATCGACGGCCAGGACATCGCCGGTGTCACCCAGGACAGCCTGCGCGCGATGATCGGCATGGTCACGCAGGACACCTCGCTGCTGCACCGCTCGGTGCGCGACAACATTCTCTACGGACGGCCCGACGCCACCGAGGCCGACATGGTCGCGGCGGCCAAGCGCGCCGAGGCGCACGACTTCATCCGCGGCCTGACCGACCCGGCCGGCCGTACCGGCTACGACGCGCATGTCGGCGAGCGCGGGGTCAAGCTGTCGGGCGGGCAGCGCCAGCGCATCGCCATCGCGCGGGTGATGCTGAAGGACGCGCCGATCCTGCTGCTCGACGAGGCCACCAGCGCGCTGGACAGCGAGGTCGAAGCCGCCATCCAGGCCAGCCTGTACCGGCTGATGGAGGGCAAGACGGTGGTGGCCATCGCCCACCGGCTGTCGACCATCGCCGCGATGGACCGGCTGGTGGTGCTGGACCAGGGCCGCATCGTCGAGATGGGCGACCACCGCAGCCTGCTGGCGCAGGGTGGTCTCTATGCCCGGCTGTGGGCCCACCAGAGCGGCGGCTTTCTGGTCGACGACGAGGACGAGGCCGGCGCGCCCCCCGTGGCGATGGACGGCGCCGACGCCCGGGCCGACCGTGCCATGCCGGTGCCACCGGCCTTTCGCTAGCCGCGCTAGTCGAACTTGATGCGCGTGGCTTCCAGCCCGCTGCGGCTGGCCGCCAGTTGCGCCTTGACCTCGACGCTGCGGCCGACGGCGATGTCGGCCAGGCTGCCATCGTCCAGCCGCAGGTCGCTGCGCGCCCAGCTGACGGTGGTACCGCGCAACTGGAAGGTCTTGGCGGCGGTATCCACCGACTCGATCGTGCCGCGCAAGTCGAAGCCACGTTCCAGTTCGTCGTCGTCGCTCTCGATCGACACCACGCTGGCCTTGAGCACGCCGCCGCGTAGCGCGCCGCGGACCTCGACGCGCACGCCGTTGCGCAGGCCGGCGCTGCCGTTCGGGAAGCTCGCCGCCGACGCATCCACCGGCAGGCCGTTGAGGCTGAACTGCGTGGCCGACACGAAGCTGCCGACCAGGCCCTTGAGCTCGGCCTCGTCGCGGTCGTCGGGGGTGTGCACCCCGGTGCCGAAAGCGGTGATCAGCCAGCCACCGAAAGGGCCGCTGACCTGGCGCACGCGCACCCGCACGATGTCGCCCACCGCCAAGCTCATGGGCCGGTTGCTGGCGCCGCCGTAGTCGAAGCTCGAGGGTGCCGATGCGCAGGCTTTGCCGCGGGCTGTCGAGCGCGGCGATCGGGCCGCGCAGGTGCCAGGCGGCAGAGGCATCGCGCAGTTCGATGCGCGTGGCGTCGTAGCTGCCGCTGGCGGCGTCGTACAGGCCGTAGACCTCGATCGTCTGGCCGGTGGCGATGCCGGCGAGTGCGCCGGCAATGTGGTCGTCGAAGACCGTCAAGGCGCCGATGCGCACCGTCTGGCCCAGCAGTTCCAGCGTGCCGGCGGCCGTGTCCACGGCGCTGACCGGACCGGCCAGCTCGCTGAGCACGCGGATGCGGCTGGCCGTGGCGCTGCGGCCGGCGGCATCGCTGCGGATAGCGTCGCTGTCGATGGCCACGCGCATGCCGAGCTTCAGCTCGCCACGGCCGCGCGTGGCGTCGTCGTCGTCCAGAACGCTGGCCGCGCTGTCATCGAAGCGCACACCGTTGACGATGATCGAGCCGAAGCCGGTGATCGTGCCCAGCGCGTAGGTGCCTGTGCCGCCGGTACCCACGCCGTCGCCGCCACCGCCGCAGCCGCCCAGCACGCCGGCGGCCAGGAACAGCAGGCCTTGCAGGAATCGACGCAGGCGGGAGCAGGTCAGGGCGGTCATGGTGTTCTCAAGGCTTGCGCGCGCGGCGCTTGGGTTTGAAAGGCGGGGGCGGTGTCGGCGCGCCATCGGCGCCGCGAATGTCGTCGAAGGCATACAGGCCGATGCGCACTCGGTGCTTCTGCTCGGCGGGCAGTTCGGCGTCGGCGAGCACCCATTGTTCCAGGGCGGGTACCAATGTCTCGAGCAACGCCTTCCACTGCGGGCCGATCAGGCTGCGCATGCGACGCACCGAGTCGACCGACAGGCCGTCGGCAAACACCGCCTGCTCGAAGTGGCGGCTGCCATCGGCCAGCAGGTTCTCGACCGCTGCACGCAGGTGGTCGCCGACGTTGTCGGCCAGGAAGCCGAGCATGCGCGTGCTGTCGCCGCGCGGCACGAAGCCGCCACGCAACAGCGATACGGTGTCGGCGTCTTCGTCCAGCGTGGCCAGCTTCAGGCGCAGCAGTTCGTCGAGCAGGCTGCGCGGGTGCACGTCGCGTGTCACCGCCTGGGCCAGCGTCTCGAAGCTGGACACGGCGCCCAGCCGCGGCAGCACGCGCGGTGCGCCCGATGCGTCCAGGTAGGCAGGGTCGCTGAGCCAATGCGCAAACAGGGCACTGGCCAGCGAGCGCCGCCTGCGCGGCGCGGCAGCCTCGGCCTGCACCAGGCGCGTCACCTCTCGCCGATTGATGCCTGTGGCGGTGCTGATGCGGCTGACGCTGCGCTGCGGCGCCACCTTCGGGTGGGCGGCGGCGGCGGCCTGCACTACCGCCTGCTTCATCGACTCCTCGAGCGCGGCATAGGGCAGCCCGCGCTCGACGGCCAGCTGCGCCAGCGGTGCCAGCACCACGCGCACGGCGTCCTGCAGCGCCTGGGCTTCGGCGTCGCGCGGGGGAGCGGGGTCGTCGGACATCGTGGCAAGGGCAACCGTGCAGCGCTGCATTGGAACAGCAGCGCGCCCGGGCGGTGCCGGGCGCGCTGCGTGGGCCGAGGCATCAGTCCTCGAAGTCGATGCGGCTGGCCTGCAGCGTCGTGCGATCGGACGAGGGCGTACCCTTGACCTCGATCTGGCGCCCGTCCGCCAGGTCGGCTGCGCTGCCGTCGCGGAAGACGGTGCCGCCGCCATAGCTGACGCGCACGCCGCGCAGTGTGAAGGTGCGGGTCGCAGCGTCCAGCGCGCTGAGGGCGCCGTGCAGTTCGAAGCCATGGCGTTCGCCGGCATGGCGTGCGTCCAGTTCCACCTTGGTGGCCACCAGCACCCCGTTCACTACCTTGCCCTCGACCTCGACCTGCGCGCCGAGCACCACGCCCGCGCTGCCGTCGGGGAAGCTGGCGCTGGCGGCGTCGACGGGCAGCCCGTTGACTTCGAACGCGGCAATCGAGGTCAGCGCGGTGATGGCACCGCGCAGGTGGGCGTCCTCGCGGTCTTCGATCTTGCGCACCCCCGGGCGCAGCGCCACGGCCACCCACTGGCCAGCCACTTGCGCGGTCTGCAGGCGCACGCGCACGCGCTGACCGTCGGCCAGCACACCGGGCAGATCGGCCACGGTCAGGCCGGCGTAGTTGATGACTTGGCTGCCGATCGTGAAGGTCTTGGCCGAGGTGTCGAGGTTGGCGATCAGGCCGCGCAGCTTGTAGAAGGAGGTGTTGTCCTCGTCCTCGATGCGCGTGGCGATGTAGCTGCCGCTGGCGGCGTCGAACAGCGCATGCACCTCGACCACCGTGCCGGCCATCAGCGCCGCCAGGCCGCCGACCAGGCTGTCGTCGAAGACCGTGGTGGTGGTGATGCGCACCGTCTGGCCCAGCACCACCAGCGTGCCGTTGCTCGCGTCCACGCTGCCGACCGGGCCGACGATCTCGCTGCCGAAGCGGATGCGCAACGCCCTGCCCTGCGCTGCGGCGCGGTTCATCTGCGCGCCGTCGACCTCGACCATCATGCCGAGCTTGAGCTCGTCACGGCTGCGGCCGCCGTCGTCGTCGTCCAGCACCGTGGCGCTGCTGTCGTCGTAGCGCACGCCGTTGACGATGACCGAGCCGAAGCCCGAGATCGGCCCGGACGCATAGGAAGTTGCACTTTCGGTGGCCGGCGCCGGCGAGTCGGCGCTGTCGCCGCTGCCGCCGCAGCCGACGAGGAACGTCGCCGCGCAGGCCATCAGCGCGGCCGCGGCGTGGCGGCGACAGCAGAGGAGAGGGGATTGCATGGCGGGGGCTCCTTGGTCAATGGCGAACGGATATCGATCGCCTTGATGTTGAACTATAAATGTGCAAATCGCACATTTCAAGTCGAGTTTGTAAGCAATCGCTGCCGACCGCGCGCGGCTCGCTGGCGTAATGCGGTCGAATCCGGGCTTCGGCGCATGGCGGCGGGCCGTCGATTCAAGTTCCGGATGCGCCCACCGATATGCCGGAAGCGCTGTTCCCCGAGCCGGAGGCCGGCGCGCGCCACGACCGATGCAACTCGCCCTACCCCATCACGCCGAGGACTGGCTGTTCGGTGCCGACCGCAGGCAGCGCATTCGCATGCGCCGCACCTTGGTGGCCTCGGGCGTGTACCTGCTGGCAGCGATCGGCCAGGGGTGGTCGGCCGAGATCGGTCTGGCCGACCGCGACATGGCGCGCTGGTTGATGCTGTGCCTGGCGCCGGGGCTGTTCGGCTTCTTCCTGCTGATGCGCAGCGGCATGAACCTGCGCTTCTCCGACCCCGCACTGACCATGCAGCAGATGGTCTTCGCCATCGTCGCGATGGCCGCGGCCTACGTCATCAACCCGCCGGTGCGCGGCATGCTGTTGATGATCGTGGCGCTGGTGCTGATGTTCGCCGCCTTCACGCTCAGCCCGAAGGCCTCGCGCGCGCTGGGTTGCTTTGCCGTCACCGTGCTCGGCCTGGTGATGTTGGCCATGGCCACGCACGCGCCGCAGACCTTCGACCCGACGATCGAGCGCATCCACTTCGCCTTTGCGGCAGTGGTGCTGCCGGTGATCTCAATGCTGGCCGGCGACCTGTCGGAGATGCGCACGCGGCTCAAGCTGCAGAGGACCGAACTGCAGGCCGCACTGGCACGCATCCACAAGCTGGCCACGCGCGACGACCTGACCGGCCTGGTGAACCGCCGCCATATGGAAGAGCTGGCCGAGATGGAACAGCGTCGTGCGATGCGCAGCGGCAGCCTGCCTTGCCTGTGCCTGCTGGACATCGACCACTTCAAGCGTGTCAACGACCACCACGGCCATGCTGCCGGCGACGAGGTGCTGCGCCGCTTCGCGCGCCACGCAGCCGCGTCGATGCGCGAGACCGACATACTGGCGCGCTGGGGAGGCGAGGAGTTCCTGGTGATGCTGCCCGACACCCAGGCGGCGGAGGCACGCATGGGTTTCGAGCGTCTGCGTCGCGTGCTGTCGCGCGACGAGGCCTGGGGCGAACAGGTCCACATGCGCGTCAGCTTTTCGGCCGGCCTGACCGCCTGGCGCAACGGCGAGCCGCTGCGCGACGCGCTGGCCCGCGCCGACCATGCGTTGTACGAAGCCAAGGCCTCGGGTCGCGACCGGCTGGTCGAAAAGTAGCGGGCTCGCGTCGGCCATCGACCCGAGCCGCAGACGCTCACATTCCCGGTTCGATCGGCTTGTCGATATCGCCGCCGTTCTCGACCCAGTCCTTGAACGAGCCGAGGTTGTAGACCTCGGAGTAGCCCAGGTCCTTGAGCACCTTGCCACTGAGCGCCGAGCGCCCGCCGGATGCGCAATAGAGGATGACAGGGTGGTCTCTTCGGAAGTGCTTGTCGTGGTAGGGCGAGTCGGGGTCGGCGCGGAACTCGAGCATGCCGCGCGAGACATGCACGGCGCCTGCCGCCTTCCCGCTCTTTTCCACCTCGGGTGCGTCGCGCACGTCGACGATCATCGCGCTGCCCGACGCAATCATCTCCTGCGCCTGCGCCGGCGATATCCGAGGTACCGCGGCATGGGCCGCGTCGAGCATCTGCTTGAGGCTGGTCATCGTTCTGTTCCTTCCATCGTGGTGCGGCGTGTCCAAGCCGCAGCCACTATCCTACACAGCGGTGTTGCAGCCAGGATGCGACTCGACACGGCCAGCTTCGACACGCGGTGTCTCAGCTTGGCAGCAGCCGCAGCTTGACGCTGCGGCCCTTGACCTTGGCGGCCAGGCGCTGCGCGACGCGCTGGCCCGCGCCGACCACGCACTCTACGAGGCCAGGGCCTCGGGCCGAGACCGGCTGGTGGAAAGGCGACGCGCCGCGCATCGCTTCGGGGGCCGATGCTATAACCCCTGCGCAGACCCCGGGTCGGAACGACGCAGCCGCACGCGCCTGCGAACAAGGAGGTGCGTGATGAGTGGTTTTCGGCAACCGCGGCGGAGTTTCCTGGCCTGGGCCGGGCAAGGCATGGTGCTTCTGTCCGCTGGCGGCCTGGTGGCCTGCGGCAGCGACGATGACGGCGGCGCCGGCGGCAGCAGCGACGGCACCCCCGGCAGCGGCAGCCCCGGCGCGGCGGTCAGCCCGGAACTGCGCGCGGCCACTCTGGAGACGGTGCGTGGCAGTGTCGCTAGCCTGGCCGCGGGTGGCGCCAGCTTCGACAGCGCCGCGCTGGTCACTGCGATGCAAGCGCTGCCGGGGCTGGAGCGCGTGGGCGCGTCCAGCCGCATGGGCAACGTCTGGGCACGTTTCACCGACGGGCGCATGCTGGTCGTACCCAACAACCTCGAGCCGGCGGCAGCCATCGCCGCGCCCACCGCCGCGCAGTCACAGCGCAGGCGCGCGCTGGAGGCGGGCGACGACCTGCCTTCACTGCTGGTGGCGCAGCAGTACCGCCAGCTCGACATGCTCGGCCAGGTGCCGGTGGGTTCCTCGCCCGATGCCGCCCATCTGTGCCTGGATGTCGTCAGCGCCGAGACCCTGCCCAACCTGCGCAAGATGGCGGTCGGCCGCGGGTTCACCTTGCCCGCCATCCAGACCAACGATGCGCCGGATGTGGGCCTCGACAACGGCGTGACCGGCCTGTCGGGCTTGAGCGGCGACGGCGTCTTCTTCATCACCGCCTGCGCCGCGCAGTCCGGAAGCGACGACAGCCCGCGCACGGTGATCTGCACCGGCACGCTCGCCACCGAGGCCAACCTGGCACGCCACGAAACCGACCTGGACTCCGGGCTGCTGACCTACGCGGTGGCGATGCGTGGAACCCATGGCGCCTGGGAGCCGGTCAGCTGCCTGGCGATCGGGTCGGAGTTCGCGTCGCTGAACTGGAGCTTCCCGAGCGAAAGCATCGGCATCTTCAACCTGACGGGCGGCGGCAGTCTGTCGGACTGGATCCCGGTGCTCAACCGCGCCGGCCTGCGCCACATCCTGGGCTGGGAGCAGGCGGTGTCGTGGCAGCGTCTGCTGGCCTTTGCCGACGACCTGATCCAGTTGAACATGGCCACCAACAACCTCGACGGCCGTCTGCTGACGCAGAAGGCCGAGCCGCGCCTGCGCGCCTACGGCATGGGCGAGACCCTGGGCCACTTGATCAATCGTGGCCTGAGCGCCGGCCCGGGTGGCGGTAACGCAGCCTTCTACCTTCAGGAGCGGACGGCGGCGCTGTATGTCAACACGCTGCTGCCGACGATCGACTACGCGCTGATCCGCGAAGGCCTCCTGGAGTTCGAGCTGGTCGGTCAGTTCGGCAGGCGTGCCGACACTCAGGGCGTGACCGCGCGCATCGCGACGGCACTCAGCGAGGGCCCCCACTTTGCCGAGCGCTTGCTGTCCCGTGCCGCTGACTCGCCGCTGCAGGGCATCGATGCGCTGCGCGACCCGCTGTGGAAGGGCGACCTGCTGCAGACCGTGCTCGACGAGGATCAGCTCGCGCGCGGCGGCTACGTGCAGGTGTTCAACGGCGGGCGCTGCAGCAACGTGGTGCCCATCACCCACTGGCAGATTCCGTTCCAGGCGGTGACGACCATCGACGAGTTGATACTCACGATCACCATCACCATCCACGTGCGCCTCGACGTGCATGGCTGGCGGCTGGAGCCCGAAGCCCAGCCGCGCAACGGTGCCCCGCAGACCGGCGTGGAGAGCTCGGTGCTCAGCCGCGCCGACTACAGCGCCAGCGGCCAGATCAGCCAGTACGACGCGTCGACCCGCACCCGAACCACGATCTACTGGAGCGGAGGCGGTGGCATCGGCAATGCCATTGGTGCTGTCCTTGTCGCCCTGGGCGGCGCCCTCGGCTGGGACAACCGGCGCCTGTCGCCGTTGAGCCTGAGCGTCCAGGGCGGCGGCGTGCACCAGCAGCGCAAGCTGGTGGAGCAGTTCGACATCAATGGGGCCTTGCTGCGCAGCTCCGACGACACCGTGGACGTCCCCGTCGCCCTGGCGGTGGCGGGCGTGGGCACGCAGGGCCTTCTCGAACTGGGCTTCGACGCGCAATGGAAGCTGCAGGGCGGCAGCTTCGACCTCCTGCCGCAGGACAGCAACATCCTACCGGCGCCGCCACAGCGTGTGCGCCGCACGCGCGTGAGCTGGCCGGCGGTGGAACCGGACTTTCCGCCGCGCGACGACTACGGCGGCACCTGAAGCTCAGCCCGGCAGCAGCCGCAGCTTGACGCTGCGCCCCTTGACCTTGGCGGCCGACAGGCGCTGCAGCACCTCGGCGGCGATGTCGCGCTGCACCGCCACGTAGGTGGAAAACTCGTTGACGTTGATCTTGCCGATCTGTGCGCCGGCGTAACCCAGGTCCTTGGTCAGTGCGCCCAGCACGTCGCCAGGGCGGATCTTCTCCTTGCGCCCGCCCAGGATCTGCAACGTGCGCATCGGCGGACGCAGCGGTTCGTTGCCGCTGTCGGTCAGTTCGTCCAGCGCATGCCATTCGCTGCTGAAGCCCAGGGCCTGCTCGATCTGGCCGACGCGGCCCATCTCGTCCAGGCTCGCCAGGCTGAAGGCCCAGCCCGAGGCATCGGCGCGCGCGGTGCGGCCGATGCGGTGCGTGTGTGTGTCGGCATCGGGCGTGATGTCGACGTTGATCACCGCCTCCAGTCCAGTGATGTCCAGCCCGCGCGCGGCGATGTCGGTGGCCACCAGCACGCTGATGCTTTGGCCCGCGAACTGCACCATCACCTGGTCGCGGTCGCGCTGCTCCAGGTCGCCATGCAGCTCGAGTGCGGCGAAGCCCTGCGCGCGCAGCAACTCCACCAGTTCGCGGCAGCGCTGCTTGGTGTTGCAGAAGGCCAGGGTGCTGACTGGCCGATAGTGGTTGAGCAGCAGCGACACCGCGTGCAGTCGCTGGTCTTCGCGCACTTCATAGAAGCGCTGGCGGATCTTGGCGGCGGCGTGCGCCTGCAGCAGCTTCACCTCCTTCGGCTGGCGCATCAAGGCGGCACTGAGCTTGGCGATGCCCTCGGGATAGGTGGCCGAGAACAGCAGCGTCTGGCGCTGCGCCGGGCATTGTTTGGCCACCACTGCGATGTCGTCGTGGAAGCCCATGTCGAGCATGCGGTCGGCTTCGTCCAGCACCAGCGTGTTCAAGGCCTGCAGGTCCAGGCTGCCGCGTTCCAGGTGGTCCAGGATGCGCCCCGGCGTGCCGACGACGATGTGCGCGCCATGCTCCAGGCTGGCCAGCTGTGGGCGCATCGTCGCGCCGCCGCACAGCGTGAGGATCTTCACATGGTCTTCGGCCCGGGCCAGGCGGCGCAGCTCCTGCGTCACCTGTTCGGCCAGTTCGCGTGTCGGGCACAGCACCAGCGCTTGCACGGCGAAGCGGCGCGGATTGAGGTTGGCCAGCAGCGCCAGGCCGAAGGCAGCTGTCTTGCCGCTGCCGGTCTTGGCCTGGGCGATCAGGTCGTGTCCGGCCAGCGCCAGCGGCAGGCTGGCGGCCTGGATCGGCGTCATCGTGTCGTAGCCCAGGCGCTGCAGGTTGTGCAACGTAGCCGGCGGCAGCGGCAGGCTGCCGAAGGAGTTCGAATCACGGGCTGGGTTCATCCCCGATTATCCGCGGCCCAGGCCTCGTAGCCGGCCACGAAGCGCGGCGACACCTGGCGCAGCTTGTCGATGTCCACTCGGCCGCTGCGCTGGATGTAGCTCCAGGCCATGGCCCAGGGTTCGAGCTGCATGTGCTCGACAAAGTGTCTCGTACCAGTCGGCGCTGCGGTTGGCCGCGTCCACCAGCTTGTCAACCACCGGCCGGCGCGCAGCCTCGTAGGCCTGCAGTGCGGCCGTCACGTCGGCGCCGTGTTCGCGCAGCGCGCGGGCCAGCGCGATCACGTCCTCGAAGGCCAGTCGCGTGCCCGAGCCGATGGAAAAGTGCGCCGTGCGCAGCGCGTCGCCCACCAGCACATGGTGGCCCGCGCTCCAGTGCGCATTGCGGATCTTCGGGAACTGGCGCCAGATCGACTTGTTGGCGATCAGCGGCCGGCCGCCCAGCGTCTCGGCAAAGGCCCGTTGCAGCAGCGCGCGCGTCGGATCCTCGTCCATGCGCTCGAAGCCGGCGCGCTGCCAGGTGGCCGGGTCGCACTCGATGATGAAGGTGCTCATTCCGGGCGCATACGGATAGTGGTGCGCGTTCATGCAGCCGTGTTCGTTGCGGACGAAGGTCTGCGTCAGCGTGTCGAAATGCTGCGTCGTGCCGTACCAGACGAAGCGGTTGGCCAGAGGCTCGATCTGCGTGCCGAAGGCGGCCTCGTGCGCACGCCGCACGAAGGAATTGGCGCCATCGGCGGCCACCACCAGGTCGTAGCCTGAAAGCTCTGCTTCATCGGCCAGCACATGGCGGTATTCAGGCTCGACACCCACCGAGCGCAGCCGCTGCTGCAGCAACTGCAGCAACTGCAGCCGGCCGATGGCGGCGAAGCCGACGCCGTCGATGGTGATGCGCTGGCCGCGGTGCACCAGGCTCAGGTCGGTCCAGCGCCGCATCGCCGGAACGATCAGCGCATGGGTCTCCTCGTCGTCGTCGCGCAGGAAATCCAGCGCCCGGTCGGAGAAGACGACGCCGAAGCCGAAGGTCGAATCCGGCGGGTTCTGCTCGACGATGCGAATGTGGTGGCGCGCATCCTGGCGCTTCAGCAGGTAGGCCAGGTACAGGCCGGCCGGGCCGGCACCGACGATCAGGATGTTCAAGTGCGTTGCTCCTGTTGCAGCTTCAGCGCGATGGCCTCGCGCAGCTGGCGCTTGAGAATCTTGCCCACCGGGCTGACCGGCAGCTCGCTGACGATCTCCAGCCGCTCGGGCAACTTGAAGCTGGCGATCTGCTGGGCACGCAGGAAGGCGCTCAGCTCGTCGAAGCTCAAGGACTCGCCCGGGTGCGGCACGACAAAGGCACAGGCCTTCTCGCCGAACACTGGATCGGGCATGGCCACCAGCGTGGCCGCCTTCACCTTGGGGTGCGCGAACAGCAGGTTCTCGACCTCCTCGCAGCTGATCTTCTCGCCGCCGCGGTTGATGAAGTCCTTGCGCCGACCTTCCGCATAGACATGGCGGCCGCGCTTGCGCACGATGTCGCCCATGCGGTAGAAGCCGTCGGCGGTGAAGGCCTCGGCATTCTTGTCGGCGGCGTTGTAGTAGCCGCGGATCGTGTAGGGCCCGCGCGTCACCAGCTCTCCGCTCTCGCCGTCGGGCACCTCGCGGTCCTGATCGTCGAGCACGCGGATCTCGTCGTCTTCGCACACCGGCGCACCCGAGCTGTGCAGCAGCTGCTCGTCGGCATCGTCCAGCCGCGTCATGTTGATCAGGCCCTCGGCCGTGCCGTAGATCTCCTGCGGCGTGCAGCCGAAGCGCTCTCGCAGCCGCGCTCGCAGCTCCGGCGCCAGGCGCGCACCGCCGTTCTGCACCACCTGCAGCGACGACAGGTCGTAGCGCGTCTGCACGTCGCTGGCCAGCCAGGTGGCGATCAGCGGCACCACCGCGGCGATGTGCGTCACACGCTCGCGCTGCACGGCGGCGAAGATGTCGTCGGTCTGCGTGGACGGCGCCAGCACCACCGTGCCACCGTAGTGCAGCGCGGCCAGCAGACCGGGCGAGGCCAGGTTGTAGTTGTGACCCAGCGGCAGGATGGCCATGAACACCGTGCCTTCGCCGAAGCCTGCCGCGCGCCCGCACAGCCGCGCATTCAGCACGTAGTCCTGGTGCGTCCGTGGGATCAGCTTGGACATCGAGGTGGTGCCTCCGGACAGCAGCATCGTGCCCACCTCGGCCGGATCGACCGGCACGTCCGGCGGATCGAAAGGGCCGTCCCGACTCAATTCGGCGTAGGCCAGCTGGCTTGGCCGTGCCTCGCCAACCACGATCACGTGGCGCAGCGCCGGGGCCTCGGTGCGCAACTGCTCGGCCATGTCGCGATAGTCGAAGTCGCCGATGCGCTCGGCAATGACGTAGGCCTTGGCGCCAGAGGCGTTGAGGAAATGCCGTACCTCCGCATGGCGGTGCGCGCGCAACGCCATCACCGGAATCGCGCCGATGCGCGCCAGCGCAAAGTAGACGATGGCGAACTCGACGACGTTGGGTAGCTGCATCACCACCCGGTCTCGCGGCGCCAGGCCCAGGGCCAGCAGCCGCGCCGCCAGCCGCGTCGCCTGCTGCTGCAGCTCGGCGTAGCTCAGGCGCTGTTCGGCCGCCACCAGCGCGGCCTTGTCGGGCCAGCGCGCCGCCGAGCGTTGCAGCAGGCCGAACAGCGTGCTGCCATCCCACAGCCCGGCGGCACGGTAGCGTGCTGCGGTCTCGGCGGGCCAGTCGACGGTGCCCTGAAGCATCGGTTTTCTCCTCGGGGGTCTACACCACGTTGATTTCGCGCAGCGGTTGCTGCCGCAGCACGCGCGCCCAGCCCAGCCGCGACAGGTCCAGGCTGCGGTAGCCGCCATGCACCACCAACTCGCTCAACGCTCGGCCGACCGCCGGCGCATGCTGCAGGCCGTGGCCGCTGAAGCCGTTGGCGAACAGCAGGTTGTGAATGTCCGGATGCGCGCCGAGGATCATGTTGTGGTCGAGCACGTTCACGTCGTAGTGGCCGGCCCAGGCGCGGGCCACGCGCAGCGCATCGAAGCCCTCGACTCGCGCCGCCAGCGCCGGCCAGATGATGTCGTCGAACAGCGCGTGCTCTACCTCGAAGTCCTCGCAGGGCGGGTCCGCGTCTTCAGGCGGTGCCACGCCGCAGAGCCAGCCCGTGCCTTCGGGCCGGAAGTACACGCCGCTCGGGTCGATGACCAGCGGGCAGTCGGGCGTGCGCGCCGGGCTGTCCACCTGGAACACGCAGCGCTTGCGCGGCTGCACCGGCAGCTCGATGCCGGCGCTGCGTGCCAGGGCCGCGGCGCCGGTGCCGGCAGCGTTGATGAGTGTGCCGCAGGCGACCTGGCTGCCATCGGCCAGCGCCACCGCCTGCACGTGCCCGCCTTGGCACAGTACGCGCACCACCTGCGCCTGCCGATACACCGCGCCGAGCGAGACGGCCTTGCGCCGCAGCGCCATCATCAGGCTGTAGGCGTCGAGCCAACCCTCGCCCGAATGGCCGAGTGCGCCGCCGGCCAGATCGCCGGTGTGCAGCCAGGGATAACGCAGTTGCAGCGCGGCGCGGTCGTACAGGCCCACGTCGGCGCCCAGCTCACGCTGGATGCGATGGTTGGCGCGCAGCGTGTCCAGCCCGCCCGGGCTGGCCAGGAACAGGTAGCCGCCTTCGTGAAAGCCCACGTCGGGCAGCGCGTCGTCCACGGCCAGCCGTGCCGCGATATCGCGCACGAAGGCCGTGCCGAACATCGACATGCGGATGTTCTCCGGCGTGGAGAACTGGTGCCGGATCGACGCCACCGACAGCGTGGTGGCACAGCGCTGGTAGCCTAAGTCCTGCTCCAGCACGAGCAGCGTGCCGTCGAAGCGCGGCTCGGCCGCCAGGAAGTACGCCGCCGCGCTGCCCACCGCCGCGCCGCCGACGATGACCACGTCGTAGCGCTTCATCGGGAGCGGGCGGCAGGGCCGAATATCATGCCGGCATGATCGCAGACGCCACGCCGCCCCGCTTCGATTCGCTGTTGCTGCAGGTCGATGGGGTCATTGCCCGCCTGGCGCTGAACCGGCCGGAGAAGCTGAATGCACTGTCGCCGGCGCTGATGCGCGAGATCATCGCCGCCAGCCGGTGGCTGGCCGGCTTGCCCGAGTTGCGTGTGCTGCTGTTCGGCGGCGAAGGCCGCGCTTTCTGCGCCGGTTTCGACCTGAACGCGATGCGCGAATCGCGCGGCAGCATGGACCGCCAGGCCACCGACCTGGGCCGGCAGATGATCGAGGCCTTCGAGGCCATTCCGGCGATCACGCTGGGCGAGGTGCAGGGGCATTGTGTCGGCGGCGGCTTCTTGCTGGCGGCCGCCTGCGACCTGCGCATCGCCGCCGACGATGCGCGCTTTTCCATTCCCGAGATGGAGATCGGCATTCCGTTGGGCTGGGGCGGCGTGCCGCGGCTGATCCGCCAGGTCGGGCCCACTGCGGCGATGGAACTGGTGCTCGATTGCCAGCCCATCGATGCAGCGCAGGCGCTGGCCTGGCGCTTGGTGAACCGCGTCGTGCCGGCGGCCGAGTTGCGCTCGTCTGGGCGGGCCTGGGCACGACGCTTGGCGCAACGGCCGCTGAACGCCTTGCGCACCACCAAGCAGCGATTCAGGGAGGCGAACGAGGCGCTGTGCACCAGTGCCGGCAGCGAAGCCGATGCCGATGCGTTGTTGGCGGCCTATCGCGACCCGGAAACCCTGGATGCGTTGCAACGTTACATGGCCGGGCGCAAAGCCTGAAGCCGGCATCGCCCGACGCCTCAGCGAAGACCGACCCGAGCACCGATGGCCGCCGCCAACCTGCTTGCCCTGATCGACGACATTGCCAGCGTGCTGGACGACGTGGCCGTGCTCACCAAGGCGGCGACGAAGAAGACCGCCGGCGTGCTGGGCGACGACCTGGCGTTGAACGCGCAGCAGGTCACCGGCGTCGCCGCCGACCGCGAGCTGCCTGTGGTCTGGGCCGTGGCCAAGGGTTCGCTGCTGAACAAGGCCATCCTGGTGCCGCTGGCGCTGGCCATCAGCGCCTTTGCGCCCTGGGCGGTGACTCCGCTGCTGATGGTGGGCGGTGCCTTCCTGTGCTACGAAGGCTTCGAGAAGCTGGCGCACCGCTTCCTGCACCAGCGCGACGAAGATCAGTCACGACATGCTGAACACCTGCGCGCGCTGGCCGAGCCGGCGCGCGACATGGTGGCATTCGAGAAGGCCAAGATCAAGGGCGCGGTGCGCACGGACTTCGTGCTGTCGGCCGAGATCATCGCCATCACGCTGGGCACGGTGGCGGCGGCGCCGTTCACGACGCAGCTGACGGTGCTGGTCGGCATCGCGCTGCTGATGACCGTGGGCGTGTACGGCTTCGTTGCCGGCATCGTCAAGCTCGACGATGCGGGGCTGCACCTGTCGCGCGCGCTGGGCGCGGGTGGCTGGAGCGGGGTGAAGCGGGCACTGGGCGCCGCCATCCTGCGTGCCGCACCTTGGTTGATGAAGGCGCTGTCGGTGGCCGGCACGGCAGCCATGTTCCTGGTCGGTGGTGGCATCCTCACGCACGGCTTCGCCCCGTTGCACCATGCCATCGAGGCGCTGGCGCACCGTGCCGGCCAGATGCCCGGCGCGGGTGCGCTGCTGGCGGCATTGACACCGAGCCTGCTGGACGCCGTGGTGGGCATCGTGGCCGGCGCGCTGGTGTTGCTGCTGGTAACGGCGGTAAGCAAGCTGCGCGGCCGCGCAGCTGCGAATACCGAAGCCGGCGCGCGATAGCGGTAGTTTTCGTGCTCCGCGGCGCCGGCCCGGCGCATAGCATCGGCGCATGATCTCCATGCAAGGGGTGCCTTCTTCGCTGATCGCGAAGAACGAGTCCTGGGTGCGCAAGCAGGCCCAGGCACTGGCGCGCCACCTGCCGTCGAACGTGGAGAAGGCCGACCTGATCCAGGTCGGGCTCATCGCCGTCGCGCAGGCCTCGCTGGGCTTCGAGTGGGGCGGCGACCGCGACTCGCCCGAGGCCACCGAAGCCTTCCTGCGCTATGCGCGAGCCCGCGTCAAGGGCGCGATGCTCGACGAGCTGCGCCAGATGGATCACCTGGGCCGCGGCCAGCGGCGCAAGATCAAGGTGCTGCAGGTCGCGCGCGAGCGCTGGCGCGGCACACACGGCACCGAACCCGGCATGGCGCAGTTGAGCGAGCTGTGCGGCATGAGCATCGACGAGATGTCGCGGCTGGAGCAGGCCGACCTGGAAGGACGGCTGAAGAGCAGCAGCGGCGGGACCGACGAGGACGAGCCGGACGATCATCGTGCCGCCACGCCGCGCGACGAGGTCGAAGCGCGCGTCGACACCGGCATCGTCATGCGCCGACTGGAGCGCTATTTCGCGGCGCTGCCCGAGCGCGAACGCCAGGTCATCGATGCCTATCTGGGCATCGGACTGACGCCGACGCAACTGGCGGCGGAGCTGAAAGTCACGCCCTCGCGTGTGTCGCAGATGTTCAAGGCGCTGGTGCAGCGCATCGCGGTGCATTTCGGCCAGGACTCGAAGCGCGCGCTCGACCGCCTGCCCGATCGTTCGCCCGATGCCTTCGAGCGGCGCGTCGCGCTGCGTGAACGGGAGCTCGCCTCCAATGCCGCCGAAGGCGATTGGGGTCAGATGATGGAAAGCGCGCTGACGCGCCCGATCGCCGCGCGCAAGCTGGCGGCAGCGCAGCCGGCTGCCGAGGCGGAAGAAGCGCCTCCGCCCGGCACGCGCTTGCATGTCGACAGCGGCACGAGGTGGGGGTAGGCGACACCCCCGGGCCGGTGCGCCAGCGCGGCCTACTTGCCGTTGATGCCCAGCAGCTCCACCTCGAACAGCAGCGTCGCGTTCGGCGGGATCACGCCGCCGGCGCCGCGCTCGCCGTAGGCGATGGCGCTCGGGCAGGTCAGCTTGGCCTTGCCGCCGACCTGCATGCGCTGCACGCCTTCGGTCCAGCATTTGATGACGCGATCCAGCGGGAACTCGATCGGCTCGCCGCGCTTGTACGAACTGTCGAACTCCTTGCCGTCGGGGAAGGTGCCGCGGTAGTGCACCTTGACCGTGTCGGTCGGGCCGGGCTTGGCGCCCGCGCCCTCGGTCAACGAGCGGTACACCAGGCCGCTGGCGGTGACCACCGCGCCCGGCTCCTTGGCCGCCGCGGCCGCGACGGTCGATTGCGCCAGGGTGTTTGCCGCACCGAGCACGATGAAGGCGCTGCCAAGGGTCTGGGCAAGTCTCATGAGGGAAGGTCCCGAAGCTGTGGGTGAGTGGCGATTTTCACCCAGGCGTGGGTCCCATGCTGGCCGGGACGAAGCTGGGCACGGTCGCCGCGGCCCGGCGTCCCCCATCGCATCTCGAGCGGCCGACGCTCAGGCGTCGTACTTGAACGACAGCGAAACCCGCGCGCGGTAGGCGATGACCTTGCCGTCCTCGATCTTCATGTCGAGCTTGGTGATTTCGGCAACACGAAGATCGCGCAGCGACTGGGCTGCGGTCTCGACGGCGTTTTTCGCCGCGGCTTCCCAGGACGTCGGGCTTGTACCGATGATCTCCGTGACGCGGTAGACGCCGGAATCGGTGGACTTCTTGGCCATGTGTCTTGCTCCTGCCGGTTAAGAGGCTCGGGACCCGCCCCATGCCTCGGGGACGGTGATGATAGGCGCCTTGTCGCACTGCACCAGCCCCTTCAAAAACCGTAGGACAGCCCGACCAGTGCTTCAACCTGGGTCAGCCCGTCGCCCTTGATGGACACCACGCAACCGCCCGAGCAGAACAGGCTGCTGCTGCTGTTGATCAGCGTGAAATAACCGCGCAGCTCGGCGCGAAACGACAGCGCGCCGCTGATCGGCCATTGGTAGCCCAGGCCCAGGTTCAGCGACGGGCGGAACTCGGCCGACAGGCCCGACAGGCCCGGTGCCAGCCGCGTCACACCCAGACCGCCGACCACATAGGCGCCGCGGCCGACCGCGCCTTCGAAGTAGTTGGTGCCGCCCAGGTGCAGGTAGCTCACGGTCATCGGCACCACCGGCGTGGTGGCGGTGGCCTCCAGCTCGGTGGACTGGTAGGACGCGAAGACCTGCACCTGGCGCATCGCATCGAGGCCGAAGTCCAGGCTGATCGCACCGGAGACGCTGCTTTGCAGGCTGATCGAGTCGAAGGGGCTGGTGCTCTGCTGGAAGCTGCCGCCGCCGCGGTAGCCGCCGTACAGGGTCAGTGCATTCTGGGCGGCGCAGGGCAGTGCCAGAAAGGCCAGGACGGCGCAGGCAAGGTGGGTGCTTCGCATGCGCCGATGCTAAGCGCGTGCTGCAGGTCTTCTGCGGTAGTCTGGCGATATCGATCACGAAGCCGGCGAGCAAGATGAAGACCTATCGCATCGAAGTGCAGCGCATCAAGGGCATGTCCAACGCCAATGGCATGCTGCATGCCCAGATCGACGCGGCTGTTCTGCCGGCCGCGACCAAGGAGGACAGCGCGCCGACCAGCTGGCTGAGCCTGAGCGAGGAGTCGGCGCGCACGCTGCAGCTGCTGCTGAAGGCGCAGTTCGCGCAGATCGACGGCCGCAAGGCGCGCAGCCAGCGATGAACGAGCCGGACGAGCTTCTGAAGCGCACGGCGGCCTTTGCGCGTGACGTGGTCATGCCTGGTGCGCCGCGCTGGGAGGCCGAGATGCGCATCGGCCGCGAGGCCGTCGAGGCCGCGGCCGCGATCGGCCTGACCGGGCTGGAGGTGCCCACCGCATGGGGCGGCCAGGGGCTGGGCTTTGGCGTCAAGGCGCAGGTGGCCGAGCTGTTGGGCGCGGCCGACTTCGGCTTCACCATGTCACTGATCAACACCCACAACGTGGCGGCCAAGCTGGCGCGCGAGGCGCCACCCGAGGTCGCGCGGCGCTACGTGCCGGAGTTGCTGGCCGGCCGCCGCCTGGGCTGCACCGCCCTGACCGAACCCTCGGCCGGCTCGGACTTCGGTGCCATCCGCACGCTCGCCACGCGCACGCCGCAGGGCTGGCGCATCGACGGCGAGAAGTCCTGGATCACCAATGCCGCCGAGGCCGACGTGATCGTGCTCTATGCGCAGACCGAAGCCGGCAGCGGCGGCCGCGGCATTGCCTGCTTCATCGTCGACGGCCGGCGCGAGGGCTTCAGCCGACAGCCGGCCTTCGCGCTGACCGGCCAGCATGCGATCGGCACCGGCGGATTCCGCCTCGACGGCTACATCGCCCACGACGACGAGATGCTGCAGCCGCCCGGCCGGGCCTTCAAGTCGGCGCTGGGCTCGATCAACGGCGCGCGCTGCTACATCGCCGCCATGTGCAACGGCATGGTCGGCGAGGCGCTGCGCACGGCGTTGGCCTATGGTCGCGAGCGCCACAGCTTCGGCCGAGCCGCTGGCCGAGCACCAGGGCTGGCGCTGGCGTCTGGCCGAGGCCGGCGCCGAGCTGGCCGCCGCGCGGCTGCTGGTGGCCCAGGCTGCGGCGCAGGTGGAGTCCGGCGCCGACGCGCAGCTGCTGTCGGCGCAGGCCAAGCTGGTGAGCACCCGGCTGGCCGAACGCCAGCTGCCGGTGCTGGCTCAGGCCATGGGTGCCGAAGGCTTGCGCCGCGAACACTGCTTCGGCCGGCACCTGGCCGGTGCGCGAGTGGCTTCCTTCGTCGACGGCTCCAACGAGATGCTGCTGGAGCGCATCGCGGCGCTGCAGCGCCATGCGACGGGTTGACGCCACCCCCCGGAAAACCCCGAGGCATGAAACAGGGCCTTCGTACGTAATACCTGTTCACCCAACCACTCAAGGAGAGACCCCGATGCGCAATGCCCGAGCCCTGACCTTGGCCGCGACCGCGCGACCCTGTTGATTGCCGCCTGCGCGACGCAGCCGAGTACCGGCCCGATGGGCTTCTTCATCACCAGCACCAGTCCGGGCAATGGCGGCAACCTCGGCGGCTTGGCGGGGGCCGACGCGCATTGCCAGAAGCTGGCGGCGGCGGCAGGCGCGGGCAACCGCACCTGGCGCGCCTATCTCAGCACCAGCTACATACCGCCCAACGCCACGTCCGCCGTCCATGCCCGCGATCGCATCGGCAAGGGGCCCTGGTACAACGCCAAGGGCGTGCTGATCGCCAGCGACGTGGCCCAGCTGCACAGCGCCAGCAACAACCTGAACAAACAGACGGCGCTGACCGAGAAGGGCACCGTGGTCAACGGTCGCGGCGACACGCCGAACCAGCACGACATCCTCACCGGGTCGCGGCCCGATGGCACGGCCTACCCGGGATTCCCGAACCAGCCCAATATGACCTGCGGCGAGTGGACGCGCGAGGCCAACGCATTTGCCATGGTCGGACACCACGACCGGCTCCAGGGCACGCCGGTCACCGACCCCTGGGCGGATTCGTGGAACTCCTCGCACCTGACCGTGAGCTGCAGCAAGGAAGACCTGCCGAAGTCCGGCGGCGCTGGGTTCTTCTATTGTTTCGCTGCCGACTGAGTCAATTCGTCCGAGCCTGTGCCCGCCGCGCAATCGCCTGCATATACCTTGCAATCCGCAGGCCCAGGTGTAGATTCGCGCAGACAAACAGCCTGCAAGTTCGCGGTCCGGACCATGGCGGCCTGGCTCGGCCCCTTCAAGCGCAATGGTCGTCGATGCAGCCACGCACTGCGTGGCAACGAGGAGACGACTCATGCCTGCCTACATCACTTTGGCGAACTTCACCGACCAGGGCGCGCGCAGCATCAAGGACTCGCCGGCGCGCTTCGAAGCCTTCAAGGCGGCGGCCGAGGCTGCGGGCATCAGCATCAAGAGCGTGCACTGGACCACCGGCGCCTTCGACATCGTGCTCGTATCCGAAGGCTCCGAAGAGGCGATGATGGCGGTGACGCTGAAGACGGCGATGCTCGGCAACATCCGCACGCAGACACTGCGCGGTTTCAGCCTCACGGAGATGAAGAAGGCGGTTGCCGGGCTGGGCTGACGCTGGCGGGCCGGGGCAGCTACTTCGACCAGCCGTCCTTCAGCGCGGTGATGCGGTTGAACACCGGCGCCGAAGCCGCATGGTCCTTGCGGTCGGCGACGAAGTAGCCGTGGCGCTCGAACTGGAACTTGTCGTCGGCATTCGCCGCGGCCAGTGAAGGTTCGAGCCAGCCGCGCACCACCTTCTTGCTGTCGGGGTTCAGGCAGCTCTTGAAGTCGCGCCCGGCGGCGTCGGGCTGGGCTTCGGTGAACAGCCGGTCGTACAGCCGCACTTCGGCCGGCAGCGCGTCGTGCGCCGCCACCCAGGTGAGCACGCCCTTGGTCTTGACGGCGTCGGCGCCGGGCGTGCCGCTGCGCGTGTCGGGTACCAGCGTGGCCTGCACTTCCGCCACCGTACCGTCGAAGTTCTTCTTCAACCCGGTGCACTGGATGATGTAGCCGTACTTCAGCCGCACCACGCTGCCGGCGATCTGTGCGCCCTTGCCGTCGAAGCGCGGCGGGCTCAGCCGGTGGTAGCCCTTCAGCGGCTCTTCCATGAAGTCCTCGCGCTCGATCCAGACTTCGGGGCCGAGTGTGAAGTGGCGCAGGCCGCGCTCCGGCTGGCCGGGGTGCAGCGGCGCGCTGCAGGGCAGCGTCTGGCCTTTGCCGATGACTTGGTCCCAGTTGCTCAGCACCAGTTTCAGCGGGTCGAGCACGGCCATCGCGCGCGGTGCCTTGGTGTCCAGGTCCTCGCGCAGCGCGATGTCCAGTGAAGCGTAGTCGATCCAACCGCCGGCTTTGCTGACGCCACTGCGCTCGGCCAGCGCTCGCAGGCTTTCCGGCGTGTAGCCGCGCCGGCGCATGCCGACCAGCGTGGGCAATCGTGGGTCGTCCCAGCCGTCGACGATGCCTTCTTCGACCATCTGCCGCAACTTGCGCTTGCTGGTGACGATGTAGGTCAGATTCAGGCGCGCGAATTCGTACTGCTTCGGCAGCGGCTGCGCGAGCAACCCGCATTCGGCCAGCCGCTCCAGCACCCAGTCGTAGAACGGGCGCTGGTCCTCGAACTCCAGCGTGCAGATGCTGTGGGTGATGTTCTCCAGCGCGTCTTCCAGCGGGTGCGCGTAGGTGTACATCGGGTAGATGCACCAGCGGTCGCCAGTGTTGTGGTGCGTGGCGCGCTTGATGCGGTACAGCGTCGGGTCGCGCAGGTTGATGTTCGGGCTGGCCATGTCGATCTTCGCGCGCAGCACCATCGCGCCGTCGGCGTGGTGGCCATCGCGCATCTCGCGCAAGCGCGCCAGGTTCTCGGCCGGGCTGCGCCCGCGGAACGGACTTTCGGTGCCCGGCGTGGCGAAGTCGCCGCGGTTGACGCGCATCTCGTCGGCGCTCTGTTCGTCGACGTAGGCATGACCGGCTTCGATCAGCGCCTCGGCGGCGCGGTACATGAAGTCGAAATAGTCGCTGGCGTAGTACAGGTGCTCGACGGTCGCACCGTCGTAGGACGCACGCCAGTCGTAGCCCAGCCAGTGCACCATCTCGACGATGGCATCGACGTACTCCTGCTCCTCCTTCTCGGGGTTGGTGTCGTCGAAGCGCAGGTGGCACACGCCGCCGTACTGCTGCGCCAGGCTGAAGTTCAGCCAGATGCTCTTCGCATGGCCGACATGAAGGTAGCCGTTGGGCTCGGGCGGGAAGCGGGTGCGGATGCGCGCCGGGTCAGCCGGCCCCGCGGCATGGTGCGCGGCATCGCCGGGGCTGCCGGCGAAGCGCCGTGCGGCATAGCTGCCGGCTTCGAGGTCGCGCTCGATCACGGCGCGCAGGAAATTGCCGGGCTTGGCGGCTTCTTCTTTGGGGGCGGAGGACATGCGTCGATTCTATCGACGTGCTCCCTTTCACCGGCCCTGCTTGCGACGCAGGCGTTCCACCTCGTCGTTCAGCATGCGTTCGCGCAGGCCATCGCCGTTCAGGCTGGCGAAGGTCACGAAGCCGTGGATCGCCAAACCCAGGCCCCAGCCGGCCAGTGGCCACAGCGACCAGGCCTTGCCGCCGCTGGCGAAGTTGATCGCCGCCAGGCCCAGATTGACCAGCAGGTACACGGTGGCATGGATGTAGAAGCCCATCTTCTGCTTCACGCGGCGGCGCGCGAGGCGTTGCAGGTCCTGTTCGGTGGCGGCGTTCATGTTGCGATCTCCGGTTGCGAAGGAAAGGGTCAGGAGGCGATGCCGTTCATCGGCGTGCCCCACAGCAGGCTGCCGAGAAAACGCCCCGGCAGCAACGTGAACAGACCGGCCACGATGCAGGCGCCGATGTACAGGCCGGTCATGGTCTTGCGATGGCCCCTGACATTGCCGCGGCGGATGTACCAGATGGCCAACGGCAACAGCACCGCCACCAACAGCGTGAAGCTGTGGATTGGCGTATAGCCGTACAGGTTGGGCAGCCGGTAGTCGCGGATGAACACGCTGGCCAGCGCGGTGCTGCCCATCAGCGTGACCCAGATCCAGCCCAGCGTGCGGTGGCTGGTGGTGCCCTTGCGCCGGCTGAGCATGACGATGCCGAGCAGCAGCGCGGCCACGGCTGTCACCAGGTGGAAGAAGATCAGCGGGTGGCGCTGCATCAGTCCGAGGGTGGCGTTCATGTGTGTGCTCCTGCGCGCGCCGTTCAGTGCGCAGTCATCGCCGTCACCGCGGCGCGCACGGCCAGTGGGTCCAGCGTCAGCGCAACGTGGCCGATGCCCGGCAGCAGCGTCACCGGCACGTCCTTGCCTTCAGCCTGGAACAGCCCGGCATAGCGCTCGGCGAAGAAGGCCTCGTCCTGCTGGCCGGCGAGCAGCCGCATCGGCTGGGTCGCGCTGCGGATGCTCGCCCGCCAGTCGGCACGCGGGCGGAAGTTGGTGGCCAGTGCATAGCTGTAGTACGGCGTCAGCATTAACTTGCCCTGCTCGTTGAGTGCGAAGCGGGTCACCGGCAGCGAGGCGAGGGCGTGCACGCCCACGGCGTCCAGCAGGCTCAAGGCCACGATGCGCGGAATGCCCACGCTGACCCAGCCGCCGCTGTCCGGACGGTAGGTGGGCGCGTCCTGGCCGATGAAGGGTGAGAGCAGCAGGTACTGGTCGAACAGTGTCTGCCGCTCGCCGGCGGCGACGCGCAGCGCGAAGCCGCCGCCTGCCGAGAAGCCGGCCAGCGTGGCCGGGCGCGCCGGCTGCACGCTGCGCATGAAGTCTTCCAGGTCGTCGTCGAGCTGGCCGACATAGGCGATCTGCCCCTTGCTGCCCGAATCACCATGGCCGCGCATGTCCAGGGCATAGGCGCTCAGGCCGGATTCGGCAACGGCGCGAGCGAGCACGTGCAGGCTGCGACTGCTGGCCGACGAACCGTGCACCAGCACCACGCTGCCGCGCGGCATGCCCTGCGGCGCGTAGACACGATAGGCCAGGGCTGCGCCATCGCGGGCCGAGTAGCGGCTGAGCGCGGGCAGCTCGGAATAGTCGATGCCTTTGAAGGGGTCGTTGATGCTCGTCATCGGCGCGGGCTCGCCCGGCCCGCCGAAGGCGATGGCGCCGCCCAGTGCGGCCAACAGCAGCAGAGTCACCAGAGGCAGGGTGATCAGGACTTTGCGCATGGTGTGGTGTGGTTCGGTGTGTCGATGGTGCCAGTGTCGGCCGCGAGCGGCCCCCAGGGTGGGGCGGCGCGACGAATCGACGGCTGCGGCGACGAAGTGCGTCCACCGTGACGCGAAGCAGGCCGCCGTCGCGGCACCTTACATGCCCTTGAACAGGTGTGCGTAGAGGCGGCTGACGGTCAGCGTCTCGCTGCGGCCCTTCAGTGTCAGGAAGGCCTTGCCCGACTCGTCGCGCCGCGCGCTGGCAATGCAGCGTGCCTGCACCACCGTGCCTCGGTGCACTTGCCAGAAGCGCGCCGGGTCCAGTTGCGGCAGCAGCTCGCGCAGCGAGGTTCGGATCAGGTGCTCGCGCTCGGCGGTGATCACGCGCAGGTACTTGTCCGCGGCTTCGAAGTAGATGACCTCGGACACCGGCACCAGATGCACGGTGGCGCCGACCTGCGCCTGGATCACTTCCAGCCGCGGCACGCCGCCGGCCTGCGGTGCCGTACCGAGCAGCGCGCGCAGCCGTTCCACGCTGGCTTGCAACTCCTGCGCCGCGCCCTGGCGCGTGGCCAGCGTGCGCTGCAGCCGGGCCACGCAGGCCGCGAGCCGCGCGCTGTCCACCGGCTTGAGCAGGTAGTCCACCGCCTGCGCATCGAAGGCCTGCACAGCGTACTGGTCGTAGGCGGTGACGAACACCAGCAGCGGAAAGTGCGGCCCGTTGACTTCACCTGGCCAGTCCTCGGCCAGCGCGCGCGCCGCCTCCAGGCCGCTCAGGCCCGGCATGCGGATGTCCAGGAAACACAGCGTGGGCCGCAGTGCCAGAGCCTGTTCCACCGCCTGCTGGCCGTCGCCGGCCAGGGCCACCACCTGCAGCTCGGGCCAGAGCTTCGCGAGATCGGCGCGCAGCGCCTCGGCGAGCAAAGGCTCGTCTTCGGCGATCAGCGCGGTGGGAGAAGTCATTTGGACAGCGGCAGGCGGATGCATGCCAGCGTACCGGCGCCCGCGGCATCCTGAAGCTCCAGGCTGGCGCGGCTGCCGTACAGCGTGCGCAGCCGCTCGCGCACCTGCTGCAGCCCGAAGCGGGCGTCGCCGGGCAGTGCCGCTGCGCCCAGGCCGACGCCGGTGTCGTGCACGCTCAGCACCAGCATCTCGCCATCGCGTTGCGCGCCGACCTCGATGCGGCCGCCAGCGACCTTGGGCTCCAGTCCGTGTTTGATGCTGTTTTCCACCAGCGGCTGCAGCAGCAGCGGCGGCACGGCCGCATCGCGCAGTTCGTCGGGCAGCGTCCAGCGTGCGTCTGCAGCGCGATCACCCATGCGGATGCGCCATCAGCGCCAGGTAGTCGCCGAGGCGCTCGAACTCGATGGCCAGCGGGTGCAGCGTGCTGCGCGAGGCGCTGAGCGTGGCGCGCAGGAAGGCGATCAGGCGGTCCAGCATGACTTGGGCGCGAGGCGGGTCGATGCCGATCAGCACGCGCAGGTTGGCCAGCGTGTTGAACAGCATGTGCGGTTCGAGCTGCGATTCCAGCAGCTTCAGCTGGTTCTCGGCGGCGGCGCGCCGCGCGCCTTCCGCATCGGCGCGCGCATGCGCCAGGCGCTCGAGCAGCGACAGCGTCAGCACCGCGATGGCCGAGGCCAGCAGCGTCAGCAGCCAGGTGATGCCCTTGGCGCTGCCGGCAAGGGGCCACAGCCCGGGAAGATGGTCGCCGCTGATCTGCGCGGCCAACAGGTTGCCGAGGATCGGGCCGAGCGCCAGGCCCAGCGCGCACAACGCCAGGAGCCAGCGCCAGCCCGGGAAGCCGAAGGGCCGACCGGGCGGCAGGCCGCGGGCGACGCGGCTGCGGTCGCGCAGCGCGGCCACCCCATGGCGGCCGCCGTCGATGATCAGCCAGCACACCGCACCGATGCACATCGACACCACCAGGTTGCCCCTGAACGAGCCGAGTCCGCCGACCGTGAGCAGCGTGGCAATGGCCAGGTTCAGCACCAGCACCATCGCGCCGCCGCGCAGCAACTGCACGCCGGCCTGGCGCCAGGGGCGCAGGCCAGCCGGCGCCGGCGCTCGGGGCAGGGGAGGGTGCAAGGTGGGCATCGCACGCCATTCTGGACCCGTGCTGCCGCGCGGCTGCACCGGCTTGCGACAGGGCGCCGCGTGGCGGCGCCGGACGTCGCCGGCGCGACGCAAGATGCGTTGCTCAGCCGCCCGGAGCAGCCAGCGCCTGGCGGATGGACTCGATGCGCTCGCGGTTCACGCCGAAGTCCTTGCGGCCCAGGCGCGATGCCGAGCGCACTTGCACCACGCCGGCGGCCGGGTCGAACCAGAACTCGGCATCGTCGACGAACTTCATCAGCCGGGTGCTGAACTGCACGTACAGGTAGTCGTCGCGGCTTTCGACGACCTTGGCGCCGGGCATCGCCTCGACGACGCGCTTGATGCGCGCGATCGTCGCCGCGCCGCCCTCCTTCAGGGCCAACGGTGCGATGCGCGCATAGTCCTGCATCGGGTGCTGCACCCACATGTCGGCTTGGCTGCTGACGCTGTTGGGTGTCTTCGACGGCGGCTTGAGCCGGCCATCGCGGTGCCCCAGCTGGGTCGGCGGACGGCCATTGAAGGCCCCAAGTTGCGCGGCCAGCAGCGTCAGCGCCGCGAGCGTGACCACGGCCACCAGCAGCCACTTCAGGATTTGCATGCCCGCCTTTCGCGCTTGGGGGATGCGGGCGATTGTGGCGGCTGGCGCTCAGCGCCGTTTCGACCCGCCGCCGAGGATGCCGCCGAGCACGCCGCGGAAGATCTCG
>CAWGOK010000029.1:0-182594 GCA_963824005.1 uncultured beta proteobacterium
AACCCGGGCATACGAATTTTCGATCTGCCTGCCCGATACCAGTCGTTGAGGGTGCCGGCTGGCAGTTGGCAAGGTGGCGAGGAGATCAACGGGAGGGGCACCAGCATCCGACCAGTTGCCGCCGCTCACGGCCGGCAGCTTCGCGGCGGGTCAACATCATCGCCGCCGTCCTGGAGCGGCCGGTGATCGAGAAGATCCTCACGCACCTGGGGGCGAACGCGGCGCAGCTGCCGCCCAGGGCCGGGACGCGCGAGCCGATGCAGCATCACGCTGATTGAGCCGCACCTGCCGTCAGACACACGCCCCAGGCGGCAAAGGATGGCTCGGGACTCATATCAGAGCCTGCGCGGTGCTGCGCATGAAGCCAAGCCTGCCGTGAACAGCGGGCTCGCAATGCTGCTGAACCCTGAGTTCGAAACTGCAGATGCTCCCTGCGAACGGTCGAGGAGCAAGCGACTCTGGACGGTGGGCCGCTCGACGCACCGACTTTGAGGCACTTCAGGCCGGTCTTGGACCGGTGTTGGCGGCTTCGAGCGCAACGGCGAGGGTGGTTAACCTATGCTCACAGAATTACCTATCCTGATCCCGAGCAGAGCCATCGCTGCCAGCACACCCCAGGTCAGCAAAGTACCCCAGAAGCGGCCGAAGGAACTGCCGCTGCTCCCGGAAAGACCGATCGAATGAAGCACGCGTGCGATCAACAACACGCCGCCGAGCGACCACAGCCAAGGCGCGGCAAGCCCTGACAACTCGAGCAAGGCCATCAGTGCCAGCGCGATCGGCACGTTCTCGGTGAAATTGGCATGGACACGAATCCTGCGTGCGAGCAATTCGTCGCCACCGTCACCGATCCCGACCTTCAGGTCCCGGCGGCGGCGCACGACCCGCGCCAGCAGCACGAGCATCAGCAGCACATGCAGCGAAGCAAACAGCAAAGTGATCTTGGGCGTTGTCATGGCGGCGGCGTCAGTCGTAGTTCTTCCAGTTTGACGAGGCTTTGTCTTAGACACGCAAAGCTCGCAGCGCCGACGCCATGCCTCCTTGCAAAACCGCCGGTCGCCGACGGCCTACAACAACGCCGGATCGACGTAGAGCTCAAGCAATCGCGGAGCCGTAGGGAGGCGCTCCTGGTGGGGTTCTTCGGACTTGACCGTCAGCTTGCCATCCGCATCGCGGATCAACCACTCGATCGTCGAGCCCTCTTCGGCCAGCCGGAGCCGGTACATTCCGGGCCGGTACTCGCCGAGGATGAGTTGCGTTGCCTCGTCGGCCAGCGCGGGGCAATCGATCACCACGGCCAGTTCGGTATTGGCAAAGCCGGAACGGTTGTCGATGTTGTATGAGCCGGCTGCGACCCAGCGCCGGTCGGCGACTGCGAGCTTGGTGTGCATGCGGGCGACCGACCTGCCGAAGTCGCCGAAGCGCCCGCTGTAATGGCCCGCATCAGGGTTGAACTCATACAGTTCGCCACCTAGACGCAGATACGCCACCCGATATCGCGCGTAAGCGATGTGCACCATAGGTTCGTCGGTTGAGCCCAGCGAGTTCGTATACAGACTCGTTCGCACCTTTCGGCTGGCCAGGTCGCTGAGTACGGACATGCTCCAGTTGCCGAACATGAAGTACGGGCTGACCACGTGGACCTCGGACTGCGCAGAACTGATCATGCTGGCCACACCCCGCAGGGCTGCCGACGACTTTGTCGTCCACCAAGTCACGCCCACCTTGGAGGGTAGGTCGGCATGCACTGTTGCATCGCCCGCGTGCAATTCCAATCGCCCGTTCGCAAGTTGGACGGTGACGGGTGCCCGACCGCGAGAATCAGCGGCCGGCTGGTCCAGCCCGCGCAACTGAACCGCATCGACGACCCGTTCAAAGGCGGCACGGACCTGCGCAAGGTCGGCGGCCGCGGGGAGCAAGTCCTGTAGCGGGTACGCATGTTCGCTGTTCCAGTACAGGTCGAAAGATTGCGACAACTGCTGCACCACCGGGCCGGCAGCAATCAGGTCCAAGTCAACGAAGTTGGCTTCACGATGGCGCATGAAATACTCGTCCGCCACGTTACGCCCACCGAAGATGGCCACTGCGTTGTCGGCCACAAACAGCTTGTTGTGCATGCGGCTGTTGACGGTCATGAATTGGTGGCTCGACCACAGCATCCTGGAGAGCCTATCGCCGTCGCGCGCCGGCAGCGGATTGAACAACCGCACCTGTACGCCGGGGTACGCCGCCAGCCCCGACAACAACGGATAGGTTGCCGGTGCGTACAGGTCATCCACCAACAGCCGCACCCGTACGCCGCGTTGCGACGCGTCGCGCAGCGTGCGCAGGAACTCCACGCTTGCGGCGTCCGACTGCAGGTGGTAATACTGCACGTCCAGCGAGCGCTCCGCGCGGGCACTCAACGCGATGCGGGCAACAAACGCATACCCGCCGATCGGCAAGAGGCCGAAGCCGGAGCGCCCAAGCGGCGTGCTCTCAGCCGCGACCCGGCCGAGCGTGGTGGTCTCGGTCTCGTTGAACGCGACGGAATGCTCCACCGGGCCTCTCGGCGGCAAGGCACTGCAGGCCGACAGCCACAGCGCAATCAACGCCGTCATGATTCCAAGAGGCCTGCGCGCGGGCCTTGACGACAGCCAGTCAGCTATGCACAGGCGACGCGGGCGCGCCGGCCACCCTATGCCTACCCCTTGCGCTACCAGACTCGCAATAACCAACCGATTGCGCGAATCTTGCAGGACCATGCTCCATGCACCAACAATATTGACATGCTGCGCCATGGGCCTTTGCAACTGTTGATCACGCTCAACCTAGCGCATCTTCAGGCACCGTGATCGAGTCGAACAGGTCGGTGGCCGATGGGTCACCTTCGACTTTGGATCTGATGGCAAGAGCGGACCGAGGTGTGGTCATAGTGCAATATGGGTCGCAGAAGACCCTGCCATATCGCCACGACTCCAGATCGCCTGCGCCGTAGTCCAGGCCGGCCAGTGCTATGTGGCACCGCCATGAGCCATTCGTAATACCGCGATGGTCGATTGCCGGCCTGCGCCAACAGCGGCTGACCGGCTCCACGAATCATGAAACTGGGCCGCCAGAAAGCCGGGTACTCGCCACCGGCTCCTTACGCTGCGCTCCTGCCCTTCGTTTGGCGAGACGACCGGCCACGTCAGTACGATGGTGCAACTTCAGCGGCGTGGTATGCGGGGGCGACACTTGGCGCGGATTGCGCGACCGCTGGCAGACGTAGCCCGGGTCTGCAGCGGGTCATTTGCGCGGTGCCGGCGTGCCGCCATGCCTCTGTCGCACACTTGACCCAGCGATTGCTTTGCCGCTCTTCCGTGCCTTCGAGCATGACTTTCCCCATCTCGATCCGGCAGTTGACCGAGTTCGACCGTTCAGCGCTCGAACGGCATTTCCTGGGGCTGCGCGACGAGGATCGTCGGCTGCGCTTCGGAGTTGTGTTACCCGACAGCGCATTGCGCGGCTATGTCGAGCGGATCGACTTCACGCGCGACGCGGTGTTCGCCTCGATCGGCGACGACCTCGAGATCGTCGCCGTGGCACACCTCGCGCACAACGGCAACGATGGCGAACTCGGCGTTTCCGTTCTGTCCGAGCATCGGCGACGTGGCGTCGGCACCGCGCTTCTCGCACGTGCCCACACGCGTGCGCGCAACCTCGGGCTGCACGTGCTGTTCGTCCATTGCTTGACCGAGAACGGCGCGATGATGCACATCGCGCGTCGCGAGGGCATGCGCATCGTCTCTGATGGCCCCGAAGCCGATGCCTTCCTTGATCTGGAGCCCGCCGATGCCGAAAGTCGTATCGGCGAGGCGTTCGAGCAGGCGGTCGGGTTGTTCGACTACGCGCTGAAGGTGCACCTTGCCGTACCGAAGGCAATCGCTCAAGCCTTGGCATCGCCATCGGAGACGAGAATCGACGAATGAACGCTGCCTTCGGCCCCTGCACCCGATGAAGCCCGTGCAGACCACCTGGACACTTCCGCCTGAAGTCCAGCCAGACCGCAGCCGTCTTGGCTTCGACCTCGACGCGGCCTTGAATGCGATGGTGTTGCTGTCGGTCCATGTTCCCGACGAGGCCTATACCGCACCCATTCTCGGCAGTGAGCGCAGTGGCAACGGCTGCGTGATCGGCGACGACGGTCTGGTGCTCACCATCGGCTACCTGATCACCGAAGCGCAGACGATCTGGATCACCGACCATCGCGGCCGCAGCGTGCCAGGCCACGCGCTGGGTGTCGACTTCGCCAGCGGCCTGGGGTTGGTGCTGCCGGCGATGCCGCTTGACGCTCCTGCGCTGACGCGCGGAGGAAGCGCCGATGCGGCCATCGGCGACGATCTGCTGATGCTGGCTCACGGCGGCATTGGCCACTCGCTCGCCACCCGGTTGGACGAGCGCAAGACCTTCGCCGGCTACTGGGAGTACGTGCTCGACGAAGCGCTGTACACATCGCCCGCCCACCCCAGTTGGAGCGGTGGCGCTGTTGTCGACATGCGGGGCCGCTTGATCGGGATCGGGTCGTTGCTCGTGCAGGAGGCGGGTCAAGACAACGATGGCCAAGCACGCAAACATGTCGGTGCCAGTGGACCTGCTCGAGCCCATACTGCACGACCTGCGGCGCCACGGCAGGTCCAACCGACCGCCGCGTCCGTGGCTCGGATTCTTCGTGCAGGAGCACCAGGGTCGCCTCGCGGTCGGCGGGCTTGCAATGCGCGGTCCGGCGGCGCGCGCCGGCATCGAACTCGGCGATGAAATCGAAGCCGTGGCGGGGCAACGCGTACACACGCTGGTGGAGCTCTTTCGGGGCATCTGGGCTCAAGGCCCCGCGGGTACACCTATCGTGCTGCGCTTGCGCCGCGAGGCACGGTCTCGCGATGTGTGTGTGCCGTCGATCGACCGCGACTCGATTCTCTGGCGCCCGCAGGGCTTGAACTGACTCTCGCCGACGTCGAGCTGGGACCTGTGTTACACGGATCTGGTCGTCTCTGCGCGTGAGGTACGCACGAGGCTTGGGTGGAAGACAACCTCTACCTCAGCATGGATCTGCTCTGGAACAGAAGAAGGCCGCAATGAAGGTCGCGCCTGATCAGCCAGCCTCAACGTCGTGATCGCCGATTCGCACAGCTTGACAAACACAACTGCCCCGCCATCGCGAGATAGGCGTCTTCGCCGCCGGCTTCAGCCGGGTAGTGCGGGCCGCTCCAGCACGGCCACCTGGACCTCCGTGCGGATCTCGAACCCAAGGGATTCGTACAGCCGGATGGCGGTGACATTCATCTTCCAAGCGTGCAGGAAGGGCTGTTCGCCGCGCTGCTGGATCCGGTCGGCCACGAACGCGGATAGTCCGCGTGCCAAGCCCCTGCCGCGGCTATCCGGGTGGGTGCAGACGCCGCTGACCTCGGTGTAGCCCGGCAGGCGCAGGCGCTCGCCGGCCATGCCGGCCAGCAGCGAGCCGTCGCGCACGCCGACGAAGCCGCCCATCGTGTGGGTGCGCGTCAGAAAGGGGCCGGGCTCGGTCAGTCGCGCGAGTTGAAGCATGTCGCTCGCATCGGCGTCGCCGAGTTCCACCATGCCCGGGAGCGCAGGCGCATCGCGCAGCGCACGCGTCGCCACCATCTGCACGCCCTGCGCCTGCTTGAGCGCGACCAGCCCGTCGGGCACCGCGATCTGCGGCACCTGCAGCACGAAGATCCGCTCGCCCGGTACGACCAGCTGCGCGAGCGCCGCCAGTGCCTGCGGGCTGTCGTCGCGTGCCGAGGCGAACACATTGACCTCAGGATTGAAGCGTCGTGCCCAGGCGTTGCCTGTGGACACGGACGCATGGAAGCTGGTCAGGCTTGCCCAGACAGGCCGATCGAGCGGATGCATGGCGTCCCTCTGCGAGCACACGTTGGATTTGTACGATTCGCCGGAGGATGTTGAGGTCGACTCGAAAGAGCATGATCCAGACCGCGCGCCGCAGTTGCTGCCACTGCCTGCCCTGGCCCTCTTCCGCCACCCGTCATCCAGGTGATCCAACGTCCACTTTCGCAGCGAGTAGCAGGCAGCTTTGGGTCGAGGGCCGGCTTACATCAACAGCGGCTGACCGACCCCAGGATTCATGAAACTGGGCCGCCGGAAAGCCGGCACTCGTCAGCGGCTCGTACCGCTGCACAGCAGCCGCCGAGACCTCGAACCGAGCGTTCGCCAGCCGCCAGCATTTCGACGGCTGCACCGGCCGCTGTGGGTCGACGGCGGGTCTACGTGAACTCGATCTCGTTGCCGCAGACCTGTCGGTCGAACTGGCATGCCATACAGCAGACGACCAAGCGCGTCATGGCCGGCCAGTAACGGTCGTTGAACCGTGTCAGCTCTGGAGTGCTTGGATCGCCGTTTGCAAAGACGCAGTTCGCCGCTTCGTCCCCAACGTTGGGCCGCGTGTGATCGGTTCACCTTTTCGATGCAGTTGGAGCGCGGTGTCGCCGAGAAAGGCCCATCGAGCTCCAAAGCCGGCATATAGGAACGATGCAGTCGGTACGAAAGCGGCCCGATCGCGCGTTGCCTTTGCCCATCGCCGGGTGGCGACACGCAATTTCAGTCCGCCGCGCGCTGCGTTGGCGGTGGCAACACTTCGCCCGATGTGATCCGAAGCCGCTTGGCGACGATGCTGAGCCCGCCCGCCGCAAGCAAGATGCCGGCAAACCAGGCCGCCACGATGGCCAGGCCCCCCATGCTCGGACCCGGCCACGGCATCTTCCACAGCGCTTCGGCGCGGTCAATCATCCAGTGCCAGCTGGTGTCCGCGATGATTGCCGAAAGTATGATCATCCCGACGCGCCCCGGCAGCACGTAGCGTTGCACCATGGCAAGGAGCGGCAACAGCGCGGCCAGGACCATGATCTGACCGAGTTCGATGCCGACGTTGAACGCGAACAGCGACACCAGCAGATGGGTGCCGGCGAACTGGAAGTTCTCCTGCAGGCCGTACGAAAAGCCGAAGCCATGCACCAGGCCGAACAGGCCGGTGAGGAGGATGCGCCGCTCGAGGTCTACGCCCATGATGTTCTCGAGTGCCATGTAGACGATCGACGCGGCGATTGCGGTTTCGACAAAGGGTGGAAACCATGCACCAGACGGCGCCAGGCGAAGGGCCGAACCGATCAGCGTGAACGAATGTGCGAGCGTGAAGACGGTGATGACGGACAGAATCTGCCGCCAACCGCGCAGCGGAATCACCAGGCAGACCAGAAACAACAGATGGTCGAAGCCGGTCAAGATGTGGGCGATGCCGAGGCCGGCGAAGCCCTTCGCGGCGCGTACCCAACTGGGGTTGAAGGCCACCGTATTCGAGCTGCTGGTGATGACCATCGCGCGACTGTCGCCTTCGAGGGGAACGTAGCGCACCGCCAGTTTCAGGGCCTCGCCTAGCTCCGGCCCAGCCGTCGTGCGGATGGAGAATTCCGAGCGTGGCGAGCTGATTGGATAGCTGATTCGCGCGTCCACGTACCCCTGGTCGATGTAGATGCTCGTGCCGCGCTCCGGGGGCTCGGCCACATGGCTGATGGCCTGTTCGTAATCTGCGAACGACCGATCGGACGGCAGCGACAGTCGCCCGCTGGCTTTGGACGCAACCAGCGGCCGCCCGTTTTCGAACAGCGCAATGTCCTGCTGCAACGCAGCCAGCGCGCGCTCGATCGCGCTCGCCGACTTGTCAACTTCGATCTCTGCGCCCGAGACCGGAAACTTGGCCGACTTGAACAAGTACAACGGCGCGCGCACGACGAGCTGAGCCTGTGCCGGCTCGATCTTGACGAACGTGTTAATCACGGCGTCAAGTTTGAATTCGTGTGCGCCAGCGAGCGACACCCATGTGGCTGCAGCCACAAGCAGCATGCCAGCCGCAATTCGCAAACCGTGATCTTTCAGGTCATTCCAGGCCATGAGCAGATCGAGCCGGCACCTCCAAGACACAACCTGCACGTCAACCGACGGTGACGCCGGTCGACGCGGGAACATGGGCACACACACGGCCAAAGGCTCTCGCCCTCAGCCGCGGGCGTGCGCTAGTCGTCGCAACGACTTCTGCCGTCGCCTTTGCCCCGGTCGTCGCAATCGACCCGGATGAACTTCTGGATGCGGCGGCCGTTGATCGTCTCGCCGGTGTACAGGTTGCCCTTGGAGTCCGTGATGATCGTGTGCAGGAACGTGAACTGACCCGCTTGCAACCCCGGCGTCCCGAACTCGTCGAGGATCGTCCCCGCGATGCGGTCCATGATGTGGACGATCTCATTGCCGCCGTCGGCCTCGAACATGTAGGTCTGCTGGTGGTCGTTGGAGAAGGTGAGATCCCACGCGGAGCCCGCCGTGCCGAGGCCAGGAGCGCCGCCCAGACCCAACGTGACGCCTGTGCCGGGAACGACCGGGATGATGCGCTTCAGCGTGCCGGTCTTGGTGAAAACCTGGATGCGGTCATTGGCGCGGTCGCAAACGTACATCAAGTTGTCGTTGCCGCCGACGATGCAATGCGGGTGGCCGCCGCCGCCGGAAGCAAACAAGCCGGGCGAGTCGGTCAACGGGAAATTCACCGTCCCCGCCACGCCTCCCCACTGGCGCAGCCAAGTGCCTCCGGCGCTGAATACGGCGACGCGGTGATTGCCATAGCCGTCGGCGATGTAGACGCTGCCGCGTTGCCCGTTGACCGGATCCGGCTTCGGATCGACCCACACCGTGGCAGGCTGGTTCAGAAGCGTCTTGCTTTGGTTGGCCAGTGGGTTGGAACCCGAGTTGCCGCACACATTGCCGGGCGGGTTGTCGCAGACGCCGCGTGTCCCGATCTGCAACAGCAGACGCGTGCCGTCGTGCGAATACTTCTGCACGATGCCATCGCCGTTGCCGGCGATCCATATGTTGTCCTGGTAGTCGATGAAGCACCCATGGATGCCGTTCGGCAGAACATTGCGGTTGCCCCACGCGTTGACGACGTTTCCGGCGGGGTCGAATTCAATCACCGGCGCGGCAGGAACCGAGTCGAGCGTCTCGGGCGAGTTGACCAGATTGCCGCGCGTCACGATGAACACATGGTCGCGCGAATCGATGCAGGTTCCTGCGACTTCACCGGTCGACCATGGTTTGGGCCTGCCCGTGGAGGTACTGATCACCAGCGGGGTGCCAAAGTCGCCGGCGCTGGGCAGTGGCATCTTCGGCCATGTCCCATCGGGCACGAACTTCATGAGCTTGGGCGGCTTGTATCGGTTGGCTTGTGTCATCGAGACAGACAAGCCCAAGACGGCGGCCACCGCCAGTGCAATGCCTCCGGCGAAAAGATAGCGCTTCATTGTTGACCTCCTGGTTAGGTTCGCGACGGGTGTTGTCAGCGCTAGTCCGGCGATCACCTGTCTTGGCTCAACGCATCTCCGTCGCGGTGTGCTCGGGCCGTGCTCTGAACAGGGTTTCTCGTCTTCTTGCTGTTCAGCGCAACCGGTCCAGCCTGACCCGGCAAGGTCGCCCAGGACACACGAAAAGATGCTAGGACGAGCAAACATCAACGTCAAGACGGCACCCGGCGCGCGCTGTCGTCGATAGGTAACCGGTTGAAACACGCCTGTTGATGCTGCGCCGCGGCGCAAATGTCTTCGCCAGCGGCAGACCCGCTGGCATAGCGACGGCCCTTAGCGCCGTTGGGACGCGGCAAAAAACATCGGAACAGAAGTTGACTGCAGGCGACTTTTGCGCCGCAGCTGCCAACACCATGGCCGTCACCCAGCACAGTGGCCCTATGGGTGCCCGCGGCTGTAGCCCGTGGCGCTCTGGCCGGCGGCATCTTGAACTGCCTCACAGCGGCCTGCGGTTGGTTGCCCCGGCTGACTTCGTTCCCCAAGATTGAGCGGCCTCCAAGCGGTGGCGATGTCCCAGATCTCGGCAGCTGTTGTGTGAAATTGCGGATTGGTGGCCTACCATCTGAGTGAGAAGTGAGAGGAGAACGCAATGGCACTTGCTGATCAAGTACCTGTCAATTCGGGCCTGGGCGCCAAGTCCACCGGCGCCGAAGTGATTGCCGATCGCGACCTTGTGGGCAAGGTGGCCATCGTGACCGGTGGCTATAGCGGAATCGGCCTGGAAACCGTGCGCGCGCTGGTGAAAAAGGGGGTACGCGTGATCGTGCCCGTGCGTGATCGCACCAAGGCGGGCCCAGCGTTGGCCGGCGTCGCGGGAGAGGTCGAAATGGGCGACATGGATCTGGGCAATCTGCCCTCGGTACGCCGCTTTACCGAAGGCCTAGCGGCTTCGCTGCCCAAGCTTGATCTCTTGATCAACAACGCCGGGATCATGGCCTGTCCTGAAACGCGCGTCGGGCCCGGCTGGGAGGCCCAGTTCGGCACCAATCATCTTGGCCATATGGCGCTGACGCTTGGGCTGATGGACCTGCTCACGCGAACTGAACATGCCCGCGTGGTTGCCCTGTCGTCGACCGGCCACAAGATCAGCGGCATTCGCTGGGACGACATCCATTTCCGGGTGGCAGCCTATGAAAAGTGGCAGGCCTATGGTCAGTCCAAGACCGCCAACGCGCTGTTCGCCAACGCCCTCAGCCGCCGATTGAAGGCATCGGGCGGCCACGCCTTTGCTGTCCACCCGGGCGGCATCTTCACGCCGTTGCAGCGCCATTTGAGCATTCAAGAACAAGTGCGCCTTGGTTGGATCAACGAAGATGGCTCTCCATCGGCACTGGCGAAGGCCGGGTTCAAGACCGCCGAAGAGGGCTGTTCGACCACGCTGTGGGCGGCGACCAGTCCGGCCCTGGCTGGAAGACCCGGCGTCTATTGCGAGGACTGCGACATCGCCGCCCCCACCGACCCCGCCAGCCCCTTCGCCCGGTTCCGCGGCGTCGAGGCACACGCTTGCGACGACGAGTCCGCGGAGAGCCTGTGGGCGGAGAGCGAGAAGATGCTGGCCGGGGTTTGATGCGGCCTGACTGAAGTTGCCGATTCGGCGACCGTCGAGCTCGGAACGCGCGTGCTGAGGAAGCTCACGGATGCAGCGCCTTGATTTGCACACAGACGGCGCGTCGACACTCCTCTGTTGTCGGGTTGGCCGAAGCGCTCGTTGCTGCGGTCGGTCTCTTTGGCGTCGCGGCTCATCGTTACACTGTCCGACAGCAGCGACCGGCAATCGTATTGGGTGCGCGATGGGTAAGCGACCTCCTTGGTCAAGGTCTGAACGGCCGCTCTCGGGTATGTTGATTGACGCTTTGCAGGTCAACTCAGGGCCGAGCCTTGACAGCCGCTGCGCTCGATTCGCCAACCTGAACCTGTCATTCGGATTCATGATGCCGGGTAGCTGACGTTTGCTGCCGACGGTCCCGGCCAACGGGAGCCGGATGGCGTGCCGGTTCACTGCGAGCGCCACCGCCCCTAGCAAAGCACGCTGTACCGTTTGGTGCAGCAGCACGCCGCGACCTTCTTCGCCGAAACCGAAGCCATCGCCGGGGCCGACCTGCCGCAGTTTGGAGCCGACTGCGGCGGGCCACCAAGCGAACATCCAGGTGGACATGAAGACGGTGAGTTCGCGGCGTCGAGAGACGCCTGCACTTCGCGCAGCGAAGTCAAGGCGCGAAGCGCCGGGACGGAGCCACAACCCGGAAGCCGGAAGCCGGAAGAGCGTGACCGTCGAATGACGGGCGCGCGGCACTTTTTCTTGCGGATCACAGTCCGACACGCCGCATGTCGATTTCGACGCTGCCGGTTCGTCGTGCAGATGAGGCGTCGACTCGGCACCCGCCGAGGCGGCTCCTTCCCTCGATGCCGGCAGTCGATGCTGGACAGCACCAGTTCGTCGGAGCGTGTCTGGCCCGACAGCAGCCAGCCCGCGGCGGTCAACGAGAACACCTCGAATTCGCGTGACGCTGGGTCGATCAGCGCGTACCGCGCAACGAAGGCAGCTTGCGATAGAGGATGAGCTTGTCGCGCTTGTCGTAGCCCTTGGTGGATGGTGAAAGCACCTCGAAGATCAGCTGGGGGTCGGTAACGCTCTGCTCGTCGCCGGCCTGGGCCTTGCCACAGGTCACCATGACATCGGGGTTCAGGATGGCCACGTCGGCGAGCTGGACTTTCATCGATTCGGCGAAGACCTGGCAGGAAGTCCATAGGGAGTCCCTTGGTGACTCCCTTGAGTGGGACGCGATGCGCGCCATCGTAGCTGGTCATCAACCTCCCGCTCATCCGGTGCCGAAGCGGCCCCACCGTGGCCAGCGCATGCCGGGGGGAATCCGCGCTCATCGAATCCATCCCTAGCTTGAAGATCCACACCGTGCCCGCGCGGCCTAGACTGCGTGCGGCCGCCTGCATCGATATGCCTCGCACCAAGGCCCGATGCCGGACACGCTCCTCCAAAACACCAACAACACCGACAAGTCACCGAACCCGAACACCATCGCCGACCCGAACGCCACCAACGAGCTTGAGCATGCCGTCAAGCGACTGGAGCCACTTCTTCGACATGGTGTCGGCGCGTTCGCGCGAGCCCGTGGCGGCGCTGCTGCAGCGATCCGGCCTTTCGCTGTCGGCGATGCCGGCCAAACCCTCGGGTTATGGCCTGATGGTGTTGAGCGCGGTCGACCAGCACGTGCTCGATTGCATCCGCGCGGCCAGTCGCCGCGCGGTCGTGCTGGTGCTGGCGGTGGCGCCTTGCCGCATCGCACCGCCGCAGCAGTGGGCGCTGCTTCAGGCCGGCGCGGCGGACGTCCTGCTCTGGCCCACGCTGCCGGCAAGTGCCGACCCGATCAGCGCCCGCTTCGATCGCCTGCGCAGGGTGCGTGAAATCAGCGAAAGCCCGCGCGTCAGCGCCGCGCTGATCGGCGCCGGCGCGGCCTGGTCCTGCCTGCTGCGCCAGGTGGTCGAGCTGGCGTTGTACGCACGCGGGCCGGTGCTGATTACCGGCGAGAGCGGCACCGGCAAGGAACTGGTCGCGCGCCTCATCCACGAGCTCGACACGCGCCAGGACAAGCGCGAGCTCGTCGTCGTCGATTGCACGACGATCACGCCCGAGTTGTCGGGCAGCGAGTTCTTCGGCCACGAGCGCGGCGCCTACACCGGCGCGATGACGGCGCGCGACGGCGCGTTCGCCCAGGCGCACGGCGGCACCTTGTTCCTCGACGAGATCGGCGACCTGCCGCTGGGGCTGCAGGCGCAACTGCTGCGCGTCGTGCAGGAGGGCAAGTACAAGCGTGTCGGCGGCAACGCGTGGCAGCACACCAGCTTCCGCCTGGTCTCGGCCACGCATTGCGACCTTGACGCGCGCGTCGGCGAAGGCCGCTTTCGCGCCGACCTGTACTTTCGCATCGCCGGCTCGGTGTGCCGCACGCCGCCGCTGCGCGAACGCAAGGACGATGTGCTCGCGCTCGCGCGCTTCTTCCAGCAGGACATCCAGGGCCACGACGGCGCCCAGGGCTTCGACGAGCCGGTAGGCCAGTACCTGCTCGCGCGCGACTACCCCGGCAACGTGCGCGAACTCAAGCGCGTCGTCGAGCGGCTGTGCCTGCGCCACGCGGGTGGCGGCCCGATCACGATCGGCGACGTGCCCGAAGACGAACGCCCGGTCGATGGCGTGCCGACGCACACGCTGCTGCAGGCACGCTTCGACGCGGCCGCGCGCGAGGCCATCGGCCTGGGCTTGGGCTTGAAGGAGATCGGCCAACTCGCCACCGACTGCGCGATCCAGGCCGCGCTCGACGAAGAACACGGCAACCTGCACCGCGCCGCGGCGCGTCTGGACGTCACCGACCGTGCATTGCAACTGCGTCGGGCGCAGCAGCGGCTACCGCATTGACGATGTGCGGCGCAATGCGCAGCAGGTTGCCGCCGAGCACCAGCGCTTCGTCGGCCGGCGCCAGGTGCAGCAAGCCGCACCTTCGCCAGCTCCAGCGCCGGGTGCAGCCACGGCCCGTCGGAGCCGAACAGGATCTTGTGCGCGCCGGCGCGCCGCACCGCCTGGGCCAGCAGGTCGAAGCGGCGCACGCCGGAGGTGTCGGCGTAGACGTTCGGGTGCCGCTCGAGGTGGTCGATCAGCGCCAGCTGCGCGCGCCAGTCGTCGGCGAAGCTGCCGAGGTGCGGAATGATGAAAGCCACGTCGGGGTACTGCTCGGCCAGCAGCTCGACCACCGAGACTTCGCCGGTCACGTCGTAGAGCAGCGGCACGCGCAACGCGCGCGCCGCGTCGCAGACCTCGCGCGTGATCGGCGCGTCGTGGCGATGCAGCTTGATGCCGGCCAGGCCGTCGCGTTCGATCGCCGCGCGCAGCATCGGCCCCACGCGACCGCGGTCGCGCGCCGCGTGCACCATCGCAAAGCCGATGAGCCGATGCGGCGCTCGCGCGACGATGCGCGCCAGCGCGCGGTTGGCCACCGCGTAGTCGGAATGGAAGGCCGGCAGCAGCACCGTGCGCGTCTATGCCGGCGCGCGCCGCGCGTTGCAGGTAGGCACCGAGCGGCGCGTCGGTGTCCCAAGGGCCGGTGAAACCATCGCCCTGGCCCGCGTGGCAGTGGCAGTCGATGACCATCATAGGCGCCGCACCGCACGCAGGCCGCGTGCATACATGCCGTTGCCGTCGAGGATCGACTTGCCGCGCACATCGGCCAGCGTCGGCCCGTTGGCGCCCTTGCGGCTCGACAGGAAACGGTGGTGGCCGTCGCTGTCCAGGCCGAGATAGAAGCCCACATGGTCGATGCGCGCGCCGTCATCGGTGTTGGTGTCGAAGAACACCAGGTCGCCGACCGCCAGGCGGGACAGGTCGTGCAACTGCACTCCGCGGTTGCGTTCGATCAGTACGCCGGGTACGCGTGCGGCCATCTGCACCGCGCGCCGCGGCAGGGCTGTGCCGTCGCTCGATGCCGCGCGCGCCAGCGGCATCACCGGCGCGTCGTTCGGCGCGTGGCGGCGGAAGCCCCAGACCATGCGCACCAGGCCCGAGCAGTCGAGGCAGCGCAGCTGCGGCGGCTCGGCCGCATCGACGCTGCCGTCGGGGTAGCGCCAGTCGACGCCGAGGTAGTCGTTGAAGTCCGAACCCTCCTGGCGCTGGCCGCCGACCAGCGGGCCGTAGGCGGCATCGCCGGCGATCTGCAGGCCGCCTTCGCGCAGCACGGGCGCGCCTCGATGTACTGCATTGCCAGCATCAGCAGGTCGGCCTGCCGGCTCGTGTTGGCTGCCAGCGCGCGCAACAGCCACACGGCGTCGACCGAGCCGGCGAAGGGTTGCGGCAGCGCGCGCACCCAGACCGCGTGGGTGACGCGCAGGCCGCGCTCGACGAAGCTGCGGCTGGGCCCGTTGCAGACGACGCTACGTGCGCCCTGCGTCAAGGTCGCCAGCCAGCGGCCTGCCGGCGTGCGAAGCTCGAGCCGCTGCGGGTCGCGCAGGGTGCGAGGCGTGAAGCTCGGACTCATCGTCGTTCAGGGCATGCACTGCGCGCGCAGCAGGTTCTCGCGCCACCGCTGCAGCAGCAGCTCCGGCGAGGCGCCCGCGTAGCGGGCGGCGAGCTCACGCCGGCGCGCCGGGTTCGATTGGCCGAAGCCGACGATCGGCGAGGCGCCGCGTGCACGGAAGTTGCGGTTGTTGAAGGATGACAGCGCGCGTCGCGGCAGTGGTCGGCCCGTCGGGTCGCGCGCACAGGCCGGCAGCGGCGCACCGACGGCCGGTGGCAACGATGGCGGCGAAGGCCGGTAGACATGCATGAAGATTTCCTGCGTGCCGACGAACACGCGCAGTGCCTGCGTCCAAAGGTCCGGCTCGATGAACGAGCTCGCACACAGGAACGCGAACTCGGCGAACAGGAAGTAGAAGTCGCTGTTCGGTTCGCCCACGCCCTTGAGCCGGTCGGCGGCGAGCGGGCTGCGCAACTGGCCATTGGCGAAGCGCTCGAAACACTTGCGAAACGCGGCGAAATCGATGCCACCGCGGCCGTCGTCGAAGTACTCGCGGAACAGCGCGAGTTGCGCGCTCGACAGGCGCAGCGCGCCGGCGCGCAACGCGCTGCCCGCCGCCAGCGCCGAGAGGGTTTTCACGCCGCCGATCAGCGCGACCGCGGCGCGCTGATCGCGCCTGCGCACCAGTTCGGCAGCGACCGCCCGCACATCCGCCTCGCGCTGCGCCTTGTTGGGCAGGTTCGGGTGCGCTGGGATGCCGAACACCGGGTCGCTCGGTAGGAAGCGCAGGTCGTACTGGGCGAAGAAGCTGTGGCAGGTGGTGTCGATGAAGACTTCGACGCGGCGGTTCGACGCACGCCCCGCGGCCGTGGCATTCGACGCCACCGGCTTCGTCTCGCCCAGCGATTGCACGACGATGTTCAACGGCGCGGCTGGCACCGCGCCAAGCGCGGCGATCGTGGCCCGCAGCCGCGCCTCGACGCTGGCGGCGCGGGCCTTGCCGAAGTCGAGGTTGAACGCCTCCGGACCGGTCGAATCGGTGTGGCCGACCAGGCGGATCGTCGTCAGCGGCTGGCGCGACAGCCGGCTGGCGACCACCAGCCGCGCGATGCGCTGCACGACCGGGTCGTGCGCCGCCGGCAGCGTCGACACCTTGTGCGCGAAGCGATCGAGCACGACAAACGGCCGCACGCGGATCGTCAGCCTCGGCAGCGTGGTCGTGCGGCGCACGCCGCCGCTGCGCGGCGAGCGGACTTCGTATTGCACCTGCTCTGCCGGCGGCGGCACTTCGGGCTCGTCGCGCGGCGAAGCGCAGGTCGTGTAGGTTCCTTTGCTGCCTTGGGGGAAGGCGGCCCTCTTCATCGCCGCCAAGTCATAGTGCCGCGGCATGCAGAAGCGCACGTGGAGATGGTCGAGGTGTACATCGTCGTGGGTGACGTTCGATACCCTTGGATCGGCGAAGAAGATCTGCTGCACGCGAAGCACGCCGTTGCCGCGGATGGCGTCGACCAGGCGCTGCGTCAGCGGCGCCGAATAAGCATCTGGCTGCAACTTGAAGTTCACGCCTGCGGTGCGTCCATCGCTGCGCATCAGGCCGATGTCGACGTCGATGCCCATGCGGTGACTGCCGTGGGGCGAGAACTTGCCGCCACCGCAACGGCTGATGTCGCGGATGCGCACCAGCGGGCCCGACGGATGCGCGGCGAGCCAGCTACGACCGATGGCCTTGAGCGCGGCGATTGTCTCCGGTAGCCCGTAGCGGTGCGACGACGGTTTCGATGCGTCGAGCCCCGGCGCGGCCGCGTCGAGCAAGGTGTTCACCTCGGGCACGAACATGCCACACGACGACGAGGAAGCGGCCCCGCCGCTCGGGCGTTTCATCATCGGCGCGACCAGCGTGCGAAACCCTTTCCACTCCGCGCTCAGCTTCGCGAACTGCGGCTCGCCCGGGTCCAGCGCACGGCCGATGCCGCCGACGATGCGCTCCGGGTGGTGCATGAAGAACGCGATGTTCGTCAGCTGATCGAGGTTGCGTTGCCCCGCGGCGATGGCGCGCTGCACGGCCAGCGGCCAGAACACGGCAGTCGCGAACACCTCGCGCACGCCGCTCGGCAGACTCGCCAGGCGGAACTCGTCTTCGAGGTCCAAGGCCTCGAAGGCGGAGAACGGCGCGATCTGGAATTCGTCCCGTCTCATGGTCTTCCCCCAGCATGCGCCTCACACGCCGTGCAACACGATGTGGCGCCCGAGCCGCGTCCAGCGGCCGGCCTGACCGCCGCCACCCGGGCCGGCGGCGCGGCTCGCCTGCTCGTTCTCGTATTCGCCTTCCTCCTCGTACTCCTCTTCGCCTTCGTACTCACCCTCGTACTCGCCTTCGTCTTCGTACTCCGCTTCGCCCTCGTAGCCCAGCTCCGCCTCAGCCTCGGCCATCAGCTCGGCCTCGTTGGCGGCGAAGGTCGGCAGGTGCGTGCGCACCGCGGCCAGCAGCGCGTCGCGCAGCGAAGCATCGGGCGCTGCATTGGGTGCCGCCGCGCTCGCTTGCTGCGCGGTCGTCGCGGCGATGCGCACCACGCGGCGCGCGATCTCCAGCTCGGCCTCTTCGCTCTCGAGCTCGCCGAACTCGAGTTCGAGCGCCTTGCTGACCGCGCTGCCCAGCGCCGAGCCGAGCGCGGTGCCGACGCCGGGGATCGGGATGAACGAGCCGAGCGCCCCGCCGACCAAGGGCAGCGCCTTCTTCGCCAGTCCCTTGAGCGCGCCGCCGATCTTCGGCAACACCTTCTTGCGCAAGAAGCGGCCCGCCTTCTTCAGGCCGCGGCCGATGCCCTTGAACAGCTTGCCCAGAAACTGCTCCATCTCGTCTTCGTTCGAGACGCTCAGCAACTCCATCGCCAGTTCCATCTCTTCGGCCTCGCTGAGCAGCTCGGCGCTCGAAGCGAAGCCGCCTTCGAAGGCTTCGACCGGAAAGGCGCGGTCTCGCGCCGATTGGCATTTCGCGCAACCGCAAGAGGACTTGTGCATGGTGGTCTCCTTCAGTGGGTTCAAGAAGCGGTTCAGTACTCGCGGGACTTGACGTTGGCCAGCGCGCCGCCTTGCGCTGCACGGCCGTAGCGGCCGATCACCGCCGACTCGACACGCGCCAGCTGCCCCGGCGCGTTGGCGCGCAGCGGCGTCAACTTGACGTGAAAGCGCGACGGCTTGAGCTTCAGGTGCGTCAGACACAGCAGGTGCTGCTGCAAGCGCCGCCGCAAGTCGTCGCTGCGGCCGACGTAGACGCGCTGGCCTTCCTTGAACAGCGTGTAGATGCCGGGCCCGGCCGCGCGCGGGTCGGCAATGGCGGCGGGCAGCGTCAACAGGCCGCGCGCAACCTCGAACTCGCCTTCGTAGCCAACGTACGCTTCGTACTCTTGGCCGAACTCGAACTCTTCCGGCGCGGGCTCTGGTGCCGGCGCGGCGCCGTTACCGCCTTCGGTGGTGCCGCCGCCGCTGGCCGGTTCCGCTGCCGGTTCCGGTGCCGGTGCCGAGGCCGCTCCCGACGTTGCGCTCGACGCGCGGCTGAAGCAGGCCTGCACGCAGCGCCAGCGTTCGTCGTCGCCTGCCGGCCCGCCATGCGGTGCATCACCCGACGGCATCGCTGCGCCGGCGCCCCCGGCGCGCTCCACCACCCAAGGCAGCCCAAGGCCCGCGCCGTAGGGCGGCCACGACGGCGGCAACGGTCGCGGATATGGGCGCGGACCTGGGCGCAGTCCCGGTGTCGGTCCTGGCCTCGGGCGCGGCTTCGCTCCCAGCTTCGGACCCGGCTTCGGTCCGAGTTTCGGGCGTGGCTTCGGTCCAGGTTTCGGGCGTGGCTTCGCACGCAGCGGTGGCCGCTGAGCACGCGAGCGCGGTGGCGGTGCCCGCCGCGCGGGAGGCCGCGCGCGCGATGCACCGCGGCCTCGCTCCTGTTCGAAGCTGTCTTCGTCCTCGTACTGTTCGAACGGCAGCGCGGGAATGATCTCGAATTGGTTCATCGCGGTTCCTCAGCCGCGCGCCAGCAGCGCGGCAACACGATCGATATGGGCCGCGCCGTGGCGCGCGGTGACGAGAAAACTCAGGCGCGGCGCCAGCCCCTGGCAGCCACGCGTCAGCAGCGTGCGCACGCCGCCGTCGGCCAGGCGCCGCGCCAGCCGCAGCAGCGTTGCCGCGCCCAGCGCGTGGCGCGAGACGAACGACTGCACCGGGAATGGCAGCGTGCCCACCGCGGCTAGCCCGGCGCGCACGAGCGAGCTGCGCAGGCGCCGCACCAGATCAAGCAGACGCGCGCGCCAGTGCGCACCGGCCCGGGCGTTGCCATCGAGCGCCGCCTGCGCGGCCTGCAGCGCCGCCAACGACGGTGGGCTGCAGTGCACACGCACGCTGCTGTCGCGCACGAAGCGCGCGACCAGGTCCGCGCTGCCCGACAGTGCCGCCAGCGGCGCGCCGAAACCCTTGGCCAGCGACGCGCCGACGGCGATGCGCGCGCTGTCCAGTCCGTGCCAGCGCAGTGAACCACCGCCGCCGTGGCCGTACGGGCAGGCGGCGCACGGCGCGCGGCCGAGCACGCCCAGCGCCTGCGTGTCGTCGAGCACCAGCGTGCCGTCGTGTGCGGCGGCGATGCGGGAATAGGCGCGCAGCGGCGCGGCGCGGTTGCAACCGGTGCAAAAGCCGTCGCAGACGACCACCGGCCGCAGCCCGTGGCCCACAGCGTCGCGCGCGAGCGCCGCGAGCGCGGCCGCGTCGTGGTGCGCGAAGCGCCACACGCGTGCGCCCGCTGCGGCTGCGCCCTCGGCGGCCCAGTGGAGGATCGGGTAGGCGCCGGCGTCGAGCAGCAGCGCCGAGCGCGACGATTGTGCGAGCTGGCGCAGCAGGTCCCAGAACAGGTGCAGCGTCGACGGCAGCAGTGTCGCCGCGGCCGCGCCCTGCAGCCGCGCCAGCGCCGCGGCGACCTCTGCCGCGCCGGGTGGTTCGGTCAGCGTGGCCGGACGGCCGAGCGTCAGCGCCGCCCAGCCGGGCAACTCGGCGCTGCCATGCTGCAGCCCGAGGTAGCGCGCATCGGTGAAGTCGGCCACGGCCATGCCCTTCGCGCTGCCGTCATGTGAACTCGAGTTCCTTGCGCACCGTCGTGCCGGTGCAGGCTTTCAACACCCGAGGCGGCGGCGCACGCCGGTTGGCTTCGAAGATGAACTGCAGGATGCAGTTGACGCCGCCGAACTTGCCGGGGTCGGGGCGGCTCTTGCTGGGGTGCTCGGTGACCTCGCGGCCAAAGTAGATGTGGAAGGGCTCGTGCATCAGGGTGGACACCATCGAGGTGACGCGGCCGGCGCGCATGTCGTCCCAGAAGCCCTGGCCGAGGCAGATCACGCGCAGCTTGCCGAAGCTCGAGCAGGCAAACGGCGTGTTGTCGTCGCCGCACTCGGGGCAGTTGGCGGCCGTGACGCGGCAGAAGAACTTGATGCGCCCCGAGGCCAGCAACTCGGCCACGCGCTCGCAGCGCACCCGCACCACGTCGCCGCGGTCGCGGATGTTGGCGGTGGTTTTCAGCCACGTCGGCACGAAGCCGGGGCGCACGCGAAAGATCTTCAGGAACAGATCGCTCGTGGCCTGCGTGCGGCTGCCGCGCTTCAGGTCCGCAGCGGCCTTGCGCAGCATGCGGATCGCCACGGCGATCTGCGTGTTGATGATCGCCAGCGCCTGCGCCTTGGTCTTGCGCGCGCGGCGCAGTGCCAGCGTGCACTCGGCTGGCGGGCCGGAGAAGTCTTTGACAACGCGCGGCGCGGGCGTCACCGCGCCGCGCGGCGGCCCGTACACCGGCAGCTCGAACGACGAGCCTGATTCGAATGGCATGATTTCGAAGTTCATGACGGTCTCCTTGCATCACGCGCTGCGCTGTTGCGTTGCCAGGCGGCGTTGCAGCAGCACCGAAGGCAGCGTCGCATCGACCTTCTTGTCCGACAGTTCGATGCCCAGATCGACGCCGGTCACGGCGCGGTAGGCGTGGCTGTAGCCCTGGATCTGCGGCCGGAAGAAGCGCAGCCAGTTGAAGGCCTGCAACGGCTCCTGCACGTCGCTCCAATGGCCCCAGCGGATCGACAGCAGCACCTGCTCGCCGAAGATCGCCAGGTTGCGGAAGTGCAGCACGCTGGCGTCGCTCCAGCCCTGCAGCTTCTTCATCGCGTCGACCCGGTCCATCCACGGCTCGGGGTACGCGGTCATGATGCGCGTCGGCAGGAACTCGCGGAACTCGGGCCGCGCCAGCAGCCACTGCTGTCATCAGCATCTCGATGCGCGCCGTCGACGGCAGGTCGCCGAACTGGTTGTGCGCACCCTGCGACAGGATCAGGTGCACTTCCTTCAGCGCGTTCAGCACCGGGAAGGCGTCGGCCTTGACCGTCGTGTCGTCGTCCTGCTTGAAGAACACCGCGGCACATGCGCAGCAGGTTGTGGAAGGCCTCGATGAAGCGCGAACGGCTGTCGGCGGCGCGCATGCGCTGCACCGCGCGGCCTTCCAGCCGCAGCCCGTAGTGGTGGTCGTACTCGTAGTTGCGGCGCACCACCGACAGGCGATGCTGCTCGTCCTGCACGAAGCCCCACAGCACGTTGTTCAGCGGGCGCAGCGGGTCGATCTCCAGGTTCGCCAGCGGATCGCGCTCGCTCGAGCGCACGTTCTGGAAGCGCCGCGTGATGGCGTTCATCGTTTGCACCAGCATGCCTTCCTCGTGCCAGTACGACCAGATCAGCTCGAGCAGGCAGGGGTTGGTCAGCTTGTCCTGCAGGATGCCGGTGCATTGGCCGACGCGGTTGGCATCGACATCGTCGAGTGGACTCAGCTTGATCGCGATGTCGGGCAGCTTGGAGCGGATCACCGCCAGGTAGGGCAGTGTCTTGTCGCCCGCCGCGCCGCCGAGCACCTGCACCAGGTAGTCCTCGGTGAACACGTTCTCGAGCCGACCCGCGGGCACCGGCAGGTCTCGCCGGCGCAGGTAGGCGGCATCGCGCACGTCGTCGAACGGCCGCGGCGGCGCGAGCACACCGCAGTTGACCATCACGAAGGCTTCGGTCGCCGCCTTGATGGCGCGGTAGGCGTCGGAGTCGGTGAAGGGCAGCAGCCGGCGCATGCGCAAACGGTTGCGCAGATCGCGCTTTTGCGCGAAGCGCTGCTGCTCGAAAGCAGGCAGGTCGCCGAGGTCGTTCTCGCCGCAGAACAGCATGTTCATGAAACGCAGGTAGTTGTTGAACGACATCTGCTCGGTGCTGTTCAGGATGCCCTGCCAGAACGACAGGTCGTCGGTCGAGGCGGTGGCGGTGCGCGACAGCGCCACGCCGATATTGCCCGAGATCGGCTGCGGCGACCGCTCGTTGGCGTCGATCGAGGCCAGGGCTTCGAGGCGTGCATCCGGCGCCTCGGCCGGGGCGCCGGGGGCGCCGCCGGCGACGTAGGGCAGCAGCACGGTGAAGCGCAACTCGTGCAGCCCGCCCGAGGGGATCGTCCAGCGCGATGCCAGCGGGTTGTTCGGGTCGATGCGGGCGCTGCCCGGATGGCGGACCTTGAACAGCCGTGTGCTGCTGTCGTTGTAGTCGATGCGCAGTTCCGCGAGGTCGCCGCTGCGGGCCTGCCCGCATTCGATCGGCGTGCAGTCGTCGTGGTGCAGCGTGACGATGGCCCTGACATCCAGTCCAAGGTCGATGCAGACCTCGTGCGTGCAACCGGCTTCGACATCCACCGGCTGCGCTGCCGGCCGTGGCTCATGGTGGCAGACGACTTCGTAGCGGCCTTCGGGATGCGGCGTGAAGGCGCCCTGGCCGTCCGCGCCGGTGACGGCGCTTTCCATGTATTCCACGTAGCCGGCGCCGCCGGGCATGGTGCCCTTCTTCGCCGATGCTGCCGATGTGGCCGTGGGCCTGTGGTACAGGCTGCAGGTTGCCCCGCTCACCGGGTGGCCGTCGTCGTGAACGCTGAAGCGCACGCCACCCAGGCGAACGTTGCCGGTAGCGGATGTTGTGGTAGCCATAAGAATCTCCTTAGTGGACCGTCAGGCCGAGTTCACGCCGTGAGCGCACGGCAAACGAGGGGGTGCTGTTCAACGAGCTGCGCAGCGCCCAATGCGTCAGCAGCTTGGCGAACAGGTGGCTCTCTTCTTCCGGCGTCAGCCGCGCGTTGGCGCGCGCCTGCCCCAGCACCGCGAACACCAGCGATGGCGCAGCGCGGTACATCGCCGCCGGCGCTCGTTGCCAGGTGCCAAACAGGGCGTCGAGCGCCGCCGGCTGACGCTGCGCCACGCCGAGCGCTTCTGCCAGAGAGCGGCCGCGCAATGCCGGCGGGCGGTGGTTGACGAGTAGGCCGACGAAGCCGGGCATCGCGGCCAGCAGCTCGGCGAAGAGTTGGCGCCGCGGCATATCGAGCCCGTCGAGTGGGTAGTACGTGTCCCACAGATTGGCCAGCCGTCGCCACTGCGGGTGCGGATACATTGCCAGGCCCATCGCACAGGACAGGCGCACGCGGATCCACGGCACCGGGTGCGGGTCGTCGAGGTTCAGGCGGAACATGAACGGCCGCGGCAGGCCGACGACGCTCATCAGCCCGAGCGTGGCGGAGATGCCGAGCCGCGCGCAGGACCAGAAGTCGCTGAGGATTTCGCCGATCCAGCGCTCGAACAGCCGCCAGGCGTTGCCGCCATTGCGCTGCATGCCCTGCAACAGCGGGCGCAGCGAGCCGGCGAGGTCGAGCAGCGCTGAGGCCTGGTGGCCGACTTCGTGGACCAGCGACGAGGCGATGCCGCTGCCCACCATGCGCTCGCGTGGCACACGGATGATCGCGACCGGACTCTCGCCGCCGCCCGGCAGACGCGTGCGTGCGCGCCGGATCGCCGCGCCGGCACCGCGGTCGAGATAACACATCAGCGGCGGCAGATCGAAGTAGCCGCCCGGCAGCGCCAGCGCATCGGTGGCCACCACGTCGAGGCCGCACAGCCACACGCCGGTGCCGTGTTCGCTGCGCTGCGAGATCACGTCGCTGAACAGGTCGAACTGCGTCAGCACTGCGTTGAACCTCAGGCGCAGCAACGTGAAGCGGCGCTGCGCGTCGGCAGCGCTGGCCTGTCGTGCGCGCGCGCTGCGCAACCAGACGAGAAAGTCGATCACCATCGAGCGCAGCTCGCGCCGGCCGGCCAGCAAGTAGCGTTCGGTCGCGGTCTGTGCGCCGGGCTGCAGCGCCGCGGCCGGCAGCATCGGCTCGATCAGCGCGAAGGGCTGCACGCGCGCCAGGCGCGTCAGCAGCGCGCGCGCTTCCTGGGCAAGCATCCACGCGGCGAAGGGGCTGATGGCCACGGCCAGGCCTCACACGCCGTACAGCACGATCTTGGTACCGCGGCGCAGCCAGCGGCCGCCGCGGCCACGGCCCGGCGCGAACATGGCGCCCGGGCGCGTCGCACCGGCGGCACCGCCGAGCAGCCCCGGGGCGTGTTTGCTCGCCGCGGCGATGGCGGCGTTTTGCGCCGCGGCGCGCGGATCGGCGCCGGGCGGCGTGGCCGCTGCTTGCTTCACGGTATCGGCGCCCAGACGTACGAACGTCTTCGCGCCTTCGAACTCGCGGTCTTCCTGTTCCAGCGTTTCGCCTTCGAGGCCGAGGGCGCTGCCGGCGGCCGTGGCCAGGCCGCTGCCGATCTTGGCGCCGAGCGGGCCACCGATCGCGCCACCAAGCGCGCCCCCAGCCAGCGGCAGGGCTTTCTTCGCCACGCCCTTGAGCACACCGCCCACCGCTTGCCCGATCGGCGAGCGCACGGCCGAGCCGACGGAACGCGCGGCGCGACGCAGCAGCTTGCCGAGAAATTGGTCGAGCTCGGCTTCATTGGTGACCTCGAGCAGCTCGCTGGCCAGCTCGGTTTCATCGGCTTCGTTGAGCACGGTTTCGCCATAGGTTTCGCCGTAGCCCTCGCCCTCGCCCTCGTCTTCGCCCGACCATTCCTGCTCGGCGAACTCGTCGTACTCGCCCTCGAAGCTGGACAGTTCGGGGCTGTACTCCATCTGGGTGCGATCGATGTCATGCATGGTGGGCTCCTTGAAGTGAGACGGGGCGCGAGCCCCTGGCGGCGATCCGTGCGGATCGGTGTTTCATCCCGGGCGCGCCGTGCGGCGCGCGCAGGGCGGTGGGCCAACCCGGCGCGCAGCGTTTGGCGGCGCGCACCGCGGCCAGCCACGCCGCGGCGGCAGGCGGCAGGCGCGGCGACGCGAGCGCGGCGTGGCCCGCGGCCGCTTCGGCCAGCTGAACGAAGCGCCGCGCGGTTTCGAACTCCTGGTCTTCAGGGCTCAGGCCTTCGAGCTCAATGCCGAAGAAGCGGCCGGCCTGCACCGAAACGTCGCCCGATGCGGTGTTCATCGCCGGCAGTGCCACGCGCGCGGCCCGTTGCAGCAGGCGCACCAGTTCACCTTCGACCCCCGGCGCCATCGCAGCACCGGCTTCGTGCGCAGCGCGTCGCAGCAGGCGGGAGAGCAGCGCCGGCAGGCCCGGGCCGCGTGCGACTTCGAGCAATTCGGTGGCCTCTTCGGTGTGGTCGTCGTGCAACACCGAGGCCTCGCCATCGAACAAGGTCGGTGCCGGCGCCGCATCGTCGAAGATGTCGAAGTCGGGGCTGTAACCGAGCAGCATCCGGTTCATCGCAAGCCTTTCGTCATGGGCACCGCACCGCGTTGCCGCGCTGGGATGCCTGGTGGGAACTACGGGCTTGTCATTGCATGGGCCATGCCAGGCCGAATTGCTCGGATAAACGGCGCTGTTCGGCGTTGCGGCGCGAAGCCCGCTTCGCTTTCGTAGCCGCAATCGCGCGATGTGGCGAAGCCGACTTCGCGCGGGGGCAAGAAGGTCGGCACGCGTGTGCAGGCGGCCACGCCGGCGGCCGGCTTCACACGGTCGGTTGCGACGGTCGACGAACTGGCGCAGTTCGGTGCCACGCATGTGCGCGAGGTGCACAGCGTCGATGAGATCGTTGACTTGGTGCTTCCAAAGAAGATGGGGTGTTCCGGTAGCAGCCGTTGGCTGAAGATCTCGAGTCTGCGCATAGATAGCGGCAAGATGCATCGGCCAATCTGCTGAACCAATGCTTGTGTCGATCCCGCGTTACACCGGACATTGCCGACCTCGTGCGCGAGTCACCCGAAACGCTCTCAGCACCTTGGTCGAGGCGCGCTACGGTCGGCGCATTGCGCGCATTCACCAGGACGTTCGTGCAGTCAGCCTGTCGCCGACGCGTGCTGAACTGTTGAAGGCTGAAGCGGGTTCGCGAAGTGTGAGATACCGACCAGCAGCCTTCACCCGCCTTCGCACTGGTGGTGAAAGCACTGCGCTTCAGTGGTTCGCGGCAGCGACAAATTCAAGCGCAGATTGACATCTACCGGCAGCTCTGCGGCGGCGCCAAGCAGACCCGCCGCCGTGCGACTTCATTGCAGGGCAATACATGACGGCTGTCGAACCGCTGCACGACGTGCCTGGGCGATAGCGGCAAACGACGGCTTCCCGGCGGCGCAATTTGCAATCCGAAGTTCGGCTGTGGGTCGGGAGTTCCAGTTCGCAGGCCAACAGAGCGGCCGTTGAGGCCGCTCAAACATGATGGCACGGCGGGAAGGTCAGCAGTACCTCGTATAGCTGCCGCTCGGGCCAGCGCCAGTGGCCTAATAGGCGAACGACGGCTTGCTGGCGCTCACCGTGAGTACGCCCGCCGACGGCGACCGGCTCCTCACGCTGCATTGCTGGCGCAGCATTCACTCGGTCGAACGACGGCGGTGCATAGGAAATCGGCTGCTCAGCGCGCCCTGACCCCTTTCAAGGTCGGCGGACTACGCGCTGCCGCGGCAGTTCAAGGACCATATCGATCAGCAAGCACCAGGTCGAACGACCTACGGGGCAGGAAATCAGCAGGCATCGCCGAATCCGGCAGGTGGAGCCTCCAGGGTGATAGCGGGTGCGGGCATTGGGACGACGATAGCTCGATCGACAGTGGGGTGACCTTGCTTGCTCTCAGTTAATGCTTTAAGCATAAGCCGCTGGAGATCGGTCCAGGTGAAATCGGAGACCGAGGATCTCGATCGATAGGCGAACAGGCTGCCGTGCCTGGCAACGTGCCCACTCTCATCGCCAGCGCGAGTCGCAACGGGAGGGCCACCTACGGGCTGTGTGCTCGGCGGTTTCGGTCGTCGAGTGCGGCTCAAACTGTGTCGCAGGGCGCCCTATCCAGGCGGTTTTCAATCCGTGCCGCTTCTACGATTTAGGAAATGGCAATCAAGTCATTGCTTGAATCGAGGAGAAGAGCGGTGAATAGGCAGACGAGCCGAACTGGGCCGCCAAGAGGGTCGAAAACGCCGCCGAATAAGCGGCTCGAGCCGCCCATCCCCTGCTCCGTCCCGGAGTATCGAATCGCTGGGGCGCTGGGATCTCCCAATGACTGCGAAGGCTTGGCCCTAGCCGTGCGCAATGCGTATCGGTACCTCCAGGCACCCGGAAGCGCTAGCAATGAACCGCTCATGCTGGAGTGGGGGGAAGTTGGCCTTGCTTTTCGTGATCGGCTAAACGCGGCTGCGGAGGAACACCCAAGCCCAATTACTTACAGCTCTGGGATGCGCCGCGTACGGGTCTTTGGGAACTTTCTCGAACCCATTCGCAGCACGGTCGATGCGACCCAAGCGGCAAGAATTGATGCCGAATTCGGGCGCGTGATCATCACCAGCGCCTGCGCGGCGGTTAGCGTCCCGCCGGCATTGGCACTCGGCTTCGCAACGCTGCTTCGTGCAGGGGACCCCCGCGAAGGGCGACACCCCCAGTGGAAGGAACTTGCAGAGGACTTTCCTGTAAGCCTTGAGCAAATCCGGGACTGGAGCGCACGTGCCACCGAGCCAACCATTCAGCGATTCCTGATCGGCCTGGAGGAGGCGCGGTCGATCCGGATCGTCGCACCTTCTGAACTGAATATGGCGCGCCCTGAACGGCCACCGAAGGCCGACGCGGAAGCCCGCGCCGGCTCGGACGATGGAGCATCAGCGGATGGCGATGTTGACGAGGACGAGAAGATACCCAAAGAGTCTGAGCCTCTTGAGCCGCCTGAGAACTTCCTTGTCTGGTTGATCCAGCGATTGATTCGGTCCGGTTTCCGTGCGCACTTCGGTGTGCTGGGGCAATGGGACTTCCAAACTCTGCCGGAATTGGAGGTGATCTGCGAGGGCATCGCAAGAGAGATCAAGGAGCGCGGACCCAATCTGGACAAGGCGCTTTTTGCGGTGATGTGCGGCGTGTCGTCCTTGCCCGGCGACATGGCGCTGTTCGTCCCGATGAAACCGACCACTGACCTGTGGAATGACGGTTTCCGCAGTCTCAAGTGGTGCCTGCTGAGGGTTCTCGACTTAGAACTGGCCATATCCATCGCACCTTGCGATGTGCCTTCGGAGCTCATCGTTGAGGTGGTATTCCCTGACTTCGTAGCTACCGCAGCCAAGGAGTTCATTAGACCGGGCTCCAACGCCGCGACGGTCGTCGAATTCCTCACTGGCTCGAAAAATCGGCAGCGGGCTCGGCAGTTTCTTGAGGACTACAGGCAGTGGTTGCGACAGTTCGGCAAAGGCTGGCTGCACGCGGTCTACGACGCTCGCTTTGCGGGCTCGTTCTGGCAGTTGTACCGCTTGCAGTCAGGCGATGTTGTGACCGGGCTGGCGTCTCTCAACCTCGACGAGGTCGCGCTCGCGATGCTCAGCTACGTGCGTTTGTCGCGGGAATTCATGCGTGAACAGACGGCTCAGGTGTACGAAAGGTTGAAGTGGGGTGAACCGGCCAAGGGATCGGAGCCATCGTCGCATATAGGTTCGTCGGTCGCTCGCGATTTCGATAGCTTCGCCCTCAGCTTCTGCGCGTTGCAGTCGCGGTCCGAGGCGGCCGTTAGCCGAATGTTGCCGGCAGTCACGCGCGTCGTGCTGGCCAGGCAACGAGCGCCGGCTTTGTGGCGTAGTAGCGGGAGTCTCTTACTGGCCGCGTGCGGGTGCCCCGTCCATCGATTTCGTTGGCATATTGCTGACCGCCGCCCAGCACCCTGAGCGACTGCTCTGGAACAGGAAGATCGAACGACTGAGTGACCGGACCCAGTCTTCTGCCGACCTTCGACCGGACATTTCAGGCCTGCAGCAATGCCGCAGGAGTCCTGTTGACAGTCGACCGGCCAATCATGGTTGCCGCCATCGCCGTGCGACGAGCAGACCACCTCTCGATAGCCATCACCGGAACATCGGCAACGCGTCGATGCGCGCCTCGATATCCGCCAGCAGGCGGATGTAGCCGGCACCGCCGACGCCGCCATAACGCGCGATGAACTCAGGCTCCGGCAGGTGTTCCGGCAGGTCGCCGACCTCCGGCATCAGCTCGGCGTCGATCACGCCGGCTGCAATGCGCGCTTGCAGCCGCGCCGGGGCGCGCACGGCAAGCTCGCCGAAGCGGGTGCCCGCGCGGTCGGCAGCGAGATCGTTGAAACTGAATCCGCTGCCGCCGCGGCGCGCGTCGGCCAGTTCCTTCCACAGGCCGACTGCATCGGCCATCGGGGTGCCGGCCTCCGCGGCAATGACAGCCGAAATTAGGAAGTGCAGCGCGAAGTCCTGGCGCTTCACCAGCGTCAACGTCAAGGGCTGCGGTCGCGGCCAGTGGTAGGCCGCCGGCACCAACTGCCCTAGAGGGCGGTCATTGGCGAAAAGCGTCAAGATCAACAATGCGGCGCGGTTCTCGTCGACGGCGTCGCCGCCGGCGGCGCTGCGCTCGGCAGCCAGCGCAAACATCGATGGCAACAGTGCTGCCACCGAGCTTTCATGACTCTCCACACCCCGCGTCAATTTGGCCAGTCGCTCGGTGTAGGCGCGAAGCCGCTGCTGGTCCGCAGGTGCCACCAGTGCCGCGCGCAGCCGAGTCACGGTATCGGGGTCGATGCGGTAGCTGACCTGCATCCGGCCGCTGACCAGGGTCACGCGCTCGATCCACTCGAGCGCAAGAAGCGCGTCGGCCTGCACGCCCTGTTGCGCCGCAAAGGCGCGCAGCAGCGGCATCGCCAGGCCCGAAGGCAGCGGCAGGCGGCCAACCCGCAGTCCTTCGACTTCGGGAAGGACCGCGGTCTGCCGCAGCACCAGTTCGATGTTCAACCAGCGTCCCCAGGGCGCCGCGACGCTGGCTTGCGCGAACAGCCGGCCGGGTTGCAGACTGATGCGCGTGTCAGCCCCCAGCCATCGACGCGCCGCGTGGCGGATCAGCAGATCGATGTCGCGCTCAGTCAGCGACACCGAGCGCAATTGCCCCGGCGGTGCGCGGCGCGGGTCGTATTGCCTCAGCATGGCCACTGCGCGGTCGACATCGGCCGCGGCAACCTCATCGCGACGCGGCACCCGCGGCGCGCCCTCGACGGCCAGCGCGAGCGCAATCAGCGCCGCAAGCAGCAGCGTGAGCAAGGCGCCGAAAAGCCACGTCGACAGGTGTCGCATGGGCATTGAGTCTGCCAGCACCGGAACGAAGCCGCGCAGGCGATGTGAACGGCCCCTTTGCTGACCAGTCGCTTGCATCAGGCTTCAGCGGGCCCCGTCCAGGCTGCGGTCCTCGCCCGACCGCTTGCGCCAAGCCGCGGCACAGGGCCTAAGATGAAGGCCGGCCTTCAGCCCAGCTGCGCGACCCGATGAAGTTCAAGGACTACTACCAGACGCTCGGCGTGCCCCGCGAGGCCAGCGCCGACGACATCAAGCATGCCTACCGACGGTTGGCGCGAAAGTTCCACCCCGACCTGAACAAGGACGCCGATGCCGAAGCCCGCTTCAAGGAGCTGGGCGAGGCCTACGAGGTGCTGAAGGATGCGGAGAAGCGCGCCGCCTACGACGACGTCGGCAAACGTTGGCAAGGCGGTGCCGACCAGGCGCCGCCACCCGGCTGGGACAGCGGCTATGAGTTCCGCGGCGGCGATGCGGATTTTGGCGGCTTCGCCGAACACAGCGACTTCTTCGAGGCGCTGTTCGGCCGTCGCGGCGCCCAGGCGCGCCACCGCGCTGCGCCGCGCGCCCAGGACCACCATGCCAAGGTGATGATCGACCTGGTCGACGCCTACCGCGGCGCCCAGCGCGGCATTCGGCTGCAGGTGCCCACGCTCGACGCGCAGGGGCAGGTGGCGCTGGCCGAGCGCACGCTCGACGTGGCCATCCCGGCCGGCGTGCGCGAGGGTCAGCACCTGCGCCTGGCGGGCCAGGGTGCACCCGGTTTCGACGGCGCGCCGGCGGGCGACCTCTACCTGGAGATCGCGTTCAAGCCTGACCCACTGTTTCGCGTCGACGGTCGAGACGTCTATCTGGACCTGCCGGTTGCGCCGTGGGAGGCCGCGCTGGGCGCCGAAGTCGACGTGCCGCTGCCCGATGGCAGTGTGCAGCTGTCCGTGCCCGCCGGCTCGATCCAGGGCCGCAAGCTGCGGCTCAAGGGCAAGGGCATCCCGGGCAAGACGCCGGGCGACCTGTACGTGGTGCTGCAGATCGCCGTGCCGCCACCGACCAACGACGCGCAGCGCGACGCTTGGCGCGAGCTGGCGCGCCTGCAGGCCTTCAATCCACGCGCCGACATGAGGTCGAAATAATGGCGACGAATCTGTCCGTCCTGCAATGCCAGGTGGTCGAAGAGGAGGTGCAGATGACGCTGGCCGACTTGTGCCGCGTCTGCGACGCGGAGCGCGAGCTGGTGCTGCAGCTGGTCGAACACGGCGTCATCGAGCCGCTGGGCAGCGCGCCTCAGAGCTGGGTGTTTACCGGCGCCAGTTTGCAGCGCACGCGCACGGCGCTGCGCCTGCTGCGCGACCTGGAACTGAATCTGCCCGGCGCCGCGCTCGCGGTGGATCTGCTGGAGCAGATCGCACGGCTGCAGCGCGAGTTGCAGGCAGCCGTGGGCCCTCGTTCGTCCTGACTTCAGCAAGGCCCCGCTGCCGATGAGCGCTGGCGCCTACCGGCCCACCATCCGCATCGGCCAGATCGATCAACTGCTGCTGGGTGCGCGTCGCCACGGCATGGCGGCCGATGCCCTGCTGGCGCAGGCCGGTATCGCCCCGGCGCTGCGGTCTTAGTCGTTGGCGAAGGTGACCCAGCAGCAGTACGCCACGCTGGCGACGCAGCCGCTGCCGCCAGGCAGCTATGCCAGCAGTTCCACGGTGCGTCTAGCCCGGCCGGCCACAGAATGCGGCTCACATCAGACGAAGGAGACAAGGCGATGGCCATCGACATCGACCATCTGCGCAGCGGGATCGGCCGCACCGAGGTGCCGGCCGACGTGGCGACCGCCGTGCCGCCGCGGGCGCTATCGGCCGCACTGGACCGCGACGATGCGCCGACCCATCCTGGCGATGCGCTGCCGCCGGTGCCGCCGCCACGGCGCATGCGGGCCGGCAGCCGGATTCACTTCCACGCGCCGCGGCTGGGCCTGTTGCTGAAGCGCACGTCGTGCATCGAGGACGTGCGCTCGAAAGAAGGGCGCAGCGCGCCGCTGGCCTTCGTCAACGTGCGTCACGAGATTCGCGTCGGCGGGCAACTGGCCGTCACCGACCGCCACGACGTCGTCTACCGCGATCTGCCGCCCCCGCGCGCAGCGGCGCCGGCCGGCGTGCGTGCCCCCGAGCGCGCGCAGTGGACGCGCCGCATCGAGCCCGACGACGTGCTGCTGTTTCGCTACTCGGCACTGGCCTTCAACGGCCACCGTATCCACCACGACCGCCGCTACGTCACCACGGTCGAGGGCTACCCCGGCCTGGTGGTGCACGCGCCGCTGATCGCGACGCTGCTGCTCGACCTGCTGGAGCGCGAGCTGCCCGAGGCGACGCCGACACACTCTGCCTTCAAGGCGGTGGGCCCGATCTTCGACGTGGCGCCGTTCTACGTCTGCGGCCGCCGCGAAGACGCCCGCACGGTGAAGCCGTGGGCGCGCACGCCCGAAGGGCACCTGGCGATGGACGCCAGCGCCACGCTGGCCTGAACGAACGAGGAGCACACGATGTACAACGAGACCGACGAGCACCAGGAGATCCGCGACGCGGTGCGGCAGCTGTGCCGCCAGTTCCCCGACGAGTATTTCCGCAAGGTCGATGCGCAGGCGGCCTATCCCGAGGCCTTCGTCGATGCGCTGATCGAAGCCGGCTGGCTGGCCGCGATGATCCCCGAGGACTACGGAGGCACCGGCCTGGGCCTGACCGCGGCGACGGTGATCATGGAAGAGATCAACCGCAGCGGCGGCAACGCCGGCGCGGTGCACGGCCAGATGTACAACATGGGCACGCTGCTGCGCAATGGCAGCAAGACGCAGAAGGACAAGTATCTGCCCCCCATCGCCGCCGGCAAGCTGCGCATCCAGTCGATGGCCGTGACCGAGCCGACCACCGGCACCGACACCACCAAGATCAAGACCACGGCGCTGAAGCAGGGCGACCGCTATGTCGTCAACGGCCAGAAGGTGTGGATCTCGCGCGTGCAGCACTCCGACCTGATGATCCTGCTGGCGCGCACCACGCCGCTGGCCGAGGTGAAGAAGAAGAGCGAGGGCATGTCGATCTTCATCGTCGACCTGCACCAGGCCATCGGCAAGGGCCTGGAGGTGCGGCCGATCCCCAACCTGGTCAACCACGAGACCAACGAGCTGTTCTTCGACAACCTGGAGATTCCCGAGGAGAACCTGATCGGCGAGGAAGGCAAGGGCTTCAAGTACATCCTCGACGGGCTGAATGCCGAGCGCACGCTGATCGCCGCCGAATGCATCGGCGACGGCTACTGGTTCATCGACCGCGCCACCAAGTACGCCAACGAGCGCATCGTCTTCGACCGGCCGATCGGCAAGAACCAGGGCGTGCAGTTCCCGATCGCCGATGCCTTCATCGAGGTCGAGGCCGCCAACCTGATGCGCTTCGAGGCGGCGCGCCGCTACGACGCGCACCAGCCGTGCGGCGCGCAGGCCAACATGGCCAAGTACCTGGCCGCCAAGGCGTCGTGGGAGGCAGCCAATGTGTGCATGCAGACGCACGGCGGCTTCGGCTTCGCCAACGAATACGACATCGAGCGCAAGTTCCGCGAAACCAGGCTGTACCAGGTGGCGCCGATCTCGACCAACCTGATCTATGCCTATGTGGCCGAGCACATCCTCGGCCTGCCGCGCAGCTTTTGAGATGACCCATGGACGGCATCGGCGTCGTCACGCTCGAACACGCGGTCGCCGCGCCGTGCTGCACCCGCCAGCTGGCCGACCTGGGCGCGCGCGTCATCAAGGTCGAACGACCCGGCAGCGGCGACGTCGCCCGCGCCAACGAGCGCGCCAAGGGCATGGTTTCGCACCTTGTTGGAGCAGCCATTCGAAGGAAACTGACGCTGGATGTCAAGCACCCTGATGCGCAGAAGGTGCTCGCGCAGTTGCTGGCGTCACCGTGACCATCGACGACGCCCCGCGCCTGCGCGAGCACACGCAGCGCGCGCCGAGTTTCGGCTGCGACGCCAAGCTGGTCATCCACCCGCTCCAGGTGGCCGGGGTGCACGAGGCGATGGCGCCTTGTGCCGAAGCGCTCGACTGGGTGCAACGCGTCATCGCCGCCGACGCCCCGGTGCCGCCGTGCAACTGGACGGCCGCATGGTCGATGCGCCAGTGGTGCTGCACGCTCGCAGTCCGCAGCGGCCGTGAACGATGGCGCCGGGCCGCGCCATGAAGTGGCCGTGCTCGCCTCGGGTTACCAGCGTTGCGGGTCCAGGCGGTAGAGCCTGGCCAGCGCTTCGTACAGCGCCGGGGCATCCGCCGCCAAGACCTGCGGCCGTTCGAAGAAGGCCTCGGTAGCGACCGCGAAGAACTCGGCCGGGTCGACACTGCCATAGGCGTCGAGCGCGTCCGATGGCGCCTCGCGCAATTGCACCAGGCCCTCGGCCACCACCGTCGCCCAGCGCTCCCGCAACGCGGCATCGGCAAGCCAGGGCCGGCCATCAGCCTCGCCGCCATCCTGGTCGATCTGGTGCGCAAACTCGTGCAGCACCACGTTGCGGCCGTCGTTGGGGTCGGCCGCGCCCGCCAGCACCTCCGACCAGGCCAGGATCACCTGACCCTGCGCCCAGCTCTCGCCAGCCAGTGCCTGCGGCTGTTCGTTGATCACGCCGCCCGGCAGCATCTGGCGGCGCGGCACGACGAAGGCACCGGGGTATACCAGCACCTGGCGAAGCCGCGGGTAGCAGGTGTCGCCGGGCTGGCCCAGCAGCGGCAGGCAGGCCAGCGCGGCGATGGTCACGCGCATCTCGTCGTCGACTTTCAGACCGGCGCAGCCGACGAAGGGCTTGTCGGCGATGAACACCTGAATCAGCCCGAGCAGTCGACGCTGCAATGGCGCCGGCAGCCGCTGCGCCAGTGGCACGCGCCGCTGCAGAACCCGCGCCCAGGCCCGAGGGAAGGGCCGCGTGCGCACTTGCCGGTGGCGCCGCCTCGTCCACCAGGGCTGCGCCAACAGCGAAAGGCCGGCCGCGCCCAGCGTCAGCGCAAGCGCGGCCAATGGCCACCCGGCATGCACGAAGGTGGCATCCATCGGTCGCAGGTGGGTGCCACCAGCTTCACTTCAAGCCGCGTGCGGCTGCAACATTCGTAGCGGCGTGCCGCTCGCCCAAGGGTTAACCCCCAAGCATTCGGATTGCATCAACCCAGTGCCTGCCCTACGATTTATCGACCGATCGGTTGAATTTGCGCTCCCGTCCCGGCATATCGCAAGCAGCAGGAGAGACACGATGGCCGAGGCCGCCAAGCCGCTGTCGCCCCAGCAGACCGCCGACAAAGTGCGCGAGGGCATGTTCCGCAACGACCGCGCCTCGAAGTGGCTGGGCATGCAGATCGTCGACGTCACGCCCGGCCGCGCGGTGCTGGCGATGACGGTGCGAGACGAGATGCTCAATGGTCACGACATCTGCCACGGCGGGCTGATTACCACGCTGGCCGATTCGGCCTTCGCCTTCGCCTGCAACTCCTACAACGAGCTCACCGTGGCCTCGGGTTTTGCAGTCGACCTGCTGGCGCCCGGGCGGCTGGGCGACCTGCTCACCGCCACCTGCCACGAGGTGTCGAAGGCCGGCCGCACGGGGGTGTACGACTGCGAGGTGAGCAACCAGAACGGGCAGCGCATCGCGGTGTTCCGCGGCCGCTCCTACACCCTCAAGGGCAAGCCGGCCGTGGCCGGCTGAGCAACCAGAAAGCGACAGACCACCATGCCCGTCAAGCACCCCGAACCCGGCGACCTGGAGCCGATCGAACGCGCGAGCCGCGACGAGCTGGGCTCGCTGCAGCTGCAGCGGCTGAAGCACACGCTGCAGCACGCCTACGACCACGTGCCGCACTACCGCCGCGCCTTCGATGCCGCGGGTGTGCATCCGTCGGACTGCAAGTCGCTGGCCGATCTGGCGAAGTTCCCGTTCACCAGCAAGGGCGACCTGCGCGACAACTACCCCTTCGGCATGTTTGCCGTGCCGCGCGGGCAGGTGGTGCGGGTGCATGCCAGCAGTGGCACCACCGGCAAGCCGACGGTGGTGGGCTACACCAAGCGCGACATCGACACCTGGGCCGACCTGGGCGCGCGCTCGATCCGCGCCGCCGGCGGGCGGGCCGGCGACATGGTGCACGTGGCCTACGGCTACGGCCTGTTCACCGGCGGGCTGGGCGCGCACTACGGCGCCGAGCGGCTGGGCTGCACGGTGGTGCCGATGGGCGGCGGCCAGACCGAGAAGCAGGTGCAACTGATCACGGACTTCCGGCCGGACATCATCATGGTCACGCCCAGCTACATGCAGGTGATCGTCGAGGAGATGGTGCGCCAGGGCCTGGACCCGCGCGCCAGCTCGCTGAAGGTGGGCATCTTCGGCGCGGAGCCCTGGACCGAGGCCATGCGCCACGACATCGAAGTGCGCGCCGGCCTGGACGCGGTGGACATCTACGGCCTGAGCGAAGTGATGGGCCCGGGCGTGGCCAGCGAATGCGTCGAGACCAAGGACGGCCCGGTGATCTGGGAAGACCATTTCTATCCCGAGATCATCGACCCCGAGACCGGCGCGGTGCTGCCCGATGGCGAGGAGGGCGAGCTGGTCTTCACCACGCTGACCAAGGAGGCGCTGCCGGTGATCCGCTACCGCACGCGCGACCTCACCCGGCTGCTGCCGCCGACCGCGCGCAGCATGCGCCGCATGGGCAAGATCGTCGGCCGCAGCGACGACATGCTGATCATCCGCGGCGTCAACGTCTTTCCCACGCAGGTGGAGGAGCTGGTGCTCAAGCACGGCCAGCTGTCGGGGCAGTACCAGCTGGTGGTCACGCGCCAGGGCACGCTGGACGAGGTGCAGGTGCTGTGCGAGCTGGCCCCGGGCCACGAGGCCGCCGACCGCGCCACCGTGGCCGGCGCGCTGCAGCACCGCATCAAGACGCTGATCGGCATCAGCACCACGGTCAGCGTGGGGGCGCCGGAGTCGATCGAGCGCACGCTGGTCGGCAAGGCCCGACGCGTCATAGACAAGAGACCGAAGTAGAGGAAACAGCCATGTACACACAGGCAATGGACACGATGGCGCGCGAAGGCGCCGGCAAGCTGGAGCGGGTGCTCAGCGCCGACGAGCAGGTGCTGCAGGACCGCTTCGACGCGCGCATCGACGCGGGCGACTTCATCGAGGCCAAGGACTGGATGCCCGACAACTACCGCAAGACGCTGCTGCGCCAGATCAGCCAGCATGCGCACAGCGGAGATCGTCGGCATGCTGCCCGAGGGCAACTGGATCAGCCGCGCACCGACACTCAAGCGCAAGGCGATCCTGCTGGCCAAGGTGCAGGACGAAGGCGGCCATGGCCTGTACCTCTATGCCGCGGCCGAGACGCTGGGCACCAGCCGCGACCAGATGATCGAGGCGCTGCACAGCGGCAAGGCCAAGTACAGCAGCATCTTCAACTACCCGACGCTGACCTGGGCCGACATCGGCACCATCGGCTGGCTGGTCGACGGCGCGGCGATCATGAACCAGGTGCCCATCTGCCGCTGCAGCTTTGCGCCCTATGCGCGGGCGATGATCCGCATCTGCCGCGAAGAGAGCTTCCACCAGCGCCAGGGCTACGACAGCCTGCTGGTGATGATGCGTGACGGCACCGCGGCGCAGCGCGCGATGGTGCAGGACGCGGTGAACCGCTGGTGGTGGCCCTGCCTGATGATGTTCGGCCCGCCCGACGACCAGAGCCCGAACAGCGCGCAGGGCATGCGCTGGGGCATCAAGCGCGTGTCCAACGACACGCTTCGCCAGAAGTTCGTCGACGCCACCGTGCAGCAGGCCCAGGTGTTGGGCGTGACGCTGCCCGACCCCGACCTGAAATGGAACGCCGAGCGCGAGCACTGGGACTTCGGCGCCATCGACTGGGCCGAGTTCTGGCGTGTCGTCGGCGGCGAGGGCCCGTGCAACCGCGAACGCCTGGACATGCGCGTGGCGGCCTGGGAAGAGGGCGAGTGGGTGCGCGAGGCCGCACTGGCCCACGCACGCAAGCAATCTATGAAGGAAGCAGCATGAGCACGACCAACACCGAATGGCCACTGTGGGAAGTTTTCGTCCGCACCAAGGCCGGCCTGGACCACAAGCACTGCGGCAGCCTGCATGCCGCCGACCCGAAGATGGCGCTGCAGATGGCGCGCGACGTCTACACCCGCCGCTCCGAAGGCAGCAGCGTGTGGGTGGTGCGCAGCGACCAGATCGTGGCCAGCGACCCCGGCGACAAGGACATGCTCTTCGACCCGGCCGACGACAAGGTGTACCGCCACCCCACCTTCTACAAGTTGCCCGATTCGGTCGACCACATGTGAGCGCGCCATGCAAGCCTCGATCCAACTCCCGACCGACCCGATGCTGCAGTACCTGCTGCGCATCGGCGACACCTGCCTGATCCTGGGCCAGCGCCTGGGCGAATGGTGCGGCCACGCACCCATCATCGAAGAAGACATCGCGCTGACCAACATGGCGCTGGACCTGATCGGCCAGGCCCGCGGCGTGCTCACCCTGGCTGGCGACCAGTGCACGCAGGACTACGACGAGGACCAGCTCGCCTTCCTGCGCGACGAACGCGACTACCTGAACCCGACGCTGGTGGAACTGCCGCGCGGTGACTTTGCTTTCACCGTACTGCGCAACGCCATGGTCGCCACCTGGCTGAAGCTGCTGTGGGAACGGTTGCGTGATTCCAGCGATGCCGAGCTGGCCGCCATTGCCGGCAAGGCACTGAAGGAAGCGCGCTATCACCAGCAGCACGCCGCCGACTGGGCGGTGCGGCTGGGCGACGGCACCGACGAATCACGCCGCCGCTGCGAGGCCGCGCTGGCAAGGCTGTGGCTGTACACGAGCGAGCTGTTCGAGGACGACGCCGTCGATGCTGCGGCGCAGACCAGCGGCCTGGGCCCGGCCGCGTCCGAACTGCGCGAACCCTGGCTGGCCGAGATGCGCGAGATCCTGGATGCGGCTACGCTGACACCGCCCGCCGACACGGCCTTCCGCAGCAGCGGCAAGCGCGGCGTGCACAGCGAGCACATGGGCTACATCCTGAGCGAGATGCAGTACCTGCAGCGCGCCTTCCCCGGGGGCGCGTGGTGAACGCCACGCTCGAAGCCACGCGCACCGAGCGCGCCTGGGCCGTGCTCGATGCCGTGCCCGACCCCGAGGTTCCGGCCATCTCGGTGCGCGAACTCGGCATCGTGCGCGAGGTGCTGGACCACGGTGCGTCGATGGAGATCGTGCTCACGCCCACCTACAGTGGCTGTCCGGCCACCGAGGTCATCGAGCAAAGCGTGTGCGAGGCCATCGACGCGGCGGGCCTGGGGCCTGCGCGCGTGACGATGCGCCGTGCCCCGGCCTGGACCACCGACTGGATCAGCGAGGACGGCAAGCGCAAGCTGCTCGACTACGGCATCGCGCCGCCGGGGCCCACGGCCGACGGCAGCGCACCGATCCGCATCGTCGGCCGGCGCGCCGAGGCCGTGGCCTGCCCGCGCTGCGGCAGCGCGCACACCGAGCGGCTGTCGGCCTTCGGCTCCACCGCCTGCAAGGCGCTTTACCGCTGCGTCGCTTGCCGCGAGCCCTTCGAACACTTCAAACCCATCTGAACCATGTCCACGCCGCTGTTCCATGACCTGCGCGTGCGCCGCATCGAGCCGGACACCGCCGAAGCCTCGATCGTCACCTTCGACGTGCCGCCCGAGCTGCGCGCGGTGTTCGGCTTCACCCAGGGCCAGTACCTGACGCTGCGCACCACCATCGACGGCCAGGACCTGCGCCGCTCCTACTCGATCTGCGCCGGCGTCGACGACGGCGAGCTGCGCGTCGGCGTGCGCAAGGTCAAGGGGGGCGTGTTCTCCAACTGGATCAACGAGCAGCTGAAACCCGGCGACAGCATCAGCGTGATGGCGCCGCAGGGGCGCTTCTTCGTGCCGATCGAGCCTGGCTCGCGCCGCCACCACGTGGGCATTGCCGGTGGCAGCGGCATCACGCCGATCCTGTCGATCATGAAGACGGTGCTGGGCCGCGAGCCGATGAGCCGCTTCACGCTGATCTACGGCAACCGCATGCTGCGCTCGACCATGTTCAAGGAAGAGCTGGAAGACCTGAAGAACAGGTACATGACGCGGCTGGTGCTGCACCATGTGTTCAGCGACGACCCGACTGATGCACCGTTGAACATGGGGTTGATGGACCGCGACAAGATCGCCGAGTTCCTGGCCAGCGTGCTGCCGGCCGATTCGGTGGACCAGGTCTACATCTGCGGCCCCTTCCAGATGAACGACGAGGCCGAGGCCGCCTTGCTGGCTGCCGGCGTGCCCGAGGCGCGCATCCACATCGAGCGCTTCGGCGTGGCCACGCCCGCCGGTGAGCCGGTGGGTGCGGTGCTGCATGAGGCCAAGCCCGGTGATGCGGAACAGGCGCGCATCGTCATCATCCGCGACGGCATGCGCCGCGAGATCGAGTTCCGCAAGGACCAGCCGAGCATCCTCGACGCTGCCTCGGCGGCGGGCATGGAAGTGCCGTTCTCCTGCACCAGCGGCGTGTGCGGCACCTGCCGCGCCAAGCTGATGGAAGGCAAAGTGCGCATGGAGCGCAACTTCGCGCTCGACAAGGCCGAGGTGGCGGGCGGCTTCGTGCTGTGCTGCCAGGCGCACCCGCTGACCGAGCGGGTCGTGCTCTCTTTCGACGAGCGCTGATGGCGCGGGGTCGGTCGGCAGGCTACGACGACCAGCGCGAGGCCATCGTGGCGCGCGCGGCCGAGCTGTTTGCGCGGCACGGCTACCACGCCACGTCGATGAACCAGGTGGCCGAAGCCGCAGGACTGTCCAAGGCCACGCTGTACCACTACTTTCGCGACAAGGACGCGCTGCTGGTGCACATTGCCGACGGCCATGTGTCGCGCCTGCAGGCGCTGGTGGGCGAGGTGCGCGCATTGGGGTGGAAGCCCGAGCCGCAGTTTCGCGAGCTGGTGCGCCGCATCGTCGAGGAGTACGCCGACGCACAGCATGCGCACCGCGTGCTCACCGAGGACGTCAAGTTCCTGGCGGCCGACGACCGCCGGCGCATCCTCGACAAGGAGCGCGAGGTGGTGGCCGGCTTTGCCGCGGTGGTGGGCGCGCTGCGTCCGGAGCTGAAGGCCGCGGCGCTGGCCACGCCGATGACCATGCTGCTGTTCGGCATGATCAACTGGATGTTCACCTGGATGAAGCCCGAAGGCGTGCTCGACTACGAAGCGCTGGCACCGATGGTGGCGGACCTGTTCCTGGGTGGGTTGCCGGCGGTGCGGCTGCCGGTGGCGGCCGAAGCGGCCGGCTGAGGCCCGTTGGCGGTGCTGCGCCAGCGGCATTCGACCAGGTGCCGTAGAGTCGCCCGAAGATTGGAGTTCATCGCATGGAAGATACGTCTCGCTACACGCCGCCCAAGGTCTGGACGTGGAACAAGGACCACGGCGGCCGCTTCTCGAAGATCAACCGCCCGATCGCCGGGCCGACCCATGACAAGGCGCTGCCGGTGGGGCGCCATCCGCTGCAGCTGTATTCGCTGGCCACGCCGAACGGCGTGAAGGTCACGGTGCTGCTGGAAGAGCTGCTGGCGCTGGGCTACCGCGGCGCCGAGTACGATGCCTGGCTGATCCGCATCCACGAGGGCGAGCAGTTCGGCAGCGGCTTCGTCGCGGTGAACCCGAACTCGAAGATCCCGGCGCTGCTGGACCGCAGCGGCGCGACGCCGATCCGCGTGTTCGAGTCCGGCGCGATCCTCCTGTACCTGGCCGAGAAGTTCGGCGCCTTCCTGCCGACCGACCGGCCGGCCCGCGCCGAATGCCTGTCGTGGCTGTTCTGGCAGATGGGCAGCGCGCCCTATCTCGGTGGCGGCTTCGGCCATTTCTATGCCTATGCGCCGACGAAGATCGAATACGCCATCGACCGCTTCGCGATGGAGGTCAAGCGCCAGCTCGACGTGCTCGACCGGCGCCTGGCCGAGAGCGAGTTCCTGGCGGGCAACGACTACAGCATCGCCGACATCGCGGTCTGGCCCTGGTACGGCGCCCTGGCCAAGGGCCTGGTCTACGGCGCGGGTGAATTCCTGCAAGTACAGGACTACACCCACGTGCAACGCTGGACGAACCAGATCGCCGCACGCCCGGCGGTCAAGCGCGGTCGCATGGTCAACCGAACCTCGGGCGAGCCGAGCAGCCAGCTGCACGAACGCCACGATGCCAGCGACTTCGACACCCGCACGCAGGACAAGTTGGCGGCGACGGGGTGATCGGCCGGCAGGCTTCAGCGGCCGGGCATCGTCAGGGCCTCGTCGCGGGGCAAGCCTTGCCCCGGCCGCGGTCTTGGCCCGCCGTATCCTGCATCAGGGTCTTGAACCAGGTTGCCATGTCCTCGAAGTTGTCGCCGTTGATCGACGCCGCTTCCGTGGCGGTGGTGGGCAGCCCATTGACCAACGTCTTGCCGCCGTTGGATGCGAGCGGCCACTGGGTGCGGGTCGGGCTGGCCGTTCAGGAACAGCCGCACGATCGCGTCGGCGCAAATCTTCGCCTCCTGCTTGGCGACGTGTCCGGCCTTGGGCATGCCGCAGCCCGACGCGTCGCCAATGACGTGGATGCCGCTGCCTGGGAGCGCGGTCGATTCGCAGTTCAATACATCGACCACGGCCCAGCGCCCGTCTGCGCTGTTCTTCAAGCCCGCCTGCGCCAGCCGTCTGCCCGCGGCATGCCCGCGACGACAAGCGCCGGTGGTCGTTGACGTCGGCATCGATCGCGCTGACGATGGTGACGCGGGTATGCGGCCCGCCACCCAGCATCGAGCCATGAATCCGCCGACTCCCGACCACCCCATGACCTTCGCCGCCTTCACGCCGGGCCTGACGCGCACGCCGCTGCGCGACGCCATCACGGCGGCCACCCGTCGCGCCGAGCCCGAAGTGTTGCCCGCGCTGCTGGCGCAGGCGCGTCTGGACGATGCGCAATGCGCGGCCACGCAGGCGCTGGCGCGGCGGCTGGCGCAGTCACTGCGTGACCGCAAGCGCTCGGCCGGCCGCGCCGGCCTGGTGCAGGGGCTGCTGCAGGAGTTTGCGTTGTCCTCGCAGGAAGGAGTGGCGCTGATGTGCCTGGCCGAGGCGCTGCTGCGCATCCCCGATGCGGCCACGCGTGACGCCCTCATCCGCGACAAGATCGGCAGCGGCGACTGGCAGGCGCATGTCGGCGCCAGCCCCTCGCTGTTCGTCAACGCAGCCGCCTGGGGCCTGCTGCTGACCGGCAAATTGGTCGCCACGCACAGCGAAACGGGCCTCGGCGCGGCGCTGCGCCGCGTCGTCGGACGCAGCGGCGAGCCGCTGATCCGCAAGGGCGTGGACATGGCGATGCGGCTGATGGGCGAACAGTTCGTCACCGGCGAGACCATCGCCCAGGCCCTGGCCAATGCGAAGAAGCGCGAGGCCGAGGGCTTCCGCTATTCCTACGACATGCTCGGCGAAGCCGCGCTCACCGCGCACGATGCCGAGGCCTACGTCACCGCTTACGAGCTGGCCATCCAGGCCATTGGCAAGGCCTCGGCAGGGCGCGGCATCTACGAAGGCCCGGGCATCTCGATCAAGCTGTCGGCGCTGCACCCGCGCTACAGCCGCGCCCAGGTGGAGCGGGTGCTGGCCGAGCTGTACCCGCGGCTGCTGCGCCTGGCGCTGTTGGCGCGGCAACACGACATCGGCCTGAACATCGACGCCGAAGAAGCGGACCGGCTGGAACTGTCGCTGGAACTGCTGGAACGCCTGTGCTTCGAAGACGGCCTGGCCGGCTGGAACGGCATCGGCTTCGTCATCCAGGCCTACCAGAAGCGCTGCCCGGCCCTCATCGACCACCTGCTCGACCTGGCGCAGCGCAGCGGCCACCGGCTGATGCTGCGGCTTGTCAAGGGCGCGTACTGGGACAGCGAGATCAAGCGCGCCCAGGTCGACGGGCTGGACGGCTACCCGGTCTACACACGCAAGGCCTACACCGATGTGTCCTACGTTGCCTGCGCGCGCAAGCTGCTGGCCGCGCCGGGGCAGGTATTCGCGCAGTTCGCGACCCACAACGCACACACGCTGGCCGCCATCCACACGCTGGCCGGGCAGAACTACTACGCCGGGCAGTACGAGTTCCAGTGCCTGCACGGCATGGGCGAGCCGCTGTACGAACAGGTGGTCGGCGCCGCCGCCGAAGGCAAGCTGGGCCGGCCCTGCCGCATCTACGCGCCGGTGGGCACGCACGAGACGCTGCTGGCCTACCTGGTGCGCCGGCTGCTGGAAAACGGCGCCAACACTTCATTCGTCAATCGCATCGCCGACGAATCGCTGTCCATCGACGAGCTGGTGCAGGACCCCGTGCTGGCAGTGCAGCAGTTGGCCGACCACGAAGGCGTGGTCGGCTTGCCGCACCCGGCGATACCGCTGCCGCGCAACCTGTTCGGCACGGCGCGCGAGAACTCGCGCGGCCTCGACCTGAGCGACGAGATGCGCCTGGCCAGCCTGGCGCAGGCAATGCCGCACAGTGCCGCCGCGGCCTGGCACGCGGCGCCGATGCTGGCGGTGGAGCTGCCCGCGGCGCCGCCACAGCCGGTGCGCAACCCGGCCGACCGCCGCGACATCGTCGGCCAAGTGCGGGAGGCCGGCGCCACCGAGGTCGAGGCCGCATTGCGCTGCGCCGTCGAGGCCGCACCGGCCTGGGCGGCCACCTTGCCGGCCGAGCGCGCGGCCGCGCTGGAGCGTGCCGCCGAGCATCTGGAAGTCGACATCGACCGGCTGGTGGGCCTGCTGATGCGCGAGGCCGGCAAGACCGCGGCCAACGCGGTGGCCGAGGTGCGCGAGGCGGTGGACTTCCTGCGTTACTACGCGCTGCAGGTGCGGCGCGACTTCGACAACGGCACGCATCGGCCGCTGGGCCCGGTGCTGTGCATCAGCCCGTGGAACTTTCCGCTGGCCATCTTCACCGGCCAGGTGGCGGCGGCGCTGGCCGCCGGCAATGTGGTGCTGGCCAAACCGGCCGAACAGACGCCGCTGGTCGCGGCCGAGGCGGTGCGCGTGCTGCACACGGCCGGCGTGCCGCGCGGCGCGTTGCAGCTGCTGCCCGGCCGCGGCGAGACGGTGGGCGCGCCGCTGGCGGCCGACGCGCGCGTGATGGGCGTGCTCTTCACCGGCTCGACCGAGGTGGCGCGGCTGCTGCAACGCCAGCTGGCGCAGCGCTTGAATGTCGACGGCCGGCCGGTGCCGCTGATCGCCGAGACCGGCGGGCAGAACGCAATGCTGGTCGACTCGTCGGCGCTGGTCGAGCAGGTGGTGGTCGACGTGCTCGCCTCGGCCTTCGACAGTGCCGGGCAGCGCTGCTCGGCGCTGCGCGTGCTGTGCGTGCAGCACGAAACCGCCGAGCGCGTGTTCGAGATGCTCGAAGGCGCGGTGCGCGAGCTGCGGCTGGGCAACCCGGCACAGCTGGCGGTGGACGTGGGCCCGGTGATCGATACCGAGGCCCAGGCGACGATCCAGCGCCACATCGAGACGATGCGCGCAGCTGGCCGCCGCGTGGTGCAGCCGGTGCAGGCCGATGCCGATGTGCTGGGCCGCGGCAGCTTCGTGCCGCCCACGCTGATCGAGATTCACAGCCTGGCCGAACTGCAGCGCGAGGTCTTCGGCCCGGTGCTGCACTTTTTGCGCTACCAGCGCGAGCAGCTCGATGCGCTGCTGGGCCAGGTCAATGCCACCGGCTACGCGCTGACGATGGGGCTGCACACGCGCATCGACGAGACCATCGCGCGCGTGGCCGGGCATGCGCATGCAGGCAACCTGTACGTCAACCGCAACATGGTCGGTGCGGTGGTCGGCGTGCAGCCCTTTGGCGGCAATGGACTGTCCGGTACCGGGCCCAAGGCTGGCGGTCCGCTGTACCTGCTGCGGCTGTTGAGCCAACGTCCCAACGACGCCGCCGCTCTGGCGCTGCAGTTCAGCGGCGGCGAGGCGGCGGCGCTGCGCGGTGTGGCCCGGACCCACGCTCCGCCGGACGATGGCGCGCCGCTGCACGCGCTGCACGAATGGGCGGCCGCACAGGGCCGCGACAGCCTCGTGGCCGCCTGCGTGGCCTTCGTGGCGCACGCGCCGGTCGGGGTGACGCGCGCGCTGCCCGGCCCCACCGGCGAATCGAACGTCTACCGGCTGCTGCCGCGCGACACCGTGCTTTGCCTGGCCGAGGACGAGGCCGACCGCCTGGTGCAACTGGCGGCGGTACTGGCGGTGCAGGGCCGCGCGCTCTGGCCGGCGGCCGCGACCGCACTGGCCGAGCGCTTGCCGGCCGCGGTGCGCGAACACGTCGCGCTGGCGCAGGACTGGTCGAGCGACACGGTGCACTTCGATGCCGTGCTGCACCATGGCGATGCCGCGGCGCGCCTCGCGCTTTGCCGGCGCATCGCAGAGCGTGCCGGCCCCATCGTCGGCGTGGTTGCGCTCGATGCAGGTCAGCGGGACATTCCGCTGGAGCGACTGGTGATGGAGCGCGCGCTCAGCGTCAACACGGCCGCGGCCGGAGGCAATGCGAGCCTGATGACCATCGGTTGACGCCTCAGGCCGCGTCCGTGGCGAGGGGACAGCTGTGCTCGGGTCGTAGCGAGCAGGCGCCCACCGGCATGCGCCGGGCTCACTCGCAGGTCACACGGATGTTTGTGTCGTCGTCTTCGACGAAGGTGCCCTTCCCCGTTGACCACCGTGCAGGTCGTGCCCAGCGGCTGGATGTCGACCACGACGTTGTAGGCCGTGCCCGCGGCGACGGTCCCCGGAAACGCGAAGGGCCCGTTGCTGGCCAAGGGTAGTTGCATGCTGCCGTTGCCCAAGGTGACGGCCGTGCCGACCACCAGCCCGCTGAGGGTGCCGGTGATGCTCGCGGAATGGGTGCAGGTGACCGTGACATTGTCGATGGTGTCGGCGTCGGCATTCAAGCTGCCGGTGCCGTTGGCGACTTCGCACAGTTGCCCCACCGGTTGTGTCTGGACCGTCACGGCGTAGGCGGCCTCGGCCGACAGGCTCTTGTCGAAGGTGAAGGATCCGTTGCGGGTGATCGTCAGCGGGTCGACGTTGTTGTTGTTCAGGGTCAGGCTCAGGCCGGTGCCCAGCCCGCTGACGGTGCCGCCGACTTCGCCGCCGCCGCAGGCACTCAGGCCGGCGGCCGCCAGCGTGCAGCACAAGAACCGCATTGCACTCGATTCGATCATGATGACTTGCCCTCAACTCTGTGGCCGCGCATGGCGACGGCGCACAAGCCCGGAATCGAACGCAATCTAGCATGGCCCAACGACGGCTGGACGAATCGCGCGCCGCCCCGGCGGTGGACTGCTCAGCCCGACGTGGCGCTCTCCTGGACGAGCATTGCCGCCGCCAGGTCCTCGAGCGCGGTGCCCACCGACTTGAACACGGTGCGCTCCTGCGGCGACCGCCGGCCTGCGGTGCTTCGCTGGCACAACGCGGCCAGCGTGCCGCAGACCTGTGCCGCGTCGAACACGCCGCGCGTCATCGGGCCGAGCAGATCGCCGCTCTTGCGCAGCGCTTCGTCGGTGTCCACGTACAGGCGGGCGCCTGCGAAACAGGCGTCATCGGCTTCGCGCATTGCCGGCGTGAAGCCGCCGATCAGGTCGAGGTGGCTGCCCGGCCGCAGCCAGCGGCCCTGCACCAGCGGCTCGGTGGCCAGCGTGGCGCAGCTGACGATGTCGGCCGCCTCCACCGCGGCGGCCAGATCGGCGGCGGGCTCGGCATGCACGCCGCTAGCGCGCAGCCCGGCCGCCAGCGCCGCCGCCTTCTGCGCCGAGCGTGCCCACACCGCGACCTGCTCGATCGGCAGCACCGTGCGATAGGCCTCGGGCAGCAGCCGCGCCACCGCGCCGGCACCCACCACCAGCAGCCGGCGCGAATCGCCTCGCGCCAGGTACGACGCCGCCAGCGCCGACGCGGCCGCGGTGCGCCGCGCCGTGAGCACACCGCCGTCGATCAGGGCCAGTGGCACGCCTGTGGTGGCGTCGAACAGCAGGTAGCTCGAATGCAGCCCAGGCAGATTGCGCGCGGCATTGTCCGGCGCCACGTTCACCACCTTGACGCCGTAGCAGCGGCCGTTCTGCCACGCCGGCATGACCAGCGAACTCATCACGCCGCCGTCCGGTGCGCGGATCTGATGCGCCTGGCGCGGCGGCACCTCGCAGCCTTCGGCGAACATGCGCTGCAATGCCGGTATCAGGCGTGCGAAGGGCAGCGCGTCGCGTGTGGCCTCGGCGTCGAAGTGCTGCATGGCATGGGTCGAACGTTGTGTCAGTTCGGATCGAAGAAGCGCTTCGGACCGGCCAGCATCAATTCCCACGCAACCGTGATGAGCACCGGGCCAGCGACAGCGATGCCCATCCAGTGCCAGCCCGTGCGCCGCAGCGGCGCGACGTTGCGTATCGCCGAGACGATGATCGGCGGGCTGCAGCAGGGGTGAATGACCAGCAGCAACACCAGCGCCGAGAGGAAACTGTGGCCCATGCCGCAGCATAGGCGATGACAGGGCTGCGTCAGCCAGCAACACTTGGCCCGCGGCGGCGAGTCGGCCATGCCGATCGTGCCAGCACAGGTGCACGATAGCTGCACCCGGCCTGGCCTGCCGGCCAGGCCTCGGCGCTCCTTCGAGGTCCCGAGGCCGTGGCGAAGCCGCCAGGTTCGAGAAATAAGTGCCGCGCCAGGGTTTGTCGGGCAGTGCCGACAGGTCGCGTTCGCACCTATGCTCTGGCCACTACAAGGGTTGGGTGACGCCTCTATGGACGAGTCTCTGTTTTTGCTGCTGGCTGGATTGGCCATAGGCGGGTTGGCCGCAGGATGGCTCCATCTGCGGCGGCGTGCGGGCGCGAGCCGCAAGATCGAGGCCGCCCGGCAGGAGGCCATCGATGCAGCTGCCGCCCTCGCTGAGCGAGAGGCCGTAGAGCGGGGCGTGCTCGAGCGCGAATTGGCCGCGCAGGCCGAAGCCGAACGATCGGCTGCTGCGGCAGAGCTGGAGCGTCAGGCGAAGGCCCAGGCAGAGGCCGAACGGCTCGCCGCCGCGCAAGCCGACGCCGCGCGTGCCGCTGCCGCCCAGGCGGAAGGCAAACGGTTGGCAGCGGCCAAGGCCGAGATCGAGCGAGCGGCGGCCGCTGAGCGCGAGCGCGCCGAGTGGGTCCGAGCCGAAGCTGAGCGGGTGGCGGCTGCCGAAATCGAGCGCGCAGCTACAGCCCGAGCTGCAGCCGAACGCGCAGCTTCGGCCCAAGCCGAGAAGGCGGCAGCCGCGCAGCGCGAGCGTGCCGCACTGGCCCGAGCCGAAGCCGAACGGGTCGCTGCGGCAGAAGCCGAGCGCATTGCTGCGCTCCAGGCTGAAGCCGCGCGCGTGGCCGCGGCGCAGGTGGAGGCCCGGCGCGCTGCCGAAGCCCATGCGGAGCGCGAGCGTGTGGCTGCGTTGGCGCTGGCCGCTGAACAGGCGGCGCTGGCCGAAGTCGAGCGCCAGGCCGTTGCCGAGGCCGTGCGCCAGCGGGTCGCCGCCGATGTGGCCGCGCCGCCCACGCCAAGCGCTCCGAAAAGTGCGAATCAGACGTTGGTGCTGGTGGCCGACGATTCCAAGGTCGTGCGCATCAAGACCGGCCGCCTGCTGGCGCAACATCAGTACCAGGTCAGCTATGCCAACGACGGGCTGGATGCGGTGCAGCAGCTGCAGGTGGGTCCGCCCGACGTGGTCATCACCGACGTGGAAATGCCGGGCATGGACGGCTTCGAGCTGACGCGGCAAATCCGCGGCAACCCAAAGACTGCACATGTCCCGGTGATCATGATCACCGCCGCCGATGTCCGCCACCGCGAGCAGGCGGAACAGGCCGGCGTCAGCGTGCTGCTGGGCAAGCCCTATCCGGAAGACGCGTTGATCGCCCACATCCGCCTCGCCTTGGGTCAAGGGGAGCCGCCGGCGCCGGCCGTAGGCAACAATATCAGCCACACCGCAGTCAACGCGCTGGCCTGATCGAAGCGAAAACGCTGCGGCGTCCATGGCGCTGGCGCACCGCGCTTTCCCGCGCCGCCGTTGAGCACGGCCGAGTTCTTCCAGCACGGCTCGGTGCAGGTGGTGGACACCGTCCGCAGCGGCTGCATCCCGGCGCGGAACTGGCACCGGAGGGGCCGCTGGGCAGAGATGGGCGGCTGATCTCGATCGCGCTGGCTTTCGAATCGGTGCTCGGGGCCTGTGGTAGCGCCTGCGATCTAGCCCCAGCGGCTATGCCGCTCGCTCGGCCAGCGTGATGCGGTGCAGCAGCCGCGCGTGGCCGTCGTAGCCGCCGGTGGCGGCATGCACCACGCAGCGGTTGTCCCACATCAGCAGCATGCCGGCCGACCAGCGGTGGCGGTAGACGAAGTCGTCGCACACCTGGTGGCGGAACAGCTCCAGCAGCAGCGGCTGCGCCTCGGCGTCGGCCATGCCCTCGATGCCGATGGTGTAGCCGGGGCTGACGAACAGCGCAGTGCGGCCGGTCTCGGGGTGCACGCGCGCCATCGGGTGCAGCTGCGTGGCCATTGCACTGTCGTCGTAGCGGATGGCCATCGAGCGGCCCTTGTCGCGCTCGCCGTACATGCCGTCGCGCGCATAGCCGCGGCGCGCCGAGTGGATGCCTTGCCTGTCCTGCAGCAGCGCCTTCATCGCCGGCGACAGCGCGTCCCAGGCGTGCGTACTGGTTGGCGAAGAGCGTGTCGCCACCCACCGGCGGAATGACGTTGCCGTACAGCAGTGTGGCCTGCGGCGGCATCGGCAGGAAGCTCCAGTCCGAATGCCAGGTCTCGGCGAAGATCTTCGTCTTCTCGTCGGCATCGCGTCGCACCTGCGCGATGTGTGGATGGCCGCTCACGCTGCCGAAGAAGGGGTCGGTGCCGAAGGGACCGAAATGCAACGCGACGCGCTCCAGGTCCTCCAGCGACAGCGCCTGGTCGGGAAAGGCCAGCACCTGGTGCGCCAGCCAGGCTTGGCGCAGCCGGGACACGGTGTCGGGCGCCAGCGGCAGGCGCAGGTCGAGGCCGTGCACGATGGCGCCGCTGGGTGCGGCTTGCGGGGTGATGGACAGCGGCATGGCGTGAACCTCGTGGCGTCAATGCATGTCAGCCTAGCCGCCGGCGCTGGCCTTGACCATCAGGCCTCGCCCGCGCTGCGCGCGCGCATTGCGGCCCAGCGCTGCGCCCAGGCCGACAGCGGCTGCAGCGCGGCCAGCAGCTCGCTGCCGCTGGCGCTGAGCTGGTAACCCTCGCCCAGGTGCTCCACCAGGCCCGCTTCGCGCAGCTCCTTCAGCCGTGTGTTCAGCAGACTGGGATTTGTTTGCGCGGCAGCCTGCAGCACACGGAAGGTCAGCGCCGCGCCCTCGCGCAGCTCCCACAGGATGCGCAGGCTGCTGCGTCGGCCCAGCAGATCCAGCGCGACCATGATCGGTCGCCCGGTTCTTGAGCCGCGCACGGCCTCGCCAACGCGCGGGGTGCTCATGCTTTATGTTTCATGGCAATTGATCTATGCTTTGCTATCGAAACTGTAGCACTGAAGCGCACATGGAAACCCGCATCGCCCCCGCACAAGCCCCGTTCCCCGCCGATGTCCAGGCTTGGCTGGATCGAACGATGCCGTCAGGCAAGCCGCCGCTGCGGCTGTTCACGACGCTGGCCCGCGACCCGCGGCTGTTCGGCAAGTTCTTCGCCGCCGGGTTGCTGGACCGTGGCCACCTGACGCTGCGACAGCGCGAGATCGTGATCGCTCGCACCACGGCATTGTGCCGCTCCGAATACGAATGGGGCGTGCACATCGCGATCTTCGGCGCGCGCGTCGGCTTCACGCCGGCGCAGGTCGATTCGCTCGCGAAAGCCGGATCGGACGATGCCTGTTGGGTGCCACAGGAGCAGACGTTGCTGCGCCTGTGCGAGGCCCTGCACCACGACTGCACGCTCGACGATGCGCTGTGGCAGCAGCTGCGCGCGGACTTCAGCGAGGAAGCGATGCTCGAGCTGCTGATGCTGGCCGGCTTCTACCGCACGGTGAGTTACCTGACGAACTCGCTGCGCCTGCCGCTGGAGACCGACGCAGCGCGCTTTCCGGAGTCGAGCTACATCGACGCATCGAGTATCGCGCGGTAGTCCTCCGCCGTGGCGATGCGCGGGTTGGTCTTGTGGCAATGGTCGGCCAGCGCGCCTTCGATGATGCGGTCGAACCAATCGCGCTGCACGCCCAGTTGCGCCAGTCCGCCAGGCAGGCCAAGGCGCTGGTTCAGCCCGCGGATCGCGTCGGGCACCTCGCTGCCGCCGGCCGCGCCGATGGCCTGCGCCATGCGCTCGAGGCGGCGCTCCTTGACCATCGATTCGGCACTGGCATTGAAGCGGATCACCGCCGGCAGGAACATTGCGTTCAGCGTGCCGTGGTGCAGCTTCGGATCGACGCCGCCCAGCGAATGGCTCAGCGAATGCACGCAGCCCAGGCCCTTCTGGAAGGCCAGCGCGCCCTGGGCCGAGGCACTCATCATCTGCAGCCGCGCGTCGCGGTCCAAGCCGTCGCGCGTGGCGCGTTCGATGTGCGCCCAGCCACGTGCCAGGCCATCGAGCGCGATGCCATCGGCCGGCGGGTTGAAAGGCGGTGCCATGAAGGTTTCCATGCAGTGCGCGATCGCGTCCATGCCGGTCGCGGCGGTCAGCCGCGGCGGCAGGCCGAAGGTCAGCTCAGGGTCGCAGATCGCTACCTTGGGCAGCAGGTGCCAGGAATGGAAACCGAGCTTGCGCCCGTCGTCGACGATCAGGATCGCACCGCGGGCGACCTCGCTGCCGGTACCCGCGGTGGTGGGCACCGCGATCAGCGGCGCGCAGGCGTCGGTGATGCGCGGGCTGCCGCCTTCGATGGTGGCGTAGTGCCGCAGCGGCCCGGGGTGGCGCACGGCAATGGCAGTGCCTTTGGCACAGTCGATCGCCGAGCCGCCACCCACCGCGATCAGGCCGTCGCAGCCCCGTTGCGCAAACAGCGCCGCGGCCTCGCGCACCGCGGCCTCGGTCGGGTTGTGGGGCGTGCCGTCGTAGACGGCATCGCGCACCGGCGGCGGCAGTTCGTCGAGCACTTGCTGCAGCACGCCTGCGGCGCGCACGCCGGCATCGGTGACCACGAGCGGCCGCGTGATGCCCAGCCGTTCGCACTCGGCGGTCAGCAGCCGGCGCGCGCCGAAGTCGATCTGGATCTGCGTCAGGTAGAGGATCAGTGCCATGGCGTTGCCTCAGACAAAGCGGAATGCGACTGCCCCGAGTGTGCCGTAGTCGGCATGGAAGCTGTCGCCGATCTTCGCCGTCGTCGGCCGGGTGAAGGACCCACCGAGCACCACGTCGCCGGCGTTCAGCCGTTCGCCGTGTGCTGCGATCTTGTTGGCCAGCCAGGCGATGCCATTGCCGGGGTGGTTCAGCACCGCCGCAGCCAGGCCGGTTTCTTCGATCACGCCGTTCTTGAAGAGCATCGCACCGGCCCAGCGCAGGTCGATATCGTGCGGCCGTACCGGCCGGCCGCCGAGCACGATGCCGGCATTGGCGGCGAAGTCGCTGATGGTGTCGAAGACCTTGCGGGGCGCCTGCGTGTCGCGGTCGAACTGCTCGATGCGCGCGTCGATGATCTCGATCGCTGGGCTCACGTAGTCGGTGGCCGCCAGCACGTCGAACAGCGTCACGCCCGGACCGTTCAGCGAGCGGCCCAGGATGAAGGCCAGCTCCACCTCGATGCGCGGCGCGATGAAGCGGCTGATCGGGATGTCGCCGCCGGCGTCGAAGAACATGTCGTCCATCAGCGGCGCGTAGTCGGGCTCGTCGATCTGGCTGGACAACTGCATCGCGCGCGAGGTCAATCCGATCTTGCGGCCCTTGATCACGTGCCCGTCGGCCCGCTCCAGCGCGACCCAGGCGCGCTGGATCGCATAACCGTCGTCGATGCTCATGCCCGGGTGCCGAGCCGAGAAATGGCGCAGCGGCGTGCGCGACTTGCGTGCGTCGTACAGCTCGCGCGCCAGCGCGTTGAGGGTGGCGTCGTCGAGGGTGATGCTCATGGTTTGGCGGCGAACAGCGCGTGCAAGTTGCCGAGCTTGGCGTCGAAGACCTCGTGGCCTTCGTCCACTTGCAAGGTCAGGCCCAGCGGCCGCGCAGCCAGCAGCGTCCCCAGCTGCTCGCGGATGACGGCCGACAGCGCCTGACCGATGGCCTGGTGCACCGCGGCGCTGCGGCCACGCGCCATGCGCACGTTGAAGTACATGAAGGCATGGTCGCCGGAGCCGTCGGCCACCGCATGGTGTGTAGCCGGGTAGGCCAGCACGCGCGTGCCGGCGGTGGGGAAGACCTGCGCACCGGCCTCGTCGCGCACGCCGAGCATCGCGTCGGCGAGCCTGCGACACAGGCCATCCATGTCGCACTCCGCATCCAGCTGCGGCGTGTAGAGCATCACCAGGTGCGGCATCGTGCGGTCCTTCAGAGTCGGCCGAAGGCCTGGTAGCCCGCGGCGGACGAGGCCATCGCGGCCGGGATGGCGCGGCCGCTTTGCGGCGTCACCGGGAACACCGCATTGATCTGCCCGGTGCCCGAGGCACCGAAGTACGGCGTGATGACTTCGACCGGCGCGTCGTAGTCGCTCCAGCCCAAGGCGCCGAGCAGCATCGCGGTGTCGTGCATGAAGCCTTCGCCGTGGCCCTTGGCGGCGTACTCGGGCAGCATCTCGCAGAAGGCCTTCCATTCGGCCTTCTTCCACATCGCCACCACCTGCTCGTCCAGCTTTTCCAGCAAGGGACTCCAGATCTTGAAGGCGAACTCCGGCGCCAGGCCGTTCTGCGCGAAGCGGTGGCTCAAGCTGCCGCTGGCGAGGAACGCCACGGTGCCGTCGTACTGCTCTTCCACCGCCTTGCGCATCGCCCAGCCGAGTCGCGCGCTGTCGTTCAGGTAATGCACCATGCACAGCGCGGACACCGAGATGGCCTTGAAATGCCGGTCGGCGTTCATGTAGCGCATCGGCACCAGCGTGCCGTACTCCGGCGCCAGCGTCGTCGCGTGGTGCGCGAGCGTCTCGACACCGTGTTCGTTGCACACCTTCGCCAGCAGTTGGCCGAGCTCGGCGTTGCCCGGGATGTCGTAGGCCAGGTTGCTGATGAAGTGCGGCAGCTCGTTGCTGGTGTAGCGGCCCTTGAAGTGCGGCGCGCAATTGAGGTGGTAGTTGGCGTTGACCAACCAGTGCGTGTCGAATACGACGATCGTGTCCACGCCCAGCTCGCGGCAGCGCCGGCTGATCTCGATGTGGCCGTCGATCGCGTCCTGGCGCGTGCCCTGGCGCGGGCCCGGCAGCTCGCTCAGGTACATCGACGGCACGTGGGTGATCTTGGCGGCCAGAGCCAGCTTGCCCATGCTCAGACTCCCCAGTGCGGAATGTGGTGGCCGCCCAGCGACACCGCGACGTTCTTCGGCTCCAGGAAGACCTCGTAGCTCCAGGTGCCGCCTTCGCGGCCGGTGCCGCTGGCCTTGGTGCCGCCGAAGGGCTGGCGCAGGTCGCGCACGTTCTGGCTGTTGACGAAGCACATGCCGGCCTCGATGGCTGCGGCCACGCGGTGTGCGCGGCCGATGTCCTGGCTCCAGACGTAGCTGGACAGGCCGTATTGGATGTCGTTGGCCTGGGCGATCGCATCGGCCTCGTCGTCGAAGGGAATCAGGCAGGCGACCGGGCCGAAGATCTCCTCCTGAGCAATGCGCATCGTGTTCTTCACGTCGGCAAAGACCGTGGGTCGCACGAAGTTGCCCTTGGTGAACGCGGTCGGCAGCTCGGGGGCGTCGAGGCCGCCGGTGAGCAGCGTCGCGCCTTCCTTCGGGCCGAGTTCGATGTAGCTGCGCACCTTGGCCAGGTGGTGTGGGCTGATCATCGGGCCGATGATCGTCTTCTCGTCCATCGGGTCGCCGACCGCGATGCGTCTTGCGCGCTCGGCAAAGCGTTCGACGAAGCGCGGGTAGATCGACTTCTGCACCAGGATGCGGCTGCCGGCGGTGCAGCGCTCGCCGTTGTTGCTGAAGATCATGAACAGCGCGGCGTCGAGCGCACGCTCGAAGTCGGCATCGTCGAAGACCACGAAGGGGCTCTTGCCGCCGAGTTCCATGCTGAACTTCTTCAGCCCCGCACTCTTGACGATGCGCTGACCGGTGGCGGTCGATCCGGTGAAGGAGATGGCGCGCACGTCGGGGTGCGCACACAGCGGCTCACCGGCGTCGCGGCCGGTGCCGTGCACGATGTTCAGCACGCCTGGCGGCAGGCCGGCCTCGGTGGCCAGTTCGCCGAAGCGCGAGATGGACAGCGGCGACAGCTCGCTCATCTTCAGCACCGCGGTGTTGCCGAAGGCCAGGCAGGGCGCGATCTTCCAGGTGCCGGTCATGAAGGGCACGTTCCACGGACTGATCAGCGCACACACGCCCACCGGGTGGAACAGCGTGTAGTTCAGGTGCGTGGGCGTCGGGTAGGTGTGGCCGTCGACGCGCGTGCACATCTCGGCGAAGTAGTGGAAGTTGTCGGCCGCACGCGGCACCAGCTGCTTGCCGGTCTGGCTGATGCGTCTGACCGGTGTCGCCGGTCTCGATGGCCGAGATCTCGGTGACGTGCTTCGTGATCAGCTCGCCGAGCTTGTGCATTATCTGCGCGCGCTCGGCCGCCGGCGTGGCGGCCCACTTCGGGAAGGCGGCCTTGGCTGCTGCCACTGCGGCATGCACTTCGGCCTCGCCGCCGGCGGCCACCTCGGCCAGCACCTGCTGGTTGGCCGGGTTGAGGGTCTCGAAACACTCTCGGCTGTCGACCGCCTTGCCGTCGATCAGGTGGGGGATGCGCATCTCAGGATCCTTCGGTGACGATGGTGTTGACGAGCTGGCCCAGCCCGTCGATTTCGCAGATCACTTCATCGCCCGGGTCGACGTTGACCACGCCCTCGGGCGTGCCGGTGAGGATGATGTCGCCCGGCGACAGCGTCATGAAGCTGCTAAGGTATTCGATCAAGGCCGGCACGTCGTCGATCAGGTCGCGGGTGTTGCCTTGCTGCTTCAGTTCGCCGTTGACGAAGGTGCGCAGGCCCAAGGCATGCGGGTCGGGCACGTCGGCGGCATCGACCAGCCAGGGGCCGAGCGCGGTGCAGCCGTCGCGGTTCTTCACCCGCAGGTTGGGCCGGTACCAGTTTTCCAGGTAGTCGCGGATCGCGTAGTCGTTGGCGATGGTGTAGCCGGCCACGTAGTCCAGGGCATCGGTGCGTTTCACGCACCTGGCATGGCGGCCGACCACCACCGCCAGTTCGCATTCGTAGTGCATGAAGCTGGCATCGGCCGGCCGGCGCGTGCGGCCGCGGTGGCCGACCAGCGTGTTCGGACCCTTCAGGAAGGCCAACGGCTCGTCCTTGGCGCTGAGCGTCAGTTCCTTGGCCAGCTCCTTCCTGTGGTCGGCGTAGTTGATGCCCAGCGCGATGATCGTGCCAGGCTGCAGCGGCGGCAGCCAGACCACTTCGTCTTCGGCGAGGCGCGTGCCGTCGGCCAGGCGTAAGTGGTCGCCGTCGGCCACGGCCGTGTGGATCGCGCCGGCCCAGGCGATGCGGGCGTGTTTCATGCCGCGCCCTGCGCCACCAGCCGGTGTTCCAGCGTGCCGATCGCATCGATCGTGATGCGCACCGTCTGTCCCACGCGCGCCAGCGGCGCGCTCGGACCGGCGCCCAGCATCAGCAGGTCACCGCGGGCCAGCGTCATGAAGCTGCTGACCTCGGCGATCAGCCGGGCCACGCCGCGCTGCATGCCAGCAGTGGAGTAGCGCTGCGCCTCGCGGCCGTCGATCTGCACCACCACCTCCAGCGCATCGGGATCGGGCACATGCCGCGCGGCCAGGATCCACGGCCCCAGCGGCAGGAAGCCGTCGCGCGCCTTGTAGCGCAGCGACGGCCGGTAGTACGACGGATGCGGCACGCTCAGGTCGCTGCAGATCGTGTAGCCGGCAACGAAGGCCAGCGCATCGGCCTCGCGCACGCGGCAGGCTTCGGCGCCGATGACGATGCCGAGCTGCGCGCCGACCTCCAGCGCTTGCGCATCGGCCGGCACCTCGACCGCTGCGCCATGCCCGGCCAGGCAGTGGCGCGGCTTGATGTACAGCACCGGCGCCTTCGGCGGCGCCTTGTGCGGCGGCTGGTGCACCGCATCGCCCAGCGCGGCCAGCGCGTCGCGGTGGTTCAGCAGCGTGCCGTAGGCGGTGGCGATCGGCGGCGGCGCGAAGGCGCCGGCCGATCGCCAGGCCGCCAGCGGCCGGTCCTCGGCGGCGGCGCGGCCGGCCGGCACGGCCAGCGCATCGCGCAGGCTCCAGCTGCTGTCGAAATTTACTAACATGTGTATGATTACAGCACCAGCCCACCCGGGTGTCAACCGCCAGCGCCGCCATGCCCCACGCCCCGAGCCGTCGCAACCTGGCATTGCTGCTGCTGCGCTCGCGCGAAGGCGTGATGTCGCACTTCCGCGCCATCCTCAACCAGCATGGCCTGACCGAGCAGCAGTGGCGCGTGTTGCGCGCGCTGCTCGACGAATCGCCGCTGGAGCCGCGGCAGATCTGCGAGCGCTGCCAGCTGCTCAGCGCCAGCGCCACCGGCGTGCTGGCGCGCATGGAGGAGATGGGTCTGGTGCAGCGCGAGCGCATGGCCGAGGACCAGCGCCGCGTGTGGGTGTCGATCACGCCGAAGAGCCGCGCGCTGGCGCGGCGCATCGTGCCGCAGATCGAGGCCCAGTACCGTGAACTGGAGCAGCACATCGGCGCCGATCTGCTGGCCCAGGTGTACAACACGCTTGATCAGTTGCTGCAGCGGCTGGACGCGCCGGCCGAGCCCGACGCTACTTGAAGATGTTGCGCAGCGCCTCGGGCAGCGCCTGCGGCAGTTTCAGCGGCGACTTGGGCTGAGAGGCCGGTGTGACCGGTGCAGCCGGGCTCGGTGCCACGCCGCTCAGCGCCGTGCGGCACACGTCCTTCTCGGGCACCGCCTTCAGCAACTCCTGGGCCAGCAGCGACAGCCCGCCGGTGGCGCCCGCCAGCCCCAGCGACGCGGCCATGCCGGCGACACCTTGCGCGTCCAGCGTCAGCTTCGGGTCCTGCCACGGGCCCTTCAGCAGCACCAGCTGCGCCAGGTTCATCGGGTTGACGTTCAGCCCGGTTTTCGGCGTGGGCCTGAAGGCCAGCGCCAGCGTCTCGTCGTCCAGGCGCACCTCGCCCTTGGCCGATACCGACAGCTGGTCGGTTTCGAGTGCGATCGAGCGGTCTACCGTGGCCACGCCGTTCTTCAGCGGCAGCCGCACCACCGCGCAGCTGATGCGCGATTGCGCGGCCGGCTGCGGCTTCAGCGTCACCGCCTGCAGCAGCCGGCGCAGCACGTCGGTGCCCAGAGGCGACACGCCGCTGCCCAGCGTGGTGTCGGTCAGCGACAGCATCAGTTCGCCGCTGGCGCTGGCGGCCAGCGCCTGCGCCGTGTTGCCGGCGCCGTTGAGGTCGGCGCGCAGTTGCAGCTGCCCGCCGCTGGCATAGGCCGAATGGCCAGAGGCCTTGAGCAGGCTGTCCATCGACAGCTTGTTCGCCTGAAGCTGCAGCGCTACGCGGGGTGCTGCGCCGGCCGCCGTGCTCAGGTTCAGGCTGCCGCGCAGCGTACCGTCGGCGACGCCGGCGCTCATCGGGTCGAGCCTGAAGCGGCCCGGCTGCGCATTGAGCTGCAGGTTCAGTTTCGACAGCGGCGGCAGCCCTGGGACCCGCAGTTGTTCCACGCGCAACGACAGCGTCGCCGGGCCGGCGGGCAAGGCGTCCAGTGCCAGTGGCGTGTTGCTGAAGACGCGTCGGTCCGAAGCCGGCGCCGGCGTGCCACCGGCGGACCGTGGCGGCAGCCAGCGTGCCAGGTCGATCGACGGCGAGCTTAGTTGCGCATCGATGCGCCACGGGTTGCCGCCCTGCGCCTTGATCTGCCCGCTGAGCTGCTGCTGCGCCAGCGACAGCTGCAGGCCATCGAGGCGCAGCGATTGCGGCGCGAAGTTCAGCCGCCCCTTCAGCTCGGCTGGCAGTGGCACGCGCGCGGCGGCAGCGACCCAGGGGGCCAGCGCGACGGCCTTTGTCAGGCTGGCGCTGATGTCGGCCTCCAGCGCGCGCGGCGGTGTGCCTCGGCGCAGCAGCCCCTTGGCGGCGGTCGCGGCGCCGTCGCTGGCGAGCTGCAGATCGAAGGGCCAGTCCGCCTGGTTGAGCGCCAGGTCGGCCAGGCTGCCGATCTGGCCCTTCAGCTGCCAGCTTTGTGCCCCGCTGTCGAAGGTGGCGCTCAGCGCCTGTCCATCGCCATGGGCATCGAGTGCGAGCTTCGGCACCGCCACGCTGTGGGTGTTGCCGCTGCGCCCGTCGCGAAAGGCCAGCTTGGCATTGCTCAGCGTCAAGCTGGACAGGTGCAGGCGCAGCGGCGCACCGCCGCCGCCGGATGGGGCGGGCGTGTTGGCGTCGCCGTCGCGGCCCATGGCCCAGTTGCCGACGCCGTTGCGGTCGGTTTCGAGCCACAGGTCCACACCGTCGAAGGAGACGCTGGCGATGTCCACCAGGCCCTGCAGCAGTGGCCACAGCGCGATGTCGAAGCGCGCGTGCTGCACCATCAGCATGTCCTTGCGTGCGCCCCAGGGTGCGTTGCCCAGCACCACGTCGTCGGCCGCGACGCCGATGCGCGGCAGCAGCCGGATCGACAGCGGCCCGCGCACCGCGAAATCGCGGCCGGTGGTCTTGCGCACCTGCTCCGACAGCATCGCGGCCAGGCGCTCGGGCGGGAAGGCCTGGTTCAGCGCGACGTACGCAATCACCAGCAGCAGCACCAGCCCGCCCAGCATGCTGAGCAACAGCCGGGACCAGCGCAGGTGAGGGGTGGTCTTGGCCATCGCGGCATTTTCGCTGTGATAGCGTGGTCCGCATGTGTCCGGCTGCTACACCCTCACTTGCGTCAGGCGCGGCACGCTGGCTGCCCGGGCTGCAGCTGCTGCGCCACTACCCGGCCGGCTGGTGGCGGCACGACGTGGCGGCCGGCCTGGTGCTGACGACGATGCTGGTGCCGGTGGGCATCGCCTACGCGGTGGCCTCGGGCGTACCGGGCATCCACGGGCTGTACGCCACCATCGCCGGGCTGCTGGCCTATGCGCTGTTCGGGCCCAGCCGCATTTTGGTGATGGGGCCCGATTCGTCGCTGGCGGCGCTGATCCTGGCGGTGCTGCTGCCGCTGTCGTCCGGCGACCCGGCGCGTGCGGTGGCGCTGGCCGGCGCGATGGCCATTGCGGTGGGCCTGATCGGCATCGTCGCCGGACTGGCCAAGCTGGGCTTCGTCACCGAGCTGCTGTCCAAGCCCATCCGCTATGGCTACATGAACGGCATCGCGCTGGCGGTCATCGTCAGCCAACTGCCCAAGCTGTGCGGCATTTCCATCTCCGGCGACGGCCCGCCGGCGCAGGCGCTGGCCTTCGCGCGGGCGCTGTGGGAGGGGCGGCTCAACACCACGGCCTTTGGCATCGGTGCCACCTCGCTGGCGCTGATCCTGCTGCTGAAGCGCTGGCCGCGCGTGCCCGGCATGCTCATCGCCATTTTTGCCGCCACCGCCACGGTGGTGCTTTTCGACCTGGACGGCAAGCACGGCGTCGGCGTGCTCGGCACACTGCCGCAGGGGCTGCCCTCACCGGCGCTGCCGTGGATCGGCTGGGCCGACCTGATGCCGGTGCTGGGCGGTGCGCTGGCAGTGGCGTTGGTGGCCTTTGCCGACACCAGCGTGCTGTCGCGCACCTATGCGCAGCGCCTGCGCCAGCCTGTGGACCCGAACCAGGAGATGGTGGCGCTGGGCGCGACCAACCTGGCGGTGGGCCTGTTCCAGGGCTTTCCGATCAGCAGCAGCTCGTCGCGCACGCCGGTGGCCGAGGCCGCGGGCGCGCGCTCGCAGATGACCGGCGTGGTCGGCGCACTCGGCGTGGCGGCGCTGCTGCTGCTGGCGCCGCAGCTGCTGCAGCGGCTGCCCTACAGCGCGCTGGCCGCGGTGGTCATCGCCTCGGTGATGGGGCTGATCGAATGGCGCGACCTGCAGCGCATCCGCCGCATCCAGGCCTGGGAGTTCTGGCTCTCGATCGGCTGCGCCGCGGGCGTGCTGCTGCTGGGCGCGATCGAGGGCATCGTGCTGGCGATCATCGCCGCGGTGATCGAGTTCCTGTGGGACGGCTGGCGGCCGCATTCGGCGGTGCTGGGCAAGGTGCCCGGCATCGACGGCTGGCACGACATCCAGCGCCACCCCGAGGCGCAGCCGCATCGCCGGGCTGGTGCTGCTGCGCTGGGACGCGCCGCTGTTCTTTGCCAATGCCGAATGGTTCGAGCGCGTGGTGCGCGACACGCTGGCCGCATCGCCCACGCCGGTGCGCTGGCTGGTGGTGACGGCCGAGCCGGTGACCAGCGTCGACATCACTGCCGCCGACATGCTGCGCGAGCTGGACGAGTCGCTGCAGGAGCAGGGCATCGAACTGTGCTTCGCCGAAATGAAGGGCCCGGTGAAGGACAAGCTCAAGCGCTTCGGGTTGTTCAGCCACTTCGGGCAGCAGACCTTCTTCGCCACCATCGACGATGCGGTTCGAGCCTATCGTGCCGCGTATTCGGCCGCGAGCTAGCGCCGTCTGCGCAAGCCCAGCGCCATCACCGCGCCGACCACCAGCAGTGCGCCGGCCACCTGGATGGCCGAGATCGACTGGCCGAGCAGCAGCCAGGCCATGCCCAGTGCGGCCACCGGTTCCACGTTCAGGATCGGCGAGCTGCCGACCACGCCGAGCCTGGGCAACAGCGTGAACATGATCGTGAACGCCGTGCCATACAGCAGCGTCAGTGCGCCCAGGCCCCACCAGCCGGCTAGCGCATCCGGCCAGTGCAGCCCCCCTTGGGTGAAGCTGCCCAGCAGCGCCAGCACGCCGACGATGCCCATGGTGATGGCGGTGCGCAGGCGACCGTCCAGGTCGGCCACCTCGTGCTGGGTCAGCGCCAGCACCAGGCCGAAGGTGGCGCCGGCCACCAGCGCAAAGCCCACGCCGGCACCGATGCGGCCCCAGTGCGCCTGCGCGTCCAGCCCGGAGGCCAGGCCGGTCACATCCAGCGCCAGCGCCAGACCCAGCAGGATCACTGGCATGGCGATCAGGATGGCGCGCTCCGGTCGGTGGCCGTAGAGGGCCCAGACGGCCGCGGCCGTCCACAGCGGGTAGGTGTTGAAGGCCAGCAGCGCCAGACCCACGGGGATGCGCGCCACCGCCGAATACAGGCACAGGCTCTGGATGCCCACCAGCGCGGCGATCAGTGGCATGAACCTGCGCTGTCGGGGATTCAGCGCCAGCGGCACCCGATTCAGCACGACGATGGCCGCCACCACCGCGGCCGTGGCCAGGCTGCGCACCGCCACCGCGGTGGCCACGTCCACGCCGTGATCCAGCGCAATGCGCGCGGCCACGTGGTTGCCGCCGAACATGCAGGCCAGCAGCAGCAGCATGAGGAAAGCCCGGGGGCTGATGGCTTGGGTGGACATCGACGAAGGGCCGGCGCGAGCAGGGCTGCGCCGGCAGGTGTCAGCGCTGCGGCATGTCCTTGACCGAATAGCCCAGGCTGACCGTGGCGTCCTCGGGGATCGGCGGCATCGTGTCGTTCCAGGCCTGCCACGTGTCGCGCATGCGTTGCAGCCGCTCGGGCTCCAGGCCGGCGCGATTGGCGCGCTCGCGCTCGTCGTCGGCAATGTTGAACAGATAGTCGTTGCCATCCACCCGCAGGTACTTCCAGTCGCCGTCGCGGTGGGCGCGCTGGCCGCGGTGGTTCATGCGCCAGTGCATCGGCCGATGAAAGCTTGCACCGGCATCGTGCAGCACCGGCAGCATCGACACCCCGTCCAGCGGGTAGTCGGGGTGCGCGGCCACGCCGGCGGCAGCCAGCAGCGTGGCCGACCAGTCCATCGTCAGGCAGTGCTGGGTGCTGACGCTGCCCGGCGCGACGACGGCGGGCCACTGCACGATGTAGGGCACCCGGATGCCGCCTTCGGTCAGGTCCATCTTGCCGCCGACCAGCGGCCAGTTGTCGGAGAAGCGCTCGCCGCCGTTGTCGCTGGTGAAGACCAGCAGCGTGTGGTCCAACTGCCCGAGCTGGCGCAGTGCATCGAGCAGCTGGCCGATGCCTTCGTCCATGTGGTGGATCATGCGGCGGTAGGTGTGGATGCTGCCCCCGGTCAGATGGAACAGGCTGCCCTTCAGCTTGTGTGCCAGTTCGCGGTCGTCGCGCGTCTCCCAGGGCCAGTGCGGTGCGGTGTAGTGCAGGCTCAGGAAGAAGGGCGACGGGCCGTGGGCCATGCGCCGCACCCAGTCCAGCGCGCGCTGCGTGATCAGGTCGGTCAGGTAGCCGTCGGCGGCCCGTTCGGCCGACCCTTCGTACAGGTCGTGCCGGCCCGACGAATCGGCATGGGTGAAGTAGTCGACGCCGCCGCTCATCGGCCCGAAGAACTCCTCGTAGCCCGAACGCAGCGGGCCGAACTGCGGCGGGTAGCCCAGGTGCCACTTGCCGATCAGCGCGGTGCGGTAGCCGCTATTGCGCAGCAGCGAGGGCAGCGTCGGGTGCTCGACCGGCAGGCCCAGCGTGCTGCTGCCGCGGCTCCTGCTGTTGATCGGCTCCTCGGCCGCGCCGCGCAGCCGGTACTGCCAGCGCGCGGTCATCAGCGCAAAGCGCGTCGGCGAGCACACCGGCGAGTTCGAATAGCCCTGCGTGAAGCGCAAGCCGTGCGCCGCCATGCGGTCGAGCACCGGTGACACCGGTCCGAACTCGGCGTCACGGCCGCCGTAGCAGCCGAGATCGGCATAGCCCAGGTCGTCGGCGACGATGAAGATCAGGTTGGGGCGCTTGCTCAGCACAGGATCGACACCGCCTTGGTGTTCAGGTAGGCCTCCAAGGCCTCGCTGCCGCCTTCGGAACCGTAGCCCGAATCCTTGATGCCGCCGAAGGGCATCTCCGCCCACGGCAGTGCCGGCTGGTTGATCCACAGCATGCCCAGCTCCAGCCGCTGCGCCAGCAGGTGCGCGTTCTTCAGCGAGCGGGTGTAGGCATAACCGGCCAGGCCATAGGGCAGGCGGTTGGCCTCGGTGATGGCGTCCTCCAACCGGTCGAAGCCGCGTATCGCCGCCACCGGGCCGAAGGGTTCCTGGTTGAACACCGCGGCTCCCAGCGGCACCTCGTCCAGCACCGTGGGTGCGAAGAAGTTGCCGGCCGAGCCGATGCGTTCCCCGCCGGCGGCCAGCGTGGCGCCCTTGCTGCGCGCATCGTCGACCAACTGCGCCATCGCGCTCAGGCGTCGCGCATTGGCCAGCGGACCCATCGCGGTGCCTTCGGCCAGGCCGTCGCCCACCTTCAGCGACTGCGCGTGCTTGGCCAGCTTCTGCGCGAATTCGGCGCGGATGCTGTTGTGCACCAGGAAGCGCGTCGGCGAGATGCACACCTGCCCGGCGTTGCGGAACTTGGCGGCACCGGCGCATTTGATGGCCAGGTCGATGTTCGCGTCCTCGGCCACGATCACCGGTGCGTGGCCGCCGAGTTCCATGGTCGCGCGCTTCATGTGCGCGCCGGCCAGCGCGGCCAGCTGCTTGCCCACCGGCGTGGAGCCGGTGAAGGTGATCTTGCGGATCACCGGGTGCGGGATCAGGTAGGCCGAGATCTCGGCCGGGTTGCCGTACACCAGGCCGACCACGCCGGCCGGCACGCCCGCGTCGACGAAGGCCTGGATCAGCGCAGCCGGCGAAGCCGGGGTTTCCTCGGGCGCCTTGACGATCATCGAGCAGCCGGTGGCCAGTGCCGCCGACAGCTTGCGCACCACCTGGTTGATCGGGAAGTTCCAGGGCGTGAAGGCCGCCACCGGGCCGACCGGGCTCTTCAGCACCGTCTGCTGCACGGCCAGCGAACGCGACGGCACCACGCGGCCGTAGACGCGGCGGCCCTCTTCGGCAAACCATTCGATGATCTCGGCCGACATGGTGGCTTCGGCCTTCGATTCGGCCAGCGGCTTGCCTTGTTCCTGGGTCATCAGCGCGCCGATGTCGGCGGCGCGCTCGCGCATCAGCGCGGCGGCGCGTCGCATGACGGCGCTGCGCTCCAGCGCCGGCGTGTCGCGCCACAGCTCGAAGCCGCGCTGTGCGGCGGCCAGTGCCAGATCGAGATCGGCAATGCCGGCGTGCGCCACGCGGCCGATTTCCTGGCCCGTGGCGGGGTTCAGAACGGGCAGGGTCCGCGCGCTGGCGGCATCGCACCACTGGCCGTCGATGAGCAGTTGGGTGTTCGGGTATTTCATCCTTGGGTTCCCTGGAGATCTGATCGTGGGCCGCAGCTTACTGCCGATTGCATTCCTGGCTGTCCGTGCCCGGCGCATCGTGGCCGAACACGAGGAGGCCAGGGGCCCATGCGCGTGACACCGATGTCGCGGCACCGAGCGAGGGTGCGGCTACTTCAACATCCAGCGTGCACACGCGGCCTGCACTACCGCCGGCATCGGTGCGCCATCGTGCCGCGCGGCGCGCAGCCAGGTCGCGTCGTTGCCTTCGAACAGCGAGTCGCGGATCTGGTTGTTGGCTTCCAGCGAGCGCAGGTCCAGCGCATGTTCAGCCACGCGCGCCAATGTGCGGATGATGTCGTCGCGCAGCTTCTGCCGCTGCTTTGTCTTGGGATCCACGATCTCGCCGTCCAGTCCGAAGCGGCAGGCCTGGAAGCGGTTGTAGGTGTAGACCAGGTAGTCGTCCTCGGCCGGCTCGAAGGGCTGTTCCTCGCGCAGGTAGCGGCACAGGCTCTGCAGGTAGCAAGCCAGTGCTGCCGCCTTGTCCACGCTGAGCGGCGTGTCGCACACGCGCAGCTCGATGGTGCCGAATTCGGGTTTCGGCCGGATGTCCCAGTAGAAGTCCTTCATCGACTGCACGACGCCGGTGCTGGTCATCTTCTCGAAATATTGGCCAAATTCGTCCCAGGTCAGCACGAAGGGAGCGCGCCCCGAGAGCGGGAAGGCGAACACCGAGTTCAGCCGTGCCGAGTGGAAGCCGGTGTCCACGCCCTGCACGAAGGGCGACGAGGCGCTCAGTGCGATGAAGTGGGGCACGTAGCGCGACAGCGCATGCAACAGCCACAGTGCGTCGTCGCCATTGGGCACACCGATGTGAACATGCTGGCCGAACACGGTGAACTGCTTGGCCAGGTAGCCATAGAGCTCGCTGATGTAGCGAAAACGTTCGGTCGGGAAGATTTGCTGCTCGCTCCAGTGCTGGAATGGGTGCGTGCCGCCGCCGCCAATGCCGATGTTGAGCTTGCGCGCGCCGCGCGACAATTGTCGGCACAGGTCCTGCAGTTCGTCGCGCAGCGGCAGATGCTCGCGCTGGATCGAGGTGCCGATCTCGATCATGCTGCGCGTGATCTCGGGCTTCACGTCCCAGGCTCCGGGGTGTTTGTCCAGTTCGCGCAGCAGGTCCTGGGCGCGCGGCGTCAGGTCATAGTCGAGCGTGTCGAGCAACTGCAGTTCGAGCTCGACGCCCATCGTCAGCGGCTCGGACACGGTGAAGGCTTCAAGTGGCATGGCGCAGCTCCTGCGGGCATTCGCCGGCCAGGCGCTGCAGCGCGAACTGCACCCACAGCGGGCCGGTCAACTGCATCGCCGTCGTGGCCACCAGCAGGGCCTGCATGACGGCGGCGTCGGCGCTGGGCAACTGCGTGCGCCAGCCGAAGTCGTGTGCCACCAATAGCACCGCGAGGCTGCTCATCGGCTGCAGCGCCACGGTCAATGCCAGCGCCTGGCGCCAGCCCAGGCCGCTGGGCCGCGCCAGCACGGCCACGGCCAGTCCCTTGCCGGCAAGACGCGCGGCAATCATCGCCAAGGCCCAGGGCCAGATTTGCGCCAGGCCGTCAAGCCTGAAGAGCATGCCTAGGCTGATGAACAGCAGCACCGTCAGCGCCGCGCCAGCACTGCCCAGGTACGGTTCGACGGTAAGGCGGTGGCCCATCAGCGCGCGAGCACAGATGCCGGCGATGAGCAGCGCCAACAGCGGCGACAGGCCCCAGACCGAGGCCAGCGTCGCGGCCAGCATGACCAGCGCGATCTGCAGCACCGGCATGGTGGCGCGGTGGTCGCTCAGGCGGCTGGCGCGGTCGAGCAACCAGCCACAGGCCAGACCCAGCAGGAACGATCCGCAGGTCACGAACAGCGCACTGGCGCCCCAGGTCAAGGCATCGGCCGTCCAGTCGTTCTCCCGTGCCATGGCCAGCACCGGCCACAGCTTCAGCGCCAACATGGCCATGACGCTGTTCAGCGCGCACATCATCAACAGCCGCTCGCTCACCTGGCCGCGCGGACGCAATTCGTGCACCGAAGCCATGGCGATGATCGGCGAGGTCGAGGCCGCCACTACCGCCGCCACCATCGCCGACAGACGCGGCGCGCCGAGTGCGACCAGCGTGAACGCAACCGCTGCCGCGGCGCACAGGCCTTCGAGCAGGCTGCTCAGCGCCAGCCAGCGGTTGTCGATCAACCAGCGTGGCCGCAAGCGGCTGCCCAGTTCGAACACCAGCGCGGCGATCGCCAGATCGATGACAGGCTTCCAGTCGTCGAGGTCACTGCGTTGCAGCAGCCCCAAGCCCAGCGGACCGGCCAGCGCACCGACCAGCATGTAGCCAGCCAGCCGCGGCAGACGCAGCAGGTGATGCAGGCCGTTGGCGGCGACCACCGCGAGCAACATCACCAGCGCAAGACCGAGCGCCGGGTCGGTGTCGCGCAGGCTGGGCCAGTTCAGCCACTGCAGGTCGGGCAAAATGGAGGGCGGCGGTGTGGCAGCATTGACCATCGTGGGCGCATTCTTGCAGCATGGTGCGCCGCGCAGGTGGAAGCACCCCCACCGCGCCGCGAGGCTCAGCACCGTCTCGTGCATGCTGGGACGAGTGCATGCTGGGACGGTGGTGGGGCGCGCAAGTTCCCACTGGCCGCCGCCGGGCACTTGAAAGCGTTCCTCGCCGACCCCACCTGCAGGCGCTGCATGGCGCTGACGTACTCCCAACTTCGACGATCCTTTCATGAACAAGCAAACGCTTTCCTTCCAGGCCGAGGTCAAGCAGATCCTGCACCTCGTGACCCATTCGCTGTACTCGAACAAGGAGATCTTCCTGCGCGAGTTGGTGTCCAACGCGTCCGACGCCTGCGACAAGCTGCGCTTCGAGGCGCTGGACAATAGCGCGCTGTGGGAGGACGCGCCGAACCTCGAAGTGCGCGTGTTCTTCGACAAGGACGCGAAGACGCTGACTGTCCGCGACAACGGCATCGGCATGAGCGCCGAAGAGGCGGTCGCGCATCTGGGCACCATCGCCAAGAGCGGCACGCGCGAATTCCTGGCGCGGCTGGAAGGCGAGAAGAAGAAGGACGCCAACCTGATCGGCCAGTTCGGCGTCGGTTTCTACTCCGGCTTCATCGTCGCCGACCGCATCACCGTGCTGTCGCGGCGTGCCGGAGCCAAGGCGGCAGAAGGCGTGCGCTGGAGCAGCGAAGGCGCAGGCGAGTTCGAGGTCGAGGCTACGACCAAGCCCGAGCGCGGCACCGACGTGATCCTGCACCTGCGCGAGGGCGAGGAGGAGTTCCTTTCCACCTGGAAGCTGAAGTCGATCGTCAGCAAGTACTCCGACCACATCTCGCTACCCATCCTGATGAAGAAGGAGGAATGGGACAGCGACAAGAAGGAACAGGTGCTGAAGGACGAGTGGGAGACGGTGAACAAGGCGGCCGCGCTGTGGTCGCGCGCCAAGAGCGACATCACCGACAGCGAGTACCAGGAGTTCTACAAGCAGCTCAGCTACGACAGCAGCGCGCCACTGGCCTACACGCACAACCGGGTCGAGGGCCGCACCGAATACACGCAGCTGTTGTATATCCCGAGCAAGGCACCCTTTGATCTGTGGAACCGCGACAAGCGCGGTGGTGTCAAGCTGTACGTCAAGCGTGTGTTCATCATGGACGACGCCGAGGCGCTGATGCCGGTGTACCTGCGCTTCGTCAAAGGGGTGATCGATTCGGCCGACCTGCCGCTGAACGTGTCACGCGAACTGCTGCAGGAAAGCCGCGACGTCAAGGCCATCCGCGAAGGCTCGACCAAGCGCGTGCTGGGCATGCTGGAGTCGCTGGCCGACAGCGAGGACGCGGGCGAGCGCGACAAGTACGCCGCCTTCTGGAAGGATTTCGGCGCGGTGCTGAAGGAAGGCGTCGGCGAGGACCACGCCAATCAGGAGCGGCTGGCCAAGCTGCTGCGCTTTGCCAGCACGCAGGCCGATGCGGGCGTGTCCTTCGCCGACTATGTCAAGCGCATGAAGGAGGGCCAGGAGGCGATCTACTTCATCACTGCCGACAACCTGGCCACGGCCAAGAGCAGCCCGCAGCTGGAGATCTTCCGCAAGAAGGGCATCGAGGTGCTGCTGCTGGCGGACCGGGTCGACGAGTGGATGCTGAGCCACCTGTACGAATTCGAGGGCAAGCCGCTGCAGAGCGTGGTCAAGGGCGCCGTCGACCTGGGCAAGCTGCAGGACGAGGAAGAAAAGAAGAAGGCGGAAGAGGCGGCCGAGGAGTTCAAGCCGGTGCTCGAGCGTCTGAAGGCGGCGCTGAAGGACCGCGCGAAGGACGTGCGCGTGACGACCCGGCTGGTCGACTCAGCCGCCTGCATCGTCGTCGACGAAGGCGACATGAGCGGCCACCTGGCACGGCTGCTGAAGCAGGCCGGGCAGGATGCGCCGAAGTCGTTGCCGACGCTGGAGGTCAACGCCTCGCATGCGCTGGTCAGGCGGCTGGAAAGCGATGCGCGTTTCGACGATCTGGCGCAGATCATCTTCGATCAGGCCCTGTTGGCCGAAGGCGGCCAGCTCGAGGACCCGGCGGCCTACGTGCAGCGTGTCAACCGTCTGCTCGCTGCCTGAGGCGCAGGCGGGCCTACAGCAACGTGGCCAGGCTGGGCGTCTCGGCGGCCACGCGCAACTGCTCGTGCAGTTGCATGGCTTGTTGGCCCCAATAGCCCGAACTGCCGAAATCGGGGAAAGCGCGGGGAAAGGCCGGGTCGGACCAGCGCTGGGCCACCCAGGCGTTGTGACGGATCATGCGCAGCAGTCGCAGTGGCTCGATCAGATGCAGTTCGTTCCGATCGAAGTCCATGAACGGCGCGTAGCCGAGCAGCAGCTGACGAAGCTGCCAGGCCATCGCCTCGGGCTCACCCGACAGCAGCATCCACAGGTCCTGCACCGCCGGGCCCATGCAGGCATCGTCCAGGTCGACCACATGCGCGCCGGCATCGCGCCAGAGTAGGTTGCCCGGGTGGCAGTCGCCATGCAGGCGGATCGACTTCGGCGCGTGCGCGGCGAAGGCGGCGTCGATGCAGTCGATGGCGCGTGCGCTGGCCTCGGCCCAGCTGTCCTGCTGGTTGTCGCTGACGAAGCCGCCGTCCAGCAGCAGGGCCACCGCGTCGCGCGCATCGCGTGGCGCATCGAGCGTGCGCCGGTGCGCGAAGCGGTGGCGTGCGCCCACCGCATGCAAGCGGCCGATAAAGCCGCCCAATCGCACCAGCACCGCATCGTCCTCGAGCTCCGGCGACCGGCCGGCCTGACGTGGCGACAGCGAATAGCGGTGCAGGCCGCCAGGCCCCGGTCGCAGCGCCAACGTGGCCGGCCCGGGCTCTGGCAACAGCCGCACATCGGTGCCCGCGTGGTCGAGGATGCAGGGCGCGACCACCGGTACCTCGGCCTCGGCCAACTCCAGCGCAAAGCGGTGCTCCTCGACGATCTGCGCGTCGCTCCAGCGTGCGCGGCGGTAGAACTTGGCGACCACCGCGTCGCCGTCCTCCAGCATGACCTGGAAGACGCGGTTCTCGTAGGAGTTGAGCTGCAGGATGCGGCCATCACCGCGAAAGCCCACGGCATCGAGCGCGTCAAGCACCTCGGACGGCGTCAGGTCGGCGTAGCTGCACGCTTGTGTGTCTGGCGGCGTTGGCATGCGCGCATGCTACGCGCGGCTGCGCGGTCAGTGGTGGGTGCGCGGGGGCGGCCGATTCGGATCGGCGTCAGGGGTTTCAGCGTCGCCCGGCGGGGCATTCACCTCGCGCACCGTGACGCCACCCCGCAGGATGCTGCTGATGGCGCCGAACTCGCTGGCGGGGCCCGAATCGGAGCGACTTTCCGCGCCGAAGAAGGAGTCCTGAAAGAAGCCCGAGTCCTGCCACAGAGGCGAGCGCTCGCGACGCCGCGTAGCCCCCGGGCCTGACTGAGCTTCACGCCCGGAGTCCGTACCCCGCGCAGGCTGCGCTGCGCGCGCGGTCGCCGTACTTTGCGGCACGAGCAGCTGCAGCTCGGGGATCGACGGCAGGTGGTCCACCGGGCAACGTAGGTAGCGCACGCGGCAGGCACCGAGCACCGACTGCTTGATCTGCAACACCCGGCGCGAGTTGCCGCGGTCGGTGTCCAGATCGATGGCAGCAAGCACGCGTCCATTGGCGCTGCAGATGGCGAAGGTGACATGGATTGCGCCCAACAACTCGTACCAGTAGCGCACTTGCTGCGGGTCGGTGGGCTGCGAAAAGCGTACGAGGGGCAGCTTCGACAGCACGATGTGATGCGGAAGCGCCTCGCGCAGTTGCCGATACACCCGGCGTTCGTCGGCGCTGAACACGGGCCGGGCAGTCAGGGTCCATTCCGTGGGCAAGGGCGCGGGCTTGGGCGTACGCGTGCGCGCCCACCACAACGCGAACAACGCCAGCAGCACCGCCAGCGTCGCCAGCGCGAGGATCCACGGAAGGTTTGGCTGCATGTGTGCTTGGAAGAGGGTGCGCCTACATCGCTGCCCATTGAGGGGCGGCGAGCGACGATTGCGGAGACGATGCTAGCGCGGAGCCGGGTGTGCATGCACCCGCATTTACGGGTGGCCGCCCCAACCGGGGGGGTGAAAACCGCAGTGCGCTCGATGTCGGGTCGGCGCCGTCGGGTCAGCCTTTCGTCAGTCCGGCAATGAAACCGTCCACCCGCTGCGCCTGCCGCTTCAGGGTGTAGTCAATGTCGGCGGCACGGTATTCGACCATGGCCTCGACGCGCGATGCCAAGCTTTCGGGGGCAAGCTTGACCCAGGCCTGCGACTCCGGCCCATCGCGCTCGATGCGCGCGCCGGCGTTGCGCGCGATGCGCAGCATGGCCGTGTTCTCGGACAGCGCATGCACCAGCAGGCTGTCGATGCCGCGGTTGCGCGCATGCAGCGCCGCATGGTCGAACAGACGGTCGCCGTAGCCGCGCCCGCGCGATTCCTTGGCCACCGAAACGCCGAACTCCGCCGCCGGGCGGGGCGACAGGGCTGGATCCATGTAGGCCAAGTGGGCCATCGCCACAAGTTCGAGGCGACGGTTGAAGATGCCGAAGACCTCGTCGCGGCTGAAGTCCAACTGCTCCACGTAGCGCTCGATCTGCACGTCGCTGGCCGCGTAGCCGAAGCGCAGATAGCGGTCGCGCTCGTCCAGCGCACGCAGGTGCGCCAGGATGCGCGGCCGGTGCCGCGGCGCCAGCGAGCGGATCGGAATCCAGCGGAAGCCGAGCGTCGGCTTCGGTGACTTGGGCGTCGCCGCGTGCTGGCGCTGCGCTTCGGTTTCGCTAGCGCGGGCGTCGCGGTCGAAAAGAGGGTTCATGCAAACTCCCTAGATCAGTAGTTACCCTAATGCTACCCAAAGCGCCTAGGGGAACCTCTCCAGCCGCTGTCGGTGCCGCCACACCGCGACTCGGCTGCTGCGCCCTGCCAATGTATACTGCTGGGCTTTCCCGTTGACGGCGGGGTGGAGGGCGTGGGGCCGGCAGGTGCCTGCGTGTGACTGGACTGACCCGAGAGGCCGCCCGAACAAGCGGCGCCGAAGGCGGCCGGAAGCTTCCGAACAGCCGTGGCAGGTGCGCCGCCCGACAGCGGGTGGTCGTGCCGATCTTCCAGCGAGTCCCTCATGAAGACCTTCAGCGCCAAGCCGGCCGAAGTGAAGCACGAGTGGTTTGTGATTGACGCCACCGACAAGGTGCTCGGACGTGTTGCCAGCGAAGTGGCACTCCGTTTGCGCGGCAAGCACAAGGCCATCTACACGCCTCACGTCGACACCGGCGACTTCATCGTCATCGTCAACGCCGACAAGATTCGCGTCACCGGCAACAAGGCCACCGACAAGATCTACTACCGGCATTCCGGTTATCCCGGCGGCATCTACGCCACGTCCTTCAAGGACATGCAGGCCCGCCACCCGGGTCGCGCCATCGAGAAGGCCGTCAAGGGCATGCTGCCCAAGGGGCCGCTCGGCTACGCGATGATCAAGAAGCTGAAGGTGTATGCCGGTGCCACGCATCCGCACACCGCCCAGCAGCCTAAGACGCTCGAACTCCAAGGAACGGCGAAATGATCGGCAACTGGAACTACGGCACCGGCCGCCGCAAATCCTCGGTGGCGCGGGTGTTCATGAAGAAGGGCAATGGCCAGATCACCATCAACGGCAAGGCGATCGACGAGTACTTCGGCCGCCAGACCTCGATCATGATCGCGCGCCAGCCGCTGCTGCTGACCGCCAACGACGCGGCCTTCGACATCAAGGTCAACGTGCACGGTGGCGGCGAATCCGGTCAGGCTGGCGCGGTGCGCCACGGCATCACCCGTGCGCTGATCGACTACGACGCGGCGCTCAAGCCCGACCTGAGTCGGGCCGGATTCGTGACCCGCGATGCGCGTGAAGTCGAACGCAAGAAGGTCGGCCTGCACGGCGCACGCCGTCGCAAGCAGTTCAGCAAGCGCTGAGCCCGGTCGCCGGGGCGCCGCAAGGCCGCGCCGGCGCGCGGCCTTCTCCGTTCAAGAGCCACTTGCCGCGATGCGCTGGAGATTGCTGCGCCGCCGCCTGTCGATCAGCGCACCGCGCATGATCGTGCGCAGCCACCTGCCCTGGCCACTGCGTTGGGTGGTGGTGGCACTGAGCCTCGGGTTTTCGGCCGCGATCGCGCTGTGGGCATTCGAGTTTGGCAAGGACATCGCCGGGCTGGATCGGCAGTCGAAGGACGAACTGGCGCAGCTTCGGGTCGAGGTGGCACGACTGCGCGGCGAGCGCGACCAGGCACAAGGCGTTGCCAACACGGCCGACAGCCTGCTGAAGGCCGGCTCGGTGGCGCAGGAGCGGTTGGCGCAGCAGGTGCGCCAGATCGAGGCCGAGAATCTGGCACTCAAGGCCGACCTGGGATTTTTCCAGCGACTGCTGCCGGCCGTGGCCGCGCAGGGGCTGACCGTGCGCGCACTGCAGGCGGAACTGAAGACGCCGGGCAAGATCCGCTATCAGTTGCTGGTGATGCAAAACGGCAATGCCGCAGCCGAGTTCGCCGGTCGCTACGAGATCGTTCTCTCGGGCACCCTCGACGGCCGGGCCTGGAGCTTCAGTCCGCCGGGCGGCCCGAAGCCGCTGGCGCTGCGTCAGTATGCGCGGGTGGAAGGCGTGATCGAGCACCCCGAGCAGGCCGTGGTAAAAGCCGTTCAGGTGCGCGTGACCGATCAGAAGGGTCAGCTGGTCGCGTCCCAGTCCGTCAGGAGTTGAGGCAAAACCAGTCCCGTCGAGCCTCGGCAAGGAGACATCGCATGTGGTTCACAAGGAAGCGGCAACCACCGATCCGCAGTCTGGTCTGCGAAGGCACGGTGGTGCATGGCGCACTGCGCTTCGTCGATGGTCTGCGCATCGACGGTGAGGTGCATGGCGATGTGCTGGCCGTGCCGGGTGGTCACAGCCTGCTGGTGATCAGCGAAAAAGCCCGCGTCCATGGCAAGGTCAAGGCCGAGCATGTGATCATCAGCGGCGAGGTTCTGGGCCCGATCCATTGTGACGAACTGCTCGAGTTGCATCCCAAGGCGCGTGTTGTCGGCGATGTTCGCTATGGCACTCTTGAAATGCACCACGGCGCCAGCATCAATGGTGAGTTGCGGTCATTGAAGTCGGCGGACCGGCCGACCTTGACATTGGCCGCCTCGAACGATCTCTGACGGATCCCTGGCTCACGCCCCGAACCAAGACTCCCCAGCCTGACAAAGGAAACGACATGAATGCAGTTGCAGAAATGGTCCCAGCCGCGAGCAACGAAATGCCGCCGCCGCTGATCTTTACCGACAGCGCCGCCGAGAAGGTTCGCGACCTGGTCAACGAAGAGGGCAACCCGGACCTGAAGCTGCGCGTGTTCGTGCAGGGCGGTGGTTGCTCCGGCTTTCAATACGGCTTCACCTTCGACGAAGTCATCAACGAAGACGACACACAGATGACGAAGAACGGAGTCACCCTGCTCATCGATGCGATGAGCCTGCAGTACCTTGGGGGTGCTGAGATCGACTACAAGGAAGATCTGCAGGGCGCGCAGTTCGTCATCAAGAACCCGAACGCCACCACCACCTGCGGTTGCGGCTCCAGCTTCTCGGCCTGAGCCCGTCGCGTCCCGGACAAGCCAGGGCTGCCTTCGGGCAGCCCTTCCCGTCAGTGCAACTTGTCGCGACTGCCTGCAGGCTCGGCGAGACCGGCACAGCCAGGTACTCACGCCCGCCGACCCGCTGGCCACTTCAGCCGGCCGGGTAGAGCGCGCCCAGCACCCGCGCCCCACGTGCGCCGGTCACCGAAGCCAGGTTGCCTGGCTGTCGCGTGTCGAAGGCGTGCGCCAACCAGGCGAAGGCCAAAGCCTCGACCTGCTGCGGCGGCATGCCGCGCGCCGCCGTGCTTTGCACCTGCACGCCCGGCAGCTGCGCCGCCAGGCGGCGCATCAAGTGCAAATTGAATGCGCCGCCGCCGCATACCAGCAGTCGGCTCGTCTGCGGTGCGTGCCGCATCAAGGCCTGTGCCGCCGCCGCGACGCTGAATTCCGCCAACGTTGCCTGGACATCGACCGGCCGCAAGGCGGCCCCGGCGGCCGTCAGCGCGGCTTCCAGCCACGCCGTATTGAACAAGTCGCGGCCGGTGCTCTTGGGTGGCAGCCGTGCCAGGAAGGGCTCATCCAGCAGTCGCGCCAGCAAGGACGCGTTCACCGCGCCCGATGCGCCCCAGCGCCCGTCGTGGTCGAAGTCGGTGCCCAGGTGTCGCTGACACCAGGCGTCCAGCAGCGCATTGCCCGGACCACAGTCGAAGCCCAGCACCTCGCCCTGAGCCGGCAGCAGCGTGAGGTTGCCGATGCCACCGAGATTCAACACCGCCACATCCACGCCAGGCACTGCGAAAAGCGCGGCGTGTAGCGCCGGCACCAGCGGAGCACCCTGGCCACCGGCCGCCACGTCACGATTGCGGAAGTCGCAGATCACGTCGACATGGCACAGCTCGGCCAGCAGCGCGCCGTTCATGAGTTGCAGGGTGTAGCCCGTGCCGTCGAATTCCTGCGGCCGATGGCGAACAGTCTGCCCATGCGCGCCGATGGCACGCACCTGCGCCGCCTGACGTCCAGCGTCGCGCAGCAGCCTGTTGACGACACTTGCGTAGACCCGCATCAAGGCGTTGCCCGCCAATGCGGCGCGGTGCAACTCGTCGTCGCCGCGCGCGTTGAGTTGCAGCAGGCGCTCGCGCAAGTCCTGCGCGATAGGCGCATGGCGATGCGCGATCACATCGATGGCCTGCCGGCCAGAAGCAGCCAAACCCACCGTGGCGAGCACGCCGTCGACGCCGTCCAGCGAGGTGCCGGACATCAGGCCGACATACAGGCTCGTCGTCACCGGCCGGGTGCGTCCGCTACCGTCATGACGGGGGGCGGGCTGCGGATCGACGTCTATTCGGCCAGGGACCGGCTGCCGACCAGGGTTTCCGCCAGATCAAGCTGTGCCTTGGCACTTTGCGACAGTTCAGCGAACTGCGTCCGGGTGCGGCTGTCGATCGTCAGAGGCTCGGAGGCCTTGGCGACGAGCATCGGATCCACGTGCTGTCCGTTGACGTGGAACTCGAAGTGAAGGTGTGGCCCGGTGGCCCAGCCCGTGGACCCCACGGCCCCCAGACGCTCACCCTGTTCGACGCTCTGCCCCTTGCGCACGTCCATGCGGCTGAGATGCGCATACAGGGTGCTGCGCTCCTTGCCATGCCGGACTTGCACGACATTGCCGTAGCCGTTCTGCCAGCCGGCGAACTCGACCACGCCGTCGCCCACCGACCGCACCGGGGTACCGGCCGGCGCGCCATAGTCGACGCCCCGATGGGCGCGCATGCTCTGCAGCAACGGGTGCAAGCGCATCGCAAAGCCCGAGGTCACGCGCGAGAACTCCATCGGGCTGGCCAAGAATGAGCGGCGCTTGCTCTGTCCGTCGAAGCCGAAATAGGCACCCCGGCCAGCACCGTTGGCAAACCACACCGCCTGATGGGCCTTGCCGTTGTTGACGAATTCGGCCGAGAGCACGCGGCCGGTGGACGCGACCCAGGTGACCGGCTCGCCATCGGCAGTGAGTGCTTCATAGACCACGCTGAAGCTGTCGCCCTTGCGCAACTCGCGGTGGAAGTCGATGTCGGCGGCAAAGATCTCGGCAATCTGCACCGCCACGGCGTCGGGAACGCGCGCGTCGTCCGTCGCTGCGAACAAGGACGTACGGACCGTGCCGCTGGCCAGGCGTGCTTGCCCGACCAGGGGCGCCACCTCCATGCGGCTGACCCATCCGTCGCCACTGCGAGTGATGGTCAGGCGGGTGAACTGCGGCTGGCGCAGGGCGCTATCGGGCGCTGCGTAGCGCGCCACCAGTTCGATCAGCGCACCACCCGTTCCCGCGCGCGCCTGCAGCATCTTGCCCGCGCGCCCGTCGAGAATGCGCCGGGCATTGGCGTCGCCGCGCATGAAGGCGGCAGCAGCCGCATCCGATACGCCCAGCCGCTTAAACAGGCTCTCGACCGTATCACCGGCGCGAGTTGTCTCGCTGCGCCACAGTTCGAGCTCATGCTCGGCCAGGGCATCGAGCTGGCTGCGCATGTCCTGCGGGGTCATGGTGTCGACCACCATGCGTTGCGGCATTTGCTCAGCGTCGGGCAAGAGCGGGGCTACGCCAAAGGCCGCCGCCGCGAAGCCGCCCAGCACCAGCACAAAGCCCGCACTCAGCCCGCGTGAGTGGCGCGACAACCAGCCACCTGCCTGCTGAAGTCGAAACTTGAGTTTTTCCAACAATATCGGCCTTGTGTTGTGCGGACCGTGCCCGCTACGTACTGGTGAAGATTCTTGTTGCCGGGCTTGTGCCGTGGTACCCGACAAAGGCCTGGAGCGGACCCTGGAACTAGAATCGCCGAGCAGTTTGAACCACCCGCCGCCCTGGCAAGGGCATCGGTCGAGGGGGTGGAGTATATCAATCGAACCCCCACCCGGGATCACCGGAAATGTACCCAGAAGTGAGTCCATGTCAGACGCCGTGATCAGCACCCTGACCCATGCGGTGAGCGACCGGGTGCTCGAGGCCATGGCCGTTTCGAGGCGTGGATGCGATGAGTTGCTGCCCGAGGCCGACTGGTTGAAGAAGCTGGCGCGGTCGGAGGCCACCGGGACGCCGCTGCGCGTGAAGCTGGGCCTGGACCCGACGGCGCCGGACATCCACATCGGCCACACCGTGGTGCTGAACAAGATGCGCCAGCTGCAGGACCTGGGCCACACGGTCATCTTCCTGATCGGCGACTTCACCTCGATGATCGGCGACCCGTCCGGCCGCAACTCCACGCGCCCGCCACTGACGCGCGAGCAGATCGAGGCCAATGCCCAGACCTACTATGCCCAGGCCAGCCTGGTGCTGGACCCGGCCCGCACCGAGATTCGCTACAACAGCGAGTGGAGCGATGCGCTGGGCGCGCGCGGCATGATCCAGCTGGCATCGCGCTACACGGTGGCGCGCATGCTCGAGCGCGACGATTTCACAAAGCGATTCAGATCCGGCACGCCGATCAGCGTGCACGAGTTGCTCTACCCGCTGATGCAGGGCTACGACTCGGTCGCCCTTCATTCCGACCTGGAACTCGGCGGCACCGACCAGAAGTTCAACCTGCTGGTCGGCCGGGCACTGCAAAGCGAGTACGGGCAGGAGCCGCAGTGCATCTTGACGATGCCACTGCTCGAGGGCCTGGACGGCGTGGAAAAGATGTCCAAGAGCAAGGGCAACACCATCGGCATCACCGAGGACGCCAACACCATGTTCGCCAAGCTGCTGTCCATCAGCGACGACATGATGTGGCGCTACTTCACGCTGCTGTCCTTCCGCAGCGAAGCGCAGATCGGCCAACTGCGGCACGAGGTGGCGCAGGGGCGCAACCCGAAAGAGGCCAAGGTGCTGCTGGCCAAGGAGATCACCGCGCGCTTCCACAGCGCGGCGGCTGCCGAGCGGGCCGAAGCCGACTTCCAGTTGCGCTCGCGCGGTGGCGTGCCGCAGGACATCCCGGAGGTCGCGCTGGGCGGTGCGCCGCTGGCCATCGGCAGCCTGCTCAAGCAGGCCAATCTGGCACCGAGCAGCAGCGAGGCGCTGCGCCTGGTGGAGCAAGGCGGCGTACGCATCGACGGCGCCACGGTCTCCGACAAGGGCCTGAAGCTGCCGGCCGGTGCCTACGTGATCCAGGTGGGCAAGCGCAAGTTTGCTCGCGTCACGCTGGCCGCGTGAAGCGGCGTCGCTGAGCGACGACGCGCCAGCGGGCCTCTGGCCGCTGCAGCGGCGCCGGCACAATCCAGCCATGCAAGTCAGCGCATATCTCAAGCTGTCGGTGGCGGTCGCGTTGGCGACCATCGTCATGAAGACCGCCGCCTGGTGGGTGACCGACTCGGTCAGCCTGCTGTCGGACGCGCTGGAGTCGCTGGTCAACCTGGCCGGGGCGATGTTCGCGCTGCTGATGGTGACCATCGCGGCGCAGCCGGCCGACGACGACCATCCTTATGGCCACCACAAGGCCGAGTACTTCTCCAGCGGCTTCGAAGGCGTGCTCATCCTGGTGGCGGCGCTGGCCATCATCTGGGCGGCTGCGCAGCGCTTTTCTGCCCCGCGGCCGCTGGAGAGCCTGGGCTGGGGGCTGGGCCTGAGCATCGTCAGTTCCGCAATGAACGCCGCACTGGCCTGGGCCATGCTGCGCAAGGCACGCGAGCATCGGTCGATGGCGCTGGAGGGCGATGCACGCCATCTGTTCACCGATGTCTGGACTTCGGCCGGCGTCGTGCTCGGGTTGCTGGCCGTGGCCGGCACCGGATGGTTATGGCTCGACCCGCTGGTGGCCATCGCCGTGGCGGGCAACATCCTGCGCGAGGGGGTGTCGCTGGTCCGCCGCTCCGTCGATGGCCTGATGGACCAGGCGCTGGAGCCCCAGGTGCGTGCCGAGATCGAAAGAACCCTCGACGACTTCAGGCACCAGGCGCTGCGCTTCGATCATGTCAACACGCGCCGCGCCGGATCGCGCCGCTTCGTCGATCTGCACATGCACATGCCCGGCACCTGGAGCCTGGGCCGTGCGGCCGCCGTGCGCGCCTCGGTCGAGCAGGCATTGATGAGCGCGGTACCGGGCCTGCGCGCCACCATCCAATTGCTGCCGATGGACGTGGAAGCGCATTTCGACGACGAGAAGGATCCGCTTTGATCGCCCTGGTGCAGCGCGTGGCGCGTGCGCGGGTCGAGGTCGAGGGCCAGACCGTCGGCGCGATCGACGCGGGCGCGCTGGTGTTCGTCTGCGCCGAGCCGCTGGATACGGCCGGCCACGCGCAGCGGCTGGTGGCCAAGCTGCTGGCGCTGCGCATCTTCAGCGACGCCGACGGCAAGATGAACCGCAGTGTGCGCGATGTGGGTGGTGGCCTGCTGTTCGTTTCGCAGTTCACGCTCGCGGCCGATACCTCGCGCGGCAACCGTCCCGGCTTCTCGGCCGCGGCGCCGCCGGCCTTGGGCCGTCAGCTGTTCGATACCGTGCTGGCCATTGCCCGGCAGCAGCATGCGCCGGTGGCCGCCGGCGTGTTCGGCGCCGACATGCAGGTGCACCTGGTCAATGACGGGCCGGTGACATTACCGATCATGATCCGCTGAAGGCGATGGCACCCAGGCAGGTTCCAACGGCTTCGGTGATGCTGTCCACCAGGTGGAGTGGTGTCAAATCCGAAGGTCGTCCCCGTGGGCGGCCTGGCCGTGAATGCGTGGGCCGCTGACCAATGTCAGCCAACAGGCCCGCGCCCTCTCGGCGCTCGGGCTCCGCCTGAGGCGTGAAGACGTGCGCAGGCACGTCCTGCAGTCCTCAGTCGGCATATTGCCCGGCGGCCTTGATGGCCGTGCCGAGCTTGTTGATCTCGGCTTCGACGAACTTCTTGTGTTCGGCCGGCGCCAGGCGGCCGTCGGTCACGACCACCGCCCCCAGCGCCTCTTCGCGCTTGATGAACTCGGGATCCTTCAGCGCGGCACGCAGCGCTGCGTTGAGCTGGTCCTGCACCGCCTTCGGCGTGCCCTTTGGCGCATACAGGCCGTGCCAGATGCTGACGTTGAAGCCCTTCAGGCCCGATTCGTCCAGCGTCGGCAGCTTGGCCAGCGCCGGCGTCGTCAGGCGCTTCGGCGAGGTGACCGCAAAGGCCTTGACCTTGCCGGCCTCGATCTGGCTGGTGGTGTTGGTGGTCTGGTCGCACATGATGTCGACCTGGCCGCCGATCAGGTCGGTCATGGCCGGGGCGGTGCCCTTGTAGGGCACGGTCTGCATGTCGATCTTGATGGCCTGCTGGAACAGCAGCCCGCACAGGTGTGAGGCCGCGCCCAGGCCGGCGTTGGCCAGGTTGATCTTGCCCTTGTTGGCCTCGAGCCACTTGACCAGCTCGGTGTAATTGTTGGCCGGCAGCGTCGAGCGGCCGATCAGCGTCATCGGCACGTCGTTGATCATGCCCAGGTACTCGAAGTCGTCCAGCGTCTTGTAGGGCAGGTTGCGGTATAGCGCCGGCGAGGTTGCCATGCCCACGTGGTACAGCAGCAGCGTGTGGCCGTCGGGTGCGGCCTTGGCCACCTTGTTGGCGCCCAGCGTGCCGCCAGCGCCGCCGACGTTCTCGATCACGATAGTGGCGTTGTTCAGCTGCTTGCGCAGCGCCTCGGCGAAGTCGCGCGCCACCTTGTCGGTGGGCCCGCCGGCCGCGAAGGGCACGACAATCGTGATCGGCTTGTCGGGGAACGCGTTGGCGGCCGCGGCCAGCGAGGCTGCGGCAATGGCGAGCATCAGCTTCTTCATCACCAGGTCTCCATGGGTTTCGAATGTGCTCGATGGTAGGCAGGACGGCGGACCTTGCGACGTGGAAACTACGTAATCCGCCGACGCGGAACGGAACCCAACTAGTCGTAGCGGCGCAGATCCTCGATCACCTTGCCGTCGTTCGGTAGCATGCCCGGTCCACACACGCGAACTTCGCAACGAAGTTTGGTGATGTCGCGCACGCTGGAGGCCACGGCCGCCGGCAGGCCCGGCAGGTCCGACGCGGATTCAATATGCAGCGTCATGCGGTCGTTGGCCATCTCGCCTTCGATCACCAGCCGCGCCCGCACCAGCTCCGGATGGCGCTTCAGCACCTCGGCCACCTGGCTGGCGTGCACGAACATGCCGCGCACCTTGGCGGTCTGGTCGGCGCGGCCCATCCAGCCCTTGATGCGGGTGTGGGTGCGGCCTGTGGGGCAACGCCCCGGCAGGATGGCGCTCAGGTCGCCGGTGCCGAAGCGCACCAGCGGGTAGTCGGCGTTGAGCACGGTGACGATCACTTCGCCGACCTCGCCCTCGGGCACCGGCTCGCCGCTGCCCGGGCGCACGATCTCGACGATCACGCCTTCGTCGAGCACCAGGCCTTCGCGCGCCTCGGTCTCGTACGCGACCAGGCCGACATCCGCGGTGCCGTAGCTCTGGTAGGCCTCGATGCCACGCGCGCGCAGCGCGTCGCGCAGTGCCGGCGGAAACGCCTCGCCGCCCACGGAGGCCTTGCGCAAGCTCGGCAGCGCCAGTCCCAGTTCGTCGGCCTTTTCCAGTGCGATGCGCAGGAAGCTCGGCGTGCCGGCATAGGCGTTGGCACGCAACTCGACCATGGCCTGCAGCTGCAGTTCGGTGTTGCCGACGCCGCCCGGGAAGACGGTGCAGCCGATGGCATGCGCGCCGGTTTCCATCATCGAGCCGGCAGGCGTGAGGTGGTAGCTGAAGCTGTTGTGCACCAGGTCGCCGGCGCGAAAACCGGCCGCAAACAGCGCGCGGCCGAAGCGCCAGTAGTCGCCTGCCAGGCCTTCGGGTTCGTAGATCGGGCCGGGCGACTGGAACACGCGCCGCGCCGCGCGCGCCGACCCCAGCGCGCGCCAGCCGATGGCGGAGAAGCCGCCGAAGGGATCACTGCTGCGCTGTTCTTTCTGCCGTTCGAGCAACGCGTGCTTGCGCGTCACCGGCAGCCGCGCCAGCGCGCCGCGCGAGTCGACGGCCGCCGCGTCGATGCCGCGCAGGATCTCGCCGAAGGCCGCGGTGCGCTGCGCCGTGGCGATCTGCGCCGGCAGCGCGGCCAGCAGCGCGGCTTCGCGCGCGGCCGGGTCGCGTGTTTCCAGCGCGTCGAAGAATTCACTCATCCCGGTCTCCCCATGTCTGCAACGCCTTCTTCAGTTCGGCCGCGAAGTCGCGCAGCGCAGCACTGCTGCCCAGTGCGCGTGCCTGCCACTGCGGGCTGGCGCGACTGGGCCGCTTGACGATGGCCGCGGCCAGCTGGTCGCCATCGATGCGCACACGCGCGATGGCCAGGCCGCGCCGCTCGAATACACCCTCGCGCTCGGCCAGGCCCAGTTCGCGCAGCTCACGCTTCAGCCGCTGCAGCGCCTCGTCGGGCTTGAAGGGCGGTGGCGCGAATACGTCCTCATCCGCGCTCATCGACAAGTCCATATGCGGTGATGAGCAGTTGCGCAGGCGAGCACGGCGCTGTCGACAAGCCGCCATCGCGGGACCGGCTTCGCCGGTTCGCGGGTGGCGCCCCCTTGAGGCGGGGCGCCGAAGGCGCTGCGGGGGTGGGTCACGCTAGCCAGCGCTTGCGGCGCTTGTAGCTCTTCACGTCCTTGAAGCTGCGCCGGTCGCCGCCGCCCATGCCGAGGTAGAACTCCTTCACGTCTTCGTTCTCGCGCAGTTCCTTCGCCGCGCCTTCCATGACGATGCGGCCGCTTTCCAGGATGTAGCCATGGTCGGCATAGCGCAGCGCCATGTTGGTGTTCTGCTCGGCCAGCAGGAAGGTCACCTTCTCCTTGCTGTTCAGGTCGCGCACGATTTCGAACACTTCCTCGACGATCTGTGGCGCCAAGCCCATCGACGGTTCGTCCAGCAGCACCATCTTCGGGTTGGCCATCAGCGCGCGGCCGATGGCGCACATCTGCTGCTCGCCGCCCGAGGTGTAGGCCGCCTGCGACGTGCGCCGTGTCTTCAGGCGGGGAAAGTAGTTGTAGACCTTGTCCAGCGTCGCCGCGATGGCGCCCTTGCCGTCCTTGCGCGTGTAGGCGCCGGCCATCAGGTTGTCCTCGATCGTCAGGTGTGCGAAGCAGTGCCGGCCTTCCATCACCTGGATCACGCCACGCTGCACCATGTCGGCGGTGGAGAGTTTTTCGATCCGCTCGCCGCGCAGCTCGATGCTGCCCTTGGTGACCTCGCCGCGCTCACCGGCCAGCAGGTTGCTCACTGCACGCAGCGTGGTCGTCTTGCCGGCGCCGTTGCCGCCCAGCAGCGCCACCACGCCGCCTTCGGGCACCTGCAGGCTCACGCCTTTGAGCACCAGGATGACGTGGTTGTAGATGACCTCGATGCCGTTGACGTTGAGCAATATGTTGGACATGTCCGGTCCTTGAAACTCATCGAAGCGCCGCCCGCGGCGCTTCGATGAGGGCTCCTTAGGAGCCCACCCCGCAGGGCGGGGTTCGGGGTGCTGAAAACCCCTCCCTCTTGGAGGGAGGGGATGGGGAGGGAGTAGTGTCTTCTTCGAAGAAGATTGCCAGTCCTTTCAGGACTGACAATCTTCCGGCGTGCGCCGCGTGATCTTCTTCTCCGCGGCGTACTTGTCGGCGGCCGACTTGATCATGGGCTTGATGATCGATTGATCGGCCTCGATCCAGTCGGAGCTGAAGGCCCACTGCTTGCCGTCCCAGGTGTGCAGGCGCGCGATCGAGGCCCCGCGATGGTCGGCGCAAGAGGTGCTGATCGGTCGCATCACGCCGGCAAAGCCGAGCGCGTCGAGCTTCTTCTGGTCCAGCGCCAGGTTCTCGTAGCCCCAGCGGGCCTGTTCGCCGCTGACCCACTTGCCCTTGCCGTAGCGCTCCTGGGCGCGCTTGACGCCTTCGACCGAAAGCATTGCAGCAATGAGGCCGCGCATGTACAGCACCTGCCCGACCTCGTCCTTCGGCCCCGTGCCCTGGCCCTTGGCGTGCACCAGGTCCAACACCTCCTTCACGACCTTGGCGTTCGGTTCCGCGCCGTGCTGCAGCGCCAGGCCGTGGTAGCCCTTGGCGCCGTCGCCGACGTCCTTGACGTCGGGTTCGGCCGCGGCCCACCACACGCCGTACATCTTGTCGCGCGGGAAGCCGGTGGCCACCGCCTCCTTCAAGGCGGTGGAGTTCATCACGCCCCAGCCCCACAGGAAGACATAGTCCGGGCGGTTCTGCCGGATCTGCAGCCAGGTGGCCTTCTGCTCCACGCCGGGGTGTGTGACGGGCAGCAGCTGCAGCGCGAAGCCGAGTTGCTTGGCACGTTCTTCCAATAGCGGGATCGGCTCCTTGCCGTAGGGGCTGTCGTGGTAGACCAGCGCGATCTTCTTGCCCTTGAGCTTGTCCAGCCCACCTTCCTTCTTGCCGACGTGCTGCACCAGGATGTCGGCCGCGTCCCAGTAGGTGCCGGTGAGCGGGAAGTTCCACTTGAAGACGTTGCCGTCGGTGCTTTCGCTGCGGCCGTAGCCGGCGGTGATGAGCGGAATCTTGTCGCCCGGTGCCTTTTCGGTCAGCGCGAAGGTGATGCCGGTGGACAGCGGCTGGAATACCGTCGCCCCGCCGTTCTTGCCCTTCAGCCGTTCGTAGCATTCGACGCCCCGGTCGGTGGCATAACCGGTTTCGCACTCTTCCCAGCTGACCTTGACGCCGTTGATACCACCCTTGGCGTTGATCAGCTTCAGGTAGTCGACGTAGCCGTTGGCGAAAGGCACGCCGTTGGGCGCATAGGCGCCGGTGCGGTACACCAGCGCGGGGAAGAATTGCTCCTTGGCCTGCGCAAACGCCGCTGTCGTGGCGAGCAAGCTGCCGGCGCCGGCAGCCGCGAGCGTCGCGCCGAGGGCTAGGGTCCTGAATTTCATGTCGGTCTCCAGAGGTTGAAGTCGAGATGCACTCGTCAGTGCCGCCTGAAAGGTGCCGCGCTCGTCAGCGCGTGTAGTGCGAAGTGGCCTGTCGGTCTGCCGGACACGATGTCAATGTGGAAACGGCCACAAGCGCATCTTCTCCTTGCCGATCGACCACAGGCGGGCCAGGCCATGTGGCTCGACGATCAGGAAGAAGACGATCAGTGCGCCGAAGATCATCAGTTCGGCGTGGGCGATCACGGCGGTGTCGATGGTGACGCCGACCAGGTGGCCCAGCGCCGGCAGCACCTGGTTCAGGAAGATCGGCAGCACCACGATGAAGGCCGCGCCGAAGAAGCTGCCCATGATCGAACCCAGGCCACCGATGATGATCATGAACAGCAGCTGGAACGATCGGTCGATCGAGAACGCCGCCGGCTCCCACGAGCCCAGGTGCACGAAGCCCCACAGCGCACCGGCCACGCCGACGATGAAGGAGCTGACGGCGAAGGCGCTGAGCTTGGCATATACCGGGCGAATGCCGATCACGGCGGCGGCGACGTCCATGTCGCGGATGGCCATCCATTCACGGCCGATATGGCTGCGCACCAGGTTCTTCGCCGCCAGGGCGAAGAAGATCAGGAGCGCCAGGCAGAACAGGTACTTCGCGTGCGGCGTGTCGATGGGGATGCCGAACAGGTTCAACCCGGCCACCGAGACCGAACCCGAAGACGAGTAGTTGGTGAACCACTTGATGCGCAGGAAGGACCAGTCGACAAAGAACTGCGCTGCCAACGTGGCCACGGCCAGGTACAGGCCCTTGATGCGCAGCGAGGGGATGCCGAAGAGCACGCCCACGAGCGTGGCGCACAGTCCACCCAGCAGGATGGCCAACAGCATCGGCATGCCGTCGATGCGCACCATGAAGTTGTAGGCGGCATAGGCGCCCACCGCCATGAAGGCGCCGGTGCCCAGAGAAATCTGCCCGCAGTAGCCGACCAGGATGTTCAGTCCCAAAGCGGCCAGCGACAGGATCAGGAAGGGGATCAGGATGGCGCGGAACAGGTACTCGTCCACCAGCAGCGGCACCCCGACCACGGCGAAGGCGATCAGCAGCCAGATGGCCAGGCGGTCCTGCGTGATCGGGAAGACCTGCTGGTCGGACCGATAGGTGGTCTTGAACTGGCCGTTTTCTCTGTAGAGCATCGCTCAGACCCGATCGATGATTTTTTCGCCGAACAGTCCCTGCGGCCGTACGAGAAGCACGAACAGCACCAGCACGTAGCCGAACCAGATTTCGATGCCGCCGCCGATCAGGCTGCCGATATAGACCTCGGAGAGTTTCTCGCCCACGCCGATGATCAGCCCGCCGATGATGGCGCCGGGCACGCTGGTCAGCCCGCCGAGGATGACCACCGGCAGCGCCTTCAATGCCACCAGCGATAGCGAGAACTGCACGCCCAGCTTGCTGCCCCAGATGATGCCGGCGACCAGCGCGACGAAGCCGGCCACGCTCCAGACGATGACCCAGATGCGGTTCAGCGGGATGCCGATCGATTGCGCCGCCTGGTGGTCGTCGGCCACCGCGCGCAGCGCGCGGCCGGTGGATGTCTTCTGGAAGAACAGGCTCAGCAGCGCCACCAGCGCAGCGGCGATGGCTGCGGCGTAGAGGTCTTCCTTGTTGACCAGGATGCCGCCCTGGAACACGTTCTCGAACAGGAAGATCGGATCCTTGGGCAGCCCGACGTCGATCTTGTAGATGTCGCTGCCGAACAGCGTCTGGCCCGAGCCGTCCATGAAGTAGGCGATGCCCAGCGTGGCCATCAGCAGCGTGATGCCCTCCTGGTTGACCAGCTTGCTCAACACCAGCCGCTCGATCAGCCAGGCGGCCGCGATCATCATCACCATCGCCGCCGCGAAGGCGAGCACGTTGCCCAGCAGCTTGTTGTCGAAGCCCAGCCACTGCGGGATCCACTCGGAAAAGCGCGCCATCGCCAGCGCCGCGGACAACACCATCGCGCCCTGCGCGAAATTGAAGACGCCGCTGGCCTTGTAGATCAGCACGAAGCCGAGTGCGACCAGCGAATACAGCATGCCCGTCATCAGGCCACCGAGCAGTGTTTCGAGGAAGGATCCCATGGGGTGTGCTCTTGCTTGATTCGGGCAGGCTGCTCAGTGGCTGGTGCCCAGGTAGGCGCTGATCACGTCCGGGTTGGCCCGCACCTCGGTGGGCGTGCCGTCGCCGATCTTCTTGCCGTAGTCGAGCACGACCACGCGGTCGGAGATGTCCATCACCACGCTCATGTCGTGTTCGATGAGCACGATGGTGGTGCCGTACTCGTCGTTGACATCGAGCACGAAGCGGCACATGTCCTGCTTTTCCTCGACGTTCATGCCGGCCATCGGCTCGTCCAGCAGCAGCACCTTCGGCTCCATCGCCAGCGCGCGGCCCAGGTCGACGCGCTTTTGCAGGCCGTAGGGCAGGCGGCCCACCGGCGTCTTGCGGTAGGGCTGGATCTCGAGGAAGTCGATGATGCGCTCGACGTAGGCGCGCTGCTCGATCTCCTCGCGCTCGGCCGCACCCCAGCGCAGCGCCTGCTGGAAGAGGTTGGTCTTCATCTTCAGGTTGCGCCCGGTCATGATGTTGTCGAGCACGCTCATGCCCTTGAACAGCGCCAGGTTCTGGAAGGTGCGCGCAAAGCCCATCTCGGCCACCTGGCGCGAGTTCATGTGGCCGAAGGTCTGGCCGCGGAAGTTGATCGAGCCCTGCTGCGGCGCGTACACGCCGTTGATGCAGTTGAGCATGCTGCTCTTGCCGGCGCCGTTGGGGCCGATGATGGCGCGGATCTCGTGCTCGCGCACGTTGAAGCTGATGTCGGTGAGCGCCTTCACGCCGCCGAAGGCCAGGCTGATGTTCTTGATGTCGAGGATGACCTCGCCGATGTCACGACCGCTCATGCGGCCTTCTTCACCGAGGGAAAGACCTTGACGTCGACGATCTTCAGATCCGCGCTGACCATGCCCTTGCGGCCGTCCTCGAAGCTGACCTGGGTTTCGATGTACTGGCTGGCCTTGCCTTGGTACAGCGCGTCGACGAGGATCTTGTAGCGATCGCCGATGAAGCCGCGCTTGACCTTGCGCGTGCGCGTCAGTTCGCCGTCGTCGGCGTCAAGCTCCTTGTGCAGGATCAGGAAGCGGTGCAGCTGGCTGCCGGCGAGCATCGGGTCGGCTGCCAGGTCGGCATTGACCTTCTCGATGCACTCGCGCACCAGTTCGTAGACCTCGGGCTTTTGCGCCAGGTCGGTGTAGCCGGCATAGGGCAGGTTGCGCTTCTCGGCCCAGTTGCCCACCGCCTCCATGTCGATATTGACGAAGGCGCAGGCGCGTTCGCGCCTGTCGCCGAAGGCCACCGCCTCCTTGACGAAGGGGAAGAACTTCAGCTTGTTCTCCACGTACTTGGGCGCGAACATCGCGCCGTCGTGCTCGCCGCCCATCAGCCGGCCCACATCCTTGGCGCGATCGATGATCTTCAGGTGCCCGCCGGCGTCGAGGAAGCCGGCGTCGCCGGTGTGGTACCAGCCGTCGGCCGTCAGCACCTCGGCGGTGGCCGCGGGGTTCTTGTAATACTCCTTCAGCAGCCCCGGCGACTTGACCAGGATCTCGCCGTTGTCGGCCAGGCGGATCTCGACGCCGTCGATCGGCACGCCCACGGTGTCGGCCCTGGCCTCGTTGTCCGGCTGCAGGCAGACGAAGACCGCCGTCTCGGTGCTGCCATAGAGTTGCTTCAGGTTGATGCCGATCGAACGGTAGAAGGTGAACAGGTCCGGTCCGATGGCCTCGCCGGCGGTGTAGGCCACGCGCACCCGGCTCATGCCGAGCGAATTGCGCAGCGGCCCGTAGATGCACAGGTTGCCCAGGCCGTAGAGCAGCTTGTCGGCAAAGCCCACCGACTTGCCGTCCATCAGCGCCGGGCCAACGCGGCGCGCCAGGTCCATGCAGCGCTGGAACAGCCACTTCTTGAAGCGACCCGCGTCTTCCATGCGGATCATCACCGTCGTCAGCAGGCCTTCGAAGACGCGCGGCGGTGCGAAGTAGTAGGTCGGCCCGATCTCCTTCAGGTCGATCGTGACGGTGCTGGCCGATTCGGGACAGTTGACCACGTAACCGCACGCCAGCCACTGCGCGTAGGAGAAGATGTTCTGGCCGATCCATGCCGGCGGCAGGTAGGCCAACACTTCCTCGCCGGGGCCGAGCTTGTCGAACCTGGCGCCGGCCTGGGCGCGGTCGATCAGCGTGAAGTGTGTGTGCACCACGCCCTTCGGGTTGCCAGTGGTGCCCGAGGTGAAGAACATTGCCGCGACCTCGTTGCTGCTGCCCAGGTCGACCTGTTCGTCGAAGAACTTCGGGTGTTGCGCGTGGTAGGCGCGGCCGGTCTCGACCAGCACATCCAGCGAAGCCAGTCCCGGGGTGTCGTAGTTGCGCAGGCCGCGCGGGTCGTCGTACCAGATGCGTGCGAGTTGCGGGCAGGACGCGCGCAGCTCGATCATCTTGTCGACCTGCTCCTGGTCTTCGACCACGGCCAGTGTGATCTCGGCGTTGTTGATCGGGAAGGCGTACTCATTGGCGGCGGCGTCCTGGTACAGCGGCACCGGGATCGCGCCCAGCGACTGTGCCGCGAGCATCACCGCCGAAAGGCGCGGCCGGTTCTCGGCCACCACCACGATGTGCATCCCGCGTTGCAGGCCGGCCTGCGCCAGCCCGCAGGCCAGCTCGCGCACCAGGGTGGCCAGGTCGGCCCACGACAGGCTCTGCCAGATGCCGTATTCCTTCTCGCGCAGCGCCGGCGCATCCGGGCGCGCTCTCGCGTGCTCGAGCATCAGCCGCGGGAATGTCTTCTGCACCTGGAGGTCTCCTTCTTCGGCCTTACGGCCGGAACGCGTCGAACGTGCTCATGTCGCGGATCGTGACAGGCGCGACTGTAGGGCGAAGTTTGACGCCATGTTGTCGTTGCAACGACAATCTTGCGCACTCACCGATCGGTGTTTTCCCTGAACCGTCGACCATGGATGCCGCCCGAAACCATGCACCCATGCGCCTGCTCGCGAGGGCACGGACCTTGGCGCCAGCCGAAGCCGAGGGCATCCCGTGGCTGCACGAATTGCAGCGCGACGAACGAGAGCGTGCCTTGCACGACCTCAAGGTGGTTCAGGTCAGCGCCGGCGAATTGCTGTGCCGAGTCGGCCGCCCAGCCACGTTCTGGTTCGGCGTCCTCGACGGGCTGCTGAAGATGAGCAACGACACCGCGATGGGCATCCCCATCACCTTCACCGGCATCCCCCCTGGCGGCTGGTTTGGCGAGGGCACGGTGATCAAGCGCGAGGCCTACCGCTACAACATCCAGGCGCTGCGCAAGAGCGTGGTGGCGGGCTTGAGCGTGGAGGCTTTCCACTGGCTGATCGCGCGCAGCATTCCGTTCAACCGCTTCATCACCCAGCAGTTGAACGAAAGGCTTGGCCAGTTCATCGGTGCGCGCGAGATCGACCGCATGACCGACGCCGACGGGCGTGTGGCGCGCAGCCTGGCGGCGCTGTTCCACCCGGTGCTGTACCCCGGCGTGGGCGGGCTGTTGCGCATCACCCAGCAGGAGCTGGGCTACCTGGTCGGGCTGTCGCGGCAGCGCGTCAACGAGGCGCTGCAGGCTTTGCAGGCGGCCGGGCTGATTCGCGTGGAATACGGGGGTGTGCGCGTGCTCGACCTGGAGCGGCTGCGCGGCTTCGGCCAGTCCTGATCAGGGGTTGCTCACGCCCGCGGCCACATGCCCTGCGGGCACATGCGCTGCGGCCGAGGCGACATGCCCGGTCTGGTCGTCGAAGAAGAAGTCGGGCTCGAACTCGCGCAGGAACTCGCCCTTGGGCAGGCCGCCGAGGAACATCGCCTCGTCGACCTCGATGTGCCAGTCCATCAGTGTGCGCATCGCGCGTTCGTGCGCCGGCGCGCTGCGCGCGGTGACCAGCGCCGTGCGGATGCGCATCGTCGCCGCCGGCTCGCGCTGCAGCCGCTGCAGCGCGATGCAGCAGCGGCTTGAAGGGGCCGGCCGGCAGCGGGCTGCGAGGCGTGTTCGGTCTCGTGGGCGTGGAAGGCATCGAGCCCGTCACGCTGGAACACCCGTTCGGCCTCGTCGCCGAACAGCACCGCGTCGCCGTCGAAGGCGATGCGCACTTCCTGCGGGTGCGCGTCCGAGGCGCGCGCCGCATGCGGGTAGACGCGCGCCGCAGGCACGCCGGCGGCCAGCGCGGCGCGCACGTCGGCCTCGTTGGCCGACAGGAACAGGTTGGCGCGCAGCGGCATCAGGTAGCGCCAGGGTGGCTGGCCGCGGGTGAACACACCGCGCTGCACCGACAGCCCATAGTGCTGCGCCGAGCGAAAGACGCGCAGCCCCGACACCGGGTCGTTGCGCGACAGCATGACCACCTCGACGCGCGCGGCGGCTGTCGTTGAAGGCCAGCAGCTTGCGCACCAGCGAGAAGGCCACACCCGGCGGTGCCGGCAGATCCAGTCGCTTCAGTTGCAGCTGCATGTAGGCCTGGGCGTCGCCGGCCTCGAACAGGCGGTTCTCCTGCTCGAAGTCGAACAGCGCGCGCGAGGAGATCGCGACGACCAGCTGGCCCTCAAGCGTGGAAGCCATGCGTCAAGGCGCGGCCCAGCTCAGCGTGGCCTGCACTGCGCCGGCGTTGATCAGGTCCTGCACCAGCGACGCGGCCAGCGTCACCACCAGGAAGGCGCGCGGCGCGGCGCCATGCTGCAGCGTGATGCGCTGCATCACCGACAGGCCCACCGGCATGGCACCCAGGCCGAAGCCCATGAAGCCACCGGCCGCGACGGCGCCGTCGCGCGCCGCCTGCGACGCCGGCGAGCCGCGCATGGCGGCATATCGCACCAGCGTCACCGCGATCAGCGCGGTCACGGCGCATTGCAGCAGCACGGCACTGAGGATCAGCCCGGCGGCGCGGAACACCGCGGCCAGGTCCAGGCTCATCAGGCTCATGGCCAGGAACAGCCGCAACGCCACCGTGCCCACCAGGTCGGCCGTCTCCAGGTCGACACCGTGCTTCAGCAGATCGGCCAGGTTGGTGAAGGCCACCGCGGTGAGCAGGCAGGCCAGGAAGGGCGGGATGTTGATGCCGCGGCCGGCCAGCCACACCTGCCACGCCAGGGCGATGCCGATGGTCAGGCTCAGCACCAGCAGCTGGCGCAGCCAGCGGTCGGACGAGGTCCACAGACCGAACTTCGCGTCGTCCTGGTCGCTGTGCAGCGTGACTTCGCCATGCACTGGCGCCTCGGCCGTGCCAGCCCCGGGGGCGCGGACGGCGCGGTCGAGCAGCCGGGTCGCGACCACGCTGCCAAGCACGCCGCCGGCCACCAGGCCCAACGTGGCGCAGGCCATGCCCACCTCGAAGGCGTTGCCGGCGCTGGCCGCCAGCTTCTGTCCGGCCCAGGCCGCGGTGGTGCCGTGCCCGCCCAGGAAGGCCGCGCTGCCCAGGAACACGGCCAGCGAGGCCGGCTCGCCGAAGGCCCAGGCCACGCTGGCGCCGACCGCGTTCTGCGCGATGGCCAGCAGGGCGATGGCCAGCGCCATCAATGCCACCGCGACGCCGCCGCCGCGCAAGGCGCTGAGGCGTGCGCTCAGGCCGAGCGTGGTGAAGAAGACGAGCAGCAGCGCGCTGCGGGTCTGCGTGGCGAAGGCGAACTTCCAGCCCAAGGTCTGCGCCATCAGCAGCAGCACTGCCACCAGAAAGCCGCCGACCACTGCCGGCGGGATCGAGTAGCGCGCCAGCGCCGGCACGCGTGCGATGACGCCGCTGCCCAGGCCGATGGTCAGCAGTGCGACCACCAGCGTCCAGAGTTCGTTCAGCGCGATGGGGTGCATGCGGCCTCGCCAGTGCCGGGATGCCGGCGCGCTGCAGTGTAGGCGCGCCGGGCTCGAGGGGCGGCTTGCGTTACTTGGTCGCGCCGGCGGCCATGGCGGAGGCCGGCACCACCGCCTGCCAGCTGGCGTCGTGATCGAAGCGCTGCATCGCCCGCGCGACGGCATTGCCGCCGGGTCCCAGGTTCTTCTGGAAGACCACGCCGTCGTGGTTGACCATGAAGCTCATGATGCCGCTCTTGCCATACTGCGCCGGCCAGGCAATGAGCGCGAAGCCGCCGCTCATGCGGCCCTTGACGCGGTAGTCGTAGGCGCCGCCGTTGGCGTTCTTGCCCTGGCCGGTGAGGATGCGGAAGTAGTAGCCGTGGTACGCACCTTCGGGGCTGGTGGCGGCGCTGTGGGCCGGCCCCAGAGGGCTGGGCTCCTCACCCGCCGCCGTTGCCCAGTACAGCCCATCCTTCTTGCCCGGCGTGCTGAAGAACTTCTGGGCATACACCAAGCCCATGCCCGGCTGGCGCTCCTTGCGCGCGTACTCCTTCTGCGCATCGAAGTAGGCCAGCACGGCCTCCATCGCCGACAGTTCGTTGCGGCCGATACGCCGGGTGATCATTTCGTCGGCGCCAGCGCGGGTATCGAAGACCCAGCCGCCGGAGCCCTTGACCATCGGGATCGGCAGCGACCAGTGGGTCTTGCCGACTTCGAGCACGGCCTTGTTTTCGGCCTGGGCCACCACGCGGTGGCCTTGGGCCCAGGCCGACAGAAAGTCGAGCTTGTCGTCCTGCGACACCTCGTCCAGCGGCAGCACCTTGCGATAGTCGGCGCCGAGGATGGCGCGCATCGCGTCGTCATCGCTGCGTGCAATCGCGTCGACGAAGGCCTCGGCTGCGGCTTCGGCGCTCGGGAACTTCGATTGCTGCGCATGCGCCACGCCAGGCGCGGCAGCCACGAACAGTGCCACGCACCATGCGGCGAAGAGGTGCTTCAGGGACAGTGGCATGGAGGCCTCGACAGCGATGGGGGGGTGGGTGTAGGCCATGCTCAACGTCCTCGCGCTGCGCCGCCACCGCCGGCACGCGCTGCGCCGGCCTGTGGCTTGGGCGCCGGACGGGCGGCCTTTGCCTGCGGCTTGGGCGCCGGACGTGCCGCCGCAGCGGAGGGCTGCGGTTTCGCCGCCGGCTTGGCCGCGGCCTGACGGCTGGCCTGCCCCCGATCGATATCGGCGCGTGCGGCGTTGCCGTTGCCGGCACCCTTGAGTGCGTTGTCTCTCGAGGCGGCTGCGGGCTTTGGAGCGGCGGCAACGCGGTCGCCGCCGCCGGGGCTGCGATCTTTTGAGCCGGCGCCGGGCGCGCGGTCCTTGGCTGCAGCCGCGCGGTCGGGCGCGGCGCCGCCGGACCTGTCGCTGCCGGCGGACGCGCGGTCTCGCGCGCCGTCGCCGGCCTTGCCGGCGCCTTCCTGCTGCAGCTTCTCGCGTGTCTTCGGATCGTTGGTGCGTTGCGCCATGGTTTCGCGCGCGGCATCGCGCTTGGCGTCGTTGGCATCACGGCCGCGGTAGTCGTTGCGCGCGTCCTTGCCCGCGACGTTCTTGCCGTACTTCTGCTCCACCTTGGCGTCGCGGTAGGGCACGCCCTTGCGTCCGGCGCTGTTGTGGGTGAAGCTTGTCTGGTTGTTAGTAATCCTGCGGTTGACGTTGACGTTGTTGTAGCGGTTGATGTCGATGTCGATATCGTTGCGGCCCCAGTTGTAGCCGCCCCACAACGAGTTGGTGATGGCCAAGCCGACGCCGAAGGCCATGCCGGTCAGCAGCGCGTTGCCGGCGTAGTAGCCCGGCGGCGGCGGCATGTAGTACGGCGGGTACGACGGGTAGGGCCAGGTGCCGTAGACCACGGTCGGGTTGTACATCGGCACGTAGACCACCTGCGGCTGCGCCGGCTCGATGACGATCACGGTCTGCTGCGGCGTGGGGTTCTGCACCACCACCTTCTGCTGCTCGTTCGACTTCAGCTGGCCCGCGGCCTGTGCCGCGAGGCGCAGGCGCTGCACCGCATCCATGGTGTCTGTCGGCTGGGCCAGGAAGGCGTCGCCCAGGTCCTGCACCCATTCGGGCTTCTGCCCCATCGTGGCCAGCACCTGCGGGAAGGCGACCAGCGAGGTCACGCTCGGTTCCCAGCCCTGGCTCTCGGCCTTGGTCACGGCCGCATCGCCCTTGTCGTTGGGGCGCGCGGCCGACCAACTCACCGCCTCGGCCACCTGGGCCGGGTAGGTCGCGGCCATCAGCACCTGGGTGAGCAGCGAATCCGGATACAGCGCGATCGGTGCGAGCAACTGGTCGAGTTGCTCCTTGCTGTAGGTCGGTGCCTCGGCCTGGGCCCAACCCGGTACGGCCACGGCCACCGCCAGTACGGCGACGAAGAATCTGCGAAACAAGCGCCCCATGAATACCCCTTGGTTTGGCGCGGGATTGTGCCCCAGTTCATCCACCGCAGCGCCGGGCCGATGGCTGCGGGCAGCACCTGGATGAACAGGACCTTGCGGCAGACTGCGGCCGCGTCGTATCGGCCGGCGATGAGCGCGCAGCCCGGGTGGAGGGCCTTTGCGCCGAGCCCGGCTTCGCCCGGGCACCGGCACCCGGGTGCAGCGGGCTGTCCTCAGTTGGTGAAGCCGATCGGCGAGCGCCGCGCCGCGCTGTCCGGCAGATCGCAAAGTGCCAGCGTGGCGCGTCCATCGAGCCGGGCATTGCCGAAGGCCGTCATCCAGGCGCGGCGCATCTCGCGCGGCGCGATGCCGCTCAGGCGCTCGAGCACGGCCTCGCTCGGCGCGTCGTCGAAGCGCCGGCCCCAGTCGTGCTCGGCACGGATGCCGCGGTACAGGCGCAGCGCGATCGAGCGCGCGGCGTCGCGATCGGGCGCATGCACTTCGAACACGTTCATGCGGTTCAGGATCGGCTCGGGAATGGCGCGCTCGTCATTGGCCGTGGCGACCCAGATGACTTGGCTGGCGTCGATCGAGACTTCGGCGAACTCGTCGACAAAGCTGCCGGCGGTGTCGTGCTCGAGCAAGCTGTACAGCGCGCCCAGCGGATCGTAGGCGTGTTCGCCGCGCGCCTTGTCGATCTCGTCGACCACCATCACCGGGTTGGCATAGGCGCCATCGACCAGCGTCTCGAAGATCTTGCCCGGGCGTGCGCCCTTCCACTGGCTGGACGCGCCGCTGAGCACCCAGCCGGCGGTAAGCGAGCTCATCGAGATGAAGCCCAGGCCCGTGCCCAGCAGCTGCGACACTCGGCGCGCGAAATGCGTCTTGCCGATGCCTGGCGGGCCGAGCAGCAGCATCGGCGCGATCTCCAGGCCGTCCTTGCTGTCGTGGCACAGCACCAGTTGGCGCTTCAGGTCGTCGAGCACCTCGTGGAAGTTCGGCAGTTCCTCGTACAGGTGGTCCATCGCCGGCAGGCCGGAGGGCTTGACCTGGAAACGCTCGGGTCCCTTTTCGAGCATGCGCTCGTAGGTGGCGCGCAGCGTTTCGTGTTCGCGTGCCGGCAGCTTGTCCAGGCGCTTCTCGACCTCACCCGGGTGGTACAGGTTGCGCATCTGCGCGATCGGGATCTGCGCCGCCTGGGCGGCCATCGGGACCAGATCGGTGCGCGTGCTCATGGGCTGATCTCCAGGCAGGCTTGAACGCCTGATTGCATTCAAGCAAACAACATGCCCTTCGCAGATAGGGAATTGACCTGCATTCGCACCACTTCTGGCAACGGCAGCAGCCGGCCCGGCCGAGTGCTACTTGACCCAGGTATTGAGCTGGATGATCGGTAGCAGCACCGCCAGCACGATCAACATCACCACCACCCCCATGACGACGATGAGCAGCGGCTCGAGAATCGTGGCCAGCGCCATGGCGCGGCGTTGCACTTCGGCACTGAGTTGCACGGCCGCGCGGCCCAGCATCACCGGCAGCTGGCCGGTCTGCTCGCCCAGCCGCGCGAACATCGCCAGCAGCCCCGGAAAGCGCTTCTTCGCCGCCATTGCCGAGGCCAGCGGCGCGCCTTCGCGCACCTGCACCAGCGCGTCCATCGCGTCGGCGCGCATGGCGCGGTTGCCCAGCGTTTCGGCGGCCGCCTGCAGCGCCTTAAGGATCGGCACACCGGCGCCTGCCAGCATGGCCAGCGTGCTGGCGAAGCGCGCTGCGTTGTAGCCGCGCGCCAGGCGCCCGACCAGCGGCAGGTTGAGCAGCGCGGCATCGCTGCGTTCACGAAACGCCGGGTTGCGGCGCAACGCCATGAATGTGGCCACGCCGCCCACGAGGGCGGCCAGCATCAGCCAGCCGTAGCCGCGCACGAAGGCGCTGATGGCCAGCATCGCCACCGTCAGGCCGGGCAAGGCGCGCTTCGAACTGGTGAATACCGACGCCACTTGAGGCACCACATAGGTGACCAGGAAGACGACGATGACGATGGCGATGAGCGAGACGATGGCCGGGTAGAGCATCGCTCCCAGCAGCTTGGCCTTCAACGCCTGGCGCTCCTCCAGGTCGTCGGCCAGCTTTTCCAGCACCTGGCCCAGGGCGCCGCTCTGTTCGCCGGCGGCGACCACGGCACGATAGACCTCGTCGAACTCGCGCGGGGCGCTGGCCAGCGCACGCGCAAAGGGCGAGCCGGCGTTGACCTCGCTCTTCAGATGGGCGATGAGCTCGCGCTGCCTCGGGTTCTCGGATTCGTCGGCCAAGGCGGTGAGCGCGCGCTCCAGGGGCAGGCCGGCCGCGACCAGCCCGGCCATCTGCCGCGTCCACACGGCCAGCAAGGTGGCGTCGAAGACGCGGCGCGAGAAACGGCTCGCGCCGCCCTCGCTGCTGGCGCCGGCCACCTGCGTGACGGCCAGCGGCACCAGCGCCTGGGCACGCAACTGCGAGCGCGCGGCCTTGGCGTTCTCGGCCTCGAGCAGGCCGGTGCTGGACTTGCCGGCGGCGTCGAGCGCCTCGAAGCGGTATGCCGGCATCTCAGTCCCGGGTCACGCTGATCACCTCTTCGGGCGAAGTGACGCCCTCGTCGATGAGGCGCTGCCCGTCCTCGCGCATCGAGCGCAACCCGGCCGCTTCGGCCGCGACGAAGAGCTGGCTCTCGGCGGCGCGGTTATGGATCAAGGCGCGCACCTTGTCGTCGGCCACCATCAGCTCGTACACACCGGTACGACCCTTGTAACCGGTATGGCTGCAATGTTCGCAACCGACGGGGTGCCAGCGGCCGCGCTCGTCTTGGCGACGGCAAGACACGCACAGCTTGCGCACCAGGCGCTGCGCCAGCACGCCCAGCAGCGACGAACTGAGCAGGAAGGGCTCGACGCCCATATCGGTCAGCCGGGTCACCGCGCTCGGCGCATCGTTGGTGTGCAGCGTCGCCAGCACCAGGTGGCCGGTGAGCGAGGCCTGGATGGCGATCGACGCCGTTTCGTAGTCGCGGATCTCGCCGATCATGATCACGTCAGGGTCCTGGCGCAGGATGGCGCGCAAGGCCTTGGCGAAAGTCAGGTCGATCTTCGGATTGACCTGCGTCTGGCCGATGCCCGGCAGTTCGTATTCGATCGGGTCTTCCACCGTCAGCAGGTTGGCGCCGGCCGTGTCGATGCGCCCCAGCGACGCGTACAGCGTGGTTGTCTTGCCCGAGCCAGTGGGACCGGTCACGAGCACGATGCCGTGTGGCTGGTGCACCAGCCGGTCGAAGGACTTGAGTACGTCGCCGCTCATGCCCAGGCCTTCGAGGGTGAACCTCGATTCGCTCTTGTCGAGCAGGCGCAGCACGGCGCGCTCGCCATGCGCGCTGGCCAGCGTGGACACGCGCACGTCGATGGCTCGGCCGCCCACGCGCAGGCTGATGCGCCCGTCCTGCGGCAGGCGTTTCTCCGCGATGTCGAGCTCGGCCATGATCTTCAGCCGAGAAATCAGCGCCGCATGCAGCGCGCGGTTCGGCTGCACCACCTCGCGCAGGTTGCCGTCGACGCGGAAGCGCACCGCGCTGCTGCGCTCGTACGGTTCGATGTGTATGTCGCTGGCACCGTCCTTCACCGCCTGCGTCAGCAGCGCATTGAGCATGCGGATGATCGGTGCATCGTTGCTCGCTTCGAGCAGGTCCTCCACTGCAGGCAGGTCCTGCATCAGCCGGCTCAGGTCGACCGCGCTCTCGACCTCGCCCACCACGATGGCAGCGCTCGATTCGGCGCCGGCATAGGCCACGGCAATGCGATTGACCAGCGTCGAGGCCGGTTCACGCTCGTAGCCGTCCACGTCGAACAGCCGGTTCACCTCGGACAGCGCGCCCGGCGGCGTGGTTTCGGCGGCCCACAGCACCAGCTGCGTGCCGTCGTCTTCGAGCAACAGCGTGTTCGCCTTGGCGAAGGCGTAGGGAAGAGGATGGCGAGTGCCCATGCGTCGGCCGTGGGCTAGGGCGTCGCGGGCTGGGACGCCGCCGGATTCGGCGGCTCGACAGCAGGCGTCGTGCCGACGGGTGGTGGGGGCAGCGGTTCCGGCCAGGACAGCGGTGGCGGCACCGTGCCGTTGCGAAATGGCGTGCCCGGCGACAGTGTCGGCGCTGTCGGCGCCACCGGCGCGTCGTTGATCGGCATGATCACACTCTGCCGCGGCTGCCCGACAGTCTGCTGTGCCGCGCGAATGAGGTCGTAGCGGTCCATCGACAAGGCGTTGGAATCCTCCTGCGTGCGGATGATCATCGGCCGCAGGAAGACCATCAGGTTGCTCTTGGTGCGCGTGCGGCTGTCGCTGCGGAACAGCGGGCCGACGATCGGCAGGTCGCCCAGGAAGGGCACCTGGCTGAGGTTGCCGCCATATTCGTCCTTCAGCAGGCCGCCCAGCACCATGATCTGGCCATCGTCGACCACGACCGTGGTTTCGATCGCGCTCTTGTCGGTGGTCAGGCCCTGAGGCGACAGGCGGCTGGACGGCACCACGCTGGAGTTTTCCTGGTAGATCACCAGGCGGATGGTGCCGTTCTCGCCGATCTGCGACTTGATGCGCAGCGTCAGGCCCACGTCCTTGCGCTCGATGGTCTGGAACGGGTTGCTCGCACCCGAGGTGCTGGTGGTGAACGAGCCGGTGAGGAAGGGCACGTTCTGGCCGACGACGATCTTCGCCTCTTCGTTGTCCAGCGCCACCATGTTCGGCGTGGCCAGCACGTTGGCGTCGGTCTTGGTTTCGAGAAAGCGCGCCAGCGCGGCAATGTTGTACAGGTCGCCGACCTTCTTCAGGATGCCGAAGTTCAGCCCCGCCGGAATGGCCAGCGTGGCCAGCCCTTCGCGGCCCTGGTTGATCGCGCCGGTGAGGTTGACGATGTTCGGGTTGCCGTAGTTGGTGCCGCCGACGTAGTTGGTCGAACTGTTCTGGTCGCCCGAGATGGCCTGCCACTGGATGCCGATGTCCGCCGCCTTGTCGGCGTCGACCTTGACGATCAGCGTTTCGATGTAGATCTGCGCGCGCCGCGTGTCGAGGCGGTCGATGACGTTGCGCAACTGGCGGTACAGCGGCTCGGGCGCGGTGATGATGAGCGAGTTGGTGGCCGGGTCGGCCTGGATGAAGCCGCCGGTGGACGGGCCGGCCGAGGCCGACACCGGGGCGGTGGACGGGGTCGCTCCGCCTGCGGCGTCGACGGCCCGCTGGGGTTGCGTTTGGGTGACGGCGCTGGTGCCGCCGCCCGCCCCACCGACCGAGGCGCCCGCCGCGAAGGCTGCACGCAACACCGCCGCCAGCTTCACCGCGTCGGCGTTCTTCAGGTACACCACCCAGATATTGCCGGTGGCGCTGCCGCCCTGGGTGGGCTGGTCGAGCTTGGTGATGATCGAACGCGCAATCGCCAGCCTGGCTGGATTGCCGGCGCGCAGGATCAGCGAATTGCTGCGCGCATCCACCAGCACGGTCAGGCCGCCGCCCGCGGCCGGCAGCCCCGGCTGCGTGGCACCTGCGCCGCCTTCGGACAGGCGCTGCACCATCGGCGCCAGGTCGCTGGCCACCGCATGCTTCAGCGTCACGACTTCGGTGTCGCTGGAGCTCGGCTGGTCGAGTGCGGCGATGATCTTGGCAATGCGCTGCAGGTTGTCGGCGTAGTCGGTGATGACCAGCGAGTTGCTGCCCAGGCTGGCGTTGATGGTGTTGTTGGCGCTGATCAGCGGTCGCAGCACCGCCACCAGGTTGTTCGGGCTTTCGTAGCTGAGCGGGAAGATCTGAGTGATGATCTGGTCGCCACGCATGTTGACGCTGCCCACCGACACGGTGCCGGATTGCAGCTTGGCCTCGGCCTCGGGTACGACTTTCAGCAAGCCGTTGTTCTCGACCATCGTGAAGCCCAGCCCGCGCAGCGCCGCCAGGTAGTTCAGATAGGCCTCGCGCACGCTCAGCGGCTGGTCGCTGTAGAGCGTGAGGGTGCCCTTGACGCGCGGGTCGATGGCGATCTGCCGTTCGATCATCGCGGCCATGGCACGCGTCACCGCCTCGACGTCGGCATTGACGAAGTTCACCGTCACTGGCGCGCGCGACTTCAGTGCGGGGCTGTGCCCGGCCGGCGCGTTGGCCGATCGCGGGCGCGCCGCCGGCTCCGCAGCGGTCTGCGCCTGCAGCGGCGGGCCGCAGGCCAGCAATGCGGCCAACACCACGCAATCCAGCCGCAGCGGCCGAAGGGTGTTGTCTTGCGTCCGCGTCGAAGGTCGGCGCTGTGTCATGTTCATCCGATCGAAATGAGGGAAAGCGCACCTTGGCGCCGGCCGAGGATGTTCAGCAGATTGTCCAGCGCGCTTTCGAAGCCGGGCGCAGCGCGCGCTTCGCCCCGAAAGCGCAGTTGCGCTCCGGTCCACTGCCCCGTGCCGCTGAGCTGCAATGCCCCGTCGAGGGTGCTGAGCGTGATCGTCGGGCCCTGCCCGCCGGCGCCGGACCCTTCGAGATGCACGCGATAGCTGCCCAGGCGGTCCAGTGTGGACAGGCGCGAGCCGATATTGTCGAGGTCCAGGTTGGCCTGCCCTGCGACACGCCAACGCCCTTCCACCATGTCGAGGTTCAAGCCCGAGCTCGCCAGGCGCAGCGTGCCGACCAATTGCAGGCTGTTCCAGGGAGCGCCGAGCCCTGCCAGCCAGCCGGCGGGCCACTCTCCGAGGGAGCCCGAGCTTGGCTGCAACTGGATTGCCGTATGGCCCAGTCCAGGGCGCAGACGGAGCACCAACTCGTTGCTGATGCAGCAAGGCTGGCGAATACGCAGTTCGAGCCCCAAGCCGCGCACACTCAGGGTCCAGCCAGCGCGGCCGGGCAGCAGGGTGGCGCTGCGGCTGTCGGTGCCACCGGTCAGCACCGGCACGGCGCTGCCGTTCCAAATCGTGCCGCGTGCGTCCGACAGCAGCAGGCGCTGCTGGGTGCGCGTGGCCACGGCCTCGGCCAGCCAGGCTGCGGGCGCAAACGCCACCATCGCCACGGCGGCGCCGCAGAGCAGCCCCGCCCAACTCCAGCGGGCCACGGTCCTGCGCGTACGCTCCCACGGGGCCTGCGCCAGGGTGGATTCGGCGAAGCCACTACCCGGGGCACGCGGCACCGATCGCGCTAGACGCCAGTCGCGCCAGTTCAAGGTCATGGAGCGCCGCCCAAGCTGAGCACCACGCTGCCGCTGTAGCCCTGCGCATTGCGCGAGAGTTGGGCCTCGATGGGCCGCGCGCGTGCGCCGGCACGCGCCTCGACCAGCCATTCGCGCAGTTGGGAACTGCTGGCCCCATTGAGCGTCAGCACCGCACGTTCGCCTTGCAGTGACAGCCGCCCCTTGCTGCCGAGGCGGTCGCTGGCTGCCTTGAGCGCGGCGGCGGACTGCTCCGTGCTGAACGCGGGTGTGCCACGCAGTTCGCGTGCTTCGGCGGCCAGGGCCTGCATTTCCTGGAGTTGGGTATCGAGCAGGTCGAGTTGGGAGGTGGCATCACGCACCGTGCGCCAGGCCGGCTGGATGGCCGCGGACCACAGCAGGAAGGCGCCCAGCACGGCCAGGGCCAGTGCCAGCAATCGCCGGTCGCGCGCACCCAGGCCATGCCAGCGTGCACGCAGCGCCGACAGTTGCGCCAACCATGGCGCCGGCAAGGTCAGGCGTGTCGGCGTCAAGACCGCGCCCCCGGTGCCGGTGCGCGGCTCAGCGTGATGCGGCCGTCGGCGCTTTCGACCGTCCAGCCACCCGGACGCAGGCGGTCACGGAACTGCGCCACTTGTTGCTCGTTCCAGCCGGCGGCCGCCAAGGTCAGCCGACCAGGCTCGAAACGCAGCGTCTGCACCGGGCCCTGGCCCTGCGGCCATGCGGAGGCGGCAGCGCCGAGCAGGGCCTCGAGGTCGCTGCTTCCGGCGCGACCCGCAGCGGCGCGAAGTACCTCGGTCTCGCGCCGCATCTGCAGCGGCGCATCGAGCACGGCTCGCACGTTGGGGAATGTGCTGCGCAACAGGTCCTCCTGCGCCGTCCGTCGCTCAGCAATGGCTTGCCGCTGATGCCAGGCCCAGGCATTCAGCCCGACGATCTGCAGCACCAGCAGCGTGGCCAGTCCGATGCGAACAGGCCGCCAGGCCGGGCTTCGCAATCGCCGCGCGAGCGCGCGCAACGCACGCGTGCCTCGGTGTCGCGGCGCGAGGTCGAACTGGCGCAGATTCCATAGCGAGCGTGCCGATTGCAGCGCACGTTCGGCCTCGGTCAGCACCGTGACACTTGCGCCGAGCCAGCGCTCGGCCGGCGCGGCCACAGCCGGGGTCGCGGTCCAACGTGTGGGTTGCGCAGCCACCTGTGTCACGAGCGCGCGGGCGAGCGAGCCTTCGAGGCGCAACAGGCTCAGCCCGTCTTCGTTGGCATGGCTGAGCATGATGTGGGCGTTGCCCGCGGCCGACCCCGCAGCCTCGAAGAAGTGGCCCTGGGGCGCATCACCCGGCCAGTTGGCAGGCAAGACGCGCTCGACACTCAGTCCGGACTTCTCCAGCAGCTCGAGTTCGGCGCGCAGCCAGGCCTTTTGCGTGACCGCCACCCACACCGGCTGCCCCGCGACCGCGCCGGCAGGCAGCGCCAGGTGAAGGGCTTCATCATCCTCGAGCAGGTTTTCCTCGATCAGGCCCCCGAGCGCCGCGCGCAAGCGCGCCGCCGGCGCCTTGGGCAGCGTCAGCCGCTGCCAACTGACGTCACTGTCGGCCAACATGGCGAACACGCTGTCAGCCCTCGGCAGCAAGGATGCCTGCGCTCGCCCCTGAGAAGCCACGTGCAACCCGTCCGCGCTGAGGACGTAGTCGTAGCCCTCGCCGGGCGCTTGGGCCGGCGTTTCGGCGCCTTCCGCGTTGCGCGCGCCGAGACGCGTGCGCGGTGAAACAAGGATCACGAGGACGGACATGGCGAAGGCTAGGCTAGCGGGTCGGCGAGTTCATATCAATTCACCAGTCATGCAAATCTACCCAAATCAATGACTTAGGTCGTCTTTCTACAACCTGTTCGCAGCATTGAGTCGCTATCGAAACAAGGCCTTGCGGGTTTCATGGCGCACCACTTTGCACACTCTGGCGCGAGCGCGACAACGGAATGACCTCCCGGCCTTTGCGAGCCACGAGCAGGCGCTCTTCTAGGACACGCCCTTCCATGCGCAGTTGGCCGGAGATCTCGAAATAGCGCGATGCTACGTCGACACGTTTGGGGTCGATTGCCGCGGTGCCTGGTATGTAAGCGCGTGCTTCCTGAATGTTCTTGAACGGACGGCGATTCATGAGTCGTTCGGCACTGCCACCATCGAGCCCGGGCAGGACGGCGACCAACACTTCCGCCGATGCGGTATTGACGTTCACCGGGGTCGGCTCGGGCAACAGCGTGACATAGCGCTGCAAGTCCCTGACGGCGGCCGGACTCAAGCCGAGCCAGCTGAGTTGTTCGACCGTGTGCGGAACCAGGGGGGCGTCGTCAGCCTCACCGTCTGCAGCAAGGTCCGGATGCCAGGCTGTCAGCAGGCCCGAAGCGATGGCCTGTGCCGTTTCCGGCGCGACTGCCGCCGACTCGCACAGCCGCGTCAGGACCGCCACTTCGGCCTCGACGATCTTCTGGTCCGCACCCACCAGATTGCGCAGGTTGTAGCGCGACTGCGCGTCACGAATGCCGCCCTTCAGGAAGGCCTCGGGGGCGCCCTCGACATTGTTGTTGCGGTCCTGCGCGAGCAGGCTGGACAGCGAGGCCTCCTGCAATTGCATGGCCCAGGGTTCGTCCAGGTGATCGGCCCCGGGCGTGCGCGCGTCCAGACGCAGGATGACGCGGCCCATGTCCAGGGCACCGGTGAGGATCCACGCCGCCTGCGCACGCGTGCGCTCCGCCGCCTCGACCTGGATCGCGCGCCACTGCTGCCAGACCATGCCCGCAGCCAGTGTCGTCACCAAGGTCAGGATGACCATGGCCACCAGCAGCGCCGCACCATTCTGGGCATGGGCGCGCGGCTTCATGGCATTTGCGGCGCAAGCACCAGGTCGCGGGTCAGGCGCTGGTCTCCGAAGGCCAGCATCAGCCGCACGCCCGAAGGCAACAACTCGCGTTGCGGCGCATCGCTGCCGGCCGCAGGCTGCGCCGTGTCGCCACTGGACTGCGCATTGCTCCAGCCGTTGCCGCGAAAGAAGTACACCTGCACTTCAGTGGCGTTGTCGAGCAAGAGCAGCTGCCCCGGCTCGTTGCCCAGCAGCTGCTGGCTTCGCATCCAGCTTTCCTGCAGTTCGGACACTCGGGTCACCACCGGGCCGGCCCAGCGCCGCCATTGCGTGCCCTGCAGCGACCATGCGACCATCTGCACGCCGCCTTGTGCCTCGCGCACCAGCCGGATGGTCGCGCCGTCGAAGGCCAGCGCCGGCACGGCCGTGGTGTCGTGCACTGACATCAGATCCTGGTCCCACTGCGCCATGACGGTGTTCAGCCTCAAGGTGCGCTCCATCTGTGCCTGACTGATGTCGCGTGCACGCACGATGCCGTCGATGCCTTGCCAGGCCATGGTGCTGAGCACCGCCATGATGAGCAGCGCGACCAGCACCTCGACCAGGGTGAATCCGCTGTCACGACGGCGACTTTCGCGGCGCGACCTTCGGCTGGCCTGGGTGGTTGCGGCCATGGGGTCACTGCCGGTACAGCAAGGTCGACAGCCGCACCAATTGGCGGCCGGATTCGTCGCTGACGCTGGCGTCCACGAGCCTCAGATCGACATACTGGGTGCCGGCCACCAGCATGCGGCCGCTGTATTGCCGGCCGAGCTGTTCGCAGCTGAAGTCGGCCTCGCCAACGCCGGGAAACTGGCGTGTCAGCTTGAGATTCGAAAGATGATTCTCGGCGCACCATTGCGCTGCGATCACGTCCGACAGGCGCTGCGAGTTGTCGATCAGCACGCCGGCCGCACGCAACCCGGCGCCCAGCGCGATGGCGACCACGGCCACCGCCACCAGCACCTCGACGAGCGTGAAGCCGTGTGCCTGCCGTCTCATGGCCGAACGGCCTCGGTGCTCACCGCGAAAGGCCCGAGGCCGTCGGTGGCCAATTCGATACGCTGTTCGGATAGCCGCAACACGATGCGCTGCGCACCGATCAACGGCTCCGGCCCCAGCAGTACTCCGGTTGCGTCGGCTACTTCGGCGCTGACCTGCGGGTCGAGCCAGCGTCTGGGCATGAGCACGCTGTCGGGCAGGCCCACAAAGCGAAAATGCTCCTCGTCACTAACGCGCAGTGGCACCCAGTGCACGGCCAGGCCGGAGGCCCGCGACTCGGCACGCGCCGATTCGAGCAGAGCGCTCAGGCGCGCCGCCTCGGTTTCCAGGCGCGTGCTGGCCGGGTCGCGCAGCGCCAGGCTGACCACACCGGCCGCGATGGCGATGAGCGCCACCACGATCATCAATTCGATGAGCGTGAAGCCCCGCGCATGACTCGCAGCCGAAGTCGGACCGGCCCGTCGCGCGTCGTACCGCGACACCGACCCGAGCGCGGCGTCGGCTGGGCTATTGCCAGGAGCCGAGGTCAGCGTTGTTGCCCTCGCCACCGGCCGTGCCGTCGGCCCCGAAGCTGAATACATCGATCTCGCCCTTCACGCCAGGGTTGACGTACTGATAAGGCCGGCCCCACGGGTCGGACGGCAGCTTGTCGAGGTAGGGTTTCCAGTTCGGCGGGCTGGTGCCGACGCTGGGTTTGCGCACCAGCGCGTCAAGCCCTTGCTCGGCGCTGGGATAGCGCTGATTGTCGAGCTTGTAGAGCTTCAGCGCCTGCATCAGATTGTTGACGTCCGTGCGCGCGGCCGTCACGCGGGCGTCGTCGGCCCGGTCGAGCACGTTCGGCACGATCAGGGCTGCGAGCACGCCGATGATGACCAGAACCACCATCAGTTCGATGAGCGTGAAACCGCGCACGCTTGTGGCACGCATGGGGGACTTGGACATCATTGACACGCTTCGAGTCGGAGTGGCCTCGTGGATGATAATCGCCGCATGGTGTCGCGCATCGCCGCATTCATGATCTGGGCCGCAATTGCCGCCAGCGCCGTCTTCTGGGTGATGCGGCTTTGGGTCAAGCCCGCAGCGACACCGGGCCATGCCACTTTGGTGTCCACCGTCAGCGGCTTCAACGGTGACTTGAGCCGACTGTTTGGCCCGGACGCCGCGCCCGCAGGGCTTGCTGTCGCGTCGGGTGCGCCGCCACCACCTCAGGCCGATGCACGCTTCAAGCTGATCGGTGTGGTGGCGCCGCGTTCGACGGCGGCTCGCGCCGAAGGGCTGGCCCTGATCGCCACGGATGGCAAGCCCCCCAAGGCCTATCGGGTCGGCACCGCCGTGGATGGTGAGATGGTGCTGCAGGCGGTGCATGCACGCGGCGCCTCGCTCGGGGTGCGTGGGCAAGACCCCCAGGTGGCCCTCGAACTGCCGGCGCTGCCGCCGCCGGCCACTGGTGTACCGATGGCCAGCGGGGGTGTGCCCCCTGCGCCTCGTCCCATGCTTGCGCCAATGTCGCGGCCGATTCAGCCTACTGCAGTGCCGCAGCCGCAGCCGCAGCCGCAGCCGCAGCCGCAGCCTGAGCCGCAGCCTGAGCCGCAGGACGAGCCCGAGCCCTCGGGCCAGGCCATCGATCGGCCATCTGCGCCGCGCCCGATGAACTACCCGATCACCAGTCCTGGGCGGACGCGTCCGCCCGGCTGAGGCAAGGTCGCCATAGCGAAGGTCGGGACGCGTGAGTCACACGGATCGCCTCTCGGCGCAGCGTCTGCAGGCGCAAACCGGCCCTCCGCCATCGAGTTCGGCAGAGCACTCGCCGGCGGCGGCGCTGGTGTCGAACCTGCGCGCCGAACTGCAGCGCCATTCACCGTTCAGGCAGATGAGCGCGGGGGATGTCGATGCGTTCGTGCTGGCCGCCCGACAGACCTACTACGCGCCGGGTGAAGTGATCCTGTCGCCCGGCCAGGGCCCGGTGGGGCGGCTGCTCTGTCTGCGGCGCGGCAATGTGTCCGGCGGTCCGGAATCGGCCGACGCGGCAGGAAGCGGCTTCCTGCTCGAAGCCGGCGACCTCTTTCCCGTCGCCGCCTGGCTCGGCCAGCGCCCGGTCAGCGCGCCCTATACGGCGGCCGACGATTGTTTCTGCCTCGAAGTGCCGGCCGAAGCGATGCGTGCGCTGGCGCAACGCAGCGGCGCGCTGGCCGATTTCCTGAATGGGCGCGTGCAGCGGTTCTTGACCTTGTCGAAGCAGGCCTTGAAATCGACCTTCGCCTCGCAGGCGCTGGCCGAGCAGTCGATGGAAGCGCGCCTGGGCAGCCTTCAGCGGCGCACCCTGGTGGCCTGCTCGCCGCAGACGCCCGTGATCGATGTGTTGCGGCTGATGCAGCAACGGCGCGTGGGCTCGGTGCTCATGCTCGATCCGTCCGGCGTGGTGCAGGGAATCTTGACGCGGCACGACGTGCTCGAGCGTGTGGCTCTGGGCCAGCCACCGATGGACACGCCGGTGTCGCGGCTGATGAGTCACCCGGTGCACACGCTCGATGTGAGTCACAGTGTGCAGGACGCGGTGCTGCTGATGTCGCGACACGGCATCCTGCACGTGCCGGTGACCGAGCAAGGGCGTGTGGTCAACATGGTGTCCGAGCGCGACCTGTTCGCGCTGCAGCGGCTGTCGCTGAAGCGCCTGAGCGGTACGCTGCGCAGTGCGCCGGACCTCCAGACCGTGGTGAGTGCCGCCCCCGACATTCGGCGCCTGGCGCGCACCTTGATGGCGCAGGGGCTTTCGGCGCGGTCACTGACCGAGCTGATCAGCCACCTCAACGACGTGCTCACCGCTCGCGTGGTGCAACTTGTAGCCGGCAAGCACGGGCTGGATCTGGGCCGCGCGTGCTGGCTGGCATTCGGCTCGGAGGGACGCTCGGAGCAGACGATCGCCACCGACCAGGACAACGGGCTGGTGTTCGCCAGCGACGACCCCGACGCCGACCGCCCAGCGTGGCTGACCATGGCGAGCGAGGTGAATCACACGCTCGACGCTTGCGGCTACCCGCTGTGCAAAGGGCTGATCATGGCGGGCCAGCCGGAGTGCTGCCTGAGCCCGGATGAATGGATTGCCCGCTTCGGCCGCTGGATCGACCATGGCGCGCCCGAAGACCTGCTCAAGGCGAACATCTACTTCGATTTCCGGCCGCTGACGGGCGAGTCTTCATTGGTCGAAGCCATGCGCCGCTTCGTGCACGAGCGCGCATCGCAGCTGCCGCGATTCACCAAGCAGATGGCGCAGAACGCGCTGCGCAACACGCCCCGACTGAATTGGCGCGGCGCACTCGACCCGCAGCTGGACGGTGCGCACGAGTGGGTCGATCTGAAGCTCAATGGCACGATGATCTTCGTCGACGCGGCACGGTTGTACGCGCTGGCGCATGGCGTCGACGCCACGGGCACGCGCCAACGCTTCGAGGCCGTTGCCGAAGTGATGCGCGTCGAAGAGCGCGAGAGCCAGACCTGGATCGGCGCCTTCGAGTTCCTGCAGATGCTGCGGCTGCGCGTGCAGGTGGATGCCGAGCACTCCGGTGATAACCCCAACCGGCTGGACGTGGCCACGCTGAACGACATCGACCGCCGCATCCTGAAGGAATCGTTCCGCGCTGCGCAGCGCTTGCAGCAGCGCATCACGCTGGACTACATGCGCTGAAGCACATGCGCAGCGCACGCATGTGGCCTAGCGCCTGGGGTCGGCAAGCCGGCGCCATCGACGATGCACGATGGGTGGTGCTCGACGTCGAGTCCAGCGGGCTGGATGCGGCGCGCGACCGGCTGCTGGCGATCGCCGCCGTGTCCGTGCGGCACGACGGCCGGCGCGGCTGGATCGACCTGGCCGACAGTTTCGAGGCCTTGCTGTTCCAGCCGACCCGCGAGGCCCCTCCCGATAAGGCCAACATCCTGGTGCATGGCATCGGCATCGGCGCGCAGCGCCGTGGGGGCGAGGCGTCGACGGTGTTGGCGGGCTTCGAGACCTTCGTCGGCAGCTCGCCGCTGCTCGGCTTTCACGCTGACTTCGATCGACGCATGATCGAACGCGCCTGCGACGCAGGGCTGGGTCGGCGACTGCGCAACCCGTGGCTCGACATTGCCGATCTCGCGGCGGTGCTTCTGCCGCAGGTCAAGGCTCGCACGCTGGATGATTGGCTGCAGCGCTTCAACATCGACTGCGCGCAGCGCCATCAAGCGGCGGCGGATACGCTGGCCACGGCCGAACTGCTGCTGCGCCTGTGGCCGGCGGCCCAGGCCGAGGGTGCGAAGGACTTTCGCGGCTTCGCGCGGCTGGCCTCACGCCGTCGCTGGCTGCCCTGATATCAACCGATGGCGTCGCTGGCGTGCTCGGCCCCGGACATCGGCGACGGCCGCGACGGACCGGGGTCGTCGCCGTCGGCGACTTCGGTGAGCAGTGCGGCGGCGCTGCGCACCAAGGGCCAGGCCAAGGTGGCGCCGGTGCCGTCGGTGCAGTCCATGCCCAGTTCGAGCAACGCCGAGGCTCGAAACAAGTGCAGTGCCCGGTTCAGGCCGCCATGACTCTGGCTGCGGCAGAACACGCAGTAGTCCGTCACAGGCGAGGCGATGCGCGAGGCCAGCATCAACGCGGCGCAGGCCGCCATGCCGTCGATCATCAGCAGGTGCCGCTTGCTCGCGGCGACCAGCATCGCGCCGACCATCATCGCGATCTCGAAGCCGCCAAACGCGGCCAGCACCTCCACCGGCTCGGCCACGTCGTGATGCCGGCCCTGCGCGCCCTGCGCGACGACCATCAGATGTGCCAGCCTGTCCGGGTCCATGTCCGGGCCCGCGGCCAGCAGGTCGTGCAATGGCGCATCGGCCAGTCGTGCCAGCACCAACGCGGCACTGAATTGCGAGCCGCCCCCGATGCCCGAGCAGATGAGCACATTGCCGCGCAAGGTGTCGCCGATTTCCATGCCGGCGCGCATGGCCGCATGCGCCTGGTCGAGCGTCATCGCACTACCAATGCGCGCGTTGCGCGTGCCATGCGCGATCTTGCGCAACAACAGGCGCTCGTGGGAGACGATGTTCTCGGCCACGCCGCAATCGACGACGGTCAGCGCGATCTGCTGGATACGCGCGAACACGGCCATCGGCAACCGCCCCCTGAGCAGGTGCTCCACCTGCTCGCAAGTCGGGTGCAGGCCCGGCGCAACGATGCCGTCCACGGCCATGCCGTGGTCGGCGGCGAAGACCACCAGCTGCGGATCGCGAAACCGCGGCTTGAGCGTGTTCTGCATCAGCCCCAGGCGCACGGCCAGCGGTTCGAGTTCTCCCAGGCTGCCCGCTGCCTCGGCGCGGCGCGCCAGCTTCTCGAGCAACGCGCGTTCGAGCAGCGGGTTCGAGGTGGTGGCGATGAGCGATCGACTGACGGCCATGGTGGGGCAGTGTAGAGGCCCTAGCGCAGGAACAGCCGATACACCGGATTGGCAGACTCTTCCACGAAGGGGTAGGCCAAGGTTTCCAGGAAGGAGCGGAAGGCCTGTTCGTCCGCTGCTGGCACCTGGATGCCGACGAGAATGCGGCCATAGTCCGCGCCCTGGTTGCGGTAGTGGAACAGGCTGATGTTCCAGCCCGGATGCATCGACGACAGGAAGCGCATCAGCGCGCCGGGACGCTCGGGGAAGACGAAGCGGAACAGCCGTTCGTCGCGTGCCAGCTCCGAATGCCCGCCGACCATGTGGCGCACGTGCTCTTTGGCCAGCTCGTCGTCGCTCAAGTTCACCGTGGCAAAGCCGTGGCGCACGAAGTTGCGCGCGATGCGCTCGGCCTCGTCTTGCCGCGAGATGGCCAGCCCGACGAAGACATGGGCCACCTTCGTGTCGGCGATGCGGTAGTTGAACTCGGTCACCTGACGCGGATGCGCGGGCGTGCCGATCAGCTCGCAGAAGCGCTTGAACGAGCCGCGCTCCTCGGGGATGGTCACCGCGAACAGCGCCTCGCGCTGCTCGCCGAATTCGGCGCGCTCGGCGACGAAACGCAGGCGGTCGAAGTTCATGTTCGCGCCGCAGGTGATGGCGACGAAGGTCTTGCCCTTGAGCTTGTGCGTTTCGACGTACTGCTTCAAAGCCGCCACGCCCATCGCGCCCGAAGGCTCGAGGATGCTGCGCGTGTCCTGGAACACGTCCTTGATGGCGGCGCACACCGCATCGGTGTCGACGACCACGTAGTCGTCCACCAGTGCACGCGCCAGCCTGAAGGTTTCCGCGCCCACCAGCTTGACGGCGGTGCCGTCGGCGAAGAGCCCGACGTCTTTCAGCGCCACGCGCTTGCCCGCGCGTACCGAGCGCAGCATGGCATCGGAGTCGACGGTCTGCACGCCGATCACCTTGATCTGCGGTCGCACCGCCTTGATGTAGGCGGCGACGCCGGAAATCAGCCCGCCGCCGCCGATGGCCACGAACACCGCATCGATGGGCCCCTGGTGCTGGCGCAGGATCTCCATCGCGATCGTGCCCTGGCCGGCGATCACGTCCGGGTCGTCGAAGGGGTGTACGAAGCTCAGGCCCTGGGCCTTTTCGAGTTCGAGTGCGTGCACGTAGGCGTCGGAGTAGCTGTCGCCATGCAGCACGACCTCGGCGCCCATGGCGTGCACGGCGTCCACCTTCAGCCGCGGCGTGGTCACGGGCATGACGATCACGGCCTTGCAGCTCAAACGGCGCGCGCTGAGCGCGACCCCCTGTGCATGGTTGCCGGCCGAGGCGCAGATGACGCCACGCGCCAATTGTTCCGGCGGCAGGTGCGCCATCTTGTTGTAGGCGCCACGCAGCTTGAAGCTGAACACGGACTGCTGGTCCTCGCGCTTGAGCAGCACATGGTTGCTCAGGCGTCGCGACAGGCTGCGCGCCGGGTCGAGCGCGGTTTCGACGGCCACGTCGTAGACGCGGGCGTTGAGAATCTTCTGCAGGTAGGCCGAGAGTTCGGGGCGGCCGCGCAGCGGCGGCGGTTTCGGCGCGAGCATCGAGTCCTGTGTCGGGTCGTGTGTCTTCAAGGCGTTTTCGCGTGGCGGCGACGTCCCCGGACAGGCAAGGTCTTGGGTCGGCGCCTCGCGCATCCGGGGCGCTGCCGGTCTTTGGGGGCGCCGCATGATAAGGCGCCGGCTCGGGCCGGCATGGCCCAAAGAAAAGAGCCCAAGGCATTGCTGCCTTGGGCCGAATCCACCCTTTCGGAAGGTGGAGGAGACAAGCTGCAGGGAACGCGTTCCCGATGCGATGCAGTCTAGCAGTCGGAATGTTGCGTCGCAACATGGCCTGTTGCATCCAGGCTGAACTAGGGAGGTGCGTCCAGACGGACGTGCTCTCATGCACAATTTCTGGGGTGGCGCGATGCCCTGCCGTCGCGACCAGGAGAATCAGCTCGATGGAATGCACCATTCGCTGGCAGCCCGATGCCGGCATGGCCTTCGTGGCCGAAACCGGTAGCGGGCATCTGCTGGCCATGGACGGCGCCCCTGACGGTGGCGGTCGAAACCTGGCGCCGCGGCCGATGGAAACCGTGCTTGCCGGCACGGGCGGCTGCACCGCCTACGACGTGGTGCTGATCCTCAAGCGTGGCCGCCAGCAGGTCACCGGCTGCCAGGTCCGGATCGAGGCGGAACGCGCCATGCAAGATCCGAAGGTGTTCACGCGTATACATATGCATTTCACGGTCAGCGGCAAGTCGCTGAGTGAAGCGGCCGTGTCGCGCGCCATCACGCTGTCGCACGAGAAGTACTGCTCGGCCAGCGCCATGCTCGCCAAGACCGCGCAGATGAGCACTGGCTTCGACATCGTCGAGGCCTGAAACAGGAGCTTTCGATGAACCCCATGTCTCTGTGTTGCCTGGCTGCGGCCGTCGTGCTGGCGGCCTGTGCCTCGCCCGGGCCGGCCGACCTGAAGCCCGGCGCGACGGCGGCGGAGATCAGTGCGCAGATGGGCAGCCCCAGAGCCACCTATGCGCTGCCCAACGGTGGCAAGCGGCTCGAGTTCGCAGGGCGTGGCGCGAGGACCTACATGCTCGATGTCGACGCGGCGGGCCGTCTCGTCGATGCCATTCAGGTGTTGAACGAAGACAACTTCAGGAACATCAGGGCCGGCATGACGCGCGAGCAGGTATTGATGACGCTGGGCCAGCCCCACCAGATCGGCCCCGGGGGCCGCATGGGCGGCCAGATCTGGTCCTACAACTTCCAGAACACGCAGTGCCTATGGTTTCAGGTGGCCATCGGGGATGATGGGCGCACTACCGGCGGTGGCGCGCAGACGATGCTTCCGGCCTGCATGAACGCGGGCGGCGGAGGGCCTTGATTCGACGCTGCAGGCGTGGCGCGCGCCGCAGGGCTGCCAGAACGGCGCACCAACCCAGCGGGTGGTGATCCTGGCCAGCCGACGGGATCAGACGTAGTGTGCGGTGCGGGTCATCACCTTCGCCGCCAGGCGCATCGCCAACTTCACCGCTGCCGGCAGTTCGGCGGCACCGGCCTGCCGGGCATCGCAGGCGTGCCGCGCCTCGTCGGCCTTCATCTGCATGACGATGGCCTTCGAGGCGTGGTCGGCCTGCGGCAGGCGCTCGAGATGGCTCTGCAGGTGTTGTTCGACCTGCCGCTCGGTTTCGGCCACGAAGCCCAGGCTCACGGCCTGCCCCAGGCGGCCGGCCAGCAGCCCGATGCCGAAGGCGCCGGCATACCACAGCGGATTGAGTGCGCTGGTGCGCTCTCCCAGTTCGTGCAGCCGGCGGCGCGTCCAGGCCAGATGGTCGGACTCCTCGCGCGCCGCGACGTCGAACTGGCGCTGCAACGAGGCATCGTTCGTGGCCAGCGTCTGCGCGTTGTACAGCGCCTGGGCACACACCTCGCCGACGTGGTTCACGCGCATCAGGGCGCCGGACAGCCTGCGCTGCGCCGCGTCCAGCGGCACAGCCGGCTCATGCGCCGCCACCGGGCAACTGCGCGACGCCGTATAGGCCCCGGACAAGGTGCGCAGGGCGTTGTCTGCACAGGCCAGCATCTGATCCACCTGTGACATGTGTCACCTCGTTCGACAATGGGTTACGACGGATCGTTATTATCGGCGCGGGCCGGCCGGTGCCCGCGGGCGAGCACTCGAAGCGCGGGCACGGTTCTTGCCGTCCACTGCATTCACTGATTCGACCCGGCGTCAGGGCGAGGCTCGTTGTGCTCAGACAACAAAACCAGGCCCTTTGATCCGCAAACCTTTGCCAGCGGCGCGGCGCTCTGGTGCAATGCATTAACTTCCGATGAGGGGTTAGGTCTGATCACCCCGCAATCCGCGAATCGATCAGGTCTTCGTCATTAACCTAGGAGAAAGTTGCAATGAAAAAATCTGTTCTCGCTCTTGCCGTTCTCGGCGCGTTCGCCGGCGTGGCTTCGGCGCAATCCTCGGTGACCATGTTCGGCGTGGTCGACCTGAACGTCATGTCGGTCGACAACGATGACCGTACCTACTCGATGGGCACCGACGGCATGTCCAGCAGCCGCCTCGGTTTCCGTGGCGTGGAAGATCTGGGTGGCGGCCTGAAGGCGAGCTTCTGGCTTGAAATGGGTCTCTGCTGCCGACACCGGCCGCAATGCCGGCGTCTGGGGCAATCGGCACGGCGATCCGAACTCACTAGCACGAAGGCAACCAGCTGTTCTTCAACCGCCGTTCGACCGTCAGCCTGTCCAACCAGTGGGGCGAACTGCGCCTGGGCCGTGACTACACCGCGACCTTCTGGAGCTGGACGGTGTTCGATCCGTTCGGCACCAACGGTGTCGGTGCGGCTACGAACCTTGCGCTTTCCTCTAACTTGCGCGAGCTAGGTGCTGCTACCGGCACGACCTACGGCACGCTCGTGCGCGCCAACAACATGGTGCAGTACATCCTGCCGGCCGGCGTGTTCGGCCCCGGCCTGTATGGTCAGGTGCAGGTGGCTGCGGGTGAAGGCGCTCCAGGCAACAAGTACTGGGGTGGCCGCATCGGCTATGCGGCCGGTCCCTTCGACGTCGCTGCTTCCTATGGCCAGACCGAACTCACGAGCAGCCTCGACTTGGACGTCTGGAATATCGGCGGTTCGTGGAACTTCGGCTTCATGAAGCTGTCGGGCTTCTACGGCTCGACCGAGGCTAGCGGCTCGTTGGGCATCATCAATGATGTCGACGCGAGCCGCGAGAACTGGTACATCGGCGCCTCGATGCCGTTCGGCCAGTGGAACTTCAAGGCCAGCTACGGCGGCACCAACGGCAGTGGCAACAACCTCGTCGGCAATACCGACGCGACCCAGTGGGCGATCGGTGCGGACTACAACCTGTCCAAGCGTACTGCGCTGTACGCCACCTGGGCGTCGATCAGCAACGACGATGATGCCCAGTTCACCGTTTCGACCCAGGCTTCGACGTTGAGCCGTGGCAACAATTCGAACGGCATCCAGCTCGGCATTCGCCACAGCTTCTGATCGCGCTGCTGCCGCAAGGCAGTTGTCGCATCGGCAAAGGCCGCCTTCGGGCGGCCTTTTTTGTGGGCGCCAGATAGGGCGTCGTTCGCCTCGCTGCGGGGGTCCAGTGCGGTCGCTACATCAAACATTCGCCAGCCTGTTCGTGCTGGCCGGCGTGCTGGGTTTGGCGGCCTGCCAGCATGCACCGCTACCGACACCGGCCGCGCCGATGTCGGGCCCATGGACCGAGGGCTGGCAGTCCTTCGCCCTTCCCGGCAAGGCCCCGACCTCGTATTCGGCCTGCCTTGCCGATGGCCGCTGGGTCTTGCATGCGCAGTCCGAGCGCTCGGCCAGCATGTACCGGCGCGCCGTGCGCATCGACGCCCAACAATTGGGCAAGGTGAGCTTTTCCTGGAAAGTGGCCTCGCTGCTGCCCGACGCCGACGTGCGCCAGAGCGAGACCGGCGACGCCGTCGTGCGCGTGCTGCTCGCCTTCGACGGAGACCACGGCCGCCTGAGCGCGCGCACGCGATTGATGTTCGACCTGATGCACAGCCTGAGCGGCGAGGCGCCGCCCTTTGCGACCTTGATGTACGTGTGGGACAGCCGCGCCGATGTGAACTCCGTGGTGCGCAACCAGCGCAGCGACCGCATCCGCAAGATCGTGCTCGAATCCGGGCCGGCGCATCTGGGCCAGTGGCGCAGCTACGAGCGTGACCTGCGCGCAGACTACCGCCGCGCCTTCGGCGAGGACCCGGGCGCACTGATCGGCGTGGCCGTCATGACCGACAGCGACAACACCCAGTCCCAGGCTGAAGCCTGGTACGGCGAGATCAGGTTCCAATGACCGAACGGCCGCGTCGGGCCATCTTCGCGCTTGCGCTTCTGGCCTAGGTTTTCCCTCTTGGCGCCGGGCACGTGATTTGCGGATCATCGCTCACCCAGCCTTGGGCGAGTTCGAGCGCTGCACAAGCGCCCAACGCCCTGGCGAACTCGTCGCATCCACCCGCATTCACCGCCGCATGCTCGCCTTCATCCTGCGTCGCGTTGCCCAGGCCTTCATCGTGATGCTGACGGTGGCCTTCATCGCCTTCATGCTGTTCCAGTATGTGGGCGACCCGGTGGCGAGCATGCTGGGCCAGGATGCCACGCCTGAGCAGCGCCTGGCCCTGCGCGCCGAGCTCGGCCTCGACCAGCCCTTTCCGGTGCAGTTCGCCCACTTCGTCGGCAACGCGCTGCAAGGCGACTTCGGCCTGAGCCTGCGCCAGGGTCGCAAGGTCTCGATGCTGATCATCGAACGCTTGCCCGCCACACTGGAGCTGTCCATGGCGGCGGCGTTGATCGCGCTGGCGGTGGGGATCCCGTTGGGTGTTTTTGCCGCGCTGAAGCGCGGCACCTTTGCGTCACAGCTGGCGATGACGGTGTCGCTGCTCGGCGTGTCGCTGCCGACTTTCCTGATCGGCATTCTGCTGATCCTGCTGTTCGCGGTGACGCTGAAGTGGCTGCCCAGTTTCGGCCGTGGCGATACGGTGTCGCTCGGCGGCTGGACCACCGGCTTTCTCACGGTCGACGGCTGGAAGCACCTGATCCTGCCGGCCATCACCTTGTCGGTGTTCCAGCTGGCGCTGATCCTGCGCCTGGTGCGCGCCGAGATGCTCGAGGTGCTGCGCACCGACTACATCAAGTTCGCGCGCGCGCGCGGCCTGCCCAACCGCTCGGTGTATTTCGGCCATGCGCTGAAGAACACGCTGGTGCCGGTGATCACCATCACCGGGCTGCAGCTGGGCGCGCTGATCGCCTTTGCCATCATCACCGAGACGGTGTTCCAGTGGCCCGGCATGGGCCTGCTGTTCATCCAGGCGGTGCAGTTCGCCGACGTGCCGGTGATGGCGGCCTATCTGTGCCTGGTGGCGCTGATCTTCGTCATCGTCAACCTGATCGTCGACCTGCTGTACTTCGCGGTCGACCCGCGGCTGCGCATCGAGAAGCCCGCGGGCGGGCATTGAACATGGAGACCGTGTCATGAACACCACCGCCGCACCGGCCGCGCCCGGCGCGCTGGCGCGTTTCTTCGACGGCGACGTCTGGCACAGCTTCAAGAGCTCGCCGATGGCCATCACTGCGGCGCTGATTGCCGCCATCTGCGTGTTCTGCGCGGTCTTCGCCAACTGGGTGGCGCCGCACAACCCCTTCGACCTGGCCTCGGTCAACCTCAGCGATTCGCGCCTGCCGCCGGCCTGGGAAGAGGGCGGCTTGCGCACTTATCTGCTCGGCACCGACGACCAGGGCCGCGACATCCTCTCGGCCATCATGTACGGCGCGCGCATCTCGCTGTTCGTCGGCGTGGCCTCGGTGCTGGTGTCGATGGTGGTCGGGGTCGGCCTGGGTCTGCTCGCGGGTTTTGCCGGCGGCAAGGTCGATGCGCTGATCATGCGCGTGTGCGACGTGATGCTGTCCTTCCCGTCGCTGCTGGTGGCGCTGCTGATCGACGGGGTGGGCCATGCGATGTTTCCGAACGCGCCGCCCTCGCTGGCCTTTGGCGTGCTCATCATCGCCATCTCGCTCACCGGCTGGGTGCAGTACGCGCGCACGGTGCGCGGCTCGACGCTGGTGGAACGCAACCGCGAATACGTGCAGGCGGCGCGGGTCATCGGCGTCAAGCCCTCGCGCATCATGTTCCGCCATGTGCTGCCCAACGTCATGGGTCCGGTGCTGGTGCTGGCGACGATCCACGTCGCTGCCGCCATCCTCACCGAAGCCACGCTGTCCTTCCTGGGCGTGGGCGTGCCGCCGACCTCGCCCTCGCTGGGCACGCTGATCCGCATTGGCAACGACTTCCTCTTCAGCGGCGAATGGTGGATCACCATCTTCCCCGGGGCGATGCTGATCCTCATCGCGCTGAGCGTGAACCTGCTCGGCGACTGGCTGCGCGATGCCTTGAACCCGAGGCTGCGCTGATGAGCGCCGCGCGGCCGTTCCGAAGGCGCTCGCTTCCCCTCGGGGGGCGGGCCAACGGCCCCAGGGGGCTGCATGACTTCGCCGCTGCTGGAGGTGAAGAACCTGCGCGTCGAGTTCCCGACGCGCCGCGGCACGCTGCTTGCGCTGGACGACATCTCCTTCGACATTGCGCCGGGCGAAGTGCTCGGTGTGGTCGGCGAGTCCGGCGCCGGCAAGTCGCTCACCGGCGCGGCCATCATCGGGCTGCTGGAACCGCCGGGCCGCATCGCCAGCGGCGAGATTCGTCTGGCTGGCCAGCGCATCGACAACCTGCCCTACGAGCAGATGCGCGCCATCCGCGGCCGGCGCATCGGCGCCATCTTCCAGGACCCGTTGACCTCGCTGAATCCGCTGTACACCATCGGCCGGCAGCTCACCGAAACCATCCTGACGCATCTGCCGGTCAGCGCGCAAGAAGCGCGTCAGCGTGCGATCCGGCTGCTGCAGGAAACCGGCATCCCGGCGGCCGAGCAGCGTCTTGACCAGTATCCGCACCAGTTTTCAGGCGGCATGCGCCAGCGCGTGGTGATCTCGCTGGCGCTGGCGGCCGAACCCGAGTTGATCGTCGCCGACGAGCCGACCACGGCGCTGGACGTGTCGATCCAGGCGCAGATCATTTCTCTGCTCAAGCGGCTGTGCAAGGAGCATGGCGCGGCGGTGATGCTGGTCACGCACGACATGGGCGTGATTGCCGAGACCTGCGACCGCGTGGCCGTGATGTACGCCGGGCGCATCGGCGAGATCGGACCGGTGCACGAAGTCATCCACCACCCGGCGCACCCCTACACCGCGGGACTGATGGGCTCGATCCCGGCGATGGACGACACGCGCGAGCGGCTGCTGCAGATCGACGGTGCGATGCCGCGGCTGAATGCCGTTCCCGCCGGCTGTGCCTTCAATCCGCGCTGTCCGAAAGTGATGGAGCGCTGCCGCCGCGAGCGGCCGGATCTGAGCGAAGCCGGTCGCACGCGCGCGGCCTGCTGGCTGCATGCGCCGGAGGCGGTGAAGTGAGCCGCGCCGCGCCGGGCCGCCCCATGCAAGCGGCCGTCCCCTCGGCGGAGAGTAGGCGGACAAGCAGTTCCCGACTGCTCGGGAACTGCCCGCCGGAGCGCCTGTCGGCCTGCATGCCGGCAGGCCGACCACGGTATTGCGCGGGTGAGGGGCAGGCATGAATCCCTTGGTCCAGGTGGATGACCTGGCGAAGACCTTCGATGTCTCCGCGCCATGGCTCAACCGCGTGCTCGAACGCAGGCAACGCCAGTTCGTGCATGCGGTCGATGGCGTCAGCTTCAGCATCCACAAGGGCAAGACGCTGGCGCTGGTGGGCGAATCCGGCTGCGGCAAGAGCACGGTGGCGCGGCTGCTGGTGGGCCTGTACGAGCCGACCCGCGGCACGGTGTTCTTCGATGGCCAGGACACCGGGGTGCTCAAGTCATCGGCCGCCAACCTGCGAGGCCTGCGCCGGCGCATGCAGATGATCTTCCAGGACCCCTATGCCAGCCTGAACCCGCGCTGGAAGGTGCTGGACATCGTCGGCGAGCCGCTGCGCGAGCATGGCCTGTTCAGCGATGACGAAGGCCTGCGCGGCAAGGTCGGTACGTTGCTGCATTCCGTCGGGCTGGCCGCGCCCGACATGGAGAAGTTTCCGCACCAGTTCTCCGGTGGGCAGCGCCAGCGCATCTCGATCGCACGTGCGCTGGCCACGCGGCCCGAATTCCTGGTCTGCGACGAGCCCACGTCCGCGCTGGACGTGTCGGTGCAGGCGCAGGTGCTCAACATCATGAAGGACCTGCAGCGCGAGCAGGGCCTGACCTACTTGTTCATCTCGCACAACCTGGCGGTGGTGCGCCATGTCAGCGACCAGGTCGGTGTCATGTACCTGGGCCGCCTGGTCGAGCTGGCGGACAAGGTCGAGCTCTTTGCGCGGCCGCGGCATCCTTATACGCGCATGCTGCTGGACGCGATCCCCGACATCCACATGAGCGGCAGCTCCCGCACGCCGGTGCAGGGCGAGGTGCCGAATCCGCTTCAACCCCCGACCGGCTGCGCCTTTCACCCGCGTTGCCCACATGCCAACGCGCGCTGCTGCGCCGAGCGGCCGGCGATGAACGAAACCCACGGGGTGCGCGTGGCCTGCCACGCGGTCGAGGAAGGCCGGCTCTAGCGCGGCGCCAGCAGGCACTCGCGCGCCGTCAGGTCTTCAAGGCGCTCGCGTTCACGGATCAGCACCGGCCGGCCATCGACCAGCATCACTTCGGCCGCGCGCGCGCGGCTGTTGTAGTTGCTGGCCATCGACATCGCATAGGCGCCGGCCGAAAGCACCGCCAGCACGTCACCCGGCTGCACCGCCAGCTCGCGCCCGCGCCCCAGCCAGTCACCCGACTCGCACACCGGCCCGACCACGTCCCAAGTCGCTGCGGCGCCGTCGCGCAACCGGCAGGGCTCGATGGCCATCCAGGCCTGGTACATGGCCGGGCGCATCAGGTCGTTCATCGCCGCATCGACGATGCAGAAGTTCTTGCCCGAACCCGGCTTCAGGTACAGCACCTCGGTCAGCAGCACGCCGGCATTGCCGACCAGCGAACGACCCGGCTCGAGCAGCAGCTCGCGGTGGCCATGTCCGCGCGAGTCGATGCGCTGCAGCAGCCGCGTCACCAGATCGTCGGCGCTCGGCGCGGGCTCGTCGGCGTACTGGATGCCCAGCCCGCCGCCGACGTCGATGTGGTGGATGGCGATGCCTTCGGCCTCCACGGCCTCGACCAGGTCGAGCAGACGGTCCAGCGCGTCCAGGTAGGGCTCCACCTGCGTGATCTGCGACCCGATGTGGCAATCGATGCCCACCACCTGCAGCCCGGGCAGGCGGGCGGCGCGCCGGTAGCTGGCCACCGCCAGGTCGTGGGCGATGCCGAACTTGTTGTCCTTGAGGCCGGTGGAGATGTAGGGGTGCGTGCCGGCGTCCACGTCGGGGTTGACGCGCAGGCTCACCTGTGCCGTGCGGCCGACCGCCACCGCCTGCTGCGACAGCAGCTCCAGCTCGCCCAGGCTTTCCACGTTGAAGCAGCGCACGCCGGCCTGCAGTGCGCGGCGCATTTCGGCGCGGGTCTTGCCAACGCCGGAGAAAACCACGCGCGAGGCATCGCCACCGGCGGCGAGCACGCGCTCGAGCTCACCCGCAGAGACGATGTCGAAACCGCAACCGGCCTGCGCGAAGGTCTGCAGCACCGCCAGGCTGGGGTTGGCCTTCATCGCGTAACACAGCAGGTGCGGCCGGTCGGCCAGTGCGCGCCGGTAGGCGGCCACCGCATCCAGCATGGCGCGCTGCGAGTACACGTACAGCGGCGTGCCGAACTCGCGCGCCAGCGCGTCGAGCGGGCAACCGTCGAGCCGGAGTTCGGCGCCCTGGCGCGCCAGATTGGGGGAGCCGGGCAGGCTCATCGCGAGGCTGGCGCACTGGCCGCGCCGTTCGCGGCGGGGGGCAACGTGAGCGGGCCCTTCTGGCCACAGCCGCCCGCCAGGCACAACAACAGCCACAGGGTTGTTTGGCGCCGCCAACCGGGCCGAGCAGGCCGCATGGCTAAACTGCTTGTTCCCTGTTCACGCATCTCACGGATTCTATCGACCATGAACCACTGCCCCGCAGCCACGCCGTTGAGCGACGCCGACTACCAGCGTGCGGCCGGCCGGGTGCTGGCGTCGGTCGAGGCCGCCACCGACCGCTGGCTGCAGGACGACGTGATCGACATCGACACGCAGCGCACCGGCGGGCTGCTCGAGTTGGTGTTTCCCGACGACAGCCGCATCGTCGTGAACCTGCAGCCGCCGCTGCAGGAGATCTGGCTTGCCACCCGGGCCGGCGGCTACCACTACCGCCACGTGCAGGGCCGCTGGCTCGACACGCGCGACGCCAGCGAGTTCTTCGAGGCCCTTTCGCGACACGCCAGCGCGCAATGCGGGCGTGAGCTTTGCTTCACGCCGAACTGAAGCCCTGACCGGGCCGCGGGTGTCGCCCCCTCGAGGGGGCCGAGCAGCGACGAGGAACAGTCCCTGCGGACTGTTCCTCGCCTGCGAGGGCCAGCCGGCATGCTTGCCGGCTGGCGGGCCGAAGGCGCTGCGGGGGTGGGCCGATTCACCTTCTGAACAGATCGAGGATGGTGTTGCGCTCTTCCTGGGACGGTGCCTGTGGCAGTACGTCCTCCAGGCCCAGGCTGCGCACGCCGGCGCCGTGGCTGAATTCGTCGAAGCTCCAGTCGCCGTCGATGTTGACCACGCCGTCCGGCGGCGTGAACTCCTTCACTGGCACACCCTTCAAGGCGTGGGCCATGTATTCGATCCACACCGGCAACGCCAGACCGCCGCCAGTCTCGCGATCACCCAACTTGCGCGGCGTGTCGTAGCCGATCCAGACCACGGCGACGAGGCTGGGGTGATAACCGGCAAACCAGGCGTCCATCGAATCGTTGGTGGTGCCGGTCTTGCCGTAGATGTCACCGCGCCCCAATGCGCGCTTCGCGGATGCCGCCGTGCCGGAGCGCGTCACTTCCTGCAACAGACTGTTCATGACGAAGGCGTTGCGCGCATCGATGGCGCGGGACGCTTCGTCCAGCAGGGGTGGCGCGCCCTGCGAGAGCATGTGTCCCTTGCTGTCGGTGACCTTGGCGATCAGCATCGGTGCGATGAGATAGCCGCCGTTGGCAAACACGCTGTAGGCCGAGGCCATCTGCAGCGGGGTCACCGAGCCGGCACCCAGCGCCATGGTCAGGTAGGCGGGGTGCTTGTCGGCATCGAAGCCGAAGCGCTGGACCCACTCCTGGCCGAAGGCCGGGCCGATCGACTGCAGCACGCGGATCGACACCATGTTCTTCGAGCGCGCCAGCGCAGTGCGCAGCGGCAGCGGGCCATCGAACTTGCCGTCGTAGTTCTTCGGCTCCCAGGGCTGACTGCCGGTGGCACCGGCGTCGAAGAACAGCGGCGCGTCGTTGACGACCGTCGTCGGCGTGAAGCCCTTCTCCAGGGCCGCCGAGTAGATGAAGGGTTTGAAGGCCGACCCGGGCTGGCGCAAGGCCTGCGTGACATGGTTGAACTTGGACTTGCCATAGTCGAAACCACCCACCAGCGCGCGAATGGCGCCGCTGCCGGGATCGATGGCGATGAAGGCGCCCTCGACCTCGGGCACCTGTGTCAGCGACCAATCGCCCTTGGAACCGCGCACGGCCCGCACCACCGCGCCGCGCCGGATCTGCACCTTCGGCCCGGCCTTGTCCGACAGTCCCGAGGCCACGGGCTTGAGCCCGTCGCCGCTGACGGTGATGGTCTCGCCGGTCTGCAGCACCGCCACCACCTTGCGTGGTGATGCCTCCAGCACGACGGCCGCGCGCAGTTCGTCGTTGTCGGGATGCTCCGCCAGAGCCTCGGCGATGCGAGTGTCCAATTGCTCGGCCGCCGCCGGCAGGTCGACATAGTCTTCGGGGCCGCGGTAGAACTGGCGCTGTTCGAAGGTCTGAAGCCCGCGGCGCAGGGCCCGATACGCCACTGCCTGATCGGTCGAGCGGATCGTCAGGTACACATCCAGACCGCGTGAATAGGAATCGGCACCGTATTGGGCGAACACCAGTTGCCGCGCCGTCTCGACCGCAAACTCGGCGTGCACCGGTGTCTCGGTCGGCACCTTGTAGCGCAGCGTCCGTTGGCGCGCCTCGTCGTACTGGGCTTGGTTGATGTAGCCTTCTTCGAGCATGCGACCCAAGATGAACTGCTGGCGCTGCGCGGCCCGTTTGGGATTGGCGATCGGGTTGTAGGCCGAGGGCGCGACCGGCAGCCCCGCCAGCATCGCGGCTTCGGCGATGTTCAGGTCCTTCACCGGCTTGCCGAAGTAGATCTCGCTCGCGGCCGCAAATCCGAAGGCACGCTGCCCGAGAAAGATCTGGTTCATGTACAGCTCGAGGATCTGCTCCTTGCTGAGCAGCCGCTCGATCTTCATCGTCAGCAGCAACTCGTAGATCTTGCGCGTGTAGGTTTTCTCGGTGGGCAGGTAGAAATTCTTTGCCACCTGCATGGTGATGGTGGACCCGCCCTGGCTGCGCGCTGCGCGCAGGTTGGCCAGCACCGCGCGCAGCACGCCCTTGAAGTCCACGCCGCTGTGTTCGTAGAAGCGCGAATCCTCGGCCGCCAGCACGGCGTCCTTCAACACCTTCGGAATCTGCGCGATGGGCGTGAAGTTGCGCCTTTCTTCACCAAATTCTCCGAGCAGCGCCCCGTCAGCAGCGTAGATTCGCATCGGCAGTTTCGGACGGTAATCCGTCAAGCCGCTGATCTCGGGAACGTTCGGATAGGCCACTGCCACCGCGATGCCCACCAGGATCAAGACACTCACCACACTGGCAGCCGCCAGCCCAAAGGCCCAGACGATGATCCGACTCAGCACACGAACCCAGCCACTGCGCGCTAAAGCTGCGTCGGTCGTGGCGGGCGATGGTCTGGAAGGTGGGGCGGAGCCGGCAGCGCTCATGCATTTCCCGTGGGGCAGGTCGCAGATTATAGAAAGCCCCCACCTGGCTGCCGGCGCGCAGGGCGCGCGCGGTGCGCGGGGCTGTGTCAGGGTGTGTCAGCTTGCCGGCGGTGAGCTTCGGAAAGCGCAATTGCGAGTTGTTTCAAGCGCTGATCCGGGCGTCGGAGAATCACAACGAGGGGCAGACTTTGTGGACAGTTTTTCGTTAGGTCACAAGGGCTTTACTGCTAGCATTCAAGTAACTTCTTAACATCGTCGCACCCTGCGAAGGGCGCGTTGGGAGTCAGGCGAAGTGAGCTTTCTGGGCCAGCTTTTGGGGCAAAAACACCCCGCAATGATCGGGTTGGATGTCAGTTCCTCCAGTGTCAAGCTGGTCGAGCTGGGCCAGGCCGCAAGTGGTGAGCTGGTGCTCGAACGCCTTGCGTCCGAACCCTTCGAGAAAGGCTGGATCACCGATGGCCAGATCGAGAAGTTCGACGAGGTCGCCGCTGCGGTGAAGCGTGTGGTGGTCAAGAGCGGCACGCGCACCAAGCAAGTGGTCATGGCGATGCCGCAGTCGGCCGTCATTACCAAGAAGATCATGCTGCCGGCCGGCCTGCGCGACGAGGAGATGGAGCTCCAGGTCGAATCCGAGGCCAACCAGTACATCCCCTTTTCGCTCGACGAGGTCAGCCTCGATTTCTGCGTCATCGGGCCCAGCGCCACCTCGGTCGGCGACGTCGAGGTGCTGATCGCCGCGTCGCGCAAGGACCGTGTGCAGGACCGGCAGGGCTTGGCCGAAGCCGCGGGCTTGACGCCGGTGGTGCTGGACATCGAATCGCACGCCTCGCGCCTGGCCATGAGCCGCGTCGTCGCGGCGCTGCCGAACGAGGGCAGGGATGCGCTGGTCGCGCTGTTCGAGATCGGTGCCGACACGACCAGCCTGAAGGTGCTGCGCGACGACGAGATGCTCTATGACCGCGACCAGGCCTTCGGCGGCTCGCAGCTGACGCAGTTGATCTCGCGCCAGTACGGCTTCTCCTTCGAGGAGGCCGAAGCCAAGAAGCTCGCGGCAGATCTGCCTGACGACTACGAGACAGTGATCCTCGCGCCCTTCGTCGACAGCTTGTCGCAGGAGATCGGCCGCGCGCTGCAGTACTTCTTTACCAGCACGCCGCATCACAAGGTGCACTACGTGATGCTTGCCGGCGGTACGGCCACCTTGCCGGGCCTGAAGGATCGCGTGACCGAGCTGACCGGCTTCGCCTCTCAGGTCGTGAACCCTTTCGACCACATGAAACTGGGTTCGGCCGTGCGCGAGTCCAGCCTGCGGCGTGAAGCGCCCTCCTACCTCACGGCCTGCGGACTGGCCATGCGGAGATTCGTTCAGTGATACTGATCAACTTACTGCCGCATCGCGAAGAAAAGCGCAGGCAGCGCAAACGCGCCTTCTTCGCCACGCTGGTCGCATGCGCCTTGCTCGGGCTGGTGGTGGCCGGCATCTGGTATGCCGTGCTGCAGCAGATGACTTCTGCCCAGCAGGCGCGCAATGATTTCCTGAAGGCCGAGATCAGCCGCCTGGAGCTGCAGATCAAGGACATCGCCGCGCTGCGCGCCGAGATCGAGGCATTGAAGGCGCGTCAGTTGGCCGTCGAGGGCCTGCAGACCGACCGCAACATTCCGGTGCACCTGCTGGACGAACTGGTCAAGCAGACGCCCGAAGGCATCTACCTCACCAGCGTCAAGCAGAACGGCCCGGTGGTGCTGGTGACCGGCATGGCGCAGACCAACGAGCGTGTGTCCGAATTCCTGCGCAACACCCTCTACAACTCGCCGTGGCTCGAGAAGCCCGAGTTGGTCGAGATCAAGACCACCGCGTCGGCACCCGGCGCTGCGGCTGCGGCGTCGCGTGACCAGCGCCGCCTGAACGAGTTCTCGATGCGGCTGTCGCTCAAGCGCCCGCAGGCACCGGCCGCCGCTTCGGCGCCCGCCGCTGCCGCCAGCGCCGCAGCAAAGAAGTCTTCGTGAGTACGCCATGAACGCCAAGACTTCCAACTCGTCCTTCGATGTCAGCGGCCTGGCCGAACAGGCGGTGTCGCAGTTTCGCGGCCTGAATCCCAAGGAGCCTGGCCAATGGCCCGCGCTGCCCAAGGCGGCCAGCTGGCTGGCCACTGTCGTGGCCGTGGTCGTGGCCTGCTGGTTCGGCCTGCTGTCCGATGCCACCGACGAGCTCCAGGTCGAGCGCGACCGCGAGCCGGCGTTGAAGAAGGACTTCGTCAGCAAGCTCGGCCAGGCCGTCAACCTGGGGGAACTGCGCAAGCAGAAACTGCAGGTCCAGGAATACGTGACGCAGCTGGAGAAGCAGCTTCCGGGCAAGGCCGAGATGGACGCGCTGCTGTCCGACATCAACCAGGCCGGGCTCGGGCGCGGGCTGCAGTTCGAGCTGTTCCGTCCCGGCCAGGTCGAGGTCAAGGACTACTACGCCGAGCTGCCGATCGCCATCAAGGTCAGCGGTCGCTTTAACGACATGGGCGCCTTCGCTGCCGACGTGGCCAACCTGTCGCGCATCGTCACCCTGCACAACCTGTCGATCGCCCCAGTGAATGCCAAGGACGCAAGCGGCAACCTGACGATGGAAGCTACCGCGCGCACCTACCGCTACCTGGACGCAACTGAAGTGGCCGAACAGAAGAAGGCCGCGGCGGACAAGGCGGCCAAGGCCGCTGGAGCGAAGAAATGACGAGCCGCCCGAACGCCACGCGACTATTGACGGGTTCGCTGCTGCTGGCCCTGCTGGCCGGCTGCGGCGCCGAGAACGAGGAACTGCAGGAATGGATGGAGCGCCAGCGCCGCGAGGTCAAGCCGAACGTCTCACCGCTGTCGCCGCCGAAGAAGTTCGAGGCCCAACCTTACAGCTCCGCCCAGGCGGTCGACCCCTTCAGCAACCAGAAGCTCACCGTCGCGCTGAAGATGGAAGCGCGGCAGCCGAATTCGATGCTCGGCGCCGAGCTCAACCGGCGCAAGGAGCCGCTGGAGGCCTATCCGCTGGACGGCATGAGCATGGTCGGCAGCGTCGCCAAGCAGGCCCAGCCCTTCGCGCTGCTGCGCGTGGACAACCTGTTGTACCAGGTCAAGCTGGGCGACTACATCGGCCAGAACTACGGCCGGATCACCAAGATCACCGAGACCCAGATCGTGCTGCGCGAAATCGTGCAGGACGCCGCTGGCGAATGGATCGAGCGGGCCAGCACCCTGCAACTGCAGGAGAAGGCACGATGAAAAGCACCCTGGAGAACCGCATCATGCACAAGTGGCGCGCCACAGTTGCCGCGTTGGCGCTTGCACTCGCAGCCCCAGTCACCGCGTTCGCGCAGAACGTGATCCAGTCGATCACCACCTCGCAGCAGGCCGGCACGGATGTCGTGCGCGTCGAACTGAGCGAGCCGCTGGCGGCCGTGCCGGGAGGCTTCTCGGTGCAGGCCCCGCCGCGCGTGGCCATCGACCTGCCGGGCGTGGGCAACGGCCTGGGCAAGAACTCGGTGGAGTTGAACCAGGGCAACCTGCGCTCGGCCAACGTGGCGGTCTCCGGCGAGCGCACGCGCCTGGTGCTGAACCTGCGCCAGGCCGCGAACTACCGCGTGCAGCTGCAGGGCAAGTCGTTGATCGTGCTGCTCGAATCGAGCGGGCCGGTGGCCACGGCCAGCGGTGCGCCGACGCAGTTCGCGCCGGCGCAGAACGACCAGCCGCTGGCGCTGCGCGACGTGGACTTCAGGCGCGGCACCGATTCGGCCGGCCGCGTCATCGTCGACCTGCCCAGCACGCAGGTCGGCGTGGACATCCGCCAGCAGGGTCAGAACCTGGTGGTCGAGTTCCTGCGCTCCACGCTGCCCGAAAAGCTGCGCCGCCGCCTGGACGTCGCCGATTTCGGCACCCCCGTGCAGAGCATCTCCACCTTCCAGAGCGGCGACCGCGTGCGCATGGTGGTCGAGCCCAAGGGTTCGTGGGAGCACAGCGCCTACCAGACCGACAACCAGTTCGTGCTCGAAGTGCGGCCGCTCAAGGTCGACCCGAACAAGCTGGTGCAAGGACCGGGCTTCTCCGGCGAGAAGCTGAGCCTGAACTTCCAGAACATCGAAGTGCGTGCCTTGCTGCAGGTGATCGCCGACTTCACCAACTTCAACGTCGTCACCAGCGACACCGTCACCGGTACCGTCACGCTGCGGCTGAAGGACGTGCCCTGGGACCAGGCGCTGGACATCATCCTGCAGAGCAAGGGCCTGGGCGTGCGCAAGTCCGGCAACGTGCTGTGGATCGCGCCCAAGGAAGAACTCGCCAACCGTGAGCAGGTGGAACTGGAATCGCGCAAGAAGATCGCCGAACTCGAGCCGGTGCGCACCCAGGCCTTCCAGCTGAACTACACCAAGGCCGAGACCATCGCCAAGAGCCTGGTCGGCTCGGCGCTGGTGGCGCAGGCCATCGACAACGCCACCGGGCAGAACTCCGGTCGCATCCTGTCGCCGCGCGGCAGCGTCATCTTCGAGCAACGCACCAACCAGCTCTTCGTCACCGACATCCCGTCGAAGCTGGAAGAAGTGCAGGCGATGATCGCCAAGATCGACATCCCCGTACGCCAGGTGCTGATCGAGGCGCGCATCGTCGAGGCCACCGACAACTGGGGCCAGAGCCTGGGTGTGAAGCTCGGCTTCGCCAATCTGGCTGGCCCGCCGACCTCGGGTCCCGGTGCGCAGGTGGGCGGAAACTATGCGGCAGTGGGCGCGCAGACTGGCCAGAGCCCGCCGGTGGACTTCAGCAACACGCAGTTCGTCAACCTGCCGGCCAACACGGGCTCGCTCGGTGCGGCGGCCGCGACCTTCGCGCTGTCGCTGTTCAGTGCCTCGGCGGACAAGTTCCTCAACCTCGAGCTGTCCGCGCTGGAAAACGACGGCAACGGCAAGATCGTCTCCAGCCCGCGTGTCATCACCGCCGACCAGGTCAAGGCCTTGATCGAGCAAGGCGAGGAACTGCCCTATCAGCAGGCGACGTCCAGCGGCGCCACGGCGGTGCAGTTCCGCAAGGCCATCCTGAAGCTCGAGGTCACCCCGCAGATCACGCCCGAGGGCTATGTGCTGCTCGACCTGGACGTCAACAAGGACAGCGTCGGCCGGCCCACGCTGCAGGGCTTTGCCATCGACACCAAGCATGTGCGCACGCAGGTGCTGGTGGAGAACGGCGGCACGGTGGTCATCGGCGGCATCTTCACGCAGACCAACCAGGAAGAGATCAACAAGGTGCCGCTGCTCGGCGACATCCCCTACCTGGGCTGGTTGTTCAAGAACCGCCTGCTCTCCACCAAGAAGACCGAACTGCTGGTGTTCATCACACCGAAGATCGTGACCGACCGCTCCGCGGCGCGTTGACGATGGCCCACCCCCTACGCGCTGCGCGCGCCCCCTCAAGGGGGCACCGTCTACGGACCGGCAAAGCCGGATCCGTGATGGTCGCTCGATAGCGCGGCGCCGCGAACCTACTGAGGAAGATCGAGATGACGTTGAAAACGCGAGACGGATCGGGCCTGGCGCTGTGGCGCGGCCTGCGCGCGGCAGCGGTGGCTGGCGTGGCCGTGCTGCTGGTGGCCTGCGGGGGCGATACCGATTGCACGGCGCCGCCGGCCTTCGAAGGCCAGCAGGTGGGTGAGTGCGACGGTGGTGCCGACCCCGGCGCGCCTGTCGCGTCGAACCTGACCCTGGTGCTGAGCGCGACCAGCCTGCCCAACAACGGCACCGACACGATCACCGCCACCGCCACCGCGACCGGTGCTGGCGGCGTGACGCTGGAATCGATTCCGGTCAGCTTCAGCGTGAACAACAACGCGCTGGCCACGGTCAGTGGCACCTCCACCGATGCCCAAGGGGTCGTCACCGCGCAAATCGGCATCGGCGCGGACCGCGCCAACCGGACCATCAGCGTGACCGCCACCAGCGGCAGCCTGTCGCGCACCGCGACCTTCCAGGTGGTGGGCGCGACGCTGACGGCGACGCCGCTGCCGGCCGTCATTGCCCCCGGCGCTGCTGGCACGGTCGATTTCCGCCTGGTCGACGTGAACTCCAACCCGATGAGTGCCCAGGCCATCGTGATCAACGGTGTCGGTGGCGTCGAGACCAGCGGCAGCACCGACAGCAACGGCAGCTACAGCTATGCCTACACGGCGCCGGCGGCCGGGGGCAGCCTGGACATCCGCGCCACCGCCGGCGGTGTATCGGTGACCCAGGCTGTGCTGGTGCAGTCGGGCACCGGCACGATTCCGCCGGCCTCCATCGCGGTGCAGTCGGCGTCGCTGGCAGCTTCGCCCAGCGTGGTGCCGGTGAACACCAGCACGACCAGCAACCGCTCGGAGTTGCGCGCGCTCTTCGTGGGCGCCGGCAATGCGCCGGTGCAGAATGTGCGTGTCCGCTTCGACTTGGCTGGGGATGTGAACAACATCGGCGGCAGCCTGACCTCGGGCGCCAACGTCGTCTACAGCGACGCCAACGGCGTGGCTACCACCGCCTACGTGCCGGGCAGCCGCTTCAGCCCGACCGACGGCCTGACGGTGCGCGCCTGCTGGTCGGCTAGCGACTTCGCGGCCGGCACATGCCCGAACGCTGCGACGGCGACGCTGACCGTCGTTTCAGACGCATTGTCGGTATCGATCTTCACAGACGCCTTGATCCAGGTCGCCGACCAGAGCTACATCAAGACCTATACGGTGCAGGTCGTCGACTCATCGGGCAGCGCCAAGGGTGGTGTCGAGATCTCCAAGTCAGTGGATATCCTGCGCTACTTCAAGGGCGAATGGCAGGTGGTGGGCGACAAGTGGGCCAAGGTGCAGCGCGCGTCCTGCGACAACGAGGACCTGAACCGCAACGGCGTGCTCGAGGTGTACTCGAACGGTGCGATCGAGGACGCGAACAGCACGGGTGTGGTCGAGCCGCGCAAGGCCGATGTCGCGATCAGTTTCGTGGGGTCGTCCAGCACCGACAGCAACGGCCAGGTGAAGCTGCAGATCAGCTATGGCCAGAACGTCGCCTCGTGGCTGGAGTTCAACATCCTGGTCGCCGCATCCGGTGTGGCCGGCACCGAGGGCCGGACCAACTACCAGGGCGTGCTGCCGGTCTTGGCCGATGCGATTTCCGATCCTGACAAGGAGCCGGCGTTCAGGCTGGCGCCCTACGGCACTCAGGCCAGCGCGGTGGTTCCGACGACGAATCCTGCGGGCCAGACGGGGCTGCTCTGCACCAATCCGAACTGATGCCGTGACCATCACGCTGGTCGGCATGCCCGGCTGTGGCAAGTCCACGGTCGGGCGCCACCTGGCGCGACACCTGGGCCTGCGGCTGGTCGACAGCGACCATGAGATCGAGCGCCACATCGGCATGCCGATCCGCAGCTGGTTCGAAACGCACGGCGAAGCCGCCTTCCGCGACATCGAGCAAGAGGTCATCGAGCAGCTCTGCGCTGCCGACGACATCGTGCTGGCCACCGGCGGCGGAGCGGTGCTGCGCGCCAGCAACCGCGAGCGGTTGCACCAGCGCACACATGTGTTCTATCTGCGCTCGACACCCGAAGAACTTTTCCGCCGGTTGCGCCACGACACGCACCGGCCGCTGCTGCAGGTGGCGGACCCGCTGCGCCGGCTGCGCGAGCTGTACCGCGAGCGCGACCCGCTGTACCGGCAGGTGGCGCACTATGTCATCGAGACCGGCCGCCCCTCGGTGCCGGCGCTGGTGAACATGGTACTGATGCAACTCGAACTGGCCGGCCTGGTGGACCCCGCGCGCGTGCCATCGCCGATCGACGCGCGCGCGCCCGACGCGGCCGCTTGAGCCGGCATCAGCCGGCACCGGCCGATGGCGCCGCCGTACACTCGGCGGCCATGAAACAAGCCCCAAGCGCAGCCGCGGTGGTGCCGGTGCACACCGGTGCGCAGCGCTATGACATCCTCATCGGCGCCGGGCTGCTCGAGCGCGACGATGCCTGGCATGCGCTGCCACGGGCGGCGCGCGCGCTTGTCGTCACCAATGCCACCGTGGCCCCGCTCTACGCTGAGCGGCTGCAGCGCAGGCTCGGCAAGCACTATGCGGCGGTGTCGACGCTCGAACTGCCCGACGGCGAGCGGTTCAAGGACTGGCCCACGCTGAACCTGATCTTCGACCGCCTGCTGGCCGAGGGTTGCGACCGCCACACGGTGCTGTTCGCGCTGGGCGGCGGCGTGGTCGGCGACATCACCGGCTTCGCTGCCGCCTGCTACATGCGCGGCGTGCCTTTCGTGCAGGTGCCGACCACGCTGCTGGCGCAGGTGGATTCGTCGGTCGGTGGCAAGACGGCGATCAACCATCCGGCGGGCAAGAACATGATCGGCGCGTTCTATCAGCCGCAGCGTGTGATCTGCGACCTGGACACGCTGCAGACCCTGCCGCAGCGCGAACTGCGCGCCGGTCTGGCCGAGGTCATCAAGTACGGCCCGATCGCCGACGCTGCGTTCCTGGCCTGGATCGAGGAACACCTGGACGCGCTGCTGGCGCGCGAGCCGCATGCACTGGCGCATGCCGTGCAGCGCTGCTGCGAGATCAAGGCCGGGGTGGTGGGCCAGGACGAGCGCGAGAGCGGCCTGCGCGCCATCCTCAACTTCGGCCACACCTTCGGGCACGCCATCGAGGCCGGCCTGGGTTATGGGCAATGGCTGCATGGCGAGGCCGTGGGCTGCGGCATGGTCATGGCCGGCGAGCTGTCGGCCCGGCTCGGCTTGGTACCAGCGGACTTCGCGGTGCGCCTGCGCCATCTGGTCGAACGCGCCGGTCTGCCGGTGCGCGGCCCGGACCTCGGCTCCGAGCGTTACCTGGAGTTGATGCGCGTGGACAAGAAGGCGCGAGCCGGCGAGATCCGTTTCGTGCTGGTCGAGGCACCGGGCCAGGCGGTGCTGCGCGCCGCGCCCGACGAACTGGTGCGCCAGGTGTTGGCCGCGACCACGCACGCCTGCGCCTGACTGCTGCCGATGGTTGCGCTCGCACCCTGGGCCAGCGATGCGCGCGCGTCACGCGGGCGCCGCCTCGCCGAGCCGGCGTCCGCGCCGGAGAACGCTTACCAGAGCGACCGCGAGCGCATCGTGCACTGCACCGCCTTTCGCCGGCTGGTGTACAAGACCCAGGTCTTCATCAACCACGAGGGCGACCTGTTTCGCACGCGGCTGACGCATTCGCTGGAGGTGGCGCAGCTGGCGCGCTCGGTGGCGCGCGCGCTGCAGCTGAACGAGGACCTGGTGGAGGCCGTCGCGCTGGCGCACGACCTGGGCCACACGCCCTTCGGCCACGCCGGACAGGACGCGCTGCACGAATGCATGAGCGCATTCGGCGGCTTCGAGCACAACCTGCAGAGCCTGCGAGTGGTGGATTCGCTGGAGCAGCGCTATCCGCAGTTCGACGGCCTGAACCTGTGCTTCGAGACTCGCGAGGGCATCCTCAAGCATTGTTCGCGCGCCAACGCCGAAAGGCTGGACCGCGCCGAACCTGGCGGCGTGGCGCAACGCTTCTTGCGGGGCGGGCAGCCATCGCTCGAAGCTCAGCTGGTCAACCTGGCCGACGAGATGGCCTACAACGCGCATGACATCGACGACGGTGTGCGCTCGGGGCTGATCACGGCCGACCAGGTGGCCGAGGTGCCGCTGTACCGGCGCTTCCGCGACGAGGCATTGGCGGCACATCGCGCCCTTGAGCGGGCCACGGGGCGGCGTCTGCTGTTCGACACCATACGGCGCATGCTGGCGGCACAGGTGCACGATCTGATCGCCACGACGCGAGGGGCGCTGTTGCAGCGCCAGCCGGCGGATGCCGAGGCGGTGCGCCGGTCGCCGCCGCTGGTGGCCTTCAGCACACCGATGCGCCAGGCCGGCGCCGACATGAAGCGCTTTCTCTTTGGCGCGTTGTATCGCCATGCGCAGGTGCAGCAGAACACCGAACGTGCGCGGTGCGTGGTGCGCGAGCTGTTCGCGGCCTACGTACGTCAGCCGGGCGAGATGCCCGATGACTATGCCACCCAGCCGCGGCGCGAGCGCGCCGTGGCCGACTACATCGCCGGCATGACGGACCGCTTCGCGCTGCGCGAGCACCAGCGCCTGACCGGGCAGGTGCTGTTCGCCGACGCTGCCTGATGGCGGCTCGAGGCCAGACCGCGGTACCGACATGGCCCGGCAACCCAGGCTCGTGCTGAGTGGGCATGCGCACCACCTGGTGCAGCGTGGCCACAACCTGCAAGCCGTGTTCGGTGACGACGAAGACCGGCGGCAATACCTGGCCGCGCTGCAGGAGGCGGCCCGCGCCCATGGCGTGGCCGTGCATGCCTATGCGTTGCTCGACAACCAGGTGCAACTGCTGTTGACGCCACCGACCGAGGCGGCCTTGAGCCGCATGATGCAGGCCCTGGGTCGGCGCTATGTGGCGGCCTTCAACCGGCGGCACGGGTGCAGCGGCACGCTCTGGGAAGGGCGTTTTCGCGCCGCCGTGGTGCAACCGGGCACGCACGCGCTGCAAAGCCTGCGCTTGATCGACGGGCTGGTGGCGTCGCCAAGTGGGGCTGGCAAGGCCCAGGACAGTGCGGCCTCGAGCGCGCCGCATCGGCTGGGTTTGCGTCGGGACCCGCTGCTCACCGACCCGCCGGAATTCTGGCAACTGGGCAACACCCCTTTCGAGCGCGAGGCGGCCTACAGCCGCTTGCTCGAGCAAGGTCTGGAGTTGGCCGTGCGGCGCCACATCGAGCACGCCGCCAGCCACGGCTGGGCCATCGGCGCGGAGCCCTTTCTGGCCCGAGTGGCGCAGATGCTGGGCCGCCCAGTTCAGCCGCGCGCCCGTGGCCGTCCACCGCGCAACACCGGCGCGAACTGAAAGTGCAGGTCTCGCGTGGCATGCATCCTGCTATGAGGGCGCACGGCGCACGCCGCAGTTCGCCACTCCGGAGCAAGTGTGTCCCCATTTGATCTTGATTCGGATGATGTTCATAAAATATCGAGCCTGACCCTATTTAATCGCGCTTGCTCCTGAATGCTGCGTTGCGATAATCTTCGTCCGGAATCCGGAACATGCAAAGGAACGCGCCATGAGCCACGCCGATCATTCACCCGTGAAGCAGGGCACGTCCAGCTGGGACGAGCAGTCCGCGCTGGCGCGAGACGGCCTTTACGACGCCACGAACGAGCGTGACGCCTGCGGCCTGGGCTTCGTCGCGCAGATCAAGGGCATCAAGTCGCACAGCATCATCCAGCAGGGCCTGTTGATCCTGGAAAACCTGGACCACCGCGGTGCGGTCGGCGCCGACAAGCTGATGGGCGACGGCTCGGGCATCATGATCCAGATCCCGGACGACTATTTCCGCGCCGAGATGGCGGCCCAGGGCGTGCATCTGCCGCCGCCGGGTGAATACGGCGTGGGCATGGTCTTCATGCCCAAGGAACACGCCTCGCGACTGGCCTGCGTCAACGAACTGGAGCGCGCGGTGCGTGCCGAAGGCCAGGTGCTTCTCGGCTGGCGCGACGTGCCGGTCGATCGCGAAATGCCGATGTCGCCCACGGTGCGCGCCAAGGAGCCGGTGATCCGGCAGGTGTTCATCGGCCGCGGTCCGGACGTGATCGTGCCCGACGCGCTGGAGCGCAAGCTCTACGTCATCCGCAAGACGGCGAGCAGCGCCATCCAGGCACTGAAGTTGACGCACAGCCGCGAGTACTACGTGCCCAGCATGAGCTGCCGCACCGTCATCTACAAGGGTCTGCTGCTGGCCGACCAGGTGGGCAAGTACTACAAGGATCTGGCCGATCCGCGCGCGGTGTCGGCCTTCGCGCTGGTGCACCAGCGCTTCTCGACCAACACCTTCCCCGAATGGCCGCTGGCGCACCCGTACCGCATGGTCGCGCACAACGGCGAGATCAACACCGTCAAGGGCAACTTCAACTGGATGCGCGCGCGCGAAGGCGTGATGCGCTCGCCGGTGCTGGGCGAGGACCTGGCCAAGCTGTACCCGATCAGCTTCGAGGGCCAGAGCGACACCGCCACCTTCGACAACGCGCTCGAACTGCTGACGATGGCCGGCTACCCGCTGGCGCATGCGGCGATGATGATGATCCCCGAGGCCTGGGAACAGCACGAGCACATGGACCCGCGGCGCCGTGCGTTCTATGAATACCACGCCGCGATGATCGAGCCCTGGGACGGCCCGGCGGCGATGGCCTTCACCGACGGCAAGCAGATCGGCGCCACGCTCGATCGCAACGGTCTGCGCCCGGCGCGCTACATCGTCACCGACGACGACCTGGTGGTCATGGCCAGCGAGTCCGGCGTGCTGCCGATCCCCGAGAACCGCATCGTGCGCAAGTGGCGCCTGCAGCCGGGCAAGATGTTCCTGATCGACTTCGAGCAGGGGCGCATCGTCGATGACGAGGAACTGAAGAACCAGTTCGCCTTCGCCAAGCCTTACCGCCAATGGATCGAGACGGTGCGCATCCGCCTCGACTCGATCGCCGCCAAGGGCGCCGTCGGCGAGTTCAAGGAGGCGCTGCTCGACCGTCAACAAGCCTTCGGCACCACGCAGGAAGACATCAAGTTCCTGATGAGCCCGATGGCGGCGATGGGCGAGGAGGGCACCGGCTCGATGGGCAACGACTCGCCGCTGGCGGTGCTGTCCGACCGAAACAAGCCGCTCTATCACTACTTCAAGCAGCTGTTCGCGCAAGTCACCAACCCGCCGATCGACCCGATCCGCGAGGCCATCGTGATGAGTCTGAACAGTTTCATCGGCCCGAAGCCCAACCTGCTCGACATCAACGCGGTGAACCCGCCGATGCGCCTGGAGGTGGACCAGCCGATCCTCGACTTCGACGACATGGCACGGCTGCGCGGCATTGGCGAACACAGCTCGGGCAAGTTCCGCAGCCACGAGCTCGACATCTGCTATCCGCTGGCCTGGGGCGCCGAAGGCATCGAGGCCAAGCTGGCGTCGCTGTGCGCGGAGAGCGTGGACGCCATCCGCGGCGGCCACAACGTCCTCATCATCACCGACCGGCGCATGGACCGCGAGCATGTCGCCATCCCGGCGCTGCTGGCGCTGTCGGCCGTGCACCACCACCTGGTGCGCGAGGGCCTGCGCACCACGGCCGGGCTGGTGGTCGAGACCGGCAGCGCGCGCGAGGTGCACCACTTTGCCGTGCTTGCCGGCTACGGCGCCGAGGCCGTGCATCCGTACCTGGCGCTGGAAACCCTGGTCGCGCTGCACAAGGATCTGCCGGGCGAGCTGTCGGCCGACAAGGCGATCTACAACTACATCAAGGCCATCGGCAAGGGGTTGTCGAAGATCATGTCCAAGATGGGCGTGAGCACCTACATGTCCTACTGCGGCGCTCAGCTCTTCGAGGCCATCGGCCTGGAAAAGTCGCTGGTCGAGAAGTACTTCCGCGGCACGGCTTCGCAGATCGGAGGCATCGGCGTGTTCCAGGTGGCCGAGGAGGCCATTCGTATGCATCGCGCCGCCTTCGGCAACGACCCGCTGCTGGCCGACATGCTCGACACTGGTGGCGAATACGCGTGGCGCGTGCGCGGCGAAGAGCACATGTGGACGCCCGACGCCATTGCCAAGCTGCAGCACAGTACGCGCTCGGGCAAGTTCGAGACCTACAAGGAATACGCGCAGATCATCAACGACCAGAGCAAGCGCCACATGACGCTGCGCGGCCTGTTCGAATTCAAGGTCGACCCGGCCAAGGCCATCCCCCTGGACCAGGTGGAGCCGGCGAGCGAGATCGTCAAGCGTTTCGCCACCGGCGCAATGTCGCTCGGTTCGATCAGCACCGAGGCGCACAGCACGCTGGCCGTGGCCATGAACCGCATCGGCGGCAAGAGCAACACCGGCGAAGGCGGCGAGGATCCGGCGCGCTACCGCAACGAGATGAAGGGCATGCGCATCGCGGCCGGCACGATGGTCAGCGATGTCATCGGCAAGAAGGTCATTGCCTCCGACTACGCGCTGAACGAAGGCGACTCGCTGCGCAGCAAGATCAAGCAGGTCGCCTCGGGCCGTTTCGGCGTGACCACCGAATACCTGGTCAGCGCCGACCAGCTGCAGATCAAGATGGCGCAGGGCGCCAAGCCCGGCGAAGGCGGCCAGCTGCCCGGCGGCAAGGTCAGCGACTACATCGGCTTCCTGCGCTACAGCGTGCCGGGCGTCGGCCTGATCTCGCCCCCGCCGCACCACGACATCTATTCGATCGAGGACCTGGCGCAGCTGATCCACGACCTGAAGAACGCCAATCCGCGCGCCGACGTCAGCGTCAAGCTGGTTTCCGAAGTGGGGGTGGGCACCATCGCCGCCGGCGTGGCCAAGTGCAAGGCCGACCATGTGGTCATCGCCGGGCACGATGGCGGCACCGGCGCGTCGCCATGGAGCAGCATCAAGCATGCCGGCACGCCCTGGGAGCTGGGCCTGGCCGAAACCCAGCAGACGCTGGTGCTGAACCGGCTGCGCGGCCGCATCCGCGTGCAGGCCGACGGCCAGATGAAGACCGGGCGCGACGTGGTCATTGGCGCGCTGCTTGGTGCAGACGAGTTTGGCTTCGCCACCGCGCCACTGGTGGCCGAAGGCTGCATCATGATGCGCAAGTGCCACCTCAACACCTGCCCGGTGGGCGTGGCGACGCAGGACCCGGTGCTGCGCGCCAAGTTCAGGGGCCGGCCCGAGCACGTCGTCAACTACTTCTTCTTCGTCGCCGAAGAAGCGCGCCAGATCATGGCGCAGCTGGGCATACGCAGCTTCGACGAGCTGATCGGCCGTGCCGACCTGCTCGACACGAAGAAGGGCGTGACGCACTGGAAGGCCAAGGGCCTGGACTTCAGTCGCATCTTCCACCAGGCGCAGGTGCCGGCCGAGGTGCCGCGCCGCCAGGTCGAGAAGCAGGACCATGGTCTGCAGCGAGCGCTCGACGTCAAGCTCATCGAGCGCTGCAAGCCGGCCATCGAGCGTGGCGAAAAAGTGCAGTTCATGGAAGACGTGCGCAACGGCAACCGCAGCGTCGGCGCCATGCTCTCGGGCGAGCTGATCCGCCAGCGACCCGAAGGCCTGCCGGACCACACCATCTTCATGCAGGTCGAAGGCACGGGTGGGCAGAGTTTCGGTGCCTTCCTGGCCGGTGGCATCACGCTGTACCTGATCGGCGACGCCAACGACTACACCGGCAAGGGCCTGTCCGGCGGGCGCGTGGTGGTGCGTCCGAGCATCGAGTTCCGCGGCGAAGCCACACGCAACATCATCATCGGCAACACCGCGTTGTACGGGGCCACCAGCGGCGAGGCCTTCTTCCGCGGCGTGGCCGGCGAACGCTTCGCCGTGCGCCTGTCGGGCGCCAGCGCGGTGGTCGAGGGCACCGGCGACCACGGCTGTGAATACATGACGGGCGGCACGGCGGTCGTGCTTGGCGCGACCGGGCGCAACTTCGCCGCGGGCATGTCGGGCGGCGTGGCCTATGTGTACGACGAAGATGGCCGCTTCGCGACGCGCTGCAACACCTCGATGGTGGCATTGGACAAAGTGCTGTCGCAGGCGGAGCAGTCGGCCACCAGCGAGAGCACCGGTTGGCACAAGGGCCAGGCCGACGAATCGCTGCTGAAGGCGCTGATCGAGGACCACCACCGCTGGACCGGCTCCTTGCGCGCGCGCGACATCCTCGACCGCTGGGCCGAGGCACGCGGCAAGTTCGTCAAGGTCTTCCCGCACGAATACAAGCGTGCGCTGGAAAAGCGCAGTGCCGAGAAGCAGTCCGAGGCCACCATCAGCAAGGCGCGAGGCACGCAGGCGCCCACGGTGCCTGCGAAGTAGCGCGGCGCCCGATACAAGGAACATCGACATGGGAAAAGTCACCGGCTTCCTGGAATACGAGCGCCTCGACGAGGGCTACGAACCCGCGCCCAAGCGGGTGAAGAACTACAAGGAGTTCGTCATTGGCCTGAATGAAGAGCAGGCCAAGATCCAGAGTGCACGCTGCATGGATTGCGGCACGCCGTTCTGCAACAACGGCTGTCCGGTGAACAACATCATTCCGGACTTCAACGACCTGGTGTATCGCGGCGACTGGAAGAACGCCATCGAGGTGCTGCACTCGACCAACAATTTTCCCGAGTTCACCGGCCGTGTCTGCCCGGCGCCTTGCGAGGCTGCCTGCACGCTGAATGTCAACGACGACGCGGTGGGCATCAAGTCGATCGAGCACGCCATCATCGACCGCGCCTGGGCCGAAGGCTGGGTCAAGCCGCAGCCTGCGGCTGTGAAGACCGGCAAGTCGGTGGCCGTGGTCGGCAGTGGCCCGGCCGGGCTGGCGGCAGCGCAGCAGCTGGCGCGGGCCGGCCATTTGGTGACGGTATTCGAGAAGAACGGCCGCATCGGCGGGCTGCTGCGCTACGGCATCCCTGACTTCAAGATGGAGAAGAGCCACATCGACCGGCGCATCGAGCAGATGCGCGCCGAAGGCGTGAGCTTCCGCACCGGCGTGCTGGTCGGGGCGTTGCCCGAGAGCAGCAAGGTGACCAACGACGCCAGCGAGACCATCAGTGCCGAAAAGCTGCGCGCCGATTTCGACGCGGTATTGCTGACCGGTGGCGCCGAACAGAGCCGCGACCTGCCGGTGCCCGGCCGCGAACTGTCGGGCGTGCACTTCGCGATGGAGTTCCTGCCGATGCAGAACAAGGTCGTCGCCGGCGACAAGCTGAAGGGCCAGATCATGGCCACCGGCAAGCATGTGGTGGTGATTGGTGGCGGTGACACCGGCAGCGACTGTGTCGGCACCAGCAACCGCCACGGCGCCGCCAGCGTCACGCAGTTCGAGCTGATGCCGATGCCGCCGGAAGAAGAAGACCGCCCGCTGACCTGGCCCTACTGGCCCTACAAGCTGCGCACCAGCTCCAGCCACGAGGAGGGCTGCGAGCGCGAGTTCGCCATCGCCACCAAGGAGTTCGTTGGCGCCAAGGGCAAGCTCACGACGCTGCGCACGGTGCGCGTCGAGTGGGTCAACGGCAAGATGGTTGAGGTGCCGGGCAGCGAGAAGGACTACCCGTGCGAACTGGTGCTGCTGGCGATGGGCTTCGTCAGCCCGGTGGCCTCGGTGCTCGAGGCCTTCGGCGTCGAGCGTGACAGTCGCGGCAACGCACGTGCACCGACCGATTCGGTGCGCGCCTACGAGACCAACGTCGACAAGGTCTTCGCCGCCGGCGACATGCGCCGCGGCCAGTCGCTGATCGTCTGGGCCATTCGCGAAGGGCGGCAGGCCGCGCGCGCGGTCGACCAGTACCTGATGGGTTGCAGCGCGCTGCCGAACTGAGCGCGGGCCCGGCACATCGCGCGACGCAGCGCGTGCGCACGTCTTTGCAGTGCTGCGTGCGACAATGAAATCGCTGCGTGCCATGCCTTTGCATGGCACGCGGTCCTTCCAATCCCTCGTGCGTCCCCGTCGCGGGACGCCAGTCAATGCTTGGACATCGACACCCTGATCGAGATCGACCGCGTCAGTTTCGGCTATGACGCGTCCCGCACGATCCTGAACGACGTGTCGCTGCGCTTCGCGCGCGGCAAGGTCACGGCCATCCTCGGCGGCTCGGGCTGCGGCAAGACCACGCTGCTGCGCCTGATTGCCGGTGTCTATCCGGCGACGCAGGGCCAGGTGATTTTCGACGGCGAGCGTGTGAACGCCGCTGACCGTACACAGCTGTACCGGCTGCGCCGGCGGCTGGGCATGCTCTTCCAGTTCGGCGCGCTGTTCACCGACCTGAGCGTGTTCGACAACGTGGCTTTCCCGCTGCGCGAGCACAGCGATCTGCCCGAAAGCATGATCCGCGACATCGTGCTGATGAAGCTCAACGCGGTGGGCTTGCGTGGCGCGGCGCCCTTGCGCATATCGCAGGTGTCGGGCGGCATGGCGCGGCGCATCGCGCTGGCCCGCGCCATGGCGCTGGACCCCGAACTGATCATGTACGACGAGCCCTTCGCCGGGCTCGACCCGATCTCGATGGGCGTCGCCGCCAACCTGATCCGCAAGCTCAACGACACCACTGGCGCGACCTCGCTGATCGTCTCGCACGACGTGCTCGAGTGCTTCCTGATCTGCGACTACGCCTACCTGCTGTCCTCGCAGGGGCGCGTGGTGGCGCATGGCCGGCCCGACGAGTTGCGCGCCTCCACGCATCCCGAGGTGCGGCAGTTCATCGGTGGCGAGCCCGACGGCCCGGTGCGCTTCCACTACCCGGCGCCGCCGCTGGCCGAGGATCTGGGCGTCATGTCATGACCGACGCCGTCGCGCGGCTCGGCCGCTTTTCGCTGGACTGGCTGCGCGCACTGGGCCATTCGGCATTCTTCTTCCTCGACCTGTTGCGCCACGCGCCGGCCGCGCTGCGCCGCTGGCCGCTGGTGTTGGCGCAGGTGCACGCCATCGGCAACCGCTCGCTGGTCATCATCGCCGCGTCGGGGCTGGCGGTGGGTTTCGTGCTGGCGCTGCAGATGTACTACGCGCTCGTCACCTACGGCGCCGCGGAGAGCCTGGGCCTGGTGGTCAACCTGTCGCTGGTGCGCGAGCTCGGTCCGGTGGTCACGGCGCTGCTGTTCGCCGGCCGCGCCGGCACCTCGCTCACCGCCGAGATCGGGTTGATGAAGGCCGGCGAACAACTCGCGGCGATGGAACTGATGGCCATCGACCCGCGCTCGCGCGTGCTGGCGCCGCGCTTCATCGGCGGCGTGCTGTCGATGCCCATCCTGGCACTGGTTTTCTCTGCCGTGGGCATACTCGGTGCCTACGTCGTGGCCGTGCTGCTGATCGGCGTGGATGCCGGCAACTTCTGGTCGATCATGCAATCGCGTGTCGATGTGTGGCGCGACCTGGGCAACGGCATCGTGAAGAGCGCGGTCTTCGGCGTGATCTGCACCTTCGTTGCGCTGTACCAGGGCTACGAGACGCAGGCCACGCCCGAAGGCGTGGCCCACGCCACCACGCGCACCGTGGTCATTGCCTCGCTCGGCGTGCTGGGCATGGACTTCATACTCACGGCGCTGATGTTCTCCACGCCTTGAGCGCAGCCTTCATTCGGATACGGGACGATGAGTACAAGAACCACTGAAACCCTGGTCGGGCTGTTCGTGCTGCTCGGCTTCGCGGCGCTGCTCTTCCTGGCCTTGCAGGCCGCCAACCTGGGCAACTTCAGCACCGAGGACAGCTACAGGCTGGCCGCGCGCTTCGACAATATCGGCGGGCTGAAGGTGCGCGCACCGGTGCGCAGCGCCGGCGTAACGGTTGGCCGGGTGACCGCGATCACGCTCGATGGCAAGACCTACCAGGGCGTGGTCAGCATGGACATTCGAAACAGCTTCCAGTTTCCCAAGGACAGTTCGGCCAAGATCCTCACGGCCGGGCTGCTGGGCGACCAGTACGTCGGCCTCGAGCCGGGCGCGGACGAGAAGAACCTGGCCCCGGGTACCACCATCACGCAGACACAATCGGCGCTGGTGCTGGAGAACCTGATCGGTCAGGTGCTGTTCAATATGGCGGGCGAGGCGGGCAGCGAGAAGGGCGCGAAGAAGTGAATCTGTTGACGCCATCGCTGGTGCGCGCTGCGGTGGCGCTGCTGGCGCTGTGCGCGGCCGCGTCGGTCACGGCGCAGCCCACTTCGGGCGTGTCGCCGATCATGTCGGTGATCGGTGTGGAGCCGGACGACGAGCTCACACCCGGCCAGAAGGCTGACCCGTGGGAATCGTTCAACCGCGCGATGTTCCGCTTCAACCAGGACCTGGACCGGGACCTGCTGCTGCCGTGGACCGACGCCTACCTGACACTGCTGCCGGAGGTGGTGCGCATCGGCATCGGCAACTTCTTCGCCAACGCGCAGGACATCTGGTCGTCGGCCAACAACCTGATGCAGGGCAAGTTCGAGCGCTCGGTGATGATGACGATGCGCTTCGCCACCAACACCGGGCTCGGCGCCTTCGGCCTGATCGACATTGCCACTGCGGTCGGCATGGAGCGCTGGCCCGAGGACTTTGGCCAGACGCTGGGCGTGTGGGGTGTGGCACCCGGGCCCTACCTGGTGCTGCCGGTGTTCGGCCCGTCCACCTTGCGCGACGCGCTCGGCCTGCCATTGGATCTGGCGGCATCGCCGTACTACGCGATCAACGAATCGGCCTTTCGCCCGGTGACCACCGTGCTGGGTGCACTGAACGCGCGCGCGCAGCTGATGTCGGCGACGCAAGCGCTGGACGCCATCGCCCTGGACAAGTACAGCTTCGTGCGCGATGCCTTCCTCAGCCGGCGCTTGCGCCTGGTGTTCGACGGCAACCCGCCCGACGAGGACGAACTCAAGCCACTGGTCAAGCCGGCGCCATGAGCGCTGACGGCCGTTCCCAAGCGCTCATCCCGAAGCGCGCAGCGCGTAGGGTTGTCCGGTGACCGTGTCCACGCTGCCTGGCGCCGGCGCGTTATCGTGTGCCATGCCCAACCCCAACCGACGATCATGAAACTGCTAAAACTTCTGCTGTGTGCGCTGGCCTTCACCCTGGCCGCGCCCGCCCGTGCCGACACTGCGCCCGACGAACTGATCCGCCAGGTGTCGGTCGAGGTCATCGACACGGTGAAGGCCGACAAGGCCATCCAGGCCGGTGATGTCGGCCGCATCGTCACGCTGGTCGACACCAAGGTCATGCCGCACGTGAACTTCCAGCGCATGACGGCCTCGGCGGTGGGCCGCAACTGGCGCAGCGCCACGCCCGAGCAGCAGAAGCGCCTGCAGGAGGAGTTCAAGATCCTGCTGGTTCGCAGCTATGCCGGCGCGCTGACGCAGGTGAAAGACCAGACCGTACAGCTCAAGCCGCTGCGCGCCAACCCCGGCGACACCGAGGTCGTGGTGCGCACCGAGATCAAGGGCAAGGGCGAGCCGGTACAGCTCGACTACCGGTTGGAGAAGGCCGGCGACAGCTGGAAGATCTACGATGTCAATGTGCTCGGCGTGTGGCTCGTCGAGCAGTACCGAAGCTCCTTCAACCAGGAGATCGCGGCCAGCGGTATCGACGGTCTGATCGCCAAGCTGGCCGAGCGCAACAAGGCCTTGGCCAAGAGCTAAGGCGTGATGCTGCTGCCGCAAAGCCTGACGCTGTCCAGCGCTCCGGGAGTGCTCGACGCGCTGCAGGCGCCGGGGGCGGCCGGCGGCGAAACCCTGGCGATCGATGCGTCGGCGTTGCAGGTCTTCGACACCGCGGCGCTGGCCGTGCTGCTGCACGCACGGCGCCTGGCCCAAGCCAGGGGGCTGGCCTGGCGGGTGCTCGGTGCGCCGCCCAAGCTGACGCAGCTGGCGCAACTCTACGGCGTGGCCGAGCTGCTGGAGCTGTCGCCCGCGCCTTGAGGCGCGGCGCTGTGGGCGTGCCGCCCGGGCACGCGGGTTTGCCCTGCCGCGGCCACGGGCAATGTGGCCGCGCCAGTCGCTACGATGTGCCGGTCCACCCACGAAGGAGAGATCGATGAAGACCCCCCGCCTTGCCGCACTGGCGGCCGCCGCGCTGTGCGGCACGGCCGCCCAGGCGCAGGACGCCGGCCAGCTGAACGTCATCTGCTCGGTGCAGGCGGAGTGGTGCAACATGATCCAGACGGTGTTCGCCAAGTCCACCGGCATCAAGGTCAACATGTCGCTGAAGGGCTCGGGTGAGGCGCTGGCGCAGCTCATTGCCGAGCGTGCCAACCCGAAGACCGACGTCTGGTTCGGCGGCACCGGCGACCCGCACCTGCAGGCGGCCGAGATGGGGCTGACGGTGGAATACAAGTCGGCGACGCTGCCGCAGTTGTTTCCCTGGGCGCAGCAGCAGGCCGCACAGTCGAACTACAAGACGGTGGGCATCTATTCCGGGCCGCTGGGCTTCGGCTACAACCCCGAGCTGCTGGCGAAGAAGAAACTGGCGGTGCCGAAGAGCTGGGCCGATCTGCTCAAGCCCGAGTACAAGGGCGAGATCCAGGTCGCCAACCCGGCCTCCAGCGGCACGGCCTACACCATGGTGGCCACGCTGGTGCAGCTGATGGGCGAGGACAAGGCCTTCGACTACATGAAGGCACTGCACAAGAACATCGGCCAGTACACGCGTTCGGGCACCGGGCCGATCAAGGCGGTGGCGCGCGGCGAGACGGCGGTGTCGATCAGCTTCGTGCACGACGGCCCGGGCGAGAAGATGCAGGGCTTCCCGGTCGAGACCATCACGCCGGCCGAAGGCACCGGCGCCGAGATCGGCTCGATGTCGATCCTCAAGGGCGCGCGCAACCTGGAGCAGGCGAAGAAGTTCTACGAATGGGCGCTCACTGCCCAGGCGCAGCAGTTCGGCGCAGCGTCCAAGCAGTTCCAGCTGCCGTCGAACAAGGCCACGCCCATCGACCCACGCGTGCCCGATTTCAAGAAGATCAAGTTCATCGACTACGACTATGCCAAGTACGGCGCCAGCGCCGAGCGCAAGCGGCTGATCGCCAAGTGGGAGAAGGAAGTCAATTCCCTTCCGCGCTGATGCAGCATGGCTGAGGCCGCGGTCCTGGCGGCGCTGCCAGCGCACCGTGGCCGGTTGCGTGCGCAGCGCATCGTTCTCGCCTGGGTGCTGCTGGGCCTGGCCGCCTTCGCGCTGCTGCCCTGGTACTTTCCGCAGAACCTGAGCCTTTGGAAATCGCTGCCGGGCGTGTTCGGGGCCAGTGACACGGCCAGCGGCCTGATACAGGCGACCGCGCACCACAAGCCCTGGTTGTGGGCCGGGTTCGCCGGACTGGCGGTCGCGCTGGCGGCCTGGCGGCTGCCGGCCGGGCGCACGCAGGGCCACGTGCTGCTGGGCGGCGCCGTGCTGGGGCTGGCCGGATTGCTGCTTGGCGGCTTCGGCATCGGCGCGGCGGGCTGGTCGTTCGAGTTCCTGGAAGGCTGGTTCGGCACGCTGCCCGGCGGGCAGTTCGGGATCGGCCTGGGCGGTGCGCTGGTGCTGCTGTCGTTGTTGATGCTGCTCGGCGCCGGCATCGCCCGGCTGGGCTACTTCCGCGGCGACCTGTTCGTCGCCGGCGCCGTGGTGCTGTGCAGTGCGCTGCTGCTGCTGTTTGTCGCGCTGCCGGTGGGCAAGAGCCTGCTCGGCGCCTTCCTCGACGATGCCGGGCAGCCGTCCATTGCCGCATTGGCCGAGCGCCTGGCCCACGAGCGCGTCTGGGGCCTGGGCTGCCTGGCCGGCGGCGTGCGCTGCGGCGTGGCCTGGAACACGCTGTTCCTGGCCTTGCTGACGGCCGCGGGCACGACGCTGATGGGCACGCTGATCGCGCTCTATGCCGAGCGCGGCAACAAGCGGCTGGGCCGATCGCTGAACGTGCTGGCATTGCTGCCGATCATCACGCCGCCTTTCGTCGTTGGCCTCGGGTTGATCCTTCTCTTCGGCCGCGCCGGCCTGGTCAACCAGTTCCTGGAATGGGGATTCGGGGTGACGCCGACACGCTGGTTCTACGGCCTGCTCGGGCCTATGGCTGGCGCAGATGTTCGCCTTCACGCCGATCGCCTTCATGATCGTGCGCGGCGTGGTGCAGGGCATCAGCCCGAGCATGGAAGAGGCCGCGCAGACGCTGCGCGCCTCGCGCCTGAAGACCTTCACCACGGTGACGCTGCCATTGATGAAACCCGGGCTGGCGAATGCCTTCCTGGTGGGCTTCATCGAGAGCATCGCCGACTTCGGCAACCCGATCATCGTCGGTGGCCAGTACGCGGTGCTGTCCACCGACATCTTCTTCGCCATCGTTGGCGCGCAGTATGACCAGGGCAAGGCGGCGTCGCTGGCGCTGATCCTCACCGCCTTCGCGCTGACGGTGTTCTTCATCCAGCAGCGTGTGCTCGGCAAGACCAGCTTCACCACCGTCTCCGGCAAGGGCGATGCCGGCATGGCGATGCCGCTGCCCGACGGCGTGCGCCGCCTTTGCCTGGGCGTGGCCGGGCCCTGGCTGGCTTTCACCATCGTGGTCTACGTCTTCGCCTTCATCGGCGGCTTCGTGCAGACCTGGGGCCGCGACTACACGCCCACGCTGGCGCATTTCCGCACCGCCTTCGACCTGCAATGGGGCGTGGACGGGCTGGTCTGGGCCGGCACCGCGTGGAACTCGCTGTTCACCACGCTCAAGCTGGCCGGCATCGCCGCGCCGATCTGCGCGACCCTCGGCCTGCTCATCAGCTGGCTGCTGGCGCGCACGCAGTTCGTCGGCCAGCGCGCCTTCGAGTTCGCCGCACTGCTGGCCTTTGCCATCCCGGGGACGGTGCTCGGCGTCAGCTACATCCTGGCCTTCAACGTGCCGCCCTTCGAACTCACCGGCACCGGCTTGATCATCGTGCTGTGCTTCGTCTTCCGCAACCTGCCGGTGGGTGTGCGCGCCGGCACCGCCAGCTTCAAGCAGCTGGACAAGAGCCTGGACGAGGCCAGCACCATGCTGCGCGCCGGCACCGCCACCACCTTGCGGCGCGTGGTGCTGCCGCTGCTCAAACCCGCGCTGGTGGCGGCGCTGGTCTACAGCTTCGTGCGCAGCATGACCACGGTGTCGGCGGTGATCTTCCTGGTTACCGCCGAGAACGAGCTGGCCACCACCTACATCATCGGCCGCGTCGGCAACGGCGACTACGGCGTGGCGCTGGCCTACTGCACGGTGCTGATCGTGCTGATGTCGGCGGTGACCGCGGCGATCCAGTACGTGGTGGGCGAGCGCAAGCTCGGCCGGCGCGGCGTGAAGGGGCATTGAAAATGGCCAATGGCATCGAGTTCCAGCAGGTCACCAAACGCTATGGCGATGCGAAGTCGCCGCTGGTCGTCAAGGGCGTGAGCCTGACGGTGCCAAAGGGCACGCTGACCACCATCCTCGGTCCTTCGGGCTGCGGCAAGACCACGCTGCTGCGCATGATTGCCGGGCTCGATGCGCCGACTTCCGGCCGCATCCTCATCGATGGCCAGGACGTCACTACGCTCGGGCCGGCCGAGCGCAATGTGAGCATGGTGTTCCAGAGCTACGCGCTGTTCCCGCACATGAACGTGCTGGCCAACGTGGGCTACGGGTTGACGGTGCAGGGCATGGCCCAGGCCCAGGCCGAGCAGCGCGCGCGAGCGACGATGGAGCTGGTCGGGCTCGAGGGCTACGACACGCGCCTGCCGAGCGAGCTGTCCGGCGGGCAACAGCAGCGCGTGGCAGTGGCGCGCTCGCTGGTGCTGCAGCCGTCGGTGATGCTCTTCGACGAGCCGCTGTCCAACCTGGACGCGCGGCTGCGACGCAGCATGCGCGAGGAGATCCGCGCGCTGCAGCAGCGACTGGGCCTGACGGTGGCCTACGTCACCCACGACCAGAGCGAGGCGCTGGCCGTCAGCGACCAGATCATCGTCATGGACGCCGGGATCATCGCGCAGGCGGGCACGCCGCAGCAGTTGTACGAGCACCCGCGCAGCGAGTTCGTCGCCGGCTTCATGGGCGAGGCCATGCTCTTCGACGGCCAGGCGCGGGCCGACGGTTCGGTACAGCTCGGCCCGCTGCGGGTGCAACCGCGCGAGCCGGCGGCCCCGGGTGCGGTAAAGGTGGCGGTGCGGCCCGAGGCCTGGCGCCTGAGCGCTGACCAGGGCCGGCCTGGCGCGCCTGGCCTGCCGGGCATGGTGCAGAAGTGTGCCTACCTGGGCAGCGTCCAGGAGCTCACGCTGGACACGGCGCTGGGCTCGATCTTCGTCGTCTCGCCCGAGCTGGAGCAGCCCTGGCAACTGGGACAGACGGTCTGGCTGTCGCTGGGCGGGCACGGGCTGTCGGTGGTCGCGGCCTGACCTACCGGTGATGATGAGGATCGTGTTCGACTTCGCTGGCGTGCTGTTCCATTGGCAGCCGCTGGAGCTGCTGAAGCGGCAGCTGCCGCTGCACGCCACCGACGAGCTCGCCGCCCGGCGCCTGGCGCAGGACATCTTCCAGGGCTACGGTGGCGATTGGGGCGAGTTCGATCGTGGCACGCTCGACGTGCCCGAGCTGGTACGCCGCATCGTCGCGCGCACCGGCTTGCAGGCTGCGGAGGTGCAGGGCGTGGTCGATGCCGTGCCCGGCGAACTGCAACCCATACCCGAGACCGTGGCGTTGTTGCAGCAGCTGCATCGCGCCGGCCGGCGGCTGCACTACCTGTCGAACATGCCGCATCCCTATGCCGACCATCTGGAGCGCGAGCATGCCTTCGTCGGCTGCTTCGAATCCGGCGTGTTCTCCGCGCGCGTGCGGCAGATCAAGCCCGAGCCGGAAATCTACGAGATCGCCGCCCAGCGCTTCCAGACCGATCCGGCGCAGTTGGTCTTCATCGACGACGTGCTGGGCAACGTGCAGGCCGCACGCCGCTGCGGCTGGAATGCACTGCATTTCGTGGATGCCGCCGACTGCGAGGCGCAGCTGCGCGTGCAGGGGTGGATGTGAGCCGGAACCGTGCCCACGCTTCGGCATTGGTGTTTTTGCGGCTTGCACTGGCGCGCCATGTCGGTGCACAGTGCGGGCCACGCAGCGGCTGGCAGTCGCCGCCTGCGCCCTCTGCGAGGCGCGGCCTCGTTCTTGCTTCGTTCCTCAAACCCCTGCCGCAAGGCAAGCCCCACCCAACCGTTCAGGAGAGATTCCATGCGCCAACTCGCGATCGCTGCTGTACTGCTTGCGGCCTTCACCGGCAGCGCCCAAGCCGGCAAGACCCTGGATGCCATCAAGGCGCGCGGCCAACTCGTATGCGGTGTCAATCCCAGCCTGCCGGGCTTCTCGGCGGCCGACAGCCAGGGCAACTGGGCCGGCCTGGATGTGGATGTATGCAAGGCGGTGGCCGCGTCGGTGCTGGGCGACGCCAGCAAGATCAAGTGGGTGCCGCTGAACGCCGCGCAGCGCTTCGCCGCGCTGCAGTCCGGCGAGGTCGACCTGCTCTCGCGCAACACCACCTGGACGCTGACACGTGATGCCTCGCTGGGCCTGTTCTTCACCGGCACCACCTACTACGACGGCCAGGGCTTCATGGTCACGAAGAAGTCCAAGATCACCAGCGCCAAGCAGCTGAAGGGCGCCACCGTGTGCGTGCAGTCGGGCACCACCACCGAGAAGAACCTGACCGACTTCTCCAAGGCCGCTGGCCTGAACATGAAGTCGGTGGTTTTCGAAACCCAGGAGGCCACCAACAAGGCCTACTTCGCCGGCCGCTGCCAGGCCTACACCACCGACGCCTCGGGCCTGGCCTCGGTGCGCAACAAGGAAGCCGGCAACCCCGAAGACCACGTCATCCTGCCCGAGCTGATCTCCAAGGAACCGCTCGGCCCGGCGGTGCGCCGTGGCGACGACGAGTTCTTCACCATCGTGAAGTGGGTCGTGTTCGCGCTGGTCGAGGCCGAGGAATACGGCCTTACGCAGGACAACGTCGATGCCCAGCGCGCCAAGAGCACCGACCCCGTGGTACAGCGCATCCTGGGCACCTCGGAGGACACCGGCAAGCTGCTCGGCCTGGACAAGGACTGGGCCTACCGGCCGATCAAGGCGGTGGGCAACTACGGCGAGATCTTCGACCGCAACGTCGGGCCGAAGTCGGCGCTGAAGCTGCCACGTGGTGCCAACAATCTTTGGAGCAAGGGCGGCCTGCAATACGCGCCACCGGTGCGCTGAGATCGGACACGAGACCGTGACTGCTCGCGGGCTTGAGCTCGTCAAAGGCACGACTGCTTTGCGCATCGGGCCGATCGGCCCGCCGCAGGCCTTCGCCGAGCCATGATTCCCGCCCGCGCTGCCCCGCCCAGGAAGCGCGTGTGGACCTGGCGCAGCAAGGCGCTGCGCAGCCTGCTGTTCCAGCTGGTGGCGCTGTCGGTGGTCTTCGCGGCCGGCTTCTACCTCTTCAGCAACACGCTGGAGAACATGCGGTTGCGCGGCATCAAGAGCGGTTTCGATTTCCTGCTGCAGCCCGCCGGCTTCTCCATCGGCGAGAGCCTCTTCCCTTTCGATTCGGCCGAAAGTTATCTCAAGGCCTTTGCCATCGGGCTGTCGAACACGCTGCGCGTGGCTCTGGTCGGCATCGTGCTGGCCACGCTGCTGGGCACGCTGATCGGTATCGGCAGGCTGTCGCACAACTTCCTGGTGCGCACGCTGTGCAGCGCCTATGTCGAACTGTTCCGCAACGTGCCGCTGCTGCTGCAGTTGTTCATCTGGTATTTCATCCTCACTGAAACGCTGCCGCCGATCGAGGAGGCGCTGCGCCCCATCGGCGACGTGTTCTTCAGCAAGAACGGGCTGCAGTTCCCTGTGCCCGTGTGGTCCAACGCGCACATCTTCACCGTCGTCGGCTTAGGCCTGGGTCTTGCCGGTGCGTGGCTGTGGTCGCGATGGGCCCAGCGGCACTTCGAAGCCACCGGCGTGGCGCAGCCGGTGCTGTTGCCGGGTCTGCTGCTGATCGTCGGCGCGGCGCTGCTCGGCTGGGTCGTCGGCGGCATGCCCGGCGCACTGGACATTCCAGAGAAGACCGAGCTCAACGTCGTCGGCGGCGGCTCGGTAACGCCGGAGTACCTGACGGTGCTCTTCGGCCTGACGATCTACACCGCGTCGTACATCGCCGAGATCGTGCGCGGCGGCATCCAGTCGGTGCCATTCGGCCAGCACGAGGCGAGCGCGGCGCTGGGCCTGAGCCGCAGCCAGGAGATCCGGCTGGTGCAGCTGCCGCAGGCGCTGCGCGTGATCATTCCTCCGGTCACCAGCCAGTACCTGAATTTGACGAAGAACTCCTCGCTGGCGGTGGCGGTGGGTTATCCCGACCTGGTATCGATCGCCAACACCACGCTCAACCAGACCGGCCGTGCCATCGAGGCCATCGCGGTGGTGATGGCCTGCTACCTGACGTTGTCGCTGCTGACGGCCTGGTTCATGAACGTCTACAACAAGCGTTCAGCCATCAAGGAACGATGAGAACGAGCGCATGAACCGCCTCGCCGAGACCTTTGTGCCCGTCGCCAGCCGGCCGCCGCCGACGCCCGTCGGCGGTGCCGTGCAATGGCTCAGGCGCAATCTCTTCGACGGCTGGCGCAACACCTTGAGCACGGTGGTGGTGCTCGGCCTGCTGGCCTGGCTGCTGCCGCCGATGCTGCAGTGGGGGCTGATCGACGCCGTGTTCGCCCCGGACAACGCGGCCTGCAGGGCCGCCGCTGAAAGCGGCGCCTGCTGGGGCGTGATCGCCGAGAAGTACCGGCTGATCCTGTTCGGGCGCTACCCCTTCGATGAGCAGTGGCGCCCGTTGCTGGCCTGCGCACTGATGATCGGATTGATCGCCGCCAGCTGCTATCGCAAGTTCTGGCATCTCGGGCTGATCGGATTGTGGGTGGTGGTGCTGGCGGCCTTCTTCACGCTGATGGCCGGCGGCGTGTTCGGGCTGACGCCGGTGGAGACCTCGCGCTGGGGCGGTTTTCCGCTGACCATCATGCTGTCCACGCTGAGCCTGACGATGGCTTTCCCGCTGTCGATCCTGGTGGCGCTGGGGCGGCAGTCGCGCATGCCCGGCATCCGCACCATCTGCGTGTTGTATGTCGAGCTGATCCGTGGCGTGCCGCTGATCTCGGTGCTGTTCATGGCCTCGTTCATGTTCCCGCTTTTCATGCCGCACGGCACCAACATCGACGTGCTGGTGCGCGTGCTGGTGGGCATGACGCTGTTCACCGCGGCCTACCTGGCCGAAGTGGTGCGCGGCGGCCTGCAGGCGCTGCCCAAGGGCCAGGTCGAGGCGGCGCAGTCTCTGGGGCTGAACTACTGGCAGACCACCTTCAAGATCGTATTGCCCCAGGCGCTGCGGCTGGTGGTGCCGGCCATCATGAATACCTTCATCGGCGCCTTCAAGGACACCTCGCTGGTCACCATCGTCAGCCTCTATGACCTGACGGGCGCGCTGCAGCTGGCGCTGGGCGATGCCGACTGGCGCAAGTTCTTCCTCGAAGGCCAGCTGTTCGTGGCGCTGATCTACTTCGTCTTCTGCTTCGCCATGTCGCGCTACAGCCAATGGGTGGAGCGGCACCTCAACACCGGCACGCGCCGCCAGTGACACGGGACCCGAGCATGCCTTCAGAGCACCCCATCATCGAATTCGACGCCGTCAACAAGTGGTACGGCGAATTCCATGTGCTGCGCGACATCGACCTGCAGGTGGCCAAGGGCGAGCGCATCGTCATCTGCGGTCCCTCGGGTTCGGGCAAGTCCACACTCATCCGCTGCATCAACCGGCTCGAGGAGCACCAGGCCGGGCACCTGCGCGTCGAGGGCATCGAACTCACCGACGACCTGAAGTCCATCGACACCATCCGGCGCAGCGTCGGCATGGTGTTCCAGCAGTTCAACCTGTTCCCGCACCTGACGGTGCTGCAGAACCTGACGCTGGCGCCGATGTGGGTGGGCCACCTGCCGAAGAAGGAGGCCGACGCGCGTGCGATGCAGCAGCTCGAACGCGTGCGCATCGCCGAGCAGGCCCACAAGTACCCGCTGCAGCTGTCGGGCGGGCAGCAGCAGCGTGTGGCGATCGCGCGCGCGCTGTGCCTGGCGCCGAAGATCATCCTCTTCGACGAGCCGACCTCGGCACTCGACCCCGAGATGGTCAACGAGGTGCTGGACGTGATGATCGAACTGGCCAGCCAGGGCATCACCATGCTGTGCGTGACACACGAGATGGGCTTTGCGCGCTCGGTTGCCGACCGCGTGATCTTCATGGACCAGGGCCAGATCGTCGAACAGAACCCGCCCGAGGAGTTCTTCGCTCATCCGAAGAACGATCGCACGCGCGACTTCCTCTCGAAGATCATCGCGCACTGATCAGGCCCGCCGCGGGCGGCGCAGCGGCCCGATGGCAACGCCGCGGCTGCGCTCAGCTGGACAGTCCGGCGACGGCTTGGTAGGCGGCTTCGACACCTTGCTCGACGATCTTCGTCTTCCACGCGTCGGTGTCGGTGTAGAAGGCGTCGCGCAACTGCCGCTTGATTTGCACACGCTGCGCGTGCGGCGCATCGGGGTGGTTCTCCAGCCATTGGTCGGCACGCAGCGCGTCGATGACGTCGTTGAACGGCACGGTGCCGTACTCCATCGCCACGCCGGTGTACTCGGCCTGCGGGCACTCCTGGCTGGCGGCGCTCCACATCAGACCGGTGAGCAACGCCGACTCGGACGAGCCGTCGTACATCGAGGTCATCTGCGTGCCCCACCATGCGCGTGCACGCTGCATCGCTGCCGTATCGTCCGGGCCGGCGAAGATGCGCTCAGCATGCCCGCTGGGCCCCAGGCCGGTGTGCAGGTCGATCCAGCCCAAGCGCGCGCAGCGCCGGCCATGGTCGCGCAGCACATGGCGCAAGGTCTGGTGGCTCCAGGTCGGGTTGCGCCCGCCGTAGAAAAGCCCTTGCGGATGCTCGTATTGCCCGCTCGAGATGGCGGCCTGCAAGGCCTTCTGGCCGTGCGCAGCGACAAACTCGGCCAGGCCGGCCTTGACTTCGGGCGTCGGCGGCCAGATGGCCGGCACGAGCAGGTGTGCCAGCCGGTCGTAGGCCTCGTTGTGCGGCAGGGGCTGGGAAAAGTCCTGGAAATTGCGGTTCAGGTCGACGTTCTCGTGCGTGGTGCGGCGCAGCCACGAAAAGCCGTAGGGATTGAGTGCGTGGATGTAGAGCAGGGCCACGCCCGCGCGTTCGGCCGCGGCATGCCAGGCGGGGTCGGCCAGCAGCGCGTTCTGCACGCCCGAGCCGCAGAAACCCTCGACACCATGGCAGGCACTGCTGATGATCAACAGCGCCTGGGCGTCGGCCGCGCCGAAGCACGCCACGTCCATGGCCAGCAACTCGCCGTCGCGGCCGAGCAGCGGATGTGCATGCGCCACCGGGTCCAGCCCGCAATCCTGCGCGGCCTGCAGGAACTTCTGCCGCGCCTCGACGTAGCTTTGCGCGAAGAAACGCGACACGCTCATCGGGTGGCCCTCGTCAACGCGCCGCGCCCAGCCACTTCTCGGCCAGCCGCACCCAGGCGGTGGCGCCCAGCGGGATCAGCTCGTCGTTGAAGTCGTAGCTCGGGTTGTGCAGCATGCACGGCCCCAGGCCATGCCCGCCCTCGCGGTGCGCGCCGTCGCCGTTGCCGATGAGGAAATAGCAGCCCGGCTTGGCCTGCAGGAAGTAGCTGAAGTCCTCGGAGCCCATCGTCGGCTCGAACTCGAGCACGTTCTCCGCACCCACCACCTCGCCGAGCAACTGGCGCGCGAACTCGGTCTCCGCGGCGTGGTTGACCGTGGCCGGGTAGTTGCGCCGGAACTCGAATTCGCAGCCGGCCTCGAAGGCCGCGCAGGTGCTCTCGGCGATGACCTTCATGCGCCGCTCGATCAGGTCGAGCACCTCGGTGGTGAAGGTGCGCACCGTGCCCTGGATCTCGCAGTAGTCGGGCACCACGTTGGTGGCCTCGCCGGCGTGGATCATGGTCACGGAGATGACGGCAGTTTCCACCGGCCGCTTGTTGCGCGTGACGATGGTCTGGAAGGCCTGCACCATCTGGCAGGCCACCGGTACCGGATCGATGCCGTTGTGCGGCAGCGCGGCGTGGCTGCCCTTGCCGCGGATGACGATCTTGAACTCGTTGCTGCTGGCCATCACCGGGCCGCTCTTCAGCGCGAACTGTCCGACTGTCATGCCGGGCCAGTTGTGGATGCCGAAGATGGCCTCCATCGGGAACTTGTCGAACAGGCCGTCCTTCATCATCTCGCGCGCGCCGCCGCCGCCTTCTTCGGCCGGCTGGAACACCAAGTAGACAGTGCCGTCGAAGTTGCGGTGCTTCGACAGATGCTTGGCCGCCGCCAGCAGCATGGCGGTGTGGCCATCGTGCCCGCAGGCGTGCATCTTGCCGGGGTGCGTGCTGGCATGCGCGAACTGGTTGTGCTCGGTCATCGGCAAGGCATCGATGTCGGCGCGCAGCCCGACGGCGCGGCTGGAGCTGCCGTTCTTGACGATGCCGACGACTCCGGTCTTGCCCAGGCCACGGTGGATCGGGATGCCCCAGTCGGTGAGTGCCTTGGCGATCACGTCGGCCGTGCGTTCCTCCTGGAAGCACAGCTCCGGGTGGGCATGGATGTCACGCCGCAGCGCGGAGATGGTGGCGGCATCGGCGAGGATGGGCTCGATCAGATTCATGGCGTCCGACGGAAAGGCAGATTGGAACCCGATCTTATGCCGCCTTGCGCGGGCGCGTGCGGTGCCAACGGGCACGCTAGGATGCGGCCAGCACCGAAGCCACCACCTACCTCAATGCCAACGCAAAGCCTGCGCCAGATCCAGGACCTGCCCGGTCCGCGCGGCTGGCCATTGCTGGGCAACACCTTGCAGGTGCGGCCCGGGCGCATCCATCTCGACGTGGAGCGGTGGGCCGATCAGTTCGGTCCGCTGTTTCGCATCCGCCTCGGGCGCGCGCAGCAACTGGTGATCGCCGACCACGAGCTGTTGAGCACGGTCATGCGCGACCGCCCCGAGGGCTTCCGGCGCAGCCCATTCACCAGCCAGATCGGCGCCGAGATGGGGCTGCCGCAAGGCCTGTTCAGTGCGGAAGGCGAAGACTGGCGCAAGCAGCGTCGCATGGTGATGGCCAGCTTCGCGCCCGGCCATGTGCGCGCCTACTTCCCCTCGTTGGTGAAGGTGACGCTGCGGCTGCAGGGCCGCTGGCGCAAGGCGGCGCACGAGCAGCGCGAGATCCCGCTTCAGGCCGACCTGATGCGCTTCACCGTCGATGCCATTGCCGGGCTGGCCTTCGGCAAGGACATCAACACGCTCGAAGCCGGCGAGGACGTGATCCAGCAGCACCTCGACAAGGTGCTGCCGGCGATCTTCCGTCGCGTGCTGAGCCTGCTGCCGTACTGGCGCTGGTTCAAGAGCCAGGCCGACCGCGAGCTCGAGCACAGCGTGGCGGTGATCAACGCCACCATCGTCGATTTCGTGGCCCAGGCGCGGCAGCGGCTGCACGACGAGCCGGCGCTGCGCGAACAGCCGCGCAACCTGCTCGAAGCCATGATCGCCGCCGCCGACCAGCCCGGCAGCGGCCTGGACGACCGCCATGTCGCCGGCAACGTGCTGACCATGCTGCTGGCCGGGGAGGACACCACCGCCAACACGCTCGCCTGGATGATCCACCTGCTACAGCGACACCCAGAGGCATTGCGGCGCGTGCAGCACGAGGTGCGCACGTTGGCCCCCGACCCGGCTGCCTACAGCTTCGACCAGATGGAGCAGCTGGTCTTCCTGGAGGCCTGCGCCAGCGAGACCATGCGCCTGAAGCCGGTGGCACCGTTCATCGCGCTGCAGGCATTGCGCGACACCGTGGTCGGCGACGTGGCCGTGCCCGAGCGCACCCAGATCTGGGGCGTGCTGCGGCACGACAGCGTCAGCGAGCGGCACTTTGCCAACCCCGGTGCCTTCGAGCCGCAGCGCTGGCTGGACGACGCGAAGCCGCCATTGAGCGCAGCCGCCAAACGCTCGGCCATGCCCTTCGGCTCCGGCCCGCGCATGTGCCCGGGGCGCTACCTGGCGCTGCTGGAGATGAAGATGGCCATGGCCATGCTGCTGTCCTCCTTCGACATCGAGGCGGTGGACACGCCCGATGGCCAAGCGGCGTTGGAGCGCATGGCGTTCACGATGAACCCGGTGGGATTGACGCTGCGGCTGCGCGCGGCCGCCTGACCCCGGGCGGCGGCGGCGCGCTCCGCGCCAAGGCGCGCTGTGCCATCATTTGCGCATGAACGCGCCTGAAGCCGTCCGCATCGTGCATGCCGCCTGCCCGCACGACTGCCCCGACACCTGTGCCATGCGGGTCAGCGTGCAGGGCGGGCGCGTGGTGCGCATCCAGGGCGACCCGGATCACCCGCCGACCCACGGCGCGCTGTGCACCAAGGTGTCGCGTTACGCCGAGCGCAGTGGCCACCCCGAGCGTGTGCTGCACCCGTTGAAACGCGTCGGCCCCAAGGGCTCGGGGCAATTCGAACGCGTGGCCTGGGGCGACGCGCTGGACGCCATCGCGGCGCGGTTGAAGTCGATCGCGGCGCGCGACCCGCAGGCCGTGCTGCCCTATAGCTATGCCGGCACCATGGGCCTGCTGCAAGGCGAGAGCATGGCGGCGCGCTTCTTCCACAAACTCGGTGCCTCGCGCCTGGACCGCACCATCTGCTCCAGCGCCGGCGGCGACGCACTGATCGCGACCTATGGCGCCAAGGTCGGCATGCATCTCGAGCACTTTGCCGAGAGCCGGTTGATCCTCATCTGGGGCAGCAACTCGATCGCCTCGAACCTGCATTTCTGGACCTTCGCTCAAGCGGCCAAACGCGCCGGCGCGAAGCTGGTGTGCATCGACCCGCGGCGTACCGAGACGGCCGACAAATGCCATGAGCACCTGGGGCTGCTGCCGGGCACCGACGGCGCGCTGGCACTGGGCCTGATGCACGAGCTGATCCGCAACGACTGGCTCGACCACGACTATCTGGCGCGGCATGTGGACGGCTGGCCGGCGCTGCGCGAGCGTGCCCTGCAATGGCCGCCGGAGCGCGCTGCCGCGGTGTGCGGACTCGACGAAGAACAGGTGCGCTCGCTGGCGCACGACTACGGCACGACGCGGCCGGCGGCGATCCGCCTGAACTACGGCATGCAGCGCGTGCGCGGTGGCGGCAACGCCGTGCGCCTGGTCGCGCTGCTGCCCTGCCTGGTGGGGGCCTGGCGACACCGCGCCGGCGGCCTGCTGTTGTCGGCCTCGGGCTGGTTCGCGCCGGTACGCGACGATGCCGCGCTGCAGCGGCCCGACCTGCTGGGCGTGCGGCAGCCGCGTTTCGTCAACATGAGCACCATCGGCGACGATCTGCTGCGCGAGGCCTCGCCCGGGTTCGGGCCGCGCATCGAGGCGGTGGTGGTCTACAACAGCAATCCGGTGGCGGTGGCCCCGCAAAGCCGCAAGGTGGTCGAGGGCTTCGCGCGCGACGACCTGTTCACCGTGGTGCTCGAGCACTTCATGACCGACACCGCCGACCATGCCGATTACGTGCTGCCCGCGACCACGCAGCTCGAGCATCTGGACCTGCACACCTCCTACGGCCACACCTATGCCTTGATCAACGAGCCGGCCATGGCCCCGCTGGGCGAGAGCAAGCCGAACACGCAGATCTTCAGGGAGCTTGCGGCGCGTTTGGGTTTCACCGACGCCTGCTTCGCCGACAGCGACGAGCAACTGGCACGTGCCGCCTTCAAGCCGCAGTGGGTGGACTTCGAGGCGCTGCGTGCCACAGGCTGGGTCAAGCTGGCGCTGCCCGAGGCTCCCTTCGCCGAGGGCGGCTTCCCCACGCCCAACGGCAGCGTCCAGGTGGATGTGCCCGGCTTGGGCCTGCCCGACCATGTGCCCAACTACGAAAGCCGGGTGTCCGCGCCGGAGTTGGCACAGCGCTACCCGCTGGCGATGATCTCGCCGCCGGCGCGCAACTTCCTCAACTCCAGCTTCGTCAACCTGAAGAGCCTGCGCGACATCGAGGTCGAGCCGGTGCTCGAAATGCACCCGGTCGACGCCGCCGCGCGCGGCATCCCCGCGCAGGCCCTGGTGCGCATCTTCAACGACCGCGGCAGCTACCACTGCAAGTGCCGCATCAGCGACCGGGCCCGCCCCGGCGTGGTCAACGGCCTGGGCATCTGGTGGCGCAAGCTCGGCGTGGCCGGCACCAACGTCAACGAACTGACGCACCAGCTTCTCACCGACATCGGACGCGCGCCGTCGTTCTACGACTGCCTGGTCGAGGTCGAGGCGGTAGGCGCATGACGGCTTCGATGTGCGCCGGCGACGCTGGCTGATGGCCGGCCTGGGGCTCGCCGGCGCCGTCGCGCTGGCCTTGGGCGCGCTGTGCCTGGGCAGCGGCTGCGCCGACCTGGGCTACTACCGCCAGACCGTGGCCGGCCACATGGACCTGATGACGCGCGCCAAGCCAGTGGACGACTGGCTGGCTGGTCCGGACACGCCGGCCGCGCTGAAGCAGCGACTGGCCCTGTCGCAGCAGATGCGCGACTTCTCGGTGCAGGTGCTGAAGCTACCCGATAACCGCAGCTATCGCGGCTATGCCGACCTGCAGCGTCCGGCGGCGGTCTGGAACGTCGTGGCCACGCCGCCCTTGTCGCTGACGTTGAAGACCTGGTGCTACCCGGTGACCGGCTGTGTCGGCTACCGCGGCTACTTCGACCGCGCCGAGGCCGACGCGTTGGCGGCGCAACTGCGCACCAGCGGCATGGATGTCAGCGTGTACGGCGTGCCAGCCTATTCGACGCTCGGCTGGAGCAACTGGATCGGCGGCGACCCGCTGCTCAACACCTTCGTCAACGGCTCCGAAGGCGAACTGGCGCGCCTGATCTTCCACGAACTGGCGCACCAGAAGCTGTACGTCGCCGACGACACCATGTTCAACGAGTCCTTCGCCACGGCGGTGGAGCGCATCGGCACGGCGCTGTGGCTCGAGCGGCATGGCGATGCCGCGGCACGCGAGCAGTTCCGGCAGGGCCAGCAGCGGCGCCAGGACTTTCGCACGCTGACGATGCGCACCCGCGATGCACTCGAACAGGTGTACCGCAGCGGGCAGCCCGAGGCCGAACAGCGGGGCGCCAAGGCCGCCCTGCTCGCGCAACTTCAGACCGACTACGCCACGCTGAAGCAGCAGCGCTGGGGCGGCTTCGCCGGCTACGACGCCTGGTTCGCCCACGTCAACAACGCCTCGCTCGGCGTGCTGGCCGCCTACACCGAACTGGCGGGCGAATTCGAGCGACTGTTCGAGCAGCAGGGACGCGACTTCGAGCGCTTCTATGCCGAGGTGGCGCGCATCGCCGCCTTGCCGCGGGCACAGCGTCACGCCACACTACGGGCCATTGCCTGACAACCGAGGAGACGGCACGTGGCGGACATCCGCATTCACCGCGAACACAAGCTGGGCCTGCCCAAGGCCCGCAAAGTGGCCTGGAAATGGGCCGAGGAGGTCGAGCAGAAGTTCGACATGCAATGCACCGTGCTCGAAGGCGATTTCAGCGACACGGTGGAGTTCACGCGCAGCGGCGTGAAGGGCACGCTGGTGGTCGCGGCCGACCATTTCGACCTGAAGGCGAAGCTGGGCTTCCTGCTCGGCGCATTCAGCCGCACCATCGAATCCGAGATCGAGACGAACCTGGACAAGCTGCTGAACAAGGGCGCCGCTGTCGCGAAGAAGCGCGCGCGCAAGTGATCCGCACGGCGTCTGTCGGGGCCGGCAATCTGCCGATTGGAAGGCCGCCGCCCGGCCATGCCTGATGCGGTTTAAGCATTCCTTTAATCCACGGCTCAAAATGCCTTAGTTGTGCTTAGCGTCTCCGGCTCCTAAAGTGCGCTTCAGCACAGACCATCCTCGAGGAGCCCGCATGGACCAGTCCAATCGATATGCCGATCTCAGCCTGCGTGAAGATCAACTGATCCGGGCAGGCAAGCACATCCTGGTGGCCTACAAGATGAAGCCCAAGCCGGGCCATGGCTACCTGGAAGCCGCAGCCCACTTCGCGGCCGAATCATCGACCGGCACCAACGTCGAGGTCTCGACCACCGACGAGTTCACCAAGGGGGTCGATGCACTCGTCTACCTGATCGACGAGGCGACCGAAGAGATGCGCATCGCGTATCCGCTCGACCTGTTCGATCGCAACATCACCGACGGCCGCATGATGATGGTGTCGTTTCTCACGCTGGCGATCGGCAACAACCAGGGCATGGGCGACATCCAGCACGCCAAGATCTACGACTTCTGGGTCCCGCCGCGCGCCATCCAGTTGTTCGACGGCCCGAGCAAGGACATCTCCGACCTCTGGCGCATCCTCGGCCGGCCGGTCAAGGACGGTGGCTACATCGCCGGCACCATCATCAAGCCCAAGCTCGGCCTGCGCCCGGAGCCCTTTGCCGCGGCGGCCTACCAGTTCTGGCTCGGCGGGGACTTCATCAAGAACGACGAGCCGCAGGGCAACCAGGTCTTCGCGCCGATGAAGAAGACCATCCCGCTCGTCGTCGACGCGATGAAACGCGCGATGGACGAGACCGGCCAGGCCAAGTTGTTCTCGGCCAACATCACGGCCGACGATCACTACGAGATGCTGGCGCGCGGCGAGTACATCCTCGGCGCCTTCGGCCCCGATGCCGACAAGGTGGCCTTTCTGGTCGATGGCTACGTGGGCGGCCCGGGCATGATCACGACGGCGCGGCGCAACTTCCCCGACCAGTACCTGCACTACCACCGCGCGGGCCACGGCGCCGTCACGTCGCCGAGCGCCAAGCGCGGCTACACCGCCTACGTGCTGGCCAAGATGAGCCGCCTGCAGGGCGCTTCGGGCATCCACGTCGGCACGATGGGCTACGGCAAGATGGAAGGCGAGAAGGACGACCGCGCCATCGCCTACATCATCGAGCGCGACAGCTACACCGGCCCGGCCTACCACCAGGAGTGGTTCGGCATGAAGCCGACCACGCCGATCATCAGCGGTGGCATGAACGCGCTGCGCCTGCCCGGCTTCTTCGAGAACCTGGGCCACGGCAACGTCATCAACACCGCCGGTGGCGGCTCCTACGGCCACATCGACTCGCCGGCCGCCGGGGCGGCGTCGCTGCGCCAGGCCTACGACTGCTGGAAGGCCAAGGCCGACCCGATCGAATGGGCCAAGGAGCACCGCGAGTTCGCGCGCGCCTTCGACTCGTTCCCGAAGGACGCCGACAGCCTCTATCCGGGCTGGCGCGAGAAGCTGGCCGGCGTGCATCGTTGAAGAATTTGTCATGGACGTACTCGACGACTGGCGCATCCCCGCCGAGCCGTACTACGCGCCACAAGGCGACGAGGTGGCTTTGTTCGAGGCCGCCTACGGCGCGCGCCTGCCGGTGATGGTCAAGGGCCCCACCGGCTGCGGCAAGTCGCGCTTCATCGAGTACATGGCGTGGAAGCTCGGGCGTCCACTCGTCACGGTCGCGTGCAACGAGGACATGACCGCGGCCGACCTGGTCGGCCGCTTCCTGCTCGAGCCCGGTGGCACGCGCTGGCAGGACGGGCCGCTCACGGTCGCGGCGCGGCACGGCGCGATCTGCTACCTCGACGAGATCGTCGAGGCGCGCCAGGACACCACGGTCGTGATCCACCCGCTCACCGACTACCGCCGCACGCTGCCACTGGACAAGAAGGGCGAGCTGGTGCGCGCGCACGCCGACTTCCAGCTCGTCATCTCGTACAACCCGGGATACCAGAGCCTGATGAAGGACCTGAAGACCTCGACGCGGCAGCGCTTTGCCGCGCTCGACTTCGACTACCCGGCGGCGGAACTGGAGGCCGAGATCGTCGTGCGCGAAACCGGAATCGACGCGGCGCTGGCGGCGGCACTGGTGCAGGTGGCCGCGGCCGCGCGCCGGCTCAAGGGCCACGGTCTGGACGAAGGTATCTCGACGCGGCTGCTGGTCTACGCCGGCACGCTGGTGCGCCAGGGCGTTGCGCCGCGCGACGCCTGCCGCATGGCGATGGTGCGGCCGATTACCGACGACGCCGACATCCGCGAGACGCTGGACCACACGATCGGCGCCGTGCTGGCGTGAAGCCGGAGCCGTGAGCAGCCCGGTCGCCTCGTTTCCAGCCTACGGCCGGCGGACCGAAGTGCCGGGCATCGAACGCACCGCGCTGCGTTACCAGGCGTTGCGCGACCGGCTCGACTGCCGCTTCGAGGCTGTCGACGACGTCTTCGACGACTGCCTCGATGAAGCCGAGCGCGTGCTCAGCACCGCCGGGCTCGACGCGTACCTCGAGCACGCGCGCGTGCTCGGCAAGCTCGGTCGGGGTGTCGAGCCGCTGCTCGCGTTCCTGGAGATCTGGCCGACGGTGGCGCAGCATTCTGGCGAGGCCTCGCTCGCCCCGCTCGCCGAAGCCACGCGCGCACTCCAGAAGTCGCCCAACGGCCGGGCCATCGTGCCGCTGCTGCAAAGCCTGGGCGCGGTGGCGCGGCGCCTGCGATCGCCCGAGTTGATGGCGCAGTACTTCGCGATCGTGGTCGACCTGATGCGGCGCACCAGCCTGTCGATCCACGGCCATCACGCCACCGAGCCGAGCCCGGGCCTGCCGAGCTTCCTGGCGCAGGCACCGGTGCTGGTCGGCATGGTGCCGCTCGACGGGCTGCGGCGCTGGGTCGACGAAGGCATCCGCCTGCACGGTGCCCACCCGCAGCGCCAGATCGACTTCTTCGGCCTTGCCACACCCGACAGCCGTGCGCTGCTCCAGCGCGAGCGCCATGGCACGCTGCTGGTCGATGCCGAGCGTCGGCTGGAGCTGACGTTGCGCGGCCTGTGGGGCGAGCAAGTCGCGCTGATCCCGTACCCCGTGAACTCCGAGGACGAGCGCGCGACGCCCACGGTTGCCTTGCCGTATGCACAGTCCGATGGCTGGCGCCTGCCCGAAGTGCTCGACGAGCACCGCGGTGTCGGCGGACTCGAGCGCTACCGCGCGATCCTTGCGCACCTGGCCGGTCACCGGCTCTGGAGCCGGCCGCAGGTGGCCGACAACCTGAGCCCACTGCAGCGCCTGGCGGTCGAGTGCTTCGAGGACAGCCGCATCGACCACCTGGTGCTGCGGCGCTATCCCGGCCTGCGCCGTGTGTTGCTGGCGCTGCACCCGGCGCCGGCCGAGGACGCCTGCGACGACGTGCGCGAATCGTGCCTGCGGCACCGCCTGGCGTGCCTGTCGCGTTCGCTGCTCGACCCGGCACATCCGTACCGCGACCCCGCGTTGCTCGAGTTTCACGCGCGCTTCCTGGCCGCGCTGCACGACGACGAGTCCGGTACGAAGCAGATGGCCGCGCTGGCACTCGAATGGGCCGCGCGCACGCGTCGCCAGAGCGACCAAGGGGCCAAGCTGCGCTTCGACGACACCTTGGTGGACTACCGCGACGACAACCGCCACTTGTGGACCTTCATCGAAGCCGGCGACGAAGAGCAGTCGTTCGACGAGCGTCTGGCCCGCACTGCGGTCGAAGACGCCGGACTGCCGCCACGCCACTACCCCGAATGGGACGAGGCCACGCGTTGCCACCGGCCCGACTGGGTCAGCGTCTACGACACGCTGCAGCCCGCCGGCAACCCGGCGGATATCGACGCGTTGCTTGCGCGCCATGCGCCCGTCGCGCGGCACCTGAAACGCCTGCTCGACCTGCTCAAGCCGCAGGACCGCACGCGGCTGCGCTACCAGGAGGAGGGCACCGAACTCGACCTCGACGTGGCGGTGCGTGCCCTGGCCGACTGGCGCGCCGGCGCGACGCCCGACCCGCGCATCCACATGAGCACACGCACCGACGGGCGCGACATCGCGGTGCTGCTGCTGGTGGACCTGTCGGCTTCGGTAAACGACCCGGTGCCCGGCAGCGACGACACCGTGCTCGCGCTCAGCCGCGCCGCGGCGGCGTTGCTGGCCTGGGCCATCAGCCAATTGGGCGACCAGCTCGCGATCGCCGGCTTCCACTCCAACACCCGGCACGAGCTGCGCTACCTGCACATCAAGGGCTTCGCCGAACCGTGGGATGACACGCCGAAGGCGCGCCTGGCCGGCGCCGAGGGTGCGTTCTCCACGCGCATCGGCGCGGCCTTGCGCCACGCCGGCCACCTGCTCAGCGGCCGTCAGGCCGACAAGAAGCTGCTGCTGGTGCTCACCGACGGCCAGCCGGCCGACGTCGACGTCAGCGACCCGCAGCACCTGAGCGCCGACGCCGCGATGGCGGTGCGCGAGCTCGAGTGCATGGGCCTGTACACGCACTGCATCAGTCTCGACGCGAAGGCCGATGACTATGTCGGCCGCATTTTCGGCACGCGCTGGACGGTCATTGACCGCGTGGAGCAACTGCCGCGGCGGCTGCCTGAGCTGTTCCTGTCGTTGACGCGGTGACCTGCAGCGCCTTCATCCAGGGCCGGTCGTGCTCGGCGAGGTAGGCCTCGCCGTGCTCGAGGATGAAATAGCGCAGCGCCTCGGCGGCGGGCGACAGCATCTTCGATTGCATGTGCACGATGTTCCAGGTGCGCACGATCGGGCTTTTTTCCACGTGCACGATTTCGATCAGCCCGCAGCGCAGTTCGAGGCCGAGCGTGTGCAGCGACAGGAAGCTCAGGCCCATGCCGGCCATCACGGCCTGCTTGATGGTCTCGTTGCTGGGCATTTCCATCGCGATGCGCGGCTCGACCCGGTGGTCCTGGAAGAAGCGGTCCATCAGCGCGCGCGTGCCCGAGGCCGGCTCGCGCACGATCAGCGGGTAGTTGGCGAGGGCGGCGAGCGGCGGGTGGCCGATGGCCAGGATCGGGTGCCCCGGTGGCGCGACGAAGACGTGCGGGTGCGCCGCAAACGGCTCTGCCCGCGTGGCCATCTCCTTCGGCGGACGGCCCATGATCGCCAGGTCCACATCGCCTTGCTGCAGCATGCCGACCAGTTGCTCGCGGTTGGCGCCCACCTGCAGCCTCAGTTCGATGCCGGGGTGCTCTTCCTTGAAGCGGGTCAACAGGTGCGGCAGGAAGTACTTGGCGGTGCCGACCATGCCCACGTTCAGCAAGCCCGATTCCAGCTTGCGGAAGCGCGCCATCGCGTCGTCGGCATCCTTCAGCGTGCTCAGCAGGCGCTTGGCGTAGACCAGGAAGTACTCGCCGGCGGTGGTCAGCGACACCTTGCGGCCCTGGCGGTCGAAAAGCGGCAACTCGATCGCGGATTCGAGTTCCTTGATCTGCATCGTCACGGCCGGTGGCGTCAGGTGCAGACTTTCTGCGGCGCGTATGAAGCTCAGGTTCCTGGCGACTTCGACAAAGATTCGAAGCTGGCGGAAGGTGACAGTCTTCATTCAGGGTTCCTGAATCAAAAGCCAACTATTGGTGAATTTACCTTAAATGACGCGATGCCTACATTAGATCCAGGGACATTTCAGAGATCCCTTCCGACGCAGGCACCGACATGAACTACCGCATCGCTCCCAGCATTCTTTCGGCCGACTTCGCGCGCCTCGGTGAAGAGGTTCGCAGCGTGATCGCCGCCGGCGCCGACTGGATCCACTTCGACGTGATGGACAACCACTACGTGCCCAACCTCAGCATCGGACCGGCCGTGGCACAGGCGATCAAGCCGCACTGCAGGCGGGCCGATGGCCGCCCGGTGCCGCTGGACGTGCACCTGATGGTGCAACCGGTGGACGCGCTCGCACAGGCCTTTGCCAAGGCGGGGGCCGACCTGATCAGCTTCCACCCCGACGCCAGCACCCATGTCGACCGCACCTTGCAACTGATCCGGGCCGAGGGCTGCCAGGCCGGCCTGGTGTTCAACCCGGCCACGCCGCTGGACGTGCTCGACTGGGTGATCGACAAGGTCGACCTGATCCTGATCATGAGCGTGAACCCGGGCTTCGGCGGCCAGAGCTTCATCGACACTGCGTTGCGCAAGACCGAGGCCGCGCGCAGGCGCATCGACGCCGAAACCGCAAGCTCGGGCCGCGAGATCCGGCTCGAAGTTGACGGCGGCATCAAGGCCGACAACATCCGGCGCGTGGCCGACGCCGGTGCCGACACCTTCGTCGCCGGCAGCGCGATCTTCGGCCAGCCCGACTACCGCACCGTCATCGACGCAATGCGCGCCGAGCTCGAGCGCGCGCGCTGATTGCAGCTCTCGAATACCGCAACCACTTTCCGAGGCTCGTCATGCCCTTGTCCAGACGCCAGACCCTGACCCAGTACTTGATCGATCAGCGGCGCCGCTTTCCGCAGGCGAGCGGCGAGCTCAACGCCTTGATCCTCGATGTGTCCATTGCCTGCAAGGCGATCGCGCGCGCGGTCGCCTTCGGCGAACTCGGTGACGCGGTCGGCATTGCGGGCGGCGACGTCAACGTGCAGGGCGAGGTGCAGAAGAAGCTCGACGTCGTGAGCAATCAGATGTTCATCGCCACCGCCGAATGGTCAGGACACCTGGCCGGCATGGCCTCGGAGGAGATGGAAGGCCCGTACCAGATCCCGCAGTCGTATGCGCGCGGCAAGTACCTGCTCGTGTTCGATCCGCTCGACGGTTCGTCCAACATCGACGTCAACGTCTCGGTGGGCAGCATCTTCTCCATCCTGCGTGCGCCGCCGGAGGTGCTCGAGTCCGGCCGCGACGTCACCGAGGCCGACTTCCTGCAGCCCGGCGCCACGCAGGTGGCGGCCGGCTACGCGCTTTACGGCCCGGTGACGATGCTCATGCTCACGGTGGGCAACGGCGTCGTCGGCTTCACGCTCGACCCCAACCTGGGCGAGTTCAAGGTCACGCACCCGAACATCACCGTGCCGGCCGACACGCAGGAATTCGCGATCAACACCTCGAACAGCCGTTTCTGGGAGCCTCCGGTCAAGCGCTACGTCGACGAATGCCTGGCCGGCCGGACGGGCCCGCGCGGCAAGGACTTCAACATGCGCTGGATTGCCAGCATGGTGGCCGAGGCGCATCGCATCCTGATGCGCGGTGGCGTCTTCATGTACCCGCGCGACACCAAGGACCCGGCCAGGCCGGGGCGCCTGCGCCTGCTGTACGAGGCGAACCCGATCGGCATGCTGATGGAGCAGGCGGGGGGCCGCGCCAGCACCGGCCGCCAGCCGGTGCTGGGGGTCAAGCCGAGCACGCTGCACCAGCGCATCGGTCTGGTCTTCGGCTCGAAGAACGAGGTCGAGCGCATCGAGCGCTACCACCACGAACCGGCCACGCGCGAATCCATCAACCCGCTGTTCGTCGAGCGCAGCCTGTTCCGCGACTGAGAAGGAAAAGCATCATGTCCGAACGCCACCCCATCATCGCCATCACCGGCTCCTCCGGCGCGGGCACCACCTCGGTGACGCGCACCTTCGACAACATCTTCCGGCGCGAAGGCGTACGGGCGGCCGTGATCGAAGGCGACAGCTTCCACCGTTACGACCGCAAGGAGATGAAGCTCAAGCAGGCCGAGGCCGAGCGCGCCGGCAACAAGAACTTCAGCCACTTCGGGCCCGAGAACAACTTGTTCGCCGAGCTCGAGCAACTCTTCCGCAGCTACGGCGAAACCGGCAGCGGCAAGCGCCGCAAGTACCTGCACGACCCTGAGGAAGCCGCACCCTACAAGCAGGATCCCGGCACCTTCACACCCTGGGAAGACGTGCCGGCCGACACCGACCTGCTGTTCTACGAAGGCCTGCACGGCGCGGTGCTGACACCCGAGGTGAACATCGCGCGCCACCCCGACCTGCTGATCGGCGTGGTGCCGGTGATCAACCTCGAGTGGATCCAGAAGCTGTGGCGCGACAAGTCCAAGCGCGGCTATTCCACCGAGGCGGTGACCGACACCATCCTGCGCCGCATGCCCGACTACGTGAACTACATCTGCCCGCAATTCGCGCACACGCACGTGAACTTCCAGCGCGTGCCCTGCGTCGACACCAGCAACCCGTTCATCGCGCGCGAGATCCCGGCGGCCGACGAGAGCTTCGTCGTCATCCGCTTCGCCAATCCGAAGGGCATCGACTTCCCCTACCTGCTCAACATGATCGGCGATTCGTTCATGTCGCGGGCCAACACCGTGGTCGTGCCAGGCGGCAAGATGGAGCTGGCGATGCAACTGATCTTCACGCCCTTCATCTGGCGCATGATGGAACGGCGCAAGCGCGCACAGGGGGCTCTGTGATGGCCTCGAACTCCAACGAGAGGGTGTTTCGCGGTAGCGCCGGTGCCACCGACCCGCGGGCCAATGCGCTGCGCGCGCTGGCGATGGACGCGGTGCAGCAGGCCAATTCCGGCCACCCTGGGGCACCGATGGGCATGGCCGAGATGGCGGTGGCGCTGTGGACCGGCCACCTGCGCCACAACCCGGCCAATCCGCACTGGGCCGACCGCGACCGCTTCGTGTTGAGCAACGGCCATGCCTCGATGCTGCTCTATGCGCTGCTGCACCTGAGCGGCTATGACCTGCCGCTCGACGAACTCAAGCGCTTCCGCAAGCTGCACAGCAAGACGCCGGGGCATCCGGAAGTCGACGTCACGCCGGGCGTCGAGACGACCACCGGGCCGCTCGGCCAGGGCCTGGCCAACGCAGTCGGTTTTGCCCTCGCCGAGCAGATGTTGGCGAAGGAATTCAACCGCCCGGGCCACACCATCGTCGACCACCACACCTACGTCTTTCTGGGTGACGGCTGCCTGATGGAGGGCATCAGCCACGAGGTGGGCTCGCTCGCCGGCGTCTGGGGACTGAACAAGCTGATCGCGCTCTACGACGACAACGGCATCAGCATCGACGGCCCGGTCGACGGCTGGTTCCGCGACGACACGCCGGCGCGCTTTCGCGCCTACGGCTGGAACGTGATCGGCCCGGTCGACGGCCACGACGTGCTGGCGGTGGGCCAGGCCCTCGCGTTAGCCAAGGCGAGCGCCGACAAGCCGACGCTGATCGACTGCCGCACGACGATCGGCCAGGGTTCGCCCGGCCGCGCCGGCACCGCCAAGGCGCACGGCGAGCCGCTGGGTGCCGAGGAGATCGCCAAGACACGCGCGGCCATCGGCTGGACGGCCGGCGCCTTCGAGCTGCCCGAGACCCTGCGCGCGCAGTGGGACGCGCGTGAACTGGGCAAGGTGCGCGAAGCCGAGTGGACGGCGCGGCTGGCCTCGTACCGCGCCGCGCATCCGGCGCTGGCGGCCGAATTCGAGCGTCGCATGCGCGGCGAGCTGCCGGCCGACTTCGAAACCAACCTGCACTCGGCGATCGAGGCCTTCGGCCAGACACCCGCAGGCCGTGGCCTCGCGCAAGGCGTCGCAGCAGGTGCTCGCCGCGCTGGCGCCGAAGGTGCCCGAGATGTTCGGCGGCAGCGCCGACCTGACCGGCTCCAACCTGACCGACTTCCCCGGCTGCGGCGAGCGTCACCTGAGCTACGGCGTGCGCGAATTCGGCATGGCTGCGGTCATGAACGGTGTGGCGCTGCACGGCGGCTTCATCCCCTATGGCGGCACCTTCCTGACCTTCAGCGACTACAGCCGCAACGCGGTGCGCATGGCGGCGCTGATGAAGCAGCGCGTGATCCACGTCTTCACGCACGACTCGATCGGACTCGGCGAGGACGGGCCGACGCATCAGGCGGTGGAGCACGTGCCGTCGCTGCGTCTGATCCCGCAACTCGACGTCTGGCGCCCGGCCGACACGATCGAGACCGCGGTGGCCTGGGCGAGTGCCCTGCGCCGGCGTGACGGGCCGGCCGCGCTGGCCCTGTCGCGCCAGGTGCTGCCCGTGGTGGCGACGCCGGCCCATGTGGCCGGCATCGCGCGCGGTGGCTACGTGCTGGCCGACGCGCCCATGGGCCAGGCCGCGCGCGCCGTCGTCATCGGCACCGGCTCCGAACTGCAGTTCGCGCTGCAGGCGCAGGCGCTGCTGGCCGCCGAGGGGTTGCCGGTGCGAGTGGTTTCGATGCCCTGCACGAATGTCTTCGACCGTCAGGCGATCGACTACCAGGACCAGGTGCTGCCACGCGGACTGCCGACGGTGGCGGTGGAAGCTGCGCAGCCTGACTTCTGGCGCAAGTACGTCGGGCGCGAGGGAGGCGTGGTCGGTATCGCCAGTTTCGGCGAATCCGCGCCCGCAGGCGACCTGTACCGGCACTTCGACATCGGCGCCGAACGCGTGGCCGCCGAAGTGCGTCGCTGCCTGGCGCCGGCCGGCTGACACCTACCGTCGCGGGGTTCTTGCAGGTGGCGCTCCGATGCTGCGCGCGCTGATCTGGGACGTGGACGGCACGGTGGCCGAGACCGAACGCGACGGCCACCGCGTCGCCTTCAACCAGGCTTTCGCGGCCGCCGGGCTGGCCTGGCATTGGGATGTGCCGCGTTATGGCGCGCTGCTGCACGTGACCGGCGGGCGCGAGCGCCTGCTGAGCTTCATGGACGGCCGCGAGGACGCGCCGCACACGCCCGAAGCGCGCGACACGCTGGCGCGGCAACTGCACCGGCACAAGAACGCGTTCTACGCCGAGCGCGTGGCGCAGGGCCACATCGCGGCGCGCCCTGGGGTACGGCGGCTGATGGCGCAATGCGGGCGCGCGGGCGTGGCCATGGCCATCGCCACCACCACCAGCACGCGCAATGTCGACGCGCTGTTCAGCAGCCTGTTCGGCGTCGCCTGGCGTACCGGATTCGCAGCCGTGGTGTGCGCCGAAGACGCGCCGTTGAAGAAACCCGACCCGCTGGCCTACCGGCTGGTCTTGCAGCGCCTGTGCGTGGCACCGGGCGACGCCTTCGCGATCGAGGATTCACCGAACGGCCTGCGCGCGGCCACCGCTGCCGGCATCCGCTGCGGTATCACGCGCGGCGCCTACTTCGCCCACGCTGACTTCGATGGTGCCGCCTGGGTGCGCGAGGACCTGGACTCGCCCACGCCGATGGGCCTGGAACAGATCTGAGGCGGGCCACTGCGGCTACTTCAGCGATTCGATCAGGTCGATGTACTCCTGCATCGCCTGGTTGGCCGACTTGCCCTTGACGCCGGCCCAGGCGTCGTACTTGGCCCGGCCCACCAAGTCGGTGAAGCCGGGGCGCTTGCCTTCGACGTCGCCGGCGCTGGCCTGCTTGTACAGCGCGTAGATCTTCAGCAGCGTCATGTTGTCCGGCTTTTCCGGCAGCGACTTGCTCTCGGTCACGGCTTTCTCGAACTTGGCATTTAGGCTGGCCATGGTGCGTCTCCTGTAAGTCAAAATGGCATTGACTGCAGCGATCTTACCCAGCATCGTGGGTTGCACGCACGGCATTCAACCAAGGAGCCGCCCGATGTCCGAAACCGCAGAGCGCATGACGCGCGTCGACAACGCCTGGTTACGCATGGACAGCGACGTCAACCTGATGATGATCGTCGGCGTGTGGCTGCTTGAGCCGTCGATCGGCTACGAGGCGCTTTGCGAACGCATCGACGAGCGCCTGCTGAAGTACCCGCGTTTCCGCCAGAAGGTCGTGGGCGACGCGCTCGGCGCCAATTGGGTCGATGACGAGGGCTTCGACATCGAGCACCACGTGGTGCGCGAGAAGCTCACCCGGCGCCGCGGCCAGACGGAGACGATGGCGCTGCAGCAGCGCTGCGGCGAGCTGGCGACCACGCCGCTGGACAAGGCGCATCCGCTGTGGCAATACCACCTGGTCGAACACTTCGACGGCGGCAGCGCGATCATCGTGCGGCTGCACCACTGCATCGGCGACGGCATCGCGCTGACTTCGGTGGTGATGTCGATGACCGACGGTGGCGACACGCCGCCCGAGCTCGACGCCGACCACGAACATGGCCACGACGCCGCCGACTGGCTGACGCGCACGCTGCTCCAGCCGCTGACGGGGTTGGCGGTCAAGGCCATCGACCTGTCGGGCGAGGGCGTGGCGCTGTCGATGGACCTGGTCGCACACCCGCAGTCGGGCGCGCGCCAGCTGGCCCGGCTGGGCACGCGCCTGGCGGCCGACGTGGCCGCGCTGGCACTGATGGACAACGATTCGCCGACGCTGTTGAAGGGCAAACCGGTCGGCCGCAAGGTCGTCGCGTGGGGCCACACCATCCCGCTCGACCAGGTCAGGGCCGTTGGCAAGGCGCTCGAGGCCTCGATCAACGACGTACTGCTGGCCTGCGTGGCCGGCGCAATCGGCGACTACCTGCGAGCGCGCGGCCAGGACCCGAAGGGCAAGTCGATCCGCGCGATGGTGCCGGTGAACCTGCGCCCGCTGGACGAGGCCTACAAGCTCGGCAACCGCTTCGGCCTGGCGCCGTTGGTGCTGCCGATCGGCGCGCGCAACCCGATCGAGCGCGTGTACCACGTGCGCGCGAACATGAACGAGCTCAAGGGCAGTTACCAGCCGATGCTGGCCTTCGGCGTGTTGGCCGTGGCGGGGTTGTTGAACAAGCCGGCGCAGGACGCATTGCTCGGCCTGTTCGCGAAGAAGGCCACCGCGGTCATGACCAATGTGCCCGGCCCGACGAAGCTGCTGAAGTTCTGCGGCTCGACCCTCAAGCGCAGCATTTTCTGGGTGCCGCAGTCGGGTGACATTGGCGTCGGCGTCAGCATCTACTCGTATGGCGGCGAGGTGCAGTTCGCGCTCATCACCGACGAGGCGCTGTGCCCCGATCCGCAGCACATCATCGACCGCTTCGCGCCCGAGTTCGAGCAGCTGATGTGGGTCACGCTGATGTTGCCCTGGGCCGCGTAGGCGGCCGCTTCAGCCGTCCGGCCCGGCACTCGTGTGCTTCAGGGCTTGCTCAGGTAGTCGCCGACCAGGGTGTGCAGATGCTCCTGCGAGGCCGGCTCCAGGTAGGGCATCAACAGGCACAGCACGTGGTAGGCACCACGGGCCAATGCCGCACCGGCGTTCTCGGGTTCGAGCGCCTTGCGTGGGTCGCGCACGTACTCGTAGCTGAGCCAGTAGGTCAGCACGACGACCATGGCGTTGGCCGCCGGTTCAGCCTGGCGTGGGTCGATCCGCATCGCGCTTTCGGCGGCCAGGGCGCCAAGCACCGACTGCACCGCGCGGGACTTGTTCTTCAGCACGAACTGGAAGTGCGTTTCCAGCCGACGGTTCTTCGACAGCAGGTCGTTCAGGTCGCGGTACAGGAAACGGTACTGCCAGATCAGCTCGAAGAGCATGTGGAAGAACAGCCATGCGTCCTCGATGTTGCGCACGCCCTCGGCGGCCTGCAGCAACTCGTTCAGCGCCTTCTCGTAGCGGTCGAAGAGCGAGTTGATCAGCTCGTCCTTGGCCGGGTAGTGGTAGTACAGGTTGCCCGGGCTGATGTTCAACTCGGCCGAGATCAGCGTGGTGCTGACGTTCGGCTCGCCGAAGCGGTTGAACAGCTCGAGCGTGACTTCGAGGATGCGCTCGGCGGTACGCCGCGGTTTCTTGGTCGCCATCGTGCCGGCAATCTAGCACCAACGCTGTGGCGGTCCATCACGAGGAACCCGGGGCATGGCGCCATCGCTGCCTACAATCCCGCCCATGCCTGCCGTGTCGTTCCAGAACGTGTCGAAGACCTACCGCGGCGACCGAGGCACGCTGCGGGCGCTGGACGGCGTCAGCATCGATATCCAGCAAGGCGAGTTCTTCGGCCTGCTCGGCCCCAACGGCGCGGGCAAGACCACGCTGATCAGCGTGCTGGCCGGGCTGACGCGCGCCAGCGAGGGACGGGCTATCGTGATGGGCCACGACGTGGTCGCCGACTACGCGGCGGCGCGCATGGCGCTGGGCATCGTGCCGCAGGAGCTGGTGTTCGACCCCTTCTTCAGTGTGCGCGAGACGCTGCGCATCCAGAGCGGCTACTTTGGCCTGCATCACAACGACGCCTGGATCGACGAGTTGCTCGACAACCTGGGACTGGCCGACAAGGCCGGGGCCAACATGCGGCAACTGTCGGGAGGCATGAAGCGCCGCGTGCTGGTGGCGCAGGCGCTGGTGCACCGCCCGCCGGTGATCGTGCTCGACGAGCCGACAGCCGGTGTCGATGTCGAACTGCGGCAGACGCTGTGGCAGTTCATCGCCCGGCTCAACAAGCAGGGCCACACCGTGCTGCTGACCACGCACTATCTGGAGGAAGCCGAAGCCCTGTGCGGGCGCATCGCCATGCTCAAGCAGGGCAGGGTGGTCGCGCTCGACCGCACCGCCAATCTGCTGGCGGGCACGGCCAGCACGATGCTGCGCTTCAAGACCGACCAGGCGCTGCCCGCGGCAGTGGCGGCATCGTCACGGATCACCGGGCGCATCGTGCAGGTCAAGGCGCATGACGCCGCAGAAGTCGAGCATCTACT